>NZ_JBHVJA010000050.1:0-1013 GCF_042799335.1 Streptomyces sp. NPDC057697 | reverse complement strand
CGGTCGTACGGGTCTCGCGCAAAGAGATCCTGAACGCCCGGACCGAGATCACCGCCGCCTACGCCGACGACACCGGGGAGCCGTACCCGATCGCGGCCACCGAGGTTGCCGACCGGCTCCGGCCGGTCATCACCCATTACGACCTGCGCGTGTCCCGCCCCGACGAAGGGGAGGTGAACCTCCCGGACGTCCCGGCCGAGGACTTCGGCAAGGTGGCATGGGTCGAGCGCGCGGAGCTGCGGGAACTGCCGGTCATGGCGTCCGGCGGCCAGACGGCCAAGCACGACATCGCCACCTCGATCCGGCTCGCCTCCCCGCACCCGGTCATCCCCGCGTACGGCCGCCTCGGGTGGCACAACCGGGACGGCCGATGGCTGTACGTCCACGGCGGCGGCGCCTGGACTGCCGAGGGAGCCGATGACGTGCGCGTCCACGGAGACGGCCTCGGGGTGTTCGCCATGGCGGCCCCGCCCGAGGACGACGCGGCCGGACGACGTGCGTTCGAGGCTCTGTGGGGCCTGTTCGACATGTGCCCGGACCGGTTCGCGGCCGTGGAGATCGGGGCCGCGTTCCGTGCCTCCATGGGCCGGCCCTCGGGGAGCATCACGTACCGGGCGGTGAACCAGTCCGGCAAGTCCGCCCACATGGCGTTCGTGACGCAGTGCTGGGCCCCCTCGGTCCGCTGGAACCGCCTCCCCTTCAACGCGGGCAAGGCGTTCGCGACCCCCACCTACATCGAGCACGTCCACCACACGTTCGGAGACCTGCTCGTCCCGTGGGACGACATGGCGCCGGTCGGCTCCCCCCGCGAGCGGGCCGACTACTTCGACATGTTCGCCCGGTCCCTGTTCAACGGCGCGTCCAAGGGCCGCATGGGCATCCAGGACCGGAAGATCGTGGCCCGTGCCCGGCTGCGGCCCCGCGCGTTCGGCGCCCTGTCCGCCGAAGACCTGACCGCCGTGGAGTCCGGGCAGAACCGGACCCACCTCGTGCTGCTGTCCCGTGAGGAGTTC
>NZ_JBHVJA010000049.1:0-1022 GCF_042799335.1 Streptomyces sp. NPDC057697 | reverse complement strand
GGGTTAATCCTGGCATGATTGAGCCGATACTATTAAAGAACTTACGAAAAGCAATCATTACGAGGAGTATTGCTGCGAACAATGCTCCTCGTACCAAACTGAGTCCAAAATTCATATTCAAAGGCCCCAGTTTATACAGCGTTATAGGGTGATTCATTGTTTTTTTATAGTTGTATGACCTCATTCCTTACCCCCCAAATACAGTGTAAGCAAGGTCACCTATTTGCTTTAAAAGTCTCTCTGGATTACCTACCGCGAAAAATACGAATCCGGCGGCAATTACAAATCCGATCAATTTACTAATGTCCTGTCTAAATAGGTAAAAGACACCGAAACAAACCAAAACAATTGCAACAGCATTTCCGCCTTCAGTTTGTACCCAATCCGCTAAATTACCGAGAGACGGAAGGCTAGCAGCTAAAACAGGATTTGCAAAAAAATTCATCATAGTTATTTTCCTCCTAGTGTGTTTTCCATTTTTTCAACAAAATACTTACCATCACGTTTACTTAAGTGCATTGTGAAGCTTTCTGTATTCTCAATTCCAAGGTCTTTTTCTTGGAATTTCGCATTGGTTTTTACGATATAACCATTTTTCCCTGAAGCATAGACTTTGAGATTTTCTAAGCTGACAAATGAACGCTGCCCATTTAAAGCCTGCGGCTTCTCCATCATATAAGTGAGATCATCTGTCGTTCCGTCAGCATATTTTTTGAAGAAATCATTAAGCCAATTTTGAATCTGCTGTTTCTGTGCATCCTGAATTTCAGATTCATCTTCTAATGGGTTAGTTTCGCTTTGTACGCCTTTTGTTTTCACATCTGGCAACGGCGTAAAATACAGGTTAGAAACAACCGCATAACCGCCTTTAGAAGCTTTTACAGGTACATTCAGCAGCATAGAACGGCCTGTTTTTTTCTCCTCCTCGTATTTCTCTTTCACTTTTTCTTTTTTCTTGCCTTTTTTCTTCTCGACCTCTCGCTCTTTTTCCTGAACGGCGACATTATCATAATCTACACGGT
>NZ_JBHVJA010000048.1:0-1055 GCF_042799335.1 Streptomyces sp. NPDC057697 | reverse complement strand
GGAGGGATGGGCCGTCCAATTTGTTCATGTTGTAGAGATACTCTATAGCGGATAAATCATCTTTGTTGTAGAGTCGCCAGCCCTTGGTGTCGCGCTCGAAAAAATAGCCGTGAGACTCGAGCAGCTTTGAATATTTGCGGACTGTGACGGTCTCTATGCCAAGGCGGGAGGACACGTCTTTTGAAGTAAGTTTTGTAGCGGTTGTATCGGTGTTCATAGCGGATCACCTCGATTTTTCCTTATGCGCTACAACATTCGCTATGAATCTCGTAAATGCCTTCCTATTTCGAAAAGTCAACGCTACAAGCCAGAAAAACAAAAAAACAGGCCGCGGGGCCTGTCTCAACGTTCCATTTCTTGATCTCTTGATCGTGCTTTGTTTTTGACGGCATGTTCCGGCTCCAATGCAAGGGGTAGATCAAGCGTTGGTTCATGCTTTCTTTCTTCCTCTAGCTCTTTCAAAAAATCACGACTGCGGGCGCTGTCTTTTGATCTCTCAAACTGCCGTAGCTTTTCCTGATCAGCGAATTGATGCAAGTCTTTCAGGTGGGAAGGATACAGGCCGACCTGTTTTCCATCCTCGTTATAGCCTCGAATGACGACATGCGCGTGAGGATGCCCTTTATCATCATGGACGGCGGAAACCCAATCTAGTTTAACGTTGTACTTGGTTTCAAAACGATTCATGGTGTCTCGGACCAATTCCTTCAGATCGGTCCCGTAGCGCTCTTTTTCATCCTCGCTGAGCGAGATCACGAGCTTATGGCCGACCACGCCGACCTTTGGCTGTTCGTTCAGCTTTTGGAAAAATTCAATTCGTTTGATGTTGTCCTGGGTAGCCGTGAACAGTTCCGGCGGCGTCCGGTGATGATCACGATCAAGTTCTATGTACTTGATATGCTCTTTGATGTGAGAGATCGGCTTGCCGCCTTTGTGGTGGCTGGCAAAACCAAGCGATTTCACATGAACGACCATCAGTATCTCCCCTGCTCGTATTCTTCAATCAAATTCCTGTTTGACTTAAACCGGCTGTAATTGTCCAGAAGGAACTGGAG
>NZ_JBHVJA010000047.1:0-1056 GCF_042799335.1 Streptomyces sp. NPDC057697 | reverse complement strand
GGGTCTCCTTGCCCCGGCCGCTCTGGCCCTCGGCATGTCCGCGGACACCTCTTACCGGTTCCTCGGGGCGGCCCTGGCCATCACGGACCAGACCGAGCGGGCCCTCCTGTGCGGTGTCGCAGAGGCGGCCATCGTGGCCCTGACCATCTACGCATGGGCCACCCGGACCAAGGGGCCGGCCTACCTCGCGTATGCCGCCGTGCTCGTCCAGGCCATCCCCGCATTCCAGGTCTCCGGCGCGGCGGGCGGCCCGATCCGGGTCGTCCTCGGGCCCGTCCTCCTGGCCGTGATGCTCCACCTCCTGCTCGGCCTGGAACTGCGCATGTCCGGCGGACAGGCAGACGGCATCCTCGGGGCCGCCCTGCGGGAGCTGCGGGAGCGCGTGACCGCCTCCCTCGGCATCGGCCGGCGGGGCGCCAACTCCGCAGCCATCGCCCGCAGCCGGGCCGCCGACCGCGCGGTGACCCTGGCGGACCGGGTGGCCGGCACTCGGGAGGGCACCCGGACACACTCCCGCCGCGCGGCCAAGTTGGCCGCCGCCATCGACGCGGCGCGACACGGCCTGTCCGGGGATGAGGCGGACGCAGCCGAGGCGGCCATCGTGTCGCGGGTTGTCCGCCGGAAGTCTGTCGCGGGTCTCGCGACCATCGCGACACGGCACGACTGGACCGCGACACTGCCCGGACAGCGACACGACACCGACCGCGACACCGACCGCGACACCGACCGCGACACCGCGACAACCCCTGTCGCAGCCGACCGCGACATCGCGACAGAGACCGCGACAACCCTTGTCGCGACCGAGGCGACCGAGGCGACCGACCGCGACACCGAGGCGGTTTCCTCGGCTCCGGTCGTTGTCGACCTGATGACGAAGCGACACCCCGCGACGTCGCGGGAGCGGGTCTCCGACCTGGAGACGAGCCGGGCCGTTGTCGCGGGCGACGCCATCGCGACAACCGCCGCCCCGGCCCCCTCGGTCGTGACCGCGAGCGACGAGGCCCCGAGTGTCGCGCAGGTGGTCCGAGACGCCATGACCGCCGGAGTCACCGACCG
>NZ_JBHVJA010000046.1:0-1092 GCF_042799335.1 Streptomyces sp. NPDC057697 | reverse complement strand
GCCGAATCGAGCGCGCGCCGCTGCGCGGCGTTCGACTGGTCGTCGCCCTTCGACACGCGGGCATAACCGATCAGATAGGGTTCGCGCGTCATCTGCGTCTCTTTCACAAACGGCCGTATCTGGAGGCGGAAACAGCATGCACCAATTTCCGCAGCCTTGGGTCTTTCACAATCCTCTTTCACTAAGCCAACAAAAGGCAAGAGGTTTTTGGAGGATGAAACATGCCCGCACGTATTCCGATGACCCAGCGGCAGCGCGCCGCGTTGCTTGCTTTGCCCGACAGCGAGGCGGCGGTGGTGCGACATCATGGCCTCGATGCCGAGGACCTTGCTGCGATCGGCTTCGCACGCACTCCGGCGACCCGCTTGAGCTATGCCCTGCAACTCTGCTGCCTGCGCTATCCGGGGCGACATCTGCGCACAGGCGAGCTGTTGCCTGCAATCATGCTCGACCACATCGCCGAACAGGTCGGAGTGGATGCAGGCGTCGTCGCCGACTTCGCGCGGCGAGCGCCGACCCGCTACGATCAGCTTGCCGCCATCAAGGCGCGCTTCGGATTCACCGATCTGAGCCGGCCAGCGCGCGGCATCATGATGACTTGGCTGGAAACCGAAGCCATGGCTATCGTGGACGGGCGCATTTTGCTTGATCGATTGCTGGACGAGCTGCGCACGCGACGCATCGTCATCCCTGGCATCAGCGTCGTTGAGCGGATGGCGGCCGAGGCGATGCTTCGGACGGAAACCGATCTGGTCGCCGCGGTCGATGCTAAACTCGATGCGGATATGCGTCAGCGTCTCGATATGCTGATCGATGAGAAGGTACATGACCGGCAGAGCCGCTTGTCCTGGCTGCGCGAACCAGAGCCCCGCGTCGCGTCAGCCTCGCTTGCCGAAATCCTCGAGAAGGTCGCGATAATCCATAGGACCGGTATTTCCAGCATTCCGGTCGATCCCCTGCACGAGCCCCGCCTGACGCAGTTCGCCCGCGAAGGCGTGCGATATACCGCCCAGGCTTTCCAACAGATGCGCGTCTCCCGCAGGCGGGTCATCCTGCTTGCAACGCTGCGCGAGATGGAGGCCACGCTTACCG
>NZ_JBHVJA010000045.1:0-1096 GCF_042799335.1 Streptomyces sp. NPDC057697 | reverse complement strand
TCCGTGACGCTCACGCCGTCCATGGACGCGATCCTGAAGCGTTTGAGCGACGTTTCGGGCCAGAGCAAGTCATCCATCATCGCGGAGATCCTGGAGCAGTCTCAGCCTGTTTTCGAGCGCATGGCGGCCATCCTGGAGACGGCGAAGACAGCCACCCAGGAAGCCAAGGAGCGCATGGCTTCGAACCTGGAGGATGCGCACGCGAAGCTGCTGGAGCAGGCGGGCATCGTTGGCGATCTGTTCGAGGAGCAGACGGCTGACCTGGTGGGGGAGCTGGAGCAGATTGGCCGGCGTAAGGGCAAGGTCGCCGCGGGCGGGGCGCGAGGTACGGATGGAGCGGCAGCGACACCGGCCTCGCGCATCGTGCGCGGCGGGATGCGTCGGGCGCTGGCGGAGGCGAATGCCACCCCCCTTGTAACACGGGGGTCGGGTACCCCGGTAACCACCCCGAAAAAGAAGGGCAAAACTGCCACAAAGCCAACAGTGGCGCGGGTTGGGGGGAAAAATGCCTGAGTTCGACGCTTACTCGGCGACTTCGCGGGCTGTGAAGCCCGAAACGTTCCTCGGAATGGTCTGGTTTTCAGGGTGTCAGGTTAGGGAGGGGAGGGGCTTCCACGGGTTCGAGCGGCGGCTGTCGGTGAAGGATGAGCATACCGGCGACGAGGTCGGTGCGGTCTCGTTCGGTGGTACGCACCGCGACCTGGTGATGCTGGAGGTGAAGGGGCAGGACACCACCAGGACGGTCGCCAGGCTGCGCGATGAGGTGCCAGACCATGCTTGCACCCGGGTCGACTCTTGCCACGATGTGGACGTGCCTGGGGCGTGGGATCAGCACCTGGGCGTGCTGCTGGACGTTAAGGCTGAGTTCAAGCTGAAGGGCGAGCGGCGAGGGGATTGGGACTACCCCGACGATGGCCGCACGATGTACCTAGGCGCGCCTACAAGCCCTGTGCGTGTGCGGCTCTACGAGAAGGGCAAGCAGCCGGAGTACCGGCATTGCGGCCGGAAGAACTGGGTCCGCCTGGAGGCGCAGGTTCGGCCGCAGAAGGATGCTCGGCATGAGTTCAACAGGCTGAGTCCATCCGAGGTATGGGGG
>NZ_JBHVJA010000044.1:0-1153 GCF_042799335.1 Streptomyces sp. NPDC057697 | reverse complement strand
CTGGGCGCGGTGGACCTGGACCCGAAGAAGCCCGGGGTGCAGACGCGGTGATCAAACCCGAAGCGATCCCCCAGTACACCGGCAACCTCGGCCAGCTGGAGAAGGACCACGCGAGCCTGACCAAGGACGCCGGGAACATCCGGGACACCGGCTCCTCCGTCCACACCCACTTCCAGGCCCTGTCCGCCTACTACAAGGCCCCCGAGGCCGAGCAGCTGTTCGCCTCCACGAAACCGGTCCAGGACCGGGCAGACGCGTTCGCCGACGACCTGGAGAAAGTCGCCTCCTCACTGTCCGACTACGCGACCGAGATCCGCCCCCTGGTCACCAAACTCGAACAGCTCAAGACGGACGCGACGAAGTTCGTGAACGCCAACAAGGACGACGACGACTGGGAATACGACGGCGACAAGGTCGAGGAACACAACCAGCTCCGCGACGACATCACCGCGACCGTCGCCGCGTTCTGGGCCGCCGAACGCACCTGCCACAACAAGATCACCGCCCTGTTCGGCGGAACCCAGATGGTCGCCGGAGACGGCTCGGACCGCAAGGACCAGTACGGATTCAACGCCGACGACCTCAAGAACGCCAAACTCCCCTGGGGCGACCCCGTCGAGGAGAAACACCACTGGTACGAAGTCGGCCACTGGGTCAAGTCCTTCGTCTGGGACGGACTGATCGTCGACGGGATCTGGGGCACCATCAAGGGCCTGGGCACCCTCGTCGGCTTCGGCGGCTGGGACGCCATGGGACAAGCCTGGAAAGGCCTCGCCCAACTCGCGACCGGCCTGGTCATCTCCTCCCTCCCCGGCGCCGGCACCCTCTTCTGGGCCCTGCCCGACGACAAACTCCCCTCCTGGCTCCGCGACTCACGCACCGCCATGAAAGAAACCGGCAAAGCACTCGTCGCCTGGGACGAATGGGGCAAGAACCCCGGCCGCGCCGCCGGAGCCGTCACCTTCAACGTCCTGACCACCGTCTTCACCGGAGGCGCCGGCGGCGCCGCCGCAGGAGCCGGGAAAGCCGGAGCCGTCGCCAAGGTCCTCTCCGTCGCCGGCAAAGCCGGCAAGGTCATCGACCCCATGACCTACATCGCCAAGGGCGCAGGCGCCGGCCTCTCCAAGATCGGCGACATCACCAAAGGCCTCAA
>NZ_JBHVJA010000043.1:0-1219 GCF_042799335.1 Streptomyces sp. NPDC057697 | reverse complement strand
GCACTAAGGGGCGGAAACCCCCTAACACTTAGCACTCATCGTTTACGGCGTGGACTACCAGGGTATCTAATCCTGTTCGCTCCCCACGCTTTCGCTCCTCAGCGTCAGTTACAGACCAGAGAGTCGCCTTCGCCACTGGTGTTCCTCCACATCTCTACGCATTTCACCGCTACACGTGGAATTCCACTCTCCTCTTCTGCACTCAAGTTCCCCAGTTTCCAATGACCCTCCCCGGTTGAGCCGGGGGCTTTCACATCAGACTTAAGAAACCGCCTGCGAGCCCTTTACGCCCAATAATTCCGGACAACGCTTGCCACCTACGTATTACCGCGGCTGCTGGCACGTAGTTAGCCGTGGCTTTCTGGTTAGGTACCGTCAAGGTGCCGCCCTATTTGAACGGCACTTGTTCTTCCCTAACAACAGAGCTTTACGATCCGAAAACCTTCATCACTCACGCGGCGTTGCTCCGTCAGACTTTCGTCCATTGCGGAAGATTCCCTACTGCTGCCTCCCGTAGGAGTCTGGGCCGTGTCTCAGTCCCAGTGTGGCCGATCACCCTCTCAGGTCGGCTACGCATCGTTGCCTTGGTGAGCCGTTACCTCACCAACTAGCTAATGCGCCGCGGGTCCATCTGTAAGTGGTAGCCGAAGCCACCTTTTATGTCTGAACCATGCGGTTCAAACAACCATCCGGTATTAGCCCCGGTTTCCCGGAGTTATCCCAGTCTTACAGGCAGGTTACCCACGTGTTACTCACCCGTCCGCCGCTAACATCAGGGAGCAAGCTCCCATCTGTCCGCTCGACTTGCATGTATTAGGCACGCCGCCAGCGTTCGTCCTGAGCCAGGATCAAACTCTCCGATAAAGTAGTTTGACTGACTACGCACATCGCTGTGCGATTTATTTAAAACTTTGAATTAACAGGTACGTTTTGTCTTGTTTAGTTTTCAAAGATCATTACCGCTTGTTGAAGCAACTTTATTATCTTACCACTCAGCTTCTTTTATGTCAACAACTTTTTTTAAGTTGTTTCCGAAGCTTTTTGTTGTTGTCTGCTGTTCATCAGCGACGTTTAATAATATACCACGGTGCCTCTCTATAAATCAAGCATTTTTTAAAAAAAAGAGAAAAAAAGAAAACCAGTATATTATCTTTATAGTTTGAGAATGGTCGGGAAGACAGGATTCGAACCTGCGACCCCATGGTCCCAAACAATGTCC
>NZ_JBHVJA010000042.1:0-1269 GCF_042799335.1 Streptomyces sp. NPDC057697 | reverse complement strand
CACTGCTGCACGTGGACACCGGACACAACTTCCCCGAGGTACTGGAACACCGCGACCGCACCGTGGCCCGCCACGGGCTCCGGCTCCACATCGCCTCCGTCCAGGAGTACATCGACGCCGGGAAACTCCGCGAACGCCCGGACGGCACCCGCAACCCCCTGCAGACCCTCCCGCTGACCGAAGCGATCCAGCAGCACCGCTTCGACGCCGTCTTCGGCGGCGGCCGCCGCGACGAGGAGAAGGCACGCGCCAAGGAACGGGTCTTCTCACTGCGCGACGAGTTCTCCCAGTGGGACCCGCGCCGCCAGCGCCCCGAACTGTGGCAGCTCTACAACGGACGCCACGCCCCCGGCGAACACGTCCGCGTCTTCCCCCTCTCCAACTGGACCGAACTCGACGTCTGGCAGTACATCGAACGCGAGAACATCGAACTCCCACGGATCTACTTCGCCCACGAGCGCGAGGTCTTCAGCCGCTCCGGCATGTGGCTGACCGCGGGCGACTGGGGCGGCCCCAGGAAGAACGAGCCGACCGAGACCCGCCAGGTCCGCTACCGCACCGTCGGCGACATGTCCTGCACCGGCGCCGTCGACTCCGACGCCACCACACTGGACGCCGTCATCACCGAGATCGCCGCCTCCCGGCTCACCGAACGGGGCGCCACCCGCGCCGACGACAAGATGTCCGAGGCCGCCATGGAGGACCGCAAGCGCGAGGGATACTTCTAAATGACCGCCATCAGCGAACAGCCGTCGACCACCACCCTGCTCCGGTTCGCCACCGCCGGCTCCGTCGACGACGGCAAGTCCACCCTCGTGGGCCGTCTGCTGCACGACTCCAAGTCGGTCCTCACCGACCAGCTGGAAGCCGTCGAGCACGCCTCGCGCAGCCGCGGCCAGGAGACACCCGACCTGGCACTGCTGACCGACGGCCTGCGCGCCGAGCGCGAGCAGGGCATCACCATCGACGTCGCGTACCGCTACTTCGCGACACCGCGCCGCCGGTTCGTCCTGGCCGACACCCCCGGGCACGTGCAGTACACCCGGAACATGGTGACCGGCGCCTCCACCGCCGAACTGGCCGTCGTCCTGGTCGACGCCCGCAACGGCGTGGTCGAGCAGACCCGGCGGCACGCCGCCGTCGCCGCGCTCCTGCGGGTGCCGCACGTGGTCCTGGCCGTCAACAAGATGGACCTGGTCGACTACGCCGAGCCCGTCTTCGCCGCCATCGCCGAGGAGTTCACCTCCTACGCCGCCTCCCTCGGCGTCC
>NZ_JBHVJA010000041.1:0-1504 GCF_042799335.1 Streptomyces sp. NPDC057697 | reverse complement strand
GTGCCCGAGCGCGGTAAATCGTCATGACTCCCATATCTTTTAGAAAGCGCTCAAGCTGAACACTCGTGATGACACCGAAACGATCAATAGCTTCAACCACTCTTCGCCTCTTTTCGCTTAAAATATAATCCATCTCAACAGACCCCCGAACTTCTAAAATGTTTACACCTCCTTTAGTGTAGCAAGCTTATTTTCAAAAATATATACCAATTTAGCACCACAAAATTACCACTATGTCGTCTCGTCAGGCTCCACTTGCGAAGCCTCTAGGACTCCATTCACAAAAGCAGCAATCAGCTCCAGTTGCAAAGGTTCTAAAAACATCAGCTCAAGCTCGTCAAATGGTTCACCGAATTGTTTTTCATAGTCTTTTTTAAAACAAGCATAAAGCGATGAAAAGGGTTCTTTATCAATGAAAATATCCTCAAACAAGCTGTATGATCCACCCTCTGCATATGATTCCAATTCATGAACAATTACCATTGCTCTTTGTACGGAAAGATCATCCTTATTTGCTAAGGGATACTCGCTAAATTTCCGAAACTGATCGTCATAAAATTTTACTTCTTCATTCTCAGGCTCGGGATCGAGCTCATAATCCTCATAATCGTTCATAAAAGAATCCCCCTTGTAACGATAAATGTTTGTTAAAATTTGTCCATTTTCTTTTTAATTTTTTCATATTCCTCTAGGATTTCTTTTATATGGCTAGTTACATGCTCAAATCCTTGACAATATTTTTCGGAATAAAGGGACGAGAGGTCAACTTGAAGTAAAGACTGTATTTCGTTTATAAACCACTGTTCAGGACTCTGTTCTTCTTTTTGTCTTATTTCATCTTTCGGTGGTATTAAGAGGTTTTTGAATCTTTTTGTAATGTCATCTTGCCGCGAATTTTCTTCTAAAAACTGCGAACAAAGATAACAGGCATTTACATACCTCTGGAATTCTTGCTTCAATAAAGAAGCATCATGTTTTTTTATTGCTCTCGGAAGGTTATGCGCTGCATCGCTTAAAATCCCTAATACTCCAGCAATATCCGCATAATATTCATTCATATCAACTACAAGAAAGTTTCGTGTTGCCAGAAAATAATGTTCTAACCAACTCGATGCAGCCCTAACCAAATCTTCACTCTTAGAAAATGACTCGATAAACGTTCTGACTTCCGGCAAAACTTCACCCGATAAATAAGTTTTTTTAAAATCGATCATTTTTTCATCAATGGGTTTTCCCATACATCCAGTTACCTCCTATATTAGTGTTTACGGTATTTTTTTAAAGCCCTTGACCTTGCATTACCCTTTGTTTTGGGGTGGAGGTTTGGCTCGTAGTGTGCGGACGAAACCGCACGCTCTTTGCGTCTCCCTAATCCATGTAAAAAAACTATTCCTGGCACGGCTGCGCTTAGCGTTTTTGCGCTATACACTAGAAAGCCACAACCTGATCCAAATACCTACGATATGCGTATGTCAGCTTGTCGACATAGCCAACTAGCGCAAAA
>NZ_JBHVJA010000039.1:0-1705 GCF_042799335.1 Streptomyces sp. NPDC057697 | reverse complement strand
TTGTATATGTATAAGCGTCTTGCAAAAGAAATGTTAGAGAGGATGGGATATGATGGGCCTTTTGGAGAGACCACATCGGAACAAGACAACGAGGGGCAATGAGTGGACGCAGAGTGTAAAGAAAAATAAAGACAAGAGGGGAACAATTAAAGTTCCGCGAGATCAGCATGATCGGTTAATGGCTTTAGCATTTGCTAAAGACTTAAAAATGCCAGGTCTTTTGTTAGAAGTGGAGCAGCTTCTCCAGGAAACATTGACCGAAGATGAAAAAGCAATGTATCAAACCATGTTGAAAAAGCTGTCTAATAAATGAATTAAGTAGACACGTCTACATGTCTACGTTTATATGGCCGGCAGCGCAACAGCGTAGCCGGCCGTAATTATGTTTAGAATGAAATACACTCATGAAAGAAGGGACTATTTTGGAAAATGAGTTTAAAACACATTTAGAGGCCGATAGAGAGGTTTTAACGTCTTCGGGTGTAAAAGGTCAAAAAAACAAAAAAAGAGGCCCATATCGGACGAGAAACGGGTCGAAGATGGAAGATACTCATACGAAAATAAATTTTTATGCTAGAAATGATTTGAAGGAACGGCTCGATAAGTTGGCCAAGAAGCAACCGAAAGGTTTTAGACATAAGCTTTTCAATGATATGTTGGAGCAAATCATTATAGATTTAGAGGAGTTATCCGCAGATTCAGATTAAATTTTAAGCTGAAAAATGGAAAGGCATGTCGTTTATCCACAGTTTTGGAGGAAGAAGTTTCCCTTAAAGCCTTGTATTCTCAAAATTCGAATAGTAGAATAATAGATAATTAAATACGAACGGAAAAAAGGCAAAATAAAAAGTGCTCAATGTTGGTAGCATTGAACACTCCGACTGTTTGTAAGATCGCACCTCTTACAACGTCATTTAGATGTTATCTATTATACTCGGAAAAGGCTTCAAAATCAAGGTTTTACGGGGATAAAAAGGGTGACAGTGAATGACTGTTTTGGGTGTAATAACTCACAATCAGTCAGGAACTGTCGCCCTTTTTTCTTTCGTCACCCAGCTGCCGTTAAGGGGTGTAAAATAAACTGACGTCAGGAGTTGCTCCGTCCACTGCAAAAATACGGAGATGTAGCCACAAATAAGCGTTCCTTGCTGCGCTTGTGGTGAAATGGCGAGGACGGCCATAAACGGTCCGGTGGTTGTACGGCGCATTACGGTGCGGGTATCAACGGCCAAAGCTTCATGCTTGCGGCACACAATTGAGTGTGACCGTGTGAGAGAACACAGGACAAACCCATGAAGCAGCATACAGGACGTGCATTGTATGTAAAAAGGCGTTGCAGACGAAAGTCTGGCGATCAGCAAGGCGGACTGGAAACCTCAGGCATCACTACCGAGCCAGTTTCAACCGATCGATTACCTATTGCCGCCCAATTATTATTTTTTTTGGGTCGGCAATAGGTAATCGAATTTCGCCCCTGTTTCCTAGAGCAGTCAGCTATCCTGCCAGTTTCAAGTCCTTAAAGTCAAGAGAAAAAGATAAAATAATTATGGCGAAATTCCTTAAAAACCGGAAGTGTTTTTAAGTTCCTTTTTTATCCGCGATTTTGATTTCTTCGGGTTTTTCACCTTCTTATTATGAAATAGTCTTCTGTTTTTTAACTTCCCATTCAAGCATTAAAAAAATGTTTGATGTTATCTATAAAGTG
>NZ_JBHVJA010000038.1:0-1952 GCF_042799335.1 Streptomyces sp. NPDC057697 | reverse complement strand
TATAACACAAAACGTGATTTTTGAAGCAAAACGGTTCCTCTTTATGGAGCCGTTTTTTTTATTTCCCGAAGGGTTATTTGTCAGAATGACAAACCGATTTCGAGCCGGCGAGAACCCATTGTCACACCACGATTTAGGGGGTGTGTATAAATGGGCACTCTCTGTGAAATTTGAAGCTTTGAAATTCCGAATGGCGCACTTATACACTCTGTCGAGTGAGTGCTAAAATGCTGAAGCATTTCCGTCAAGCGTGTGGAGGAATCTTGTAGAGAGATATAGCATAGATACCCGTATCTCTAGAGATATTTTGGTATATCCCTGCTATATCTATGGGGTATCTATGCTATATCTTTGGCTTCAAAAACGGCACCTGTTCTAAGAGCATAGAAACTCAACAGGCACAGCCTGTTTGACACCCTTTTTTTTAGGGTGGCACCGAGTTTCCTTATGCTCTTTTTCTCTGAAGCTAAACCTGTTTTATATGTCGTAGTCTTTTTATTGGGAGTGACCCCTTGCTGTACAATTTCCGGAGGTGCCGATAAGGGACGAATTTTCCCTTGTCGGTTGCCTTTGGGGATTGTAAGGGGTGGAGGCTCGGAATCAAAAGGAAACGAAATATCATTCCGAGTGTGCTTCTTTTTTCTGTTCTTGAATTCTATTATTTCCAATGTTAGAATTATGTTAACAACTTGTTAGGAGTGTGTTTGGATGGAAGAGAAAAAACAAATTGGACCTCGAATTACTGTTGAAACATTTAAAAAGCTAGAGTTATTAGCCGAACATTTTACAAAACACAATGAATTTGGAAGAGTTTCAAAAGATGCTGTAATTGAGTTTGCTATTAAGGAATTGTATAGGGACTATTTGGGAAAAGGACGCTAATTTTTGTTGAAAAACTGACTTCGGATTTGGGGTTCTTTATTATTAACTTGATTTTAATTAAACATTACAGGAAAAATTGAGGGGAAATGGATGGATAAACGCAATGGTGACGCGGTTTTCATAGCTCCAAATGATGTTGTAAAAGTGACCACTATGAATCACGTCATTGAAGTTCAGCATATGGAGAAGATGAACCGGAAAAATAATATCAAAAAATTGGACAAGGATAGGTTTGTAGACCTCTCTACTGGGGAGATCCGGGAGTTCGAGCATTCGGAAAATCGGCAGGAAAATTATAATTCTTTGAGACAAACCTTTAAGAAGCTGCGTTATTTGATAAATAACAATTTTATAGGACGGCCAAATGAATTACATATAACTTTGACATACAAGAAAAATATGACGGACACGAAAAAACTTTATAGTGATTTTCAAAATTTTATCGACAGGTTGCGTTATAAATACAAGAAAGAAAGTTCGATAGATTATTTATCGGTGGTAGAGCCACAAGGACGTGGAGCCTGGCATTGTCATGTTTTAATGCGCTTTAATGATTTGGATAAGATTTATATTAAAAATGCTGAATTAAGGAGTCTATGGGGTTTAGGATTTGTAACAATCAAGTCATTAAAGGATATAGACAACATAGGAGCCTATTTGAGCGCTTATTTGACTGATATAGACCTAGAAGATGTCCAAGACAGGGAAACAGCCTTAAAAGTGGCTTCAGAGGGCTGTGAGGTGCAAACAAAGATCGTAGAAGGTCGGGAAAAGAAATTTTTAAAAGGCGGACGGCTGCACATGTATCCTTCCGGAATGAATATGTATCGAAAATCAAAAGGGATTGTTAAGCCGGAACGGGAAGAAATGAAGTTCGGAGACATAAAAAAAGTAGTGGGTTCGGCAAAACCACACTACGAGAAAAGTTATCATGTCGAAAATGACAATTTTGAAAACACAATTTCGTTTCTCCAGTATAACACAAAACGTGATTTTTGAAGCAAAACGGTTCCTCTTTATGGAGCCGTTTTTTTTATTTCCCGAAGGGTTATTTGTCAGAATGACAAACC
>NZ_JBHVJA010000037.1:1434-3296 GCF_042799335.1 Streptomyces sp. NPDC057697 | reverse complement strand
AACACAGTGGACGCGAGCAACTGAGGACAAGCCCTCGGCCTATTAGTACCAGTCAGCTCCACCCGTTACCAGGCTTCCACATCTGGCCTATCAACCCAGTCGTCTACTGGGAGCCTTAACCCTTCAAGAGGGTGGGAATACTCATCTCGAAGCAGGCTTCCCGCTTAGATGCTTTCAGCGGTTATCCTTTCCGAACGTAGCCAACCAGCCATGCCCTTGGCAGAACAACTGGCACACCAGAGGTTCGTCCGTCCCGGTCCTCTCGTACTAGGGACAGCCCTTCTCAATATTCCTACGCGCACAGCGGATAGGGACCGAACTGTCTCACGACGTTCTAAACCCAGCTCGCGTACCGCTTTAATGGGCGAACAGCCCAACCCTTGGGACCGACTCCAGCCCCAGGATGCGACGAGCCGACATCGAGGTGCCAAACCATCCCGTCGATATGGACTCTTGGGGAAGATCAGCCTGTTATCCCCGGGGTACCTTTTATCCGTTGAGCGACAGCGCTTCCACAAGCCACTGCCGGATCACTAGTCCCGACTTTCGTCCCTGCTCGACCCGTCGGTCTCACAGTCAAGCTCCCTTGTGCACTTACACTCAACACCTGATTGCCAACCAGGCTGAGGGAACCTTTGGGCGCCTCCGTTACTCTTTAGGAGGCAACCGCCCCAGTTAAACTACCCATCAGACACTGTCCCTGATCCGGATCACGGACCCAGGTTAGACATCCAGCACGACCAGAGTGGTATTTCAACGACGACTCCACAACCACTGGCGTGGCCGCTTCAAAGTCTCCCACCTATCCTACACAAGCCGAACCGAACACCAATATCAAACTGTAGTAAAGGTCCCGGGGTCTTTCCGTCCTGCTGCGCGAAACGAGCATCTTTACTCGTAGTGCAATTTCACCGGGCCTATGGTTGAGACAGTCGAGAAGTCGTTACGCCATTCGTGCAGGTCGGAACTTACCCGACAAGGAATTTCGCTACCTTAGGATGGTTATAGTTACCACCGCCGTTTACTGGCGCTTAAGTTCTCAGCTTCGCCGACCCGAAAGTCAGCTAACCGGTCCCCTTAACGTTCCAGCACCGGGCAGGCGTCAGTCCGTATACATCGCCTTACGGCTTCGCACGGACCTGTGTTTTTAGTAAACAGTCGCTTCTCGCTGGTCTCTGCGGCCACCCCCAGCTCAAGCAGCAAGTGCTATCACCAGGAATGGCCCCCCTTCTCCCGAAGTTACGGGGGCATTTTGCCGAGTTCCTTAACCATAGTTCACCCGAACGCCTCGGTATTCTCTACCTGACCACCTGAGTCGGTTTAGGGTACGGGCCGCCATGAAACTCGCTAGAGGCTTTTCTCGACAGCATAGGATCATCCACTTCACCACAATCGGCTCGGCATCAGGTCTCAGACTTATATGCACGACGGATTTACCTACCGTGCGTCCTACACCCTTACCCCGGGACAACCACCGCCCGGGCTGGACTACCTTCCTGCGTCACCCCATCGCTTACCTACTACAAGTCTGGTTCATCGGCTCCACCACTACCCTCAACTCCGAAGAGATCGGGCCGGCTTCACGGACTTAGCATCGCCTGATTCAGTACTGGGCGTTTCAAAGCGGGTACCGGAATATCAACCGGTTGTCCATCGACTACGCCTGTCGGCCTCGCCTTAGGTCCCGACTTACCCTGGGCAGATCAGCTTGACCCAGGAACCCTTAGTCAATCGGCGCACACGTTTCTCACGTGTGTATCGCTACTCATGCCTGCATTCTCACTCGTGAACCGTCCACAACTCGCTTCCGCGGCTGCTTCACCCGGCACACGACGCTCCCCTACCCATCCGTACTCCCGTTG
>NZ_JBHVJA010000037.1:0-1336 GCF_042799335.1 Streptomyces sp. NPDC057697 | reverse complement strand
AGGATCAATGTACGAATGACACGACTTCGGCGGTACGCTTGAGCCCCGCTACATTGTCGGCGCGGAATCACTTGACCAGTGAGCTATTACGCACTCTTTCAAGGGTGGCTGCTTCTAAGCCAACCTCCTGGTTGTCTCTGCGACTCCACATCCTTTCCCACTTAGCGTACGCTTAGGGGCCTTAGTCGATGCTCTGGGCTGTTTCCCTCTCGACCATGGAGCTTATCCCCCACAGTCTCACTGCCGCGCTCTCACTTACCGGCATTCGGAGTTTGGCTAAGGTCAGTAACCCGGTAGGGCCCATCGCCTATCCAGTGCTCTACCTCCGGCAAGAAACACACGACGCTGCACCTAAATGCATTTCGGGGAGAACCAGCTATCACGGAGTTTGATTGGCCTTTCACCCCTAACCACAGGTCATCCCCCAGGTTTTCAACCCTGGTGGGTTCGGTCCTCCACGAAGTCTTACCTCCGCTTCAACCTGCCCATGGCTAGATCACTCCGCTTCGGGTCTTGAGCGTGCTACTCAACCGCCCTATTCGGACTCGCTTTCGCTACGGCTTCCCCACACGGGTTAACCTCGCAACACACCGCAAACTCGCAGGCTCATTCTTCAAAAGGCACGCAGTCACGACTGCATGTGCAAGCACATACAGCGACGCTCCCACGGCTTGTAGGCACACGGTTTCAGGTACTATTTCACTCCGCTCCCGCGGTACTTTTCACCATTCCCTCACGGTACTATCCGCTATCGGTCACCAGGGAATATTTAGGCTTAACGGGTGGTCCCGCCAGATTCACACGGGATTTCTCGGGCCCCGTGCTACTTGGGTGTCTCTCAAACGAGCCGTCAATGTTTCAGCTACGGGGGTCTTACCCTCTACGCCGGACCTTTCGCATGTCCTTCGCCTACATCAACGGTTTCTGACTCGTCTCACGGCCGGCAGACCGCAAAAGAGAGATCCCACAACCCCGCATGCGCAACCCCTGCCGGGTATCACACGCATACGGTTTGGCCTCATCCAGTTTCGCTCGCCACTACTCCCGGAATCACGGTTGTTTTCTCTTCCTGAGGGTACTGAGATGTTTCACTTCCCCTCGTTCCCTCCACACTGCCTATGTGTTCAGCAGCGGGTGACAGCCCATGACGACTGCCGGGTTTCCCCATTCGGACACCCCCGGATCAAAGCTCGGTTGACAGCTCCCCGGGGCCTATCGTGGCCTCCCACGTCCTTCATCGGTTCCTGGTGCCAAGGCATCCACCGTGCGCCCTTAAAAACTTGGCCACAGATGCTCGCGTCCACTGTGCAGTTCTCAAACAACGACCAGCCACCCA
>NZ_JBHVJA010000036.1:2500-3591 GCF_042799335.1 Streptomyces sp. NPDC057697 | reverse complement strand
TGGTAGAGCACATGGTTTGGGACCATGGGGTCGCAGGTTCGAATCCTGTCTTCCCGACCATTTTGGGGCCTTAGCTCAGCTGGGAGAGCGCCTGCTTTGCACGCAGGAGGTCAGCGGTTCGATCCCGCTAGGCTCCACCAACGTGTTCTTTGAAAACTAGATAACAGAAGTAATTCACATTCAATTAGTAATGCAAGATATCACGTAGTGATTCTTTTTAACGGTTAAGTTAGAAAGGGCGCACGGTGGATGCCTTGGCACTAGGAGCCGATGAAGGACGGGACGAACACCGATATGCTTCGGGGAGCTGTAAGCAAGCTTTGATCCGGAGATTTCCGAATGGGGAAACCCACCACTCGTAATGGAGTGGTATCCATATCTGAATACATAGGATATGAGAAGGCAGACCCGGGGAACTGAAACATCTAAGTACCCGGAGGAAGAGAAAGCAAATGCGATTCCCTGAGTAGCGGCGAGCGAAACGGGACCAGCCCAAACCAAGAGGCTTGCCTCTTGGGGTTGTAGGACACTCTGTACGGAGTTACAAAGGAACGAGGTAGATGAAGAGGTCTGGAAAGGCCCGCCATAGGAGGTAACAGCCCTGTAGTCAAAACTTCGTTCTCTCCTGAGTGGATCCTGAGTACGGCGGAACACGTGAAATTCCGTCGGAATCCGGGAGGACCATCTCCCAAGGCTAAATACTCCCTAGTGACCGATAGTGAACCAGTACCGTGAGGGAAAGGTGAAAAGCACCCCGGAAGGGGAGTGAAAGAGATCCTGAAACCGTGTGCCTACAAGTAGTCAGAGCCCGTTAACGGGTGATGGCGTGCCTTTTGTAGAATGAACCGGCGAGTTACGATCCCGTGCAAGGTTAAGCAGAAGATGCGGAGCCGCAGCGAAAGCGAGTCTGAATAGGGCGAATTGAGTACGTGGTCGTAGACCCGAAACCAGGTGATCTACCCATGTCCAGGGTGAAGTTCAGGTAACACTGAATGGAGGCCCGAACCCACGCACGTTGAAAAGTGCGGGGATGAGGTGTGGGTAGGGGTGAAATGCCAATCGAACCTGGAGATAGCTGGTTCTCTCCGAAA
>NZ_JBHVJA010000035.1:0-3645 GCF_042799335.1 Streptomyces sp. NPDC057697 | reverse complement strand
CGGCGGTCGCGCCGCTGATCGCCTTGCCGTCCGCGTTCCACTGATAGGCGAACGACGTCGGGGCGGGGGCCCAGGTGCCGGTGGCCGCGGTGAGGCGGTCACCGACGCGGGCCGTGGTGCCGATCGTGGGGCGTGCGCTGTTGCGGAGCGGGGCCGAGGTGACGGTGAAGTCGCCCCGGGCGTACTCGGCTCCGGCGGGCGTGATGACGCGCGCGCTCCAGGCGCCCTCGGCCGCACCGGTCAGGTCCAGCTCGGCGGTCAGGGTGCGGCGGTCGGGCGAGACGGCGACGGTGGTCGCGGTGATCTCCCGGCCGGAGTTCCGCAGCACGAGGCGCTGGTCCTTGTGCAGGGCCGTGCCGGTGACCGTGACCGTCGTCTTCGTACCGGAGGCGCCGGTGGCCGGGGTGAGCTTCGTGACGGTCACCCGCTCCAGTCCGCAGAGCCCGGGGCAGACCGCCTCGGCCTGGTACGAAGTCCGCGCGGCCTTCTCCGGCAGGGAGAGGACCAGGATGCTCGGGGTGAGCTCCCTGGAGTAGTTCTCGATCACCCGGCACGTGTAGCCGGCGGAGGCGGAGTACGTGCAGCCGTTGTCCAGGCTCGGGTCGTACAGCGCGGGCACCGCCGTGTCGGCGGCTCCCTCCGTGTCGCTGATCTTCATCGTGAAACGGTCGCTGTACGCGGTCGGCAGCGCGGCGCAGACGGCGCTGTGGTCCTCGTCGAGGGTGCCGGTGACCGGGCCGTACCCGTACGCGATGCTCGCGACCTTCTCGCACTCGGCGGCCGGGCCGTCCGGGCCCGCGATGCGCAGGGCGTCGAAGCGGTACGCGTCGGCGGCCTTCAGCGTCGCGGGGACGGTGACCAGGACCTGGTAGCGGGTGGAGCCGGTGACGGCGCACGCCTGGTTGCCGTCGCAGAGCTCGGTGCCGTCCGCCCCGTACACCACCGTGTTGGCGGTGCCGAGGGCGTCACGGACGTTGAGGTGCACGGTGTCCTGGGCGTCGGCGGTGGTGACCTGACGGCAGCGCAGCTCGCCGGGGGCGCCCAGGGCGCCGCCGGTGGACGGGCCGCCGGGCTTCGTCGCCGGGTTCGCGGCGCAGCCCTTCGCGGTCGCGGTGACATCGCGGCGGGCCACGGTGTACTCGCCGGGGGTGTCGCGGCCGGTGACCAGCACGGTGTGCGCGACGCCCGGGGTCAGCGCGCAGTTCGCCCAGGCGGAGACCGAGGGGCGGGACGAGCAGATCTGCTTGCCCTGGACGTCCAGGACGGTGAACTGGGCGAGGGACGCGGTGCCCGGTGCCGCCTGGAGCTGGATGTTCTCCCCGGCGCTGTGGTCGTTCGCCGGGATGCTCAGGCAGCGCGAGAAGACGCCGTCACCGGTGGTGACACGGGCGGTGGGGCCGGTCGCGGTGAAGTCGCCCGCCGGGAGGGCCGGGCAGTCGGCCGCCGCGTCGGTGCGGTGCAGGGCGAGGGTGTACGGGCCGGTCGGCTTCGAGTCGCTGTCGGTGGAGACCAGGGCCCGGAACGGGGCCTTGCCGGTGAGCCCGCAGGTCCCGTCCACGAGGTCGGACGGGTAGCAGCGCTGGATGCCGTCGGCGTCGACGACCGTCACGTCCGGGTGGGGCGCGGGACCGTAGAGAGGCTCCAGCGCGGCCAGCCGGGCGCCCTCGGGGAGCGGCAGGGACAGGCAGTCGATCTCACCGCCGTGGGTGAGCTGCGACTTGTGCACGCCGAGTTCGACCGGCTCGCAGCCGGTGGTGGCGGTGTGGTCGATGACGAGGGTGGCGGCGTCGGTGTAGACGGCGTAGTCACCGGCGGCCGGGAGGGTGCAGACGTCCCAGGTCTCGCAGGCGGTCTTGCCGTTCCGGTCGTACACGGTGAGCGCGGAGCGCACGCCGTCGTGGACCGCGAAAGCGTCGTAGCGCCCGGCGGACGGGGCGGTGAAGGTGCGGCAGCCGTGGACCGGGTCGGCTGCGGTGGGGCCGGAGTTGTACCCGTTCAGCGCGGGGTGCGCGCAGCCGGCCGGGTCGGAGGTGCGGCGGACGGCAAGGGTGTACTCGGCGGGGAAACCGTGCTCGGCCTCGGCGACCTGCGAGAGGACCCGGTAGGGGCCGTGACCGGGCAGGACGCAGCCCTTGCTGCCGTCCTCGTTGCGGTACGGGCAGATCCGGGCGCCGGTCTCGTCGGTGATCCAGGCCATGCTCTGGCCGGACGAGGTCATCCTGATGTCGGTGGTGATCCGCTCGCCCGGCTTGCCGTCGAAGAACCGGCACTGGACGGCGGTCGGCGCGGCGGCCGAGCCGACGACGGGGGCGGTGTCCCAGGACGTGCCGATCTCCGGCGCGCAGCCCTTGGTGGTGGCGAGGGGGGTGACGGCGAGGGTGGGCCTGCTCGTCTCGGACCAGCTGTTGTACAGCTGGAGGGTGAACTCGCCCGCGCGGGGCAGCCGGCACCAGCCCGCGCCCCAGTTGCCGTCGTAGCAGTCGATCTGCGTGTCGCCGTCGAAGACGGTGACGTACGTAGCGGCGTCTGCGCCGCCGACGAGGTCGACCCGGTGCATCCCGGCGGCCTCGGCGGTGATCGTGTAACAGACCGTGCCGTCGCCCGGGATCACCGGCTTGCCCTCGGCCGGGGCGGCCTCGTTGTAGCCGGAGAGCGGCAGCGCGACGCAGTCCTCGGCGGCCGGGGCGCCGGCCGCCTTCGCCGCAGGGGCGTACGCCTGCGCGGCGGTGGCGGGTATCAGCAACGAGAGCAGGACCGACAGCGCGAGCAACAGCACGGCGTACGCCGCCGAACCGCTCGATCTGCCCGATCTTGCGGCTGCGTGTGGATGGTGTTTGGGCATTCCGCTCCCCCCGGACCGGTGAAGGCTGCGCCTGCGTCCCGGAGTTCGCGAACGATGACCGACGAACGACGAGCGGCGAACGGCGCACGCAGGCGAGACAGCCCGGGGCGGGGGCACATGCAAGATGTGTGCGACTCGTAAAGGAGAGCGCACATGATGATCGCACACGCGTGCGGAGAGCGCGTACCGGAATATACGCGGGCGTGTGCGCGGGGCGTTGAGGTCTCGCGGCACGGACGGAACCGCTCCCGAACCGACGCCGTTTTTGAACTGACGCCGTTCTCGAATCGACGCCGTTTTTGAATCAACGCCGTTCTCGAATCGACGCCGTCTTCGAATCGACGCCGTCTTCGAATCGACGCCGCGCCCGGCGACGGGCATCCCCGAGAGCGCGAGGGCCGGGTGGCCCGCACCGGACGGTGCGGGCCACCCGGCCCCTGCCTCGCGTTCACCTCATCCACTCATCCGCGTCAGCGGGCGACCGCCTTCGTCGCCTTGCTGGTGGCGGAACCACTGCTGTGACCCGTGCGGCGAGCGGTCACCTTCACGGTGATCTTCTTGCCACTCTGGGCCGACTTGAGCGTCAGCGAGGACTTGGTCGCACCCGAGATCGCCTTGCCATTGGCGTACCACTGGTAGCCGTACGAAGTCGGCGCGGGCGACCAGGTGCCGTTGGCGGCCTTGAGGACCTTGCCCACCTTCGCGGTGCCCGAGATCGTCGGCTGCTTGCTCGCCTTGGGCGCACTACCGGTGGCCACCTTCACCGAGGCGGGCGCCGCGGTACCGTCGCTGTGACCGGTGCG
>NZ_JBHVJA010000034.1:0-3988 GCF_042799335.1 Streptomyces sp. NPDC057697 | reverse complement strand
ATGTGGAATACGCGGGCGTATGTGTTGGATGCGCGGTTGCGTCCGGTGCCGGTGGGGGTGTCGGGTGAGTTGTATTTCGCGGGTGTCCAGCTGGCGCGGGGTTATTTGAACCGTCCGGGGTTGACGGCGGAGCGGTTCGTGGCGTGCCCGTTCGGCGCGGCGGGTGAACGGATGTACCGGACGGGTGACCTGGCGCGTTGGCGTGCGGACGGGACGCTGGACTACCTCGGCCGTACGGACGACCAGGTGAAGGTCCGCGGCTTCCGCATCGAACTCGGCGAGATCGAATCGGCGCTGCTCGGACAGGAAGGCGTGGCCCAGGCCGCGGTCATCGTCCGCGAGGACATCCCCAGCGACAAGCGGCTGACCGCCTACCTCGTCCCCACGGAAAACACGACGCTGGACACGGCCGAAGTGAAGGCCGGCATCGCCTCGGCGCTGCCGGACTACATGGTCCCGTCCGCGATCGTCGTACTCGACGCGCTGCCGCTGACGGTGAACGGGAAGCTCGACCGGCGCGCCTTGCCGGCCCCCGACCTCACCGCCGCGCTGGAGGTGTCCTACCGGGCCCCGCGCACCGAGGAGGAGCGGCTGGCCTGCGAGGCGTTCGCCGAGGTCCTCGGGCTGGACCGGGTCGGCATCGACGACAACTTCTTCGACCTCGGCGGACACTCCCTGCTCGCCACCCGGCTCGTCAGCCGTATCCGTTCGACGCTGAACGTCGAACTGCCCCTCAGGGCGATCTTCGAAAGCCCCACCGTGGCGGGCCTTTCGTCCCATTTCAACCGTCCCAAGCGCACCAGGCCTGCCCTGCGTCGTCGCTCCAGGCAGGAGGAGATCTGATGATCCCGTTGTCGTACGCCCAGCAGCGACTGTGGTTCCTCGGACAGCTGGAAGGACCGAGCGACACCTACAACATCTCGCTGCCCCTGCGGCTGCGGGGAGCCCTCGACCGCGAGGCACTGCGCCAGGCCCTCCAGGACGTGGTGGAGCGCCACGAGGTGCTCCGTACCGTGTTCCCGGCCAAGGACGGGAAGCCGTACCAGAAGATCCTCGCCCCCGACCAGGCCCACATCGATCTGCCGACGACCGACGTGGCGCCCGCGGACTTGCCCGCGGCACTCGCCCGAGCGGCCAGGCAGACGTTCGACCTGCAATCCGACATCCCCCTGCGCGCCCGGCTGTTCGCCGTGGCGCCGGACGACCACGCGCTGATCGTCGTGGTCCACCACATCGCGAGCGACGGGTGGTCGAGGGGGCCGCTGGCACGCGACCTCTCGATCGCCTACGCGGCCCGCCGCGCCGGACAGGAGCCGAAGTGGGCACCGCTTGAGGTGCAGTACGCCGACTACACCCTGTGGCAGCGAGACCTGCTGGGTGACGACACGGACCCGGAGAGCCTCCTCCACGAGCAGCTCGCCCACTGGCGCGACGCCCTCTCCGGTATGCCGCACGAGCTCGAACTCCCCGCGGACCGGCCGCGTCCCGTCCGGGCCACGCACCTGGGCGGAGTCGTGGGGCTGACCATCCCCGCCGAACTCCACGAGCGGCTGGCGCGGACCGCCAAGGCCGAGGGCGCCACCGTGTTCATGGCGGCGCAGGCAGCCCTCGCCGTCCTGCTGTCCCGGCTCGGCGCAGGGGACGACATCCCGATCGGCGTACCGGTCGCGGGGCGCCTGGACGAGGCCCTGCACGACCTGGTCGGACTGTTCGTCAACACGCTGGTGCTCCGTGCGCGGGTGGCCGACACGCCCTCCTTCCGGGACCTCCTGCAACAGGTCCGCGAGACGTCGCTGGAGGCGTTCTCCAACCAGGACCTGCCGTTCGAGCGGTTGGTGGAGGACCTGGCGCCGACCAGGTCGATGGCGCGCCACCCGCTGTTCCAGGTCACGCTGGGCCTCCAGAACAACGAGGAAGCGGCGCTGGAGCTCCCCGGCCTGGCCGTCGAACCGCTGAGCGGGGAACAGCGCCCCGCCAAGTTCGACCTCGACGTCCAGCTCAGTGAACGGTTCGGCCCCCAGGGCCGGCCCGCAGGCATGACCGGCAGCATCACCTTCGCCGCCGACCTGTTCGACGAGGCGACCGTCGAGGCGATGGCCGAACGCTTCGTCCGGGTCCTCGACGCGGTGACCTCGGACCCGGAACAGCGCCTCGGCCAGGTGGAGGTGACGAGCCCGGCCGAACGCGGCCTCCTGCTGGACGAGTGGCACACCCCCGCACACAGCACACGGCCGGGCACCACCCTGCCGGAACTCTTCGGCGCCCAGGCGCGGCGGACCCCGGACGCGGTCGCCGCGGTCCACGGCGACCAGCAGCTCACCTACGCGGAACTCGCCGACCGCTCCGACGCGTTGGCCGCCCTGCTGGTCCGGCGTGGTGTGCGGCCCGAGACCTCCGTCGCGGTCTGCCTGGAACGCTCCCTCGACCTGGTCGTCACCCTGCTGGCCGTGGTGAAGGCCGGAGGAGCGTACCTGCCCGTCGACCCGGCCTCGCCGTCGGACCGCATCAGCTTCGTCTTCGGGGACTGCGCACCGTCCCTGGTGGTCACCTCCACCGCCTCGATGGGCGCGGTGGCACATGAAGGCGCCGTCCACCAGGTGGTGCTGGACGACCCGGAAACCCGCGCGGAACTGTCGGGCGGCCGGGACGACGTCGTGCTGCCCGCCGATGTCCCCGGCGCCCTGTCCCCCGCGAACGCGGCGTACATCATCTACACCTCGGGCTCCACCGGCCGCCCCAAGGGCGTCGTCATCCCTCACCGGAACGTGGTGCGGCTGCTCGACGAGACACGGCCATGGTTCGAATTCGGCGCCGACGACGTGTGGACCTGGTTCCACTCCTTCGCCTTCGACTTCTCGGTGTGGGAGCTGTGGGGGGCCCTGCTGCACGGCGGCCGCCTGGTCGTCGTCCCCGTCGAGGTCTCCCGGTCGCCGGTGGAGTTCCTGCGCCTGCTCACGCGTGAAGGCGTGACGGTCCTCAACCAGACGCCGTCCGCGTTCTACCAGCTGGCCCAGGCGGAGGCCCAGAACCCGGAGCTCGGGGCACAACTCCGCCTGCGCACCGTCGTGTTCGGCGGCGAGGCGCTCGACACCGGGCGTCTGCGGGAGTGGTACGCCCGGCACCGGGACGACGCCCCGACACTCGTCAACATGTACGGGATCACCGAGACGACCGTGCACGTCAGCCACTTCCCGCTCGACGAGACGAAGGTGGCCGAGGACTCCCTGGGCAGCCCGATCGGTCAGGGCATCCCCGGCCTGCGCGTGTACGTGCTGGACGCCGGGCTGCGGCCCGCCCCGGTGGGCGTACCCGGTGAGATGTACATCTCGGGTGACCAGCTGGCGCGGGGCTACCTGAATCGTCCGGGTCTGACGGCGGAGCGGTTCGTCGCCTGCCCGTTCGGTGCGGCGGGTGAGCGGATGTATCGCACGGGTGACCTGGCGCGTTGGCGTGCGGACGGGACGCTGGACTACCTGGGCCGTACCGACGACCAGGTCAAGGTACGTGGTTTCCGGATCGAGCTGGGTGAGATCGAGGCGGCGCTGCTGGGGCAGGATGCCGTGGCGCAGGCCGCGGTGATCGTTCGCGAGGACGTGCCGGGTGACAAGCGGCTGACGGCGTACCTCGTGCCGAACTCGGACACCGCCTTGGACCAGTCGGAGGTCAAGGCCGGTGTGGGGGCGGTGCTGCCGGAGTACATGGTGCCGTCCGCGATCGTCGAGCTGGACGCGCTGCCGCTGACGGTCAACGGCAAGCTCGACCGGCGGGCCCTGCCGGCCCCGGACCACTCCGCCGCGCTGGAGGTGTCCTACCGGGCCCCGAGGACCGAGGACGAGCGGCTGGTCTGCGAAGTGTTCGCCGAGGTGCTCGGGCTGGAGCGGGTGGGTCTCGATGACAACTTCTTCGAGCTGGGTGGGCATTCGCTGCTGGCGGTGACGTTGGTGGAGCGGTTGCGGGCGCGTGGGGTGTCGGTGTCGGTGCGGGCGTT
>NZ_JBHVJA010000033.1:0-4106 GCF_042799335.1 Streptomyces sp. NPDC057697 | reverse complement strand
CCAGGCAAACCCTCAGCACGACGGGACTGGGCAAGAGCATCCAGGAACACGTTCGCCGCAGCGTAATTCGCCTGACCCGCGTTCCCGAAAACACCCGCAGCCGACGAGAACACCACAAACGCCGACAGATCCACACCACGGGTCAGCTCGTGCAGGTTCCACGCCGCATCCACCTTCGGACGCAACACCCCGTCCAGGCGAGACGCGTCCAGAGACTCCAGCACACCATCATCCAGCACACCCGCCGCATGGATCACGGCCGTCAGCCGACGCCCGTCCAGGGCCTGCGCCAACGCGTCACGGTCAGCCACGTCGCACGCGACACTCTCGACGCCCGCGCCCAGGCCGACCAGCTCCGCCTCCAGCCGGTCCATACCCTCGGCCGCCGGACCACGCCGACTGACCAGCACCAACTCCCGCACACCATGCACCGACACCAGATGCCGGGCCACGAGACCGCCCAGCGCTCCGGACGCCCCGGTGACCAGCACCGGACCCTCCCCGAACGCCGGAACACCGGAGATACCTGCCTGCGCACGGGTCAGACGCGGGACACGAACCGACCCGTCCCGCACCGCCCACTGCGGCTCGCCGCATCCCAGTCCGGCAGCCAGCTCCTCCGCACCCGCGCCCACCGGGAGATCCGCCAGAACGAACCGCCCCGGATACTCCGACTGAGCCGCACGCACCAAACCCCACACCGGAGCAACCCGCACATCCACCAACTCACCACCCAGCACACCCACACCGCCGCGCGTCACCACGACCAACCGCGAATCCGCCAACCGCTCCTCGGCAACCCACCGCTGCACCAGACCAAGTACGTCGGTCAGCCCGCCCCGCACCGCATCCGGAACCGAACCACCCCCAACCGGCACACACTCCACAACAACCGTGCCCGGCACAACCGAACCAGAAGCCGCAAGCAGCCCATCCACATCCGCGAACACCCGGCCACCCTCGGCCAGAAGCCCACCGCCGGCACCCAGCACCGCCCACGAACCGGCCTCCACCGAGCCACCACCGACCGCGGAAACCCACTCCACCCCGAACAGGGAATCGGCATCGTCCCGGACCGCCAACTGCTCCGGACTCACCTCACGCAGTACCAGCGACTCCACCGACGCGACCGGCAACCCGGACTCGTCGAACAGGTCCACGGTCACGCCCCCGCGTCCGTCCGGTGTGATCCGCACCCGCAGCGCCCTGGCACCCACGGCGTGCAGGGCCACCCCCGACCACGCGAACGGCACCATCGTGCCCGAACCCTCCCCAGCAGAGGCAAAGCTCATCGCATGCAGAGCGGCATCCAGCAGCGCCGGGTGCAGCCCGAACGCATCAGCCACGTCTCCGGCCTCCTCCGGCAGCGCGACCTCGGCGAACACCTCGTCACCGCGCCGCCAGACCCGACGCAGACCCTGGAAAACAGGTCCGTAGTCGAAACCCCGGCCAGACAATGCCTCGTAGAAGTCACCCACGCCGACCACTCCGGCATCCTGCGGGGGCCAGACCTCGTCAAATGCGACCGGGACAATGTCCGCGTCGGCCTCGTTGAGGAAGCCGTCCGCGTGTGTGGTCCACTCGCCGGCCCCGGCACCGACCAGGTCATGAGGACGTGAGTGGATCTCGACCGTACGACGGCCTTCTGCATCCGCCTCCCCGACCGACACCTGAAGCTGCACCGCACCAGCCTCCGAAAGGACCAGCGGCGCCTGGAGCGTCAGCTCCTCCAGCCGACCGCAGCCGACCTCGTCCCCGGCCCGCAACGCCAGTTCCACCAGTGCAGCCCCCGGCACCACAACGGTGCCGTAGACCGCGTGATCCGCCAGCCACCCCTGGGAAGCGACCGACACCCGACCCGAGAACACCATCCGATCCGACCCGGCCAACTCCACCGCAGCCCCCAGCAACGGATGCCCCGTCGCACTCAGACCCACAGCCGCAACATCACCGGCCCCGGCCGGGGCATCCAGCCAGTACCGCTCATGCTGGAAGGCATACGTCGGCAACTCCACCCGCCGACCACCCGCAAGCACCGCCGACCAATCGACCGAACCACCCCGCGCGAAGAAACCACCAGCCGCCTCGACAACCGCCCGCACCTCGGGCACCCGCCGCCGCAGCACCGCAACAGCATCCACCTCAAGCGTCTGCTCAACCAGCCCGGTCAGTACGGCATCCGGGCCCACCTCCACGAACCGCCGAACACCCAGCCCGTGCAGGGCCTGCAACGCGTCGGCGAACCGTACCGCCTCCCGTACATGCCGCACCCAGTACTCCGGCGCGGCGATCTCCGCGCCCACCACCGTGCCGGTCACCGCCGACACGAACGGAACCGACGGCTCACGGAAGGAAAGACCTTCCACGAGCGTACGGAAGTCCTCCAGGACCGGTTCCATCAGCGGCGAGTGGAACGCATGACTCACAGCAAGCCGCTTCACCCGACGGCCCCTGGCCTCCAGGACGGCGGCCACTGCCTCGACCTCGGCGCCGGCGCCGGATACCACTACGGCCTCGGGCCCGTTCACCGCGGCAACACCCACCCGGTCCTCTACTCCCTCCAGCAGGGGCAGTACCTCTGTTTCGGATGCCTGCACGGCCACCATCAGCCCACCAGCGGGCAACGCCTGCATCAACCGGCCCCGAGCCGCCACCAGCACACACGCATCCGCCAGCGACAACACCCCACTCACATGAGCAGCAGCGATCTCACCGATCGAATGCCCCGCCACCACATCCGGCACAACCCCCCACGACTCCAACAACCGGAACAACCCCACCTCCACCGCGAACAACGCCGGCTGAGCAAACTCCGTCCGCGACAACACCTCCCCGTCCCCACCCCACATCACCTCACGCAAACCACGCGACAACACCCCATCCAGCTCCGCACACACCTCATCCAGCACACCCCGGAACACCGGGAACACCTCATACAGCTCCCGCCCCATACCCAACCGCTGAGCACCCTGACCCGTGAACAAGAAAGCGGACATGCCCTCCACCACAGGCCCGCCAAAAGACAACTCACCCAAACCCGCCACAAGCTCGTCTCGCTCACCACCCACAACGACCGCCCGGTGCTCCAGCGCCCCACGCGTCGTCGCGAGAGAGAACGCCACATCCACCGGCCGCAGCTCAGACCGCCCCGCAACAAACGACCCCAGCCGCGCGGCCTGCGCCCGCAGAGCTTCCTCCGACCTGGCGCTGATCAACCACGGGACCACCGGCAGAGAAGACTCCACCGCACCCTCATCGGCGGAGCGTGCCGGAGCCTCCTCCAGAATCACGTGCGCGTTGGTGCCGCTGAACCCGAACGACGACACCCCGGCCCGCCGCGCCCCGCCCGACTCGGGCCAGTCAATCTGCTCACCGAGCAGACGCACCTCGCCCGCCGACCAGTCGATATGCGGCGACGGCTCCTCCACGTGCAGCGTGCGCGGAAGCACACCCGCCCGCAACGCCATCACCATCTTGATGATCCCGCCCACACCCGCCGCCGCCTGCGTGTGCCCGATGTTCGACTTCAACGACCCCAACCACAAAGGCCGCTCGCCGCTGCGGTTCTGCCCATAGGCCGCCTGGAGCGCCTGCACCTCGATCGGATCACCCAACGACGTCCCCGTGCCATGCCCCTCCACCACATCGACATCAGCAGGAGTGAGGCCGGCAGAAGCAAGCGCCTGCTTGATGACACGCTGCTGCGACGGCCCATTGGGCGCCGTGAGGCCGTTGGACGCACCGTCCTGATTGACCGCACTGCCCCGCACCACCGCAAGAACCGGATGCCCCAGACGCCGGGCGTCGGACAACCGCTCCACCAACAGCATCCCCACACCCTCGGCCCAGCCGGTACCGTCCGCACCCGACCCGAACGCCTTGCAACGCCCGTCGGGCGAGAGTCCACGCTGACGGCTGAAATTCACGAATGCGCCCGGTGTCGCCATCACCGTCACCCCACCCGCGAGCGCCATCTCACACTCACCCGCACGCAATGCTTGGACGGCGAGGTGCAGCGCCACCAACGACGACGAACACGCCGTATCCACACTCACCGAAGGACCCTCAAGCCCAAACGTGTAAGAAAGACGACCCGCAATCACACT
>NZ_JBHVJA010000032.1:0-4406 GCF_042799335.1 Streptomyces sp. NPDC057697 | reverse complement strand
GGAACGAACCCTGTCGGATGAGGCCCTGGAATCCAAGTGCCTTTCTCCGACTGAGGTTTCGCGGGCGGCGAAGGTCTCGACTGCGGCCCTGTACAAGCGGAGGAAACAGGATGGCTGATGAAAGTCAATTAGGCCCCCGTCCGAATTGGGCGGGGGCCTTTTTGGTGGGACCGGGCCTGAGAAAGTCTTTACCGAAAGCTGATCAGCGGGGCCCCTCCGGGATCAAGAAAAGGGGCCGAGTGCCCACTTACGCGGTGAGGGCTTTCCAGCCCTCTCCATTGGTACAAGTGTAATGGCCCCTTTTCATGATCCCGCCCCGCAGATCACCTTTCGGCAAACACTTTCCCAACCCCTAGGAAGTTGGTCATCCTGCGGGAGCGTCGGGGCCCTTCTCGTAGACCAGGTGGTAGGCAGTCAGAAGGTTGACCAGCTCTGCGAATCCGCCGTTCTCGGCAGCGTCGAGGATGGCGGCCTGGAGGCCCGGCACCCGTCGCATGGCCCGGAGCGATTCGGCCGGCAGAAGTGCCCACGTCTCCCCGCCGACCTCTTCGGCCGCGACCTCTTCGTCGGTCAACTCCGGTTCGTCATCGAGGAGTTGGGCCCGCAGGCCGCGTGACCATGTGATCGCTCGTCGCCGGAAGGTCGCCTTCTCGTACTCGTGCCAGACCGGGACGACGGCGGCGTCTCCGGTGACGCGCAGGTATTCCAGCATCTCGAACGGGGCGAGGGTTCCGAGGCGTCCGGCCTTCATGTCGCCACGGGCCATTTCGTTGCCGAGGTGGCCTTTGCCTTCCTGGACCTTGGCGATATATTCACCTGCCTCTTCCGGGGTGGTGACCTTGGACCAGTTGACACCGTGTTCCTTGCTCGGCTCGTATCCCTTCTTCTTCATCCAGGCCCGCCAAACCTTGTCCCACCGGTGAATTGCGTAGGCGAGTTCGGGGCCGGTTTCCTCGTTGAGGAGGAGGACGACATGCAGGTGCGGATGCCAGCCGTTGCGGGTTCCGTAGGTGATTTCGAGCGAGCGGATATTGCCCCGGACTCCGAGCCGGTCGCGTTCTCCGAACACTCCCCGCTTCGGGTCACCGGCCCAGGCCCGGCCGGACATGAGCTGACGCCATCCGTTGGCGACCGCGTCGAAGAGGTCGGCAAGATCGTGATGCTTCTTGTGACGGGCCGTCAGGGTGACCATCCAGGCCGTTCCGCCGTCGGCCATGTGCCGGGCGACGGCGCGTGCGATCTCGTCGGCGCGGGTGGCCCGGATCTTGGCCGAGCACACCGGGCAGGCCCAGATGGAGCCGCAGGAGCAGAAGCCGGACCAGTGGGCGACGCCAGCGTTGACGACGACCGCCGCCAGGCCGTCGCCGACGTTCCCGTTGGTGGTCCGGCCGCACTTCTTGACGCGCGGGATCGTGGTGATCCCCCAGAGGACTTGCCGCTGTGCGAAGCGCTTCCCACGGCGATCCTGCCGAACGGCCGATTCGGCCTCTGAGCTGGGAAGTTCTTGGATGTGGGAAACATTATTCGCGTTGTACCTAGAAGGGCCGTCCGCCAGGCCGCCAGAGGCGGCCCGGCTGCCCCTCCTGCCTTCGGCCCGGGGCTGCCGGGAGACCTGGCGACCGGCCGTGGCCGTGAGGGTCCTGCGGACCTGTTCCGTGATCAGCTCTTCGGCCTCGATCACACCGGCCTGGTCGTCTCGACCGGTGTCGGCGGTCTGCCCTACGCTGTCCATGGACGTTCTCCGTTCGTGCTGTCAGAGGCGGGGCGGAGACCAAGGGGCCCGAAGCGTCACCAGCGCTTTCGGGCCCCCTTTGCGTCTCTCGTGCGATCCTGTCCTCAGTGGCCGACCGGCGTGATACGAACACGCCGGGCGGTCACTTCGCGTTCTGCTGGCCCATCAGGCTCTTGATGACGAGCCAGCCGATGGCCGCCGAGATGGCTGCGATCCCGACCGCCACCGCGACGACGGCGACGGCCAGGAGGAGGGCGACGACCAGGACCCCGGCCCCGGCCCCGGCGATGAGCTGTCCGGAGTGCTGACGGAGCCAGGAGGGCGCGGGGGCAGCCTGCTGGACCACGACGTAGGCCGGGGGCTGCTGGAGGCTCTGAGGGGCGCTGAGGGCCTGTCCGGGGCCGATGTGGATCGGGGTCGGGGTGTAGACGGGCGGGGGCTCGTACGCGGTCATGACGCCTTCCTCCTACGGGTCGTCTTCGGGGCTTCCTTCTGGAGCGGCACGGTTGTGCCGGCCGAATCGGCGGAGACGTCTCGGACGGTGGGGGCAGCCGCGGGAATGACGTCGGCGCGGTAGCCGATGGACGCGGCGACGAGCTGGAGCATGGCGGCCTCGTCGATGTCGCCCACCCGGACGCGGTCGTAGCGGCCGGAGAGTCCGGGCACCCCGGTGACGACGCAGACCCCGGCGAAGCGTTCCTTGTCGATCAGGGTCGTGGGCTGGTTCTCCTCGTCCTTGCGGATGCCGTTGCCCAGCGCGGCCTCTGCCCCGTCGATGGTGAAGGTGGCGAAGCAGACGCCGACTTCGAGGTTGTCGCGGACGGCGGTCGGGATCGCGTCCGAGGTCTGCTTCTGGGTGCCGACGACGGGGATCACGCCGAGGCCGCGACCTTCCTTGGCGACCGTCCGCATGAGCCGCTGGTTGGCCTCGATGAGTTCCTTGTCCTTGCCCTTGAGCCCGGCCGCGTCGATGTAGTTGTGGCACTCGTCCATGAGCACCAGGACCAGCGGGATCGTGACGGTCGGTCCGGCCTTCCAGAACTTGTGCGTCCCTCGTTCGGCCACGAGCTGTGAGGGCCGGTCCTTGATCAGCCGGACGAGTTCGGTCAGGCGCTGATGGGCGGTCTCGGGGTTGTCCCCGACGATGAACATGGCCCGCTGGCCGACCTCTCCCCAGTCGCCGTATCGGGGGTCGCTGGTCTTGCCGTCGAACACGGCGAACTGGACCTCGGGCCGCCGAGCGAGGGAGGCGAACCAGCCGAGCATGAGCATGGTTTTGCCGTAGCCCGGCATGCCGGCCACCTTGATGCCGGACAGCTCTCGGAGCGGGATGACGAGGTCGCGGGCCCAGGGGTTGCGGCCGAGCGGGAGCACCCAGTCGTCCCCGGCCGGGAAGGCGTACGGGAAGTGCTCGTCCAGCGGGTTGCCGACGAGGCCGCGAAGCTCGACCACACCGGGGGCGACGCGCTGGACCTCGACCGTCTGGCAGCCCCAGGAGTCGGCCAGCCACCCGGCTGCCTTCTCGTACTCCTCGATGCCGACCTTCGGGATCGTGGCGGCGCGGACCCGGATGCCCCAGGGCTCGGGGTAGACCCGGATCTTCGGGACGACGGTGATCGGCTTGACCGGCTTGCCGTCCATGCCCTTGCGGCCCTTGGTGTTCTCGTCCACGCGGGCGAGGCCGAGGTTGGGGGCGAGGCGCTTCCACCGGAGCGAGATCCGCCAGGCGTGCCGCATCCGGCGCCGCTGGAGCGGGGTTGCGCGGAGGTAGCGGTAGGTGGTGATCAGGAGCCGAGCGGCCCCCCAGCCGACCAGGGCCACGAGGGCAACCAGGGCGATCAGGGGGGCCGCGTTCAGCCCGTCCAAGACGGAGGAGGTCACGGTCAGCCCTCCGACTTCCGGCCGGACGGGACGGCGGAGATGGCGCGGACCTCGTCGGCCTGGTACCAGGCCGTGCCGCCCACGATCCGCTCGTTGCCGTTCTTGTCGGTCCGCTTCTCGGCGGGGCTGACGCCCACACGGAAGCCGACGAGCTCGACGGGGGTCGGGCCGCCGAGGGTCTGGGCGGGGTCCTGGTGGGACGCGATGCCGATCTTGAGGATCTCGTTCTCGACGCGGCCGAACTGCTGGAAGGTGGCGACGACCTGGACCTCCCACTTCGGGATGCCGTCCTTGGTCGTGTCCTGCTTGTCGTTGTTGCCGAAGACGGTCTTCGGGGAGCTGCTGAGGAACATCAGCATGTTGAAGCTCTTGGCCTGGTCAACGAAGAAGATCGCGGGCATGGGGGCCTCTTTCTGACGTGTCGTCATGTGACGAGTGGGTGACTACGTGCTGTGCTGTGCTCTACCCTGAACCCAGTCAACGGGGATTGTCAACTGGTTTGTGGATTGCATGGAGGAGTTCCCTATGTCGGCCGTACCGAAGAAGACTGCTGATCAGGCCAAACGGCAGCTCGAACGTCTCCGGGACCTGGCGGTGTACGGGCTGACGGCGGATCAGGCGAACCGGCCGGACGCGGCGGAGTGGTACCGGACGATCCTCCGTGCTGCCTCTGACATCCGGGAGGAGAGTCGATCACTGGAACGAACCCTGTCGGATGAGGCCCTGGAATCCAAGTGCCTTTCTCCGACTGAGGTTTCGCGGGCGGCGAAGGTCTCGACTGCGGCCCTGTACA
>NZ_JBHVJA010000031.1:0-5817 GCF_042799335.1 Streptomyces sp. NPDC057697 | reverse complement strand
GGCAAAGCCGGCAAGGTCATCGACCCCATGACCTACATCGCCAAGGGCGCAGGCGCCGGCCTCTCCAAGATCGGCGACATCACCAAAGGCCTCAAGGGCATCGGCAACATCGACATCCCCAAACTCCCCGACGACGCCATCACCCTGCCCGAAGGCTCCCTCAAGCTCCCCGACGGCACCTTCCACATCCCCGACGGCGCGACGGTCCCCGACGGCGGCGTCAAACTCCCGGAAGGGAACGTCAAGTTCCCCGACGACGTCCCCGTCCTGCCCGAGAACACCACCAAGCTCCCCACCCACACCGACGCCCCCGTCCAGTACTTCGACCACGACGGCAACCTCCTCGACGAACACGGCGACATCGTCCAGAAGGCCGGGGACGCCCCCAAGGAGGGCTCCCCCACCGTCCCGCACACGGACGGCCCGGACCCCACCACCCCGCACACCGACACCCCGCACACCCCGCACACCCCGGGCAGGGAGCCGGCCCTGGTCGGCGCGGGCGCCCACACCGCCGACAACGCCGCACACATCGGCGCCGACGCGGGCGACAACGCCATCCACCTCGGCAGCGACCTCACCGACCCCGTCCACCTCGGCGACACCGGCCGCTTCACCGACGACCTCCCCGGCACCCACCACCCCGCCGACAACGTCCCGGGCGGCCACGCGGGCGACCACCTCCCGGGCGGCCACGCCGACGACCTCGGCCACGGCCCCTCCGCGAGCCACGAACCGCCCGGCACCCACCCCGGCGGCCACAACGACAGCCCCGGAAACCACAACAACGGCGGCGGCCACGGCGACGGCCCGCGGGGGCCGCACGACCCGACCCCGACCCACCACAACGACCACGGCCCCAGCAGCCACGCCGACGACGCCGCACACCACGGGGCGGACGAGAGCACCCCGCACCACGGGTCCGACGACGGGGCGCCCCATGGCGACGGCGTCCCCGACGGCCCGCACGGCACCGACGGCCCGCACGGCACCGACGGCCCGCACGGCCCTGACGGCCCGGATCACCCCGGCGGCGACGGCCCCGGCAACGAGCCGCAGGGCAAGCCCGTGGAACCCCAGCCCGGCTGGCACGGCCAGAGCGCGGACAAGATGCGTCACTTCCGGCGACCGGCCCTGGACGTGTCCCACCTTCCCCTGAAGGATCAGCTTTCTGTCCTCGAACGAGAAGCGTCCGCCCTCGCCGATGACGCGCTCAAGGCTCCGGAGGGAGCGGCACCCCCCGGCCAGAATCACCTCGAATCCGGCTGCGCCGGAAGTTTCCTGCACGACAACACGATCTCCACGCACAGCAGCACCACGAAAATGCACGGTCAGAAGCTTCCGAGAACGCACAAGGTCCTCGAAAAAATTCTGAACGATGTCGGCACAAAGCTTGATGCAATGCCCGGAGCAAAAAGAGGATTTGGTCACGGAAAGTGCGCCGAGGTATCTCTGATAAGCGACCGATTGCATCAGCTGGACCCCACGGGGAAATCAATTCAGACGGTCGATGACGCAAAGAAGGCACTGGAAGGCGGCGTGATGCATACACGCCAGATCGGTGACCTCTTCAGTCGGAAGACGGGCGTACTCGAACGACAGAAGGACACCTTCCTTCCACCATGTGCCTCCTGCGCAGAAGTGCTGCCCCAACTGGGAATCCGAGTACACTCGTAAATCCCCAGTTCACGGAACGGAACGGATAATGAGCTCCGAACAGTTGGCACCCGAAGTACGCGACTGGCTCGTCGCAAACGGCTGGTCCCCGGGACGCGACATCGGGCAACGCGCCGACGAACTCGTTCAGGTGCGGGTACAGGACGCCGAACGCCAGGGGTGTCCCCTCCGTCCGGTACCCGCCGCGGTGCATGTGATCCACGCCTTCGGTCTGCTGCGCCTCAAGCACCCCACGGTGGAGCACGTCTCCTGGATCATGGATCCGACCCTCGGTTACGAGGGCGACGCACGAGTCATCCAGGAACTGTCATTCGGACTCGGTACGGAACTCTTCCCGGTCGGCTACGAGTCTTCCGAGTACGGAATTCTCCTGGTCGACGAGAAGGAGCGCTTCTTCCATCTCCACCACACCGGCGGGTACTACCTGGGAGAGAACACGATGGATGCGTTCTCCCGATTCCTGATCGGCGCGCCTGACCCTGACGCGGAGGATTACTTTGTCTGAGCAATTCCCCGCCGTAGCTTCCTCCCTGCTGATCGGCGGCCAGGTGGTCAGCCATACCAGCCTGGTGGGGGAAGGCACCGTCGATCTCCATCCCGCCATCCGTTCGTTCGTCGAATCGCTACCGGCCGACGTACGCAAGCCGTTCACCGGGCGCTGCGCTGAATCGGCCCTGCTGTCCGACCAGTTGTGGGCGTTCGACTCCGCACGGAACGATGGCCGCACGAGCACACTCGACGAAGCCGCGCCGCACTTCGCGGGATCCGCCATCATCTCCAAGATGATCCGTGGCCAAGGGCACCCCGATCACGGCAGGCCCACGGAACCGTGCGAGGTCTGCCGCCTGCTGCTCCAGAAGTTGAGCGTGCAGGTGATGGCTTGACGGAAGCCGGGGAGATCCCTGGGCATCCTGCTGTCGATAATGCCGAATTCGACATGGATGAGGGGCAGCGCCTGCTGTACAGAGGCGAACTCTTCACCGGCGAGGTCGAGGAGCGTCTGGGCGATGCCGTCGTCAGCCTGGACTCCTACGTGGCAGGGGTACAGCACGGGCCCAGCCGCGAGTGGTACAAGGACGGCACGCCCCGGTCCGAGGCGACGGCCCGTGAGGGACGTCCGGTGGGCGTGTCCAGGGAATGGCATCCGAACGGTGTGCTCGCCGCCGAGGTGGAGTTCTCCGAGAACGGTATGACCATGCTCGCCGAGCGCCGCTGGGACGAAGAAGGACGACCGACGAAGAACTGGCGTGCAAGCCAGGGACAGTAGCCCGTCGGCAGCGGAGTGACGGCGGCCAGGGACCGGTTCGCCCACGAGTGCTCGCGCACCCCGCTGATGCGCGGGCACGGGCGCCGTGCGGCTCGCGGAGCCCCGTGAGCGGGCCGACATCGCAATGCCCGGCCTGCCCGGAAGTGAAGGTCGGGTCCTGAAGTGACCGACGCCCCTGCCCGTGTACTGAGCGAGCGGCTGTGTGCCATCGACCGGAGCGACGACTCCGCGGCGTACCGACACGCGAATTCCGATGCTCTGCTGGTGCGTAAGTATCCGCGTCGTACGGCTCGGGGGGAGGCTCACGCGTACGGCGTCGAAGAGTCGTGGCCGTTCTTCGACATCGCGGAGCAGATCGCACCCGAGGTCCGGACGCCGTCCGATGACGCCGCCGAACTGGAAGAGGCGCTCGCCAGCCTGGCTCCGTCCTCGCTCAAGAAGACGTGCCGGGGCGCCGTTCGGTGGGCCGTGCTGCGGATCACCGCACGAGCACGCTCGACGAAGCCGCGCCGCACTTCGCGGGATCCGCCATCATCTCCAAGATGGTCCGTGGCCAAGGGCGCCCCGATCACGGCAGGCCCACGGAGCCGTGCGAGGTCTGCCGGCTGCTCCTCCAGAAACCGGGTGTCCAGATGATGGCCTGACGGGCGTCGGTGAGTTCCCCGGACACCTCGCGGCTCGCCCGATGCCGACGATGCCGTACACCACGGCACCGAGGACGCCTCCGACCAGTGCGTCAGCGAGTTCATGGACCCGTTGCACGCCGACACCCCTGGAGCGTTGCGAACAGATCGCCGACGCTCCCCCTCACCACGCCCCGGCCCTCGCCCACGCCGAGGTCAACGCCGCCCATCGGTCAGGTCCCCTGCCGTTGCCCCAACAGCCGGGCCTGTGCTCTCTCCAGCGCGGAGAAACCCTGGCGTGCGTAGGCGGCGAGTTCCTCGCTGGGGAACGACACCACCGAGAGGTGGCGGTCATGGTGTCCCTCGGCCCATCGGGCAGTTGTGATCTCGTAGCCGGACACATGGGCGCACAGTTGGAGCAGGAGCGGCGGCATCACTGGTTCGCTCAACAGGTCCGCGTGTCTGATGACCAGGTCGCGCATGGCCTGGATGTTCGGAAGAAAGACGGTAGTGACCCAGAGCCGCCACTCGGTGAGCTCCTCGGAAGTGGGCGGGGACTCACGAGCGAACGGCGACTTTCCGCCAGGGCGACCGTGCCGTTCCACGAACGCGCTGAAGGTGCGGCCGTTGGCCTCCGTGAGGGCGAACAGGGGCCCGTAGAAGTCGCTGGGCTGGCGATTCACGCGAGCAAGACGTTCCTGGCGCTGCGACAGACGCAAGCTGTTGAGGTAGGTGACGACATAGCCGACGAACGCCGGCCCGATGGTGACGACCACTGCGATCATGAGGGGCGATGCCAAGGGGTGTCCCGCAACCGTCGGTCATGATTCAGATGATCTTGATGTGGCTGCCCACCCGCGACTGCTCGACAGTCGAGCAGTCGAGCAGTCGAAGAACTATCGGTACTCCACCAACCACCAGGTCGTCATCGACGCTGACACCCGCTCGGTCGTTGTGGTCGGACAGCCACTGTCGGGCAACCGGAACGCCTGCGAGGCCCGGGAGGAATCGGGGGCCGAGGACAGGTCAGGGCCGGAGGTGTTTCAACGTGAACTCGGGCAGGGCATACGGGCCGGACTGCGGGGCATCGGCATCGGCATCGGCGGGGACATCGGCGTCAGTGATGTGCGACGCATGTGTTTCGGCGTTGTCGATGGGTGTGCAGGCCAGTTCGGATTCTGCGGGGAGTTCCCAGAAACGGCGGGTGTTGGCAGAGACGGCGTACGCCGTGGCAAAGCGTGTGGAGAGCGGAGCGGTGAGCGCGGCGCGGCAGAATCCGACGGCATCACGCGGGCTGAGCCAAGTCGCCAGGTGGCGCGACTCGGTGGGTGCCTCCTCGAAGCTGCCGATACGCAGGCAGATCACGGAAACATCGAACTTGTCCGCGTACAGCCGCCCCAGGGCCTCGATGGCCGCCTTGCTCACCCCGTACAGGCCGTCGGGGCGCACCGGCTCCTGTGGGCCGGTGCGATGGGCCGTGGGACAGAACCCGCTCACGCGGTTGCTGCTGGCCACCAGTACGACTCGCGGAATCGCCGCACGGCGGGCGGCTTCCAGGACATGGTGGGTGCCCAGCCACATTGGCGTCCAGGAGATCCTCGAACGGCGCCTCGTCCGCCAGGCCGCCCAGATGAAGCACGGCGTCCGCACCCGCGAGCGCGGCCCCGACGGCGGCCGCGTCCCGGAGATCGACGACCTGAACCACCTCGTTCGCGGCTTCGACCTGGAGCGGAACGCGGTCGAGCAGGACCGGGCGGCTCACCTCACCGCGCAACACCCGGCGCACGACTGAGCCGATGTTCCCCGCCGCCCCGGTGACGACCACTGTTCCCGGCTTCACCGCACACCTCCACCGTTCGGCCTCGTCAACGCGCTGATCCGGGCAGGCTGTGATCCTCTCATCGGCAGCCACGATCGCCGAGGAGTCGACGTCGGCCGGCGCCCTCGTGCTCGTGTGCACGATGTGGAGATCGGCGGGAGATCCTTGGGGGTCTCGTTGTGCCGGGAGGGCTCCCGTTTCCCGTCATCCGGTCAAGCCCGCTGGTCTTCGCACCTCATGACCCGTGCCGTGCTCCCGGCGGCCCTGTAACAGTCCGCCCACAGCCACCAGGCCCTCGATTGCTTCGGCTCCCCGGAGTTGATAGGCATGGTCAGCACATTTGTTTGCGCAGACTCGGCAGGGGGACTGGATGAAGTTCGACATGGGGGCGCAGGTTCTGACGAATCTGTCGTCGAAGTCGCGTGGGTCGA
>NZ_JBHVJA010000030.1:0-5939 GCF_042799335.1 Streptomyces sp. NPDC057697 | reverse complement strand
TGGGGTGGTGCGGAACGCTCATGCGGACTTCGCCTTCCGAGAAGTGCGACAAGTGGGAGCGTTCCTGCGGGGGACTGCCATGAGGCGGATGGCTGAAAAGGATCCGGTCTTCAAGAGTTCACGACGCGATGGGCAGGCGCCGGAACCAGGCCGGAAAGGGTAAAACGCAGGTGACCATGGAGTGTCACCGCGGTTGGCAGGGAACCTACGGCGGGTTACACCATTTGGTCAAGACCCGATTTCGTCGGAATGGCGTGTGTCGCCGTCGGAAGCGGCGTCCTCCGTGTCGTCGACCCAGCCGAGCGAGACGCTGATCCGGCGGGCCGCGTCCCGGACCTGGCCGCCCAGTTCCTGGTAGCGCCAGGCCGGCAGGCCGAGCTTGAGACCGGTGATCGAGACCGCCCCGGCGCAGACCGAACGGTCGTCGAAGACCGGCGCGCCGATGCAGATGATGCCCTCGGCGTCCTCCTCGTCGTCCAGGGCGTAGCCGACCCGGGCGATGTCGCGCAGATGCGACAGGAACGTCGCCGGATCGGTGATCGTGCGGGAGGTGCGCCGGGGCAGCCCGAACCGCTCGACGACCGCGGCCGCCTCGCCCGGCGGCACGGCGGAGAGCAGCGCCTTGCCCAGGCCCGTGCAGTGCGGCAGCTCGCGCTGGCCCATCCGCAGATCGAGCCGGACGCGCTGGTCGAGCTCGACCTGGTCCACGACGACCGCGTGGCCGTCCTCGGGTACGGCGAGCCGGGACGCCATCCCGGTGCTCCGGGTCAGCTCGCTCAGGACCGGGTGGGCGACCCCGCGCAGGGACACCTGGGAGCGCGCCCGGTCGCCGAGCCGGGCCAGGCTCATGCCGAGCCGGTAGCGGCGGTTCATGCCTTCGCCGTCGTCCGAGACGAGGCCGTAGGCGCGCAGGGTCTGGAGCATGCCGAAGGCGGCGCTCTTGGAGATGGAGCACGCCTGGCCGACCTCCGTGACGCTCAGGCCGTTTCCCTGGGTGGGGGCGGCGAGCGCTTCGAGGATGTCCGCTGCCCTGGCCACGCTCTTGACCCAGTACTTCGGTTCTTCTGGGGCAGCACTGTTCGTCATAGCAGAACAGCGTAGTGCCTCCATGAGGGCTCGAACGCGCTTTCTCTGTGAAGAACGCGCGGAATCGGGCCTTCCTGGGTGCGAAAGGGTCTTGACCGGCCCTGAAGCCGCACGTAATATCCAGGCACTGTTCTGCTCTACAGAACAGTGTTCGGAAAAAGCGAAACGCACCACCTGAAGCACCGCTTCCAGCACCACTTCAGCACCATGGATCAACCTCTTCCTGCGGCGACTGCCGGGCGGATGGCGCCAGGGACTCACGGGCCGGGCAGGGCCCGAGAAGACCGACGACTCTCGACGCAAGGAGCAAGCGATATGAGTTCAGGCCCGGTGGGCAACGAATCCGGAGCCCGACTCGCCGAACGCGCCCGCCAGGTCGTACCCGGCGGCGTGAACAGCGGTCAGCGCAGCGTTCCCGGACTGACCGACCTGGTCGTCACGGGGACGGAGGGCGCGCGGTTCCGTACCGCCGACGGACGCGAGTACACCGACTTCCACTCGGCGTTCGGCCCGCCCCTCCTCGGTCACAACGACCCCGACGTGGCCCGTGCCACCGCGGAGGCCGGCGCCACCCTCGGCCACATGGGCGTCGGTGTCACCGAGGGCGAGGTCCTCCTCGCCGAACAGCTCACCGAACTGATCCCCTCGATCGAGAAGGTGCTGCTCACCAGCACCGGCAGCGAGGCCACCTTCCACGCGCTGCGCGTCTCCCGCGCCGCCACCGGACGCCGCCTGGTCGTCAAGTTCCAGGGCTGCTACCACGGCTGGCACGACGCGGTCAGCCTCAACGTCATCTCCGCGCCCGAGAAGGTCGGCGGCCACGACCCGATCTCCACCGGCATCCTGCCCGAGGTCCTCGAAGCCACCCTCGTCCTGCCGTTCAACGACAGCGAGGCCGTCCGCCGCGCCTTCGCCGAGCACGGCTCCGACATCGCCGCCGTCATCGTCGAGCCCGTCCCGCACAACGTCGGAGCGCTCCTGCCGTACCAGGAGTTCCTCACCACGCTGCGCGAGGAGACCACGAAGTCCGGCAGCGTCCTGATCTTCGACGAGGTCATCACCGGTTTCCGCCACGACATCGGCGGCTGGCAGAAGATCTCCGGGGTCACCCCCGACCTCACCACCCTCGGCAAGGCCATCGCCAACGGCGCCCCCGTCGGCGCGATCGGCGGCCGCGCCGACCTGATGGACCTCTTCTCCACCCGCCCCGGCGCCCCCGCCTTCTTCGCCGGCACGTACAACGGCCACCCGTCCGTCGTCGCCGCCGCCCTCGCCACCCTGCGCAAACTGCGCGAGGAGCCGGTCCACGAGCACGTCTTCCGGCTCGGCGAGCGCGTCCGCACTGAACTGACCGGACTCTACGAGCGCCTCGGCGTCCCCGCCGTCGTCACCGGCTACGGCTCCGTCTTCGTCAGCTACTTCATGCCGGGCGAGGCCCCCCGCACCTACGCGGACCTGCTGAACAACGACGCCTCGCTCTTCGTCGGCTACCGCCGCAAGCTCCTGGACCACGGCCTGTTCGAGCTGCCGCTCAACCTCAAGCGCAGCCACATCAGCTACGCCCACACCGACGCCGACGTGGACCGCCTCGTCGAGGGCACCGAGGCCGCGGTCAAGGCCGTGCTCGCCGACGGCGGCGCCCGGGACCTGGAAAACACCTCCACCATGGGCGGAGCGACCCGCTGATGCTGACTGTCAACCGCACCCGCCCGGCAGGCCCGGCCGGACGGATCACCCGGGTCGAGACGCTGATGCTCGGCACCTCCTGGCGCGACTTCGGCTACGTCCGGGTCCACACCGACGAGGGCCTGTCCGGCATCGGCGAGATCACCCACCCCTACCGGGTCCGCGAGGTCTGCGAGCTCACCGAGGCGATCGCCCGGCGCCACCTCGTCGGCGCCGACCCCTTCGACATCGAGGAGCTCTGGCTCCGCGTCTACCAGGGCGACTTCCTGCGCGGCGGCGACATGGGCGGCGTCGCCCTGTCCGGTCTCGACCAGGCGATGTACGACCTGATGGGCAAGGCGCTCGGCGTCCCCGCGTACCGGCTGACCGGCGGCGCCTGCCGGGACGACGTCCGCGTGTACGCCAACGGCTGGTACACCGGCGAACGCGAGCCCGAGACCTTCGCGGCCAAGGCGAAGGAGACCGTGGCGAAGGGCTTCACCGCCCTCAAGTTCGACCCCTTCGGCCCCGGACTGCACGAGCTGGAGCGCGCCGAACTGCGCCGCTCCGTCGACCTCGTGGCCGCCGTCCGCGAGGCCATCGGACCGGACGTCGACCTCTTCATCGAGGGCCACGCCCGGTTCGCCATGCCGACCGCGGCCCGGCTGGTACGCGAGCTGGAGCCCTTCGACATCGGCTGGTTCGAGGAGCCGATGCCCTGGACCCACATCGAGCGCTACGCGGAGCTGCGGCAGCGCGCCGCGTTCCCGATCTCCGGCGGCGAGCACTTCCACAACCGCTACGAGTACAAGCAGCTCTTCGCCACGAACGCCGTCGACATCATCCAGCCCGACCTCTCGATGGCCGGCGGCTTCACCGAGGTCAGGAAGCTCGCGGCGATCGCCGATACCCACGGCATGCTCGTGGCCCCGCACAACTCCAACTCGCCGCTCTGCACCACCGTCTCGGTGCACGCGACCCTCGGAATCCCCAACTTCAAGATCCTCGAAACCTTCGACGGCCTCCTGGAGGACTACGTCTTCGACGCGCTCAAGGGCACCCTCCCGATCGTCGACGGCCGCATCGGCCTGCCGACCGCCCCGGGCCTCGGTGTCGAACTCGTCGACGAGGTCTTCGAGGAGCACCCGCCCAGCCACCGCTTCTGGAACATGTTCGCGGACGGCTGGGAGAAGCGGAACCGGACATGATCGTCGACGTCCACTCGCACCTCTTCCGGCACAGCCACGACTTCACCGACCCGTTCAGGTCCGACTCCGCCCGCGCCCACGCGGGCGAGGTCGACCTCACGGTGACGTGGGAGGAGTACGCCGCCACCGCCCCCGAGGGCACCCGCACGATCGTCGTCGGGGGCAAGGCACGGCGCAGCGGCCTCTGGGTCGACGACGCGGCCGTCGCCTCGTACGCCGGAGCCCACCCCGACCGGCTCATCGGCTATCTGTCCCTCGACCCCACCCAGCCCGGCTGGCAGGACGAACTCCGCCACGGCCACCAGGAACTGGGCCTGCGCGGCATCAAACTGATGCCGATGTACGCGGGCTTCGACCCGGCCGCCGAGGAGTACGACGAGCTGTACACCTACGCCGAGCGGCACGGGCTCCCGCTCCTGGTGCACACCGGCACCACCTTCGTGTCCAGCGCGCCGCTGGAGTGGGCGATGCCCCGCCACCTGGACGCGGTCGCCATCCGCCACCCGGAACTGCGGATGGTCCTCGCCCACCTCGGCCACCCCTTCGAGGGCGAGTGCATCGCGGTCATCCGCAAGCACCCGCATGTCTACGCAGACCTCAGCGCCCTGCACTACCGGCCCTTCCAGCTCTGGCACAGCCTCCGGCTGGTCCAGGACTACGGGGTCTTCCACAAGGTGCTGTTCGGCAGCGACTACCCGTTCACCACGGTCGACGACTCGGTGAAGGGGCTGCGGGAGATCGCCCGCATCCCCGGCATCCCCGGGCTGCCGCCGCTCGACGCCGACGCGGTGGAGGAGATCATCCACCGGCCGTCGCTGGATCTGCTGGGCCTGAACGGCTGACCCGGCCGTTCCCCCGAACCTGCCGGTACGGCGCCGGGGTCATCCCCCTGTCGCCCGGTACCGACCGGCAGCCGGGCCGCCGCGCCACTGTCCGAGTGTCCCAGCGCGGCGGCCCGGACCCTTCCGGCGGTCGGGACCGGACCCGACCGCTCCTTCCGTTCCTCTCCGCCCCGCCACCTCTCCGCCTGGAGGAAAGCCCGCCATGACCGCAGCCGTCCCGCCCCGGGGAACCGACCGCTTCGATCTGACCGGCCGTACCGCGGTCGTGACCGGGGCCGCCCGGGGCCTCGGCCGCTCCTTCGCCGTCGGCCTCGCCGAGGCGGGCGCCGATCTGGTCCTCGTCGACCTGCCCGGTGCCGAGGGCATCGACGGGACGGCCGCGGCGGTCGAGGCACTCGGCCGCGGCTGCCGCACGTACGGGCAGGACCTCGCGGACATCGACGCGCTGCCCGGCTTCGTCGACGCCGTGCGCGCCGAGGCGGGCCCGCTGCACATCCTGGTCAACAACGCGGGCACGGCGGCGCTGGAGCGCTTCAACGAGATCACCCCCGCGAGCTGGTCGCACATCATGCGGGTCAACGTCGATGCCGTCTTCTTCCTCAGCCAGCGCGTCGCCGAGCACATGACGGCGGACTCCGTCGCGGGCCGCATCATCACCATCACATCGAAGAACGCCCTGGTGGCGGAGGCAGGGCTGGCCCACTACAACGCCTCCAAGGCCGCCGCCCAGCTCCTCACCGAGACCCTGGCGGTCGAACTCGCCCCGCACGGCATCACCGCCAACACCCTCGCCCCCGGCATGGTCGAGACGCCCATCGACGGCGAGTTCCCCTTCGACCGGGAAGCCTTCGAATCCGCGTACCGCGAGCGCATCCCGCTCGGCAGGTACGCCCGGCCCGACGAATGCGTCGGCGCGCTGCTGCTGCTCGCCTCGGACGCCGGGGCGTACCTCACCGGGGCGCGCCTGGTGGTCGACGGGGGAGTGCTGGCCGACCAGATGCCGCGGATGCGCTTCATGCCGCCCTACCGCAACACGATCTGACCGCGGCCGGCCGGCCGCCGGTCCTCACACCGAGCACGTACCGACAACGCGAGGAGCGCCTCCGCATGTCCGTCAACGCCTCGTCCCCCGCCCCGC
>NZ_JBHVJA010000029.1:0-6284 GCF_042799335.1 Streptomyces sp. NPDC057697 | reverse complement strand
GCATCCCGGAACACCGGGAAGACGTCATACAGCTCGCGCCCCATACCCAACCGCTGAGCACCCTGACCCGTGAACAAGAACGCAGTACGCCCCGACACAGCAGAGGAAGACTCCGTCAACGCGTTCAGTGCAGTGAGGAGTTCGTCCCGCTCAGTACCGACCACCACCGCCCGGTGCTCCAGCGCCCCACGCGTCGTCGCAAGAGAGAACGCCACATCCACCGGCCGCAGCTCAGCCCGCCCGGCAACAAACGACCCCAGCCGCGCGGCCTGCGCCCGCAGAGCTTCCGGAGAGGCGCCCGAGAGCACCCACGGCACCACACCCCCGCCCCCGGACTCGGCCTGGACCGGCCCGTCGGCAGGCTCCGGAGCCTGCTCGATGATCACGTGCGCGTTCGTGCCGCTGAACCCGAACGACGACACCCCGGCCCGCCGCGCCCCGCCCGACTCGGGCCAGTCAATCTGCTCACCGAGCAGACGCACCTCGCCCGCCGACCAGTCGATATGCGGCGACGGCTCCTCCACGTGCAGCGTGCGCGGAAGCACACCCGCCCGCAACGCCATCACCATCTTGATGATCCCGCCGACTCCCGCGGCAGCCTGCGTGTGCCCGATGTTGGACTTCAACGACCCCAACCACAGAGGCCGTTCCTCGGTGCGGTTCTGCCCATAGGCCGCCTGGAGCGCCTGCACCTCGATCGGATCGCCCAACGACGTCCCCGTGCCATGTCCTTCCACCACGTCGACGTCAGCGGGAGTGAGGCCGGCAGAGGCGAGCGCCTGCTTGATGACACGCTGCTGCGACGGCCCATTGGGCGCGGTGAGGCCGTTGGAGGCGCCGTCCTGGTTGACCGCGCTGCCCCGGACCACCGCAAGGATCGGATGCCCCAGACGCTGGGCGTCGGACATTCGCTCCACCAGGAGCATTCCCGCGCCCTCGGCCCAGCCGGTGCCGTCCGCACCCGACCCGAACGCCTTGCAACGCCCGTCAGGCGAGAGTCCACGCTGACGGCTGAAATTCACGAATGCGCCCGGTGTCGCCATCACCGTCACCCCACCCGCGAGAGCCATCTCACACTCACCCGCACGCAACGCCTGGACGGCGAGGTGCAGCGCCACCAACGATGACGAGCAGGCGGTGTCGACGGTGACCGCCGGGCCCTCAAGCCCGAAGGTGTACGACAGTCGGCCGGAGACCACGCTGGCGGCCGTGCCGGTTCCCATCAGCCCTTCCATATGCCCTGGCACCTCGCGCAGACGTGATGCGTAATCGTGGTACATCACTCCCGCGAATACGCCGGTCCGGCTGCCGCGCAGGGTGGCCGGGTCGATGCCCGCGCGCTCGAAGGCCTCCCACGACGTCTCCAGCAGCAACCGCTGCTGCGGATCCATCGCCAGCGCCTCGCGCGGCGAGATCCCGAAGAACGCCGGGTCGAACTCGGCGGCACGGTGCAGGAAACCGCCCTCACGGGAGTAGGTCGTACCAGGATGATCAGGATCGGGATGATAGACATTCTCCAGGTCCCAGCCACGGTCGGAGGGAAACTCCGACACCGCGTCACCACCGGAAAGAACCAGATCCCACAGATCCTCCGGCGTCATGACCTCACCGGGATAACGGCAACTCATCCCAACGATCACAATGGGTTCGTCGACCCCGCCCCCGACCGGCGCCAGGGCGGCCGTGGCATGCTCGGCCTCGCCCACCACCTCGGCCAGCACATACCCGGCAAGAGCGGCAGGCGTCGGATAATCGAAAACCAGGGTCGCAGGCAGCCTCAAACCAGTCGTAGAGGTGAGACGGTTACGCAACTCCACCGCCGTCAACGAGTCGAAGCCCAAATCCCGGAACTGCCTCTCGGGCTCGACCGCCTCCGGCGAAGCATGCCCCAGCACCGTCGAAACAGCCGACCGGACCAGACCCAGCACATGGGCCGCACGCGCCGACCCATCCAACGCGCCAAGCGTACGAGCAAGCTCACTACCACCACCCCCCACACCTGCGGCCCTGCGACGGGCCCGGCCCCGGCCGGGCACCAACCCCCGCAACATCGGCGGCACCAGCTCAACCGCCACATCAGCAGAACGCAGAGCACCAAGATCAAGCCGAACAGGAACCAGCAGGCCGCCGTCCTGGTCACCCGCGACCGCCCGGTCGAGCAGTTCAAGCCCTTCGGTCTCGCTCAGCGCTTCCGCACCGAGCCGTGCAATCCGCTGACGGTCCGACTCACCCAGCCCCGCGGTCATCGCACTCGACCCGGCCCACAGACCCCACGCCAACGACAGACCAGGCAAACCCTCAGCACGACGGGACTGGGCAAGAGCATCCAGGAACACGTTCGCCGCAGCGTAATTCGCCTGACCCGCGTTCCCGAAAACACCAGCAGCAGACGAGAACACCACGAACGCCGACAGATCGAGGTCACGGGTCAACTCGTGCAGATTCCACGCCGCATCCACCTTCGGACGCAACACCCCGTCCAGGCGAGACGCGTCCAGGGACTCCAGCACACCATCATCCAGCACACCCGCCGCATGGACCACGGCCGTCAGCTCACGACCGTCCAGGACCCGCGCCAACGCGTCACGGTCAGCCGCATCACACGCCTGCACCTCTACAGCCGCACCCTGAGCGGCAAGCTCATCACACAGCACGTCCATACCCTCAGCCGCCGGCCCACGCCGACTGACCAACACCAACTCCCGCACACCATGCACCGACACCAAATGCCGGGCCACGAGACCGCCCAGCGCACCGGACGCCCCAGTGACAAGGACAGGGCCCTGCCCGTAGGCGGCCGCAGCGTCGAGGACTTCGGTGCTTGCCGTGCGAACTGCGACCAGACGGGGGACACGAACCGACCCGTCCCGCACCGCCCACTGCGACTCACCACACCCCAGCCCGGCCGCCAGCTCCTCCGCACCCGCACCCACCGGAAGATCCGCCAGCACGAACCGCCCCGGAAACTCCGACTGAGCCGCACGCACCAAACCCCACACCGGAGCAACCCGCACATCCACCAACTCACCACCCAACACACCCACCCCACCGCGCGTCAACACAACCAACCGCGAATCCGCCAACCGCTCCTCAGCAACCCACCGCTGCACCAGACCAAGAACATCAGCCAGCTGATCCCGCACCGCATCCGGAACCGAACCACCACCAACCGGCACACACTCCACAACAACCGTGCCCGGCACAACCGAACCATAAGCCGCAAGCAGCTCATCCACATCCGCGAACGCGAGACCACCATCACCCAGAGGCGAATCCCCCAGCACCGCCCACGAGTCGGCCTCCGCCGTGCCACCACCGGCAGCGGGAACCCACTCCACCCCGAACAGGGAATCGGCATCGTCCCGGACCGACAACTGCTTCGGACTCACCTCACGCAGTACCAGCGACTCCACGGAGGCCACCAACTGGCCTTCTGTGTCCGCCACTCGGAGGGTAATGCTCTCCTCCGTGGAGGTGAGGTGGACTCGAAGGGCCGTGGCACCCGCTGCGTACAGCGCAACGCGACGCCACGAGAAGGGGACACGTGCACCGTCGACCTGTTCGTCGGCCGCCGCTGCGGCAGCGTGCAGGGCGGAGTCCAGCAGCGCCGGGTGCACCCCGAACTCCTCCGCTGTGCTGGCTGCTTCCTCTGGCAGCGCGATCTCGGCGAACACCTCGTCACCGCGCCGCCAGACCCGACGCAGACCCTGGAAAACGGGCCCGTAGTCAAAGCCCCGGTCGGCCATCGCGTCGTAGAAGCCGGCGATGTCGACCGGAACCACGTCGCGCGGTGGCCAGACGGCGAATTCGTCAGCGTTCTCCGAGGTTTCGGTTCCGGAGGCTATGCGGCCGGTGGCATGGCAGGTCCAGGGGGCGTCGGCAGTCTCGTCCTCGACGCGGGAGTACACGTCGATCGGGCGTAGGTTATGGGCGTCCAATTCACCGACGACGATCTGCACCTGGACGGCGCCGGTCGCCGAGAGCACCAACGGCGTCTGAAGGGTCAGCTCCTCGACTGTGTCGCAGCCGACCTCCTCACCGGCCCGCAGCGCCAGTTCCACCAGCGCGGTGCCGGGCACGACGACGGTGCCATGGACCGCGTGGTCCAACAGCCAGGCATGGGTCGCCAGTGACAGCCGCCCGGTGAGCAGCACACCCGAGCGGTCGGCGAGCGTGATAGCACCGCCTAGCAGCGGATGCCGTGCCGCGCTCAGACCCACAGCCGTGACATCACCGGCCCCGGCCGGGGCATCCAGCCAGTACCGCTCGTGCTGGAAGGCATACGTCGGCAACTCCACCCGCCGACCACCCGCAAGCACCGCCGACCAGTCGACCGAACCACCCCGCGCGAAGAAACCACCAGCCGCCTCGACAACCGCCCGCACCTCGGGCACCCGCCGCCGCAGCACCGCAACAGCATCCACCTCAAGCGTCTGCTCAACCAGCCCGGTCAGTACGGCGTCCGGGCCCACCTCCACGAACCGCCTGGCCCCGAAAGCATGCAGGGCCTGCAACGCGTCGGCGAACCGTACCGCCTCCCGCACATGCCGCACCCAGTACTCCGGCGCGGCAATCTCCGCGCCCACCACCGAACCGGTCACCGCCGACACGAACGGAACCGACGGCTCACGGAACGAAAGCCCCTCCACCACCGCACGGAAGTCCTCCAGGACCGGTTCCATCAACGGCGAGTGGAACGCATGACTCACAGCAAGCCGCTTCACCCGACGGCCCCTGGCCTCCAGGACGGCGGCCACCTCCTCGACCTCGGCCCCGGCACCGGAGACCACCACGGCCTCGGGCCCGTTCACCGCGGCAACACCCACCCGATCCCCGATCCCCTCCAGCAGCGGCAGCACCTCCGCCTCGGACGCCTGCACCGCCACCATCACCCCACCAGCGGGCAACGCCTGCATCAACCGGCCCCGAGCCGCCACCAGCACACACGCATCCGCCAACGACAACACCCCACTCACATGAGCAGCAGCGATCTCACCGATCGAATGCCCCGCCACCACATCCGGCACAACCCCCCACGACTCCAACAACCGGAACAACCCCACCTCCACCGCGAACAACGCCGGCTGAGCAAACTCCGTCCGCGACAACACCTCCCCGTCCCCACCCCACATCACCTCACGCAGCCCACGCGACAACACCCCGTCCAGCTCCGCACACACCTCGTCCAGCACACCCCGGAACACCGGGAACACCTCATACAGCTCCCGCCCCATACCCAACCGCTGAGCACCCTGACCCGTGAACAAGAAAGCGGACATGCCCTCCACCACAGGCCCGACAAGAGACAACTCACCCAAACCCGCCACAAGCTCGTCTCGCTCACCACCCACAACGACCGCCCGATGCTCCAGCGCCCCACGCGTCGTCGCAAGAGAGAACGCCACATCCACCGGCCGCAACTCAGCCCGCCCCGCAACAAACGAACCCAACCGCGCCGCCTGCGCCCGCAGAGCTTCCGGAGAAGCACCCGAGAGCACCCACGGCACCACACCCCCGCCCCCGGACTCGGCCTGGACCGGCCCGTCGGCAGGCTCCGGAGCCTGCTCGATGATCACGTGCGCGTTGGTGCCGCTGAACCCGAACGACGACACCCCAGCCCGCCGCGCCCCGCCCGACTCCGGCCACACCATCTGCTCACCAAGCAGACGCACCTCACCCGCAGACCAGTCGATATGCGGCGACGGCTCCTCCACATGCAGCGTCCGCGGAAGCACACCCGCCCGCAACGCCATCACCATCTTGATGATCCCGCCCACACCCGCCGCAGCCTGCGCATGCCCGATGTTCGACTTCAACGACCCCAACCACAGAGGCCGTTCGTCGGTGCGGTTCTGTCCGTACGTGGCCTGGAGCGCCTGCACCTCGATCGGATCACCCAACGACGTCCCCGTGCCATGTCCTTCCACTGCGTCGACGTCAGCGGGAGTGAGGCCGGCAGAGGCGAGCGCCTGCTTGATGACGCGCTGCTGCGACGGCCCATTGGGCGCCGTGAGGCCGTTGGAGGCACCGTCCTGGTTGACCGCGCTGCCCCGCACCACCGCAAGAACCGGATGCCCCAGACGCTGAGCATCGGACAACCGCTCCACCAACAGCATCCCCACACCCTCGGCCCACCCGGTGCCGTCCGCACCCGACCCGAACGCCTTGCAACGACCATCAGCCGCCAAACCACGCTGACGGCTGAAATTCACAAACGCCTCCGGCGTCGCCATCACCGTCACCCCACCCGCGAGCGCCAACTCACACTCACCCGCACGCAACGC
>NZ_JBHVJA010000028.1:0-8860 GCF_042799335.1 Streptomyces sp. NPDC057697 | reverse complement strand
CCGGCAACGTCACCGCCGGAACCTCACGCGCCGTGTCGTTCCACCCCGACACCACCAACGCACGCTCACACTCACCCAACACCTCGACCCGACCGGCCCTTTGACGGGGATCCGTGGCCATGGCCGCCAGGACGCGGTGCAGCCTGGAGCCGAACTCTTCGACCGTTCGCTGGTCGAAGAGGTCGTGGGCGTAGACGATCCGGCCCAGCAGCCCGTCGGGGCGCCGTTCGTCCGTGAAGCGCTCCTCGAAGGTGAAGTCGAGGTCGAACTTGGCCGGCCTGCTGCCGATCGGCATGCCGCTCACGCGGAGACCGGGCAGGTCGAGTGCGGCGCTCTCGTTGTTCTGCAGGACCAGCATGACCTGGAACAGGGGGTGATGGGTCAGTGAGCGGGCGGGGGCCAGGCTTTCGACCAGTCGCTCGAAGGGAACGTCCTGGTGCGCGAACGCCTCCAGCCCCGCTTCCCGCACCCGGTGGAGGAGGTCGGAGAAGGTGGGCAAACCCGAGAGGTCCGTCCGCAGCACCAGGGTGTTGACGAAGAAGCCCACCATGCTTTCCATGGCCGAGTCCGTCCGGCCGGCGACCGCGGTGCCGAGCGGGATGTCCGTACCCGCGCCGAGCCGGGACAACAGCGTGGCCAGGGCGGTCTGGAGCACCATGAACATGGTCACCCCTTCGGCACGCGCGAGCCGGGCCAGGTTCTCGTGCAGCTCGGCGGGGATGGCCAGCTCCACCACGCCGCCACGGTGTGTCAGGGCGGTGGGGCGAGGACGGTCCGTGGGCAGGTCGAGCTGCTGGGGGGCGCCGTCGAGGGCCTTCCGCCAGTAGGAGAGCTGTCGCGACACCACGCTCTCCGGGTCGTCGTCGGCCCCGAGCAGTTCGCGCTGCCACATCGTGTAGTCGGTGTACTGGACCGGAAGGGGGGCCCAGTCGGGCGTACGGCCGAGACGGCGCATCGCGTAGGCGGCCGAGAGGTCCTGTGCCAGGGGCCGCATCGACCATCCGTCACCGGCGATGTGGTGGATCACGACCAGGAGCACGTGTTCGTCCGGTCCGACCGCGAACAGGGTCGCCCGGATCGGGATCTCGGCGCTCAGGTCGAAGGGGCGCGAGGCGGTCTCCGCCAGAGCGGGGCCGAGGTTCGCCTCCGCGGTCTCGACCACGGTCAGGTCGCAGTGGTACGCGTCCGGGGTGAGGACCTGCTGGCGCGGCTCTCCTCCCGGGGCGGGGAACACCGTTCCCAGCACTTCATGCCGCCGCACCACGTCCCGCAGGGCGCTTTCGAGCGCCGGTCGGTCCAGGGGGCCTTCGAGCCGGAGCGTCAGCGGGATGTTGTAGGAGGCATTCGTTCCCTCCAGCTCGCTCAGGAACCACATCCGTCGCTGTTCCAGGGAGAGCGGCACCACATCCGGCCTCGCCGTGGCCACCAGTGCGGGCGCCGCCCGGTCGGCCTTGGACAGCCGCGGGGCCAGCGCGGCCACGGTGGGGCTCTCGAAGACGGCCCGGAGGGGAAGTTCGACCTGAAGGGTCGAGCGGACGCGGCTGACGAGCCGGGTGGCGAGGAGTGAATGTCCGCCGAGGTCGAAGAAGTTGTCGTCGATGCCGACCTGCGGCAGGCCCAGGATGTCGGCGAACGCCTGGCACATCAGCTGCTCGTCCGGTGTGCGCGGGGCCCGGTAGGTGGCCTCCAGTGCGGTGGTGTGGTCCGGGGCCGGGAGGGCGCGGCGGTCGAGTTTCCCGTTCACCGTGAGCGGCAGCGTGTCGAGTACGAGTACTGCGGAGGGGACCATGTAGTCCGGCAGGAGTGCCGTCAGGTCGGTCCGGATTGCGTTGGTGTCCATGGTCGTGCCTTCGGTGGGCACGACGTAGGCGGTGATGCGCTTGTCGCCGGGGGTGTCCTCGCGGACGATCGCGGTGGCCTGGGCCACGCCGGGCCGGTCGAGCAGGGCCGCCTCTATCTCGCCCAGCTCGATCCGGAAGCCACGGATCTTGACCTGGTCGTCGGTGCGGCCCAGGTAGTCCAGCGTCCCGTCCGCACGCCAACGCGCCAGGTCACCCGTCCGGTACATCCGCTCACCCTCCGCACCGAACGGACACGCCACGAACCGCTCCGCCGTCGGACCCGGACGGTTCAGATACCCCCGCGCCAGACCGGTACCGGCGATGTACAGCTCACCGGGCACGCCGACCGGCGCCGGCCGCAGTGCGGCGTCCAGCACGTACACCCGGGTGTCGTCCATCGGGCTTCCGATGGGAAGCGTGTGCCCGGGGTCGGCTTCGGTGGTGACCAGGTGCTGGGTGGCGCACAGGGTGGTCTCGGTGGGGCCGTACAGATGGCGGACGGTCAGGTGCGGGAGGGCGCCGAGCAGACGCGTGACCGCTGCGGGCGGTACGACGTCTCCGCCGGTGAGGACCTCCGTCACCTCGGTGAAGATCTCGGGGTGTTCCTCGCTGATGACGCGGAACAGCCCGGCGGTGACGTGGATGTGGGTGACCCGGGTGTCGGTGATCAGGTGGTGCAGAGCGGAACTGTCGAGCTTGACCTCAGGGGCGATGGAGACACTGCCGCCGTGGACGAGCGGGGCCCACAGTTCGTAGGTGGACGCGTCGAACGCGTGGGGGGCGTGGAAGAGAACCCGGTCGGCCGGGCCGACGTTCCAGCGGGAGTCCCGCAGGAGGGCGGCGACGTCGGCGTGGGTGGTGACGATGCCCTTCGGGGTACCGGTAGATCCGGACGTGTACATGACGTACGCGGCCTGGTCCGGCAGCACCCGCGGCGTACGAACGGCCGCGGTCTCCGCCGTTTCCGGCTCGGCGAGCGCAGCGCCGTCGATGAAGACGACCTGGGTGCCCTGCTCCGCCGCCGTACGCACGACGTCGTGCTCGCGCAGGTCGGTGTCGGCCAGCAGCAGGTGCGCCCGAGCGTCCGAGAGGACGGCCGCCATGCGCGATACCGGCGAGCGCAGGTCGAGCGGGACGAACGCCGCACCGGCCTTGGACACGGCCAGGAAGGCTGTCACGAGTTCCGTGGAACGCCGCATGCACACCGCGACCAGCGTCTCCGGGCCCGCCCCGTGGCCGGCCAGGACACCGGCGAGCCGGTCGGCACGCGCATCGAGTTCGGCGTACGTCACCGTCTCGTGGCCCGCGCCGTCCGCCGGAAGCGCGCCCTGCACGGAGTTCTCGTCCATGCTGCGGGTCCGCACGAGGGCCACCGCGTCGGGTGTCCGGGCGGCCTGTGCCTCGAAGAGAGCCGGGAGGGTCGCGGGGCGCATCTCGCGCGCGGTGTCGTTCCAGGTGGTCAGCAGCTGTTCGTGCTGCTGGTCGTCGAGGACGCCGATCCGGTCCAGTCGGGTGTCCGGGCGCTCCTCCAGGGCACTGACCAGGTTCTCGACGGCGGTGTGCAGCAGCCCGCACACCGTCTCGGAGTCGACCGGCGCGGCCGCGTGCACGGTGATCCTGAAGTCCGCCCCGGTGTCGTCGACGGAGGCCGTCACCGGGTAGTTGTTGCGCTCGACCGCGTGCAGGATCTCGATCCCCGCGATCCCGGTGTCCGGAAGCTGCCCCGGCGCGGAGTCGAAACTCGGCCTGCTGTGGCGGTAGTTGAGGAGCGAGGTGAACAACGGGCTCTGGGCCGGGAGGCCGGTGGCCTGCTGTGCCAGGGCCAGCGGCGCGTGCTCGTGCCGCAACAGCTCGCCGAGCTGGGCCTGTACGGTGCCCAGGCCCTGGTCCAGGGGCTGGGTCGCGTCGACCCGGATGGGCAGCGTGTTGATGTAGAGGCCGGGGGTGCGATGGGCCGTGCCGCCCGCGTCCATACGCCCGAGCAGGACCGTTCCGAAGACGGGGCGGCTCTGGCCGGTCGTCGCGGCGGCCACCCGGGCCCAGGCCAGATGAAAGAACGCCGCCGCACTCACACCATGGCGACGCGTCTGCACCCGCAACCGCCCGGCCGTCTCCGGAGCAAGCTCCAGCACGGCCTCACCGGTCCCGCTGCCGTCACCATGCGTGTCCATGACGCCGTAGGGAGCGGTCGGCTCCTCCACCTCGCTGAGCACCCGCTCGAAGTAGGCACGGTGCTGCTCCGCAGAGACCGCCAGGCGCGAGTACGCGACGAAATCACGGTACGGAGCAGGCTCGGGAAGCCGCCCCTCCTTGTGCTCCAAGTGCGCACGGACCTCGTCAAGGAGGATCTCCAGGGCCTGGTGGTCACGGGTCAGGTGATGAGTACGCAAGGCCATCAGCCAACGGCCCTCACCGGTTTCGCCGGTGTCGGCAGCGATCGTGGCATCGATCATCGGTGCCAGCCGGATGTCCATCGACGCCGGACAGGCCGCGAGCAGTCGGGCCGGTGCGTCGTCGTGGTCGGCAGCGGTGGCGGTGGCGGTGACCGTGGTCGTGGCGGGCGTCAGCGTCACTTCGTGAACGGGAAGAGTCACCTGCCGCTGGACAACCTGCAAGGGCTGGGAAAGGTTCTCCCACAGCACCGCCGTGCGCAGAATGTCATGCCGATCCACCACGCTCTGCAACGCGGTGATGAACTCGTCCACCCGCTGCCGGGAGTCGAATCCCAGCACCGTGGGAACGATATACACGTCCCGGCCCTGCTCGGCGTCCAGCAGGTGGTGGAAGAAGATGCCCTCCTGTAGGGGCGCCAGCGGATAGATGTCCGCGATGTTCGCCGCACCACCCGGGATCGCCTCGGTGATCCGGTCGAGATCGGACTGGGTCAGCTCGGCAAGCGTCACCATCTCCGGAGCCAGAACCTCGGCGCCCGCCGGGATCAGGTTCTCCGGCACCACGAACGCCGGACCCGTCCCGTCAACCGCCGCCAGACCGGCGGGCGTCGGCGTCTGGAAAAGCCCCCGTACCGACACGGGCACACCACGCCTACGCAACCGCTCCGTGAGGGTCACCGCCAGGAGCGAATGCCCACCCAGCTCGAAGAAGTTGTCATCGAGACCGACCCGGTCGAGCCCGAGCACCTCGGCAAACGCCTCGCAGACCAGCCGCTCGTCCTCGGTCCTCGGAGCCCGGTAGGACACTTCGAGGGCGGCGGAGTGGTCCGGGGTCGGCAGGGCGCGCCGGTCGAGCTTGCCGTTCACCGTCAGGGGCAATGCGTCCAGCGTGAGGATCGCGGACGGGACCATGTAGTCCGGCAGGACCGCCCCCAGACCGGCCTTGACCTGCGACAAGTCCACGGCCGTTTCTTCACCGGCCACGAGGTAGGCGGCGATGCGCTTGTCGCCGGGCACGTCCTCGCGAACGATCACCGCGGCCTGCGCCACACCTTCCTGCCCCAGCAGGGCAGCCTCGATCTCGCCCAGTTCGATGCGGTAGCCGCGCACCTTGACCTGGTCGTCCGTACGGCCGAGGTAGTCGAGCGTCCCGTCCGCCCGCCACTGCGCCAGGTCACCCGTGCGATACATCCGCTCGCCCGCCGCGCCGAACGGGCACGCGACGAACCGCTCCGCCGTCAGACCGGGACGGTTGAGGTAGCCGCGCGCCAGCTGGACTCCCGCGAGATAGAGCTCACCGGGAACACCCACCGGAACGGGTTGCAGATTCGCATCGAGGACGTACACGCGGGTGTTGCCCACCGGACCGCCGATCGGCACGGTCTCCGTACCCGGCCGGCACTCCCACGCCGTCACATCGATCGACGCCTCCGTCGGACCGTACAAATTGTGCAGCGGAACATTCAGAACGTGCAGGAACGCATCCCGCAGCTCCGGCGACAACGCCTCACCACTCGCGAACACCGCCCGCAACGACGAACCGCACTCCCGCACAGCAGGCTCCAGAAGAAACACCTGCATCATCGACGGAATGAAATGCGCGACCGTAACCCGCTCCGCACGAATCAACTCCGCCAGATACCCCGGATCCCGATGCCCATCCGGCCTCGCCACCACCAGTGCAGCCCCGACCGTCAACGGCCAGAAGAACTCCCACACCGACACATCGAAACCAACCGGAGTCTTCTGCAACACCCGATCCGACGCATCCAGCCCATAATCCGCCTGCATCCACGCCAGACGATTCACCACACCCTCATGCGCAACCACCACACCCTTCGGACGCCCCGTCGAGCCCGACGTATAAATCACATACGCAGAATTCTCCGGACCATGACCCACACGCACCGGATCCGAATCCGGCATCCCCGACAGAGCCAGATGCACCGCCGGATCATCCAGAACAACCCGCCGCACACCCACATCCGCACCCAGGCCCACACCACCAGCGGTCACCACCGCCACCGGACCACTGTCGGCAACCGTCGCCACCAACCGCTCCACCGGATAATCCGGATCCAGCGGCAGATACGCCGCCCCCGCCTTCACCACCGCCAGCAACGACACCACCAGATCCACCGACCGCGGCAGACAGATCGCGACCAGACCCTCCGGGCCCGCCCCCTCGGCCACCAGCAGATGAGCCAGACGATTCGCCCGCGCATTCAACTCCGCGTACGACACGCTCTCGCCCTCATGCACCACCGCAACCGCATCAGGCGTCCGAACCACCTGCGCCTCGAACAGCTCCGGCAACGTCGCCACCGGAACCTCACGCGCCGTGTCATTCCACCCCGACACCACCAACGCACGCTCGCGCTCACCCAGAACCGGAACCCGGTCCAGCACCACGCCGGACCCCTCCTCAAGCCCCGCCACCAGATTCATCACCGCAGTCTCGAACAGACCACACACCACACCCGAATCCATCGGAGCAGCAGCCTGGACCACAAACCGGAACCCGACACCCGTGTCATCGACCGACACCGTCAACGGATAATTCGTCCGCTCCTGAGCGTGGAGAATGTCGATTCCCGCGATCCCGGTGTCCGGAAGCTGTCCCGGCACGGAGTCGGAACTCGGCCTGCTGTGGCGGTAGTTGAGAATCGAGGTGAACAGCGGGTTCTGCGCCGGAAGACTCGTCGCCTGCTGTGCCAACGCCAATGAGGCATGCTCATGCGCCAACAACTCGCCCAATTGATCCTGGACCGTCCGCAAGCCGTGGTCCAGGGTCCGGGTCGCGTCGATCCGGATCGGCAGCGTGTTGATGTACAGGCCAGGCGTACGGTCGGAAGCCTCTCCGGCCTCCATGCGCCCGAGCAGGACCGTTCCGAAGACGGGGTGTGACTGGCCGGTCGTCGCGGCGGCCACCCTCGCCCACGCCAGATGGAAGAACGCCGCCGCACTCACACCATGGCGACGCGTCTGCACCCGCAACCGCTCAGCGACCTCCGAGGCGAGCTCCACCACCGTCTCACCGGTCTCGCTGCCGTCACCGTGCGTGTCCAGGACACCGTAGGGAGCGGTCGGCTCCTCCACCTCCCCGAGCACCCGCTCGAAGTAGGCACGATGCTGGTCCGCAGAGACCGCCAGACGCGAGTACGCGACGAAGTCACGGTACGGAGCAGGCTCGGGAAGCCGCGCCTCCTCGTGCTCCAGATGCGCACGCACCTCGTCGAGAAGAATCTCCAACGCCTGGTGATCACGGGTCAGATGATGGGTGCGCAACGCCATCAGCCAACGGCCCGCGTCGGCACCAACGGTGTCATGGGCGATCGTGATATCGATCATCGGTGCCAGGCGGATGTCCATCGACGCCGGGCACGCCGCGAGCAGCAGAGCCGAAGCATCGTCGCCGTCAGTACGAGCAAGCGTCACTTCGTGGACGGGAAGGGTCGCCTGGCGCTGGACGACCTGCAAGGGCTGGGAAAGGTTCTCCCACAGCACCGCCGTCCGCAGGATGTCATGCCGATCCACCACGGACTGCAACGCGGTGATGAACTCGTCCACCCGCTGCCGAGAGTCGAATCCCAGCACCGTGGGAACGATATAGACATCACTTCCCTGCCCCGCGTCCAGCAGATGGTGGAAGAAGATGCCCTCCTGCAACGGCGCCAGCGGATAGATGTCCGCGATATTCGCCGCACCGCCCGGAATCGCCTCGACGATCCGGTCCAGATCAGCGGCAGTCAGCTCGGCGAGCGTCACCATCTCCGGCGTCAGGGCCTCGGCCCCCGCCGGGATCAGGTTCTCCGGCACCACGAACGCCGGACCAGCACCCGCACTCTCGCCCGCAGCCAGCCCGGCCGGCGTCGGCGTCCGGAACAACGCCCGCACCGACACCGAGACACCACGCGCCCGCAACCGCTCCACCAGCGTCACCGCCAGCAGCGAATGCCCACCCAGCTCGAAGAAGTTGTCATCGATGCCGACCCGGTCCAGGCCCAGGATGTCGGCGAACGTCTCACACAGGAACTGCTCGTCCGGCGTACGCGGAGCCCGGTAGGACACCTCCAGCGCGGCCGTATGATCCGGGACCGGCAACGCACGCCGGTCCAGTTTGCCGTTCACCGTCAGCGGCAACGCGTCGAGTACGACGATCGCGGACGGCACCATGTACTCCGGCAGCACCGCCCCCACACCGGCCTTGACCCGTGGCAAGTCCACGACCGCGCCGCCACCGGGCACGACGTAAGCGACGATGCGCTTGTCACCGGGCACGTCCTCGCGAACGATCACCGCGGCCTGCGCCACACCTTCCTGCCCCAGCAGGGCCGCCTCGATCTCGCCCAGTTCGATGCGGTAGCCGCGGACCTTGACCTGGTCGTCCGTACGGCCGAGGTAGTCGAGCGTCCCGTCCGCACGCCACCGCGCCAAGTCACCCGTCCGGTACATCCGCTCACCCGCCGCGCCGAACGGGCACGCCACGAACCGCTCCGCCGTCAACCCCGGACGGTTCAAATAACCCCGGGCCAGCTGGACACCCGCGAAATACAACTCACCCGACACCCCCACCGGCACCGGACGCAACCGCGCATCCAACACATACGCCCGCGTATTCCACAT
>NZ_JBHVJA010000027.1:0-13391 GCF_042799335.1 Streptomyces sp. NPDC057697 | reverse complement strand
GCGGAGCTGACTGCCGCTGATCTGGACCGGATCGTCGAGGCGATTCCGGGTGGTGCGGCGAACATCGCGGATATCTATCCGCTGGCGCCCTTGCAGGAGGGCATTTTCTTCCATCACCTGCTGGACGCGGAGCAGGGCAGGGATGTCTATATTCTGCCGACGGTGCTGGGGTTCGGTTCCCGGGAGCGCGTGGACGAGTTCCTTTCCGCGTTGCAGCGTGTTGTTGACCGGCATGACATTCTGCGGACGGCCGTGCTGTGGGAGAACCTTTCCCAGCCGTTGCAGGTCGTTCAGCGGAAGGCGCCGTTGAGGGTCGAGGAGGTCGTGCTCTCCCGGAGTCCTGGTGATGACGCGACGGCTCTGCTGCTCGCGGCATGTCCGGCGTCGATGGACATCCGGCTGGCACCGATGATCGATGTCACGATCGCTCATGATCCGGGTGGGGATCGCTGGCTGATGGCCTTGCGGAGCCATCACCTGACCCGTGATCACCAGGCGTTGGAGATCCTTCTCGACGAGGTGCGTGCGCATCTGGAGCACGAGGAGGGGCGGCTTCCCGAGCCTGCTCCGTACCGTGATTTCGTGGCGTACTCGCGTCTGGCGGTTTCGCCGGAGCAGCATCGTGCCTACTTCGAGCGGGTGCTCGGGGAGGTGGAGGAGCCGACCGCTCCCTACGGCGTCATGGACACGCACGGTGACGGTAGTGGAACCGGTGAGACGGTGGTGGAGCTCGCCTCGGAGGTCGCTGAGCGGTTGCGGGCGCAGACGCGTCGCCATGGTGTGAGTGCGGCGGCGTTCTTCCATCTGGCGTGGGCGAGGGTGGCCGCCGCGACGACCGGCCAGAACCGCCCCGTCTTCGGAACCGTCCTGCTCGGACGCATGGAGGCCGGAGAGGCTTCCGACCGTACCCCTGGCCTCTACATCAACACGCTGCCGATCCGGGTCGACGCGACGCAGGCGTTGGGCCAGGGCCTGGGCGTGGTGCAGGCCCAGCTGGGCGAGCTGTTGCGGCACGAGCACGCGCCGCTGGCCCTGGCGCAGCAGGCCACCAGCCTCCCCGCGCAGAGCCCGTTGTTCACCTCGCTCCTCAACTACCGCCACAGCCCGGGTGCCGCAGACGGCGGGACCGGCCTCGCGGGCATCGAGGTCCTGTACGGCCATGAGCGCACCAACTACCCGCTCATGGCATCGGTCGACGACACGGGTGTCGGGTTCCGGCTCTCCGTGCAGGCCGGTCACCCGATCGACTCCGAGACGGTGTGCGGGCTGCTGCACACCGCCGTCGACAACCTGGTCGGCGCCCTGGAGGAGCGCCCGGACACCCGGCTGGACCGGATCGGCGTCCTCGACGACCAGCAGTACGAACAGCTGCTGGCCGCCTGGAACGACACCGCGCGCGAGATGCGCCCCGCGACCCTCCCGGACCTCTTCGAGGCACAGGCCGCCCGGACACCCGACGCCGTCGCGGTGGTGTTCGGCAGTGGCACGGAACGGGTGGCACTGACGTATGCGGAGCTGAACGCGCGGGCCAACCGACTGGCCCACCTGCTGAGGGCCGACGGGGTCGGGCCCGAGCAACTGGTCGCGGTGTGCCTGCCGCGCTCCACCGATCTGGTCACCTCGCTGCTCGCGGTCACCAAGACGGGAGCCGCATACCTGCCGCTAGACCCGGACTACCCGGCCGAACGCCTGGCGGCGACGCTGGCCGACGGACGTCCCACGGTGCTGATCACCACCGGCACCACCATGGACGCGCGCCTGGGCGCCGAGGCGGGCGCCCGGCGGATCGACCTGGACGACCCCGCCGTGTCCGACCCCCTGGGCCGGCAGCCGGTGACGGACCCGGCGCGCCCCGGGCACCACCCGGAGAACCCCGCCTACGTCATCTTCACGTCGGGCTCCACCGGCCGCCCCAAGGGCGTCGTCGTCCCGCACGCCGCGCTGAACAACTTCCTCGCGGCCATGAACGACCGCCTGGGCATCGACGAGAACGACCGGCTGCTCGCCGTCACCACGATCGGCTTCGACATCGCGGGGCTTGAGCTGTATCAGCCCCTGCTGTCCGGTGCCACGGTCGTCCTCGCCGACCGTGACGAGGTACGCGACCCTGAAGCCCTGCGGTCCCTTGTCGCCCATGAGTCCGTCACGGTCATGCAGGCCACGCCAAGCCTGTGGCAGGCGCTCGCGGGCGACCGTGCCCTGCGGTCGGTACGCGCGCTCGTCGGCGGCGAGGCACTCCCCGCCGAACTCGCCCGTACCCTGGCCGAGACGGCCGTCTCCGTCACCAACCTCTACGGCCCGACCGAGACGACCATCTGGTCCACAGCCTCTACCGTCACGGCGGACACCCCTGTCTCCATCGGCCGGCCGATCCTCAACACCCGCGTGTATGTGCTGGATGCCGCGTTGCGTCCGGTGCCTGCCGGTGTGCCGGGCGAGTTGTACATCGCAGGCAGCGGCCTGGCGCGGGGGTACCTGGGCCGTCCGGGTCTGACGGCGGAGCGGTTCGTGGCGTGCCCGTTCGGTGCGGCGGGTGAGCGGATGTACCGGACGGGCGACCTGGCACGATGGCGTGCGGACGGGACGCTGGACTACCTCGGCCGTACCGACGAACAGGTGAAGGTACGCGGCTACCGCATCGAGCTCGGCGAGATCGAGGTCGCTCTCCTCGGCCAGCCGGGCGTCACCCAGGCTGTCGCGGTTGTGCGCGAGGACGTTCCCGGGGACAAGCGGCTGACCGCCTACGTGGTTCCCGCCGAGGGAACGGCTGACGGCACGGCGGTGGATCCCGCGGTGAGCCCGGCGGTGGACACCGCTGCGCTGCGGGCGGGCGTTGCGGCGGCGCTGCCGGAGTACATGGTGCCGTCCGCGATCGTTGTACTGGATGCCCTGCCCCTGACCGCGAACGGCAAGCTGAACCGCCGTGCCCTGCCGGCTCCCGACCGCACGGCGGTGGTGGAGGTGTCCTTCCGGGCTCCGGAGACCGAGGACGAGCGGCTGGTCTGCGAGGCGTTTGCCGAGGTGCTCGGGCTGGAGCGGGTGGGTCTCGATGACAATTTCTTCGAGCTGGGTGGGCATTCGCTGCTGGCGGTGACGTTGGTGGAGCGGTTGCGGGCGCGTGGGGTGTCGGTGTCGGTGCGGGCGTTGTTCCAGACGCCGACGCCGGCCGGGCTGGCTGGGCTTGTCGGTGAGTCGGGTCCGGCGTTCGTGGTGCCGGAGAACCTGATTCCGGCGGGGGCCGGGGCTCTGGCTCCGGAGATGGTGACGCTTGCGGAGCTGACTGCCGCTGATCTGGACCGGATCGTCGAGGCGATTCCGGGTGGTGCGGCGAACATCGCGGATATCTATCCGCTGGCGCCCTTGCAGGAGGGTATTTTCTTCCACCACCTGCTGGACGCGGAGCAGGGGCGGGACGTGTATATCGTTCCGACGGTGCTGGGGCTCGACTCGCGGCAGCGGGTGGACGAGTTCGTCTCGGCCTTGCAGCGTGTCGTTGACCGGCATGACATTCTGCGGACGGCGGTGCTGTGGGAGAACCTTTCCCAGCCGTTGCAGGTCGTTCAGCGGAAGGCGCCGTTGAGGGTCGAGGAGGTCGTACTCTCCCGGAGCCCTGGCGATGACGCGACGGCTCTGCTGCTCGCGGCATGTCCGGCGTCGATGGACATCCGGCTGGCACCGATGCTCGATGTCACGATCGCTCATGATCCGGGTGGGGATCGCTGGCTGATGGCGTTGCGGAGTCATCATCTGACCCGTGATCACCAGGCGTTGGAGATCCTTCTCGACGAGGTGCGTGCGCATCTGGAGCACGAGGAGGCGCGGCTTCCCGAGCCCTCCCCGTACCGTGATTTCGTGGCGTACTCGCGTCTGGCGGTCTCTGCGGAGCAGCATCGTGCCTACTTCGAGCGGGTGCTCGGGGAGGTGGAGGAGCCGACCGCTCCCTACGGTGTCCTGGACACGCACGGTGACGGTAGTGGAACCGGTGAGACGGTGGTGGAGCTCGCCTCGGAGGTCGCTGAGCGGTTGCGGGTGCAGACGCGTCGCCATGGTGTGAGTGCGGCGGCGTTCTTCCATCTGGCCTGGGCGCGGGTGGCCGCCGCGACGACCGGCCAGTCCCACCCCGTCTTCGGAACGGTTCTCCTGGGACGTATGGACGCGGGTGGCACGGCCCATCGCACCCCCGGCCTGTACATCAACACGCTGCCGATCCGGGTCGACGCGACGCAGGCGTTGGGTCAGGGGTTGGGCACCGTGCAGGCTCAGCTGGGCGAGCTGTTGCGGCATGAGCACGCGCCGCTGGCCCTGGCGCAGCAGGCGACGAGTCTTCCGGCGCAGAGTCCGTTGTTCACGTCGCTTCTCAACTATCGGCACAGTCGTGGGGCTGCGGATGGTAGTGGGGTTGAGCTTGCGGGTGTGACGCCGCTCTTCGGGCAGGAGCGGACGAATTATCCATTGACGGTGTCGGTCGATGACACGGGTGTCGGGTTCCGGTTCGTGGTGCAGGCTGCTGCTCCGATGGATTCGGGTGTGGTGTGTGGTCTGTTCGAGACCGCGGTGCTGAATCTGGTGGCGGGGCTTGAGGAAACGTCCGGCATGGTGCTGGACCGCGTTCCGGTTCTGGATGACCAGCAGCGCGCGTTGGTGGTGTCGGGGTGGAACGACACGGCGCGTGAGGTTCCGGTGGCGACGCTGCCGGAGCTGTTCGAGGCGCAGGCCGCCCGGACGCCTGATGCGGTTGCGGTGGTGCATGAGGGCGAGAGCGTGTCGTACGCGGAGTTGAATGCGCGGGCGAACCGTCTGGCGCATCTGCTGGTGGCCGAGGGAGCGGGCCCGGAGGGTCTGGTCGCGATCTGTCTGCCGCGGTCGGTGGACCTGGTGGTGTCGTTGCTGGCGGTGATGAAGGCGGGGGCGGCGTATCTGCCGCTGGACCCGGATTATCCGGTGGAGCGGTTGGTGGCGACGGTTGCCGACAGTGGTCCGGTGGCGGTGGTGACCGCCGGCGGTGTGGGCCTGGGTGCGGATGTGGGTGTGCGGCGGGTTGTTCTGGATGATCCGGCGGTGCATCTGGCTCTGTCGGGGATGCCGGTGGTGGATCCGGTGCGTGTGGGGCATGGTCCGGAGAATTCTGCGTATGTGATTTATACGTCGGGTTCGACGGGGCGCCCGAAGGGTGTGGTGGTTGCGCATGAGGGTGTGGTGAATCGTCTGGCGTGGATGCAGGCGGACTACGGGATCGGCGCGTCGGATCGGGTGTTGCAGAAGACTCCGGTTGGTTTCGATGTGTCGGTGTGGGAGTTCTTCTGGCCGTTGACGGTCGGGGCGGTGTTGGTGGTTGCGCGGCCGGATGGGCATCGGGATCCGGGGTATCTGGCGGAGTTGATTCGTGCGGAGCGGGTTACGGTCGCGCATTTCATTCCGTCGATGATGCAGGTGTTTCTTCTGGAGCCTGCCGCGCGGGAGTGCGGTTCGTCGTTGCGGGCGGTGTTCGCCAGTGGTGAGGCGTTGTCGCCGGAGCTGCGGGATGCGTTCCTGCACGTTCTGAATGTTCCGCTGCACAATTTGTACGGTCCGACGGAGGCGTCGATCGATGTGACGGCGTGGGAGTGCCGGCCGGGTACGGAGACCGTGCCGATCGGTGGTCCGGTGGGCAACACCCGCGTGTACGTCCTGGATGCGAATCTGCAACCCGTTCCGGTGGGTGTGCCCGGTGAGCTCTATCTCGCTGGAGTCCAGCTGGCGCGCGGCTACCTCAACCGTCCGGGGTTGACGGCGCAGCGGTTCGTGGCGTGCCCGTTCGGTGCGGCGGGTGAGCGGATGTATCGCACGGGTGACCTGGCGCGTTGGCGTGCGGACGGGACGCTGGACTACCTGGGCCGTACGGACGACCAGGTCAAGGTGCGCGGCTATCGCATAGAGCTGGGTGAGATCGAGGCGGCGCTGTTGGCTCAGGATGCCGTGGCGCAGGCCGCGGTGATCGTTCGCGAGGACGTGCCCGGCGACAAGCGTATCGCCGCTTACCTTGTGGCCGCCGAGGGTGCAGAGGCGGAGACTTCCCAGGTCAAGGCCGGTCTGGGGGCGGTCCTGCCGGACTACATGGTCCCGTCCGCGATCCTCACGCTGGACGCATTGCCCCTGACGGTGAACGGCAAGCTCGACCGGCGGGCCCTGCCGGCCCCCGACCACTCCGCCGCCCTCGAAGTGTCCTACCGGGCTCCGAGGACCGAGGACGAGCGGCTGGTCTGCGAGGCGTTTGCCGAGGTACTCGGGCTCGACCGGGTCGGTCTCGACGACAACTTCTTCGAGCTGGGCGGGCACTCGCTCCTCGCGGTGACCCTCACGGAGCGGTTGCGTAGGCGTGGTGTGCCCGTGTCGGTACGGGCGCTGTTCCAGACGCCGACGCCCGCTGGTCTGGCGGCGGTTGACGGGACGGGCCCGGCGTTCGTGGTGCCGGAGAACCTGATACCGGCGGGGGCCGAAGTCCTGACGCCGGAGATGGTGACGCTTGCGGAGCTGACTGCCGCTGATCTGGACCGGATCGTCGAGGCGATTCCGGGTGGTGCGGCGAATATCGCGGATATCTATCCGCTGGCGCCGTTGCAGGAGGGTATTTTCTTCCATCACCTGCTGGACGCGGAGCAGGGCAGGGATGTCTATATTCTGCCGACGGTGCTGGGGTTCGGTTCCCGGGAGCGGGTGGACGAGTTCCTTTCCGCGTTGCAGCGTGTTGTTGACCGGCATGACATTCTGCGGACGGCGGTGCTGTGGGAGAACCTTTCGCAGCCGTTGCAGGTCGTTCAGCGGAAGGCGCCGTTGAGGGTTGAGGAGGTTGTTCTCTCCCGGCGTCCTGGTGATGATGCGACGGCTCTGCTGCTCGCGGCGTGTCCGGGGTCGATGGACATCCGGCTGGCTCCGATGATCGATGTGACGATTACGCATGATGCGGGTGGGGATCGCTGGCTGATGGCGTTGCGGAGTCATCATCTGACCCGTGATCACCAGGCGTTGGAGATTCTTCTTGACGAGGTGCGCGCGCATCTGGAGCACGAGGAGGGGCGGCTTCCCGAGCCTGCTCCGTACCGTGATTTCGTCGCGTACTCGCGTCTGGCCGTTTCGCCGGAGCAGCACCGTGCCTACTTCGAGCGGGTGCTCGGTGAGGTGGAGGAGCCGACCGCTCCCTACGGTGTCCTGGACACGCACGGTGACGGTAGTGGAACCGGTGAGACGGTGGTGGAGCTCGCCTCGGAGGTCGCTGAGCGGTTGCGGGTGCAGACGCGTCGCCATGGTGTGAGTGCGGCGGCGTTCTTCCATCTGGCCTGGGCGAGGGTGGCCGCCGCGACGACTGGCCAGTCACACCCCGTGTTCGGAACCGTCCTTCTGGGACGTATGGACGCGGGCGGCACGGCCCACCGCACCCCCGGCCTCTACATCAACACGCTGCCCATCCGGGTCGACGCGACCCAGCCCCTGGACCAGGGCCTGGGCACCGTACAGGCCCAGCTCGGTGAAATTCTGGCGCATGAGCACGCGCCGCTGGCCCTGGCACAGCAGGTCACCAGCCTCCCTGCTCAGAGCCCGCTGTTCACCTCGCTCCTCAACTACCGCCACAGCCCGGCGGCTGCCCCCGCGCAGGCCGACCCGTCGGAGAGCGAGACCGTCGGCATCGAGATCCTCTATGCCTCCGAGCGGACGAATTATCCGTTGACGGTGTCGGTCGATGACACGGGTGTCGGGTTCCGGTTTGTGGTGCAGGCTGCTGCTCCGATGGATTCGGGTGTGGTGTGTGGTCTGTTCGAGACTGCGGTGATGAATCTGGTGGCGGGGCTTGAGGAAGCGTCCGGCATGGTGCTGGACCGCGTTCCGGTTCTGGATGACCAGCAGCGTGCGTTGGTGGTGTCGGGGTGGAATGACACGGAGCGTGAGGTTCCGGTGGCGACGCTGCCGGAGCTGTTCGAGGCGCAGGCCGCCCGGACGCCTGATGCGGTTGCGGTGGTGCATGAGGGCGAGAGCGTGTCGTACGCGGAGTTGAATGCGCGGGCGAACCGTCTGGCGCATCTGCTGGTGGCCGAGGGGGCGGGCCCGGAGGGCTTGGTCGCGATCTGCCTGCCGCGGTCGGTGGACCTGGTGGTCTCGTTGCTGGCCGTGGTGAAGGCGGGGGCGGCGTATCTGCCGCTGGATCCGGACTATCCGGTGGAGCGGTTGGTGGCGACGCTGGCTGACAGTCGTCCGATGGCGTTGATCACGACCGGTACGACCACGGATGCCGACCTGGGTGCGGATGCGGGTGTGCGGCGGGTTGTTCTGGATGACCCGGCGGTGAACCTGGCTCTGTCGGGAATGCCGGTGGTGGATCCGGTGCGTGCCGACCATCGTCCGGAGCACCCCGCTTACGTCATCTACACGTCGGGTTCGACGGGACGCCCCAAGGGTGTGGTGGTTGCGCATGAGGGCGTGGTGAATCGTCTGGCGTGGATGCAGGCGGACTACGGGATCGGCGCATCGGACCGGGTGTTGCAGAAGACTCCGGTTGGTTTCGATGTGTCGGTGTGGGAGTTCTTCTGGCCGTTGACGGTCGGGGCGGTGTTGGTGGTTGCGCGGCCGGATGGGCATCGGGATCCGGGGTATCTGGCGGAGTTGATTCGTGCGGAGCGGGTTACGGTCGCGCATTTCATTCCGTCGATGATGCAGGTGTTTCTTCTGGAGCCTGCCGCGCGGGAGTGCGGTTCGTCGTTGCGGGCGGTGTTCACCAGTGGTGAGGCGTTGTCGCCGGAGCTGCGGGATGCGTTCCTGCATGACCTGAACGTTCCGCTGTACAACCTCTATGGTCCGACGGAGGCGTCGATCGAGGTGACGGCGTGGGAGTGCCGGCCGGGTACGGAGACCGTGCCGATCGGCGGTCCGGTGGGCAACACCCGCGTGTACGTCCTCGATGCGAATCTGCAACCTGCCCCGGTGGGTGTTCCCGGTGAGCTGTATCTCGCGGGTGTCCAGCTGGCGCGCGGCTACCTCAACCGTCCGGGTCTGACGGCGGAACGGTTCGTCGCCTGCCCGTTCGGCGCGGCGGGCGAGCGGATGTATCGCACGGGTGACCTGGCGCGGTGGCGTGCGGACGGGACGCTGGACTACATGGGCCGCACCGACGACCAGGTGAAGGTCCGTGGTTTCCGGATCGAGCTGGGTGAGATCGAGGCGGCGCTGCTGGGGCAGGATGCTGTGGCGCAGGCCGCGGTGATCGTCCGTGAGGACGTGCCCGGCGACAAGCGGCTGACGGCGTACCTCGTGCCGAGTTCGGACGCCGCCTTGGACCAGTCGGAGGTCAAGGCCGGTGTGGAGGCGGTGCTGCCGGAGTACATGGTGCCGTCCGCGATCGTCGTACTCGACGCGTTGCCGCTGACGGTGAACGGCAAGCTGGACCGGCGTGCGTTGCCGGTCCCGGATCATACGGCCGCGCTGGAGGTGTCCTACCGGGCTCCGCGTACGCCGGACGAGCAGTTCCTGTGTGAGACGTTCGCCGACATCCTGGGCCTGGACCGGGTTGGCATCGACGACAACTTCTTCGAGCTGGGTGGGCATTCGCTGCTGGCGGTGACGTTGGTGGAGCGGTTGCGGGCGCGTGGGGTGTCGGTGTCGGTGCGGGCGTTGTTCCAGACGCCGACGCCGGCCGGGCTGGCTGGGCTTGTCGGTGAGTCGGGTCCGGCGTTCGTGGTGCCGGAGAACCTGATCCCGGCGGGGGCCGAGGTTCTGGCTCCGGAGATGGTGACGCTTGCCGAGCTGACCCAGTCCGATCTCGACCGGATCGTCGAGGCGACCCCGGGTGGTGCGGCGAATATCGCAGACATCTATCCGCTGGCGCCGTTGCAGGAGGGCATCTTCTTCCACCACCTGCTGGACGCGGAGCAAGGCAGGGACGTCTATATCGTTCCGACGGTGCTGGGGCTCGACTCGCGGCAGCGGGTGGACGAGTTCGTCTCGGCGTTGCAGCGTGTTGTTGACCGGCATGACATTCTGCGCACGGCCGTGCTGTGGGAGAACCTTTCCCAGCCCTTGCAGATCGTCCAGCGGAAGGCGCCGTTGAGGGTCGAGGAGGTCGTGCTCTCCCGGAGTCCTGGTGATGACGCGACGGCTCTGCTGCTCGCGGCATGTCCGGCGTCGATGGACATCCGGCTGGCACCGATGATCGATGTCACGATCGCTCATGATCCGGGTGGGAATCGCTGGCTGATGGCGTTGCGGAGCCATCATCTGACCCGTGATCACCAGGCGTTGGAGATCCTTCTCGACGAGGTGCGTGCGCATCTGGAGCACGAGGAGGCGCGGCTTCCCGAGCCTGCTCCGTACCGTGATTTCGTCGCGTACTCGCGTCTGGCGGTCTCTGCGGAGCAGCATCGTGCCTACTTCGAGCGGGTGCTCGGGGAGGTGGAGGAGCCGACCGCTCCCTACGGCGTCATGGACACCCATAGCGATGGCAGCGGGACCGGTGAGACGGTGGTGGAGCTCGCCTCGGAGGTCGCTGAGCGGTTGCGGGCGCAGACGCGTCGTCATGGTGTGAGTGCGGCGGCGTTCTTCCACCTGGCCTGGGCGAGGGTGGCCGCCGCGACGACCGGCCAGTCACACCCCGTCTTCGGAACCGTCCTGCTCGGGCGCATGGAGGCCGGAGAGGCTTCCGACCGTACCCCCGGCCTCTACATCAACACGCTGCCCATCCGGGTCGACGCGACCCAGCCCCTGGACCAGGGCCTGGGCACCGTACAGGCCCAGCTCGGCGAACTGTTGCGGCACGAGCACGCGCCGCTGGCCCTGGCACAGCAGGCCACCAGCCTCCCCGCGCAGAGTCCGTTGTTCACGTCACTTCTCAACTATCGGCACAGTCGTGGGGCTGCGGATGGTAGTGGGGTTGAGCTTGCGGGTGTGACGCCGCTCTTCGGGCAGGAGCGGACGAATTATCCGTTGACGGTGTCGGTCGATGACACGGGTGTCGGGTTCCGGTTCGTGGTGCAGGCTGCTGCTCCGATGGATTCGGGTGTGGTGTGTGGTCTGTTCGAGACTGCGGTGCTGAATCTGGTGGCGGGGCTGGAGGAGGGGTCCGGCGTGGTGCTGGACCGGGTTCCGGTTCTGGGTGAGCGCGAGCGTGCGTTGGTGGTGTCGGGGTGGAACGACACGGCGCGTGAGGTTCCGGTGGCGACGCTGCCGGAGCTGTTCGAGGCGCAGGCCGCCCGGACGCCTGATGCGGTTGCGGTGGTGCATGAGGGCGAGAGCGTGTCGTATGCGGAGTTGAATGCGCGGGCGAATCGTCTGGCTCATCTGCTGGTGGCCGAGGGAGCGGGCCCGGAGGGCTTGGTCGCGATCTGCCTGCCGCGGTCGGTGGACCTGGTGGTCTCGTTGCTGGCCGTGGTGAAGACGGGGGCGGCGTATCTGCCGCTGGACCCGGACTACCCGGCCGAACGCCTGGCGACGACGCTGGGCGACAGCCGCCCGACTGCCCTGCTCACCACCAGTACCGGTCTCGCCATCAGCATGGCCGCGGACTCGGGTACGCGGCGCATCGACCTGGACGTGTCCGGGACGGCCACTGCGCTCGGCCACCAGCCGGATTCGGATCCGGTGCGTGCGGACCATCGTCCGGAGCACCCTGCTTACGTCATCTACACGTCGGGTTCGACGGGGCGTCCCAAGGGTGTGGTGGTTGCGCATGAGGGTGTGGTGAATCGTCTGGCGTGGATGCAGGCGGATTATGGGCTGGATGCGTCGGATCGGGTGTTGCAGAAGACTCCGGTTGGTTTCGATGTGTCGGTGTGGGAGTTCTTCTGGCCGTTGACGGTCGGCGCGGTGTTGGTGGTTGCGCGGCCGGATGGGCATCGGGATCCGGGGTATCTGGCGGAGTTGATTCGTGCGGAGCGGGTTACGGTCGCGCATTTCATTCCGTCGATGATGCAGGTGTTTCTTCTGGAGCCTGCCGCGCGGGAGTGCGGTTCGTCGTTGCGGGCGGTGTTCACCAGTGGTGAGGCGTTGTCGCCGGAGCTGCGGGATGCGTTCCTGCACGTTCTGAATGTTCCGCTGCACAATTTGTACGGTCCGACGGAGGCGTCGATCGATGTGACGGCGTGGGAGTGCCGGCCGGGTACGGAGACCGTGCCGATCGGTGGTCCGGTGGGCAACACCCGCGTGTACGTCCTGGACGCGAATCTGCAACCCGTTCCGGTGGGTGTTCCCGGTGAGCTGTACCTCGCGGGTGTCCAGCTGGCGCGGGGCTACCTGAACCGTCCCGGTCTGACGGCGGAGCGGTTCGTTGCGTGCTCGTTCGGTGCGGCGGGTGAGCGGATGTATCGCACGGGTGACCTGGCGCGTTGGCGTGCGGACGGGACGCTGGACTACCTCGGCCGTACGGACGACCAGGTCAAGGTGCGCGGCTACCGCATTGAGCTGGGTGAGATCGAGGCGGCGCTGTTGGCTCAGGAGGGTGTGGCGCAGGCCGCGGTGATCGTTCGCGAGGACGTGCCCGGCGACAAGCGCATCGCCGCCTACCTCGTGGCCGGTGAAGAAACGGCCGTGGACTTGTCGCAGGTCAAGGCCGGTCTGGGGGCGGTCCTGCCGGACTACATGGTCCCGTCCGCGATCGTCGTACTCGACGCGCTGCCGCTGACGGTGAACGGCAAGCTCGACCGGCGCGCCCTGCCGGCGCCCGATCACACCGCCGCCCTCGAAACGGCCTACCGGGCTCCGCGCACGGTGAACGAGCAGCTTCTGTGTGAGACGTTCGCTGACATCCTGGGCCTGGACCGGGTCGGCATCGACGACAACTTCTTCGAGCTGGGTGGGCATTCGCTCCTGGCGGTGACCCTCACGGAGCGCCTGCGCTCGCGCGGCATTTCCCTATCGGTACGGGCGCTGTTCCAGACGCCGACGCCCGCCGGTCTGGCGGCGGTTGACGGGACGGGTCCGGCGTTCGTGGTGCCGGAGAACCTGATTCCGGCGGGGGCCGAGGTTCTGGCTCCGGAGATGGTGACGCTTGCCGAGTTGACCCAGTCCGATCTCGACCGGATCACCGAGGTGATCCCGGGTGGTGCGGCAAATATTGCGGACATTTACCCGCTGGCACCTCTACAGGAGGGCATCTTCTTCCACCACCTGCTGGATGCCGAGCAGGGCCGGGACGTGTATATCGTTCCGACAGTGCTGGGATTCGACTCCCGGCAGCGGGTGGATGAGTTCGTCTCGGCGTTGCAGCGTGTCGTTGACCGGCATGACATTCTGCGCACGGCGGTGCTGTGGGAGAATCTTTCCCAGCCCTTGCAGGTCGTTCAGCGGCAGGTGACTCTTCCCGTTCACGAAGTGACGCTGACGCCCGCCACGACCACGGTCACCGCCACCGCCACCGCTGCCGACCACGACGACGC
>NZ_JBHVJA010000026.1:0-44929 GCF_042799335.1 Streptomyces sp. NPDC057697 | reverse complement strand
CAGGGGGGACCCTGTGGGAGAGTAGGACGCCGCCGAACTCCTTTTGTTGAAAAGCCCCGTGCCCTTGTGGCACGGGGCTTTTCTGCGTTCACCGGGCCTTGCCGTCACCCCTGTGCAGGCGGCAGGAGTGGCTGAGGGTAGGGTCAGGGGGCATCATTGGCACGTTCTTCACACAGGAGGCCCCCGGGTGGAGGTCCAGGAGACTCGGGTTCAGACGGACCGAGTCCTCACCATCCCCAACATCCTCAGCATGGCTCGCCTTGTCGGGGTCCCGCTCTTCCTGTGGCTGATTCTTCGCCCTGTGTTCGGCGGCCCCCAGAGCGATGGCTGGGCCCTGCTCGTGTTGATGTTCAGCGGCATCAGCGATTACCTCGACGGTAAGCTCGCCCGCCGATGGAACCAGATCAGCAGCCTCGGCCGGCTCCTGGATCCCGCTGCGGACCGCCTCTACATCCTTTCGACTCTCGTCGGCCTGACCTGGCGCGAGATCCTGCCGCTCTGGCTCACCGCGGCACTTCTTGCCCGTGAGCTGATGCTCCTCGTGATGGTGGGAATCCTGCGGCGTCACGGCTATCCGCCACCCCAGGTGAACTTCCTGGGCAAGGCGGCCACCTTCAACCTGATGTACGCGTTCCCCTTGTTGCTGCTCAGCGACGGAAGTGGTTGGCTTGCATCGCTGGCCGCTGTTTTCGGATGGGCGTTCGCAGGTTGGGGTACAACGCTCTATTGGTGGGCAGGGATCCTCTACGTCGTTCAGGTCCGCCGGCTGGTCAAGGCGGATGCAGTAGCCGATTGAGCTCGTTGACGCGGTGCCGCGCAGAGTGGCCGGCCCGCCGCTGATGACCCGGATCATGCCCCGACGGGCGAAGTCGGCCAGACCGTCGTCTCTTCAAGGAGGACGTTTCCGACATGAAGGCCGTCGTGATGGCTGGCGGCGAAGGCACACGCCTTCGCCCCATGACCTCAAGCATGCCCAAGCCGCTTCTGCCCGTAGCCAATCGGCCGATCATGGAGCACGTGCTTCGGCTGCTCAAGCGGCACGGGCTGAATGAGACCGTCGTAACGGTCCAGTTTCTCGCCTCGCTGGTCAAGAATTACTTCGGGGACGGCGAAGAGCTCGGGATGGAGCTCAGCTACGCCAACGAGGAGAAACCGCTCGGCACCGCGGGGAGCGTCAAGAACGCCGAGGAAGCGCTGAAGGACGACACCTTCCTCGTCATTTCCGGTGATGCCCTCACCGACTTCGACCTCACCGATCTCATCGCCTTCCACAAGGAAAAGGGCGGCCTGGTCACGGTGTGCCTGACCCGTGTGCCGAACCCGCTGGAATTCGGCATCACGATCGTGGACGAGGGCGGCCAGGTCGAACGCTTCCTGGAGAAGCCCACCTGGGGGCAGGTCTTCTCGGACACCGTGAACACCGGTATCTACGTCATGGAACCCGAGGTGTTCGACTACGTCGAAGCCGATGTCTCGGTGGACTGGTCCGGTGACGTCTTCCCGCAGCTCATGAAGGAAGGCAAGCCCATCTACGGCTACATCGCCGAGGGCTACTGGGAGGACGTCGGCACCCACGAGAGCTATGTGAAGGCGCAGGCCGACGTCCTCGAACGCAAGGTCGACGTCGACATCGACGGCTTCGAGATCTCGCCGGGCGTATGGGTCGCGGAAGGCGCGGAAGTACACCCGGACGCGGTGCTGCGCGGTCCCCTCTACATCGGGGACTACGCGAAGGTCGAAGCCGGTGCGGAGATCCGCGAGCACACGGTCATCGGGTCGAACGTGGTCGTCAAGAGCGGCGCGTTCCTGCACAAGGCAGTGATCCACGACAACGTCTACATCGGCCAGCACAGCAATCTGCGCGGCTGCGTGATCGGCAAGAACACCGACGTCATGCGGGCGACCCGCATCGAGGACGGCGCCGTCATCGGGGACGAATGCCTGATCGGCGAGGAGTCGATCATCCAGGGCAACGTACGCGTCTACCCGTTCAAGACGATCGAGGCCGGTGCCTTCGTCAACACCTCGGTGATCTGGGAATCGCGCGGCCAGGCTCATCTCTTCGGAGCCCGCGGGGTGTCCGGGATCCTGAACGTCGAGATCACCCCGGAGCTGGCGGTCCGGCTCGCCGGGGCCTACGCCACGACGCTGAAGAAGGGCTCGACGGTCACCACCGCACGCGACCACTCCCGTGGTGCCCGTGCCCTCAAGAGAGCCGTGATCTCGGCCCTCCAGGCCAGCGCGATCGATGTCCGGGACCTGGAGAACGTGCCGCTGCCCGTCGCGCGCCAGCAGACCGCACGCGGCAGCGCCGGCGGGATCATGATCCGGACGTCCCCCGGCGTGCCCGACTCCGTCGACATCATGTTCATCGACGAACGGGGAGCGGACCTGTCGCAGGCGCGGCAACGGAAGCTGGACCGCGTCTACGCACGGCAGGAGTACCGGCGCGCCTTCCCGGGCGAGATCGGGGACCTGCACTTCCCGTCCAGCGTCTTCGACTCGTACACCGGATCGCTGCTGCGGAACGTGGACACCGCGGGGATCGCCGACGCGGGGCTCAAGGTGGTCGTCGACGCCTCCAACGGGAGCGCCGGGCTCGTACTGCCCAGCCTGCTGGGGCGGCTCGGTGTCGACGCGCTGACCATCAACCCCGGCCTCGACGAATCACGCCCCACCGAGACCGCCGAGACCCGGCGCTCCGGACTGGTGCGGCTGGGCGAGATCGTCTCCTCGGCGCGGGCCTCGTTCGGCGTACGGTTCGACCCGGTCGGCGAGCGGCTCTCCCTGGTCGACGAGCGGGGCCGCATCGTCGAGGACGACCGGGCGCTCCTCGTGCTGCTCGACCTCGTGGCGGCCGAACGGCGCAGTGGGCGGGTGGCCTTGCCGGTCACCACGACACGCGTCGCCGAACAGGTCGCGGCGTACCACGGCACACAGGTCGAATGGACGACGACGTCGCCGGACGACCTGACGCGTGTGGGACGTGAGGAAGGCACCATCTTCGGTGGAGACGGGCGCGGAGGCTTCATCGTTCCCGAATTCAGCAGTGTCTTCGACGGAACCGCCGCGTTCGTGCGGCTCCTCGGGCTGGTGGCCAGGACACAGCTCACCCTCAGCCAGATCGACGCCCGCATCCCCCGCGCCCATGTCCTGCGTCGGGACCTCGCCACCCCGTGGGCCGTCAAGGGCCTCGTCATGCGCCGGGTCGTGGAGGCCGCCGGAGACCGCGACGTCGACACGACCGACGGCGTACGCGTGGTCGAGGCCGACGGGCGGTGGGTGATGGTGCTGCCGGACCGGGCCGAGGCCGTCACCCATCTGTGGGCCGAGGGACCGGACGACGCCTCCGCACAGGCACTGCTGGACGAATGGGCGGCGGTCGTGGACAGCGCCGGTCAGTAGCGGTGACTCCGGTGTGCCCGGCGGCGGCCGACGACGCCGGCGGGCACACCGGTGGGGCCATTCGGCGGTAGCGGCGGCGACGTGCGACGATGTGCGGCATGTCGCAGCAGCCCCCCGATCGGAGTACCGCCTCGCCACCCGCGCGTCCCGACGCGTCCATGTCGCTGCTGACCAATGTGATGGACCACAGCCTGGACGACGGATACGCCGAGGCGTCGGCGCGTCGCAAGGCCGACGGCAGCGCGGGCCTGCCCCGTACGCTCAAGTCGAAGCTCGGCCTCGCCGCCTGTCTGGTGCTCGCCGCCCTGGTCGTCACGCTCGGGGCCGCCGAGGCCCGCGTCTCCGCGCCGGTCCTCGCCAAGGAGCGCCAGGAGCTGATCGATCGCATCGACGACGAGACGACGGCCGCCGACACCCTTGAGTCGCAGGTCGACAAGCTCCGGGACGACGTGGGCAGGCGCCAGCGCAAGGCGCTGGAGAAGCACGGCGGCGACCAGGGGGAACCGGTGGCGCTGCTCGCCGGGGCGACCCCGGTGGAGGGGCCCGGCGTGAAACTCGTCGTCGACGACGCCAAGAACACCGACCAGGGCGGTGGCGGTCCCAGGGAGACCAGCGGATTCGCCGATACCGGCCGGGTCCGTGACCGGGACCTCCAGAGGGTCGTCAACGGGCTGTGGCAGTCCGGTGCCGAAGCGATCGCGATCAACGGGCAGCGTCTGACCGCCCTGTCGGCGATCCGCGCGGCGGGCGACGCCATACTGGTCGACAACAGACCGCTCGTCCCGCCCTACACGGTGCTCGCGGTGGGGAACGGGAAACGACTCGGCACCGCGTTCCAGGACAGTGCCGACGGTCGCTACCTCCAGGCGCTCAAGGACACCTTCGACATCCGGACGAGCATGTCCGCGCAGCAGAAGGTCAGCCTCCCGGTCGCGCCGAGCCTGATCGTACGTACAGCAGAGCCTTACAAGGCCGCAGACACCGGCAGTGGTGCGGCAGACACAGGGAAGGGCACATCGTGATCGCCGTACTGGGCCTCGTCGTGGGAGTCGTGGTCGGGCTGTTGGTCCGGCCCGAGGTGCCGGCCGTGGTCGAGCCGTATCTCCCGATCGCCGTCGTGGCCGCCCTCGACGCCGTCTTCGGTGGCCTGCGGGCCATGCTCGACGGGATCTTCGTCGACAAGGTGTTCGTCGTCTCGTTCCTCTCGAACGTCGTGGTGGCCGCCCTGATCGTCTTCCTGGGCGACAAGCTGGGTGTCGGAGCGCAGCTGTCCACCGGTGTGGTGGTCGTGCTCGGGATCCGGATCTTCTCCAACGCCGCGGCCATCCGCCGGCACGTCTTCCGGGCCTGACGCCGATGAGCAACGAAGAACTTCCCGGCGAGCCGGAGCGCGCCGACGAGCCCATCCCCGGCTCCGCCAAGGAACTCACCGGTCGTCAGCGGCTTGTCGCCGGACTGTGGCCGCCGAGGGTGACACGGGCTCAACTCGTCGTCGCGCTCCTGCTGTTCGTTCTCGGTCTCGGGCTCGCCATCCAGGTGCGGTCCACCAGCGACAACAGCGCGCTGCGGGGCGCCCGGCAGGAGGACCTGGTCCGGATCCTCGACGAGCTGGACGACCGCACCCAGCGCCTGGAGGACGAGAAGCAGCGGCTGGCCGCTCAGCGCACGGAGCTGGAGAACAGCTCCGACCAGGCCGAGGAGGCGCGCAAGCAGACGCTGGAGAAGGAGCGGCAGCTCGGAATCCTCGCGGGTACCGTGGCGGCGCACGGGCCCGGCATCACCCTCACCGTCAACGACCCCGGGAGCGGAGTCAAGGCGGACATGCTGCTCGACGCGCTCCAGGAGCTGCGGGCGGCGGGCGCCGAGGCGATCGAGGTCAACGGGGTGCGTGTGGTGGCCAATACGTACTTCTCCGGCGACGGCGGCAACGTCAAGGTCGATGACCATAAGATCACTGCGCCGTACGTCTTCGAGGTGATCGGCAAGCCCCAGGATCTGGAGCCGGCGCTGAACATCCCGGGCGGCGTGGTGCAGACACTGGAGAAGGAGCAGGCCACCGTGCAGGTCACACGGGCCGACGACATCGTCGTGGACGCCTTGCGACCGGCGAAGCAGCCTGACTACGCTCGGTCGTCGTCCCCGTGATGCCGCGGCACGCGAGGAGCAAAGGATATGGGCGCGAGGTTGCGGGGGGTCGCCGCATCGTATTGGTGGTGCGTGGTGGAAACTGTCGAGTGCGTACGGACGTTGTGAGGATGTCCGGGTCGGCAGGTGTGTTCATTCAGGGTTCGTCCTGCCCCACGGGCGGGTCTATTTCGGTCAAGGGGAATCGCCCGTGAAGTTGTTTGGGAAGTTGTTCGGCAAGAGCGCTCGAGACGAGGCAGCCCGCCATCGCGCACCGCGCCATGGCCAGGCGGATGAGCAGGGCACGGATCGCCCGCTCTTCCGTGATCAGGTGCCGGGTACGGGCAGTGACAATTCGGGAGCATCCGGCGCGTCGTCTGTTGACCCTGCCGGTCCCGCCCGCATAGGTTTCGGGGAATCGCCGACCTCGGGTACGGGGGGAGAGTTCGCCCCCAGGCAGGAGGGTTCGTCCATGCCGGTCTGTACGAGGTGCGGGCACCGCAACAGCGAGGCCGGCCGTTTCTGCTCCAACTGCGGTGCGCCGCTGAGGGGCGGGGTCCCCGAGCGTGCCTCGGAGACGACCTCGACGATCTCCATCTCCGGTCTTGAGGCGTACGAGGCGGAGGCCACCGGGCAGACGGCCCTTCCGTCCCTCTCGCCCGAGGCACAGGCCGCCGTCGACGCCCTTCCGCTCGGCTCGGCCCTCCTGGTGGTGCGTCGCGGTCCGAACTCCGGCAGCCGCTTCCTGCTGGACGGTGAGCTGACCACGGCCGGCCGACACCCGCAGAGCGACATCTTCCTCGACGACGTGACGGTGTCGCGGCGGCACGTGGAGTTCCGCAGGAACGCGGACGGCAGCTTCACGGTCGGGGACGTCGGCAGCCTGAACGGCACCTACGTCAACCGTGAGCGCATCGACTCCGTCGCCCTCTCCAACGGCGACGAAGTGCAGATCGGCAAGTACCGGCTGGTCTTCTACGCGAGCCAGCGCGGTATCTGACCCGCCCCCCGACTCCGTCGGGGGACCCCAGGAAGGTCCATGCTGAGAACACCGACGGGCGGTGCCGTGACCGGCACCGCCACCGCCGACGACCGTCCGATGAGCATCGGCACGGTGCTTCTGCGGCTGCGTGACGAGTTCCCCGAGGTCACGATCTCCAAGATCCGGTTCCTGGAGGCCGAGGGACTCGTCGAGCCGCAGCGGACCCCTTCCGGCTACCGGAAGTTCCGGGGCGCGGACGTGGAGCGGCTGGCTCAGGTGCTGCGCATGCAGCGGGACCACTACCTCCCGCTCAAGGTCATCCGTGAGCACCTGGACGCCCTCGCCCGGGGCGAGCAGTCCGCTCTGCCGTCCGGGGGCGGTCCGGCCGACGGTGCCTGGGACGCGGTGGCCGTTCGCGCCACCGCGTCCCGGATCGGGCGTGCCGAGCTGCTGGCGGCCGCCGAGGTCACCGAGAGCGACCTCGACGAGTGGGAGTCGTACGGCCTGGTCACTCCGACCGCCGAAGGCGGCTACGACTCCGAGATGGTCACCGTCGCCAAGCTTGTGGCGGATCTGGGCAGGTTCGGTCTGGAACCGCGTCACCTGCGTGCCGTGCGTGCGGGCGCGGATCGTGAGGTCGCGCTGATCGAGCAGGTGGTCGCACCCTTGCGCCGGCACCGGAATCCGCAGACCAGAGCCCATGCGGAGGCCACCGCGAAAGAGCTGGCGGAGCTGTCCGTGAGGCTCCATTCGGCCCTGGTGCAGAGCGCTCTGCACATCCGTCTCCACTGATCGCGCCGGTGCCCGACTACCCAAACCTGCCGGGCACGTCCTAGGGTTGCTGTGTGAACGAGCTCGACGTTGTGGGTGTCCGGGTGGAAATGCCCTCCAACCAACCGATCGTGCTCCTGCGTGAAGTGGGAGGCGACCGGTACCTCCCCATTTGGATCGGTCCTGGTGAGGCGACCGCGATCGCCTTCGCCCAGCAGGGCATGGCTCCGGCCAGGCCGCTGACCCATGATCTCTTCAAGGATGTGCTCGAGGCCGTCGGCCAGGAGCTCACCGAGGTCCGCATCACGGACCTCCGCGAAGGGGTCTTCTACGCGGAGCTGGTCTTCGCCAGCGGAGTCGAGGTGAGCGCGCGGCCGTCCGACGCCATAGCGCTCGCCCTGCGCACCGGCACGCCGATCTACGGCAGTGACGGGGTGCTCGACGACGCGGGCATCGCTATTCCGGACGAGCAGGAGGACGAGGTGGAGAAGTTCCGCGAGTTCCTCGATCAGATCTCTCCGGAGGATTTCGGTACCAACAGTCAGTGACCGTTCTTCGGGGCCGCCGTCAGCGCATCCGGCAAGCCTTTCCCGTTCGTGAGACACGGGAAACCACCCTCAGGGTGATTATCACTCGGCGTGCCGAGTGTGGCGATCGTTGACGCACCCCGAGTGACTGCCTACCTTCGAGAGGGCAGGTCAAGGACGGAGGTCGGCGTGAGAAGCAGCGGCGACGGTACGGCAGCGGGTGGGCCGTATCCGCAGCAGGGGAGTACAGCCGACCACACCATCATGCAACCGGTTCAACCGGCGGCGGTGGCGGGGGGCGCAGTGGCATCGGCCAACGACATCGGCTACCGCGGGCCGACGGCCTGCGCGGCTGCCGGGATCACCTACCGGCAGCTCGACTACTGGGCGCGCACGGGGCTGGTGGAACCGAGCGTGCGACCGGCGTACGGCTCCGGCACACAGCGGCTCTACAGCTTCCGGGACGTCGTCCTGCTGAAGATCGTGAAGCGCTTCCTGGACACGGGCGTGGCGCTCCAGAACATCCGCACCACCGTCCAGCACCTGCGGGCCCGCGGGTTCCAGGACCTTGAGCGGATGACGCTGATGAGCGACGGCGCGACGGTCTACGAGTGCTCTTCGCCCGACGAGGTCGTCAGCCTCCTCCAGGGCGGCCAGGGCGTCTTCGGGATCGCGGTCGGCGTGGTCTGGCAGGACGTCGACGCCGCACTCTCCCAGTTGCACGGCGAGCGGGTGGACACCGGCGAGACCCTCATCGGGAACAACCCCACCGATGAGCTCGCGCGGCGCCGCAACCGCGCCGGCTGACCCGCCGAGCGCGCCGGACACGCCTCGGGGCGCGGCGGTTGTCAGTGCCGTAGGGCAGCATCGACAGATGTGAGAGCCGCGCCCACCATCCTGCATCTGGACATGGATGCCTTCTACGCCTCTGCCGAGCAGGCGGCGAAGCCGAGCCTGCGCGGCAAGCCGGTCGTGGTCGGCGGGCTGGGGCCGCGCGGGGTCGTCGCCACCGCCTCGTACGAGGCACGCCGCTTCGGGGTGCACTCGGCGATGCCGATGGCGCAGGCGCGGCGCCTGGCGCCCAACGCGGCCTACCTGGTGCCCCGCTTCCAGCTCTACCGGGCGGTGAGCGATCAGGTGATGGAACTGCTCGCGAGGCTCTCCCCGCTGGTGGAGCCGCTCAGCCTGGACGAGGCCTTCGTGGACCTGGAGGCCGGCGGGACGGCCGACAGTGCGGCCTCGTCCCGGGAGATCGGTGAGCAGCTGCGTACGGCCATCCGGGCGGTCACCGGGCTCACCGGATCGGTCGGGCTCGCCGGTTCCAAGATGCTGGCCAAGATCGCTTCGGAGGAGGCGAAGCCCAACGGCCTGCTGCTCATAGAGCCGGGCACGGAGAGGGCCCTGCTGGCGCCCATGCCGGTACGGATCCTCCCCGGCGTCGGGCCCGCGACGGCGGACCATCTGCGCCGGGCCGGGATGACCACGGTCGACGACCTCGTCGAGGCGGGTGAGGACGAGCTCGTGCGGCTGCTGGGGAAGGCGCACGGCCAGTCCCTCCACCGCATGGCGTCCGGGTACGACGACCGGCCGGTGGTCGCGGAGCGGGACGCGAAGTCGGTGTCGGTCGAGGACACCTTCGACGCCGATCTGCACGACCGGGTCCGGATCAGGACGGAGGTCGAACGGCTGGCCGACCGGTGCGTGCAGCGGCTGCGGGGCGCGGGGCGCTCCGGGCGCACGGTGGTGCTGAAGGTCCGCCGATACGACTTCTCGACGCTCACGAGGTCCGAGACGCTCCGTGGGCCCACGGACGACCCCACGGTGGTCCGTGAGGCCGCCGCACGGCTCCTGGAGGCCGTGGACACCACCGGAGGCGTCCGGCTCCTGGGAGTGGGCGTCACGGGCCTCGCCGACTACACGCAGGAGGACCTCTTCGCCCAGGCCGCCGGTGAGCGGGCCTCGGCAGCGGAGACGGCCGAGGAGGCTCCCGCGGCGGGGGCCGAGGAGTCCCGGCCGCCGGACGATCCCGAGGTACCGGCTCCGGAGACCGCCGAGACGCTCGCCGCGCGCCGCTGGCCCGCCGGACACGACGTACGGCATGACGTGCACGGCCACGGCTGGGTGCAGGGGAGCGGGGTGGGCCGGGTGACGGTGCGGTTCGAGGAGCCCGGGTCACCACCCGGGCGGGTCCGTACGTTCCGGATCGACGACCCGGAGCTCCGGCCGGCCGATCCGCTGCCCCTGGTGCGGGACCCGGCGGACTACTCGTCCTGGCCGGCCAGTCTGCCGAAGTCCCTGTCCGGGCCGGGCTCCTCGGGCGGGGAGTCCAGACCGTAGTGCCGGTAGAGCTGGAGTTCCTGTTCCGGCGAGAGGTGACGGCCGACCCCGAAGTCGGGCGCGTCCTTGATCAGCGCGCGGTCGAAGGGGACGCGGAGCGTGTCCTCCACGAATTCACTGGGTTCCAGCGGGACGAACGCGTCCCGGCTGAAGAGTCCGGTGCGTACGGCTGCCCACTCGGGCACACCGGTCGCGTCGTCGAGATACACCTCGTCCACGGTCCCGATCTTGGTGCCCTTGCGGTCGAACGCCTTGCGGCCGATCAGGCTGCGCGGATCGATGTCGGTCTGCACGGACCCTCCCACTGGTCGCGGCTACTCCACAAGCACTACAGAAAGGCAGATCCGAGTGGTTGGCCACTCGAGAAATCAGCCATGAACCCCGCTGGTAGGCTGGTGATGGCTGCTGACCCCGTGCGGGAGAGTCCTCCGGAGCTGATCCGAAGGCGCCGAAGGAGCAAATCCTCCCCGGAATCTCTCAGGCCCCCGTACCGCACGGACGAGGTCACTCTGGAAAGCAGGGCGGGTTTCGTGCGGCCGAGTGCCGGTGCGGATCCCTCCCTCACCGACGGTGAAAGCCGGTACGCCGCGGGGCGCGCCGGTGAAGCTCTCAGGTTGAGATGACAGAGGGGGAGGCCGTTCGGGCACCCGCGCCGTGGTGCCCCTCGCAGGTCGTGACAGACCAGGAGGCCTCCACCATGACCCCCCGTCGCACTCCGCTCTCCCAGCTGGAGCAGGGCATTCCGTTCGAGCAGCGCCATATCGGTCCCGATGCCGAGGCTCAGTCGAAGATGCTCGCCCAGGTCGGTTACGGCTCGCTGGACGAGCTGACCGCGGCCGCGGTGCCCGATGTCATCAAGAGCACGGAGGCCCTCGGGCTGCCCGCCGCGCGCACCGAGGCCGAGGTGCTCGCCGAACTGCGCGCCCTCGCGGACCGCAACCAGGTGCTGGCCCCGATGATCGGGCTCGGCTACTACGGCACCTTCACCCCGCCGGTGATCCTGCGCAACGTCATGGAGAACCCCGCCTGGTACACGGCCTACACGCCGTACCAGCCGGAGATCTCGCAGGGCCGCCTGGAGGCGCTGCTCAACTTCCAGACGATGGTCGCCGAGCTGACCGGGCTGCCCACCTCCGGCGCCTCCCTGCTCGACGAGGGCACCGCGGCCGCCGAGGCCATGGCGCTCTCCCGGCGCGTCGGCAAGGTGAAGAACGGCGTCTTCCTGGTCGACGCCGACGCCCTGCCGCAGACGGTCGCGGTCATCGAGACCCGCGCCGAGCCAACCGGTGTCGAGGTCGTCGTCGCCGATCTCTCCGACGGCATCCCGGCGGAGATCGCCGAGCGCGGTGTCTTCGGCGTCCTGGTGCAGTACCCGGCCGCGTCCGGGGCGGTGCGGGACATCCGTCCCGTCGTCGAGCAGGCCCACGGACTGGGCGCGATCGTCACGGTCGCCGCCGATCTGCTGGCCCTGACCCTGCTCACCTCGCCCGGCGACCTGGGCGCGGACATCGCGGTCGGCACCACACAGCGCTTCGGCGTGCCGATGGGCTTCGGCGGGCCGCACGCCGGCTTCATGGCCGTGCGCGAGAAGTTCGCCCGCAGCCTCCCCGGCCGCCTCGTCGGTGTCTCCGTCGACGCGGACGGCAACAAGGCCTACCGGCTGGCCCTGCAGACCCGCGAGCAGCACATCCGCCGCGAGAAGGCCACCAGCAACATCTGCACCGCCCAGGTGCTGCTCGCCGTCATGGCCGGAATGTACGCCGTCTACCACGGCCCGGACGGACTGCGGACGATCGCCCGGCGCACCCACCGCTACGCGACGATCCTGGCCGAGGGGCTGCGCGCCTCCGGCGTCGACGTCGTGACCGGCGCGTACTTCGACACCCTGACCGTGCGTGTCCCGGGGAAGGCCGCCGACGTCGTCGCGGACGCCCGTGAGCGCGGGGTCAACCTGCGGCTGGTCGACGCCGACCTGGTCTCCCTCGCCTGCGACGAGACCACCACGCGTACCCAGATCGCCGCTGTCTGGGCCGCCTTCGGCGCCGACGGGGACATCGAGGAGCTGGACGCCACCGCGGGCGACGCGCTGCCCGAGGGGCTGCTGCGCACCGACGAGATCCTCACCCACCCGGTCTTCCACCAGCACCGCTCCGAGACCGCGATGCTGCGCTACCTGCGCAAGCTCGCCGACCGGGACTACGCGCTGGACCGCGGCATGATCCCGCTCGGCTCCTGCACCATGAAGCTGAACGCGACCACCGAGATGGAGTCGATCACCTGGCCCGAGTTCGGCGCGCTGCACCCCTTCGCTCCCGCCGAGCAGGCGCAGGGATTCCTCACTCTCATCCGTGAGCTGGAGGAGCGCCTCGCCGAGGTCACCGGGTACGACGCGGTCTCCATTCAGCCGAACGCGGGTTCGCAGGGTGAGTTCGCGGGCCTGCTGGCCGTGCGGGCCTACCACCGGGCCAATGGTGACGACCAGCGCACCGTCTGCCTCATCCCGTCGTCCGCGCACGGCACCAACGCGGCCAGCGCCGTGATGGCCGGGATGAAGGTCGTCGTGGTCAAGACCGCCGACGACGGCGAGGTCGACATAACGGACCTCCGCGCCAAGATCGAGAAGCACCGCGACGAACTCGCCGTCCTCATGATCACGTACCCGTCGACGCACGGCGTGTTCGAGGAGCACGTGGCCGACATCTGCGCCGAGGTGCACGACGCGGGCGGTCAGGTGTACGTCGACGGGGCGAACCTCAACGCGCTGGTGGGTCTCGCCCGGCCGGGCCGGTTCGGCGGCGACGTCTCGCACCTGAACCTGCACAAGACCTTCTGCATCCCGCACGGCGGCGGCGGCCCCGGCGTCGGACCGGTCGGTGTGCGCGCGCACCTCGCCCCGTACCTGCCCAACCACCCGCTCCAGCCCGCGGCGGGCCCGGAGACCGGCGTCGGACCGATCTCGGCCGCTCCGTGGGGCTCGGCCGGCATCCTCCCCATCTCCTGGGCGTACGTGCGCCTGATGGGCGGTGAGGGCCTGAAGCGTGCGACGCAGGTCGCCGTGCTCGCGGCCAACTACATCGCCAAGCGCCTGGAGCCGCACTACCCGATCCTGTACAACGGCCCGGCCGGTCTGGTCGCGCACGAGTGCATCGTGGATCTGCGGCCGATCTCCAAGGCCACCGGCGTCAGTGTCGACGACATCGCCAAGCGTCTGATCGACTACGGCTTCCACTCGCCGACGATGTCGTTCCCGGTCGCCGGGACGCTGATGATCGAGCCGACCGAGAGCGAGAACCTCGCGGAGCTCGACCGGTTCTGCGACACGATGATCGCCATTCGCGGCGAGGTCGAGAAGGTGGCCTCCGGCGAGTGGAGCGCGGACGACAACCCGCTGCACAACGCTCCGCACACCGCGGCGATGCTGGGCGGGGAGTGGAAGCACGAGTACGACCGCGAGGTGGCGGTCTTCCCGGCCGGTGTCTCGGCCGCCGACAAGTACTGGCCGCCGGTGCGCCGGATCGACGGTGCCTTCGGCGACCGCAACCTCGTCTGCTCCTGCCCGCCGCTGGACGAGTACGACGACTGAGTCCTGCGCGCCACCGTGTGACGCGGACCTGTGGCGGGGCCGGTTCGGAGAGCTCTCCGGGCCGGCCCCCGTCCGTACCGGCCGCGGTCAGGCGGCCTTCGCCACCCGGTCGGCCGCCAGCGGCCGGTGCGGGGCGATGATCTGGCCGTCCGGAAGCAGCTCACCGGTGTCCTCGAAGAGCAGGACCCCGTTGCACAGCAGACTCCAGCCCTGCTCCGGATGGTGCGCCGTCAGGCGGGCGGCTTCCCGGTCGGCTGAGTCGGCGGTCGGACATGGTGGCTGGTGCTGGCACATGGCTGGGTTCTTTCGCTGCGTCGTAGTGAATGCCCTGCGGCTGGACGAGGTGTTCATGGCCGCCCCCCGTATCGATCGGTCCGGTCCCAGTGTTGCCCCACGGGCGTCATTCCGCAGGGATTTCGCAGCAGCACTTCTCCTTACCCGCAGGACGCATCACCCGCGCGGACGGTTCACCGCAATTGCACTGTCCCTTCGGGTGGTTCGGGGTGGCCGGTACGGGCTAGTCCGGACGGGCGGACCGTGCGCCCCCCCAGCACTGTGCCCCGCGACCGGGGACGGTGGCGGGGCACGGCGTGCCGGTGCGGAGGCCGGTTCTCAGGCCGGGGATCCGAGCAGGGGGCCGGGGCCGGGGGCGATGCGCAGCGTCATCACGCGGAGCAGATCGGCGACCCGGTGCGGGCGGTGCGCGGCGATGCCCGGCGGGGCGGGAGCCAGCGGGACGAGCAGATCGGCGGGGGCGAGCGCCCCGCCGGAGGCGTCGGCCCCGGTGTCGCCGTGCAGCCACAGCGCCAACATGTAGAGCTCCGGGATGGAGAGCAGCCGCGGCTGGTGGTCCGGGGTCACCGTTTCGGCCTGGCGCAAGGCCAGTTCGGTCGAGGCGATGTAGGGGCCCTCGAAGAAGTGCGAGAAGGCCCAGCCGTCCGGAGTGAGCATGGTGTCCGCCGCGGCGACGGCCTGCTCCGAGCTGCGGATCACGAACCGCCAGCCGGCGAGCCGGGTGGCGGGAGCGAGCCCGTTCGGACCGATCCGCTCCAGTACGTGGACGGGGAGCGGGAGTTCGGGGCTCAGCGGTCCCTGTGCGGACCGGAGTGCGGGTGTGCGGGCTTCGCGGACCGCGGTGGGTGAACCGAGTGCCGCGAGAACGCTGCGCAGAGCGGGCGCGGGAGCCGGGTGTACATGCAGCGGCATGGTGGGTCGCCTCTCACTTCGGAGACACGGTGGTGCGTGGGCGGGTGCAGACGGCGCTGTCGGCATGCGGGGCCAGAGGAGGCCGGTGACTGGGCCGGTGCGTCAACTCTCTGCCTCGTCCGCGGAGTTTATACGACACGTGTTCACACGGTGATTCCACTAGCCGTCGCAGGCATTGCCGACAAGGCGGTATCAAGACTTTATTATGCGGAGAATCTACTGATTCCGTGTCATCGGCGCAGCCGCCGCCTGGGATTTTTCCTGCGGCGCGGACGGCCGAAAGACGTCGGCGTTTTCATCCGCGCCGGGCGGGCAAACGTGCCGTGCGCCATGCCCTTGGAATGTGCCTCGGGCCGACGCCCTCAGATTACTGTGTCAGCGGCGTTCTCGTGGGCGTTATGGATCACCCGCCCTGGGCATTATCGATCGTGACGCGAGCGGCCTGGGCCGCGGGCCGCCACTTGAGGGAGGGACGCTCCGATGGGGGAGAAGGTCGTGGCGGGCGCCTTTGACCTGGCCGATCGGCATGGGTACCGGAAGAAGCTCCACCAGTGCCTGGAGGGGCTGGAGAGGCTTCTTGCGGAGCGGAGGTTCGACCGGCCCCGCAACCTCATGGGTGTGGAGATCGAGCTGAATCTCGCGGGCGCCGACGGCATGCCGAAGATGCTGAATGGGGAGGTTCTCCCGCGCATCGCGAGCAGCGATTTCCAGATGGAACTCGGGATGTTCAATTTGGAAGTGAACATAGTCCCGCACCGTCTGGACGGGCGCGTTTTTGATCAGCTGGCCGAGGAGCTGAGGACCGGGCTCGGATATGCCCACCGGAAGGCGGGCGAGGTGGATGCCGGGATCATGATGATCGGTATTCTGCCCACCCTGCGGCACGAGGACCTCGTCCTGGCGAACCTCTCGGACGCGGACCGCTACACACTGCTGAACGATCAAATGGTGGCCGCGCGGGGCGAGGATTTCTCCCTCGATATCCAGGGTGTGGAACGCCTGCTCTCCACCTCGGCCTCGATCACCCCCGAGGCCGCCTGCACCTCGGTCCAGCTCCATCTGCAGGTGACACCGGAGCGATTCGCGGCCGTGTGGAACGCGGCCCAGGCCATCGCCGGTGTCCAGATCGCGCTCGGCGCCAACTCGCCCTTCCTGTTCGGCAAGGAGCTCTGGCGGGAATCGAGGCCGCCGCTCTTCCAGCAGGCCACCGACACCCGGCCGCCCGAACTCCAGAACCAGGGCGTGCGGCCCAGGACCTGGTTCGGTGAGCGGTGGATCGATTCCGCGTACGAGCTCTTCGAGGAGAACCTGCGCTACTTCCCGCCGCTGCTCCCGATCGGCGACGAGGAGGAACCCCTGCGGGTCCTCGACGAGGGCGGGGTGCCCCGGCTGCAGGAGCTGGTGCTCCACAACGGCACGGTCTACCGCTGGAACCGGCCGGTGTACGGGCTGGTCGACGGCGTACCCCATCTGCGGGTGGAGAACCGGGTCCTGCCGGCCGGGCCCACCGTGACCGATGTGATCGCCAACGCGGCGCTGTACTACGGCCTGGTGCGCTCGCTCGCCGACGAGTCCCGTCCGGTGTGGACCAGACTGCCGTTCGCCGCCGCGGAGGAGAACTTCGACACCGCGTGCCGTCTGGGCATCGACGCGGAGCTGCTCTGGCCGCGCCCCGGCCGCGCGGGCGGACTGGCCCGGGTGCCGGCCGTCGAGCTCGTACGCGACGAGCTGCTGCCGCTGGCCGCCGCGGGGCTCGCTGCCTGGAACATCGCACCCGCGGACCGCGACCGCTATCTCGGAGTGATCGAGGGGCGCTGCAAGCGACGGGTGAACGGAGCGTCCTGGCAGGTCGACACCTATCACCGGGCCCGGGAGACCGGGCTCGACCGGCACGCGGCGCTGGCCGCGACCACCCGGCGGTACACCGAGCTGATGCACGGCGGGGAGCCCGTGCACACCTGGCCGACCAGCGTTCCCGGGCGGTGACGCCGGTACGGCGGGCGCCGGGCCCGCCCCGGTCCGGCTCCGGAGCGGTTTCGCCGTCCCGCGGCTCGCGCCTCCGCGGCCGTCCGGCCGCGAATTCGGCTACTCCTCGGAGGTGCGACCGTTCTGGCCCGCCGTCATGATGGCCTGGAGGATCACCGTCTGGATCTCGGCCGGGTCGATGACCTGGTAGCCACCGCCACCGGTCACCTTCGCTATCTCGTTCACCTCCTCGCGGTCGGCCTCGGGACCGACCGCGATGGCGAGGAGGGGAACCGGCCGCTCGGGGTCGGCGATCCGCTTGAGTTCCGCGATCAGGGCACTGCGGGAGATCGAGCGGTTGTCCTGGTTCGATCCGTCGGTGAGGATGACGACCGCGTTGAACTTGCCCTTCACATAGGTCGCCTGGGCGTCCTTGTACGCGGCCAGCATGGTGTCGTACAGACCGGTCGCGCCGTCCGGCACGGGCTTCAGCGCCGCGAAGGCCGCGGTGAGCTTCTCGCGGTGCGTGCCGCCGCCCTTGGCCGGGTCGCCGAGCCGGCTGGTCGGCATCAGCCTGCGGTAGTCCTTCTCGCCGTCGAGCGTGGTGGCGAACTCCCAGAGACCGATCTCGTCGTTGGGGGTGAACTGGTCGAGGGCCTGGATCAGGGACGCCTTCGTGACGTCCATCCGGGACTGGTTGCGCCCGGGGACCAGCGTGGCCATGGATCCCGACGCGTCGACGACCGTGGTCAGCCGGGCGCTCTGCACCGTGATCGTCCACATGCCGAGGGTCTGCTGAAGCGCCTCGGCGGTCGGCGCGTCGGCGGCAGCGGTGGCGTACGGCTGGGGCTTCCTGCCGCCCGCCGCCGCGACCACCGACTCCCCGGCCGTGCCGTCGACGTCCCTGAAACCGTGCTTCTCCAGCGTGGCCTGCGCGCCGGGCTCGTTCAGCAGCGTCATGAACCGCATCGCGGCCCGGCCCTCGGCCGTGCTCATCCTCGTCTCGTCGACCAGCGTGTACGGATAGTTGAGGAGCGGGGTGCCGTCCTCGGGGTAGAAGAGGTCGACCTTTCCGCCGCCGGTCGACTCCGCGTTGTGGGCGAACGCGGCCTGCTCGGAGAGGAGCACCGCCTGATTGCGTCGGGGATTGCCCTGTTCGGCGCCCGAACCGCTCTGCGCCAGCGTGCCCAGCACCTGGGTGTCCCCGTCCGACATGCGCTGCGCCAGCAGTTTGGCGGTCGCCGCGACCCTGGTGTCGCTGTCCTTGCCCTGCTTCTCGGAGGACGCGCCGATGCCGGCGAGCGCCAGCAGCCCGGTGGCGCTGCGCGCCGGGTCGGCCGAGCCCAGGCGGACCTTGTCCGACTCCATGGCCGCAGCCGTCAACTCCGCCCAGGTGTACTTCTTCTCGGGCCAGCCCAGGCTCTTGGCCGCGGACGGCACCATGGCCAGGGTCACGGGGGAGGAGGCGATGGAGTCGCCCGGTGTGATGGGAACGCCGTCGCCGGAGCCCTTGGCCCGGTCGAGCCAGAGGTCGGAGTCGGGCAGCCAGACCTGGAAGTCCGGGGCGTGGCCGTTGCCGGAGAGGGCGTCGGCGACCTTGTAGGAGTCGCGGGCCACCACCGTCACGTACAGGCAGCGGCCGTCGGACCGTACCTCGTCCTCGCGCGCCTGGTCGGCCACGGCGCGAACGGCGGGGGCGATGTCCGGCGAGGCCATCAGGGACAGCCGGACGGCCGAGTCCTCGCAGCTCTTCGAGAACGACAGCAGCCCGCCCTGCGCCGCGACGGCCGTTCCCGCAGCGACCGCGAGTACGAGCATGGTCGCGATCACCACGGTGCGCCGACGGCGCGGCGGTGACCCGTCCCCGCTTCCGTCGCCGGCGTACTCGTCGGGCAAGCTGTGACGTCCCATGTCGGTGGTGCCCCTCCTTGAGGATGAACAAGGAAAAGGGGGACCACACCCCTGGCAAAGGTGGTTGTCCCCCGGCCTGTCGCGCATGATCTTCGTACCTGCATTCGAGACCCTAGCCGGAGGGGGAGCAGGATGGGGCGTGAATGCACAACTCAAGGCAGGTGTACAGGTGGAGGCGGGGCTTGTGGCTGATTCTTTCCCCCAGGAGGCCGTACCGCGACGAATTCTGCGGTCCGAAACGATCCTCGTGCTGGCTCTCTCGCTGGGGGCCAGCGGGGTGTCTGCCCTGATCAGTTTTGTCGGATCACTGACGAAACCAGGGGGTTTGAAGGATCAGGCCGCGACACTCAACAGTTCGTACGCGCCGGGGCGTCCATGGCTGGATCTCGCCTGGCAACTCTTCGGTATCGCGACGGCTCTGGTGCCCGTCGCCCTGGTCGCGCATCTGCTGATCAGGGAGGGCGCCGGCCTGCGGGCCATCGGGTTCGACCGCACCAGACCATGGCCGGACCTCGGGCGCGGCACCCTCGTCGCGGCGGGCATCGGCAGCGCCGGCCTCGCCTTCTATCTGGTGGCGCGGGCCGCCGGATTCAATCTGACGGTGGTGCCGGAGTCGCTGCCCGACGTCTGGTGGAAGTTCCCGGTCCTGATCCTGTCCGCGCTCCAGAACTCCGTCGTGGAGGAGGTGATCGTCGTCGGGTATCTGCTGCGCAGGCTCGGGCAGTTGGGGTGGACGCCGATGGCCGCGCTGGTCGCCAGTTCGGTGCTGCGCGGTTCGTACCACCTGTACCAGGGGATCGGCGGCTTCGTCGGCAACATGGTGATGGGCGTCGTCTTCGTGCTGCTGTACCGGCGCTGGGGCCGGGTGGGGCCGCTGGTGGCGGCGCACGCCCTGCTGGACATCGGGGCCTTCGTCGGATACGCGCTGCTGGCGGGGAAGGTGGGCTGGTTGCCCACACCGTGAGGAACGGGGGCGGGCGGGGAGCCCGCGGGGCGGTGTGCGGGTCCCCGCCGCGCGGGCTCAGAGCGCCGTGAGCAGTTCGCCGTCGATGACGGTCACCGCCTCGCCGGTCAGCAGGGTGCGATCGCCCCGCAGCGCGGTCCGGACCAGGCCCGAACGGGCGGAGGCCTGGAGTCCGGTCAGTTCGTCGCGGCCGAACCGGGCCGACCAGAAGGGTGCGAGCGCGGTGTGGGCGCTGCCGGTCACCGGGTCCTCGTCGATCCCGACACGTGGGAAGAAGCCGCGGGAGACGAAGTCGTAGCCCCGGGACGGGTCCTGCGCGGCGGCCGTGGCGACGACGCCCCGCCGGGAGACGGCGGCCAGCGCGGCGGGATCGGGGGTCAGCCCGCGTACGGTCGCCTCGTCGGACAGCTCCACGAGCAGGTCGCCGATGAACGGGCCGGTGTCGTGGACGGACAGCGGGTCCGCGCCCAGGGCGGCGGCCAGCCCGTCCGGGGCGGTCGCCGGTGTCAGCGGGGCCGTCGGGAAGTCGAGGGTGATCGCACCGTCCGGGCGGGTGGTCGTGGTGAGGATCCCGCACCGCGTCGCGAAGCGCACCGTGCCGCTCGCCGTCGCGGTGGTGTGCAGGACGTGCGCGGTGGCCAGGGTGGCATGCCCGCACATGTCGACCTCCGTGGTCGGGGTGAACCAGCGGAGCGCCCAGTCCGCCTCGCCGCCCGGGGGCAGCGGGTGGGCGAAGGCGGTCTCGGACAGGTTCAGCTCCATGGCGATCCGCTGGAGCCGGTCCTCGGCGGCGAAGGTCCCGGAATCCAGCACCAGGACCCCCGCCGGGTTGCCGGTGAAGGGGCGGTCGGTGAACGTGTCGACGATGCGAATCCTCATGTCCGTGACCCTACGCACGGCACGGAGCCGGGGGCCAAGGCCAATTCCGTGTCGCCGGCCCCCGGATCCCGGCGTCGCGCGGGCGGCGGTGTCAGTGGCACCGGATACGGTCCGGGTGACGGACCGAGGGAGGCCTGTACATGGGAATCAAGTGGAGCCTGACCATCGACTGCGCGCGCTCGGCGCGGCTGGCCGCGTTCTGGGCACTCGCGCTGGAGTACGTGCCGAGGCCCGCGCCCGCCGGGTTCGGGAGCTGGGAGGAGTGGTTCGCACACCACGGGGTCCCGGAGGACGAGTGGGACCAGGGCGCGTATCTGTCCGATCCCGCCGGGGAGGGGCCCGGTCTGTCCTTCCAGCAGGTGCCGGAGGCGAAGGCCGTGAAGAACCGCCTGCACCTCGATGTGCAGGCCGGTGGGGGGCGTGACACCCCCTGGGAGGAGCGGTGGCCGCGTGTGGTCGGGGCGGTGGAGCGCCTGACGGCCGCCGGAGCGACGGTGGTCCGTGAGGAGGCGCTGGACGGCAGACCGGACCATGTGGTGATGGCCGATCCCGAGGGGAACGAGTTCTGCGTGCTCTGAAGCGGTGGCCGCCGCGCGCGGTGGGACGGCGGCGCTCCGGATCGCGACGTGCCCATGTGTGCGGGGGCGGCGGGCGGGTCCGGGGCGTGAGTGCCTGTGCCGTCCCGTGCCGATGTGCTTGTCCGCCCTCGCGGCGCCGCACTACGGTGCCGGGGTGGATCTCTTCGCATGCTCCTGGACGGCGTTGCGCACAGCGGTCGCCGGGCTTCCGGACGACGACTTCGTGAAACCCTCCGGCTGCGCGGGCTGGCTCGTGAGGGACCTGGTGTGCCACCTGGTCATCGACGCCCAGGACGTACTGATCACCCTCGCGACCCCCACCCGCGCGGAACCGACCCGCGACGCGGTGACCTACTGGGACGTCGCGGACGCGCCCCCGACCGGCGACGATCCGCTGGACGCGCTGACCGTCCGGCTGGCCGCCGCCTACGAGGAACCCCGGCTGCTCACGTTCCACCTCGACGACGTCGGCTCCGCCGCGGGCCGGGCCGCCGCGCTCGCCGACCCCGGCCTCCGGGTCGGCACCCGGGACGAGGTCCTCACCGCGGGCGACTACCTCCACGCGTACGTCCTGGAGTGGACGCTGCACCATCTCGACCTGGTCGCGTACGGCCCGGACGCGGCCGGACCGCCCGCGGCGGGACTCGCCGCGTCCCGCGACATGCTGGAGCGGATCGCCGGAGCCGCCTTCCCCGCGTCGTTCTCGGACGAGGACGCGCTGCTGATCGGCACGGGGCGGCGGGCCCCGACCGAGGCGGAGCGGGCCGAACTGGGCGGGACGGCAGTGAAGTTCCCGCTCTGGCTGGGCTGACCTTCCCGGCGAGGCGAGCACCGGCCGGGAGCCGGTGGCCCGGTCCGGGGGAGGGGAACCGGCGCGGCGGCCCCTGTGGTCCCGTAACCGCCCGGACCGGACGGCCCGCGTGCCGGCGGGGCGCCCGACGCCGGCTCGGCGGACCGGCTCCGCTTGACCTTGACACGGTGACAACGCGTTCACTGTGGTCGAGGAGGTGGTCCCGATGACCATGCCGCAGGAGAACACGATCCGAGCCCTCCGGGGGCTGGAGAACCCCAGTTCGTCGGTCCGGCTGCAGGCCGCGCTGGCGGTCGGGACGGCCCCGGACCCGCAGTTCGTCGACAAGCTCGTCGAACGGTGCGCGATCGAGCCCGAGTTCTATGTGCGCGAAATGCTGACCTGGGCACTCACCCGCCATCCGTCGTCGGCGGCGGTCCCGCCTCTGGTCGGGGAACTCCGCTCGGAGCGTGCGCAGGCACGGAGCCAGGCGCTGCACACCCTGTCCAAGATCGGGGAGCGGCAGGCGTGGCCGGCGATCACACGGGCGCTGCTGACCGACGCCGACGACGAGGTCGCCCGGAGCGCCTGGCGAGCGGCGGTGGTACTCGTGCCGGAAGGCGAGGAACCCGCGCTGGCGGAGGTGCTGGCGACCCAGTTCGGGCGCGGCGGGCGGGAGACGCGGCTGAGTCTCAGCCGGGCGCTGATCGCGCTCGGTGAGGCGGTCGTGCCGGCCCTGCGTGCCGCGATGACGGATCATGACCCAGGCGTGCGCCAGCACGCGATCGCCACCGAACGGCTGTTGCGCAACCCGGATGCCGGATTCGAGTGGGCGGTCGAGGAGGCGAAGCGCATCGTGGTCCTCGGCACGACCGGCCAGGAGGAGTGACAGGCAGTGTTGATCGGAGACGTGGCACGACTGTCCGGGGTGAGCGCCCGGATGCTCCGGCACTACGACTCGCTCGGCCTGGTGCGGTCGACGGACCGGACCGAGGGCGGCTACCGGGAGTACTCCGACGAGGACATCCGGCGGATCTTCCACATCGAGAGTCTGCGGTCGTTGGGCCTGTCGCTGCGTGATGTCGCGCGTGCGCTCGACGATCCGGGCTTCACGCCCTCGGGCCTCGTCGACGACCTCGTCCGCCGGACGAGAGAGCGCATCGCGAGCGAGACGGAACTGCTCGCGCGGCTCCGTCGGATCGGTGCCGCGGAACCCGCCCGCTGGGAGGACGTCCTCCAGATCGTGGCGCTCCTCCGGGGGTTGGGATCGAAGAACGCCGGAACGCGCCAACGCGCGGCGCTGTCCGCGGTCGAAAAGGACCCGGGAACCGTGGAAGCGCTGGTCGAGGCCGTGCTGAACGAGACGGACCCGAATGTCGCCGGAGCGCTGCGATGGGCGCTGGCGCACGGGGGCGACGGCGGACCGGCCCTGCTCGCGGAGGCCCTCGGCTCATCCGTCGCCGAGGTCCGGAAGCGTGCCGTCCGGTCCATCGTGGAGATTCCGGGCGACGAGAGCACCGCACTGCTGCGGGAGGCCCTGACCCACCCCGACGTCGTGGTCCGCAGATACGCGGCTCCGGAGCTCGCGGCGCGTGGGGTGACCGAGGCGATCCCCACGCTCATCGAGATGATCGCCGAGGAGACGCATGACGTCGAAGCGGCCGACGCGCTGAGCGCGCTGGCGCGGGACCCCGAGGTGGCGGAGCGGATCGCCACCGGACTCGTGGACCGACTCGCCCACCGCCCCGTCGAGTCCTCCGTACGCCGACGGCTGGCACAGGCGCTCGCGGACATCCCGGGAGCCACGACGTCACGCGCCCTCGCGGAGCTGGCCCAGGACGAGGACCGCGCCGTCGCGCTCACCGCCGCGTACGTCCTCGGGATACGGGGCGCGCGGTAACGGGCGCCTTCCGCGGCGTCGTGACCCCCGGGCCGGGCGCTCGTCGGCCCCCGGCGGGACACATGGCGGGACACATGGCGGGACCGGCGCCGTCGTGGCCCGGCAGTCTCCCGCGCGGACGTACCCGATCGGGCGGGGCGCCCACCCTGGCCGCCCTTCCAGGGGATCACGCCCCGATTCCGGGTCCGGTTCCGATTCCGGGTCCGGTTCCGGGTCCGGTTTCGCGTCCGGTCCCGGCCGCCGGTCAGCCGGTCGTCGGCGCGGCGAGGGTCGTACGCAGCAGCTCCAGGACGGCGGCGGCCGCGGGGCCGGTGGGCCCTTCCGTCCGCCAGGCCAGCGCGACCCGGGCGCGAAGCCGGGGCTCCGTGATCTCCAGCGTCCGCAGCCCGAGCGCCGACGACGTGTCGGCGGGCAGGGCCGGGACCACGGCCACGCCGAGCCCGCGGGCGGCGAGCTGCGCGAGGAACAGCGGAGCCGCCGCTTCGAAGGCGATGCGGGGCCGCAGACCTGCCCGCGCGCACGCGTGGTCGAGAACCCCGCGGATGCCTGTGCCACGGGGCAGGCTGATCAGCGGGCGATCACGCAGCTCGGCCAGGGGAATGCTCGCGCGGTCGAGGGAGGCGAGGGCCGGATCGTCCAGGGGGACGGCCGCGACCAGGGGTACGTCGATCAAGACCTGGAGCGAAATGCCCGGCGGGGGCTCCGTGTTCGCGAGACCGATCACCGCGATGTCGAGTTCCCCCCGGTGCAGTGCGGTGAGCATCCACTCCGAGGTCTCCTCGGTCAGCGCGATCTCCACCTGGGGATGGTCCGCGTGGAAACGGGCCAGTACGGCGGCCAGGTCGAACTCATGGGCCGCCCCGGCCGCCCCCGCGACCAGACCGAGGGCGACCCGTCCGCGGAGCAGACCGGTGAACTCGTCGGCGGTCTGGCGGACGGCCTCGACGGCGCTGATCGCGGCTCGCGCGTACGGCAGTACGGCCTCGCCCACCTCCGTCAGGGTGACCGAGCGGCCGGAGCGGTCCAGCAGCCGATGGCCGAGCTCCTTCTCCAACTGCCGGACCTGGGCGCTGACTCCTGGCTGCGCCAGGTGCAGCCGGGCGGCGGCACGGGTGAAGTTGGCTTCCTCCGCGACCGCGACGAAGTACCGCAGCTGCCGGATTTCCATAACCCGTCATTCTAGTGGCGAGACAACCAAACTATTGGACTTATGGTGGGCCCGCCGAGAGCCTTGACGTCATGGGGACGACGAAGCAGCGCAGGCCGCTGGCACAGGTCAGGGCCGCGATCGCGGCCGAACGCCGGGAGCTGGCAGCCATGTTGGACGGCCTGTCGGCGGGGGAGTGGGAAGCACCGACCCTGTGCGGGGGATGGCGGGTACGGGAAGTCGCCGCCCACATGACGATGGGGTTTCGCCACTCGCTCGCCAGGACGGCGTGGGAGCTGGTCGCGGCGCGGGGCAGTCTCCACCGGATGACCGATCGCTGCGCCCGCAAGGACGCGGCGGCGCATACGACGCGTGAACTGGCCGCCCTGCTCCGCGACAACGCGGACCACCCGTGGAAACCGCCGGTCGGCGGGATCGAGGCGGCCCTGGGCCACGACGTGATCCACGGCCTGGACATCACGGTCGCGCTGGGTCTGGACCGCCGGGTTCCCAAGGACCGTGTGCGCATCCTCCTGGAGACGGTCGACGCCAGGACCCTCACGTTCTTCAAGGCAGACCTGGGCGGTGTCGAACTTCGCGCGGACGACCTCGACTGGTCCTACGGCACCGGAACACCCCTGTACGGCGCCGCACAGGATCTGCTCCTGCTGGCCTACGGCCGACGGCTTCCGCCGGGACACCTCCGCGGCGACCCGGCCGGTCGTTTCCTCGCCGGGCAGGGGTGACCGCGGCGCCACGGCCGCATCGGAACCGGCTGCGCAGGGGGGGCGGTCCGCCCCGTCCGGCTCTCCTCCTCGGGTGCGGGCCACTCCCGGACCGTCCGAGTCGTGGTCGGCCCGCCCCTCGGACCGTCCGTGTTACGTCGTCGGCCCGACCGCCCGACCGTCCGTGTCGCTTCGTCGGCCCGACCGCCGGACCGTCCGTGTCGCGTCGTGGGCCCGCGTGATCAGTCCGTCGTGGACGTGAAGGATCAGAAGGCCGGGGACCGTGAAGCGGGTGCGTCAGGCCAGCAGGGCTCCCACCACGACGTGCTCGGCGGTGATCACCTGCGGATCGGTGGTCTCGTACGCCGAGATCCTCCTGATCTCCCGCACCTGGACGGGGCCCGTGCCCCGGACCGCCCGGTGTCCGGCGCGTACCGCCTCGCGTTCCTCGTACCGCCTCGTGTCCCTCGTAGCGCCGAGGGAAGCCGTGTGTCCCGCGCCACCCGCCACCGAGCGATCTAGGCGCGCATCCTCGACAGCGCCCGGGAGCTGTGCGCGGAGAAGGGGTTCGACCGCACCACCATCCGCGCCTTGGCAACCGCCACGGGCGTCGATCCCGCCCTGGTCATGCAGTACTTCGGCTCGAAGCGTGAGCTGTTCGGCCGAGCTGTGCAGGTGTTTCCCGAACTGTCGGAGACCGCCTACCCCGACGCGGTCGTCGATCGGCTGCCAACCACGCTCGGCATCAAGCTCGGCGGGCTTCCCGAGGGCACACGGTCGATGCTGCGTTCGGTGCTCACCGACCCGGCAGCGGCCGAACACGTCCGCGCCACCCTCGACCGGCGGATCGACGGCCTCGGCGCCGCCCTGCCCACGGCCGGGGACGCCGAACTGCGCGCCGAACTGCGCGCTGGACTGCGCGGCACGGCCCTGCTGGGTGTCGCCATCGGCCACCAGTTTCTGCGCCTGGACGCTCTTAGTGACGCCCCGGCCGGCCGTGTGTCGCCGCCCTGCTGCGCCCGGCGCTCAAAGCCCTTACGCGGCCGCCGGACCGAGTGCGGCGGCCCGATGCGCCGGTTCATGGCCTTCGCGTACGCCTGCCGGGACCGGCCCCGGCCCCCGGCCGCGGCCGCACCGGTTCGGGACGTACGCGTGGTTCGCTGTCAGTGGCGCACGCTTGGATAGGCCGCATGATGGTTCACGACGTTGCCCAGGCTCTTCCCGATATCCCGACGCTGCGGGACCGGTGCCGGTCGATAGCCATGCTGGAGACCGTGCTGAACCCTGACGGTGAGCGCTCCTACTCATTCGACCGGTCCTGGTCCGAGACGGAGGAGATCGCCTCCATGCGCAACGGCTCCGGGGACGAGTTCGACGTCGTCTTCTCTCCGGCCGGCGCGTATGTCCGAGGCTTCGACCACGAGTCGGAGATGAGCCCCTATGCCGAGGACGGGCCCTGGCCGGGCGTAGTGGACTCGGTTCCCGAGGTGTTCCGCGGTTGCGTCGAAGAGCCGGCCTTCACCGACGACGGAATGCCCATGGTGACGGCCTGCCTATGGCGTGAGGCGGGAAGCGGGCGCTGGCAGACCGGAGAGATCGACTTTCCTGAGGGCAGCGCCGACCCCGACGGCTCGGGTTGGCTCTTCCGCCTGCTGGTCGACCCGTCGCCGGAGGCGTTCCAGAAGTTCGCGGAGGACTACTACGAGATTCCGGTCGACATCCACGCGGTGCGCCACATATACGCCCTTCGCCCCCTGACCCAGGACGTGGTCACCGCTTTGAACGACAAGGCATCCCTGGCGGGCATCGCCGACGCGGCCGCCACGATCGGCTACGCCGTCGCAGCCGACTCGGCTCCCTGACCCGGACCTGCCGAGGAGGCTTCGCGGATGCGGCGCGCGCCTGTCGGGTGTGCCGGGCCACGGCAGTTGGAGCTGGTCGGGCGGTGTGACCTAGGGCCGGGGGCAGGGCTGGTCGGCATCGTCCAGCCCAGGTTCTGGGCATCCGGAATGAACTGCCACGTCTGTTGGCACCGGCGCCATGGTTCAGCGAGGCCGGTGGGCGTGGGGTTGCAACGGGACGGTCCCGCTGCCCGGTTCCTGCCGCTTCTTGCCGCTTTCACGGGACCTTCGGCTATGTCTCCAGACCGTCCAGCCGCCTGGTCACCGCGTCGAGCGTCGGCCAAGGAGGGCCCTCGCGCAGCAGGCGCAGGAGTTCCTCTCCGAATCGCCGCCCGTTGGGGAACTGGTCGCCAAGCTCCCAGCGCCACGCGGCGACCATCGCGATGACGAGCTGACGACACTCGTCCAGCAGCTCTTGGTCAACGCTCGGGTACTGCGCGCAGACCGCTTCGGGAACGTGGGCGAGATCGAACTCGACGGGTCCACGGCAGCACGTTTCGAGGTCGATGAACAACGGGCCGTTGCGCGTGCTGAGCACATTGCCCGGATGCGGCTCGCCGTGGAGCAACTGCTCCACGGCGCCGCGGCCGTCGATCGCCCGTCGCAGACTTGCCAGCCTGCCGCCGAGGAACACGCGGTCCGCGTCGGTGAGTTCCGGAGAGCGATCCGGGTCGGCGACGACGTCTTCCGCCTCCGTGATCCGGTTCGTGAACCTTGGACTCGGCACCTCGACCCGGCGCATGCCGGAGTGCAACCGCTCCAGCGCCTCGGCGTAGTCGACCGGTGAGGTATGAGGTGTCACGGGCTCGTAGTAGGTCCACAGCGTCACCACGAAGCCATCGCGCGTATGCACACGCGGGTCCACCCGAGGTTCCAAGGGGCACACCGGACATCCGGCCCCGGCGAGCCGCTGGGCGAGATCGACTTCGAACTGTGCGACCTCCTGTCCCACAGGGGCGACCCGGGCAAAGACGTCGCATGGTGTCAGCCGCAGTGCCAGCTTGTTGGAGTTGTGAAGAATGATGGCATCGTCGGTCGGCAGGCCGAGCGATGCGGCGACCGCAGTCGCGGCCGCGATCGCGCGTGTGACGTCGGTCGTATCCACCCTCGAATCCTGGCATGGACGAGCGAGGGCGAGGCCAACCAGTGCGGCCGGGAACCAACTGCCTTGGCGCGGACCAGGTTTACGGATGCGGAGCCCGCCCGTAAGCCAGCCCCGCAGCCCCGCAGCCTGTGCCGTCCCGATACGTCACAGGTCAGCGGCAGGGCCGGTGCCCGCGCCCACTCGGTTGTCGGGTCCGAATCCCAGGCTCTCCAACTGCGGTCGTGGACACCGGTGTCCCGTCGTCGATCAGGCACTGGCTCCTACGGGGAAGAGGGCGTCGAGCCGAGGTGTCCCGGTGCTCACCGCGGCCCCCACGGTGTCCAGCTCTCCCTCCGGCCTCGCCCCTGCCTCCTGAACGGCTTCCAGGGCCTCGTGGAACGCCTCCCCGTCGTCGCTCTCCTGACCCGTCAGCTCGTCGAACACCTCCTGCGCCACGTAGTCGAGCTCCTCCCATTCCGGCCACTCGTCGTCACACCACTCCCGCGTGGGCCGCCCCGCCAGCGCCCGCACCTCGGCGATGTCGGTGAGAGCATCCGGATCGGCAAGCACCGCCCGGTACGTCCCCTGGCCCTGTGCCACCAGCCAGAGCGCGAAGTAGTCGAAGCCGTCGTCGGAGCACAAGCCGTCCTCGATCCGGTCCACCGCCCGCCACAGCGCATCGACCGCGACCGCCTCGCACGCGGCCTCCAGGTGGGCCTGGAACTCCACCCCCTCCGCAGCCGGCCGGCACCGCAACTCCCCGCGCAGCCACTCCAACCGTTCGTCCCGGTCACCGGGGCGCCGGCTCAGATCGTCCATGAGCACCCAGAAGGTCTTGTCGTCCATGCCGCACAGGATCGCAACCACCACTGACATTCCCGAGAGCCCCACGCGTCGCCGGCAGTACGGCCGCCCTGCCACCCCGCGCGGCCTCGGGACAGGGCACACGGTCGACGACCCCTGACGCGGGTCACCGGCGCTGACCTGTGCCAGTGAACGTTGATCGATTGCCACTGAAGGATGATCAACGCCAGTTTGTGCCACCGCAGGTTGATCATTCGGTGTACAGGTACGCGGGGGACGTGGTGGGGGCACCTGTCGGTGTGTTCGGCGAGGCTGCCCTTGTGGCCCTTGACCTGGCCTTTTCCGTCAGTGACACAGTCGTGCGCCGATCGCTGGGGGCCAGCTGGGATATGCCGTTCGAGGCCATGGAACCGGTGCGAGAGTTCAGCCGGCACAAGGACGGTCACGGGTTCGCCGGCTGGTACTGCTCGTCGACGCCGTCCTCACCGGCACCGAAAAGATCACCAAAGCGGGACTGCGGCCGTCGACCTCGACATCGCCTCCCGTCGCAAGCAGCCTGGCACCGACGGATGACGTCGTTGGCCCCTGGCACCGAGGTCGCCCGCCTTCCGTTCAAGGTTCGTCCACGACAGGGAGAAGGGGGCGCCTCGTTCATCACCCGCCTCGCCAAGGCGAACTACCTTCCCCCTGCCTACCTGCGGTAATACCTCGCTGAACCGCCCATGCACCGGGGCAGTCCGACCTGGCCCCGCGTTGCCGCCGCCGGCCGCTACCCGGCCGAGCTCCGGCAGATCCTGAACACGGTCAACTGCGAGGAATGCGGGGCCCCATACAGTCCAAAGCGAGCTTCGGCATCAAGCCGCTGACCTGTTCGAGGGCCTGTGGCAGAAGAGGTACCGCAAGCGCTGCCCCGCCAGCCAGTGGCGCCGGGAACGCTGCCGGATCTGCCGAAAGGTCATGGTCATGCGTATTGGGCAGCGACGTCTTCTCTGCTCGTCGGCCTGCCGACGAGCCGCCTACCTCGAACGGCAGCAGCCGCAGACCCGGGATCAAGCATGGGCACCCAATAGCGGGCGGTCATGGCGATGTCCCAGAGGGCACGGCCTGGGGCCGCCAAGTCGAAATCGATCAGGGCCGCGGCGCGACCGTCGCGGAAGACGACGTTGTCCGGACACACATCGTTGTGGCACAACATCGTTCCTCCCTCCGGGGCGGCGAGGTCCGGGGGCCACTCGGCGCGGGTATTGACCGCGACGGCCGCGCTGGTCTCATGCAGATGCCGCAGCAGGCTCCCCACCGATTCGAGAGCAGAACTCGTCATCGCCCAGTCCGGGAACGGCGGCAGAGCAACGTCGCCAGGGATGAAAGTCAGCTGCTCACGGCCATCCGCGGTGAGACCGACAGGGGTCGGCGCCGCGTTGAAGCCGTGCTCCTTCAGTGCAAGGAGACAGGCATGCAGGGCGCGCGCGTTGCGCGGTGCCGGCCGCTCCACCAACTCCCCTCGGTGGAAGACCGCCCCCGCGTTCGCCATGCCGCCGGTCGGCGCCTCGTCTTCAGCCGTCATGAGGATCACGCTGTCGCCAGACCGACTCGGCGCGGGCCGGGCTGCACAGGACGTGGATCAGCTCACGACGGAACGCGCGACGCGGAATCCCACGTCGTCGACCTGGAAAGTCGGGTGACTGCGGCGGCGCGCGGAGGCCCGGCAACTCCAGTGCTCATCGAACCAACCACCGCCACGGAGCACCCGGTAGGCGCCATAGACCTCGGCGTCGTAAACATCCCAGCACCAGTCCCAGACGTTGCCGAGCATGTCGTGAAGCCCCCACGGGTTGGGGCGTTTGCCGCCCACCTCGTGGATGCGCTCGTGCGAGTTACCGCGGTACCAGCCGATCTCGTCGAGATCCCCGTAGTGCGGCCCGGTCGTCCCGGCCCGGCAGGCGTGCTCCCACTCGGCTTCGGTCGGCAGTCGGTACCCGTCGGCGGACGCGTCCCACTCGATGTCTTCGGTCTCGGCACGGAAGTGGTACGCGGGCGTGAGGCCGGTGCACTGGGACAGGGCGTTGCAGAACCGCGCCGCGTCCCACCAGGAGACGCACTCGACGGGCAGCCGGTCCCCAGGGGCGGTACTCGGCCGCTGGCCTGTGATCTGTGCGTACAACGCCTGGGTGACCGGGAATGCCGCGAGCTGGTAGGGCGCAAGCTCGACCGACCAACTGCGCTGTGTCCGCCGGTCCGACAGCGTCACCTGCCCCGGCGGGATGGCGATCATCTCGTTCCCCGTCATCACGTCCATGATCAGGAGATCCTAACGAGACCTGCCAGTGCGAAACGACAGAGCCACCAACGGTCGTCCATGACTGACACGAATCTGCAAGTCGTCATCCTTCACCGACACAGACAGCCATCGATCGCCCTTCAGCGGCCATCGATCAACGTTCACCGGCACAGGTCACCGGCGCCGCCGGACAAGGGATTGCCAGGCGATCGGTTCCGATATATCGTTGACGCATCGCGACCGATCAACGATAGAAGGAGCGTAGTCATGCGTTCACATGGACATGAGCACGAATTCGGACACGGGTACGGACATCACGGTCATGGCCCCGGTCATCAGGGGCGTGGCGACTTCGAGGGGCGGCGGGCGGCCTTCGGGCCGTTCGGGCCGCCGTTCGGTGGCGGGCCCTTCGGGGGTGGCCCCTTCGGTGGCGGGCGTGGCCGGGGTGGCGGCAGGGGGAGGGCGCGGCGTGGTGATGTGCGCGCGTCGATCCTGGCGCTGCTGAAGGACCGGCCGATGCACGGGTACGAGATGATCCAGGAGATCGGCGAGCGCAGCGGTGGGGCCTGGCGGCCCAGCCCCGGCTCGGTCTATCCGACCCTTCAGCTGCTGGAGGACGAGGGTCTGATCGTCAGTGCGAGCGAGGGCGGGAAGAAGCTGTTCACGCTCACCGATGCGGGGCGCACCGAGGCGGAGTCCGGTTCCGAGGCGCCCTGGGAGGAAGCCGGGCGTGGTGTCGACTGGGAGAGCGCCAACGAGATCCGGCAGGCCGGCTTCGGTCTGATGGAGGCGTTCGGCCAGGTCTGGAAGACCGGCTCGGCCGATCAGCGGCAGAAGGCCCTCGCGGTCATCGGTGACGCCCGCAAGAAGCTGTACCTGATCCTTGCCGACGAGCACTGAGCTCGTGGGTGCGGCGACAGGGCCTCGCGGCGAGCCGCGAGGCCCTTCCCCGTGGCGGGGGCGCGTCAGGCGGCGACGAGTCCGCCCGGTTTGCGCAGCGATTCGACGAGCGCGGCCGTCGCCGAGTCCTTGAGCTTTCCCGCCATCAGGGAGACCGCGGCGCCGGTGAACTCCCCGTCGATGCGGACCGTGGTCGCGTCCCCGTCGGGGGTCAGTGAGTAGCGCATGGCCAGGCTGACGCCCATCGGGCCCTTGCCCTTGGTGGTCAGCAGGCGCGTGGTCTCCAGTTCCGCCACCGTCCAGGTCACCTCGGCCGGGAAGCCCATGAGCTTCATGTTCTCCTCGTACGTGGCCGCGAGTTCCAGTGTCGCCGGACCTCCCTTGGGGAAGCTGGTGTGGGTGGCGTTCCACTGGCCGTACGCGGTGAAGTCCGTCAGCTGGGCCCACACCTTCTCGGCCGGTGCTTCGATGCGCGCCTCTGCGCTGACTTCGGCCATGCGACCACCCCTTCTCGGCGGGTTACGGTGTCGCGGAACGTAGCCGCAGTGGCCGGAACATTCAATACTGATGAACAGTCAGAACTGCTGGGCGGTCAGATCCACCTGGCCGGTTCCCTCCGTCCCGGCGCGCCAGATCAGGGCGTCGTCGAACCGGTCGAAGGCACGCGGGTGCGGGCCGTCGTCGTGGCAGTGGAACGCGGCCCAGAAGAGGTCGGCGCGCAGGGCGTCGGCCGGTGCGTGGACCCGGTACACGTACTCCCGCCCGTCGAGGGCCGGCAGGGCGACCAGCCAGGACACGTCGGCGGTCTCCCTTCCGGTGGTGCATGGGTATGGCCTGTGGGACGTACGGGCGTGGCTTCCGGTTGCCCGGGGAGCGCGTGGCAAGGCGGCGCGCGCCCTTTTCCGCGATCGGATCCGGAAATGGCGAGATCTCATCCGCAAGGAGGAGAAACCGTTCGGGTGTGCCCAACTTGCGTGGGATGCCTAGATGAGTCCATCCGGTGATGTATGGGCGCCTGGGGGCTGATGGACTGGGGGACGTGCACAACCGGACGCCGCGGATTCCTCAGCAGCCCGTTCCGAACCGCGCCGAGCTCGACGCCAGACTCACGGTGGAGCTGGCCGCCGTGGTGACGGGCGCCCGCAGGCGTGCGCTGCGGGACGGCGACCGCCAGATCGACACGGCGCATCTGCTGCACTCCCTCATCGAATCGGACCCCGCGGTGCGGGCTGCCTTCGAGGGCGGCCCCCAACTGGCCCGGGTGCTCGGCTATCTCGTCCAGCGCAGTATCGGGTACGGGCTCCGCTGGCAGGGTGCGGTGGAGGACTCGGGAGCCGTCCCGGTCGTCGTCCCGCACCTGGACTCGGCCGTGCGCGACTCGGGAGTGGAGGGCTGGTCGCCCTCAGCCGCCGCAGCGATGGCCGGGGCGATGGAGCGGGCGGAGAAGCGCGGTGAAGCGCGGGCCGGAGGGCTCGACCTGCTCGCGGCGCTGGCGGTGGACCACGACTGCCGGGCGGTGGAGGTGCTGGTCCGCGGCGGGATCGACGCGGAGCGGCTCGCCGCCCGGATCGCCGACGCACCCGACCGGGGGGCGCGCGAGGCGGGAAGTTGACCGCCTGACGTACGGAGGGCCGGGCCGGTCCCGATACCGGCGGGGGAGCCGCCGGGACCGCACGGCCGGCGCAGGTGTGTGTCAGGGGTGACGTGGGCGATGCTGCTGACCGCAGCTGTCATGATGGGCCGATGCACGCGTCTCAGGGGAGAAGCGCCGGCCTGGGACTAGCCCTGGCCTCGGCGTTCGCATTCGGTGGTTCAGGGGTGGCGGCCAAGCCGCTGATCGAGACGGGTCTCGATCCGCTCCATGTGGTGTGGCTGAGGGTGGCGGGTGCGGCCCTGGTGATGCTGCCGGTGACCTGGCGCCACCGGGGCCTGCTGCGCAGCAGGCCGGGCCTGCTGCTGGGTTTCGGGCTGCTCGCCGTCGCGGGGGTGCAGGCCTGCTACTTCGCCGCGCTCTCCCGTATCCCCGTGGGTGTCGCGCTGCTCGTCGAATATCTGGCGCCCGCGCTCGTGCTCGGCTGGGTCCGGTTCGTCCAGCGCAGGCCGGTCACCCGGCGGGCCGCGGTCGGCGTGGTGCTCGCCGTCGGCGGGCTGGCATGCGTGGTCGAGGTCTGGTCGGGGCTGAGCTTCGACGCGGTCGGACTGCTGCTCGCGCTCGGCGCCGCCGGTTGCCAGGTCGGCTACTTCGTCCTGTCGGACCAGGGGAGCGGGGACGGGGCGGACGGCGTCGAACCGCCTCATCCCGTCGGTGTCATCGCCTACGGGCTGCTGATCGGCGCGCTCGTCCTCACGGTGGTCGCACAGCCCTGGGGCATGGACTGGTCGCTCCTGGGCGGCACCGCGGGCATGAACGGCACGGATGTCCCGGCCTGGTTGCTGCTCGTCTGGATCGTGCTCCTGGCGACCGTGATCGCCTACGTCACCGGGGTGATCGCCGTGCGGCTGCTGTCTCCCGCGGTGGCGGGCGTGGTCGCCTGCCTCGAAGCGGTGATCGCCACCGTGCTCGCCTGGGTGATGCTCGGCGAGCACCTGTCGGCGCCCCAGCTCGTCGGCGGTGCCACGGTGCTGGTGGGCGCCTTCATCGCCCAGTCGTCGACCCCCCGGTCGCCCTCGGGCCCCGTCGCCCTGGGGTCCGGGGCGACGGGGGCCGCCACGGACGCCGCCGAACGGCCCGGAGCCGATCGCTCGCCCGCCGAGGGGGAGCTGTTCGCGGACCGCGCCGCGACATGAGGCGACACGATGTGACGTGACGCTACGCCTCGCGTGGCGGTCGCGTCCTCGCGTCCTCGTGCCGGTTGTCGGCCGTTGCGGTCGCGGACCGTCCCCCCCCGGGTCGGGTCAGAGGGCGGTGATGTAGTCCGGCACCCCGATCGCGGGGTCGAGGTCGTCCGAGGGGAGCGGTGTCTCGTATCCGCGGGCGAGCGGGACGACACCGGCCCAGTGGGGGAGCGCGAGGTCACGGGGCTCGTCGTTGGGGCCGCCCGTACGGATCTTGGCGGAGACCTCCCGCAGGTCCAGCCGGATCACCGCGGTCGCGGCCAGCTCCTTCTCGTCGGCGGGACGCGAGTCGGCGGACCGGCCCGGGACCACGTGGTCGACGATGGCGTCGAGGGCGGTGCGCCGTTCCTGGGGGTCGGTGACCGTCCGCGCGATGCCGTGGACCACCACGGAGCGGTAGTTGATCGAGTGGTGGAAGGCGGAGCGGGCCAGCACCAGCCCGTCGACGTGCGTCACCGTCAGGCACACGGGGAGGCCGGGATCCGTGCGGCCCGCCTCGCGCAGCGGCCGGGAGCCCGTCGAGCCGTGCACATAGAGCCGGTCACCCACCCGGCCGAAGAGCGTCGGCAGGACGACGGGTGCGCCGTCACGGACGAAGCCGAGATGGCAGACGTACGCCTCGTCGAGTATCGAGTGGACCAGCTCCCGGTCGTATGCGGCCCTTTCGCGGGAACGGGTCGGAACGGTGCGCTCGGTGGGCTCGTATCCGGCCGCGGCGTCCGGGCCCGTGGTCTGCGGCGATGCGCTGTCCGGCATTGCGTACTCCATTGCACTAGTGCATAATCTGGTTTGTGCTAGGAGAGTATCGGATCGAGGGGCGGCGCGCATCGGAAATTGCCGCCAGTGTGGAGAACGGGGTCGGGTCCGGTGAGCTCGGCCCCGGGCAGGCGCTGCCTCCCATGAGGGAGTTGGCCGACCGGCTGGGGGTGAATCCGAATACGGTGGCGGCCGCCTACCGCACGCTCCGCGAGCGCGGGGTGATCGAGACGGCCGGGCGCCGGGGCAGCAGGGTGCGGCCGCGCCCCGCGAGCACGGCGCGCGGCTCCCTCGGGGTCGAGGCGCCGGAGGGCGTACGGGATCTGGGGGCGGGCAACCCCGATCCGGCCCTGTTGCCGGCGCTGGGGGACGTCTTCGCCGCGGTCGCCGAGGAGTACGCCCGGCAGCCGGGCATGTACGGACAGGCCCCGGTGGACCCGGAGTTCGCCGCGCTCGCCCGCGCCGCGATGGACGCCGACGGAGTGCCGGGCGGACCCGTCGTAGCGACCTCCGGATCGCTGGACGCGATCGAACGCATCCTGGTCGCGCACCTCAGACCGGGGGACGCGGTGGCGATCGAGGACCCGGGCTGGGGCAGTCTGCTGGATCTCGTACCGGCGCTGGGGCTGCGCCCCGTGCCCGTCGCGGTCGACGACGAGGGCCCGCTGCCCGATGCCGTCGAAGACGCGCTGAACGCCGGTGCCCGCGCGCTCGTGGTCACCGACCGCGCGCAGAACCCCACCGGCGCGGCGATCGGCGCGGGCCGCGCCGTCGAGCTGAGAGCGGTCCTCGCCGGGCACCGGGGTGTCCTGCTGATCGATGACGACCACGGACACGGCATCGTCGATCTGCCGCCGCACCCCCTGGCGGGCGCCACGGACCGCTGGGCCTTCGTGCGGTCCGTGGCCAAGGCGTACGGGCCGGACCTCCGGGTCGCCGTGCTGACCGGCGATCCGGTCACGGTGGACCGGGTGGCGGGGCGGCAGCGGCTGGGCCCCGGCTGGGTCAGCAAGCTGTTGCAGCGGACCGTGGTGCACCTGTGGAGTTCGGGCGCCGTCGACCCGGGCGAGGTCGCGCGGGCGTACGCGGAGCGGCGGGACGGTCTGGTGCGCGCGCTGGCGGAGCGGGGCGTCGCGGCCCACGGGCGCAGCGGGATGAATGTGTGGGTTCCGGTCAGCGACGAGACCGGTGCCGTGGCGAGGCTGCTGCACTCCGGCTGGGCCGTGGCGCCCGGGGCGAGGTTCCGGATGACCGCGCCCCAGGGGATCCGGCTGACCGTCTCGTCGCTCGCGGCGGCCGACATCGGGCCGCTGGCGGATGCGGTCGCGGCGGCGGTGGGACCGGTGCAGCCGCTGAACTACGGGTGATCCCCAGTCCCGGTCCCGGTCCCGGCCCCGCCGCCTGCCGGTCCGGCTGTGCCCCCGGCCCCGGCCCCGGTCCTGGCCCCGCCCCCTGCCGCTCCGGCCGTGTCCCCGACCCCGGTCCGGGCGGCGGAGGCCGGGACGTTCCGGCGGGCTGCTCCGCTCTGGGTGAGAGCGGCGCCGGCCAGGACCACGAGGGCCCCGACCGGGGTGTTCCAGCTCAGCCGTTCGCCGAGCACAACCACCCCCGCGGCGGTGGCGACGACCGGGATCAGATAGGTGACCATCTGCGCGGTCGTCGGCCCGACCTCCTCCACCAGGCGGTACTGCATCAGGACCGCGAGGCCGGTACCGAGCGCCCCGAGGGCCACCACGGCCAGGGTCGGTAGCAGCGGGAAGCTGTCGGGCAGCGAGGTGAACAGCGGAGTCACCAGGGCGATCTGCGCCGTGCCCAGGAGGAGCTGGCCACCGGTGAGCGCAAGCGCCGACGAGCCGTTGCCCGCCAGGGTCCTGCGGACGTAGATCCAGCCGATCGGGTAGCTGAGGGAGGCGAGCAGGGCCATGGCCGTGCCGCCGAGGTCCAGCCCGGAGAAGCCCTGCCAGGCGCCGAGCACGGTCAGGACGCCGAGGAAGCCGAGCCCGAGTCCAGCGACCCTGCGACGGGTCGGCCGGTCCTCGGAGAGCGCGACGAGCGACAGCGCCATGCCCCACAGGGGCGAGGTCGCGTTGCAGATGCCGGCCAGCGTCGAGGGGATGGTCAGCTCGGCATGGGCGAAGAGCGAGAACGGAAGCGCGTTCAGCAGGAACGCCGCGACGGCCAGATGCCCCCAGGTCCGGGCGGTGCGGGGCAGTCGCTCACGCCGGACCGCCATCGCGACGGCCAGCACCGCCGTGCCGGACAGCAGACGGCCGAGGGTGACCTGGAACGGGGCGTACCCCTCGGTGCCGACCTTGATCAGAAGAAAGCTGAAGCCCCAGATGAGGGAGAGCGCGCCGAAACGGATCCGCCAGTCCCGCCCCGGGCGCGCGGCGGGCCCCGGGTCCTGGACGGCGGCGGGAGCCGGTGCCGGGGCGGAGGTGGAGGGCCTGGCGGGAGGCGTGGTCTGCGGGGTGGTGGCGGCGCTCATGGACTCCACGATGACCAGCCCGACCACGTAGGACAAGCGAGACTTTCTGTGCCGGTCTGCGTAGCATCGCTTATATGTTGAATCTGGAGCGCCTGCGCACCCTGGACGCGCTGGCCCGGCACGGTTCCGTGAGCGGCGCCGCCGAGGGGCTGCATGTGACCACCTCGGCGGTCTCCCAGCAGATGGCGAAGCTGGAGCGCGAGGTGGGGCAGCAGCTCCTGGCCAGGAACGGGCGCGGTGTCCGGCTCACCGACGCCGGCCGGCTGCTCGCCGACCACGCGGCCCGGATCCTGTCCCAGGTCGAGCTGGCCCAGTCCGACATCGAGGCGCAGCGCGGCGAGGTGGTGGGCGAGATCCTGCTCTCCGCCTTCCCGACCGCGGCGCGCGGACTCTTCCCCGCGGTGCTCCGGGCGCTGCGCGGGGACCATCCCGAACTGCGCGTCCACACCCGGGAGCTGGAGCCCGAGGACGGAATCCGCGCGGTGATCAGGGGAGACATCGATCTGGCGGTGGTGCTGGACTGGAGCAACAAGCGGCTGCCCGTCCCCGGCGGTCTGACCAGGGCCGAACTCCTGGACGACGCACCGGACATCGCGATGCCGGCCGGTCACCGGCTCGCCGGCCGGCCCGAGGTGGACCTGGAGGACTTCGCCGACGACGACTGGGTGTCCTGGCCCGAGGGCGAGTTCTGCTACGACTGGCTGATGTTCACCCTCCGCTCCAAGGGCATCGAACCGCGCATCGCGCATCTGGCGGGCGAGCACCACACCCAACTCGCCCTGATCGCGGCCGGCATGGGTGTCTGCGTGGCACCGAGGCTCGGCCGGGGACCGGTGCCGGACGGGGTGCGGCTCGTGCCCGTACGGCAGAAGATGCGACGCCACGTCCACGCCGTGTGGCGCACCGACGCGGACCGGCGGCCGTCGATCAGGGCGGCGGTGACGGCCCTGAGGGCGGCCGGCCGGGAGCTGGACGAGCCCTAGGGCCGGGCGCGGTCAGGCGGTGGCCGGTCCCGCGAGCTTGTTGAAGTCCCAGGAGGTGACGGCCTGCGGCGTCAGCCGCAGCCAGGCGTGCCGGCCGTCGTGCGGCATGGTGTCCATCCCGAAGTACTTCGCCGCGAAGAGCCGTTCCGGCGCGTCGAGTCCGGGGCACGGCTCGCCGGTACGGGGCGCCTCTCCGACCGGGACGGCCTCGCCGGACAGCTCGACGCCGCGCAGTTCCCCGTACTCCACCCCGTCGTCCACGACCACCGCGACCCTCGGATCGTGGCGGAGCTGGGCCCAGCGCAGGCTGCGGGTGATCGAGTACAGCCAGAGCGATTCCCCGTCCCAGACGAACCAGAGGGCGCCGATGTGCGGGCGGCCGTCCTCGGCCACGGTGGCCACGCGGCAGGTGCGCTGTTCGGTGAGATAGGTGTCGCGTTCGGCGTCCGTCATCATGATCCGACGGCCCCGTCGTTGAGTGGCGGCCATGGGCGTCCCCTCCCGTTGGCTGACTGTGTGTCAGAGATCATGGGGCCTCTTCCTTCATCACGCAATGGCGGCTACCCTCGCGCGCCCGGTCCGTCGCAGAGAGGGGAAGCCGTGCCGCCGAGGAATCGACTCGCCGAGCAGCTCGATCCGGCCACCACCGTGCTCCTGACGGTCGAGTGCCAGCAGGGGGTCGTGGGCCCGGGGAGCGCGCTGCCCGAACTGGCCGAGGAGGCCCGGTCGTCCGGCGCGCTGCACCGGGTGGCCCGGCTGGTCGCGGCCGCCCACGCCGCCGGGGTGCAGGTGCTGCACGCGGTGGCCGAACGCCGCCCCGACGGGCGGGGCGCCAACAGCAACGCCCGGCTCTTCCGGGCCGCGGGACGGCTGCCGGTGCAACAGCACTGCGGCACCACCGCGGTACGGATCGCCGAGCCGATCGAGGTGGCCGCCGAGGACCTCGTCGTGCGCCGGCTGCACGGCCTCTCGCCCCTCGCGGGTACGGACGTGGACGCGCTGCTGCGCAACCTCGGCTGCCGGACCCTCGTCGTCACCGGCGTCTCCGCCAATGTGGCCGTACCCAACGCCGTGTTCGACGCGGTGAATCTCGGCTACACGGCCGTGGTGCCGTCCGACGCCATCGCGGGCGTCCCGGCCGACTACACCCCCGTGATGGTCCGCAACACCCTCGCCCTCGTCGCCACGGTCACGGACACGGAGGCGGTGCTGGGCTGCTGGCGGGGCCGGACGCCGCGCGGGGCCGCTCCCGACGCCTGACCCCGGGAACCCTCCCGCCGGAGCGTGCGCTTGGGGAGGCGGCGGGCGCCCGGCCCGCGGAGGGGGCGTGGCGGGGGCGGTCCTTGCCAGGCCCACCGGCCGCGGCACGCCCCGTCCGGTGGGCGGCGGTCAGGACGTGAGCGTGATCGAGCCGCCCGAGACCGAGATCTTCCTGGTGGGCAGGGGCCTGGTGGCGGGCCCGTGGGCCACGGCGCCGGTCGCCGCGTCGAACCTGCTGCCGTGGCAGGGGCAGTCGATGGTGCCGTCCGCGACGCTCGCCACGGTGCAGCCCTGGTGGGTGCACTTCGACGAGAACGCCTTGAACTCGCCCGCCTTCGGCTGCGTCACCACCACGCCCTGGTCCGCGAAGACCTTGCCGCCGCCCTCCGGGATGTCGGCGGTCCTCGTCAGTGTGGTGCCGCTGCCGCTCGTACCGCTGTCGGCGGGCTCGACCGCCCCTGGACCGCCCGAGTCCTTCTGCTTGCCGCAGGCGGTGAGTACGGCGGCCACCGAGGCGGCTCCGGCCGCGACGACGACGGCCCGGCGCCCGGGACGGCCCCCGAGGTTCCACGATGTGCTCATACTGGATCTTCCTTCCGCAGTGGTCGCGACTTCGGCCCTCGCCCGGGGCCGCGCGCGGCGGGCCCCCGTGTCCGGCGCCCGGGAACCTCCTGGCGGGCTCCGGCGGCCGCCGGGCGACGGCCCCCCTGTCATCGGCAGGTCGGTGCGCGGGCATGAGCGGCCGCCGGACCGTCGGAGGCGTCCGCGAGACTGGGCGGCATGACACCGAGAAGCTTCGACGACATCGAGCGGGCCATTCGCCGCGGCTGGGGCGCGGACACCACGACCCCCGCCCACCGCCCGGACTGGACCCCGGACCGCCCGGCGCGCGACCAGTGCGGGGTCACGGCGCTCGTGGTGCAGGACCTCCTGGGCGGTGAGCTGATCCGCGGCGAGGTGCACGTCGACGGCGAGCGGGTGGACTACCACTGGTGGAACCGGCTGGGCCTGGGGGTCGAAGTCGACCTCACCCGGGAGCAGTTCGGGCCGCGGGAGATCGTCGTCGGCGGGGAGGTGATCGAGCGTCCGGCGGAGATCGTACGGCTCCGCGAGGAGTACGAACTGCTCCGCGGCAGAGTCGTGGCGGCCCTGCGCCCTTAGGGCGTGTACGAAGGTCCCGTCCGCCCGGCGTGTCCGGTGCGCACGCTCGCCGCGTTGTCGGGACCGCTCCGATGCGCCCGGTACCGGAGCGGCCCTCCGCCTTGCGGTCGCACGTACCGGACACGCCGGGCCCGCCCTTCGGGCGGACGACGCCACTTTCGGCACACGCCCCGGGCGGGCCTCCCCGCCGGGTGCCGGTGGCGCGGGTGCCGTCGCCTCAGGTGGCGGAACCCGCGGGGGAGCCGTCGGCGTCGGAGGGGGCCGGCGTGCCGGTGAGGTCCGCGCCGAGCGCGGCGCCCCGCGCGCTGAGCGCGCCGCTCTCCAGGCCGAGTTCGCGTTCGGCCGTGCTGACCGCCATGCGCGTGACGACCTCGGGGCGGGCTTCGGTCCCGGTGTTGGCGTGCGCGCCGAGGCCGTCGATGACGACCAGGATCTGCACGGTCGTCACATACGCGTCGGCGGTGCGGAACTCCCCGCGGTCGACGCCGTCGCGGACCAGGTCCTCCAGGCGGCCCCGCCACAGGGCTTCCTGGCGGCCGACCCGCTCACGCAGGACGGGCCGGTAGCGGCTGAGGTGCCGGGCGTTGATCCACAGCCTGCTGATGTCGTCGTACGCGGCGCCCGTCGCCAGCACGAAGAAGCGCGCGAGGCGGTCCGTGGGCGTGCCCGTCGACCGGTCCGCCGGCAGCAGGGCGTCCAGTTCGGCACCGGCCGCGGTGCCGAAGGCCTCGGCCACCAGGTCCTCGACCGCCGGAAAGTAATGGCTGATCAGGCCCGGGCGCACATCGAGCTGTTCGGCGACCCGGCGCAGCGTGATGCACTCCAGTCCCTCGGTCAGCGCGATGGCCGCCGCCGCTGCGACGATCTCCGCACGCCGGTCGGACGGCGATTTCCTGATCCGCTTGCGCTGGGTGCCTGGAGCCATGCCGGCCATGCTATTGGTCAGCTGCCCAATAGGCAATCCGCGGGCCGGACGCCGAACCCTCCGCGAAGCCGCCGCCCGAACTGCCGATCGTGACGGTGCACCGACCCTACCGTCGATTTCCGTAAGCACCGACTGACGCCATGGAGGACACGGATGAACAACAGCATGCGTACCGCGGCCGCTGCCGCAGCCCTCGTCGCCGGTCTCGTCACGGTCGGCGGCACCACCGGCGCCGCCGCCGCCGAGCGGCCGGACCGGATCACCACCCAGGAGCAGCTCGCCCAGAGCATCGCTCAGGCGGTCGCCACCGAGCAGCGGAACGGTCCCGTCACCGGCGGGGTCATCGGCGGAATAGTGGCCAACTCGACCTCGATCACCCCGCGTTCCTGCTGACGAAGAGGAGGTGAGCACCGTGGACAGCACTGCGGACCGCGCCCGGGACGGGCGGGAAAGCCCCCTGAGATGGTGCCCGAGCGGAGATGCCGACCGCCCGGAGACCGTTGTCCTCGGCGTACGGTCCGGGGAACGCGATCAGGTCGTCTACCTGGCCGAACCTGTACCCGCCGCCGAAGTTCTCGGTAGCATTCCGGAGGGGATCGCCCCCAACCGGGTGCTCCGGTTCGCCTCGCACTGCGTGTCGGACTGCGCGAACCGGGTCGGCGAGGCATGCGGGCTGATCGAACGGATCACGACCGTACCGGCCGAGCCGGGACCGGCCGCCGTGCCACGGTGCCACCTCCGCCCGCACTGCAAGTGGTGGAACCAGGTCGGTGTCGAGGCCTGCCACCGCTGCCCCGCCCTGACCACCCTGGAACCCCGCGACAACGAACTCGCCGTTCTCGTCGCGGACCCGGCGACCACCCGTGAACAGCTGGAGAGCTGGATCGCTGCCGAACAGTGAGCGCGGAACGTTCACGGAGTCGGTCGCGGACCGGACCGAGAACATGAGAGAAGGGATGTCGTGGACAACTGGATACGGTGTTTCCGTCCGGCCCCCGACGCCGGAGCGCAGCTGGTGTGCTTCCCGCACGCGGGTGGTTCGGCCAGTGGCTACCACTCGCTGACGACCGAGGTCGGCGGGACGGCGGAGACACTGGTCGTGCAGTACCCGGGGCGGCACGACCGCATCGCCGAGCCGTTCGCCGAACGGCTCGGCGACGTCGTGGACGCGGTGCTGCCCTCGATCCCGGCCGACGGGCGCCGGCCGCTGATTCTCTTCGGCCACAGCATGGGCGCGCTCCTCGCCTTCGAGACCGCCCGGCGGCTCGCGGCCGAGGGGCGGGAACCCACGGCCCTGATCGTCTCGGGAAGCGAGGGCCCGGCGCTGCCCCGGGCCGAGCGGTTCCCCCGGCCGCCGAGCGACCAGGACCTCATCGCGGAGATGCGGCTGCTGTCCGGTACGGACGACGAGCTGCTGACGCACCCGGAGATCCTCCAGCTCGCGCTGCCGCCCCTGCGCGCGGACTACGCCATGCTGGGCGCCCGCGTCCACGTCCCCGGGCCGCCGCTGCGCTGCCCGGTCGTCGCGCTGACCGGTGACAGCGACCCCCGGGTCTCCGTCGAGGGCGTCCAGGCGTGGGAGGGGGAGACCGAAGGCCCCTTCGAACGGCATGTACTGACCGGCGGTCACTTCTTCCTCGGCGACCATCTGCCGTTCGTGGCGGAACTCGTCGCCGCGCAGGTGTCCGGCCGGCCGGCCCGTACGGTCGTCTGACACCCCGCACCGCACAGGGCTCGGGCCCCGACCCCCTTCCGGGTCC
>NZ_JBHVJA010000025.1:0-45316 GCF_042799335.1 Streptomyces sp. NPDC057697 | reverse complement strand
GGTCGTGGTTCCCCGTGATGACAGCCATGGTTAGCGGGGGCCGGGGCGGGGGTCAACGATGTGACGTACTACCCCGTTACGGAGCAATGTCCGAATTAAGGCACTCTGCACCGTTTCCATGGTGTTCGGGCGGCCCCGGTCCTACGAACCTCCCTAGGATGTGACCTGGCCCCTATGGGTGGCATCACACCCACGGGCCCGATTCGAGGCCCCCGCGAGCCTTCGCGCGGGCGCCGGTCCATGGATCGGCGCGGGGGCGGAACCCGTGTACGGGGCATCCGGGGGCTCCCCTTGCCGGTGCTAGCACGGGCGCGCTAGCTTATTGGTGTGCCCAAGACCCAGCTGAACGTGAGAGTGGACGAGGCCACCGCCGAGGCCGCGCGGCAACGCGCGCTGCAGAGGGGGATGAGCGTGAACCGCTACATCGAGGAGCTCGTGAAGCAGGACGCGGGCGAGGTCGGACACACCTTCGTCGAGGCCGCGGCCGACTTCATGAAGCAGTACGAGTCCGTGTTCGCCGAGGAGTTCGGCCCGGAGCGCAAAGGTACGCGTTGAACCTCCGGATCGACCTTTCCTGGCTGCTCATGGTGGCCGAGCACAAGACCCCCGGTGATCCGCAGGTCGTCGACTGGGGGGCGCTGGTGGCCGCGGTCGCCCGGCACGAGGCCGAGATCTTCGGCAGCCCCGTCTACAGCGACCCCCACTCCCGGGCCGCCGCACTGCTTCAGCTGCTGCTGCACGTGCCCGCGCTGGAACACTCCAACGCGATGTTCGCCTCGGCCGTCGCATACGGCTATCTCGTCGCCTCCGGACTCAAGGTCATCACCTCGCCCGAGCAGGTGCGCGACCTGGCCCGGCTGGTGAAGGAGGGCAAGGCCGACGTCCGGGCCATCGCCGACGAACTCCGCCAGTGGAGCCTGTGACGGCCGGCCCCGGTGCGCGACGGCGGTCCGGCGGCCGCGTCAGTCCACCGCGGACGGGCGCCGGGCCGTCCCCAGCACGCACGCCGACGTGGGCAGCCGTACGCCCCACTCCGGCATCCTGACCCTGTGGTAGACCTCCACCGCGAAACCCGCCCGCTCGATGGCGGCCAGGGTGTCGCGCCCCGTGTGGCAGCCGCCCGTCACCAGCGGCCAGACCGTGCGGTCCAGCGCCCACTGGGTGGCCGCCATGGCCCGGTCGTCGGCCCGTACGTGCTCGAAGAAGCGCAGCTCGCCGCCGGGCCGCAGCACCCGTACGAGCTCCGCGAGCGCACGCTCCACATCCCGCACGGTGCACAGCACCAGCGAGGCCACGGCCCCGTCGAACGCCTCGCTCTTCACCGGCAGCGCCTCCGCCGCGCCCGGCACCACATCCACCGGGATCCCCGCCCGCACGGCCGCCCGTACCGCCAGCCGCCGGAGGCTGCGCTCGGGTTCGATCGCCACCACCTCCGACACCGTGGGCGGGTAGTGCGCGAAATTCAGGCCGTTGCCCGCCCCTATCTCGATGACCCGGCCGGACAGGTCCGCCAGCAGTTCCGAACGCAGCGCCGCCAGTCCGGCCCTCGTCTCCGCCACCACGCTCATCCGGGCGTAGAACCGGGCGAAGACGGGGTGGTGCACCGCGTCCTGTGGGATTCTCGTGCTGCGCAGACGCATGACGACCTCCTCGACCGGGCGCTCGGCTGAGAGTGCGGCTACTTCGATTCTCCCCCGTCCCGCCCGGCTCAGCCGCTCAGTGGGCGGGCCGGTTACCGCCCAGTTCCGCAGCGAGCCAACTCCTGGCCCGGGTCCGGAAGTCGGCCGGAGCCATGCTTCCGGCACCGGCCGGAACCGCGCCCAGCAGCGGGGCCCCCGCCGCCACGGGAAGGTCCACCAGATTGCAGCGCGCCGCGAGGTCCGGCTCCGCGGGCATGCTGCCCACCACCACGCCCAGGCACTCCAGCCCGCGGGCCCGCAGCGCCTCCGAGGTCAGGGCGGTGGTGTTGAGCGTGCCCAGACCGGCGGGCGTCACCACCAGTACCGGGGCGGCCAGCAGCCGGGCGGCGTCGGCGAGGGTCGAGCCCTCGTCGTCGAACCGTACGAGCAGCCCGCCCGCGCCCTCGATCAGCACCAGGTCGTGCTCGGTCGCCAGCTTCCGCGCCGCATCGGCGATCTCGTACGGCCGCACCGGCGGGAGACCAGCCCTGCGGGCCGCCGTGGCGGGCGCCAACGGATCGGGGAACCGGGCCAGTTCGACCGCGGTGACATGGCTGCCCGCCAGCCGCGCCACCTCGGCGGCGTCCCCCGGCTCGCCGGGGGCCAGCCCCGTCTGGGCCGGCTTGAGCACCGCGACGCCGAGGTCCGCGCGCGCCGCCGCAACGGCCGCCGTCACGACCGTCTTGCCGATCTCCGTGCCCGTCCCCGTCACTACCAGAAACGTCATCTCATCCCTCTCGCGCCGCAGCGCACACGGCCCGGCAGATCCGTGCCACGTCCTCGTCGTCGGTCACATACGGCGGCATCGTGTAGACGAGGTCGCGGAACGGCCGCAGCCACACCCCTTCCCGCACCGCGGCCCGGGTCGCGGCCGCCATGTCCACCTCGTGATCGAGCTGGACGACGCCGATCGCACCCAGCACCCGTACGTCCCGTACCCCGGGCAGGTCCGACGCCGGTGCGAGACCCTCCCGCAGCCCCGTGCCGACGCGCCCCACCTCCCGCTCCCAGTCCTGGCCGAGCAGCAGGTCGATGGAGGCGCACGCCACCGCGGCGGCGAGCGGATTGCCCATGAACGTCGGCCCGTGCGCGAGCACCGGAACCTCGCCGCGCGAGATGCCCTCCGCCACCCGGGCGGTGCAGAGCGTCGCCGCCATCGTCAGATAGCCGCCGGTCAACGCCTTGCCCACGCACATGACATCCGGCGAGACGCCCGCGTGCCCGGCGGCGAACAGCTGTCCGGTCCGGCCGAAACCCGTGGCGATCTCGTCGAACACCAGCAGGACGTCGTGCTCGTCGCACGCCTCGCGCAGCACCCGCAGATACGCGGGGGAGTGGAACCGCATCCCGCCCGCGCCCTGCGCCACCGGCTCCACGACCACCGCGGCCAGCCGGTCGGCGTGCTCGGCGATCAGCGCCCGGAGGTGGTGTTCGTAGGCGGCGTCCGGTGCCGCGTCGAAACCGGCCGGGGGCGCGTCGGCGAAGACCTGGCGGGGCAGGACGCCCGACCACAGCTCATGCATGCCGCCCTCGGGGTCGCACACCGACATCGGCTGCCAGGTGTCCCCGTGGTAGCCGCCCCGCCAGGTCAGCAGCCGTTGCTTGGCGGGCCGCCCGGCCGAGCGCCAGTACTGCAGGCACATCTTGACCGCGACCTCGACGGAGACCGACCCGGAGTCGGCGAGGAAGACATGGCGCAACGGCTCCGGGGTGATCTCGACCAGCCGGGTGGCCAGCCGTACGGCGGGCTCATGGGTGAGCCCGCCGAACATCACATGGCTCATCCGGTCCAGCTGGCCGCGGGCCGCCTCGTTGAGCACCGGATGGTTGTAGCCGTGCACCGCCGACCACCAGGACGACATCCCGTCGACCAGCTCGGACTGCCCGTGGGCGGGTTCCGCCAGCCTGAGCCGCACCCCGGACGCGGACTTGACGACCAGCGGGTCCTGACGGCCCGGCATCGGGCCGTACGGATGCCAGACGTGGGCCCGGTCCAGGGACCGCAGCTCGGCCGGGGAGAGAGGTTCAGGCATTGGGGGCGAGATCCGTTCCCGCGCCGCGGCGGCGGACCGCCACCAGATCCGTGCGGGCGGCCGGCGCCTCCGGGGACGCGGCGGCGGTCTCCCCGGGAGTGTCGCCGCAGGGGGCGCATCCGCCCTCGTGCGAACCGCATCCGCCGCCCTGCCGGGCCCGGTGCGTGGGCAGCGTCGTCGTCTCCGCCCCCTCCACCTCGAAACCGGCGTCGGCGATCATGTCCAGATCCGCCTGCCCCGCCTGCCCCTCACTGGTCAGGTAGTCGCCCAGGAAGATCGAGTTGACCAGGTGCAGGGCCAGCGGCTGCATCGAGCGCAGATGCACCTCGCGCCCGCCCGCGAGCCGCACCTCCACGTCGGGGCAGACGAACCGGACCATGGCCAGAATGCGCAGACAGCGCTGCGGGGTGAGGTTCCACTCCTTGGCCAGCGGAGTCCCCTCGAACGGGATCAGGAAATTCACCGGCACCGAGTCCGGGTCCAGTTCGCGCAGCGAGAAGACGACGTCGATGAGGTCGGCGTCGCTTTCGCCCATCCCGGCGATCAGCCCGGAACACGCCGAGAGCCCGGCGGCCTGCGCCTGGTGCACGGTCTCCACGCGGTCCGCGTAGGTGTGGGTGGTGGTGATGTCCCCGTACGTCCCCTCGGACGTGTTGAGGTTGTGGTTGTACGCGTCGGCGCCCGCCGACCGGAGCCGTTCGGCCTGGCCGTCGGAGAGCAGCCCGAGGCAGGCGCACACCTCGACGCCCTCGTTCTGTTCCTTGATCGCCTCGATGGTCTTCGACACCCGGTCGACATCGCGGTCCGTCGGGCCGCGGCCGCTCGCCACCAGACACACCCGTTTGGCCCCGCCCGCCACACCGGCGGCGGCCGCCTGCGACGCCTCATCCGGTTTCAGCCAGGTGTACTTGAGGATCTCGGCCTTGGAGCCCAGCCGCTGCGAGCAGTACGAGCAGTCCTCGGGGCACAGACCGGACTTGAGGTTGACCAGATAGTTGAGTTTCACGCGCCGCCCGAACCACTGACGGCGCACCTTTCCGGCCGCGGCCACCACGTCGAGCAGGTCGTCGTCCGAGGTCGCCAGTACGGCGAGGGCTTCTTCGCGGGTCGGCAGCTCGCGCCGCAGCCCCTTGTCCACCAGCGTGTTCAGGAGGTCCATGGCGAAGATCCTGGCCTACCGGACGGCCCGCAGCCAAGGAGGAACCGGACAACAGAGCCTGTCGAGGGTGTGTGTATTGCCACACCATGACCTGCTGCGCCCACGGTTAGGGTCTGTGAGCTGCCTACAAAAGGGACCGCTCATGCCCTTCGACCCGTTCGACTGGATCGACGCGGAGGCGCGCCGCCGCGCCGACGCCGGACTCGTCCGTACCCTGCGCCCCAGGCCCGCCGCGTCCGGACTCCTGGACCTGGCGAGCAACGACTACCTGGGTCTGGCACGCCACCCCGACGTCACCGCCGCCGCGGCCGCCGCCGCGCGGGAATGGGGGGCGGGCGCGACCGGCTCGCGGCTGGTCACCGGCTCCACCGCGCTGCACGCCGAACTGGAGGCGGAGCTGGCCGAGTTCTGCGGCTTCGAGGCGGCGCTGGTGCTGTCGTCGGGCTACGCGGCCAATCTCGCCGCCCTCACCGCGCTCACCGGCCACGGTTCGCTGATCGTCTCCGACGCGGGCAACCACGCCTCGATCGTGGACGGTTGCCGGCTCTCCCGGGCCGCGACCGCCGTCGTTCCGCACGCCGATCCCGAGGCGGTGCGCAAGGCGCTGCGGGCGCACGGGGGGCGGGCGCTGGCCGTCAGCGACTCGGTCTTCTCGGTCGACGGCGACGCGGCACCGCTGCCCCGGCTGGCCGAGGTCTGCCGTGCGGAGGGCGCCGCACTGCTCGTCGACGACGCCCATGGCCTCGGCGTGCTGGGCGAGGGCGGCCGGGGCGCGCTCGCCGCCGCCGGACTCGCGGGGGGCGAGGGAATCGTCACCACGCTCACCCTCTCCAAGTCCCTGGGCAGCCAGGGCGGAGCCGTCCTCGGACCGGCCCGGGTCATCGAACACCTCGTCAACGCGGCCCGTACGTTCATCTTCGACACCGGCCTCGCACCCGCCGCGGTGGGCGGCGCGCTGGCGGGCCTGCGCCTGCTGCGCCGCGAGCCGGAACGGGCGGAGCGGGCCCGTACGGTCGCCACCGCGCTCTACGAGCGGCTGACCGCGGCCGGTCTGACCGCCGTGCGGCCGGACGCGGCCGTGGTCTCGGTGCGTGCCCCCTCGGCGGACGCGGCGGTGCGCTGGGCGGCCGACTGCCGCGCCGCCGGGACCGTGGTCGGCTGCTTCCGGCCGCCGTCCGTGCCGGATGGGGTGTCCCGGCTGCGGCTGACGGCGCGGGCCGATCTGACCGGCGAACAGATCGAGGCCGCCGTGGCGGTCCTGCTGCGGACCGCTCCCGCCGGCTGACGGGGCCCGGCGCGGACCGGCCACGTACGAGGTCCGCGCCGCCGGGAGGAGCGCGGCGGGCGACCGGTCCGGGCGCCCCTGACGGACGGGCCGTACCTCCATGGCCCGTCCGTCAGGCAGGAGAAGCCCGTCGAGCGGGCACCGGGTGACCCGGCGGTGTGTCGCCCGTATCCGGTCCTGCGTCGCAGGGTTCACCGCATCGAGCGACAGATATATGCATATCTTGGTGGATCGCCGTAACTGCGGGGAGCATCGGTGGCAATGTGGCTCGAAGCGCAACCCGGGCCGATCGCGGTCGGTACGGGTGGGAAAGGACGGCCCGCCATGGCAGACCAGCAGGAAGCACATGTCACTCTGGCGAGCGAGCCGGTCTCGGTCCCGGTGGCCCGCAGGTACGTGTCCCGGGTGCTCGGCGAATGGGGCCTGGCCGCCGACACCGACTTCGCCGACGACATCCGGCTCATCGTCTCCGAGCTCGCGACCAACGCCGTCCAGCACACCTTCGGGCAGTCGCCCACCTTCACCGTGGACCTCCGGCTGGAACGGGACGAACAGCTGTATCTGGGAGTGACGGACAGTCACCCCCGTTGGCCCAGGCGGCTGCCCGCCGCCGTTCAGCAGGACAACGGGCGCGGCCTCGCCATCATCCGCTGTCTGGCCAAGCAGTGCGGCGGCCGGCTCACCGTCACCCCCACCGCCGACGGCGGCAAGACGGTGTGGATCGCGCTCCCCTGGAGCGTCCCCGTGCAGAGCTGACCGACGCGTCGCGCGGAGCGCGGCGCCCGCCTCGCGCTCCGGCTCGTCGAGCCGGAGCGGGGCGTGGTGCCGCTGACCGGTCCGCCGTCGCACCGGGCGTGATCGGGCACAGGGGCCGTCCGGCGGGGCGCGGCCCCGGCCCGCCGGACGGGCCCCGCCTCAGTTGATCCGGCCGTAGTAGACGCTTCTCGTCCAGATCTTCTCCAGCCGGACCACCGCGCCGGTCCTCGGCGAGTGCCAGATCTTGCCCTGACCGGCGTAGATCCCCACGTGGTAGACGCTGCGGCCGGAGTGGAAGAAGACCAGGTCGCCGCGTTGCCGGTGGGAGGCCGAGATGTGGCGGGCCCGGTTGTACTGCTGCTGGGCGGTGCGGGGGAGCTTCTTGCCCGCCTTCTTGAACGCGTAGAGCGTCAGGCCCGAGCAGTCGAAGCGGCTGGGGCCGGTGGCCCCCCACCTGTACGGCGAGCCCTTCTTCGACGCCGCGATGTTGAGCGCCTTCATCGACAGGGTCGCCGCCTGGGCGTCCGTCGCGGCGCCCGGCGCGAACATGGTGCCGCCGACGGCGGCGAGAGTCAGAACCGAGGCCGTACCGGCCCGGACGAACAGAGACGGGACATGAACCTGCGCAGTCATGCGCAACCCTTCGTCAGCCGCCTGTGAAGGATGACCTGTCGGGTTCGGGCTGGCGAAGTCGCCCGGCCGCGTTCTGCGGCTTCACCCCGAGGGTCGACCGGTGTTCAGGCCGACCCGTTGTGCTCGGGTCCTCCACTCCTGCCGATCCACTTCTGTCGACCAGGCATCCGGGCGGCGGCAGGACTCGGCGTCCGCCCGGACCGCCCCGCCGCGGTGGCGGGGGCTTGTCGTCCCAGGGATCTTGACTCACGGACTGCCGGATTTCCGAGCTGAAACAGGGATATGTGAGGCTCCTCACGACTGATCCGTTCGGGTGGACATGATGATTTTCGACGCTCTTCCGGCGCTGCGGACCCACGCCGTACCAGCGGCGGAAGGATGGATTCCGTCCACTGTCCACGCGGAAAGCGCAAGTTGAGCGGTCCCTCACGAGAGGGACTTCCTACGCCGAACGAGCGAGGAATTCCGGTCGGCCCGTCGGGCGTGTCGGATACGGGAGTTGGGTGACGGCCGTCGTGCCCCGGGGCGGGGGGAGTTGGCCGGGCGGTGTCGTACCCATGGATGGCGTGACTCGGTCAACTCGTCGGCGCGGGGGGTACGGTGACGCGTCCGGCCCGCCGCTCCCCGTCCAGGACACGCAGTGCCCGGGTGAGCGTCGCGGAGTGGATGTGCGCCTCGCCGCGCTCGTGCATCAGGGCGAGGGCGTCGCGCAGCGCCCTGGCGTGCGAGGCCAGTGCCTGTGCGGCACGCAGTGCCCCGTAGGTGTCGCTGCCCCGGGCCGGGTTGATCCGGCCCACCTGGTCGAGGACTTCGAGGTAGCGGTCGATGAACTCCCCCTCGGCGCGCGTCAGTGCGGGGAGCGGCGGGTACTCCGGTGGTGGCTGCATCGGGTGTTCACCTCGCGCCACGTGGAGGAATCGTGGCGTTCCGGCCCTCCAGGACGTGGTCCACCAGGCCGTATTCCTTGGCGCCCGCCGCGTCGAGAATGAGATCGCGCTCGATGTCGTCGCCGATCTGCTGCGCGTCGCGACCGGTGTGACGGGCCAACAGGGCGGTGAGCACCGCGCGGACCCGCTCCAGTTCCCGTGCCTGGATCTCCAGGTCCGAGGGCCGGCCCCGCAGCGGTTCCGTCAGTTCCGGCTGCCGCACGACGACCCTCGCGCCGGGCAGCGTGTGCCGGCGGCCGGGCGCACCGGCGGCGAGCAGGGCGGAGGCACAGGGGCCGGCCTGGCCGAGGCAGAAGGTCTCCACCTCGCAGGTGAGGTACTGCATCGTGTCGTAGATCGCGGACATGGCTCCGAACGAGCCGCCGGGAGAGTTGATGTAGAGCGAGACGGGCCGGTCCGGGGCGGCGTGCTCCAGGTGCATGAACTGGGCGATCAGATCGGAGGCCGCGGCGTCGTCGACCGGGGTGCCGAGGAAGACGATCCGTTCGGAGAGCAGTTTGGAGTACGGGTCGAGGGTGCGGGTGCCGTTGCTCGTGCGTTCGGTGAACTCGGGCAGTACGTGACGGGCTGCGGGACGGAACAGCATGGCGATGCCTCTCCCTGCGGGGTCTGCACGGGTCTCCGCACTTCTTGCACGGGTCTCTGTGCCGACGTCTGTAAAAAATGTACAGGACGTACAGAAGGTTATGATGGGGAGCATGGCCTACGAGATTCCGGTGACGCAAGCCCGAGCTGAGCTCGCCGAACTGATCAACCGCGTCGTCTACGGCGGTGAGCGCGTGGTCGTGACGCGCCATGGCAAGCCGCTGGTGGCGCTTGTCTCGGCCGCTGACCTGGAGCGATTGGAGAAGGGCGAGGAGGCCGCCGAGGAGCAGGTGATCAGCTCCGTCTCCTCGATCGGCTCCTCGGTGTCCGCTCCCGGCGAACGACGGCGCTTCGGGATCGCGGCACAGCACCCGGAGCACCACGAGCCGGGCAGCTGAGCGCCGCGCACCGACGTCCCCCGGAGGGAGGGCCGGACACCCCGGCCCGCGGTGAAAAGGGCGCGCCCGGTACGTCCGGGTGCGGGGCGGACCGCATCGGCGTCCACACCCGGAGCGCCCGGCGGCCGGGGCGGTGCCGCGGTCCCGGGTGGCCGGTGCGCTGCCGGTCAAATCCCGGGCGTGACACCGGCGTTCGCGCAACGGGCACATGCGGAGCGGCTGCCGCTCGCCTCGCCGGACCCGGCCGTGCCGGTCACCGCCGTCGCCCCCGGCGCACGCGCGCCGCGCCGCGTCCTCGAACGGGCGCCGGGCGGACCGGCCGAGGGCGCGGCGGTACCGGCACCGCCGGGCCGCGGCTCACGCCCGGCGGTCGTACTCCGCCAGCCAGGCGTCCTCCGCCGCGTAGTCGAAGAGCTTCCTCCCGTACGCCCGCACCATGGCGGGAAAGGCCTCCGCCCAGTGGCGTCCGGACAGCCGCGCCGCGATCCACTCGACCGTCGCGGGCAGCGACTCGGCATAGCCCGTGACCGGGTGGTACCCGAGCTCGCGCTCGGCGGCCGTCATGTCGTAGACGATGGGGTGGGCGCTGCTCCAGGGCGTCCCACCGACCCCGTCCTCCCCGGGCGCGCCCGACAGCAGCACGGTCGTGGTCGTGCGGCCGAGCACGGCGTCGACGGCCGCACCGATCTCCGCGACCGTGGGCGCCTGCGGATCCCCGGCGTTGAGCACCCGCGAACCGGGCCGCCGCGCGGCGAGCCGGATCAGCTCGGCCAGGTTGGAGGCATGGACCGGGTGGAAGCGGGACTTCCCGCCGAACGCGAGCACCCGCCGGTCGCGGCCGTCCAGGAGCCGCTTCACGAAGTACAGCTCGCGCGGCGAGCGGCAGTACTCCCCATGGATCGCACCGGCCCGCAGCAGCGTCACCGGCAGCGCGTCCCCGGCGGCCAGGAGATCCCGCTCCAGCCGGATCTTCCGTGTCCCGTACGTGGCGTCACCGGCCGGCAGTGTGCGCTGCGACTCGGGGATCGGCACCGGATAGCGCGGCGCGCCGTCCGGATCGCCCTGTGTGTCGAAGCTGCGGCCCCGGTCGTCCTCGTACACCGCGCCGCTGGAGACGACCACCGCCGAACCGATCCGGTCCGCGAGACCGGTCAGCTGACGGGCGTGCTCCGCCCCGTACGCCACCATGTCGACCAGTACGTCGCAGCCGTCGCCCAGCGCCGCCGCGAGCGCCCCCTCGGCGTCCCGGTCCAGGGCCCTGGTGCGCACTCCCTCGTCCCACCGCGCGTCCCGGCCGCCGCCGCGCGAGGCGGCCGTCACCTCCCAGCCGTCCTCGACGAGCGACCGCACGGCCACTCGTCCGATCTGCCCCGTGGCTCCCAGCACCCATGCGTGTCCCTTGCTCATGAGGCCACGCTAGGACCGGGATGCCGCCCCCGCCGGTGGCGTTCACCGAGCGCGGATCCGCCGTCGGCGTCGCGTTTTCGGGAACTTCCCCGGCCGGTCGTCCTGCCCGGTCCGGGCGGCCTTCGCCGCGGCCGCGTACTCGTCGACGTACTCCTGACCCGAGAGCCCCAGGATCGCGTACATGATCTCGTCGGTGACCGCCCGGACCGCGGCCTTCTGGTTGTCCATTCCGGCGTAGCGGGAGAAGTCCAGCGGCTCACCGAAGCGGATGGTGACGCGCCTGATGCGCGGGACGACCTGTCCAGGCGGCTGGATCTCGAACGTACCCACCATCGCGCACGGCACCACCGGCACCTGGGCCCTGATCGCCATGACGGCCACGCCCACCTTGCCCTTGTAGAGCCGGCCGTCGTGCGAGCGGGTGCCCTCCGGATAGATGCCCAGCAGTTCGCCCCTGGCCAGCACGTTGAGCCCCTCCCGGATCGCTGCCTGCCCCGCCTCCTTCCCCGACCGGTCCACCGGGATCTGTCCGATGCCGCGGAAGAAGGCGGCGGTCAGCCGTCCCTTCACCCCCGGCCCCGTGAAGTACTCGGCCTTGGCAAGGAACGTGATGCGCCGTTTGAGGATCGCGGGCATCAGGAAGTGGTCGGAGAACGACAGATGGTTGCCGGCGACGATCGCCGCGCCCTCCTCCGGGACATGTTCCAGGCCCTCGATCCGGGGGCGGAAGAACAATCGGAGCAGCGGCCCGATGACGATGTACTTGAGCACCTGGTAGAACACGGGGCGGCTCCTGGGGCCTTTTGTCCGGATCCGGTCCTGCTCCCCGGAGCACGGCTCCGGGAGAGGCAGCCTATGTGGCGCCGTCGTCCGGCGCGGCCGTCTTCGCCACGTAGTCCGCGACCGCGGCGTCGAGTCCGATGTCCTGCTGGGCCCGCTCGCACAGCGACCAGCGGTGTTCGAGGAGTTCGTGGTAGAGCTCGGCCGCGTCCATCCGGGCGGGCACGTGGTCGCGCGCCGCGCGCACGGCGGGACGGAAGATCTCGCGGACCCAGCGGTGGGCCAGCACCTCGGTGCGGGCGCCGTGCCGGTCGCCGGGGGCGTAGTCGTCCTGGGTGGCCATCCAGGTCTCCAGGTCGCCCAGGAGCCGTCGCGCCTGGTTCTCCTCGGTGTCCAGCCCGGTGAGGCGCAGGAGCTGGCGCTGGTGGTGACCGGCGTCCACCACCTTCGGCACGAATGTGACCGTGTCCCCGTGGTCCGCGTGCGCCAGCTGCATCTCGGCGACGTCGAAGCCAAGGTCGTTGAGGCGGCGGATACGGCGCTCCATGTAGTGGTACTTGCCCGCCGGGTAGACGGAGGTGCGCGTCAGCTCCGACCACAGCGCCTGGTAGCGCTCCTCGATCTCCAGGCCGAACGCGATCGGGTCGATGGACGGGTGCAGCGCGCCGGCCGCCTCCAGGTCGAGCATCTCGCCGCTGATGTTGACCCGCGCGAGATCGATGTCGTACGCGCGCTGCCCGTCGCTCAGCCGCGGGTGCAGCTCCCCGGTCTCGGCGTCCACCAGATAGGCGGCGAACGCGCCCGCGTCCCGCCGGAACAGGGTGTTGGACAGCGAGCAGTCGCCCCAGGCGAACCCCGTCAGATGCAGCCGCACCAGGAGGACGGCGAGCGCGTCCATGAGGCGGTGCACCGTACCCGGGCGCATGGTCGTCTCGAACATCGACCGATAGGGGAGCGAACCGCCCAGGTGACGGGTGATCAGGACGGGTTCCAGGGGCGATCCGTCGGCCTCGGCGCGGCCGGTGACCACACCGAGCGGGTCGACGGCCGGTATCCCGAGGCGGTCGAGCGTCCGCAGGAGGTCGTACTCGCGCAGCGCGGGACGCTCGGCGAGCTCCTTGACGGCCACGGTCTCCTCGCCCGCACGGGCGTACCGCACCACGTGCCGGGAGATGCCGCGGGGCAGCGGCACCAGGTACTCGTCGGGCCACTCCTCCAGGGGGATGTGCCAGGGCAGTTCGAGCAGGAGGGCGGGGTGTTCGGGGTTGGTGGCGCTGATCTGCAGAGTCATGCGGTCACGGTCCCTGGGTCGCGCGGCGGGTCGACCCCGATCGGACCCCGGGGAGGCGGTGCGGGTCAAGCCCCCGGGCCGCCCCGCACCACCCGGCGGTCAGTCCCTCAGATGCTCCAGGATCCGGTGCATCCCGCTGTTCCAGTTCTCCTTGAGCGCCGCGACGGCCGCGTCCAGGTCGCCGCGTTGCAGGCACTCCGCGATCCGCTCGTGCTCCTCCGCGGAACGTTCCAGGATGTCCTGGTCCCCCAGGGCCACGCGCTCGTAGCGGTGCATCGTCACCTTCAGGGAGGTGATCAGCTTCATCAGGCGGTCATTGGTGCAGCCGGAGAGGAGGAGGTCGTGCCACGCGTCGTCGTAGCGCTCTATGACGTCGTGCGGCGCCTGCGGCGCGGAGAAGGCGCGTGCCTCCTCCAGGAGGCGGGGGGCCGTCGCCGCCAGGTGCTGCGGATCGCTGGACTCCAGGGCGAGCGCCTCCAGCGTCGCGACGATCGCGGACAGGTCGCGGAACTCCTGCGCACTGAGCGGTGTGAAGCGGAAGCCCTTGCCGCGCTCGCTGGTGATGACGCCCTCGCGCTCCAGCGTGATCAGGGCCTCGCGCAGCGGAGTACGGCTGACACCGAGCTCGGTGGCGAGCTGCCCCTCGTTGATCGGCGAGTTGGTCGCGATCGTGCCGCGCCCGAGGCGCTTGATCAGTTCCTCCTTGACCTGTTCGCGCAGCGGGCGGTTTTCGATTGGCATGTGAGGCTGCCCTCCCCTTCGGTCCGGTCGATTATCCGCTACCGGAAAGTCACGCGGTACCGGCGCCGTCGACCGGGATGACCGCCCCGCTCAGGAACGCCGACGCGTCGGAGGCGAGGAACGCCACGGTCTGCGCGATGTCACGGGGCTGCCCGATCCGGCCGAGCGGCCGGTCGGCGGCGTCGGCGTAGAACGCGTCGGAACTCTCGCCGAGCTGCCGGGCCTCCTCGGCGAGCATCCCGGTGGCCGTGTCACCGGGGCAGACGCAGTTGACGCGGATGTTGTCGGGGCCGTGGTCGATGGCCATGGCACGGGTCATGTTGACGACGGCCCCCTTCGACGCGCAGTACGAGACGGCCCGGCCGCCGCCCCTGATGCCCCATCCGGAGCCGGTGTTGACGATCGAGCCGCCGCCCCGGGCCGCCATCCCCGGGATCACCAGGCGGCTCATCAGCATCACCGAGCGGATGTTCACCGCCATCACCAGGTCCCAGTCGTCCTCGGTGATCTCGCAGACCGTGGAGCGCCGGATGATGCCGGCGTTGTTGAAGAGGACGTCGACGCCGCCGAACCGCTCCTGCGCCGTGCGGACCACGGCCTCGCAGTCCTCGCGCCGCGACACGTCGCAGCGCACGAAGATCCCGCTGGTGTCCTTCGCGGTGCGTTCGCCGCCGTCCGCGTCGATGTCGGCGACCACCACGCGGGCGCCGAGCTCGGCGAGGACCTGTGCGGTGGCGCGGCCGATGCCGGCTCCGCCGCCGGTCACGATCGCGCGCTTGCCGTCGAGGGAGATCATCCTGGGCTCCTTGTGTCCGGTGTCGGGGGTACGTGGGGTCATCCGGCCAGGCGGTACAGCGAGGTGCGCCGCCTGCCGGTGATGACGGGAAGGTGGCCGGACAGCTCCGCGTCGAGCGCGTCGTCGCCGGTGTCGAGGAGGAGGGGACGGCCGCCGAGCGCGGCCAGTTTCGTTTCCGTACAGAGCACGAGCAGACGCTCGCGTCCGCCCGCCGCGCGCAGGACGCGGGGCGAGATCTGCTGGTTGCCGCGGCCCAGGAGGAAGCCCTGGCCGCCGATCGGGGAGAGCGCGACCCAGTCCGGGCCGAGCGCGAGGAGCGCGTCCTCCGCGGCGTCGCGCGCCACCACCCGGGGCGGGCGGCCCGGCCGCAGGGCGAGCACATCGACCCCGGTGAGCGAGACGTCCGCGCCGAGCACGGCCGCCACCGCCCGGGTGGTGCTCCCGGGACCGAGCGCGAGCAGCCCCTCACCGACCCGCTCGGCCACCTCGGCCGCGATCCCGGCGACCGCGTCCGGCGCGGCCGCGCCGCTGCCGGTCTTGCGCTGCTGCACCCGCACCGGTACGTCGGGGACCGGCAGCCACCCGAAGAGCCGGGAGGTGACGCGCCCTTCGACGAGGGCGTCCTCGTCGCGGTCCATCACCTCCGCGTCCCGCAGCCGGACGCCGCCCGTGCGGGCCAGCCACGCCGCCGCGACCTCGCCGGCCGCGCGCGGGCTCACGGCGAAGACGGCCGAGTGCATCTTGACGCCGGTCGGTACGCCGAGGACCGGGCAGGGCGTGCCGCCGAGCGCACCGAGCAGATCCCGCGCGGTGCCGTCGCCGCCCGCGAAGAGCAGGAGGTCCACGCCCTCGGCGACCACGGCGCGCGCCGCGGCGACCGTGTCCGCGGCGGAGGTGTCCCGCCCGGCCGCGGCGGCGTACACGACCTGTTCCGTCAGTCCCGCGGCGGCGACCGCCCCGGCGCCCAGGGCACCGGCGGCGGTGACGACGCGGAGCCCGCGCCGGGCCGGGCCGCCCGTGCGCGCCGCCAGCTCGCCCAGGGCCGCGGCCGCGCGCGCACCCGCCAGCGGGCGTGCGCCCAGCGCGAGGGCGGTGCGGGCCCGGTCCGGGCCGTCGGTGCCGCCCAGGCCCACCCGGCCGCCGAGCCCGGCGACCGGGTTGACCACCAGGCCGACGCTCGTCACCGGCCGTCCGCCCCGCCCAGCACCTTGCGGCGGTAGGCGCGCCAGGAGACCGCCCAGGTCGCGGGGGAGTCCAGGGCCTCCGGGCGGACCCGGTGGATGGTGGAGCGGTGCGGCGCGGTGCGTACCGTCTCCGGGTCCTCGTACGCCTCGCGGGCGATCTCCGCGAGGATCGCGGCGTACTCGTCGAGGTCGGCGCGGGTGTAGGACTCGGTCGGCTCCAGCGTCATGGGCTCCGGCACCACGTAGGGATGGTGGCTGGTCCAGTAGTGGGTGCCGAAGTCCGCGGCGCGCAGACCGATGTCCTCGGAGTGCAGGCCGGTGTCCTCGTGCAGCTTCTCCCAGCTGTAGCGGACCTGCTCGACGCGCGGTCGCCCCGCCGCGTACGGGACGGAGACGCCCGGGATCCGACGGACCTTGTGGAGCAGGTAGTTGTTGTTGAGGACGGCCGTCTCGGCGGCGGCCCGCAGGCCCTCGGCACCGAGCGACATGATCCACGCGTAGGCGCGGACCAGGTTCGGCACCACGCCGTAGAACGGCCGCATCTTGCCCACCGACTCGGGCCGGTCGTCGTCCAGCCGATACGCGCCCGTCTCCGGGTCGCGCTCGACGGTGGGGCGCGGCAGATACGGGGCGAGCTCCTCGGTGACCGCGCAGGCACCCGCCGCCGGGCCGCCGCAGGCATGCGGTGTGGAGAACGTCTTGTGGAGGTTGAAGTGGCACAGGTCGAAGCCCGCGTCCCGGGCCCGGGTGATGCCGAGGATGCCGTTCGCGTTGGCCTGGTCGTACGAGCAGAGGCCGCCCGCCTCGTGCACGATCCGGACGAACTCCTCGATGCGCGGGTTGTAGATGCCCGTGTCCTCGGGATTGGTGATGAGCAGCGCCGCCGTGCGCGGGCCGACCGCCGCCCTGAGCGCCTCGATGTCCGGATAGCCGTCCGCGTCCGGGTGCAGGGTGATGACCTTGAACCCGGCCGTCTTCGCGCAGGCCGCGTTGGACGGGTGGGAGAAGATCGTCGTGATGACCTCGTCGCGCTGCTCCAGCTCGCCGCGCGCGGCGAAGTGGGCCCGGATCATCGCGACGTTGGTGTAGATCGCGGCGGAGCCCGCGCCGGGCTGGAGCGAGACCCGGTCCATGCCGGAGATCTCCTTCAGCAGCTGCTCCAGGCTGTGGATGATCCCGAGGACGCCCTGGACGGTGTCGGCGTCCTGGAGGGGGTGCAGCGCCGCGATCCGCGGGTCGCGGACGAACTGGTCGTTGACCTTGGGGCTGTACTTCATGGTGCAGGTGCCCTGGCCGACGTCGATGTTGAGATCGGCGCCGAGGTTCTCCTGGGACAGCCGCAAGTAGTGCCGCAGGACCTGCTGCTGGGACATCTCCGGCAGTGCGGGCGGCTCGGCGCGGCGCAGCGCGGCGGGGATCGCGGGGGCTTCGACGGACGGGGCCGCCACCGGGACCAGGACGCCGCGCTCGCCCGGCGAACCGAGCTCGAAGATCAGCTGCTCGTCCCAGGACGCCTGCCGGAAACGGCGCAGGCGCGGCTTGGCGGCGATGCGCGCCTCCTCGGGGGAGACGGACACGGGTGCGTGGGCGGTCACTTGACGATCTCCTCCAGGGTCGCGGCGAGCCGGTCGATGTCGGCCTTGGTGTGGACTTCGGTGACGCAGTACGTGGCCTCGTACTCGCCGGTCGGCACGCCCCCGAAGATGCCCCGTTCCTTGAGACCGGTACGGATCTCGGCGGCGGTCCTGCCGCCGGTGCAGCGGACGGTGAAGTCGGCGAAGTGCAGGGCGTCGCCGTACGGGACCTCGATGCCGGGCACCTCGGCGAGGCGCTCACGGGCGTACGCGGTGAGCGCGAGGATCGTCGTACCGATCTCCCGCATGCCCTGCGGCCCCATCAGCGCGAGGTAGACCCCGGCGCCGATGCCGTGCAGCGCGGCGGCCGTCCCGACCCACTCCTTGCCCTCCTCGCGCAGCGCGAACGAGGTCCGTTCGTACGCCACGTCGCCGAAGCCGTACTCGCCCTCGACGGCCGTCGGGACCAGGCCGAACAGGCGTGAGGGGTACTCGGCGACCAGCCGCTCCTCGTCGCGGGTCGCGATGAAGCCCGCGTTGCCGCCGCCGAAACTCTGGTGGAGACCGAGCGGCTGGATGTCGCCGCACGCGATGTCGGCACCGAGCGCGGAGGGCGGCGCGAGCACCCCGAGCGTGAGCGGATTGCAGCCCATCACGTACAACGCCCCGGCCTCGTGCGCGAGTCCGGCGAGGCGGGGGAGCGCCTCGTCGACGATGCCGAGGGCGGAGGGCATGTCCGCGTACACCGCGGCGGTGTCACCGGCGGCGAGCGCCCCGCGCACCGCGTCGAGGTCGGCGCAGCCGGTGTCCGGGTCGACCGGGACCACCGTCACGTCGTGGTCGGGGCGTACGTAGTCACGGATGCGGGAGAGCTTGTCGCCGTCGATCGCCGTGGCGACGAGCACCCGGCGGCGGCCGGTGATCCGGCCGGCCATCCGCAGGGCGGTCCCGGCCGCCTGGAAGCCGTCGTACACCGGGACGTTGACGACCTCGACGTCGAGCAGCTCGGCCATCATCGATTGGTACTCCCACAGCGCCTGGAAGCGGCCGTGGTCCTCGTAGGGCTCGCCCGCGTAGGCCGTGAGGAACTCGCTGCGGTTGACCACCTCGTCCACGACCGCCGGCACGTGGTGCTGGTAGCAGCCGGAGCCGAGGAAGCTGAGGACCTGGCGCGTCGAGGTGTTGCGGCCGAGCAACCCCTCCATGTGCCGGGTGAGTTCGGCCTCCGAACGCAAGGGGGCCGGCAGGTCGAGGGGGCGGTGCAGCCGGATGCCGTCCGGGATGTCGGCGTAGAAGTCCTCGACGCCCGCGGCGCCGATCTCCTCCAGCATCGCCTGCCGCACGGCGGGGACGGCGTTGGGGATGTAGGGATGGGTGTAGGTGTGGGCGGAGTCCTGGGGTGACGTCATGCCGCGCCTTTCGCGTGCGCCGGCTCGGGGGCCGGCCGTGGACCACAGCAGCAAAAGTCTTTGGGTGTACACCTCTTGACGGCAGCCTCCGTCATTCAGTGTTCTGAATACAGCATTAGGCATTCAGGCTCCAGGAGGCAAGAGTGTCAACAGGACCCACCCGACGGACCGTTCTGGCCACCGGCCTCGCGACCGCGGCATCGTCCCTGGCCGGCGGATGCGCCATGGGCGGTGCGGGCGGCGGCCAGGCCCGCGACCTCGGCGGCGGGAAGGACGACGAAGGGGGCAAGGTCGGCGGGAAGATCACCGTCTGGTCGTGGGACGTGGCCGCCAAGGCCATGAAGCGCCTCGCCCGCACCTTCGAGGAGCACCACCCCGGCACCACCGTCGACATCGTCGACATCGGCTACGACAACGCCTACGACAAGATCACCGTGGGCCTGCGGGGCGGCTCGGGCCTCGCCGACGTCCTCACGGTCGAGGGCAGCCACATGCCGCGCTACCTCGGCAACTTCCCGGGCGGCTTCTACGACCTGACCGGCCTCGGCGGCCGCTACGGGGGCGACTTCGACCGCGCCGCGTGGCGCACCGTCACCGGCGAGGACCACGCCGTCTTCGCCCTGCCCTGGGACATCGGCCCCTGCGCCCTCTACTGCCGCACGGACCACTTCCGTGCCGCCGGAGTCGACCCCGCGTCCCTGCTGACCTGGGACGACTACGTGGCGGCGGGCGTCCGCATCAAACAGGCCACCGGCCGCAAGATGCTGATCATGGACTCCACCGACACCGGGATCCTGCCGATGCTGCTCCAGCAGCAGGGCCAGTCCTACTTCAAGGGCGGCCGCGTCGCGGTCGACACCCCTCAGGCCGTGCGGGCCCTCACCCTGATGAAGTCCTTGCAGGACAAGGGGCTGGTCGACTACGAGAAGGGCTGGGACGGGCTCGTCACCGGCACCAAGGAGGGCAAGGTCACCACCACGCCCTCCGCCGCCTGGTGGACGGGCACGCTCACCGACGAGATGCCGGAGCTGAAGGGCAGGTTCCGTGTGGTGCCGCTGCCCGGATTCACCGCCGACGGCGCCCGGACCTCGAACATCGGCGGCTCCACCCTCTGCGTCCCCGCACAGAGCAAGAACCCCCGGCTGGGCTGGGCGTTCATCGAGTTCCTGCTCACCGGCACGGCCAACCAGGTCTCCATGCTCAAGCGCGAGGGCCTCTTCCCCGCCTATCTGCCCGCGCTCGACGACCCCTATCTGAGCACGAAGCAGGAGTACTTCGGCGGGCAGGCCGCCCTCGACGTGTTCGCCCGGCTCGCCCGCGCCATCCCGCCGGTCGAGTACAACAAGGACGACGCGAAGGCCACCGACATCATGGTCTCCGCCGTCACCGGCGTGATGCTGCGCGGCAAGGACCCGCGCGCCGCCCTGGACTCGGCCGCGCGGCAGATCGCCGCGGCCACCGGCCGCGAGAGGGTGAAGTAGCCCGATGGCCGTCCAGACCACCCGCGACCGGCCGGTCGCCCCCGCCCGCGCCCCGTCCCCGGCACGCCGCGGACGCCCGCGCCTCACCGCCTGGATCTTCGCCGGACCCGCGGCCGCCCTCTTCGCGCTCTTCTTCGCCTATCCGCTGGGCGCGAGCCTGTTGCAGAGCTTCACCACCGAGGACGCCGGAACCACCCACTGGGCCGGACTCGACCAGTACCGGCGGATGGCCGGCGACCCCGCGTTCCTGGAGTCCCTGTTCAACACCGGGATCATCCTCGTCGTCCAGGTCCCCGTGATGATCGGCCTGGCGCTCGTCCTCGCCGTGCTGCTCAACCAGTCCTGGCTGCGCTTCCGCGGCACCTGGCGCGCGGTCTACTTCCTGCCCGCCGTCACCACGCTCGTCGCGTACGCCGTCGTCTTCCAGGTCCTCCTCAAGACCGACGGCGGCCTCGTCAACCAGATCCTCGGCGCCGTCGGCATCGACCGGGTCGACTGGCTCAACAACCCCACCTGGGCCCGCGTCTCCCTGATCGCCTCCCTGACCTGGCGCTGGACCGGGTACAACGCCGTCATCCTGCTCGCCGGACTCCAGTCCATCGGCAAGGAGCAGTACGAGGCGGCCGCGATCGACGGCTCCGGCACCCTGTCCACGTACACGCGCGTGATCCTTCCGCAGCTGCGCCCCGTCGTCCTGTTCTGCGTGATCACCTCCACCATCGGCACCCTCCAGCTCTTCGACGAGAACTACGTCCTCACTCGCGGCGGCCCCGACGACGCCACCCTCACCCCGGTCGTCTACCTCTACAAGGTCGGCTTCCAGCAGCTCGACTTCGGCTACGCCGCCGCCATCGCCTGGGTCGTCGTGGCCCTCATCGCCGCGATCTCCGCCCTCCAGTACGTCGCCTTCGGAAGGGAGCGCCGCCGGTGACCGCTCTCCAGCAGGCCCCCGTACGCGTCCACCCGGCCCGGCGCGCCGGCCGGTACCTCACCCGACTCCTCCTCGCGGCCGGTGCCCTCGTCAGCCTGGTGCCGTTCCTCTGGATGGCGATCGCCGCGACGCACTCCACCTCGGAGCTGTTCCGCTCCCCGCCGCCGTTCCTGCCCGGCGGCCGGCTGCTCGACAATCTCGTGCGGCTCCAGGACACCATCGGCTTCGGGCGGGTCCTCCTCAACAGCGCCGGTATCGCCGTCGTCCACACCGTGCTCAGCTCGCTGATCTCCGCCATGTGCGGCTACGGCCTCGCCAAGTACCGCTTCCGCGGCCGGGGGCTGTTGCTCGGCGCCGTGCTCGCCACCATGATGATCCCGTTCCAGGTCCTGCTCGTGCCGCTGTTCCAGATGATGGCGAGCATCGGCTGGATCGACTCGTACCAGGCGGTGGTCCTGCCGTTCCTGGCGAACTCCTTCGGCATCCTCCTGATGCGGCAGAGCTTCGTCGACTTCCCCGACGAACTGATCGAATCGGCCCGGATCGACGGCTCCGGCGAGCTGCGCACCTTCTACCAGGTCGTACTGCCCTGTGTGCGCCCGCAGTTGGGCGCCCTGGTCATCTTCACGTTCATGGCGCAGTGGAACAGCTTCATCTGGCCCCTGCTCATGCTGAACTCCGAGGACAAATACACCGTGCCCGTCGCGCTCAACACCCTCACGGGGCTCTCCCACGTCGACTACTCGGGCCTGATGCTCGGCTCGCTCCTCGCCACACTCCCGCTGATGCTCCTCTTCCTGCTCTTCCAGCGGCAGTTCGTCGCCGGACTCCTCGGCGGGGCGGTGAAGGGATGAACCGGCTGACCCGCGTCCCGGGCATCCTCTACGGCGGCGACTACAACCCCGAGCAGTGGCCCGAGTCCGTCTGGGCCGAGGACGCCGCGCTGATGCGCGAGGCGGGCGTCACCATGGTGACCGTCGGCGTCTTCTCCTGGGTGAAGCTCCAACCAGGCCCGGACACCTGGGACTTCGACTGGCTCGACCGGCTCCTCGATCTGCTGCACGCCCATGGGATCGCCGTCGACCTCGCCACCGCGACCGCCTCACCCCCCGCCTGGCTGGTGCGCGCCCACCCGGAGATCCTGCCGGTCACCGCCGACGGGGTACGCCTCGAATTCGGCTCGCGCCAGCACTACTGCCCCTCCTCGCCCGAGTACCGCGCCGCCGCGCTCCGGCTCACCCGCGCCCTCGCCGAGCGCTACGCACACCACCCGGCCCTCGCGCTGTGGCACATCCACAACGAGTACGGCGACCATGTCACCGAATGCTTCTGCGCCCGCTCCGCCGACCACTTCCGCACCTGGCTCACCGACCGCTACGGCACGGTCGACGCCCTCAACCACGCCTGGGGCACCGCCTTCTGGTCCCAGCGCTACAGCACGTACGAGGAGATCGAACCGCCGCGCACCGCCCCCGGGCCCGTCAACCCGACCCAGCTCCTGGACTGGCGGCGCTTCTGCTCCGACGCCCTCCTCGACTGCCACCGCGCCGAGCGCGAGGCACTGCGGGAACTCGGCCCCGGCACCCCGGCCACCACCAACTTCATGTCCATGTGCCGGGCGCTCGACTACTGGAAGTGGGCCGAGCACGAGGACCTCGTCTCCGACGACGCCTACCCGGACCCCGCCGACCCGCGCGCCCATGTCAACGCCGCGCTCAACTACGACCTGATGCGCTCCCTCAAGGGCGGCCGTCCCTGGCTGCTGCTCGAACAGGCGCCCTCCGCCGTCAGCTGGCGACCGGTCAACGTCCCCAAGAAGCCCGGCCTGCAACGCCTCTGGTCCCTCCAGGCACTGGCCCGCGGCGCCGACGGCATCATGTACTTCCAGTGGCGGGCCTCCCGCGCCGGGGCGGAGAAGTACCACAGCGCACTGCTCCCGCACCGCGGCACCGCCTCCCGGGGCTGGCGCGAGACCGTCCGCTTCGGCGCCGAACTGGCCCGGCTCGGCGAGCTCACCGGCGCCACCACCCCGGCGGACGTGGCGATCGTCCACGACTGGGACTCCTGGTGGGCCCTGGAGGGCGACGACCACCCCTCCGCGCGGATGCGCTGGCGCGAACTCCTGCGCCCCTGGTACGCGGCGCTCCACGCCCGCGCCGTCACCATCGACTTCGTACCCCCGCACGCCGACCTGACCGGCTACCGGGCGGTCCTGGCCCCCGGTCTCCACCTGCTGCGGTCCGAGGACGCCGCCCGCATCGCCGCCTATGTACGCGGCGGCGGCCACCTCGTCTGCGGCCCCTTCAGCGGTGTCGTCGACGAACACGACCACATCCACGACGGCGGCGCGCCGGGACCGCTGCGCGACGTACTCGGCGTCTGCGTCGACGAGTTCTGGCCGGTCCCCGACGGAGCGGCGGTGCCCCTGGCCTCCGGGGCCGAGGCCACCCTGTGGAGCGAGTGGATCGAGCCCGGGGCCCCGGACACCGAGGTCGTGGACGTGTACGCGGCCGGTGAGCTGACCGGCCGCCCCGCCGTCACCCGGCACCCGTACGGCACCGGGACCGCGTGGTACGCGAGCGCCCACGTCGGCGACGGCATCGCCGCCGTGCTCGACAAGGCGCTGCGGGAGGCGGGCGTACGCCCCGTGCTCGACGTCCCGGAGGGCGTGGAGGCGACCGTGCGCTCCGGCGCGCGGGGCACGTACCTCTTCGTCCTCAACCACAGCGACCACGACACGAGCACCCCACTGACCGGCCGCTTCGCCGCGGGCGGCACCGACCTGCTCACCGGAACCGCCGTCCGCGACCGGATCGCCCTCGGCCCGCTCGGCGCCGCAGTCCTGCGCATCACCACCGAATCCCTTGGAGAGACCGGGAAATGACCCGCTGGAGAGACCGACACCTGACCGGGCACCGTCCGCTGGGCGCACTGACCGCGCTCCTCCTGGTCGGCGGCGCCCTCGCCGCACCGCAGACGGCCACCGCCCACGGGCACCCCGCGCCCCCGCCCGCGTACGCCGACGTCCTCGACCTGCACGGCACCCCCGCCGCCGCGGAACCCGGCGACGACGAGGACAACAACCCCGTCAACGTCTTCGCCGACCAAGGGGCATGGCACGCGTACGCCCTGCCCGAGGCCGGTGACAAGGACGGCTACGGCGGCTTCTCCGGGCCCCTGTACATCGCCCAGGAGTACCCCTGGTGGCTCAGCAAGTCCTTCAGCCGCATCCGCCTCACCGAACACGGCCGCGCCCTGGACCTGGCCGGCGGCGGCGCACCCCGCCTCACCTCGCTCCCGGGCCTGCTCCGCCAGTCCTACGACCTCGGCCGCGGTCTGCGCCTCACCCTGGAACTCCGCTTCGCCACCGACCGCACCGCCCTGGTCAGGGCCGAGGTCCGCAACACCGGCCGGTCGCCCCGCACCCTGGGCGCCGACTGGACGGGCAGCCTGCTGCGACCGGTCGACCGGCCGATGCGCGATGCCCCGTCGCTGACCGCGACCGGCTCCGGCGTCGGCGTCGACTTCGCGAAGGTCCGCGAGACCTGGGACTACCTCACCGACGGCACCGAACGTTTCGAGATCACCCACAAGGACCGCGTCCGCACGACGGTGGACGGTGACACCTACCGGACCGAGGCCACGGACCCGGTGACCCTCGCGCCCGGCCGCGCGCACAGCTTCGACTGGACCGAGTCCTACACCTTCACCACCGCCGAGCGTGCGAAGGAGAAGGCGAGGGCCCGCGACGTACTGGCCCGCCCCGCGTCCGTCGTGTCCGCCGCCGACGCGCGCTGGCGCGGCTACGTGGCCGGGGTGACCCGGGGCGTACCCGCCGACCGGCGGCGCACGGCCGTGAAGTCCCTGGAGACCCTCGTCACCAACTGGCGCAGCGCGGCCGGGCGGATCAAGCACGACGGGATCACCCCGTCGATCTCCTACAAGTGGTTCACCGGGGGCATCTGGGCCTGGGACACCTGGAAACAGGCCGTCGGCACCGCCTGCTTCGCCCCCGAGCTGGCGGAGTCACAGATCCGCGCCATGTTCGACTGGCAGATCCGGCCGGACTCCACGACCCGCCCCCAGGACGCCGGGATGATCCCCGACGCCATCTTCTACAACGACCCCGCACGCGGCGGCGGCAACTGGAACGAGCGCAACTCCAAGCCCCCGCTCGCCGCCTGGGCCGTGTGGGAGGTGTACGCGAAGACCGGGGACCGGTCCTTCCTGCGCGAGATGTACCCGAAGCTCGCCGCGTACCAGGCCTGGTGGTACCGCAACCGGGATCACGACCACAACGGCCTCGCCGAGTACGGCGCCACCGTCGACCCGGCCAACGACTCACCCGAGGAACGACGCCTCGCCGCCGCCTGGGAGAGCGGCATGGACAACGCGCCCCGCTTCGACGCCACCCTCGGCACCGGCACCGTCGCCAACAGGGCCGCCGACGGAACGCTTCTCGGCTACTCCCTCGACCAGGAGTCCGTGGACCTGAACTCCTATCTCGCCGCCGACCAGGGCTACCTGGCGCGCATCGCGGGCGCGCTCGGCCGAGGCGCCGACGCCGAGCACTGGAAGCGGCGCTCCACCGCCACCTCCACCGCCGTCCGCACGACGATGTACGACCCCGCCGACGGCTGGTTCCACGACACCGCGCTCGGCACCGGAGCCCCGCTCACGGACCGCGGCCGCGGCATCGAGGGCGCGGTCCCGCTGTGGACGGGCACGGCGTCCGCCGCACAGGCCCGCGCCGTGCGCGGGAAGCTGACGGACCCGGCCGAGTTCGCCACGGCCGTTCCCTTCCCGACCGTGTCGAAGAGCTCCCCCTACTTCTCGCCGACGGCCTACTGGCGCGGCCCCGTCTGGTTCGACCAGGCCTACTACGCCCTCGGCGGCCTGCGCCGTTACGGCTACGGCAAGGACGCGGACGCCCTGACGGACCGGCTCCTCGCCCATGCGTCGGGGCTCGCGGGCGACGGACCGATCATGGAGAACTACGACCCGACGACCGGCGCGCCGCTCAACTCGCCCAACTTCAGCTGGTCCGCGGCGCTGCTGCTGCCGATGCTGACGGGCGGCAGATAGCAGCCGGGCGGCAGCCGTCCCGGCCCCGGACGGGGCGGCTGCCCCCGCACGCGTCCCCGCACCGCCCCGTCCGTCACACCCGCCCGGTGCGCAGCCGCACCGGCCCCAGCAGGCCGCTGACCCGCTGCCCGGCGAGGACGAAAGGGGTCGGGCTCGTCGCGTCCAGCCGGGGCGCCAGCGTCCCGAACACGGTGACCTCCACGGAATTGGCCCCGGGCACCACCAGACCCGTCAGATCGAACACGTACGGGGAACACACCCGCACCCCCGCCCCGGCGCCCCCGACCCGCACCTCGGCCGTGCCCCGGACCCGTCCGAGGTCCAGCCACAGCGGACCCGACGCGGCACCGGCGGGCACGTCCACCACACGGCCGTACCGCACCCCTCCGCTGTACTCGGCCAGACCCCGGCGCTCCCAGTCACCGAGCCGGATCCGACCCGGGCCCACCGTGCACCGCAGCGGCCCCGCCAGCGCGGCACCGCCCTCGTGACCGGGGCGCGTGCGGACCCGCAGCGCCACGGTCCGCGGCCCGCCGCGAACGGCGGGCGGCAGAACGGCGGTCACGGTGCGCGCCCCCAGAGCGTCGGCGGCGCCCACGGTGGCGGGGCACTCGGAGCCGTCCACATGGACGGTCACCCCGCCGTGCACCGGAACCGTCAAACGGAGCGCCCCGGGCGGGAGTTCGCACCACAGCCACTCCACACCGCCGCTGCTCCCCGGAACCGCGAACCGCACCGGCACCACCGCGCCGTCGTCGGCCCCGGGGTCCAGCCACGCGGCACCCGGCAGCGGATGGGGGCGGCGGCGCAGGAACAGCGCGGCGGGATCGCCCACCGGCTCGCGGCGCACCCCGACCGGCCCTCGCCCCCGCGCCCCCTCGGCCCACCAGTGCGCACCACTGTGCAGCACCGCGATCCGCCCGCCGTGCGCGTCGTCGAGGACCCCGTCGACCAGGACCGCGTGCTCGCCGTCACCGGATGTCTCGACGGTGATGTCGTTGTCCCCCGCGCGCAGGGCCGCCACCACGTCGTGCCGCCGCACCCGGGGCACCGCGTGCGCGGCGTACGGGTCGAAACCGCCCTGTCTGCCCACGGCCCTCCCGTTCACCCGCAGCACGCACGGCACCCGGGAGGCCACCTGGACGACGGCACGGGCGGGGAGCGCGGACAGCCGCAGCGTCGTGCCCATCGTCGCGGGTGCCTGGATCCACTCCGGGCGCCGGTAGCGCCCCGGGTCGCGGACGAGCGCCAGGTGTGCCCGCAGTACGAGGTCCTGATCGGGCGTCAGCTCCACTTCGAGCAGATGGACTCCGGCCGTGGCCCGTACCGGACCCAGCGCGAGGTGGCCCCCGTCGTCGAGCGGCACGGCCGCGCCGTCGAGCCGGGCCCGTTTGGCCGCCGCGGCCCCGATCGCGAGGTGTCCGTCGAAGGGCGCGTCGAGGTGCGTCGCCACCCGCAGCCGCACCGTTTCTCCGGCGGCGGCGGGGCCGAGGAGCACGAACTCCTCCGGCACACGGCCCTTCGGCCCCAGCACCGCGCGATGCACCGGGTCCTTGTGGATGCCCAGCGTCTGCGACCAGACGAGCACCGAGGGGCCGTCGCCCCCGCCGGGCCCCTCGCGGAGCACGGTCGCGCGCGGGCCGAACGTCGCGTGCACCGTCGCCCGCGCCGGAGGCCCGGCACCGCGGGGCGCGGCCCAGCCGTCCCGGACCCCGTCCTCACCGGGCGCCTCCACCCGGTGCCCGAAGGTCCGGCACTCGGTGACGGGCGGGCCGGCCGGCGGACCGGTCGCGGGGCGGGCGAAATCGCCCCAGGTGTCGTCGAGCGTCGGCACCAGCTCCATGTCCCACTCCGCGTCCGGTGGGACCTCCACGACGGTGGTGCCCGGTGCGGGGCCCCGCGCAGCGGGAGCGGACGCTCCCCGGTCGCGGGCGGGGAAGACCAGGACGGCCGCCGGTCCCGTGTCGAAGGGGACGTCGACCTCGAAGGCCCGCGCGTCGTCGGCGGCGGGCCGCACCGGCAGCGTCCGGGGAGCGCCGCCGAACGGGTCCACCAGAACGGCCGGGCCCCGCACGTCCCGCACCCGCACCCGGGCCTGCCGGGCGTGGCGGCCGGGGTCGAAGTCGTAGCGGGCGTCCAGCCAGCCCAGGGCGGCGCCCCGCTCGTCGGGAGCGGCGACGGCCGCACGCGTCGCCCGGGGGGATCCGGCGGTCAGGAACACCACCGTGGCGCCGTCCACGCGCCGCGCGAGCGCGGGCACCGGGGCGCGGACGACCGGCTGCGCACCGGCGAGAGCGGCGGCGAGCACACCATCCGGATCGTCCGTCGAGGGGAGGTGCACGGCCCGGCCGTCCGCGAAGCACGCCCGCAGCCCGGCCGGGGTCTCCGTACCGGGGCCGACCAGCCGCTCGGGAAGCGCGCCCAGCGCGATCAGCCGCCCACCGGCGCGGGCGAACGCGACCAGCCGCCGCGCCGTCTCCCGTTCCAGGACGGTGCACGAGGGCAGCACGACGGTGGTGTACGCCTCGTCCGCGACCCGCAGCCGCACACCGTCGTCGAGCCGCGAGACGCGGGAACGGGCCACGGAGGCGTCGTCGATCACATCGGCGTCCAGGCCGAGCCGGTCCAGGACACCCGGCCGGGTGCGGAACCAGGTCATGTCCCCGACGAGCTCCAGATACACCGACTGGGCACGGGCCGCCGCGTCACCGACACCGTCCAGGGCGGCGCCCGCCTGAGCGGTGGTCGTGGGCAGCAGGACCGCGATGTCGCACAGATGGTGGCCGAGGCTCAGAATCGCGCACAGCCGGGTCACGGCGTCGGCGAGGACGCGGTGGTGGCGCCAGTACGGCTGGCGCCAGTCGGTCGCGGGCGGCGCCCACTCCCACCAGCCGCCCTTGGTCGTGTAGTAGACGGCGTGCGGGTTGTAGAGCGTGGCACCGGCCCGCAGCCACGGGAGCAGCCAGTCGAAGGTCTCCTCCGGCGTGCCGCCCCAGCCGGTGGAGTGGAAGGCCTCGACCCAGACCCGGGGGCGGCCGTGGAGATGGGCCAGCGAGGAGTGGACGCGGGCGTCCCCGTGGTGGTCGGAGCCGGGCGCGGAGAACCAGCGGTGGGTCCGCGGGTAGTCGGCATACAGCTCCACGCCCGCGACCGGGTGCCCGGCGCGCGCGGGGTCCTGCTGATCGCAGCCGACGAGCATCCCGTGTCGTTCGTGCCAGGCGGCCAGCGGCCGGAAGAACGCCTCCTCGGCCAGCTCGGCACGGGTGAGGTGGTAGTCGCGGCGCACCTCGTGGACGTCCGGATCGGCGCAGTCCTCGTACAGGGCGTCGAGCCGCCCGGTGATGTCGTACCCGCGAAGGCGACGGAAGGCGTCGGCGAAACCGGTGGACCAGGTGGGCAGGGCGGGCAGCTCGTCCTGGAAGGAGCCGACGACGACGGACCCGAGCCGGTCGCCGAGCCGGCGCTCGAACTCCCCGTGCACCCGGTCCAGCAGCGCCGCACAGGCCCCGACGCCGAGATGGTCGAAGCCGGACGCCCGGTGATGATGGAGCGTCAGTCGCCAGCGGCCGGGACCGGGCGCTTGGACGACCCTTTCGGCCACCGGAACCGGGACCGCGGGGCCGAGGCTTTGGCCGTCGCCGTCGAGCGGTTCGGCGCTGCCCGCGAGCGGCCGGCCGTCCGGCGGACACCGCAGCTCGCCGGGCCGGTTCGTCGAGGAATCCACCACGGCCCGCGTCCGGTCGAGCCGGCGGCCCCCGTGGGCGGGCCGCTCGTCGACCAGGCGCGCCTGCAGATCGGCGCCGGAGAAGCCGAGCTGATCGTAGAACCAGAGGCCGACGCCCAGCGCGCGGGCGTCGTCGCACACCTCGTCGAGCAGCGCCCACCACTCCTCGGAGAAGAACGGCGGGTCGTCGGCGTCGGAGCCGAACAGCGGCCCCGAAGGCGCCAGGCCGATGATCACCAGCTGGTGCACCCCGCCCTGCGTGAAGCGCTCCAGCTGCGCCCGCAGCCGGGCCCGGTCCAGCCGCTCCCCGCTCCACCACCACAGGGCGACGGGCGAGAAGGCGCGCGGCGGCGCGGCGAGGACCGCCGCGACGCTCGCCGGGAGGAGTGGATGTGCCGGGTGCGTCATGGAGGCTCCTCAGCCCTTGAGACCGCCTGCGAAGCCCTTGATCACATAGCGCTGGAGCACCACGAAGACGATCAGGACCGGCAGCGCGGCGAGCACCAGCCCGGCGAAGACGAGTCCGTAGTCCGAGACGTACTGGCCGACGAACGCGAAGATGCCGACCGGCACGGTCTCCTTGTCGGATCCGCCCAGATACAGCAGGGGGGTGAAGAAGTCGTTCCAGACGAACACCGCGTTCAGGATGATCACGGTGCCGGTGATGGGGCGGAGCAGCGGGAACACGATCCGGGTGAACGCCTGCCGGTGGTCGCAGCCGTCGATCAGCGCGGCCTGCGCGTAGTCCTGCGGCAGGGCGCGGATGAACCCGGTGTACAGGAAGACCGTGAACGGCAGCTGGATCCCGGTGTAGAAGAGCACCATGCCCTGGTACGTGCCGAGCCAGCCGAGGTCGTCGACGAGCCGGTAGAGCGGGATCATGCCGAGCTGGAACGGCAGCACGATCCCCAGCAGGAACAGGATGTACAGCCCGTAGCCCAGGCCGCGGGCGCAGCGGGCGAGGTAGTAGGCCCCCGTGGAGCCGAGGACGACGAGCAGCAGCAGGCTGACGGCCGTGATGACCGTGCTGTTGAGCAGGGCGGGCCCCAGCGACGCGGAGGACCAGGCGTCGCCGAAGTTGGCGAAGGTGGGCGGCGAGGGCAGCGAGAGGGGCGATTCGGAGATCTGCCGGGGGTCCTTCAGTGCCAGCGTCACCAGGGCGTACACCGGGAACAGGAAGACGACGGCGACGGCGGGCATGAGCAGTTCGAGGGCGTACCGCCCGTAGTCCGTTCCGCGCCTCGTGCGCCCCGGCTTCGGTCCGCGCCCCGTGCGGCCCGGCTTCTTCTCCGCCGGGCCGCGGGCCGTTGTGGCAGTCACGCGGTGACCTCCCTCGCACGCAGATAGCGGAGCTGTACCAGCGAGACCGCGGCCACGAACAGCGCGAGGACCAGGGCCACGGCGGTGCTGTAGCCGAACTTCCCGTAGACGAACGCCTCCTTGTACAGGACGGTCGACAGCGTCTCGCTGGAGGTGCCCGGTCCGCCGTTGGTGGCGGCGTAGACCTGGTCGAAGAGCTTGAGGCCGCCGATCGTCGACAGCATCAGATTGATCGTCAGCGCCGGGGCCAGGAGCGGCCAGGTGACGTAGCGGAACCGCTGCCAGGAGCCCGCCCCGTCGATCCGGGCGGCCTCGTGGAGTTCGGCGGGCACCCCCTGGAGCCCGGCCAGGAAGACCACCATCGAGTAGCCCGCGTACTGCCACACGACCATCGCCGCGACGGACCACAGGGCGAGCGACGGATTGCCGAGCCAGTCCTGGCGCAGTCCGCCGAGCCCGACCGCGCCGAGGAGGCCGTTGAGACCGGCGCCGTTCTCCGGGTTGTAGACGTACTTCCAGAGGATGGCGACCATGACGGGGCTGACCACGGCCGGTGCGAAGAACACCAGCCGCAGCACCGCCCGCGACCTGATGCCGGTGTGGACGCCGAGCGCGAGCAGCAGGCCGATGCCGTTCTGCACGACGACCACGGCGAGGGTGAGGAGCAGGGTGTTGCCGACGGACTCCAGGGCCCGGCTGTCGTGGAGCAGGGCGCGGAAGTTGTCCGTGCCGGTGAAGGAGAAGCCGCCGATGCCGGACCAGTCGGTGAAGGCGTACATCACCCCGGCGAGGCTCGGGTAGAGCACGACGATGCCGTAGACGATCAGCGCGGGCACGACGAAGAGCCGGGGCGGGACGGTGTGGTCGCGGTGCCGGGCCCGTCCGGCGCGGCCGGTGCCCGGCTCGCCCGCGGCCCTGCCCGCCGGGCCGGGGACGGTCTTCTCGAAGGTGCTGGTCACGACTGCTTCCCGTAGGCCTCGTCCATCTGTCCCAGGGCGCCGTCGACATCCGTCTTGCCCGCGAGGAGGTCCTGCACGGCGGCGAAATGGGCGGGCTGCACCTCGGCGTTGGGCCAGCTCTGGTCCATGAAGGGGACGGCCCGGCCGTCGTCGATGAGGGGCAGGAAGCCGTCGAGGGCCGGGTCGGTCCTCGTGGTGGCGTCGCGCTTGAACGGGATCGCGGCCACGGACCGCGCCCAGCGGTCGACGTTCCGCTGTTCCCCGAGGAATGCGAGGAACTCCTTCGCCGCGGCCGGCTTCTTGGACCGGGCCGAGATCCCGAGTCCGACGACGATGCCCGCCGGGATCCACAGGTTCGCGGCGTCGTCGCCGCCGGGGAACGGGAACATGCCGAGGTCGTCCGGGTTCCGCGCGGCCTGGCGGAAGTTGGCGAGCACCGCGGAGACCTGGACGGCCATCGCCGCCCTGCCGCTCGCGACCATCGAGGTCTGCTGCTCGTACGTCGTCCCGTTGGGGTTCTCGTTGAAGTAGCCCCGGCGTTGCAGCTCCTGGTACTTGCCCATCGCGTCGGCCCACCCCGAGTCCCGGAAGCGCGCCTTCCCGGAGGCCATCTCGGCGTCGAACCCGGGGTTCTTCGCGTAGACGGCGTTGGGGACCAGGGCGTAGGTGATCAGCTGGGTGACCCAGGGCGTCTGGGTGCCGAGCGCGATCGGGATGGTGCCCCTGGCCTTCAACTTCGCACAGACGTCGAGGAGTTCCCGCCATGTCCTGGGCGGCTCGACTCCGGCCCCGGCGAAGACCTTCTTGTTGTGGATGGCGCCGATGACACTGCTGCCGGCCGAGTAGAGATACGTTTTTCCTTCGTGCCGGTAGGCCGGGTGGAAGTTCGACGGCACTTCCTTGGTCCACGGCTGCTCGCTGAGGTCGGCGAGCAGCCCGGTCTTCGCCAGCTCGACCATGGACATGGCGCTGCCGCTGCCGGGGTAGAGCACGTGCACATCCGGGGCGTTGCCACCGGCGAGCTGGGTGCGCAGCACCGTCTGCACCTGGTCCGTGGGCGCGAAGGAGGTGGCGAACTCCGCGTCGGGGTGCGATGTGCGGTAGAGGGCGACCAGCTCCTCCACCGGCTTCTGCTGGTCGGCGACGCCGACGAGTCGCAGCTTGCCGGAACCGCCGGAGCCCGAGCAGGCCGCCAGTACGGGGGAGAGGGCGGCGAGCGCCGCGGCCCCGCCGCCGATCCGGAGTAATCCCCGGCGGCCGAGTGTTCTTCGGTCCGGCCGGGAGCGAGAACCCGTCGTCATGGTGTGTCCTCCTCGTACGAACGGGCGAACGAAGGTTTCGCCGCCGGTTCCGATGGGCGTCGGCCCGGGCCGTCCACCGGGGGATGGGCCGCGGTGAAGCGGTAGGCGCCCGAGGACACCCGGTACAGCACGTGGTCGGAGCCGGCCGAGACGAACCCGACGTGGGGGTCGTCCGGGCGCGGCACCACCCCCGACTCACGGACCGAACCGGGGTCCGTGGTCGGCAGGTACACCTCGGCGGTGGCGCCGGGCGGCACCAGGATCCGCAGCGCGATCCGCCCGTCGTGCCGCTCCCAGGTCACCGTCACGGTGCCGCGGACCGACTCGTAACGGGCGCTCGCGTGGCGCAGGCCGCCGGGGCGCGGCCGGATCCTCAGCTTCCGGTAGCCCGTGGAATCCGGCGTCTGGTCCAGGCCGGCGACACCGCGGTAGAGCCACTCGCCGACCGAGCCGAGCGCGTAGTGGTTGAACGAGTTCATCGACGGTGCCCGGAATCCGGCACCCGGCGTCCACCCGTCCCAGCGCTCCCAGACGGTCGTGGCGCCGTGCCGCAGCGGGAACCGCCACGACGGCACCTCGTCGCGGAGCAGCAGCGCGTGGGCGAGATCGGCACGGCCATGGGCATCGAGGACGGGCGCGGCGAGCGCCACCCCGAGGAAACCCGTGAGCAGGGCGGGCCCGGCCGACTCGATGAGCGCCGCGAGCCGGCGGGCGGCGGCGTCGACGAGGGCGGCGGGCAGCAGTTCGAAGGCGAGCGCGAGGAGATAACCCGTCTGGGTGTCGCCCGCGATGCGCACCGAGAGCCCGTCCCCGGACTCCTCGGCGGTGACGAAGCGCTCGGCGAACGTACGGCGGATGTCGTCGGCCAGCCGGTGGTGGCGCTCCCCGGCATCCGTTCGCCCCAGGACCTCAGCGGCCCGTGCGGTGAGCCGGGCACTGTGCGCGAAGTACGCGGTGGCGACGACCTCCCGGGGAGTGGGGGTGCCCGGAGCGAGCCAGTCGGAGAAGTGCGGGCCGACCCGGTGGCGCCAGACCAGGTCCGGATTGTGGCGGTGGATCAGATCGACCCAGGCGCACATGGCCTCCAGGGACCGGGCGAGGAACCGGGGATCGTCGTAGACCCGGTACAGATGCCACGGAATGATCACTCCCGCGTCGGCCCAGCCGGGCGCGCCCTCGTCGTCCACGCCCACGAGACGCGGGGCGACGTTGGTGAATCCGCCCTCCGGAGTGCGGGCGTCGTCCACGTCGCGCAGCCACTTGGTGAAGAACGCGGCGACGTCCGCGTTGAGCGCGGCCGTCGGGAGGAAGACCTGCGCGTCGGCCAGCCAGCCGAGCCGCTCGTCGCGCTGCGGGCAGTCGGTGGGCACGCTGACGAAGTTCGAGCGCTGCCCCCACGCCACACAGTCGTGGAGCCGTCTCAGCTCCGCGTCCGAGCAGTCGAACTCCCCGGCCCACGGGGTGTCGCTGTGCAGCGCCACGGCGACGACGTCCGACCCGGACAGCTCGGGCACACCGGTGATCTCCGCGTACCGGAACCCGTGGTACGTGAAGCGCGGCTCGAACACGATGTGCTCGCGGCCGTCCCCGACGAGCACATCGGTCGCGGCGGCGGTGCGCAGATTGGCCGTGTACAGCCGCCCCGACCCGTCCAGCACCTCGGCGTGCCGGATCACCACCCGGGCCCCGGCGGCGAGCCGACGGACACGCAGCCGGACGCGCCCGGCGAGGTTCTGGCCGAAGTCGACGACATGGGTGCCGGGCAGCACACGTTCGACCGAGCACGGCCGCAGCTCGGTCATCGCCCGGACGGGTTCGTCGGCCGATGCCACCAGCAGGCGGTGATCGGTCTCTGCGACCAGCGCCCCGGGCCAGCCGGAGTCGTCGAAACCGGGCAGCTCCCAGCCGTCGACGGCATGCCGCAGATCGTGGCATTCGCCCTTCAGTAGATCGGCGTGTCGGATCGCGCCCGTCCCGGTCCGCCAGGTCCCGTCGGTGGCGACCACGGAGCTCCGGCCGTCCGGCCCGGTCAGGTGGAGTTCGGCCAGGAACTGCGGGGACGAACCGTAGTGCGCCCCGGCCCGGCGCGGTTCGAAGCCCACGAAGCCGCTCCACCAGCCGTCGGCGACGGTGGCCGCGAGGACGTTCTCGCCGTCCCGCAGCAGGGCGCCGACGTCGTACGTCTGGTACTGGACGCGGCGGCGGTAGTCGGTCCAGCCGGGGGCCAGTTCGGCGTCACCGACCCGCTCGCCGTTGAGCCGCAGCTCGTACAGACCGCGTGCGCTGACATGGACGCGGCCCCGGGCACCGGCGGGCGCCGTGAAGGAGCGGCGCAGCAGCGGACACGGGGCGAGCCCGTGGTCGTCGAGCGCGAACTCGCCCTCGGTGGGGGCGTCCATGACGTCGACCGGGCACGGGCCCCGGGAGATCCACACCGCCCGCCACTCCTCCGCCCGGGTGAAACCGGTCTCGAACCAGGAGTCGGCCTCGGCGGGCGCGTCCGGTCCGGCCGGCCACACCGAGACCCGCCAGTGGAAGCGGGTACGGCCGGGGAGCGGCGGCCCCGCGTAGTCGACGGCCGTCGCGCCGGGATCGGCGACCCGGCCGGTGTCCCAGAGAGGACGGCCGCCGTCCTCCAGCTCCCCGGCGTGCTCGGCCACCCGGACCCGGTACGCCACCGGGTCGTCCCCCCGGAGGCCGGAGGCCAGCCGCCAGGACAGCCGGGGCGCGGGTCCGTCGATGCCCAGCGGGGTGGTGCGGTGCTCGCAGCGCAGCGCGTACGGCCGCAGGGTCCGGACGCCAGGACGGCCCGCCGTCCGGCCCTCGGCGGGATGGCGGGCGGGTACACCCGCTGCCGGGGAACCGGACACAGCACGTCCTTCCGTCGTACCGAATTTCCCGATGTGAAATCTAACGTTAATTCTGTGGCGTGGAGACTATGAGCAGCTCCAGGGGGTGTCAAGGGTGGTGCCGGTCTGTCGTCGGCCATGGTGAAAATGGTCGGTGTATCCCCAACTAAGCGCCTGTGAACGGCAAAATGGTCATGCATGGGCAGTCTTGTGGCCCATGATTCCCCTGTGATATTCACGCTGTGATTACCACATGGACGGGCGTGAAATCACGCGCCGATCCCACCTCGTACCGGACGGAATTCCGTTCGACGAAGGGACGAGTTTCATGCAAATGAACAGTGGGTCAGGTGGTACTGGAGTGTTCGGAAGACGGTTGATGCTCGGCGGGACGGCCGGGATGGCCCTGGCCGCGGCCGGACTGTCGGCGGGCAGGGCCTGGGGTGACGCGCCCTTCCGCGAGAACCCGTTCACCCTGGGGGTGGCGTCCGGCGACCCGTGGCCGGACGGGGTCGTGCTGTGGACCCGACTGGCCCCGCAGCCCCTCGCGCCCGACGGAGGCGGCGGCATGCCGCCGTACGCCGTCGACGTGCAGTGGGAGGTGGCCCGCGACGACCGCTTCCGCTCCGTCGTACGCCGGGGACGCACCCGCGCGGTCCCCGAACTCGCCCACTCCGTCCATGTCGAGGTCTCCGGGCTCCAGCCCGGCCGGCACTACTACTACCGCTTCCGGGCCGGCGGCGTGCAGAGCCCCGTCGGCCGGACCCGCACCGCACCCCCGCCGACCAGCCGGCCCAAGGAGCTCGACTTCGCCTTCGTCTCCTGCCAGGCGTGGTTCGAGGGCTTCTACACCGCCTACCGGCACCTCGCGGAGGAGGACGTCGACCTGGTCCTGCACCTCGGCGACTACATCTACGAGAACGCCATCGACGCCATGGGCGGCGTACGCAACGTTCCCGTCGCGGCAGAACTGCGGCCCGAGCCGATGAACCTCGTCCAGTACCGCAACCGCCACGCCCTCCACCGCTTCGACCCCGACCTGATCGCCGCCCACCAGGCCCACCCGTTCGCCCTGGTCTGGGACGACCACGAGGTCGAGGACAACTGGGCGGGGGACAAGTCCAAGGCGGACGACGAACCCGACCAGGACCCGGCCGTCTTCCGCGCACGCGCGGCGGCCGCCTTCCAGGCGTACTACGAACACCTGCCGCTGCGGCTGCCGAACAAGCCGCACGGTTTCCAGGCCCGGATGTACCGCCGGCTGCGCTATGGGCGGATGGCCACCTTCCACATCCTCGACACCCGCCTCTTCCGCGACGACCAGCCCTGCGGCGACGGCACCAGGAGCGGCTGCGACGAACGGCTGACGCGCGGTCGCACCATCCTCGGGCCCGAGCAGGAGCAGTGGCTGTACCGCGGCCTGGGGCGCTCCGACACGACGTGGAACATGATCTCCCAGCAGATCCCCGTGACCCAGGTCGACACCGACCCGGGCCCCGGCCAGGCCTTCGTGATGGACTTCTGGGACGGCTACGTGGACGCCCGCCGACGGCTGTTCAAGGAGCTCACCGACCGCAGCGTGAGCAACCCCGTCGTCCTCACCGGAGACATGCACCGCCACCTCGCCGCCAACCTCAAGCAGGACTTCGACGACCCGGGATCGCCGACGCTCGGCGTCGAGTTCGTCGGCTCGTCCATCTCCACCACCAAGGACGGAATGGACCTGGACCCCTCCGGCGCCAAGCTGCTCGCCGCCAACGACCACATCGAGTTCACCAACTTCCAGCGCGGCTACGTACGCTGTTCACTGACCCGGGAGCGGTGCCGAGCCGACTTCCGGGTCCTCCCCTACGTCACCAACCCCGGCGCGCCCGTCTCGACCCGGACCTCCTATGTGACCGAGGCGGGTCACCCGGGGCTCCAGCGGGCCTGAGCAAACGCGCGCCGCCCCCTGCCGCGGGAGCGACAGGGGGCGATCCGTGTCCGGGCGTGTCACCACCGACCGGAGAGCGGTGCGCGGGGGTCAGGCGCTCCCGCCGTTCAGTGGCGGGTAGGCGTTGCGCACCAGCTCCTGGAACTGCGCCGAGAACCAGTGACCGGCGAGCGGGGCGCCCGGCAGGGCCCCGGACGGGTTGTAGCCGTTGCGGCCGTTCCCGGTGTACGTCGGGTCGCACATCCGGTCGAAGCCCTTGCCCTCGTCGTTGTCGACGGGCTGGCTGTTGCCGTCCGACTCGCCCGGCGGCTTGGCCCAGACGTACGCATCGATGCCGGGCTCGGGAGCGGCGGTCGGCCGTTCGCCGATCCCCGCGCCGCTCTGGTTGCACCAGTTGCCGGCATGGATGCGCCGGTCCACCCGGCCGCCGTCGACATAGGCGTCCACCCCGGTCAGCGGCCCCGCGCCGGTGGGCCGGGCCGAGCCGCCCCAGCCGTTGCGCGCGGTGTCGATCAGCATGCCGAGGTCCGGGGCGAAGCCCTGGCTCACCAGTTCGGTGCGCAGCGCCTGGGCGAACGACAGCTCGTCGACGTAGTAGTTCCAGTCCACCCACTTGGACTGGCGCACCGTCGTGCCGTTCACCGTGTCCGTGATCCTTACGTAGGGCTCCTTCAGGGCCGAATAGTTGGCCGTGTTGACGATGAAACCGTGGACGTCGGAGACCGTCGCTCCCTCCGTGGTCGCGGCCTTCTTGAACTCCTGCGCCGCCGGCACGAAATTGGAGTCCCAGCCGAGCCAGCCGTGGTGTGCGGCATCGACGTAGTTGTAGACGTTGGGAATCGCGCCCAGGGTGTGCAGGGCGTAGCCGACGCCCTTCTCGTAATTGCCGTTCGCCTTCATGGTCGCGCAGGCATCGGTGGAGCCGTCCGAGCCGCCGGCGTTGGTCACCAGGTTCGGCAGCGAGTCCGGCTCGATGAGGGTGACGATGCGCAGCCCGGAGTAGGCCGGGTCGGCGAGGATGGCGGCGATGGGGTCGATGTACTCGTGCTTGTACCGGTCGATCTCCGTGGCTCCGAGCTCGCCGTTGGAGGCCAGCGCGGCGCAGTCGCGTCCCGGCAGGTCGTAGACGACCACCTGGAACAGGTCGGCCCCCTGCGCCAGTGCCGTGTCGAGATGGGCGCGCAGCCCGCGTGCGTCCGCCGTGCCCGCGATGGCCGCGATGCGGTCCATCCAGACGAACGAGGGCTCGTCGGCGATGGTTCCGCCGCCCGGTTCGGCGGCGGCCCTGGCGGACCAGTCGGGGTTCACGTAGGGGGTGGCGCCCGCGTAGGGATTGTCGACCCGGGCGGCTGCCGACGCCGGTGTGGGAACGGCGACGGTCAGTGCCGCGCCCAGTGCGAGGGCGCAGAGCGCGGCGAGCCTTCGGCGTGTCCCGCGCGAAGTGGTGCCTGTCCTTCTCATTGCGGCTCCAGGTGTTCTCGGGTGCCCGTGGGCGGTCGGTCCATGGGCCTCGGGATGTGGTGTGCCGGGGCAGCGGCTCGGGGTGCGCTGCCCCGCACCGGGCCCCCTGCGTGGGGGGTGACCACCGGTGCGGCGTGGTGGGGGGAAGTACCGGGCGATGAGCGGAGTGCGCATGGTGCGGAACGGGCTCCGCCATGGCGGAACCCGGCCTTCAGGAACGCTCCGGCAGCCGGACGCACGACCGTCCCTGTGTGCGACTCTTGACTGTGGGAGCGCTCCCAAGGTGGCGTAGTGACGCGCACCTGTCAAGAGTTGAATCGGCGTGGAACGGCCGAAGCCCCCTCCGTCGACGGACGGAGGGGGCTTCGGCCGCGTTCGCTTTCCCGGCCGGAAGTCCGGCGGGGGCCGGTGCTCAGGACTGGCGCGTCGCCGCCATCCCCAGGGTGATCAGGCCGAGCACCACCCAGCCGAACCAGAGCCAGCCGCTGCTCCCCAGTGCCACCGTGTACGCGGTGACCACGACCAGGGCCGCCAGCGTGAGCACTCCCATGGTCTTCGTGGATCCGGACATGCCCGCACCCTCCTCACCGGCCGTGCGGCCGTGGGTGCCATCGTCACCCCTGAGGCGGCTCCACCGCTACTGCCCGCGCGCCTGCAATGAGGCGAGATAGGCGTTGTACGCCTGCAACTCCTGGTCACCGTCCCGGTCGGCCGCGCGGTCGGAGCGCTTCGCCGTCCGCTGCTCGGAGCGGTACCACTGGAAGACCAGCGCGATCAGCACCAGCACCGACGGAATCTCGCTGAAGGCCCAGGCGATGCCGCCCGCCCAGCCCTGGTCGCTCAGCGCGTCGATGCCCAGCGAGGCCGGCGGGTGCTGGTACGTCCCCACTATCGGCGTCGTCGCCATCATCAGCGCGATACCGAAGAAGGCGTGGAACGGCATCCCGGCGAACAGCTCCAGCATCCGCATCACATAGCCGGGCCGGTGCGGCCCCGGGTCGACGCCCATGATCGGCCAGAAGAACACCAGGCCGACCGCGAGGAAGTGCACCATCATCGCGATGTGACCGGTCTTCGAGCCCATCAGGAAGTCGAAGAGCGGGGTGAAGTACAGCCCGTACAGGCTGGCGATGAAGAGCGGGATCGTGAAGACCGGATGGGTGATGATCTTCATGTACCGGCTGTGCAGCAGCTTGAGCAGCAGCTCACGCGGACCGGTGCGGCCACGGCCCGCGACCGGCAGCGCACGCAGCGCCAGGGTCACCGGAGCACCCAGCAGCAGCAGGATCGGCGACAGCATGCTGATCACCATGTGCTGCACCATGTGCACGCTGAACATGACCATGCCGTAGTCGTTGAGCTTGGTGCACATCACCAGGGCGATGCTCAGCACCCCGACGACGAAGAACACGATCCGGCCGGGCGGCCAGCCGTCCCCGCGTCTGCGCAGCCTCAGCACGGCGTACGCGTACAGGCCGATGGCGAGGACGCAGCCGATGAGGAAGAACGGGTCCGCGGAGAATTGGAGCCCACGTCCCAGCGTGAACGGCGGCAGGTCCATGTCCATGCCGTGCCCGCTGTGATCCATCTGTTCACTCCTGCTGGGGACGTCCCCGTTTCGTGCCGGTTGTCCCGACCAGACTAGAACCGCCCCCGGTCGCAGCTGCGACCGGGGGCGGTTCGTCGGACGGGGTGTCGCTCAGAGCACGCACTCGGCCTCGGCGTACCGCTCGGCCGGAACGGTCTTCAGGGTCTCCACGGCCCGCCCCAGCGGGACCATCACGATGTCCGTGCCGCGCAGCGCCGTCATCATGCCGAACTCACCGCGATGCGCGGCCTCCACCGCGTGCCAGCCGAAACGGGTGGCGAGCACCCGGTCGTACGCGGTCGGCGTGCCGCCGCGCTGCACATGGCCGAGGATCACCGGGCGGGCCTCCTTGCCGAGGCGCCGCTCCAGCTCGCTGGAGAGCCGCGTGGCCAGGCCGGCGAACCGCTCGTGCCCGTAGATGTCCTTGGTGCCCTGCTCGATCTCCATGGAGGAGCCCTCGCGGGGCTTGGCGCCCTCGGCCACCACCACGATGGCGAACTTCTTGCCGGCCGAGAAGCGCTGCCCGACCACCTCGGTCAGCTCGTCGATGTCGAACGGGCGCTCCGGCACGACGATGGCGTGCGCACCGGCCGCCATGCCCGAGTGCAGGGCGATCCAGCCGGTGTGACGGCCCATGACCTCGACGATCAGCACCCGCTGGTGCGACTCGGCGGTCGTCTTCAGCCGGTCGAGCGCCTCCGTCGCGACACCGACGGCGGTGTCGAAACCGAAGGTCACGTCCGTGGAGGCGATGTCGTTGTCGATGGTCTTCGGTACGCCGACGATCGGCAGACCCGCCTCGGAGAGCAGATTGGCCGCCTTCAGCGTGCCCTCGCCGCCGATCGGGATGATCGCGTCGAGACCGAGATCCGCGACATGGCCCCTGGCCTGTTCCACCCCGCCGCGCAGATGGGCGGGCTGGACCCGGGAGGAGCCGAGGATCGTACCGCCCCGGGCGAGGATGCCGCCGACCGCGTCGAGGTCGAGCTTGCGGTAGTCGCACTCCAGGAGACCCTTCCACCCGTCGTGGAAGCCGATGACCTCGTCGCCGTGGTCGACCACCGCCCGGTGCACGACGGAACGGATGACGGCGTTGAGGCCGGGGCAGTCGCCGCCGGAGGTGAGCACACCAATTCGCATTGCCCGGGAAACCTTTGCAACGTGGGCCGACGACCGGACCACGTCGTCCGGTTGGATCCCCGCCACCCTACCGGCGCAGGGTGGCGGGACCGAACCGGGCGTCCGCCTGCTGGACTCCGCTCAGAGGAGCGAACGCGGGGGCATCTGATCGCCGGATGCCGGGCGTCCCGTCAGGCGGGCTGCGTGGCCGCGGCGATGCGCTCGGCGCGCAGCGCCTCGTACCAGCGGTCGTCCGTCGGCGGCAGCGCGTTCACATCGAGGGCCAGCTTCAGCAGCAGGTCCGCGATGTGCGGGTTGCGCGCCATCACCGGGCCGTGCATGTACGTACCGAAGACGGTGTCGTTGTACGCGCCCTCGGTGCCGTCGCCCGTGCCGTTGCCCCGGCCGAACTGCACCCGGGCGAACGGCCGTGCCGTCGGTCCGAGATGGGTGACGCCCTGGTGGTTCTCGAAACCGGTCAGCGGCGGCAGGCCGAGCTGGGGGTCGATGTCGGCCAGGACGTCACCGACGCACCGGGCCCCCTCGCCACGGGTGGAGACCACGTCGAGCAGCCCGAGGCCGGGCTCGCGCTCGCCGAGGTCGTTGATGAACTCATGGCCGAGGATCTGGTAGCCGGCGCAGACCGAGAAGATGATCGCGCCGTTCGACGCGGCCCGGCTGAGCCCGCCGTCGCGGCGCAGCCGCTCCGCGGCCAGCCGCTGCGGCCGGTCCTCGCCGCCGCCGATCAGATAGATGTCGCCGGACGTCGGGATCGGCTGGTCGCTGCGCACGTCGACGCGCTGCACGTCGAGACCGCGCTGCCGGGCCCGGCGCTCCACCACCAGCGCGTTGCCCTGGTCGCCGTAGGTGCTGAGGAGGTCGGGGTAGACCCAGACCAGACGCAGACCGTTGTTGCTCATGCTTCGTCCTCTCCGGAGGTGGCCGGGCCCGGGGTCAGTTGCCGACACGACGGCGCAGATCCTGGAAGGCGGTGTAGTTGGCGATGACCTCGATGCGGCCGGGCGGGGACTGCTGCACGGCCTCGTCGAGGTTCTCGCAGACCCGGAAGTCGAGTCCGGCCACTTCGAGGCGGACCGCCAGGTCCAGCTTGCGGTCGCCGAGCACGAAGATCGGGTGGCCGGCGAGCTGGGTGTAGTCCACGTCCCACAGCCAGGAGGTGTCCGTGCCGTCGGCGCCGCGGGCGTTGACGGAGAGGATCACCGGCGTGGGCGGCGGGTCGATCAGGGAGAACGTCTCCAGCCAGCCCGCGGGGTTCTTCGCCAGCAGCAGCCGCATCTCACGGCCGAGGAAGGAGACCACGTCGTAGCGGCCCGCGACGGCCTGCACCTGGTACATCCGCTCCAGCGCGACCTGCGGCGGCACCCCGAAGACGGCGGCCACGGCGGCGGAGCTGGTGGCGTTGGCCTTGTTGGCGCGGCCGGGCAGCTGGAGGTGGATCGGCCACGCCGAACCGTGCGGGTCCAGGACGTAGTCGCCGTGCAGGACCCAGCTGGGGGCGGGCCTGCGGAATCCGCACTCGCCGCAGAACCAGTCGTCGCCGGGGCGCTGCATCACACCGCCGCAGGCGGGGCAGGACCAGGCGTCGTCCTTCCACGCCTGTCCGGCCGCGACCCACACCACATTGGGGGAGGAGGAAGCGGCCCAGACGATCAGCGGGTCGTCGGCGTTCGCGACGATCACGGCCTTCGAGCCGGACAGCCCCTCACGCCACTTCTCCGCCAGCATCCGGGTCTCCGCCGCGCGGTCCAGCTGGTCGCGGGAGAGGTTGAGCAGCGCGATCACCTTGGGCGTCGTGTCGCGCGCGACCCCGGCGAGGTACTTCTCGTCGACCTCGATCACGCCGTACTGCGCGTCCGAACCGCCCGCCAGCGCCGAGGTGATGCCCGCCGGCATGTTGGCGCCGAGCGCGTTCGACACCACCGGGCCCGCGGCCCGCAGCGCCTCGGCGATCAGCCGGGTCGTCGTCGTCTTGCCGTTCGTCGCCGACACGAGGATCACGTCCAGGTGCTGCGCCAGCCGCCCCAGCAGGTCGGGGTCGAGCTTGAGCGCCACCCGGCCGCCGATCACCGATCCGCTGCCGCGCCCTGCGGCGCGTGACACCGCCGCCGCGGCCTTGCCCGCCGTCACGGCCAGCTTGGCCCGCGGCGACAGCGGCTCCGTGTTGCCTGCCATCGTCCTAGATCCTCCTTGCATCGGTCCACGCCCAGCCTATCGATGTCCGGCGCGGCGGCCGCACCCTGGCACCGCCGGGAAGGTGGAGGTCGCGTGGAACGTACGATTGCGGCCATGCGAAACCGCCCGATCCCCGGCAGTTCCGGACTGATTCGCGCCATGAGCCTGCTCGGCGATCCGGTGCTGCACGGCAGCTGCGAACCCGTCACCGACTTCGGGCCCTCGCTCGCCCGGCTCGTCGAGGACATGTACGCCACCATGTACGCGGCCGAGGGTGTCGGCCTCGCGGCCAACCAGATCGGCGTTCCGCTGCGGGTGTTCGTCTACGACTGCCCGGACGACGAGGACGTCCGCCACCTCGGCCATCTCGTCAACCCGAGGCTCGTCGAGGCCGACGGCATCACCGTACGCGGTCCGGAGGGCTGTCTCTCGCTGCCCGGCCTCGAAGCGGGCACCCCGAGGTTCGACCGGGCCGTCGTCGAGGGCCTCACCGTCGACGGCGAACCGGTCCGGGTCACCGGCACGGGCTTCTTCGCGCGGTGCCTCCAGCACGAGTGCGACCACCTCGAAGGCACGGTCTACACGGACCGGTTGACCGGGCTGCGCCGCAGGAGGGCGCTGCGCGCGGCCCGCCGGGCGCCCTGGGCGCGCACCGGCTGACCGCTCCCGCGGCCGGCGACCGGCCGGGCGGCCCCGGTGCCTCAGAATCCGGGGC
>NZ_JBHVJA010000024.1:0-60892 GCF_042799335.1 Streptomyces sp. NPDC057697 | reverse complement strand
CACCACCACACACCAACGCCCCGTACAACCCCGTCACACCCGCATCGAACGACACCGACGCATGCAACACCGTCAGCCCCGCAACCTCCGGATACACCTCCACACACCGCACCACATAATTGACCAACCCCCCCTGCGTCACCACCACACCCTTGGGCCGCCCCGTCGAACCCGACGTATAAATCACATACGCAGGATGCTCCGGACGATGACCCACACGCACCGGATCCACCACCGGCATCCCCGACAGAACCCCACCCACCGCCGGGTCATCCAGAACAACCCGCCGCACACCCGCATCCGCACCCAGACCGGCACCCGCCGCACTGGTCGTGATCAACGCCATCGGACGACTGTCGGCCAGCGTCGCCACCAACCGCTCCACCGGATAATCCGGATCCAGCGGCAGATACGCCGCCCCCGCCTTCATCACCGCCAGCAACGACACCACCAGATCCACCGACCGCGGCAGACACACCGCAACCAGATCCTCCGGACCCACCCCCTCACCCACCAGCAGATGCGCCAGACGATTCGCCCGCGCGTTCAACTCCGCATACGACACACTCTCGCCCGCACACCCCACCGCAACCGCACCAGGCGACCGAACCACCTGCGCCTCGAACAACTCCGGCAACGTCACCGCCGGAACCTCACGCGCCGTGTCGTTCCACCCCGACACCACCAACGCACGCTCACACTCACCCAACACCTCGACCCGACCGACCGGGGTGTCGGGTGTGGCCTCGGCCATCGCGATCAGGGCGTTCCGGAAGTGCTCGACCTTGCTGCGGTTGGACGCGCTGTCGTAGAGCTCGGGGTTCGCGTCCGAGGCGATGCCGATCTGGCCGTCGGAGGAGTTGTCGTAGAGCGACAGCGAGAAGTCGTTGAAGTGGCCGCCGCCCAGGGGCTTCAGCTGTACGGAGCACTCCCCCAGGGCGAGGTCGTAGTCGAACGGCATGGCGCTCACGACGAGGCTGAAGAGGTTGCCGCGTCCGACCAGCTTCAGGTCCCTGAGGACGTCCTCGTAGCGGTACCGCTGGTGGCGCAGCGCGGTCCGGATGGACGATCCCACGCGGCGGACCAGTTCCTGGAGGGTGAGGTCGTCCGACACGGCCACGCGGATCGGCAGCATGTTCGCCGCCATGCCCGGGACGTCGATCTCCTTGCGGGTCCGGCCGAGGACGGGGACGCCGATGACGACGTCCTCCGCGCCGGTCACGCGGTGGAAGTAGAGGACGGCGCCGGCGATGGCGAGCCCCGACACCGTTGTCCGGAGTTTCCGTGCGGAGCGGCGGAGGTTCGCGGAGGTTTCGGTGTCGATGGTCTCGACGTGCCGGGTGAGGGCGTGCGGGGTGCCGGTGGGCGGTCGGCCGCCGCTGAGGCTCGGCATGTCGGGGCGGCCGGCCAGTGTCTCGGTCCAGTACGCGCGGTCCTCGGTGTAGTGCTCCGAGGCGCGGTATTCGGTGTCCGTGTCCAGCAGGGTGGCCAGTGCGGCGGTCGTCTGCTCGGGTGCGGGGGCGCCGGTCACGAGGGCGGTGTAGCGGGCGGCGACGTGGGAGCTGACGATCGCCCCGCTGAATCCGTCGGCGGCGATGTGGTGGGCGCGTTGGTACCAGAAGTAGCGCTCGGTCCCGACGCGGAAGAGGGCGTGGGTGAAGAGGCGGTCGCCGTCCAGCCGCATCGGCCGGGCCATGTCGGTGTGCATCCAGGCTTCGGCGGTGGCGACCGGGTCGTCCTCGTCGCGGACGTCGAAGGTGTGCAGGGGCCAGTCGTCCGTGACGGCCACGTACTGCCGCAGCGACGTCCCGGAGCCGGTGAAGCGCGCGTGGAGGGGTTCGGTGCGGCGGATGACCTCCCGCAGGGCGGACTCGAACAGCCGTGTGTCCAGGTCGCCCGTGATCTCCAGGTACTGGGCGACGCTGTAGATGGGGTTGTCCGGGTCGATCTGCTGAGCGTTCCAGATGCCTCGCTGCGCGGCAGAGAGCTCCTTGTGGACGGCGCCGACTTCTGACGTGCTCATACCGCTCCATCATCCCGTTGATAAAGAGTTTTCACGCATGCGTGAGTGCAGGGCTGGGGATTGTCCGTCCCTGAGAACCTCCGCGTGGGAGGTGGGCGTGGCCGAAGTGCGCACGATTACCGAAGGGCATGGGCCGCTTGGCTCTACGAAGAACGCACAATCCGCGAGGGACGCACAATAGTTGTGGTGAGGCGGCGCATCCGGGCCGCAAGGAATTCGATATCAGCTGTGCCGGAATCCGGCAAAGGGATTAATGGGCGCCGTGCGGGCCGGCCGTCGCGGACATTCCGAAAGAGGGCTTTTGTGACGGACGTCCGGGAAGGCCGATTCCCGGAACTCGCCCCGTCCGGTTGCGGCTCGATGTGGATGGCTCTTCGCACCGATGGAGCGGAACGGCGGATTCCGCCGAAGCGCAGCGCTCCCGGGTGCGGAGCATCTGTCCACTGCCCTCAACAAGACATGCCAAATTTGCTCGTGCACACATAGCTTCCCCCGTGTAGCTGTCGTGTTCGCCGTACAGAACAACACGTCATGAACAACGCGTGACGGTGGCCCATATCACTCTTGACCTACATAAGTGGCAAGATTCAGGCAAGTTCTGAGCAGGCGTCAGGCCAGTTAAGTTGATCGCATCGGCGCATGCAATGTGATCTAGATCATAGGAAAGCCCCTGGTGCGACGTCTATGTTGTCCACTGCACGCATGCGAACGTACATGCGGCAAGCGGGGGACAACGGGGGGAGTACGGCCATTTTTCGGTTCCTTTTCACCAGGGTTGACATCAGACAATCTTTTTGAGATTGCCTCGCCCGAGCGCGTGTTCCAGACTCTTCTGGCACGGCTTCGACGGTGATCAAGTGTGCTGCTCGGTGAGCGGGCGTTCGGCCGGCGCGGGAACGCGTGTGACGATGCACGGCCGAGTGTCTCTGCCCTAGCTGGAACTACTCTCACTCCATAGGTCGGCGAAGGAATCATTCAGCGCCGTTTTCCCTTTTTGCATACCGATGTCATCCCGCCATTCGGGCGTGATGTCCGGTGTGCCCGTCGAGTTCGCGCCGCGGCATGCAAGAGGCCGGGGGCGCAGACCTCCCGCAATGTGCAGGCGCCTGTTCGCGCTAAATCGGTGGACAGGTGTGTGCCCTATGGCGAGAACATCGTTCGATACGAAAGGAAAGCGCTCCGTGGACCCTGCTTGTCCCTACTTGCTCGTGTGCGCCGGCTGCGATTGGCGGAGTTCCGACGACGGGCTCTGCATGAGCTGTCCGCGATGCGGGGACGACACCCTGCTGCGTACGGAGTACATGGCGAAGCAGTTCACCGTCGCGCCGGAGAAGTCCGGGATCTTCCGCTACGGATGGCTTCCGGTCCGGCGTGAGATCGACGGTTCCAGTCGGCCCGTGGTCTATCGCAGTGAAGGGCTGGGGAGAGCGCTCGGTCTGACGGATCTGTGGATCTCCTTCAGTGGGTACTGGCCCGAGCGGGGCTGCCGCATGGTGTCGGGTTCCTTCAAGGAGCTGGAGGCCTTCGCGGTGCTGGGGCGCACTCCCCAGCGGTCCGGTGTGATGGTGGTCGCGTCGGCGGGCAACACCGCGGCGGCCTTCGCCGCCGCCGGGGGCGAAGGCGTTCCGCGCCTGCTCCTCGTGCCCGGCCAGGCGCTGCCCGTGGTGCTGGCCGCGGCCGGCGGACCCTCGACGGACCTCCAGGTGGTGGCGGTCGAGGACGCCACCTACAACGATGTCATCGGCTTCAGCCGGAAGGTCGTCGCCTCCGCCCCCGAGTTCTTCGCCGAAGGAGGCGTCCGCAACGTCGGCCGCCGGGACGGCCTGGGCGTGGTCGCGCTGGCCGCCTTCGAGGAGATGGGTACGCTCCCCGAGTTCTACTTCCAGGCGGTGGGCAGCGGCGCCGGAGCGATCGCCACCCATGAGGCGTGCGAGCGCATCATCGCGTCCGGCTCGGCCGACGGTCAGTCAGTCCCGCGGATGCTCCTGTGCCAGAACGCCGACTACCCGCCGCTGAGCCGGGCGTGGAAGCGGGAACCCGAACTCGGTGACGCCGAGGCGCCGCTGGACCTCTACGCGCCGGAGCTGGCCAACGCGACCCCTCCCTACCTCGTCGACGGCGGTGTCCGGGACATCCTGCGGTCGAGCGCGGGCGACATGCTGGTCGCCGACCGCACCGAGGCGGCGGCCGCTCGGGCGATGTTCGAAGAGCTGGAGGGCATCGACATCGAGCCGGCCCCCGCGGTCGCCGTGGCGGCGCTGCGCGACGCCGTACGGGCGAAGCTGCTGCCGCCCGACGCGAAGTGCCTGCTCAATGTGACCGGTGGCGGCCGCAAGAAGCTGGGCACCGACACCACGGCCGGGGAGCCGCGGGTCTGGCTGGTCAAGAAGACCGACTCGCCCGACGAGGTCGCGGCCAGGGTGCTGGACGCCTTCGCGTCCGGCAACAGGCCGCACACCCTCGCCCCCGCGGGCTAGCGCGAATGTCGTCAGAAGGGAACCAGGAACCGTGAGCAACCCGGCCGTGGAACGCGCGTGCGTACAGCTGGACGTGCGGGAGCTGCACGACTCGCTGAACTCCCCGGTGAGCGCGTCCATGAACTTCCTCAACGAGGTGGCGCAGGAGTACCCGGACGCCGTGTCCTTCGCCGCGGGCCGTCCGTTCGAGGGCTACTTCGACCTCGACGACGTCCACCGCCACCTCGACGTCTACCGCCGGTACCTGTCCGAGCGGTTCGACGGCGACGAGGCACGGGTCCGGCGCACCGTCATGCAGTACGGGCGCACCAAGGGTGTGATCCACGAGCTGGTCGCGGCCCACCTGGCCGTCGACGAGGGCATCACGGTGGACGCGGAGTCCATCGTGGTCACGGTGGGCTGCCAGGAGGCGCTCTATCTGACGCTCCGGGCCCTGCGGGCCACCCCCGAGGACGTACTGCTGGCGGTGTCGCCCTGCTATGTCGGGGTGCACGGGGCGGCGCAGCTCGTGGACATGCCGCTGTTGCCGGTCGAGGAGTCCCCGACCGGTGTCGACCTCGACGACCTCGCCGCCGTGGTGCGCAGGGCGAGGGCGGACGGTCTGCGCCCGCGGGCCCTGTACCTGGTGCCGGACTTCGCCAACCCCACCGGGGTGCGGATGAGCGAGGCGGAGCGGCTGCGGACCCTGCGGGCCGCCTCCGAGCTGGGTCTCCTGGTGCTGGAGGACAATCCGTACGGTCTGCTCGGTGACGACGGGCCGCCGACGATGAAGGCCCTCGACACCGAGGGGCGCGTCGTCTACCTGGGCTCGTTCGCCAAGACCGGGCTGCCGGGTGCCCGGGTCGGGTACGCCGTCGCGGACCAGCGGGTGGTCGACGCGCGGGGCGATACCGGTCTGCTGGCCGACGAACTGGCGAAGATCAAGAGCATGACGACGGTGAACACCTCGCCGATCGCGCAGGCCGTCATCGCCGGAAAGCTGCTGGAGAACGGGAACAGCCTGCGGGCGGCCAACGTCCGTGAGCGGGAGACGTACCGGGGGAACCTCCGGCTGATGCTGGACGGCCTGGCCGCGCGCTTCGGCGACGGGCAGGTGCCGGGCGTGTCCTGGAACAGCCCGGACGGCGGGTTCTTCCTGCTGCTGACGGTTCCGTTCGCCACGAGCGACGAGCTGCTGGAGTTCAGCGCCGGGAAGCACCAGGTGCTGTGGACTCCGCTGCACCACTTCTACGCGGGTTCCGAGCCGCGCCGGGTGATGCGGCTGTCCTTCAGCCATCTGCTTCCCGCGGAGATCGACGAGGGGCTGGACCGGCTCGCCGGTTTCGTCCGGGAGCAGGCGGAGGCCCCCTGACACGAGGCCGGCGCCCGCTCCACCGCCGTGGGCGCCGGGGCCCATCGACACCGAGGCCGAGAGGAATGACGTGCGCCCAGCACAGCAGTGGTTACGAGTAGTGAAGCCGTCGGCGAACCCGCGGACGCGCATCGTCTGTTTCCCGCATGCCGGTGGTACGGCGGGCTTCTACCAGCCGTGGGGGCCGCTCGTCCCCGACGACGTGGAGTTGCGCGCGGTGCGGTACCCGGGGCGGGAGGACCGGCTGGTCGATCCGCTCGCGGAGACGATGGAGGCCCTGGTGGCGCCGGCGGTAGCGGAGTGCCTGCCGCTGCTGGACCGGCCGTTGGCGCTCTTCGGCCACAGCATGGGCGCGTCGGTCGCCTTCGAGGTCGCCAGGCGGCTGTACGAGGTGCACGGCGCCCGGGTCGCGGGGCTGTTCGTCTCCGGACGGTCCGGCCCGGGGCGGGAGTCCATCCCGGAGCGGGCCCACTCGACCGCTTCCGACGCCGAACTCATCCAGCACCTCAAGGAGTTGGGCGGTACGGACGCGGCCGCGCTGGACCATCCGGACCTGCTGGAGCTGGTCCTTCCCGCCATCCGCGCCGACTACCGGATCGTGGAGGAGTACCGGGCCGCGCGCACCGGGGCCGTTCTGGACACGCCCGTCGTCGCGTACTACGGCGATGACGACGAGGAGGTCGACGCCGGTTCGGTGGCGGCCTGGGCGTCCGTGACCCGTGCCCGCTTCACCGCACGGTCCTTCGAGGGCGGGCACTTCTACCTCTCCGACCACCGGGCCGGGCTGTTGCGGGATGTGCTCTCCCGCATCGGTGCGCCGGCCGCCACCTGAACCGACGGGCCGTCATCCCGCGGACCGTCAGCCCACACAGCAAAGGACACGACAGTGACGAACCCGTTCGAGAACAACAACGCCCCGTACTTCGTGCTGCGCAACGCGGAGGGCCAGCACTCGCTGTGGCCCGCCTCCGTGGACGTGCCCGAGGGCTGGGACACCGTCTTCGGCGAGGCAGGCCGCCAGGAGTGCCTGGACTACGTGGAGGGCTCCTGGACCGACATGCGGCCCAAGAGCCTGGCCGACGCCATGGCCGACAGCTGACCGTCGGCGTTCCCGCATGCCTCGCCCGGAGGCACCGGCCCCCGGGCGGGAAGGCGTACGGCCGACGTCCCGCGTTCGGTTCCCGAGCCGGGACGTCGGCCCCGCACCGGCGTCGCACCGCGACATTTCTGAGGAGAGAAACACATGAGTGAGTTTGCAGTTTACGGCGATCTCGGCATCGACTACGTCGAGCTCGGTGTGGAAGACCTCGACGCGAGCACGGCCGCCTGGGTCGAGCAGTACGCGTTCCAGGTGGTGGCCCGTGAGGTCTCCACCGGGAACGGCCTCAGGAGCGTCGCCCTCGCCCAGGGAGGCATCACACTCGTCCTGACCGAGAGCCGGGCGCAGGACCATCCCGTCGGCGCGTACACCCGGCGCCACGGCGACGGGGTGGCCGACATCGCCGTACGGGTGCCCGATGTGGGCGCGGCCTTCGCCGAGGCCGTCCGGCGCGGGGCGCGGCCGGTGGCCGCTCCGGCGCCGCATCCGGCGGGCGGGCGGACCGCGACCGTCAGCGGCTTCGGGGACGTCGTGCACACCCTGGTCCCGGACGGCGGCCCGGGGCCGACGCTGCCCCGGGGGCTGGTCGCCGATCCGGCCGCGCTGGAGGCGGCGCGTGCCGTCACGCCGTCCGTCGGGCTCCAGGAGATCGACCACTTCGCGGTCTGTGTGAACGCGGGCGAGCTCCAGCCGACCGTGGACTACTACTGCGAGGTGCTGGGCTTCGACGCGGTCTTCGAGGAGCACATCGTCATCGGTGCCCAGGCGATGAACTCCAAGGTCGTCCAGAACGCCTCGAAGTCGGTGACCTTCACCGTCATCGAGCCGGACGTCACCGCCGAACCCGGGCAGATCGACGAGTTCCTCGCCCGTCACGACGGTTCCGGCGTGCAGCACATCGCGTTCTCGGTGGAGGACGCCGTGCGCTCCGTCGGCGCGCTGTCGGCGCGCGGGGTGCAGTTCCTGGACACGCCCGGCTCCTACTACGACCTGCTGGGTGAGCGGGTGTCGCCCAAGAACCATCCGATGGACGACCTGCGCAGGTGGAACCTCCTGGTGGACGAGGACCACGCGGGCCAGCTGTTCCAGATATTCACCCGCTCCTCGCACCCCCGCCGTTCCCTCTTCTTCGAGGTCATCGAGCGTCTGGGCGCGGAGACCTTCGGCAGCTCCAACATCAAGGCGCTGTACGAGGCGGTCGAGCTGGAGCGGTCCAGGCAGGGCGGTACCGCGCGGTGACCACCTCCTCCTCGTACTCCTCCGTCTCCGGGCCGGTCCGGGAGGAGGCGGCCGCCCGGTGGCAGTCCGAGCCCGCCTGTCTGCGGGATCTGGAGCGGGCGGCCGCCGCGGTCCTGCCCCCCGACGTCTGGGACTTCATCACGGGCGGCAGCGGTACGGAGTCCTCGCTCCGCGCCAACCTGGCGTCCTTCGAGCAGCTCCATCTGGTGCCGCGCGTCCTGCGGGACGTCGCCGGGTGTTCGACGGCCTCCCCGCTGCTGGGCCGGGCGGCCTCGGCTCCGCTGGCCGTCGCGCCCATGGCCTACCACCGGCTGGTCCATCCGGACGGCGAACCGGCCGTGGCCCGCGCGGCCCGGGACGCCGGGGTGCCGTTCGTCACCGGGACGCTGAGCAGTTGTCCGCTGGAGGAGATCGCCGCCCAGGGCGGTCGTCTGTGGCTGCAGCTCTACTGGCTCAACGACGAGGCCCGGCTGTTCGACCTCGTGGACCGGGCCGAGGCGGCCGGCTGCGAGGCGCTGATGCTGACCGTGGACCTGCCGTGGATGGGGCGCCGCCTGCGCGACGTCCGCAACCGGTTCGTCCTCCCGCCGGACGTCCAGGCCCCGCACCTCGGTGACGGCGCCGCGTCCCGGGCCCATGCCCACCGGTCCCGGACCTCCGCGGTCGCGGAGCACACCAGGGCGTTCATGACGGCATCGCTCTCCTGGGAACACATCGAACGGCTCCGCGAGCGCACCGGCCTCCGGCTGATCCTCAAGGGGGTCCTCGACCCCGGCGACGCGCGGCAGGCGGCGGAGCGGGGCATCGACGCGATCGTCGTCTCCAACCACGGAGGGCGCCAACTCGACGGTGCGGTACCGCCGATGGCGGTGCTTCCGGAGATCCGGGACGCCGTGGACGACCGCTGCGAGATCCTGGTCGACGGCGGGGTGCGCACCGGCAGCGACATCGTCAAGGCCGTGGCGCTCGGCGCCTCCGGCGCCCTCGTCGGGCGACCCGTCCTCTGGGGGCTCGCCACGAACGGCCAGGCCGGAGTCGGCGACGTCCTGCGCATGCTGGCCGAGGAGCTGCGGGACGCGCTCGGGCTGGCCGGCTGCGCCTCGGTCGAGGCCGCGCGCTCCTTGCGCGTGGTCACCTCCACGCCTTTCCGGACGGTGTCCGCGCCGCGCGGGTAGCTCCCGGGAAAGGCCGCCGCTCCCACCCGATCCGACGCTCCGAGCGCCGTCAGTCTGAGGACCACTCCATGGATTTTGCGCTCCCGTTCCCCTCCGACCACCCCCTCTCCCACGGCTCGGGCCGCGCCACCACGAAGGCCGCGCCCGCGCCCCTGCATCTGCTGCGCCGGCCGGCCACCGCCGAGGGCTTCGTCCTGGACGCCACCGCGCCCGAGGAGCAGTGCTTCGTCCTGTCCACGGAACTGCCGGACGAGCACGACCTGTTCACCGACGGGCCGGGCATCTTCCACGATGTGCTGTTCCCTGCGGAAACGATGCATCAGGCGGCGCACTTCGTCGCCCAGCAGTACTTCCGGGTGCCCGGCAACCGGCCCGGGGCCTTCGCCTCCAGCAGCACCGACATCCTCGACCTCACCCCGTGGCGCCGCACCGGCCGCGCCGCCCATCTGGCCATGGACCTCACCCTCACCCCGAGCGACGTGGTCAACGGCGTCCCGCGCTGTCTGGAATCGGTGGCCAGAGTGGCCATCGACGGGGTGAGCTGCGGGCTGAACCGGACCCGGCTGGTGTTCGTCATGCCGGGGGCCCTGCAGAGCCATCGCGCGCGGGGCAGGCGCGAGAGCCTCAACGACACCTGTCCGATGGCCCCCGCCGACGCGGGCCGGTCGCTGCGCCCGGCCCGCGTCGGCCGCGACGACCCGCGCAATGTGCTGGTCGGGCCGCCGCTGCGGGTGCTGGACGGGGAGTTCATGCTGCCGGTCGACCCGGCCCCGGAGCACGAGGTCTTCCATCCGGCGGCCGGGGGGCCCATTCCGGGCTCGCTCTTCCTGGAGGCGTCCCGGCAGGCGTCCCTGCTGGTCGCCGCGGAACTGCACGGTTTCGAGCCCGGCCACGCCGTGCTGACGCACTGGCGGACCTCCTACCGGGGCCTCGGGGACACGGACCTGCCGCTCACCTGCACGGTCTCCTCCCGGCGCCCCAGCCGGGACGCCGCCGGCCGTCCCGTCGCCCGGATGCGGGTCATCTTCAGCCAGGGCAGCCGGATCGTGGCCAGCACCTCCGTCTCGCTCCTCCAGGACTGCTGACCCGGTCCGGCCAGGACACCACGTACACACCAGGACGCACGGCCGTCGGGGCCTGCTCCACCGACAGGGAGGTCAACGCGCGTTGATCGTCGAAGCGCTGCCATGTCCGAGGACCCGGGGTCCACGGCGGCCCGAAGTCACCGGGCGCGACCGGGATTCCGTCCGGCCGACCCGCGACCGGGCCCCCGGACCGTCCGTTCACCGACTCGCCCACCCCCGAACCACTCACTCGCGAACCACGTCCTTAGGAACCACCTGATGCGTTTCCGGATCCTGGGGCCGGTGTCCCTGGCCCCCCGCACGCCGTCCGCCGCCAAACCGCGCGCGCTGCTCGCGACCCTCCTGGTACGCGCCGGGGAGGTCATCTCCGCGAACAGCCTGATCGACGAACTCTGGGGAACCGAACCGCCCCGCACCGCGACCACCACCCTCCAGGTGTACGTCTCGCAGCTGCGCAAGCTGCTGGCCGAGGCCGAACACCCCCACCAGGCGACCGAGGGGCTCCTGCTCACCCGCTCGCCGGGGTACCTGCTGCGGGTGCCCGACGAGGACTTCGACCTGGCCCGCTTCGAGACCCTGCGCGTGGCGGGCCGTACCTCCTACGAGAAGGGTGAGTACGCCGACGCCTCCCGGCTGCTGCACGACGCCCTGGGGGTGTGGACCGGACCGGCGCTCTCCGGGGTGCCGCACGGCGTACGCCTGGAGAGCACCGCCATCCGCCTGGACGAGCTGCGGATGGAGGCCCTGGAGCAGCGGATCATGGCGGATCTGCGGCTCGGGCGGCACCGGGAACTCGCCGGGGAGCTGATGGCCCTGGCCACGGAACACCCCCTGCGGGAGTCGCTGCACGGCCATCTCATGGTGGTGCTCTACCGCACCGGCCGCCAGTCGGACGCCCTGCGCATCTACGCCAGGCTGCGGCGCTCGCTGGTCGAGGAGCTCGGCGTCGAACCCGGGCGCGCGGTCCGGCGGTTGCAGGACCGCATCCTGCACTCGGATCCGTCGCTGGACTGGAGACCACCCGGACCGGGCTGCGCGGCCGTCGCCCCGTCCGCCGGGCCGCTGCGGGGGCTGCCTGTCGAGACGACCGGGTTCATCGGCCGCCACGAGGCGACCGCCTCGGCCGAACGGATGCTGCGCGGCGAGGCCGGGGGGCGCCCGGTGCGGCTGCTGACCGTGGCCGGCCGGGCCGGTGTGGGCAAGACGGCGCTGGCGGTGCGGCTGACCCGGCAGGTCGCGGACGCGTTCCCGGACGGCCAGGTGCTGCTCCGGCTGCGCGGCGCCCTCGGCCGGCAGCTGACCGCCGAGGAGGCGGCGGCGTCCTTGCTGCGGCAGCTCGGCGCGGCGGGCGACCAGGGCGCGGTGGGGCCGGTGCCGGCGGACCGCGGGCGGCTGACCGCGGCCCTCCAGGAGGCGGTGCGGGGGCGGCGGCTGCTGCTGGTCCTCGACGACGCCGGTTCGGAGGAGCAGGTGCGGCCGCTGCTGTCGGCGGTCGGGGACTGCTCGGTGATCGTCACCGCCCGGCGGACGCTGTCGGCCCTGGACGGTGCCAGGCACCTCGTCCTGGAGCCGCTGCGTCCGGACGAGGCGATGGAGATGCTGCATGTCAACGGGGGCGAGCCGATGGCCGCCGACCCGGTGGCCGCCGCCGAGATCGCCGGTCTCTGCGGCTATCTGCCGCTGGCGCTGCGGGTCGCGGCGGCTTCGCTGGTCGCCCGTCCGCACAGCACCGCCGCGGACCTGGCGGCCCGGCTGCGCGACGGGCGGACCCGGTTGCAGCGGCTGCACGAGGGCGACCTCGATCTGCGGGCCTGTCTGATGACGGCGTATCTGGAGGCGAAGCCGGAGCAGCAGCGGGCCTTCCGGCTGCTGGGGCTGGCGCCCGCGTCCGATTTCGCGCTGTGGACGGCGGCGGCGCTGCTGGGTGTGTCACTGCCGGTGGCCGAGGAGCTGGTGGAGGGGCTGGTCCGGGCCCAGTTGCTGGAGACCAGGGCGCAGCCGGACGGACGGCAGGTGCGCTACGGGTTCCACGAGTTGTTGCGGGTGCTGTCCGTGCAGCTGCGCCAGGAGGAGAGCGAGGAGTCGCTGCACGAGGCGACGAAGCGCCTGTGCGGCGCCTTTCTGACGCTCTCCCGGCGTGCCGACGCGCTGCTCGCGCCCGGCAGGATCCCGTGGAGCGGGGATCCGGCGCCGGAGCCCTCGCCGTACGCCGCGGATCCGGTACTGGCCCGGTACTCGCCGCTCACCTGGTTCCGGGAGGAGGCCGCGGGGCTGGTGGAGTCGGTGCGGCTGGCGCACGCGGCCGGGCTGGGGTCCATGGTGTGGGAGCTGGCGAGCAGTGCCGCCGGGTACTTCCACACGTGTGCGGCCTGGGAGGAGTGGGAGGAGACCCATCGGCGGGCGCTGGACACGGCGCGCCGGGCGGGTTCGCAGGCGGCGGAGGCGGCGGTGCTGCGTTCGCTGGGTGATCTCGCCTGGCAGCGGAGCGAGGCGGACCGGGCGCTCGGCCGGTACGACGAGGCCCGGCGGCTGTTCGGTCTGGTCGGTGACCAGCTGGGCGCGGCGCGCTGCCGGATCGGTGAGGCCGATGTGCTGCTCGGTCAGGGCCGTCTGCCGGCCGCCGCGAGACGGTACGGCAGAGCACTGGCGGTCTGTTCGGCCGGCCACGACCTGCGGGGGGTCGTGGGCGCGCTGAGCGGTCTGGCGTTGGTGGATCTGCGGCAGGGGCTGCCTCGGGACGCCTTGCGGCAGCTCGCGGAGTGCGGGCGGGCGGCGCGGCGGCTCGGTGACCGCCGGTGGGCGGAGTACGCGCGCCGCACGGCGGAACGGATCACCGCTCCGCAGGGGCGGGTGGCGGCCGTGGAGGTCGGGCCGGGCATGTGGCTGCTCGACCCGGGCCGGCTGTCGTTCGCTCCGGCGGCCGCGGACCGCCCTGTCGGGGTCCCCGACCGGCGGTTGCCGCAGCGGCTCTGATCTCCGGCCGGTCGCGCGGCGGGGCGCCCGTCAGGGTGGTTGCCCGCCGCGCGGCCGTGGTGCCTGCCTCAGCCGGTCCGGGGTGTCCGTCGTCCGGCGAGGCGCGCGCGGAGCAGGGAGAGGACGAGCCAGCGGCGCATCGCGCCGACGTGCTCCGGGGAGCCGTGGACGTCGTCGAACACCTTGAACCGGGCCTGTGGCAGCAGCAGGGCGAGCAGGCGGTGTTCGGACTGCGGGATGATCTCGTCGCGCGAGCTGGCGACGTATCCGACGGGGATGTCCAGTGAGCCGAGCAGGGACGGGGTGAGCGGGAAGTCGGCCAGTACGTCGCGGAGTTCGTCGTCGTCTCCGGTACGGGTGAGCCGGCGCAGGGTCTCCACGGTGATCCTGGGCACCTTCGACCACCAGGCGGGATCGGTGAAGAACGCGGAGACGGGGGCCCCGACCGTGTGGATGCTGCGGATGCGGGGGTCCTCGGCGGCGGCGCGCAGGGCCAGGTGTCCGCTGAAGCTGAGGGCGAGCATGGCGGTCCCGGTGACCCGTGCCCGGTCCGCGAGTGCGTCGAGCAGACGGGGCAGCAGGCGCCAGGAGTCGGCCCGGTACGGGAGGGTGTTCTCGCCGACCCCGGGCATCTCGGTGGCCACGGCGGCGAAGCCGAGCCGGGCGAACAGCGGGAGCAGGGGCGCCCATTGTTCCTTGACGCTGACGATGCCGCCCATGATCACGAGCAGGGGCCGTGGCCGGTCGGCGGAGAGTCCGGCCGCCCAGGCGGCCAGGGTGCCGTCCGGGTGGTCGAACTCCAGCCGTTCGATGCCGTTCCCGCCGTCGCGCCGCCAGGTGTCGAAGGCTTCGACGCAGCGTTGCTGGGCGGGCAGCCGGTCCTCGTCGCCGTGGTGGGGGAAGCGGGCGAGCGCGTAGTGGCGGCAGGCGTCGAGCGGCCGGCCGCCCTGCGTCAGGGCGTCGCCCTCGGCGGTCCACACCTGTGCCCAGGAGTGGGGGTCGCCGGGGCGGTCTCCGGTGATCCGGGACAGTACGGCCTGGACGTGCTGCTCCGTCAGGCCCTGGCCGCGTCCGTGCAGCCGGGCGAACTCCTTGAGTTCTGCCAGATGGTCCATGGTGCGTCCGTCTCGGAGTGGGCGGGTGGCGGGCGGGTGCGGTGCGCGGGGCCGTGCCGGGTGCGGGGCAGGGCAACCCGGCACGGCGCCCGTCGGAACGATGGTGCGGGTGGGGGCTTAAGCCGTCCTTGCAGCCGTCGTCCCGTCCGTGGCCCGGTGTTCGGCGCGGCGGCCGGTTCCGGGGCTTTCGGGGCCGTCGTCGAAGGTCTCCATGGTCTGCTTGAGGTCGGCGAGGACGTCGGCGGCGGCCGCGCCGTCGATGACCCGGTGGTCGAAGGTGAGGCCGAGCCGCATCAGCGGGGCCGCCACGATCCGGCCGTCGCGGACGACGGGGCGCTCCAGCACCTGTCCGGCGTTGAGCGTCACCGCGGTGCCGCCGCCCGCGTGGAAGCCGTCGACCGGCCGGTGCCCGAGCGAGCTGATCGCGACGGTGCCGAGCACGGTGGGGCGGCGGTACGGGTTGCGCAGTGCGGCGGCGAAGGCCGTCCGGCCGAGCGGGACCGGCAGCCGGCCCAGCATCCGTACGCCGCGGAATTCGGGGAGATCGGCGGCGGCCGGGGTCCGGTAGCGGTCGATCCGTTCCTGGATGGCGGGCAGGCCCGCGCTCTCCAGGCCGGGCAGCAGGGCGGAGAGCACGGTGCGTTCGCCGTCCACGGTGCGGTCGAGGGCGAGTTTGGCGGTGACGCCGGTGAAGCGGACCGTTCGGGGGCCGCGCAGGCCGAGCCGGCCCGGGGCCAGTACGGCGTTGGCCTCGGGGTGGCGGTCCAGTACGCGGCCGGCGGAGTGCAGCAGGTAGGCGACCACGGAGAAGCGCTGTCCGGATTCCCGGGCTTCGGCGCGGTGGTGCTGGACGCGGGTCATGTCGATCTCGGTGTCCAGGTGGACCAGGCGCTGGCGGGCGGCGTACTCCAGGAAGTAGAGGGTGTGCCGGCGGCGGCGTTCGGGGTGCGGGCGGGCGGTCACGGCTTGACCGCCAGCTGGTAGATCGCTTCGAGGCTGCGGACCTCGAGCACCCGTCCCACCGGGAGTTTCCGGCCGGTGGTGCGCTCAAGGGCGGTGACCAGCTTGAGCATGTAGAGGGAGTCCCACTCGGGGAGCCGGTCGAGGTCGGCGGCCAGGTCCTCGTCCGCCAGGGGGATGCCCAGTTCCTCGCGGACCAGGCGGGCGAACTCGTCGATGGTCTGCATCGGCGTTCTCCAATCGGTGACGGTGTGTCAGATCTTTTCGAGGGCGAAACCCGCCTTGATCCACTTGCTGGACTCCACGGCCACCGCGAGCGCCTTCTGGCCGCTGGACATCTGCCCCAGCAGCCGCTCCAGCTGGAGGAACGGCAGTGCGTTGCCGTTGTTGCCGGTGTCGGCGACGCAGGACACCTCGATGGCGCCGGGCATGTCGAGTTCTTCGTGGATGCGGCGGGTCATCCGGCCCGAGAGCTGCGGCGGCAGCAGGTAGTCGAGCTCCTCGGCGGACCAGTCGAGGTCGCCGAGCATCTCCCAGAGGATCTCCACCGCCATCACGGGGACGAACTCCTCGATGGCCTTGTAGTCCTCCCGGACCGCCTGCCGGTCCTCGTACCGGTCGGCGAGGCCGAACCAGTCGATGACCTGGCCGGGCTCCCGGCCGAGGCCGGTGAACCGGTTGAGCACCCGGCGCAGGGCCACCGCCTCCGCCGCGGGCTCGGCGGTGAGCACCGCGGCTCCCGCGCCATCGCCGAAGAGGACGTAGTTGACCAGGTCGCTGGGGGCGGCGTCGGCGAGGTCCCGGTTCAGGTCGAGGTGCTTGCTGCAGACGTCGCCGCCGATGACCAGACCGGCCCGGTGCCCGTCACCGGCGATCAGCGTCCGGCCGAGGCCGAGCGCCTGTACGGCACCGGCGCAGCCGGACTGGAGCTGGTACGTGGGCACCTGGTCCAGGCCGAGCTGGTCGGCGATGTGGTTGACGGTGGCGGGCATCAGGTTGTCCGGGGTGGCGGTGCCGAGCACCACGAAGCCGATCTCGGCCGGGTCGACCCCGGAGGCGGCGAGTGCCCGCGCACCGGCCTGGGCGCACAGGTCGGCCAGTGACCAGCGCACCGTCCCGGTCCCGAGGTCCCGGGCGAAGTGGCGGGTGCGGGTGCCGATGAAGTGGTCGATCCACTCCTCGTTGACCTTGAGCACCTCGGCGAGGGTGGCGTTGTCGACCGGGTCGCCGGGCAGGGCGGTTCCGACCGAGGCGAGGTACACCTGGGCGGGGTCGCGGTCGGGCGGTGACTGCATGGTGGGGGTCCTTTCCACGGGCGGGTTCAGGCGGCGGCGGAGCGTCGTTCGCCCACGAAGCCGATCAGGTCGCCGATCGAGGAGAGCCGGGGCAGCAGCTCCTCCACGCTCAGCGGTTCGAGGTCGGGCAACCGCTCCTCGATCCGTTTCTTGAGCTCCATCACCATCACCGAGTCGAAGCCGAGGTCCTCGTAGAGCTTCGAACGCGGGGTGATCGCCTCGGGTGCGTAGCTGCCCACCTGGGCGACGGCGTCCAGTACGGCCTCGGCCACCGGGTCGGCGGCGGTCCGGCGGCCCTGGGCGAGCGCGACGGGCCGTGCCGCGTCCGGCTCCCGGCCGGACGGCTGCCCGCCGTCGCGCTCCGGGGCCGTGCCGGGCGGGGCGGCGGTGACCGGGCCGCGGGCCCAGAACCGGTGCTCGTCCGCGAAGGCGTACGGGGCCAGCCGGTGCGGTGCCCGGTCCTGGTCGGCGTAGACCGCGTCCCAGGCGATGTCGGCGCCGCCGCGGAACAGTTCGGCGACGGCCTCGGCCAGCTCCCAGCCACCGGCCTGTTCGCCGGGGACCGGGTGGACACCGCGCACCCGGGCCCCGTCGGAGGCGGTGAGCAGCCGGCGCGCCATGGGGGCGAGCACCGGCCGGGGGCCGATCTCCAGCAGATGGGTGGGTGCCTCGTCCAGCAACTGCCGTGCGGCGTCGGCGAACAGGACGGGGGCCCGGACGTGCTCCACCCAGTACGCGGCGTCCATCGGCTCGTCGAGCAGCAGTCTGCCGCGCAGTGTGGAGTGGACCGGCAGGGCGGGGACGGTGCCGCCGGTCTCCTCCGCCACCTCGGCGAAGCGTTCCAGCATGGGGTCCATCAGCGGCGAGTGGAAGGCGTGCGAGACCTCCAGACGGCGGGTTCTCACTCCCGCGCGGGTCAGTTCCTCCTCGATCCGGGCCAGTGCCGTCAGGTCTCCGGAGAGCACGGTGGACGTCGGTCCGTTGACGGCGGCGATCCCGACCAGCGGCTCCGTGCCGACCCGTTCGGCCAGCTCGGCGGCGCCGGCCCGGACGGACAGCATCCCGCCGCCCCCGGGGAGTTCCTGCATCAGCCGGCCGCGGGCCGCGATCAGCCGGGCGGCGTCCTCCAGCGGGAGCGCCCCGGCGACCACCGCGGCCGCGTACTCCCCGACGCTGTGGCCGAGCAGCAGCGCGGGGCGCACCCCGAGTTCGGTGAGGGTGGCGGCCAGGGCGTAGCCGACGGCGAACAGGGCGGGCTGGGCCCAGCCGGTGCGGTGCACCGCCGGGTCCGCGGCGAGCAGGAGTTCGCGCACCGAGCCGCCGGTGTGCGGCAGCAGGGCCTCGTCGGCCCGGTCGAGGAACCGCCGGAAGAGCGGGGCGTCGCGGTAGAGACCGGCGGTCATGCCGGGGTACTGCGAGCCCTGCCCGGTGAAGAGCAGTGCGGGCCGGGCCGGGCCGGTGGTCTCGGAGGTGAGGTCCGCCAGTTCCTCCTCGTCCCCGGCGGCCCGGCGCAGCGCGGTCACCAGGTCGCCGGTGCTGTCGGCCGGTACGGCGAACCGGAGCCGGTGCCCGGTCTTGAGCCGGTTGCTGCTCCAGCCCACCGCACCGGCCGGGACCACCCGGTGGCGCTGGAGGGCGTCGGCCTGCGCCAGGAGGTTGCGGCGCAGTGCCGGGGCGGTGGGGGCGGTCAGGGTGAACACCGCGGTACCGATGCCGGTGGCCCCGTCGGCGGTTTCGGCCTTCGGCCGGGCGGCGTGCGCGGGGGCGGTCTCCAGCACCGCGTGGGCGTTGGTGCCGCCCATGCCGAAGCTGCTGAGGCCGCCGACGGTGGCTCCGGCGGCCAGCCGCAGGGGTGCCTTGAGCAGCCGCAGGCCGTACCGGGAGAGCTTGAGCGCCGGGTTCTCGCGGGCGGCGAAGCGGCTGGCGGGCACCACCCGGTGGTGCAGGGAGAGGGCGACCTTGATGAGTCCGGCGACCCCGGCGGCGCCTTCGGTGTGGCCGAGGTTGCCCTTGACCGAGCCCAGCGCCATCGGCTTTCCGGTCCGGTCGGCGTGGAGTCCGCCGAGCGCCTTGACCTCGATCATGTCGCCGAGCACGGTGCCGGTGCCGTGGCCCTCGGTGAACGCCACGTCCGACGGGTCCACTCCGGCCCGCCGGTAGGCCGCGGCCAGCACTTCCTGCTGGGACCAGCGGTTGGGCGCGGTGAGGCCGTTGCTGCGGCCGTCCTGGTTGACGGCGGTGCCGCGGATCACCGCGTAGACGGGCTGCCCGTCGGCGATCGCGTCGTCCAGCCGGCGCAGGACGACCGCGCCGACCCCCTCGCCGCGGCCGATGCCGTTCGCCTCGCTGCTGAAGGGCTTGCACCGGCCGTCGGGCGCGGAGAGCCCGGCCTGGGTGTAGAAGATGCCCAGGGCCGGGGTGAGGGCCACGTTCACACCGGCCGCGATGGCGGTGTCGCACTCCCCCGCCAGCAGTGCGTTGCAGGCCAGGTGGACGGCGACCAGCGAGGAGGAGCAGGCGGTGTCGACCGCCAGGCTCGGGCCCTTGAGGTCGAGGTGGTAGGAGATCCGGTTGGCGGTCATGCAGTAGCCGTTGCCGGAGCCGACCTGTGCGGTGACCCGTGCGTAGTCGGTGAGGTGGAGATGGGCCCACTCGTTGCCCATCACGCCGACGAAGACCCCGGTGGCGGTGCCGGCCAGGCTCCGCGGCGCGACGCCGGTGTCCTCGACCGCGCGCCAGGCGCACTGGAGCAGCAGCCGCTGCTGCGGGTCCATCGCGGCGGCCTCGCGCGGCGAGATCGAGAAGAACTCGTGGTCGAAGGCGTCCGCGTCGGTGATGAAGCCGCCGCTGGTGGTGTTGGAGTGCCCGTCGGTCCCCGCGGCCGAGTAGAAGTCGTCGGCGTTCCACCGCTGTGCGGGCACCGGTCCGACGCCGTCGCCGGACCGCATCAGCAGGTCCCAGTACGCGGCGGGGTCCGGGGCCCCGGGGAAGCGGCAGTCGATGCCGACGATGGCGACGGGCTGCATCACGCCTCTCCCACGGTGGCGCGCAGCTCCTCCACCAGGTATCCGGCGAGGGCGTCGATCGTCGGGTAGTCCCAGGCCACGGTGGGCTCCAGGACGAGGTCGAAGTCCTCCTCGATGTCGCCGCACAGGCTCAGTGCGGCGACCGAGTCCAGGCCGTACTCGGCCAGGGGCACGGTGGACGCGATCTGGTCGGCCGGGCGCTTGAGGTAGAGCGAGATCCGGTTGGCGATCCACTCGCTCAGCGTCTCGACGGTGTGCTCACGGACGGTGGCCGGGCGGCCGGTGGGGACAGTCATGGCGTACTCCTCGCTGCGTTGGGACGTCTGGTGGCGGCTGATCAGCCGGCGAGTGGGGTGTCGTACAGGTCGTAGCTGCGGTGTTCCTGGAAGCGCCGCAGCACTTCCCGGTGGACCCGTTCCGCACAGCCGCCGGGCAGGTCGGCCGGGCGCTGTCCGAGTCGCCGGGCGAGCCGGTGCAGCGCGGCCGCGGCCCAGGCGGGGTCGGCCAGGAAGGGGTCGGTGCCGTCGGCCCGCGCCGCGCGCCGGACGCCCAGGACGGCGGCCGCGGCGAGGACCACCGCGTAGCGGTCCACGAGGGCGAAGGCGGTGGGGGCGGCGAGGGCGGTGCGGTCCTGCGGGGAGAGGGCGAGGCTGTCCTGCTGGATCCGCCGCAGCTCGTCCGCCATCCGCAGGGTCAGGGTGCGGACGGCCTGCTCCTCGGGGGAGCCGTCCGCCGTTTCGTCGCGGGCCGCGACCAGTGAGGCGCTGAGGCTGTCCCGGCCGCTCGCCAGGGTGAGCCGCTCGAAGGGGACGGCGGGCAGTGCGGTGCGGGGTTCGAAGAGGGCCGCCGGTGCCTGCTCGCCGGAGAACCAGGATCGCCGGGCCAGCCGGGCGAGTTGGGGGATGACGGTGGCCTGGCAGGCCGCCGATCCGGCGTGGCCGAGGCTGAGCACCGGCAGGTCCCGGACGTGCTTCTGGAAGATGCCGAACTCGCCTTCGCGGACGTAGAACCGGGCGCCGAGCACGATCGACAGGTCGTGCATGGTCTCCGTCAGCATCCTGGGCACCAGGTACTTCACGACGGCCGCGTAGACGCTGGTCTCCTCGGGCAGCAGGTGCACCGCGCGGGTGGCGGTCAGCGAGAGGCTGTCGCAGATCAGCAGGTCCAGGAAGGCGTCGGAGAGGGTGTCGCGGGCGTGCGGGATCTCCAGCACGGACCGTCGGTAGAGCTGCCGTCCCCGGGCGAAGCCGACGACGGTGCGCAGGCTGGTGTCGGCGGCTCCGAGTGCCATGCCGGGCAGGGCGCTGCGGGTGATCTGGAAGGAGCGCAGGGCCAGTTCCACGCCCTGGCCCGGTTCGCCGACGAGGGCTCCGGCCGGGACGGGGCAGTCGTCGAACTCCAGCCCGGAGATCCGGCAGCCGCGCACCCCCGCGGTGGGGTACCGGGGCAGGGTGCGGAAGCGGGCCGGGTCGAGCGCGTCGCGTTCGGCCAGCAGGACGGAGTGGCTGCGGGAGCCGGGCGCGTCGTCGGTGCGGGCGAACAGGGCGAAGGCGGCGGCCCGTTCGGCGTTGTTGATGACCTCCTTGCGGCCGTGCAGCCGGTGGCCGCCGGGCTCCGGGCGGGCCAGGAAGCCGTTGCGGACGAAGTCGTTGCCGTGCGCCAGCTCGTGGTAGGCGACCGAGACCCGGGCGCCGCCCAGCAGCAGCTCGGCCAGTCCGCGCCGCTGCTCCTCGTTCCCGGCGGTCCAGACGTTGACGGCCGCCATGAAGGAGGTGACTCCGTAGCCGAGGCCGAGCGCGACATCGCGGCGGAAGACCGGTCTCAGGACCCGTGCGAGGGTGTCGATCCGGGTGAGCCGTCCGCCGAGGTCCACGGGGACGAAGTCGGCGGTCAGCACCGCGTCGTCGAGCAGTTGTTCGCCGTCCACGGAGAGTTCGCCGGCCTCGTCGGCGGCCAGCAGCCGCTGGGCGCCGACCGGGTTGGCCGGGTCGGCGGGGTCGCCGAAGCGGCGCTCCAGTTCGGCGACCCGGGCCTGCGCGGCCGCTTCCTGGGCGGGGTCCGGGGCCGGGTCGGCCGGGGTCGCGGGCGGGCGGGACCCGGGAACCGCGGAGTCGGTCAGCATGGCGCCCCCTCGGCTGGACGGGTGTCGGTGGGTACGGCCTGTTCGGCGGCGTCGTGCCGGGCGGGGTGCCCGCCGCCGTGCAGTTTCAGCGGGAGCAGCGAGAACAGCTCCCCGGCCGCGCGGGTCTCCCGCAGCCGGGCCAGCAGTTCCGGGTAGGCCTCCGGCGTCGGGCCGTCCTGCTCGCCGAGCCGGACCAGCAGCCGGTCCAGGGCGGGCCACAGCCAGGTGGCGTCGCGCCAGAGTCCGCCGGTGCGGCCCGCGACGGCCTCCCGGTGGTTGTGCGCCCACAGGCCCAGGCAGGCGGCGCCCGCCAGGCAGAGGGAGTAGCGCCGGGCGACGTCGAAGGCGGCGGTCGGCACGTCGGAGACCAGGGCGCGGTACGGCGCCATGTCGGTGTGGACGCGGTGGGTCGCGGCGAGCAGCCGCTCGGCCGCGTCGAGGGCGCCCTTGAGCGCGGGGTGGTGCGCGGCCTCGGTGCGCAGTTCGGCCAGCGAGGCCGGGAGGGTGGCGAGGATGCCGCTGCCGCCCTTGGCGACCAGGGAGAGCCGGGAGGGGTCCAGCGGCGGCAGCGGTACGGCGAGGTCGAAGGCGGCGGTGGCCCCGGCGGTGTCCCCGGTGCCCCGGTCCCAGCCCCGGGAGAGCGAACGGAACTGGTTGATGAGGGAGTTGAGGTTGACCAGGGTATTGCCGTCGAACAGTCCGACGACCCGGTGGTCCCGGTCGACCTTCTGGAACATGCCTCCGGCGTGCACCCCCTTGAGGAAGGCGCGCGCGCCCAGCAGCCGGGTCAGCTCGGCGATCACCTGCTCGGTGCCGGTGGGCACCAGGTACTTGGTGGCGGCGGCGGCCACGCCGAGTTCGGCGGTGAGGGTGTGGACGGAGCGGATGGCCACGGTCGCGAGGGCCTCGCCGACCAGTACGTCGGCGGCCGCGGCGGCGAGCGACTGCCGTGCCTGCGGCAGGTCCACCAGCCGGCGGGCGTACAGCTCGCGCTCCTCGGCGAAGTCCAGGGCCAGCCGCAGCGCGTGGTCGGCCGCGCCCAGGGACAGCGCGGCACACATGGTACGGGTCAGCTGGAGCGCCTTGAGCACCGTCTCCAGGCCGCCGCCCTCGGTGCCGACCAGGGCGTCGGCGGGCACCGGGGCCCGGTCCAGGGCGATGCCGCTGATGTCGGCGCCCCGGATGCCGTGGGTGGGGATCTTGTCGAGGCAGCGGTAGTGGTCCGGTTCCAGGCCGCGCTTGTCGACCAAGAGCACGCTGAACCCGCGCGGTCCGCCCGCCGGGTCGGTCCGGGTCAGCATGGAGAGCAGGCTGCCCCGGGTGGCGTTGTTGATCAGCCACTTCTCGCCGCTGACCAGCCAGCCTCCGGCGCCGTCGGGCTCGCCGCGCACTTCGTCGGCGAGCAGGTCGCTGCCGTGCGCCCGTTCGGTGAGGCCCAGCGAGACGGGGACCCCGTCCCGGATGTCCGCGGCCAGCCGGGCGGCCTGCCCGGGGGTGCCCGACACCCAGACGCAGACGCCGCCCAGATAGGTCTTGCCGTGTCCGATGGCCACGGTGAGGTCGCGGCGGGCGACCGTCCGCATGACCTGCATGACGGTCTCGTAGTCGGTCAGCCGGCCGCCGTGCTCGACCGGTACGTAGAAGTCCTGGAGGCGCCAGTCGCCCAGGACCCGGCAGATGTCGGCGGGGAACGCCTCGGCCTCGTCCAGCTCCAGGCTCCGGGCGTGGGAGAACACGGTGGCGGGGTCGTCGGGGTCGCCCAGGAACTGTTCGAGTTCCTCGGCGCGCAGATAGGGCGGATGTTCCATGTCAGCCCACCGGTTCCAGGGCGAGGGGCCCGACCAGCTCGCGCACCGCGGGGTCGAGTACGGCGTGCAGCGGGGTGACGGCGCCGTCCAGGAAGAGCTTGCGCATCAGGGTCCGCTGGATCTTGCCGCTGGTCGTCCGGCGGACGGTCCCCGGGCGCACCAGCAGGACGTTGCCGGCGGGTACGGCGAACTCGCGGCTGATCAGCGCCTGGACGGTGGCGGTGGCGCTCTTGAGGTCCTGGTCGTCGAGGGCGCTCGGGCGGACCTCGTGGATCACCACCAGGTGTTCCTGGTCGGTGTCGACGGCGAAGACTGCTCCGGAGCCGAAGGCCGGGTCCAGTCCGCGCACCGCGCTCTCCACGTCGTAGGGGTAGATGTTGCGTCCGTTGATCAGGACCATCTCCTTGAGGCGGCCCGTCACGAACAGTTCGTCGCGCTCCAGCGCCCCGAGGTCGCCCGTTCTCAGCCAGGCCCCCAGCTCCTGCGCACCGGCGATCCGGGCTCCGAAGACCTCGGCGTTGGTCTCGGGGCGCCTCCAGTAGCCGACGGACACGCTGGCGCCGCGCACCCAGATCTCGCCGACCTCGCCCTCGGGGCGTTCCTCGCGGGTCTCCGGGTCGACGATGCGTACCTCGAAGTCCTCCGCGTGCACCACTCCGCTCGACGCCAGGGTCCGTGTCGGTGCCTGGAGGAACGGGCCCTCCAGCCGGCCGGCCTCAAGACCGGCGGAGTCCACCTCGCGCAGCACGGCCGGTCGGCCGGGCCGCTTGCCGGAGACCAGCAGGGTGGTCTCGGCCATGCCGTAGCAGGGGAAGGAGGTGTCGGCCCGGAAGCCGTACGGCGCGAAGCGCTCGGCGAACGCCCGCAGGGTGTCGGCCCGGACCGGCTCGGCGCCGTTGCAGGCGACCCGCCAGCTGGACAGGTCGATGCCTTCGAGGTGCGCGTCGGACACCCGCCGGACGCACATGTCGTAGGCGAAGTTGGGGGCGGCGGAGACGGTCACCCGGTGTTCGCTGAGCAGTTCCAGCCAGCGCACGGGGCGGCGCAGGAAGGAGGTCGGCGACATCAGCACGGCGCTGGTGCCCAGCCAGAGCGGTTGCAGCACATGACCGATCAGGCCCATGTCGTGGTAGAAGGGCAGCCAGCCGCCGAGGACCGTCTCCCCGTCGCCGCGGGTGGCGCGCTGGATGGCGGCCTCGTTGGCCAGCAGATTGCCGTGCGAGACCATCACGCCCTTGGGCTCGCTGGTCGACCCGGAGGTGTACTGGAGGAACGCCAGGTCGTCGGAGCGCAGCTTCGGGTCGCCCCAGGCCGCGGGGTCGCCCGCGAAGCCGTCCGTCGCGAGGCAGTGCACATCGGAGAAGCCCTCCTCCGCCAGCCATGCCTCCACGTCCGGTGCGTGCACCCCGAGGGTGAGCACCGCACCGACCCGGGCGTCCCGGACGATCCCGGACACCCGCTGGAAGTGCCGGCCCTGCTCGGTGGGCAGCGGGGCCGGAACCGCCACCGCGCCCGCGTACAGGCACCCCACGAACGCCTTGAGGAAGTCCAGCCCGGACGGGTACAGCAGCAGGACCTGACGTCCGGTCAGCCCCCGGTCCTGCAACCACGCCGCCAGGCCCTTCGCCGCCCGGTCGAGACCGGCGTAAGAGAGCCGCTCCGGTTCCACCCCCCGTACCCCGTTCTCCAGGAACAGGTAGGCGTCCGCATCCCCACGCTCTTCCGCCCGCGCGAGCACCAGCTCCGCGAACGATCCGAACTCCGCCACCGTCAATCCCCCTCGTTCGGCCGACACGTCCGTACCGATCATCAGTTCGAGCACTAAAGCCGTCTTTGCGCTGAGGTCCGGACCGTCAGGGACGGCACGGCCTCGGACACGCTTCCGGGCCGATCCGTCAGGGACGGCACGGCACAGCCCTCAGGCGCGCTTCTGGAATCCGCCCAGCTGCGCCCACAGTTCCCGCTCCCGAGCCGAGGGCGGGACTCCCCGCGGCAGCCGCTCGGGGTGGCCCGCAGGGGGCTCGTCCAGCGGTGCCGGTGCCTGCTCCGGGTGGGGGCCCAGGTGGTTCTCGGTGACCACGCCGAACATCACGCCGAGGTCGGCCAGGGCCCGTACACAGCCGGTGCCCGCGCGGCGCAGCGCGGACCTCCACCGCTCCCCCGCTCCCATCGCCTCGCCCCTCAGTCCGTGTCCCGGGCGAAGTCCGCGGTCAGGCGGACGTGCCCCGGCACCTCGGGCAGGTCGTGCAGGGCGTGCCGGAACGTCACCTCGCCGGTGGCGTCCTCGCCCGTCTCCGTGAAGCCCAGCGACGGGCAGAGGCCGCGCACCTTGCGGTTCTTGGCGGTCGGCCGGTAGCGGGCGTGCACGGCCGGTGCGCCGGCCTCGCGGGCCCGGCCCAGCACCGCCGCCAGGGCGGCCTGCTCGATGCCCCGGGCGAAGACCCGGCAGCTGAGCAGCGCGTTGTCGATGTGCCAGCCGTCCTCGGCGGTCCGCACCAGCACCAGGCCCACCAGCCCGTTGTCGCCGAACCGGTCGGTGGAGCGTACGGCGAGCACCAGGTGTTCGGCGGAGTCCAGCCGGGTCCGGATGTCGGCGGCCTGAAGCCGCTCGGTGGTGAGGTTGAACTGGTTGGTGCGCAGGGTGATCTGGGAGGCCCTGGCCACCTCGTGGTCCCGTACCGGGGAGAGCGAGACCCGCACGTCGAGCCGGGCCAGGTACTCCTCCATCGAACCGGCGCTGTCCAGCAGGTCCTGGCGGGCGGCCTCGGTCCGGTACTGGCCCGCGCGGGCCCGGTCCTCCGTGGTCAGCGCGGCCACGTCGAACCAGCCGTCCGCGAGCAGCCGCTCCACGTGCAGGGCGGGTTCCTCGTCCAGGCGTACGACGGCCACCCGGGGCAGGCTGCTCGCGACCAGTCCGCACTCGAACGGCGAGTCGTCGGCGAAGACGAAGCTGTCCACGCCGAGGTTGAGCTTCCCGGCGATGTCCAGCAGATTGCCGTCCTTGGGCTCCCAGTTGGCGTTCACCCGGACGAAGTCGTCCTCCCGGAGCACCATGTCGGGGTGGTCGCGCAGCACTTCGAGCACCGGCTCCCGGTCGTTCTTGCTGGCCACGGCCAGCAGCACGCCCTGGGCGCCGAGCTGCGCCACCACCCGCTGGAAGCGGCCGAACGCCTCTCCCCGGTACGTGGTGGCCGCGGCGATGCCCTCGGGGCCGTCGTCGCCCAGGATGCCGTCCCACAGCGTGTTGTCGAGGTCGACCACCAGGACCTTCTTGGCCCGTCCGCGCAGGGCGCGGGCCAGGTGGCCGATCTCGCGGGCGTACGCCGCGAGCAGTTCCTCGCCGAGGTGGGCCTTGGCGTATCCGGCCAGCCGGGGCTCGTTGACCGGGCCGCCCGCGGCGACCAGCGGGTCCAGGTCGACCACGTGCACCCGCTCGTGGGCGGCGGCGATGCGCAGCAGACCGGCGTTGAACTCCCGCCAGGCGATCCCGAGCCGGGCCCGGGACGGGGCGTCGACCAGCTGGCGGGTGTGGGTGGGCAGCAGCGGCAGGGTGTTGAGCACCAGGGTGCCGGTGCCGTGCTCGACATAGCGGGCGGCCAGCGACTCCAGCAGGCGCTGCTTGGCGGCGACGGCCTCTTCCAGGTCCTCCACCCGCCAGGGGTGCGGGAGTTCGTCGAAGACCACCTGGGCGTCCAGGACGCACAGCGCGAGGTCGGTGCCGGTGGTGTACAGGTCGCTGCCGGTGTCCCGGAGGTCGCGCAGCCAGGAGTCGTAGTCACCGGAGCGCAGTCGCGGTACGAGGCCGTGGCGCGCGAGTTCGGCGGTGAGCGGGGCCGTGAGGGCGCCCAGGGTGGAGTGCCCGGTCACCGCCACGGTGACCGCCTCCAGCCCCTCGTCGCCGTCCAGCACCTCCGCCGGGTCGAGCCGGGACAGCAGCTGCCCGGCCCGGACCAGGCCGCCCCCGGGCGCCCCGGCGGGTTCGGCCGCCGCCGCCAGTTCGGCCAGCAGTCCGGGCACCTGCCGGAACTCCTGGGCCAGCCGCCCCTCGTCGTGCAGGACGCGCAGCCGGTCCAGCGGTCCGGTCCGTTCGCCGGTGACGGTGTTCACAACCGCGGTCACAGCCTCTCCTTCGCCGCCCCTGATGGACGCGCCGAGCCTGCGGGGCGGCTCTTAAGGCTTCCTTGCGCGCGCCCCCGACGCTTCCTGGGGCGGGCTTCGAAGGGGGTGGTGCGGCCGGGTGCGGGTGGTGCGCGGGGCTGGTACGGCCGCCTGCTCCGCGTACCGGACACGGGCACGCCGAACGGCCCGCCCCCTCGCTCGACCGGGGACGGGCCGTTGCGCCGTGTGTCAGGCCGTCGGCCCGGCCACCGGCTCGCGGGCTCCCTTCGCGGCGGGCGCGGCGGGCTCCGCCCCGGCGGGCGGGCCCTCCATGCGGTCCAGGCGCAGCGCCGAGTGCAGCCTGCGCAGCGGTCCGGGCGCCCACCAGGTGGCGGCGCCGAGCAGCGCCATCAGCGAGGGCACCAGGAGCGCCCGGACCACGGTGGCGTCCAGCAGGACCGAGAACGCGGCGCCGAGCCCCATCTCCTGGACGAACACCAGCCGGGACAGCGCCAGCGCGCCCACCGCGATGCAGAACAGCACGGCGGCGCTGGTGACGGTGGCCCCGATGCTCGCCAGGCCGTCGGCGACCGCCTCCCGGTCGCTGCGGCCCGCGGCCCGCGCCTCCTTGATCCGGCCGAGCAGGAAGACGTTGTAGTCGGTGGAGAGGCCGAAGGCGAGGGCGAAGACCAGCACGGGCGTGGTGGTCTCCAGGCCGCTGTGGGCGTCGAAACCGAGGTTTCCGTCCTGGAAGACCCACACCAGGAAGCCGAACGCGGCGCCGGTGGAGAGCAGGTTCATCACCAGGGCCATGAAGGGCAGCAGCACGGATCCGGAGAAGGCGAACAGCAGCAGGACCGTCACGAGGGCGAGTACGCCGAAGGCCTCGGGCAGCCGGTCGGCGATGCTGCCCCGCTGTGCGAGGAAGTCCGCCGTCGTGCCGGTGAAGCGGGTGGTGACGGGAGCGTCCAGGTCCACGATCCGCTCGCCGGCCTTCAGCGCCGCCGTGTCGAGGGGGTTGCCCGTGAGGATCGCGTCGATCTCCCAGTGCCCCGCGTCCAGGCGCTGCGGGGAGCCCACGGACTCCACGCCCGGCAGCGCGGCGATCCGCCGGGCGTACGCGTCGAGTCCGGCCCCGTCGGAGGTGTCGGCGACGATCTGGAACGGGCTGGCGGCGAGTTCGTCGAAGTCGGCGGAGAGCCGGGCGGCGACCTGTCCGGCGCTGATGTCCTTGGGGAGCGAGGTCGGGTCGACGCCGGTGAACCGTACGCCGACGAGCGGGGAGGCGATGAGCAGCAGGACGGCGGTGGCGAGCAGCGCGGAGACCGAGGGCCTGCGCATCACCGCCGAGGCCAGCCGGTGCCAGCGCCCGGCGGTGGCCTGTCCGGCGCCCGCCGTCCGCTGCCAGCGGCGCGGGGCCAGCGCGTTGATCCGCTTGCCCAGCACGGCGAGCAGCGCGGGCAGCCCGAGCAGCGCGAACAGGGCGGCCGAGATGACGGTGATGACCCCGGCGAGGCCCATGGAGCGCAGGTACGGGTGGGGGAAGACCATGATCGCGAGGAGTGCCGCCGCGACCGTGAGCGCGCTGAACAGGACGGTGCGGCCGGCCGTGGCGACGGTCCTGCGCAACGCCTCGGCTCCTGGGCCGTGTTCGGCCAGCTCCTCGCGGTAGCGGGTGACGATGAGCAGGCCGAAGTCGATGGACAGGCCCAGCCCCAGGGCGAAGGCGAGGCTCATCGCCCCGGTGGAGACGTCCATCATGGTGGTGGCGATCCGGAGCCCCGCCATGGTGAGCAGCAGGGAGACGATGGCCCCGATCAGGGGCACGAGCGCGGCCACCAGGCCGCGGAAGACCAGGAACAGCGCGATCAGGATGATCGGTGTCGCCATCCCCTCGGCCTTGGCGAGGTCGGTGTCGGACACCTCTGCCACCTGGACGTGGCCGGGTGTGGCGCCGCCGAGCCAGGTGCGGTCGCGGAGCGCCGGGTCGTCCTCGATGGACTGCTGGAGCTCCTTCTCGGCCGTCTTCGTCTCGGACTCGGCCATCGGGCGCACGGAGCCGACGACCACGGTGCTGTGCCCGTCGCGGGATATCAGCGCGGGGTCGGCCGAGAAGTCGAGGACCTGCTTGACCTCGGGCCGGGACTTCAGCAGCCGGCCGGCCGCGGTGACGGCGGCCGGTGGTGTGCCGGTGCCGGACAGCCGCTCGTCGGTGCGGACCAGCAGCAGATAGCCCTGCTGGGAGTCGATTCCGGTGGCGCGGGTGATGATGTCGCGCGCGACGACGTTGCCGCCGCCCGGGTCGTCGTAGTCGGACAGCCCGTTGGTGAGCTCGTTCTGTACGGAACCGCCGAAGACCGCGGCCAGCACGGTGATCAGCAGCGTCGATAACAGCGCGACTCGCCGTCGGGCGTGGAGAGCCGAGCTCAGAGCGGAGAACATCGATCATTCCTTCCGTCGCGCGGCCGCCGTCACGACCAGCGCGGGCGCAGAACAGACACGTGCGCGCCAGCCTGGACCAGGAGGCTTGGCTCTCGCTAAGGCCTGCCCCACGAGGCGTGTCATGGCGGCCTTCTGACGTTGCGTCACCTCGCGGGTGGTCCCCGGGCGCGCCTTCCCGGGCCGTTTCGCAAGTCGGGCTTTAGGGCGTGGGCCAAGGGTGGGGCCAGACCGTTTCCGCGGACTTCACCGAACACGCGAGGAGCAAGCCATGACAGACACGGCCGGGCCCGGATCGGTGAGTACGCAGGTGTGCATCGTCGGCGCCGGCCCCGCCGGGCTGACGCTGGCGCTGGAGCTTGCCCGCCGGTCCGTGGCGGTCACCGTGGTGGAGCAGAGCGCCCACTTCAACCGCTCCTTCCGGGGCGAGTCGATCTCGCCGGACTCGGTGTGGCTGCTGGAGCGGCTCGGGATCATGGACAAGGTCCGCGACAGCACCCTGGAGACCCACCGGATGGAGATCCGGGACGGTGGCCGGCTGGTGCTGAACGCCGAGTTCTCGGCCTTCGACCAGCCCTGCCCGTACCCGATGGAGCTGCCGCAGCCTCCGCTGCTGGCCGCGCTGGCCGAGGAGGCCGCCGCGCTGCCGGGCTTCACCCTGCTGCGCCGGTCCACCGCGGTGGAGCTGCTGCGGGAGGGCGGGGCGGTGACCGGCGTCCGGGTCCGCGGGCCCGAGGGCGAGACCGAGGTGCGCGCCGCGCTCACGGTGGCGGCGGACGGCCGGTTCAGCAAGGTCCGGGAGATGGCGGGGCTGCCCTACGAGAAGATCCCGCTGGAGCGGGACTTCGTCTGGTTCAAGGTGCCGCAGCCCGAGGTCTGGGACCCGCACACCTACCGGGTCCGCATCAACGGCGACCGGCACGGGCTGTTCATCCCGACCGTGCCCGACCTGGTGCGGGTGGGCTTCAACATCCCCAAGGGCGGGCTGCGGGAGATGCGCAAGCAGGGCATCGAGTCGCTGTACGCCCGGGTCGACGAACTCGCCCCCGAGGTGTCCGAGGGGGTGCGGGCCTCCGTCACCAGCTGGTCCGACACCTCCATGCTGGACATCTTCACGACCGTGGTACCGCGCTGGTCGCTGCCCGGTCTGGTGCTGATGGGCGACGCCGCGCACACCCTGACCCCGGTACTGGGGCAGGGCGTCAACCACGCCATCGCCGACGCGGTGGTGCTGGCGCCGCTGGCCGCCGACGCCCTCGCCGACGGCGGTCCCGACGCGCTGCTCGTCGCCTGCCGCCGGTTCCAGCAGGCCCGGGAGGAGCACGTGGCCCGTTCCCGGGGCCTTCAGATGCGCCAGGAGCGGGCGTTCGCGCTCGGCGATCCCGCCAAGGTGGCGCTGCGCCGGCTGGCCTACCGCCTGGTGAGCTCCAACGGCTTCCTCAAACGAAAGATCGTGGCGGGCATCTACTACCCGCTCCAGGACGCACACCGCAGCGGGCGCGCCGTGCTGCCCGTGGCCGCCCGTACCACCAGCTCCCTGAGCTGACCGACATCCACCGACTCGGAGAGGATCGACCGATGACCGCACAGCCCGACGCAGCACCCACCCCGGACAGCCAGGAGGTGCTCGCCTACCCGTTCGAGCGCGAGTCCGCGATGCAGGCCTGCCCGGTCTACGGCCACCTGCGGGAGAACCAGCCGGTCGCCGAGGTACGCATGCCCAGCGGCGACCACGCCTTCCTGGCCACGCGCTACGACGACGTGCGCACCGTGTTCTCGGACCCGCGGTTCAGCCGGGCCGCCACCCTGGAGGACGGCGCGCCCCGGCTCGCGGCGGCGCCGCAGAAGTTCAAGAGCCTGCTGAACATGGACCCGCCGGAGCACACCCGCGTCCGCAGGCTGGTCTCCCGGGAGTTCACCGTCCGCCGGGTGGCCGCCCTGCGGCCGCGGATCCAGGAGCACACCGACGCGCTGCTGGACGCGATGGCGAAGAGCGAGGGGCCGGTGGACCTCATCCCGGCGCTGGCCTTCCCGCTGCCGGTGACCGTGATCTGCGAGCTGCTCGGGGTGCCGTTCGAGGACCGGGAGAAGTTCTCCGCCTGGTCCAGCGCGTTCCTGGCGACCACCTCGCGGACCAAGGAGGAGATGCTGGCGGCCCAGACCGGCCTGGTCACCTACCTGTCCGAACTGGTGGCGTCCAAGCGGGAGACGCCGGACGAGGGCCTGCTGTCCGCCCTGGTCTCCATCCACGACGAGGACGGCGACCGGCTCAGCCACGAGGAGCTGATCTTCCTCGGGATCAGCCTGCTGGTGGCCGGTCACGAGACGACCGTCAACCAGATCGCCAACAGTGTGGTCGCGCTGCTCACCAACCCGGAGCGCCTGGCCGAGCTCCAGGCGGACCCGTCGCTGATCGACGCCGCGGTGGAGGAGCTGCTGCGCGCGTACCCGCCGGGCGACGAGGGGCTGCTCCGGATCACCACCGAGGAGCTGGAGCTGGGCGGCGTGGTGATCCCGAAGGGCAGCGCGGTGCTGCCCGGTCTGGCGTCGGCCAACCGCGACCGCCGCCAGTTCACCGACCCGGACGAGCTCGACTTCCACCGTCCCAGCAACGCGCACTTCGCGTTCAGCCACGGCACGCACTACTGCATCGGTGCGGGGCTGGCCCGGCTGGAGCTGCAGATCGCGATCGGCACGCTGTTCCAGCGCTTCCCCACCCTGAAGCTGGCCGTGGCGCCCGAGGACCTGCCGCGTCCCTCGGGGATGCTGGTGCACGGCATCACCTCGCTGCCCGTGGAGTGGTGACCTCCGTCCACCCGAAGCCCTGACAGCGAGAAGCCCCCGGTCCCCCCGGGGGCTTCTCGCTGTCGATACGCCGGGCCACCGGTCCACGGCCCGCGGCCCACGGCCACTGGTCCACGTCCCGCGGGACGGTGGCGAGGCCAGGAGGTCCGGTCGTGCCCGGGGAGCGTCCCGGCACACGAGAAGCTCCCGGGCCGACGAGGGGGTCTCGTCGGCCCGGGAGCTTCCTGCGGCGCGGAGGCCGGCGGCTCAGTGCTCGGCTTCCGCCCTGGTCCGGTGCGGTTCTTCCGGTCCGGGGTCCGTGGTGGCCCCGGTCGTGCCGGCCACGGCCTCGGCGGCGGGCTGCTCCCCGGCGGCCTGCCGGCGGCGTCTGCGGGAGCGGAACCAGAACGCCAGGCGGACCGCGATCGCGGCGATCGCCGCGGAGATCACCGCCCGCTCCGGGACTTGATGGGGCGCATGGGGACTCCTGTACTGACGCGGGAACGGGAGAACGGTCGGGGCGGGATCAGGCCGCGTCGACCGACCGGCCCGCGCGCAGCGCGGAGACCACGTCCCACAGCTGGGCCGGGGTGGCGAAGGTGTCGGCCACCAGGTTCTCGTCGGGGATGCTGATCCCGTACACCTGCTCCACCTGTACCAGGAGCTCGACCATGGCGAGCGAGTCCAGGCCCGCGGCCCGGAGACTGGCGTCGGCCTGGAGCGGGCCCCGGGCCGCGAGCCGGGGCAGGGTCTGGTGCAGCAGTTCCTCGAAGGCCGGGTCCCAGGGGCCGGCCTGCCGGGTCTCGTCGGTCATGACGGTTCTACCTCCGTACGGTGGGCGGTTCGGGTTCGTGCGCGGATGCGCCGGTGGCGGGCTCCAGGGCGTGGCGGCTCAGCGCCAGCCGGGTGGCCGAGACGACGCGGTCGCCGTCGATCAGCGCCTCGGCCGGGGCCGGGTGGCCGAGGAAGCCGAGCAGACTCGCGCTGAGGCCGTACGCGCCCGCGTTGGGCACGGCGAGCAGGTCCCCGGAGCGGACGCCGGGCAGCTCCACCGCGCGCGCCAGGATGTCGGCCGGTGTGCACAGCGGACCGGCCAGGGTCACCGGTGCGGCCGGTTCGGGCTCCTCGGGCCGGGCCGGGCCGGTGGGCCGGGCCCGCAGGGGCAGCAGCCTGCCGAGACCGGACAGCCCCCCGAGGTGGTTGATCCCGGCGTCGAGGACCGCGTAGGTGCTGCCCCGGCTCGGCTTGACGTCGGTCACCGTGCACAGCAGCCGCCCGCTGTCGCCGACCAGGTAGCGGCCCGACTCGAAGGCGACCACCGGTTCCCCGTCGCGCCAGCCGGGCAGGTTCTCGTCCAGCACCTCGGCCAGCGCCTCGCGCAGCCGCCGGTACACGGGCCGCTCGCCCTCCGTCGCGTACGGGCAGGCGAAGCCGCCCCCGAGGTCCAGCAGCCTGAGCTGGATGCCGAGTCGGTCACGGAGCTGGGCGGCGGTGCGCACGCTCTGGGCCAGTTCGGCGATCAGGCCGTCCTCGTCGGCGGCGTTGGTCAGCGGGAAGAAGTGCAGGCCGACGACGCGGGTGCCGGGGACCAGCAGCCGGTGCGCGTCCTGTGCGAGCCAGTCCAGGTCGAAGCCGAACTGGGAGGGCCCGCCGGTCATCCGCAGCCCTGCGGTGCCCGGGGCCCCGGCGGCGTTGATGCGCAGCACGCAGTCCGCGACCACGCCGTGGGCGGCGGCCGCCGCACCGATCCGCTCCAGATCGCCGAAGGACTCGGTGGAGAAGGCCCGTACCCCGGCGCGGACCGCCTCGTCCAGCTCGGCCGGGACCTTCCCCGGCCCGGAGTACAGCAGCTCCCCGGCCGGGTGGCCGGCCTCCAGCGCGGCGGCGAGTTCGCCCCGCGAGGTGACCTCGGCGTGCACCCCGCCGCGGCGCAGCTCGGCGACCAGGCCGGGGTGCGGGTTGGCCTTGAGGGAGTAGTAGACCCGGGAGGGCTGCGGCAGGGCCTCGCGCAGGTCCCGCGCCGCCGCCCGGACCCGGGCCAGGTCGTAGACGTAGAGCGGACTGCCGTACGCCGTGACGAGCTCAGGATCGGTGACCATCGCGGCCCTTCCGTGACAGCGCGCGGGCGGCGGGCGTGAGCGGCCGGGTCACGGACCCACCTCGGTACCGGGGCCGCCCGCGGCCTGCCAGTCGGGCTCCTCCACGATCTCCAGCACCGCACAGGTGCAGGTGAAGCCGGAACCGCTGCCGACCAGCAGCACCTTGTCGCCGACGTGCAGCGCACCCGTCTCGGCCAGGTCGTTGAGCCCGGCGAACTGGTCGGCGGCGCCGAGGTGTCCGGCGCGGCGGGCGAACTCCCAGGTGGTGCGCTCCTCGGTGACACCGAGCATCTTCTGGACCTGCCACTCCATCTTGCTGCGCCCGGTCGCCGGGATGACCGTCCAGGCCAGGCCCTGCCGGTCGGTGCCGGCGTCGCCGAGGGCGGTGTCGATGGCCTCGCCGACCACGGCGACGAGCCGCTCGGTCGCCTCGCGGAGGCTGCCGTGCTTCTGTATGTAGTGACCGACCCGCTCGCTCAGGGTCTCCTGCTCGCCCTGCGGCAGCGGCTCGAAGCCCTTGCCCCGGACGACCGCCTCCAGGGAGTTGTTCGAGACCGTCGCGGTCGACAGCAGTCTGGCGAAGCCGCGCCGGTTGGACAGCACCACCGCGGCGGCGCCGTCGCCGTAGACGATGCCCTGCTCCTGCCGCCACCGGCGCATCAGCGGGGCGCCGAACCGGTCGGCGGTGCTGAGCACCGCGCTGGTGCCCTGCTCGGCCGACTCCAGCCGGTGGGCGGCGAGTTCGAGTCCGGCGAGACCGGCGTTGCACTCCTGCTTCAGCTCCACCGCCGTCGTCCGGGTGCCGACGGCGTGGTTGGCCACGTAGGAGGCCACCGGCCAGCCCTCGATGCCCTGGAAGTAGATGTAGCTGTGCACCAGCAGCGGGACGTCCTCGGGCGAGACCCCGGACCGCTTGAGCGCGGTGGTCGCGGCCTGCACGGCCATGTCGGGCGGTGCGACGTCGTCGGGGGCCACCCGGACCGACAGCAGCCCGTCGGCCTCGTACTGCTCGGGGTCGTACTCTCCCGAGTCGACGGCGGAGCGCGCGGATACCGCCGGAGGCAGCCAGGCCCCGGTCCCCGACACGTACATGTTTTGCCAGCGCATTGGGCCTCCATTCCTCGTGACGGCTCGCCAGGCAATGGAGCTTCGCCCCACCCCGCCGTCACCGGCATCCTCCAAGCGCCGACTTGGGCGACGCTAAAACGAACGCCCGGGTCCACGGGCCGGCCGCGCGCACAAGCCCGGCTTCAGCCCGACCACCGATTCTGGGGGCGCGGCGGCCGCGACCGCGGGCCGCCCCGCCTACGACAGGAGCCGAGCATGGAGGAATCCCCCCAGGACGGAGCGGCCCCGGACCCCCGCCGGTGGTGGGTGCTCGCGGTGCTGTCCGCCGCGCTCTTCGCGATCCTGCTGAACAACAGCCTGCTCAACGTCGCCATCCCGCAGATCGTCCGCAGCACCGGCGCGTCCATCTCGCAGATCCAGTGGATCGTCGACGCCTACATGCTGGTGTTCGCCGGGGCGCTGCTCACGGCGGGGACGCTCGGTGACCGTTACGGCCGCAAGCGGGCCACCCTGGCCGGCACCGCGACGTTCGGGGCCGGTTCCGTGGTGGCGCTGCTCGCCGACGGACCCTCCCAACTCCTGGTCGCCCGTGCCGTGATGGGGCTCGGGGCGGCGTTCGTGATGCCGGGCACCCTGGCGATCCTGGTGGATGTCTTCCCGGCGCCCGAGCGGGCTCGGGCGATCGGTGTGTGGGGCGCCGTCTCCGCGTTCAGTGTGGCGGCCGGTCCCGTGCTGGGCGGCACCCTGGTCGGCCACTTCTGGTGGGGGTCGGTGTTCCTGGTGAATCTGGTGCCGGTGGCGCTGGTGCTGGTGGCCGGTGCGGTGCTGCTGCCGGAGTCGGCCGATCCGGTGCCGCGGGCCGCCGATCCGGTGGGGGCGCTGCTGGGCGCCGGCACGATGGCGGCGCTGGTGTACGGGGTGATCCAGGTGTCGGGGCACGGCTGGGCCTCGCCGAGTGTGCTGGGGGCGCTGGGGATCAGCGCGCTCGCCGCGGTGGCGTTCGTCGCCTGGGAGCGCCGGCACCCGCACCCGATGCTGGATCTGGCGCTGTTGCGCAAGCCCGCCTTCATGGGCGCGGGGGCGGGGAACATGCTGCTGATGGTCGGCCTGGCCGGGACGTTCTTCGTGCTGACCCAGCGGTTGCAGTTCGGCCTGGGCTACAGCCCGTTGAAAGCCGGGCTCGGGATCATGCCGAGCGCGTTCGCGGTGGCGCTGGGTTCGGTGCTCTCGCCCCGGCTGACCGCCCGCCACGGTGTGCGCGGCGCCGTCACCGGAGGGATGGCGCTGGCGGCCGGGGGCGTTCTGGTGGTGGGTGTGGTGGACGGCGGGTATCCGCCGGTGCTGGTGGGCCTGGTGCTCGCGGGCATCGGCGTCGGACTGGCCATGGCACCGGCGACCGAGACGGCCATGTCCCTGGTCCACCCGGACCGTTCGGGTTCCGCGGCGGCCCTCACCGACACCATGCAGGAGCTCGGCAACGCGTTGGGGGTGGCGGTGGTGGGCACCGTGCTCGCCCGCCATTACGCGACGGGGACGGCCGATCTGTCGGGGGCCGCGGGACGTTCGCTGCACGATGCCCTGGAGCTCGCGGACCGTACCGGCGGGCGGGCCGGGGCCGTGATCGCGTCCACCGCCCGGCAGGCCTTCGACCACGCCGCGGCGGCCGGTCTGGGGGTCGCCGCCGCCGTGGTGGGGGCGGGCGCCCTGCTCGCCGCCTTCCTGCTGCCGGGCCGCACACCGGCACCGGCCGGAACCGGGCAGGTTTCCGGCCCCGCGCACGAAGAGCGATCAGTCACGGCGGAGCGTCGATCGAGCCCCGTAGAGTGACGATCAAGGGGCGCGGTCCATGACGGGGGGGCACGCTGACCGGCCCCCGTCACCCCCGTGCGCACCCGCCCCTCTCCACATCCCCAACCATCAGCAGGAGGTGTCCCCATGACGGGGTCCAAGGGCTCGTTACTCAGCAGGGCGGCGTACGTCGGCCCATCCATGCCGACACTGCACGCGGAGTACGCGAAGGGCGGGCGGATCGATGACCGGGCACCGGTCGTCGCGGCGTGCGAGGTGACCGTCGACGCCCCGCCGGAAGTCATCTGGCAGGTGCTCACCGACATCCCGCGGTGGCCGGTCTGGGTGCCCGGTGTCCGGGAGGCGGAGCTGAGCGGTGAATCCCCGGCTCCGGACCTGGCGTTCCGCTGGGTGCTGAACGGCATGCGGATCCGTTCCACGCTGGCGGTCGTGACGCCCGGGGAGGAGATCGCCTGGACGGGCCGGCTGGCCGGCTCGCGGGGGGTCCACCGCTTTCTGCTGCGGCCGGGGCCGGACGGCCGCACGGTCGTGCGGTCCGAGGAGTCGATCGGCGGCGCGCTGATCGGCCTGTACTACAGCAGCGCGAAGCTGGCCACGGTCCTGGAGGGCTGGCTGGGCGCGCTGAAGAACACGGTGGAGGAGGGGAAATGAGCACGACGACCGATCTGGCTCTGGCCTACAACCCGGTGTTCCTGGGCATCCGGTTCCTCCTCGAACTCTTCGCGCTGTACTGCTTCGGGGTGTGGGGCTGGCGACGCGTGCCGGGCCCGCTGCGCTATCTCGCGGTGGTCGCGATACCCGTGGTGGTGGCCATCGTGTGGGGCGACTTCGCCACCGCGGGCGACGAGGCCCGCTCGGGCGACACGACGTTCGACACCCCCGGACCGCTGCGTCTGCTGCTGGAGGTGGCCGTGTTCGGCGGCGGCGCCGCGGCGCTGTGGCACGCGGGCATGCAGAAGGCCGCCCGCTGGTTCCTGATCGTCCTGGTCGTCTACCACGTGGCGGCGTACGACCGGATCTGGTGGCTGCTCCAGCACTGACCGGAACGGCAGACGGCCCGTCCCCGGGGGACGGGCCGTCTGCCGTACGTGTGCGGTCGGGCTGTCAGCCGTCGCTCCCCGCCGCCGGGCCGGCTGCCAGCAGCGCGCGCAGCGCCTTGCTGTCGGTCTTGCCGTTGGCGGTGAGGGGCAGGGCGGGCAGCACATGGCAGAGGTCCGGCACCTTGGCGGCCTCCAGCCGGTCGGCGAGCTTCACCAGCACCTGCTCCGCGGTGAGTTCGCCGACGACGAAGAGCACCATGTCCCGGTCCTCCTCCGGGGCCAGCAGGGCCGACTCGCGGACCCCGTCGATGTCCAGGACCGCGGCCTCGATCTCCACCGTGCTCATGCGCGAGCCGCGCCGCTTGAACAGGTCGTCCCGCCGCCCCTGGAAGTACAGGTACCCGTCCTCGTCGAGCCAGCCGTAGTCACCGGTGTGGAGTGTGGTCCGGCCGTCCTCCGGGCTCGGCCGGAACCGCAGCGCGGTGGGTTCCGGGGCCTGCCAGTACCCCGCCATCACATGCGGACCGCACACCGCGATCTCACCGATCTCGAACGGGGGCAGCCGCCGCCCGTCCTCGTCCACGACCAGGACCTCGGTGCCGGGCAGGGCCCGCCCCACCGAGGTGGGCCGCGCCAGGTCCCCGTCGGGCTCCAGCACGGTGATCCGCTTGCACTCGGTGGTGCCGTACATCGGGGCCACCGCCGCGCCCGGGAAGGCGTCCCGCAACGAGGTGATCAGCGAGGTGTTGAGCGCCGCGCCGGTGTTGGTGAACAGCCGGATCCGGGTCGGCCGCGGATCGCGGGAGGCCAGGCGCACCAGCAGTTCACCGAGCGAGGGCACCAGCGGCACCACGGTGGCGCCGTGGTCGCGGGCGAACCCCAGCAGCCGGGCGTGGCTCTCCGGGCCCGACAGCAGCAGCTCGGCACCAGCCTGCGCGGAGAGCAGGATCTGGTAGAGGCCGTAGTCGAAGGAGAGCGGCACCGCGGTGAGCACGACGTCGTCCGGGCGGTAGTTCAGCCGCTGCGCGACCGCTCGGGCGGCGAAGACCACCTGTGCGTGCGGGCAGGCCACGGCCTTGGGCGCGGCGGTGCTGCCGGAGGTGTAGATCAGCAGGGCCAGGCGGTCGGCGGGCACCTCGGCCTCGGTGCGCCCCGCCGGGTCGGCGGGCCCGGACAGGTCCAGTTCGGAGACCACGGCGACGGGGACCCCGGACGGCCAGCGGTGACCGTCGGCCTCCTCCCGTTCCGCCGCCTCCACCACGATCAGCGCCGGTGCCGAGTCGGCCAGCACCGGCTGGAGGTGGAAGGACTTCATCGCCGGGTTGATCGGGACGAGGACCGCCCCGCGCCGCCAGGTGCCGAAGAGCAGCGCGGTGAACTCGCGGAGGCTGCCCACCCGGGCCAGCACCCGGTCGCCCGGCCGGATGCCGTAACCGTCCAGGACGCGGGCGAAGGAGTCGGCCGCGGCGTCCAGTTCCGCGTACGTCCAGGCGCCGTAGCGGTCCCGCACCGCGGGTGCGCCGGGCCGCGCGGTGGCGGCCTCGCCGAGGAACGCCTCGGCCGCGTTGGCGATCCGTTCGGCGTGCTCGGAGCCGGCGGCGCCGGCGGCCCCGGCCACGGTTACGGAGTCGAGCGTGCGCGTGGTCAATGGTCCCCCTAGTCGATGGCAGCCTGTCGGGGCGGCGGACCGCCGCAGCGGTCCCGCCCATGTCCGCATGGTCGGAGAGCCTGCTTTGGCACCGCTAAAAGCGGCCGGTCGGCCGGTCGTTCAGCCGCGTCGGGCGCCCGCCGGACCGGCTCCGGCCAGGTCGGGTCCGCACGCGTAGCGGCGCAGCAGGGCGGAGAGACGGTCGAGGAACGAGTCCTCCTCGCGGATGAAAAAGTGGCCGCCGGGCACCACCTGGGTCTCGCCGTGCACCGTGGAGTACCGCGTCCACTCCCGTACCTCGTCCACCGTGACCAGCCGGTCCTCGGCCCCGCCGAAGACGTGGAGCGGTACGGGCAGCGGGGTCCGGGCGACCGTTCCCGCGGCGGCGCACAGCCGCAGGTCGTCGCGGACGGTCGGCAGGAGCGCGGCCAGCCACTCCGGATGGTCCAGCAGTACGCGGGGCAGACCGCCGTGCCCGTCCAGGACCCGTACCAGTTCCTCGTCGGAGATGGCGGGGTCGTCGGGCAGCGGGGCCGGCAGGTGCGGGGCCCGGTGGCCGCCGAGGACGAGGGCCGCGGGCAGCCGGCTGCCGCGGGCGTGCCGGTGCTGGGCGAGCGCGTAGGCGATCAGGGCGCCCATGCTGTGCCCGTAGAGCACGTGCGGGTGGTCGAGTTCCGGCCCGATCTCCTCGTCGAGCTCGGCCACCAGCGCGTGCAGGTCGGTGAAGCGCGGTTCGGTCATCCGCCCTTCCCTGCCCGGCAGTTGCACCGGAAGGACCTCGATGTCCGCGGTGAGTCGGCGCTGCCAGCCCGCGTAGGCCGAGGCGCCTCCGCCCGCGTAGGGGAAGCAGAACATGCGCATGCGTCCCGGGGAGGGCTGTGACGCGCGGGTGAGGTAGCGCTTCATCGTGCGGGGTCTCCTCTCGGTGGGCGGTGTCCGCCCGCACCGAGGGCGTCGCGCACGCCGGTCCGGTGACCGGACGGCCTGCCGGGGTACTCCGCCCGCCCGGAGGAACGGGGGATGCCGGGCCGGGCGGGCGGAGCGGCGGGGGCGGCCGGGGCGGGGCACCGGCCGGCTCGGCGTCAGTTTCGGGCCGACCGCTAAAGCATCGGCTGAGCTCCCCCGGTCCGCGACGCCCTGAGCACCGGCCGTGCTCGCCCGCCGCCTTGTGGCGGGTCGGCGGCCGTACGAGCCGCTGCCGGGGCGGGTGTCGGAAGTGGCGTCGTCCGCCCGGAGAGCGGGCCCGGCGGTGTCCGGTGCGTGCGAGCGCACGGCGGAGGGCCGCCCTGGTACCGGGTGTACCGGGTGTACCGGGACGGTCCCGACACCGCCGCGCGCATGCGTGCCGGGCTCCGCCGGGCAGACGGGACTTCCGGTTCACACCCCGGCGGTGTGGTGCGCGGGGCGTCGGCCGAGCAGGTCGTCCGCCAGGACCGGCAGGAACCGGTCCGGGTCGTCGTGCGGGAAGAAGTGCCCGCCGGGGAAGAGCCGGACGGTGGTGGAGGCGGCGGAGTGCCGGGACCAGGCGTCCAGTTCCTCCTCGGTGGTGGAGGCGTCCGACCGGCCGCCGTAGACGGTGACCGGGCAGTCCAGCGGCGGGCCGGGGCGGTGGGTGCAGGTCTCGGCCACCGCGAAGTCGGCCCGCAGGGTGGGCAGCATGACGTTCAGCATCGGGTTGTCGGCGTGGGCCTCGGCCGAGGTGCCGTTCAACTCCCCCAGCCTGGCGAAGAGTTCGTCCGGGGGTGCGTCGTGCACCGGGGTCGCCCGGCGCGGCAGGTGCGGCGCGGGGAGTCCGGCGACGAGCAGCCGCGCGGGTTCGGGCAGCCCGAGCCGGCGCTGTGCCCGGCAGAGCTCGAAGGCGATGCCGGCGCCCATGCTGTGGCCGAACCAGGCGTGCGGGCGGTCGAGCAGCGGGGCGACGTCCCGCAGCAGCGGCGGCAGCAGGTCGTCGAGCCGTTCGTAGGGGCGTTCCCGGAAGCGGGACTCCCGCCCCGGCAGCCGGATCGGCACGACCTCGATCTCCGGTTCCAGGCGCTGTCCCCAGGCGCGGAAGGCGGCCGCGCCGCCACCGGCGTGCGGCAGGCAGAGGAGCCGGAGCCGGGCCCGGGGCAGCGGCTTGCGGCGGACGGCCCACGCGCCGGTCCGGGCGAGGGTCGGGGTACGGGTCAGCTCATCCATCGGGCCACCCTTTCGGCGAGTGCGAGGCAGGTCAGGTTGGGCGGGGCGCTGGTCATGGTGGGGAACACCGAGGCGTCGACGACGTACAGCCCCTCGGCGCCGTGGACCGCGCAGCGCTGGTCCACCACGGAGTCCGGGTCGTCCGCCGGTCCCATCCGGGCCGTGCCGACGGCGTGCCAGCTGGGCGAGACGAACCGGGTGACGGCTCCGCGCAGCAGCCGGTCCTCGCGCACCATCCGGTCGGTCCAGACGAGCACCCGTTCCAGCAGCCCGGCCATCGGCGCCGAGCGCAGCAGCTCCCAGCCCTGCCGGACGGCGGCCATCAGCAGCTCGACGTCGGCCGGGTCGGTGGCGAGGCCGAGCACGATCTCGGGTGCGGTCCCGGCGTCGGTGTCCCGGATCGTGACCCGGCCCCGGGAGGCGGGCCGCAGCACCATGGCGGACAGCCCCACGGCGAGCCGGGCCCGGAGCATGCCGCCGATCAGCGGATTGGCCGCCGTGGGCACCGCGTCGAGCAGGAACAGCCCGAGGTCCGCCGTGCCGCCCGCCGGGGCGGACGCGCAGCGCGCGGTGACCTGGTGCCAGCTGTCTCCCGCCCGGCAGACGCCGGGGCGGGGCTCGGACCAGAGCACGACCGCGGGGTGGTCGGCGAGGTTCCGGCCCACGCCGGGCAGGTCAAGGGCGGGGGTGATGCCGAGCCCGGCCAGGAGCGCGGGGTCGCCGATGCCCGAACGCTGGAGCACCGCGGGCGTGTTGACCGCCCCGGCGGCCAGCGTCACCCGGCCCGCCGCCACCCGCTGGAGCCGCCCGTCGCGCCGTACCTCGACACCGGTGGCCCTGTTCCGCCCGTCCAGCAGCACCCGGGCCGCCAGGGTGCCGGTCCAGAGCGTGGGGCCGGTCCGTTCCCGGGCCGGGGCGAGGTGGCTGTCGGCCGACGAGATCCGGCGGCCGCCGACGGCGTTGGCCGGGGTGACCCCGGCCCCGAGCGCGGCGCCGGAGTTCAGGTCCCCGAGGACGGGCAGCCCGAGCCGGGCACAGCCGTGGAGGAAGGCCGTGGCCGTGGTGGAGAGCGCGTCCGCGGGCGCCCGGCGGATCGGTACCGGGCCGTCCGTGCCGTGTGCCGGGCCCTTGAAGTCCTCGTCCGTCTCCAGGCCGATCAGGTACGGCCGCAGCTGCTCCCAGTCCCACTCGGGGTTCCCGGCGGCCGCCCAGGCGTCGAGGTCCGCGGGCAGGGGGCGCAGCGCGAGCGCGCCGTTGACGGCGGAGGAGCCGCCGACGACCTTGCCGACCCCGTACGGGAACTCCCGTCTGCCGCCCGCCTGCGGCAGCGCGGTGTAGTCCCAGTTGCGGCCGGTGAGGACCGGCACGCCGGCCTGTTCCTCCGTGCCGCCGGGGAGTTCCCCCGCCTCGATCAGCAGGACCCGGCGTCCGGGCCGCTCCGAGAGGCGGGCGGCGAGCACCGCGCCCGCCGAGCCCGCGCCGACGACCACGTCGTCCCAGTACGGGGTTCCCGTTTCCGTGCTCACCGGGTCATGCCTCCTGCCGGGCCTTGAGCAGGGCGGCCAGTCCGGCCACCGTGGGGTTCTCGAAGAGCAGTTGGAGGCCCTCCTCGGTGTCGCCCTCCCAGTGGAACTCCTCCCGCACCCGGGTCAGGATCTGTACGGCGTGCAGGGAGTCGCCGCCGATCTCGAAGAAGTTGTCCTCCACGCCGAAGCCGTCGAACTCCATGGCCTCGGCCCAGATGGCCGCCACGGTCGCCTCGGTCTCGTCGCGTGGGGCGACGATCTCGTAGGCGTCCAGCTCGCTCCAGGGCACCGGCAGCCTGGTGGCGTCGACCTTGCCGTTGGCGCTGAGCGGGATCGCGTCGATGAACAGGCAGTGCTTGGGGACCATGTAGTCGGGGAGCAGTCCGGCCAGCTCCGCGAGGAGTTCCGTGCTGTCCGGGGTGGCGGTCCCGGTGGGGACGGCGTAGGCGACGAGCTGGCGGCGACCGGTGGCGGGGTTGGTGTCCACCCGGGCGATCGCCCGGCCCACGCCGGGCAGCCGCTCCAGGGTGGCGGCGATCTCGCCGAGTTCCACCCGGTAGCCGTTGATCTTCACCTGGAAGTCGCGGCGGCCCAGGAACTCGATGTCCCCGTCGGGCAGGTAGCGGCCCAGGTCGCCGGTGCGGTAGAGCAGTTCGCCCGTCTCCGGGTGGGGTACGAAGCGCTCCGCGGTGCGTTCCAGGTCGGCCCAGTAGCCCTTGGCCACGCCGGTGCCGCCGATCCAGATCTCGCCGGTCGCCCACACCGGCCGTGCCCCGAACCGTTCGTCGAGGACGTGCAGGGTCTGGTTGGCCAGCGGCTTGCCGTACGGGATCCTGGTCCACTCGGGCGGGACCTCTCCGATCGGGTGGTGCACCGACCAGATGGACGCCTCGGTGGCGCCGCCCAGGCTGATCACCTCGGCCCGCGGGTGCCGGGCGCGGACCGCGTCGGGCAGCGCCACCGGGATCCAGTCGCCGCTGAGCAGTACCAGCCGCAGGTCACCGGCCCGTTCCTCGGACGGGCGGGCGGGCGAGTCGGCCCACAGCTGCATCAGCGCGGGCACCGAGTTCCACACGGTGATGCCGTGCCGCTCCATCAGCTCGGCCCAGCAGACGGGGTCGTAGGAGCGTTCGGCGCTCGGCAGGACGAGGGTGCCGCCCGCCGCGAGGGTGCCGAAGACGTCGTAGACGGAGAGGTCGAAGGTCAGCGCCGAGAGGCCGAGCACCCGGTCCTGCGGGCCCACCGAGAAACGCCGGTTGAGGTCCTGGACGGTGTTCACGGCCCCGCGGTGGTCGATCATCACGCCCTTGGGGACGCCGGTGGAGCCGGACGTGAAGATGACGTAGGCGAGGTCGTCGGGGGCCGGTGCGGTGTCCGGTGCCGAGTCCGGCTGCGCCAGGGTATCGGCGTCGTCCAGCGCCACCAGGACCGTCCCGTCGGGCCAGTCCAGCTCGTCGCGGTACCGGGCCGACGTGACCACGATCCCCACCCGGCCGGACTCCATCAGCCGGCTGCGGCGGGCCGCGGGCCACTGCGGGTCGACCGGCAGGTAGGCCGCGCCGGAGGCGACCACTCCGAGGACCGCCGGGACCTGCTCCGGGCTCTTGTCCAGCACGACGCCGACGAGTGTGCCGGGTGCGGCCCCGAGCCCCGTGAGCCGGTGCGCGAGCCGGTACGCCGAGGCCATCACGTCGGCGTATCCGAGCCGGCCTCCGTCGGACAGCACGGCCGTGGCGTCCGGGGTGCGGAGCGCCTGCTCGGCGACGATGCCGAGCAGGGTCCCGCCGGGCAGGCCGAGGCCGGTGGCGTTGACGTCCGCGCGCTGTTCGAGCTGCGGGCGCGGCGCCGAGACCGTCGGGCCCAGGGCGTCCCAGAGGCCCGGTTCGCTGCTCAGCCGGTCCAGCAGGTCCCGGAAGGTGGTGAACATGTCGTCGAGCAGGCCCTCGGGGAACAGGGCTTCCACCGCGTCCCAGTTGAAGACCAGCTCCCCGTTCTCCTCCAGCACCTGGTGGTCGAGCCAGACCTGGGGGGTCTGGCTCACCCCGTGGCGGTACTCGCCGAAGAAGGCCATGCCGTCCATCGCGTCGGCGTCGCCCGAGAAGCCGAGCGCGCTGGTGAAGACGATCGGCATCCCGGCCCCGGGCCCGCTGCCGAGCCGCCGCGCCCGCTCCCGCAGGACCCGGACACCGCTGTACGAGAGGTGTTCCAGGTCCTTCATCAGCTGCTGCTGGAAGCCCGCGGTCCGCCGGGCGAAGGTCTGGTCCTGGCCGCCGCTCATTTGGAGCAGGGTCAGCGAGGTGAAGTCGCCGATGATCCCGCCGAGTTGCGGGTGGATCTCGGCGGGCCGGTTGAAGAGCGTCAGATTGAGGGTGAAGTCGCTCTGGAGCGACCAGAGGCGCAGCACGTCGGTGAAGGCCGCCAGCAGGACCGAGGACGGGGTGAGGCCGCGTTCCCGGGCGTTCTTCTTGACCAGCTCCCACTGCTCGCGGGGCAGCCCGGCCCGGCGGCGGGTGAAGACGGTGCGCTCGGTGGAGCCCGGCTGGACCGCCAGTGGCAGGTCGGGGGCGGGCGGCAGGGTGTCGAGGCGGTCCAGCCAGTACTTCTCGGCGGCCCGGTAGCGGGGTCCGTCGCGCTTCTCCTCCTCGGCGAGGACGAAGTCCCGGTAGCCGATCGCGAACGGCTCCGGCTGCCAGGTCTCGTCCTCGTAGTGGCGCTGCCAGTCGGTGAAGAACAGGTCGAAGCTGTAGGCGTCCATGATGAGCAGGTCGAGGCTGATGTGCAGGCGGAGCCCGTCGCGGTGCCGGGTCGCGCGGATGTCGAACAGCGGCCAGGTGTCGGGGGCGAGGACCTGGTGGTCGAGTTCGGCCCGCAGGGTCGCGAGGTGCTCCTGGAAGGCGTCCTCGGTCGCGTCGCCCCGGTCGTAGAACCGGATGTCGTACTCCGGGACCTCGGGGAGCACCCGCTGGCGGCCGTCCGGGCCGATCACCGCGCGCAGCATGTCGTGCCGGGCGATCACCTTCCGCAGGGCCCTCTCCAGGCGGGCCACGTCGAGGCCCTCGCGGTCGAGTTCGAAGTAGAAGTGTGTCGCCACCCCGCCGAGTTCCAGGGCGCGGTTGTGGCCGATCCAGTAGGCGTGCTGGATGTCCGTGAGTACGAACGGCTCGTTCCGCTCGTCCGGCCTGGCGGTGAGCGCCGTCGGCTCGGCCGCCTTCTCGGTGGCGCGCAGCAGGGTGATCAGCTCGTCGCGCCGGGAACGGAGTTCGTCCCGGAGCCGGGCGGTGAGCGCGCCGGGCGGCGCGATCACGTCGAGACCGTCGCCGGAGAGCCTCAGCCTGATGCCGAGCTGCTGGAGTTCCGATATCAGATCGTGGTCCATCGCGGGTCCTCCCCTGAGGTCAGTGCTGAGCGGGACGGGCGGTCATGAGTGCGGCGACGGCCGCGACATGGGCGTCGGTGAGCAGGGTGTGGTGGGTGCCGTCGGTCAGCGCGGCGGTGGTCCGGCCGCTGGTGAGCGAGGACCAGCCCCACTCCGCCGAGTCCGTGTGCGGGTGGTCGGCGAACTCGGTCACCCTGCCGTGCGCCGCCCGGACCACGCCGATGTCGGCCGCGACGGTGCCCGCGCGGTAGCGGTGGCAGGCGGTGATGATCCCGCGGAACACCGGCCAGCTCAGGGCCAGGTCGGCGGCGTCGGGGAGGTCGAGGCCCTGTTCCCGGGCCAGTGCCACGGTCCGGTCGAGCCGTTCCGATGCCGGGGCCGCGGCCAGTTCGGCCGCCGCGGCGGGGCGGACCGCCGCCGGGTCGAAGCCCACGTCCAGGTCCTCCAGGAACCACAGCAGCATGGTCGCGTCACCGGGTTCGGCCGCCTCGGTGCCGCCCTGGTCCGGGGCGGGCGAGTCGATCACCACGAGCCGCTCCACGGTCTCGCCCCGCCGCTCCAGCAGCCGGGCCGCCTCGAAGGCGATCACCGAGCCGGACGACCATCCGGCCAGCCGGTAGGGGCCGTGCGGGCGGACGTCGAGCAGCGCCCGGACGTAGCACTCGGCCAGTGCCTCCACGGAGTCCAGCGGCTCCTTGCCGACCCCCGGGCCGGGTGCCTGGAAGGCGTACGCGGGCCCGTCGAGCAGTTCCGCCAGGCCCCGGTAGCAGAGCACGTTGCCGCCGGCCGGGTGGACCAGCACCCAGGGGGTTGTGTCGCCCGTGTCGTCGAGTGCCACCAGCGGGGACCACTCGTCCTGTCCGGCCTCCAGCAGTGCGGCGAGCGCGGCGACCGTCCGGTGTTCCAGCAGCGCGCCGAGCGGGGCGCGCAGGCCCAGCCGGGTGGAGACCAGGCCGATGACGCGCAGCGCGGCGAAGGACTGTCCGCCGAGGTCGAAGAAGTCGTCGTGGACGCCGACCGGTTCGACGCCGAGGACCGATTCCCAGATCTCCACGAGGACCTTCTCGGTCTCCGTCCGGGGCGCCGTGTACGTACGGGTCCGGCCGTCCTGCACGGGGCCCATGGCCTCCAGCGCGCGGCGGTCCAGCTTGCCGTTGGCCGTGAGCGGCAGCCCGTCCACGACGACGACGAAGCTCGGTACGAGGTGGCCGGGCAGCCGGTCCGCCAGGTAGGTGCGCAGCTCCTCCGGCTCCGGACGCGGTACGTCCGGCTCGGCGACGGCGTATCCGGCGAGCTGCTGGCCCGAGCCGGAGGCGCGGGCGACGACGACCGCGTGCCGTACGGCCGGGTGCTGGGACAGCGCGTGCTCGATCTCGCCCGGCTCCACCCGGAATCCCTGGATCTTGACCTGGAAGTCGGCGCGTCCCAGGAACTCGATGTCGCCGTCGGGCAGATAGCGGCCCAGGTCGCCGGTGCGGTACAGCCGTTCGCCGGTGACCGGGTCGGTGACGAAGGCGGCCGCCGTGCGGTCGGGGTCGTCGAGGTAGCCGAGCGCGACGCCGGTGCCGCCGATGTACAGGTCGCCGGTGACCCAGTCGGGTGCGTCCCGGCCCACCGCGTCCCGTACCCGCCAGGTCTGGTTCCCCAGCGGACGGCCGTAGGGGATGCTCGACCAGGTCGGGTCGACCCGGTCGATCGGGTGGTGGATGGACCAGATCGAGGCCTCGGTGGCGCCGCCGAGGCTCACGACGCGCGCGTGGGGCGCGATCCGGGCGATCAGCTCCGGGAGCCGGACCGGGATCCAGTCACCGCTGAGCAGGACCACGCGCAGTGCGGGGAAGGTCAGTCCGGCCTGTTCGGCGGCCTCCGCGAAGAGCTGCATGATCGCCGGTACCGAGTTCCAGACCGTGACGCCGTGCTCCCGCACCAGGTCGGCCCAGTATCCCGGGCTCGCGGCTCCGGCCGGGGGCAGCAGCAGGGTCGCGCCCGCCTCCGCGGTGCCGAAGACGTCGTACACGGAGAGGTCGAAGCAGAGCGAGGAGACGCCGAAGACCACGTCGTCGCGGCCGATGCCGAACCGGCGGTTGATGTCGACCATGGTGTTCAGCGGCCCGCGGTGGTCGAGGACCGCGCCCTTGGGCTTGCCGCTGGACCCCGAGGTGTAGATGACGTAGGCGGTGTCGCCGGGGTCGCCCTCGGGCGCGGGCAGCGGGCCCCGCGCGGGCTGCGCGTCCGCGACCGTCAGCACCGGGCGGCCGGCGGCCGGGGCGAGGGAGTCGCGCCCGTCCGGCGAGGTGATCACCGCGGCGGCGTGGGCGTCCACGAGGAGTTCGGCCACGCGTTCCCGGGGCCAGCCGGGGTCGATGGGCACATAGGCGGCGCCGGCCGCGAGCACGCCGTGGACGGCGGCGATCTGTTCGCCGCCCTTCGGCAGGACGACGGCGACCTTGTCGCCGGGCCGGACACCGTTGCGGTGCAGGAGGGCGGCCACGTCCTGGGCGCGGGCGTGCAGTTCCGCGTAGTCCATGGCGCCGTCCGGCGCCACCACGGCCGGGGTTCCGGGGCGGTCGGCGGCCTGCCGGGCCAGTGCGCGGCCGAGCAGTCCCTCGGGGATCTCACGGGCGGTGTCGTTGACCGCGGCGCGGTGTTCGCGCTGTCCGTCCGGCAGCAGGTCGAAGGAGCCGCGCGTCCAGGCGGCCGGGTCGTCCGCGAGGAGCAGGAGCAGCTTGCGGTAGGCCGTGTGCATGGCGTCGACGAGACCGTCCGGGAACATGGTCTCGACCAGGTCCCAGACCACCCAGAGGCCGCCGTCGCTCTGCTCCCAGAACTGGTTGTCGAGCAGCACCTGGGGCGTCTCCAGGTGGCTGAAGACCGGCTGGTCGAGGTGGCCCATGAACAGTCCGCTGCCGACCACGAACGGGCAGGCCGCGCGGCCGGGCGTACGCCGTACCTGGTTGAGGGTCTGGAGGACCTTCACCCCGCTCCAGTAGGTGTGTTCCATGTCGGTCATGACCTGGCCCTGGAGCCGCCGGGCGCGGTCGCGGAAGGTCTCGTCGTGGCGCCAGTCGACCTCCAGCGGGTACAGCGAGGCGAAGTTGCCGACCACCTCCGAGATCTGCGGATGGATCGGCAGCCGGTGGGTCATCATGTTGTTCAGCAGGAAGTGCCGGGAGCCGCTCCAGTACGCCACGAGTTCGGCGTAGACCGCGTACACGGCGTTGGTCGTGGTGACACCGTTGTCCGTCGCCCGCTGCTTGAAGCGGGTCCACTGGTCGGCGGTCAGGGTGAACTCGCGGCGGGTGAGCTGGACCCGGGTGCGGGTGTCCGTGCCGCTCACCAGCGGCAGGTTGGGCGCCTCCGGCCAGTCGGCCATCCGGTCGCACCAGTACTTGCGGGAGGCCACGCCGCGCTCCGACTCCTCCAGCGCGGCCAGTGCCAGCACGCAGTCGCGGTAGGCGAGTTCCAGCTCCGGCAGGGTCTCGGACGGGTCGTGGTAGCTGCGCAGCACGCTGTCGAGGAAACGGCCGGTGCCGGGGCCGTCGCTGAAGAAGTTGTTGTTGTTGTAGTGCAGCCGGGCCCGGCCGTCGCCGTAGCGGGTGATGCGTACGTCCATCCACGGCCAGGTGTCCAGCGGGAGTTCGGCCGCCTGCATCTCGTCCCGGGTGCGCTCGACGACGGCCCGTGCCTCGGCCTCGGGGGCGTGGCGGACGTCCGTGACCCGGACCTTCACGGGCGCGGGGTCGCGGACGGTCTCCAGCTGGAGGTCTTCGCGCACCACCACCAGGCTGTCGCGCTGGCGGTGCAGCATGCGGTTGAGCGCGGCCTCGAAGCGCTCGGGGTCGAGTTCCGCGAAGTCGAACTCCATGTACTGGTGCGGCCGGACGTGGTACTCGAACTGGGCGGTGCTGCCGACCAGGAACGACATCTGGAGGTCGGACGGCGGGAACGGCTCGTGGCGCCGCTGCTCGTCGCGGACGACCTGCGGGAGCGCGCCGGTCTGCCGGGCGGCGTCGCCCTGCTTGAGCAGGGCGACCAGCTCCGCCTTGCGCTCGGTGAGTTCCTGCCGGATTCCGTCGGGGAGCGAGCCGGCGGTGGCGCGCACCTCGATGCGGTCGCCGTCGACCAGCCGCAGGCGGACGCCGTGCCGGGCGAGCCGGCCCAGCAGTTCGGCCGGGTCGGCGTGGCCTCCGTGTGCTGTCATTCCGGGTACTCCCATTCGAACGGTCGGGGGCGCCGGGCCCGGTCGGGCCGGCGCCGCCACGGGGAAGCGGTGCGAAGTCGGGGGGCGGGGCGTGGCGGCCCCGGGGCATGGCACCGCGGTCCGGGGCGCGCCCGTGCGTCCGTCGGCCGGTGGACCGGCGGACGCACGGGCGTGGGTCGGCCGCGCGGTGCGTGCGTGGATCAGATGGTGAGGACCTCGACGTCGGCGGCCCCGTCCGGGTCGTCCTCGCCGTCGTCCGCGACCAGGCTGCGGAGCGTGATCTGTCGGTGGATCAGGTCGATCACGTCGGCGACGGTGTTGCCGCCGAACACGAACGAGGGCGGGACGTCCGCGGAGAAGTCGGCCAGCAGCCGGTTGCGCAGCCGTACGGCGCTCAGCGAGTCCAGGCCGAGTTCGCTCAGCCTGCGATGCCCGAAGGTGGGCCGCAGCTCGTCCCGCTGCCGTGCCGTGAGGCCGAGCAGTTCACCGGCGGCGTCGAGGAGTTCCTCGCCGATCGCGGCCTTCCCGGCCTGCGGGTCGCGGAGCGCGAGCGCGGCCACCCGGTCGGCCGCGCGGCCCTCCCGGGCCCCGGCGGGTTCCGCCGGGGTGCCGGGCGGCTGCTCGTCCGGGGTGCTGCGGTCCGGCGCCAGGTCGCTCAGCAGGGTGTACGGCAGCCGCCGGTCGTCCGTGGCGGTGAACCGGGCCCAGTCGACCGCCGCGAGACCGGCCGTCGGGAGGCCGCCGTCGAGCAGTCCGCCGAGCGCCGCCAGGGCCTCGGCGGTGCCGATGCCGGTGATGCCGGTACGGGCGAGCCGGGCGAGCAGTCCGGGGCGGACGGCCATGCCCGCCTGGGCCCAGGGGCCCCAGTTCACGCCGAGCGCCACCTGTCCTTCGTGGCACCGCTGTTCCGCCAGTCCGTCCAGGTAGGCGTTGGCGGTGACATAGGCGGCCTGCCCGGCCGAGCCGGTCAGGGCGGCGAGCGACGAGAAGAGCACGAGGAAGTCGAGCTCGGTCCCGGCGGTCAGGGTGTGGAGGTTGCGCGCGCCCTGGACCTTCGGCCTGAGGACGGCGTCGAAGCGTCCGCGGTCGAGGTCGGTCAGCGGGGCGTCATCGGTGATGCCCGCGGCGTGGACGACGCCGCGCAGCGGCGGCAGTTCCCGTTCGATCCGCCGGAGCAGCCCGGTCGCCGCGGGGAGGTCGGCCACATCGGCCGGCCAGAGCTCGACCCGCACCCCGGCGGCCCGCAGTTCCTGGACCTCACGGGGGGTTCCGGCCGGTACGGAGCGGCTGGTCAGGACCAGGCAGCGGGCGCCCCGGTCGGCCAGCCACCGCGCGGTGGCCAGGCCCAGCGCGCCGAGCCCGCCGGTGACCAGATAGCTGCCGTCCGGGCGGACGGGTGCCGTCGCCGCGTCGCCGCGGCCGGTTTCCCGCAGCCGGGCGGTGAACCACCGGCCGTCGCGTACCGCCAGATGACCGCGTCCCGGCAGTCCCGCGACGCGGGCGAGCACTCCGGAGAGCGGCGGCGGGGTTCCGTCCGGCTCGAAGTCGACCTGGACGCACTTGAGTTCGGGGTACTCGGCGATGACCGCCCTGGACAGTCCGGTGAGCATGGCCTGTCCGGCGTCCGGTCGCGTCGGCAGCTGCGGGACCCGGGCGGCACCGGTCGAGCAGACGACGACGTCGGGGCGGTCCGCGGCGAACTCCCGCAGGAACTGCCGGAGGACCGCGAAGGCCGTACCGGCGGGCCCGGCGGGGTCGCTCCCGGCTTCCGCCGGGGCGAGCCGCAGGACCAGTCCGGCGACGGTGTCCGCCCGGTCGCGGGCCTCGGTGAAGAGCCGGGCCAGTTCCGCGTCCGAGGCGTCCGGGGCGATCGCCAGTGCGCGTGCCGTGGTTTCGGCCCCGGCGCACCAGTCGTCGGCCGGTGATGTGTCGGTCCCGCAGACCAGCCAGGTGCCCGGCCGCCCGTCGGTGGCCTCCGGCGGGGCCGGTACCCAGTCGGTCCGCAGTGTCCGTACCCCGGCCCCGGCCGCCGCGGCGATCCGGTCCGGCGCGACCGGCCGGAGCCGCAGCGACTCGACGGTCGCCAGGGTGTCGCCGTCGTCGGACAGCAGGTCCAGGTCGAAGGCGCGGGTGCCGTCGGCCCCGGTTCCGGTGTCGCGGACCACGCACCACAGATGGGCGGGCAGCCGGTGGTGGAGGGTGATCCGGTCGATGCCGACCGGGAGGAGGAGTTCCTCCGTGTCGCCGAGGAAGGCCGCGGTCGCGTGGAAGCAGGCGTCGAGCACCGCGGGGTGTGCCTGGTGGGCCGTGCGGTCCTCGGCGGGGAGTGCCGCCTCGATCCGGCCGACGGCCCGCGTCCCGGCCGCCCACAGCCTGCGCAGCCCGCGGAAGGCCGGGCCGTAGTCGAGCCCGCGTCCGCGCAGCGTCTTGTACAGCGTCTCGACGTCCAGTTCGGTGAGGCCGTCGCGGAGGCGGTCGAGGTCGGCCCGGGTGTCCGGGGCCGGTTCCGCCGCCCGCGCGGCGGCCACCGTGACGTGTTCCGTCCACTCGTCGCGTCCGGGCACCCGGCTGAAGCCGCGGATCCGGTGCCCGGTCCCGACGACCGTCTGGGTGGTGACCGGGGCGTCTTCGGGCAGTGGCAGGAAGGCGGTGAAGGAGACTCCGTGCAGCGACCACGGCCCGTCTCCGGCGACCGCGCGGACGGCCGCGTCGGCCCATTCGGTCATCGCGGCCCCGGGCAGCACCGGCCGGCCGGCGACCCGGTGCTGGTCGAGGTACCAGGGCTGTTCGGCGGTCAGGGTGCGGGAGAACCGGCGGTCCTCGGCACCGGCGAGCTCGACGGGGGCGCCGAGCAGCGGGTGTCGCCCGTCGCCGCCGTCGGTGAACCAGTGCCGGGCCGGTTCGAGCGGGTGGCCGGGCAGCCGGACCGGCAGCGGCAGCCGTCCGTACGTCCCGTCCCGGTCCCGCAGCACCCCCGTCCAGTCGACCCGTCCGCCCCGGACGTACCACCGGGCCAGCCCTTCTCCGAAGCGCCGGTCGTCGGTGTCGTCCCGGTGCAGGCTCGGCAGGCTGACCGCGTCGGTGAGCACGGCCTCGACGAGCGGGCCGAGCACCGGGTGTGGTCCGCACTCCACGACGGTGGTGCAGCCGAGCGCGGCCAGGGCGTCCAGGCAGTCGCCGAACCGCACCGGCTCGTCGGCGTGCCGGGCGAGGTGACCGGCCGAGAGCTCCGGCACGACGGCGCCGGTCAGGTTGGACACCAGGGGAATCGCGGGTGCGTGGAACGTGACCGTCGCGGCGAAGCGCTCGAATTCCGCGACGGCGTCCGCCATCAGCGGGGAGTGGAAGGCCCGGGTGCCGTGCAGCCGGGTGGTCCGGGCGCCTCGCTCCGCCCAGCGGGCGGCGAGCCCGGCCGTCGCCTCCTCGCCGCCGGAGATCACCAGGTCCTCCGGCCCGTTGAGGGCGGCGGCCACCACCGAACGGTCCGCGGGAAGCTCCGCGCGCAGCGCCGCGAGCAGTTCCCGGTCCGCGTGGATCGCGTACATCGCCCCGGGCCCGGCGAGGTCCTGCATGGCACCGGCGCGGGCGACGACCAGCCGGACGGCGTCCGGGAGGGTCAGGGCGCCCGCGACGCAGGCCGCCACGTACTCGCCGAGGCTGTGCCCGGCCACGGCGTCGGGTTCCACCCCGCTCGCGCGCCACAGCGCGGCCAGCGCGTAGTCCATGGCGAAGAGCGCGGGCTGGGCGAAGCGGGTCTGTTCGAGGTCCGCCCTGGGCCCCGGGGCGTCGCACAGCGTCGGCAGCAGGGAGACCCCGAGTTCGGCGCGCACCACCGCGTCCACCTCGTCGAGCGTCTCGCGGAAGGCGGCGTGCCGGAAGTACAGGGCCTTGGCCATGCCGGGGTACTGCGCGCCCTGGCCGGTGAACACGAACGCCACCCGTCCGTTCCCGTCGTGGCGGGCGACGCCGGAGACCACCGCGTCGGTCGGCAGGCCGTCGTGGTACGCGGTCAGTGCCCGGGCCGCGTCCTGGTGCGAACGAGCCAGCACGGCGAGGCGGTGGTCGTGGTGGGGGCGCCGGGCTCCGGCGGTGTGGACCAGCGCGTTCGAGGGCGGGACCGGGCCGTCCTCGCCGCCGGCGAGCCGTGCGTAGTCACCGGCGAGTCGGCGCAGGGCGGGTCCGCTCTTCGCGGAGACCGGGAGGAGGAACCACTCGCCGCTCTCCGCCACTTCCACGGCGGGCTGCCGGGCCGGTGCGCCGGAGAGGACCACGTGTGCGTTGGTGCCGCCGAAGCCGAACGAGCTGACGGCCGCCGCCCGTGCGGGCCCCTCGGGCCAGTCGGTCGCCGTACGCGGGATGCGCAGGCGGGAGCCCTCCAGGTCGATCAGCGGGTTGACCGTGCCGAGGTGCGGCGAGGCCGGGATCCGGCGGTGTTCCAGGCAGAGCACGGTCTTGATCAGACCGGCCATTCCGGCCGCGGCCTCCAGGTGGCCGATGTTGCTCTTCACGGAGCCGACATGCAGTTCGGTGCCGTCCTGCTCGCCGTAGACGGCGCGCAGCGCGCCCATCTCGATCGGATCGCCGAGCCGGGTGCCGGTGCCGTGGGCCTCCACGTAACCGATCTCTCCGGCCGTCAGGCCGCCGGCGGCGAGCGCCGCGCGCAGGGCCGCCTCCTGGGCCGGTCCGTTCGGTGCGGTCAGGGTGCTGGTGCGCCCGTCGGAGGAGACCGCCGAGCCCTGGACCAGGGCGCGGATCCGGTCGTCGTCGGCGAGGGCGTCCGCGCCGCGGCGGAGCACCACCACCCCACAGCCCTCGCCGCGCACATAGCCGTCCGCGGCGGCGTCGAAGGTCTTGCACCGGCCGTCCGGGGCCAGCATGCCGGCCTGGGTGAAGCCGGTGGTCAGCGCCGGGTCCAGGAGCAGGTTGACACCGGCGACGACGGCGCGGTCGCAGGCGCCGCGCCGCAGGTCCTCGCACGCCTGGTGGAGGGCCACCAGGGAGGACGAGCAGGCCGTGTCCACCACCTGGCTGGGGCCCCGCAGGTCCCAGAGGTAGGAGATGCGGTTGGCGGCGATGCTGGATGCGTTGCCGGTGCCGTCGTGGGCGGTGGCGGGGCGGTGGGCGCGGTCCTGGAGCCGTCCGTAGTCGTGGGTGCTGATGCCCACGTAGACGCCGGTCCTGCCCCCGGCGAGCGCCGCCGGGTCCGTTCCGGCGTCCTCCAGGGCGCGCCATACGGTGGTCAGCAGCAGGCGCTGCTGCGGGTCCATGTGGCGGGCCTCGTCGCGGGAGATGCCGAAGAACGCGGCGTCGAACTCGTCGACCCCGTCGATGAATCCGCCCCACGCCGGTTCGCCGTGCTCCAGCCGGTAGCCGAGCAGTGCGCGGCGCGGCGGCACCTCGGTCACCGCGTCCCGGCCGTCGATGAGCAGCTGCCAGAAGGCGTCGACGTCCTCGGCGCCCGGCAGGCGGCAGGCCATGCCGACGACGGCGACCGGATCGCGGCCGTCCGGCGGCGGCGCCGCCGCCTCGGCCTGCGGGAGCGGGCGGGGCGTGTCTCCGCCGGTGAGCGCGTCGGCCAGGGCCGCGACGGTGGGGTGGTTGTAGAGGGTCCTGGCGTCGACCGGGCCGCCGAGCCAGGCGCGGAGGTCACCGGCGAGTCCGGCGAGCCCCGCCGAGTCGAGTCCGAAGGAGCCGAAGGGCGTGTCCGCGGGGACCTCGCGCGGGTCGAGCCCCCGGAGGCGGGCGATCCGTCGGGTCAGCCAGTCGGCCACCTCCTGCCGGGAGCGGTCCGGCCCCGCCGGGGCGGGGGCGGACGGTCCGGACGGGGCGGAGGAGGTGTGCACGGGCTTGAGTTCGCCCGCCAGATGGAGCCGCTTGCACTCCTGGCGGCGGACCTTGCCGCTCGATGTCAGCGGAAGCTGGGCCGGGCGGATCAGTACGACGGTCCGCGGGTCGATCTGGTGCTCGTCGACGACGGCGAGGCGGATGCTCTGCACGACCTCGTCGCGGTCGGCGTCGCGGAAGCCGCTGCGCGTCAGTTCGCTGACCACGACCAGCTGTTCCGCGCCTTCGGAGTCCTCCACCGAGAAGGCGACGCCCTTGTCCCGTTCGAGCGCGGGGTGGGAGTCGGCGACGGTGAGCTCGATGTCCTGCGGGTAGTGGTTGACGCCGCGGACCACGATGAGGTCCTTGCGCCGTCCGGTGATGTAGGTGTCCGCGCCGAGGCGTCCGCCGAGGTCCCCGGTGCGCAGGTACGGGCCACTGCCGTCGGACAGGCGGGCGCCGAAGGTGGCCTCGGTCGCCCCGGGGTTCTGCCAGTAGCCGGGGCTCACGGTGTCGCCGCGCAGCCAGATCTCGCCGCACTCGCCGTCCGGCAGCGGGGTGTGCGTCTCCGGGTCCACGATCAGCAGTCCGGTGTCCAGCAGGACGTCGCCGTTGCTCGGGAGCCGGCGGCTGCCGGGGGTGCCGTCGGGCACGCGTCGCAGTCGGCCGTGTCCCAGTTCGTCGCCGTCGAAGGAGTCGACGACGAGTGCGTCGCCGGGCCGTCGCATCGTCACGGCGAGTGTGGACTCGGCCATTCCGTAGGCCGGGGTGAAGATGTCGGTACGACATCGGAACGGCGCGAACTCGGCCGCGAAACGCTCGATCGACTGGGGCCGGATCGGCTCGGCGCCGATCATGAAGGTGCGGAGCGCGGAGAGGTCCAGGCCCTCGCGGTCCTCGGGGCGGATGCGCGCACAGCACAGGTCCAGCGCGAAGTTGGGTCCGAAGGTCAGCGCGGCCCGGTAGCGGGTGGCCGCGGCGAGCCAGCGCAGCGGCTCCTGGACGAAGTCGATCGGTGCCATCAGCACGTTCGTCGCACCGGCCCGCAGCGGGTACATGAGGCCGGCGACCAGGCCGAAGTCGTGGAAGAGCGGCAGCCAGGACAGTGACGTCTCGTCCGGTCCCAGCCGGATCACGTCGGCGAGCATGTCGAGCTGGTGGACGAGGTTGCGGTGGGTGACCATCACACCGCGCGGGCGACCCGTCGAGCCGGAGGTGTACTGGAGGTAGGCGACGTCGTCCGGGCCGGGTTCGGGCCGGTGCCAGGTCTCCGGGTCCGCCGACAGCTCGGCCGTCGTCAGCACGGCGCAGGAATCCGGGAGTTCGCGGCGCATCGGCTGGACGCGGTCGGCGCCCACCACGGCGAGCCGCGGGGCGCAGTCGTCGACGATGCCCTCGACCCGCGCACCCTTCCGGCTCCTGGTGGGCGGGAAGGCGGGTACCGCGATCACCCCGGCGTAGAGGCAGCCGAGGAAGGCGACGGCGTAGTCGACGCCCTGCGGCAGGAGTACCAGTAACCGCTCGCCGGCCATCCCGCGGGCCTGGAGCCCTGCGGCGAAGGACCGGGCGCGTCGGTCGTACTCGGCGAAGGACAGGCGCTCGGCCTCGTTCTCCCCCTCGGCCAGCATGATGAGCGCAGGCTTTTCGGGCGACTCGACAACCCGCGCGCGAACAGCATCAATAATGAACACGGAAATATCCCACCGAGATTTTGTTGGCACGCTTTCTTCTGCTTTTGAGCAGCCAGAAACGGCACACATGAGACCCATAAAAAAAGGGTCGCTGGGAACCCGTCGGAACGACAGGGAAAAGAATTCGGTAAGCCGGAAGCCAGGGCTGGCGACATCATCAGCCAGCGGGCACCTCAGCAGGAGCTACGCATATCCATTCGCACAACCGCCACCACCCTCGACCACTCCCCCGTCCGAGACCCGGCACACTCGGTCGCCGCTTGAAACGCGGCCCACTCGGCCAAAAGCCTTCTGAATGATGATCATCACCCTAATGAGTGAACCGGAGGCGCGTCAAGCATCATTGGACTTACTCGCAATCGGAATACGGTGCTCCCCTTGTCGAAATTTCGGACGGGTAGGTGGTGCGCAAGTGCGAGAAATGTACAAAAATCCGACACCTCGGCGCACCGGATTAGGAGAGTCCGGAATGACGTCCATTCGGATGCCTGAACCTGTTCACCGTACGGACGCCACTCGAAGAATGGGAGAAGTCACACGCGGCATCAAGATCCGTGACTGGCGCTCCCTACGGAAGGCACCTATGCTCTGTCGCGGCCGCACGACCGAACGGGCTGTCCAGCAGGGGGAGGTAGGCGCGGGGACCGGCCACCGGTCAGCTCGGCACTTTCCGGCTCCGACAGACCTGATCACACGTCGGCCCGTGTCTTTCGACGGGTCCGCCAGTCCACTCCGTACCGTTCCGCGACGCCCTGGGCCCCGCCGGCCGTGTGCCGGTCCCACGAGGGGCGACGGCCGCGCGCCGTCCGGCCCGTACGTCCGGTCCCGAGGAGCGCCACCGCGTGGTGTCACGGCTCCGCCCACCTCACCGGCTCGTACGTTTCCCACCGGCCACCGGGTCCGACCACAGGACCCCGCGTCACCACACACCGGCCCCTCGCCCGGCAGCCCGCGAGGACCCGGGACGTCGGCCGCCGGGGCCGGGCGCCGGGCCGGGCAGTGCCGGGCGCGGCATCCGCCCCTGACAGCCAGTCAACCCACCGTCTGGAGAACATCACCGTGACGACAGCCGACACAACGGTCGCCGGGGACCCCGCAGTGGCGGTCCCGGCGGCCGCCCCCTCCGAGCGCGGTGCCACCGTGTGGCTGACCGGTCTGCCGAGCGCGGGCAAGACCACCCTCGCGTACGAGCTGGCCGGACGGCTGCGCGGCGAGGGCCACCGTGTGGAGGTGCTCGACGGCGACGAGATCCGGGAGTTCCTCTCCGCAGGGCTCGGCTTCTCCCGCGAGGACCGCCACACCAACGTCCAGCGGATCGGCTTCGTCGCCGAACTGCTGGCGGCCAACGGTGTGAAGGTGCTGGT
>NZ_JBHVJA010000023.1:10159-71606 GCF_042799335.1 Streptomyces sp. NPDC057697 | reverse complement strand
CCGGCCTCTACATCAACACGCTGCCCATCCGGGTCGACGCGACCCAGCCCCTGGACCAGGGCCTGGGCACCGTACAGGCCCAGCTCGGCGAGCTGCTGCGGCACGAGCACGCGCCGCTGGCCCTGGCACAGCAGGCCACCAGCCTCCCGGCCCAGAGCCCGTTGTTCACCTCGCTCCTCAACTACCGCCACAGCCCGGGTGCCGCAGACGGCGGGACCGGCCTCGCGGGCATCAGGCTCCTGTTCGGCCATGAGCGCACCAACTACCCGCTCACGGCGTCGGTCGACGACACCGGCTCCGGGTTCCGGCTCTCCGTGCAGGCCGGTCATCCGATCGACCCCGAGACGGTGTGCGGGCTGCTGCACACCGCCGTCGAGAACCTGGTCGGCGCCCTGGAAGAGCACCCGGACACCCGGATCGACCGGATCGGCGTCCTCGACGACCAGCAGCACGAACAGCTGCTGACCACCTGGAACGACACCGGGTCCGAGATTCCGGCCGCGACGATCCCGGCGCAGTTCGAGGCGCACGTCGCACGGACGCCGCAGGCGGTGGCCGTGGTCGCCGACGGGACCGAGGTGACGTACGCCGAGCTGGACGCAAGGGCCAACCGCCTTGCGAGACTGCTGGTCTCGCGCGGTGTCGGTGCGGAGTCGGTGGTCGGCGTGTGCCTGGAGCGCGGGGTCGAGCTGATGGTGTCGCTGCTGGCGATATCGAAGGCGGGCGGCGCGTACATGCCGATCGATCCGGCGTACCCGGCCGACCGCATCGGGTACATGCTGGACGACGCGGCCCCCGTGTTGGTGCTGGCCTCCTCGGGTACGGCGTCGGCGCTGCCGGACTCCGCCGTGCGGGTGGATGCGCCGGAGACCGTGGCGGAACTCGCGGGCCTGGACAGCGGTGCCCCGACCGGCCCTGTCGTGCGGGCGGCGGATGCGGCGTACGTGATCTACACCTCCGGATCCACCGGTCGGCCCAAGGGTGTGCTGGTCTCGCACACGGGCGTGGCGAGCTTGGTGGCGGGTCAGATGCGCCACCTGGAGGTCGGCGCCGGGTCGCGGGTCGGACAGTTCGCCTCGGCGGGCTTCGACACCTTCGGCTGGGAGTGGTTCATGGCCCTGCTGACCGGTGCGACCCTCGTGGTGATCCCGCAGGACCGGCGTCTCGGTGAGGCGTTGCCCCGCTTCCTCGCGGAGCAGCGCGTGAGTCATGTGACGCTGCCGCCGGCCGTTCTGGCGACCCTGGACGAGCGGTCGATCTCCGATGACGTGGTCCTCGTGACCGCCGGTGAGTCGTGCCCGCCGGATGTGATGGCGCGCTGGACGCGAGACCACCGCGTGTTCAACTCCTACGGCCCGACCGAGACGACGGTGGACGCGACGTTGTGGCGTTGTGATCCGTCGGCGGGAGAGGTGTCGATCGGTTCGCCTGTGGTCAACACCCGGGTGTTCGTGCTGGACGAGTTCCTGGCCCCTGTTCCGGTGGGGGCGGCCGGCGAGATGTACGTGGCCGGTGCCGGTCTGGCGCGGGGGTATCTGAACCGTCCCGGTCTGACGACGGAGCGGTTCGTGGCGTGCCCGTTCGGTGCGGCGGGTGAGCGGATGTACCGGACGGGTGACCTGGCGCGTTGGCGTGCGGACGGGACGCTGGACTACCTGGGCCGTACCGACGACCAGGTCAAGATCCGTGGTTTCCGGATCGAGCTGGGCGAGATAGAGGCGGCCCTGCTCGACCGGCCCGGCGTGGCCCAGGCCACCGCGATCGTCCGCGAGGACACCCCCGGCGACAAGCGCATCACCGCCTACGTCGTGCCCACCGAAGGCACGACCATGGACACCAACGGAATCCGGACCGACCTGACGGCGCTCCTGCCGGACTACATGGTCCCCTCCGCAGTCCTCGTACTCGACACGCTGCCATTGACGGTGAACGGGAAGCTCGACCGGCGGGCCCTCCCGGCCCCGGACCACACCGCCGTCCTGGAGGCTTCCTACCGGGCCCCGCGCACGGCGGACGAGCGGCTGGTCTGCGAAGTGTTCGCCGAGGTCCTCGGCCTGGAGCGGGTCGGCATCGACGACAACTTCTTCGACCTCGGCGGGCACTCGCTCCTCGCGGTGACGCTCGTGGAGCGGCTGCGCTCGACGCTCGGAGTCGCACTGGGGATCCGGAGCCTCTTCGAGACCCCGACCGTCGAGTCCCTCGTACGAGGGCTGAGCCGACCGTCCGGCGCCGACGGGCTCAAGGTGCTGCTGCCGCTCCGGGCGGACGGCACCCGGCCGCCGTTCTTCGCGGTGCACCCCGCCGGTGGCCTCAGCTGGTGCTATGCGCCGCTGACCGGGATCATGCCCGAGGAGTGGCCGCTGTACGGCCTTCAGGCGCGCGGCCTGAGCGAGGAAGGCGCGCTGCCCGGCTCCGTCAAGGAGATGGCCGCGGACTACATCGAGCAGATCCGCCGGGTGCAGGAGTCGGGTCCGTACCATCTGCTGGGCTGGTCCCTGGGCGGCGTCGTCGCCCACGAGATGGCGGTGCAGTTGCAGGAGGCCGGCGAGGAGGTCGCCGCGCTGGTGGTGCTCGACGCCTACCCGTCGGTCAGCCTGGACCTGGGCGTCGGTCAGCCCGAGGAGCCTGAGGTGGTCGACTGGACGGACGCCGTCCTACGGGTCGGTGAGCGCTTCGGGCTCGACCTCTCCGACAAGGAGCTCGCCGTGGCCGAGGGCGTACGGTCCAACAATGTCGCCATCGCCACCACGCACGTTCCCCGTGTGTTCCAGGGCGACCTGATCCATGTGGCGGCTCTGCTCGGCAAGCCCGCAGGGGCGGCGCTGGGGGACCGGTGGACGACGTACGTCACCGGAGACGTGGTGCAGACCGCCCTGCCGTGCCAGCACCACGAGCTGGCCCAGCCGGAGGCGCTGCGTTCGGCCTGGGACGCGACGACCCGGTGGTTCGAGCGCTGACCAGCGCCCGTCACGGGCCCGCCGTTCAACCGGCGGGCCCGTTCGTCGTCGGCCGTCGGCTGTTCGCCGCACCGTGAAACGCGAGGGCCGGTGGTCCGTGGAGGAGTCCACGGACCACCGGCCCTCTGCTCGGCTGCGGGAAAGTCAGCCCTTCTCGGCCTTGGCCGTGGTTCCCCCGGACTTCTCGGACACGGATGCTGACTCGGTATCCGATTCGGCACCGGAGTCGGAGTCGGAGTCGGAACCGGAGACGGAGTCGGAACCGGAGTCGGAGCCGGGTGCGGCCTTGCCGTCGTCCACGGTGTCCTTCTTGAGGACGGCCTTCTTCTTGTCCTCCGGGCCCTCGTCGCCCGACTCGGCCGCCGACGCCGTCTCCTCGGGCTCCACGATCTCCTCACGGCCCGGTCGCACCTTTGCCGAGACCACGAAGTACACGACAGCGAGGACGAAGACGAAGATCGCGGTCCAGACGTTGAGGCGCAGGCCCATGATGTGGTGCGCCTCGTCGATCCGCAGGTACTCGGTCCAGACGCGCCCGGCGCAGTAGGCGGCGACGTACAGGGCGAAGGCCCGCCCGTGCCCGAGCTTGAACTTCCTGTCCGCCCAGATGACGAGCAGCCCGACACCGACGCACCACAGCGACTCGTAGAGGAAGGTCGGGTGGAAGGTGCCGTTGTCGAGGCCGTTGTCGATCTTCAGGGCCCACGGGACGTCGGTCGGCTTGCCGTACAGCTCCTGGTTGAACCAGTTGCCCCAGCGGCCGATCGCCTGCGCGATCACGATGCCGGGGGCGAGCGCGTCGGCGTAGGCGGGAAGCGGGACCCCTCGGCGGCGGCAGCCGATCCAGGCGCCGACCGCGCCCAGCGCGATCGCCCCCCAGATACCGAGGCCGCCCTCCCAGACCTTGAAGGCGTCGACCCAGTTCCTGCCCTCACCGAAGTAGAGCTCGTAGGTGGTGATGACGTGGTAGAGACGGCCGCCGACGAGGCCGAACGGCACCGCCCAGATGGCGATGTCGGCGACGGTGCTGGGATTTCCTCCCCGCGCCCGCCACTGCTTGGAGCCGATCCAGATGCCGACGAAGACACCGATGATGATGCAGAACGCGTAGCCGCGCAGCGGAACCGGTCCGAGATGGATCACACCGGTCGAGGGGCTGGGAATATAGGCAAGGTCCATGGCGGACCCAACGCTACCCCGCCGGCTGCGCGCCGGGTGGAGACGCCTCGCAACGTATGAGTAACGACACACTCGCACCCGGCGCGACGATCCCCAACGGCTCAACTCCCCCTGGAACAAAGGGTTCCGCCCGGAAATGACGTTCCCGTCCGGCGTACGAAGAACGATGGGCGCCGATCGGTGTGCGGCCGATCGGTGGGCCACGGAACCCGGGCCGCGAGGCACATCGCCCTCGAAACGACTTCTCTGGTCAGTTCTTCGGACCGGTGGGGCGGGTGAGGTAGGTGTCGATCACGCGCATCGCCTTCTCCGTGCCGCCCCTGCGGTACAGCCAGTGACCCACGACGTCCATGGTGAACAACGACGCCTCCGGGAAGGAGTCCGTCATGCGCTGCGCCCCCGGCAGGGGGGTCGCCAGGTCATGGGTGGCGTTGACCACGAGGACGGGCGGCAGCTCGCCCTTCGCCCGGACGGGGCCGGGTTCGGGCGGCATCGTCCAGCCCTGGCAGCCGAGGACGGTGTCCAGCGACTGGGCGTTGTAGCGGACGTGCGGAGCGGCCTTCGAGGCCCGCTTGCGGATGGCCAGGTACTGGGCGTAGTCGCGGATCCGGAAGTCGTAGTCCCGGCACAGGACGAGTCGGGAGGCGGTGTTGGTACCGACCGGGACCCAGTTGACCTCGCCCTTTCCCGTGTACAGGGCGGCCAGTTGCGCCGTCGTCGTCTCCGGGCTGCCCTTGCCGAGTGCGAAGGTGAGAAAGTCGGACAGCTTGTCGGCGCCGACCTTGGTCCGCGTCGGTCCGTCCGGGCCCGGATCGCGGAGTGTGCCCGCGTCGGCGCGGGCGAAGAGTTCGTCGGTGACGGCGGTCAGGTCCTTGCCGTTGAGTGCGCACGCCGGGTCCTTCTCGCACCAGGCCGCGAGCCGCTTCAGTGTGTTGTCGATGGTGACGCTTCCGTCGGTGAGATAGCGTTCGGCGTCCGGCCGGTCCGGGTCCATCGCGCTGTCGAGGGCCAGCGCGCGCAGCCTGCCCGGGAACAGACGTGCGTAACGCTCACCGAGGAACGTGCCGTAGGAGTGGCCGAGGAAGCTGATCCTGCTCTCACCGAGGGCGGCCCTGATCGCGTCCATGTCGCGGGCCACGCTCTCGCCGTCCATATGGGCGGCGAGCGGCCCCGTCCGCTTCAGACAGCTGTCCGCGAGCCGACCGTTCAGGGCGCGCATCCGCTCGAACTCGACCGCGTTGCGGGGGCGGTTCGGGACCGGGTCCGCGATCGACTCGTCGCACTCGGCGTTCTGGCTGCGGCCGATGCCGCGCGGGTCGAAACCGATCATGTCGAAGCGCTGGAGCATGGCCGGGGTGTAGCCGCTGATGGGGTCGTCCGCGTACAGGGCGTCATCGGAACCGGGCGTCCCCGGGCCGCCCGGGTTGGACATCAGGACGCCGATCCGCCGTGCGGGGTCGGTGGCCCGGTAACGGACGACGAAGATGCCGACCTTCGGGCCCTTGGGCTTCGACCAGTCCAGGGGCACCGTGACCGTCGCGCACTGCGCCCTCGGACTCGGGTCGGGGTACGGCGGTTCGGCAGCGGGGCAGGCGCCCCAACGGATCGGCGGCACCACGGCAGTGGCGTCCGACGAGGCTCGGGCGACCGCCGGGCCCGGCACGGCCAGGGCGGCCGTCGGCGCGGCGAGGGCCAGGAACACGGCGGCGGTGGCGGCGGCCCGCCGCCCCGCCTTCGGGGTGCTGCTCGTACGCGGGCTCCTGCACGGGCTCTTGTTCATGCGCGTCACTGTTTCGGCCCCGTATGACGGCGCCTCCATGAGCACATGGTGAGAACGTAACAAGCCGTTCCGGCCCGCGTGTTCCGGCTCACCCGGCCACGCGGGGGCGACTGCCTCGCCCCGGCGGTCCGGGTACGCCCGCGCAGAAATCCGGGGTACGTCCGCCCGGCTTCCCGGTACGTCCCCCGGGGGTCCGGGTACGTCCCCACCTGGCTCGGCCAGGCATGTCCCCACCCGGTCCGCCCGGGTCCCCACCCGGTCCGCCCGGGTCCCCACCCGGTCCGCCCGGGTCCGCACCCGGTCCGTTCGGGTACGTCCGCGCCCCGGCGTCCGGTCCGTCCGGCCGTCCCGCTCCAGGCTCCGGACATGTCTTCGGCCGATGTTCCTCGTCGTGACGAGTACACCACCAACCGGACTCGCGCGGCTCACTCACCTGGACCGGGCGTTCGCCGCCACCGGATTGCCGACGCCGTCCGTACCGCGCGCGAGCGCGCCCAGGCGGAGTCGTCGGACGGCGGCAAGGACCTCGACATCGCCCTCATGGGCGGCGGCGCGCCACCATCGGCTCGGTGCTCGGTGCTCGGTGCTCGGTGCTCGGCGCAGGGCTGGTCGACGCGCTGACGCTGCACCTGGCGACCGTCGTGCGGGGTTCCGGAGCCCCGCTCCTCAGTGGCTCGGTGCCGCGCCCACTGGTGCAGCGGAGGGCGACGGTGACATCGACCGTGGCGCACCCGACCCACTGCGACGCCCGCTGATGCCCTGGTCAGGCCGCCGGGCGGATCAGATCACCGGCTTTCTCCCGGAGCGCGGCCGCCAGCCGGTCGCGGGCCCGGGTCTGGGCGGCGATCCGTTCGTCCAGGACCGCCAGGCGTTCCAGCGCGACGCGCACGCCCTTGCCCGAGGGCTGCGCGGCCGCCACATCACCGTCCAGGCACGGCAGGAACACCCGTACGTCGTCCAGGGTGAGCCCGGCGGTCAGCAGATAGCGGATGTTGCGGACCCGCACCACCGCCGGTTCGTCGTAGACGCGGTAGCCGTTGGGGGCCCGGTCCGAGGAGATCAGCCCGGCCTGCTCGTAGTGCCGCAGCGCACGGGCGGACGTCCCCGTCCGCTCGGCCAGTTCCCCGATACGCACCAAGCCCACCTCCGGCGCCACTTCTATCACGCCACGACCGCCCCTCCGTCGACCGGGAGCACCACCCCGGTGACGAACGACGCGTTCGGCGCGGCGAGTTGGGTGATGGCCCAGGCCACCTCCTCGGGGCGGCCGATCCGGCCCAGCGGGGTGTGCGCGAGCTGCCATGCCCGTACCGAGGCCATCCGTTCCGGCGTCAGGCCCTGGTGCTCGCCGATGGGAGTGTCGATCGCGCCGGGGGCGACCGCCACCACCCGGATCCCGCGGGGAGCAAGCTCGACCGCCCAGCTGCGGGTCAGCAGCTCCAGCGCGGACTTGGTCGCCGCGTAGACCGAGCTGCCGGGCCAGGCCCGCTGGCCCACCGACGTACTGACATTGACGATCACCCCGCCCGATGCCTCCAACAGGGGCAGCGCGGCCTGGGCCAGCAGGACGGGGGCGACGAGGTTGGTGGAGAGCTGATCGGCGATCATTTCCGGTGTCAGGGTGCCGAGGGCGCCGCTGCGCACGATGCCGGCGTTGTTGACCAGTACGTCCAGGCGGCCGTGCGTCGCCCGTACCTCCCGGACGATCCGGTCGGGCTCGCCCTCGGCGGTGATGTCGGCGGCCAGCGGTGTGATCCGGCCGTGTCCCGCGGCGGTCTCCCGGAGCGGCTCGGCCCGCCGCCCGATCGCGACGACATGGGCGCCTTCGGCGGCGAAGGCGCGGGCGGTGGCCCGGCCGATCCCGGTGCCGGCTCCGGTGACGACGACGATTCTGCTGGGCTGCGATGCGGTGGTGTTCATGCCGGTGACCGTCCCACCCTGCCGCCAGTGGCAAGGTCAAGCGGCTGGGGCCGGCGTTTTCTCCGGCTCCGGGCCCGCCACTGCTTCGGCGCGGTGCGTCGCCGAGCGCTTCGAAGCCGGGAGGCGCGTACTCGGCGCGACCGCCGGTCAGGCGGTGTATCGGGTCACGAAGTCCGCGATGGCATCCTGCATCTGTTGCAGGCCGGGTTCTTCGAGCGGGTAGTGACCGGCGTTGTCGAGCATGACGGTCTCGACGGGGACCTCGGTGATGCGTGACAGGAACGGCAGGCTCAGGTGGAGCGGGGTCCAGCGGTCCTCGGCGGGCTGGGTCAGCAGGACCGGGCACGCGTCGAAGTCGGCGGGTTCGACGGCCGGGGCGTAGTTCATGTAGCGGTCCAGGAAGCGGATGGCGACCCAGTTCGCGGCGGAGGTGCGGTCCTTCATGAGGACCTTCAGCGCGGCCGGGTCGTTGACCAGCGCCGACATCTTGGAGGCCAGACTCATCGGGTACTTCATGGACGCGGCCGGGGTCCTGGCGAGCAGGCCCATGAGGGGGCCGCCCATGCGGGCGGTGAGCCGGTCGTGGGCGGTCTCGTCGCGCACCTGTTGGTCGCGCTGGTCGAGGAAGGTCATGCCGACGATGCCGCGCAGTGTGCCGCGCGGGGCCTTGGCGGCGACGTGGTAGGTGAGCATTCCGCCGGCGCTGAGCCCGTAGAGCACGATCGGCCGGTCGTCGCGGGACTGCTCGAAGGCGAGGAAGTCGACGACGAGATCGACCCAGTCGTCGTAGGAGGGCGTCGTGCCCGCCTCGACCTGCGTGAGGCCGTACCCGAGGTTGTCCAGCGCGACGGTCTCGAAGCCGCGCCGAGCCAGTGGGGCGCCCAGGACGAGGGACATCTGGCGGCCGTTGGTGCCCACGCCGTGGTGCAGGACGACCTTGGCCTTCGCCGCGGGGTCGCGGTAGCGGTCGAGGTGGACGCGGTGTCCGCGCCACTCCCAGAACTCCTCCTCGGGCGCGGTGTCCTCGTCCAGGCGGAGCCGGGCGGGCAGGAACTCCTGCAGATCGCGCCATGCCGACTGATCCCGGTAGTACGTGGGGGCGGTGGTGGTACTCATGGTGGGGCCTTCCGGCAGAGGGACCCGCTAGTGAGGTCGAGCGGGTGTGGGGGAGGGGGAGGGGGCGCCGAGTGCCCCGCGGGTGATCATCCGGACGCCGGTCCCGAGGTCCCGGCGGGCGGCTTCGACATCGTGCAGGTCGTCCTCCAGCCCGCGGGTGAAGGTGAGCAGCACTCCGGCGGCCGATTCCGCGACGGTGCCGGGGACGGCCTCGGCCAGGGCGGACTCCAGGAGCCGTGCCAGACGGTCGGTGTAGGCGGTCACCAGGTCGGGGGTGTGGGCGGAGGCGGCGGACAGCAGCTCGTAGGCGTGTACGGGACTGTCGCGCCAGAGCCGGATGGCCACCTCCAGCTTCACCGTGAGCACGCCGAGCACCTTCTCCTCGGGACCGCCCGCGGCCGCCGCGGCTCCATCCGCCGCGGCCGACGCCCGTTCGAGCCTCTCGTGGATGACCTTGGCGAACGCCTCGTCCTTGGTGCCCGCGTACTTGTAGACGGTCGGGCGGGACAGCCGCGACTCCTCGACGATGTCGGAGATCGTCGTACGGCGGAAGCCGTTGCGGCAGAAGCAGCGGTAGGCGCTGTCGAGCACGACCTGGGAAGAGGGAACCTTCGGCATGCTACGAATTTAACACTGGAAGTAAGAAGTGTAAATTCCTCACCCTGGACTTCAGCTTGTGTCTCGACCTGTGCTTGAACCTCAGGGGCTTGTGGGGCATGTCTTGTGGGGCATGTGAGGGCTTGCGCGGCCAGGGGGGTGCATAGCCTTCAGGAGCTCGTGGAGGCCCGGTCGGACTCGCTGCGGAGAACGCAGAATTCATTGCCCTCGGGATCGGCGAGGACGGCCCAGCCGGAGCCATCGGGATTCCGGCGGTCGGCGACCAGGGTGGCGCCGATCCCCAACAGCCGTTCCACCTCTTGCTCGCGCGAGGTCTCGGGGCGCAGGCACAGATGGATCCGGTTCTTGGTCTTCTTGGGCTCCGGCACCTGGTTGAAATACAGCACGGGCCCCTCGGCCGGCAGCACCTGGATCTCCGGATCGCCCGGCCTGTCCTCCGGGTGCAGCGGCCGACCGGTCACCCTGCTCCAGAACCGGGCCAGCCCGTAGGCGTCGGCGCAGTCGATCGCGACGTTCTGTACTACCGAAACCATGTGTGCCGGCCTTCCCGGAATCCGCTACGGACGCTTTCTGAAACCCCGCTCCGGCCGTCGCCGCCCGAGGCCGCCCACGACGGCCGCCCCGACGACCGGCGCCGCCGTCACGGCTCCTCGCTCGGCGGCGGTTCGGGCCTGCCGCCGTCGTCGGGCAGCATGACCAGGCGTACGGCCATCTGCCGTGCGTTCGGCGGGTGTTCGCCGGGCGCACTCGTGTACTTGTGCAGCAGCGCCTGATACTCCTCGGTGAACGAGGCCACTTGCTCCTGTGTCATCCGCAGACCGGCGCGGTAGATCTGGTTCCACCCCGCGGAGGCGTCGTATCCGGCGTACGCCTTCACGACCAGGCTCAGGTCATGGGTCATCTTGAGCGCGCCGAGCTTCACGGCGGCCTCGCGCTCGTCCTCGGTCATCTCCAGGCCGGGCGGGGTGAAGATGTTCGTCATCAGCGACTTCCACCAGCGCTCCCGTCCGGTGGAACGCTCCTCGATCTCCGCGATCAGCTTGAGGTCGGCGAGCTTGCGCAGGTGATAGCTGGTGGTGCCGGTGGATTCGCCGAGGGCCTTGGCGACGCTGGTGGAGTTCGCCTCGCCGTGCTCGCCGAGATAGCTCAGGATGTCGCGGCGCACCGGGTTGGACAGCGCCTTGTAGAAGGCCTTGAGGTCCGGGCCGGTGAGCACTCTCGTCTCGGGACGCTCGACCATGCCCGCCAGCATAGTGCAGAACTTCTCTGCAATCATTGCAGAGAATGTTTGCAGAACTTCTCTGTAGTGCTTACCGTGGTTCGGGAGGCGCCGCCGGGCGCCGGGATTCGGGGGAGCCATGTCTGATTCGCTGGACGCCCGCACACGGGACGAGATCGACGACCAGGTGGCGGAGGCGTTCGACGCCTATCTGTCCGACCGCCTCACGGAGCGCGGGCCCCTGCGCACCGCACTGACCGCGGGGCGCGGTGCCCAGGTCGTGCTGGGCACGGTCGCCCTCGGCGCCCTGGCGACGGCGCTCGCACCGGACGGCGTCGCGGCCGTCCACTGGATCTGGGGCGTGATCGCCGCGGTCGACATCACCTGGCTCCGCGCCGCCCACCGCCGCTGACGGCCGTGGGTTCATCCGCGGCAAGGGAGAGGGAAAGAAGAGGTGTCCCGTGCGGTTCTTCGATGCGCCGGGTGGGATCACCCGTTACGGGGTCCGCGGGCCCGGCCCGGCGATACGGTGGTGACACGACGCCAGATGACAGCCAGGAGCCCCGGATGAGCCAGCAGCCGGCCACCGCGCCCGTGCCCGACCGTCAGCCCCTCGACGAACACGCCGCCGCGTCCGTTCGCGCGTACGTGGCCGACCAGCGCGCGAAGGTCGACGTCCTCGCCTCCGTGCTGGAGGACATCGCGGCGAACGGCTACCCCTCGCCCGAGGCCGGGATGCCGTGGGCGACGGCCCGGGACGAGCACCTCGCCCGTCTCGGGCAAGAGCGGCCCCGTGTCGCCTGAACCCGGCCCGCGCCGCTCGCATGTCATCACGGTGGAGCCCGCGCTCACCCAGCTGTCCAAACTCACCGCGGGCGAGACGCACCGCCTGGACCGTGCGATCGTCGCGATCAGCGTCAACCCCGAACTGGGCACCGAGGTGCCCGGCACCCTGCTGCGCGACTACACGGACGAGATCGACGGCGTACGGGTCATCTACTTCGTGACGGCCCTGAAGACGATCACGATCGTGGCGTACATCGAAGCCTGAGAGCCCCGGCGCCGGGCTCGTTGCCCCTCCTCGTCACCGAGAGGAGGAACGGTAGGCGGATCAGCAGGCGGATCAGCGGCCTGCTTCTTCTTCCCGGGTGTCGAAGGCGTCACGCGCCCGTGTGATGGCGGGCATGTTCCGTGCGGCCCACGCCAGCAGCACGTCGATGGGGGGCCGGAGGGTCTTGCCGAGGGGTGTGATCCGGTACCTGACCGCCACCGGGCGGGTGGAGACGACCTCGCGCTCGACCACACCGTTCCGTTCGAGCCGCCGAAGGGTCGAGGTCAGCGACTTCTGCGTGACCTGCGGGATGGCCCGGCGCAACTCGTTGAAGCGGCACGGGCGTTCGCAGAGTTCGTTGAGGACGCTGAGCGACCACTTGTCGAGGATCTGGTCGAGCAGTTCGCGGTGCGGAGGGTCGATGCGGAACTCGTCGTCGGTATCCATGGCGAAACCTGGTCTCGTTGAAGTGTCCTTCTTGCACTAGGTAGCTTACGGATACCTACCAAGGGAGGAACACCCATGGCTGTTCAGCACTTCACCCCGGAAGGCATGCTGCAACCGGTCCCGTACCACCACGTGGCCGTGGGCACCGGAACCAAGCACATCCACGTCAGCGGACAGATCGCACGCCGGGCCGACGGCACCCCGGTCGCGCCCGGCGATCTGGCCGGGCAGGTCGCCCAGGCGCTGCGCAACACCTCCGTCGGGCTGGCGGGCGCGGGCGCGTCGTTCGCGGACGTGCTGCGCCTGACGTTCTACGTGACCCGGTGGAGCCCGGAGCGGATCGGTGAGTTCATGGCCGGTGTGGAGGCCGTCGCCGAGGAGACCGGGCTCCGGCTCCCCATGCCCCCGGCCTCCCTCATCGGAGTCGAGTACCTCTTCGAGCCGGACGTACTCGTCGAGGTCGAAGCGACCGCGTTGCTCGACTGACCCCTGGCGCGGATGCTGCCCGGCCCCGTCCTGACGCGGCCGCCGCCCCCGAGGGGGAGACGGCGGCCGACCCGCCGGTTCCCGACGTCGCCCGCCCTCCCACCGGCCTCACCGGTGGTCAGTGGACGCAGATGTGGGGCGTCGCGGCGCCCGTCGCCGACGGCTCGCTCGCGGCGGCGGCACGCGCCACATCGGCCAGCAGACGCAGGCGCTCCGCGCCGTCCAGGTACCGGCCGTCGACCAGGACGGAGTGGATCCGCTGCGTGTGCCGGATGTCGGTGCGCGGGTCCGCGTCCAGGACCAGCAGGTCGGCCCGGTCGTCCGGCAGCCCGAGCATCCGGGCGGGCGCGGTGGTCGCCGCCCGGAGCACGTCCCGTGTGGGCAGCCCCGCCTCGGCGAGCAGTTCCAGCTCATGGTGCAGGGAGAAGCCGGGAACCGCGTAGCCGGTGCCGGTGTCGGTGCCCGCGAGCAACTGCACGCCGGCCCGGTGGAGTTCCCCGACGAGGCGCAGCCGGTGTTCGTAGATCCGGTGGATGCGGGCGGTGTCCTGCGCGGTGCGGCCTGCGGTGAGGGAGGACCAGATGGTGGGCCAGTACTCGGTCATCCAGCCGGGCAGGTAGGCGAACTCCGGTGACTCGGTGGGCAATTGGTCGGTGCGCTCCAGCGAGTGGTGAACGGTGAGCGTCGGTACGACGCGGGTGCCGTTGGCGGCGAGCCGGTCGAAGAGGGCGCGGGTGCGGCCGATGTCGTACGTCCGCATCGCCTCCCACTCCACGGCGTGCACCTGCCGGAACCAGCTCGCGTAACGCTCGAAGCTGGTGCCGAGGGCGGGGTCGATACGGACCCTCGCCATGGCCCGCCTGATCTCGGTCTCCCGGGACGAGGTGGCGAGGAGGAGGGCGTGCAGGTGCTCGATGGACTGCTGCCCGCTGTCGCTCGCACGGGCGATGGGAAGGGTGTCGGGGCAGTGGCCCGCGTAACGCAGACCCTGTCTGCGGGACTCGTCGGCGATCGCCTCGTACGCCTCCGGTGCGAGCCGCGAGTACACCTTGATGAAGTCGGCGCCGCTCGCTTTCGCCTCGCGCACCGCGCGGCGCGCGGACGGGGCGTCGGCGACCTCGACGACGAGGTCGCCGGTGTCGTTGGCCCACAGCGAGGGCTGCCCGTCGATGATCGAGCTGGAGATCACCCAGCGCGGGCCGAGGAGCTTGCCCGCGCGGATCTTGTCGCGCCACTCGTGGTGCAGGGGGCTGCCCCACATCTCGCGGACCGCGGTCACGCCGTTGAGCGGGAAGAGGGGCGGCAGCACGGTCTCGGGGCCCTGGTTGTGGACGTGGGACTCGACGAGGCCGCCCATGACGATGTACTTGCCGGTCAGGTCGTACGTCGTCGCCCCGCGCGGAATCGCGACCTCGGCCGAGCGGCCCGTACGGATGATGCGGCCGTCGCGTACGAGGACGGTGCGGTCGGGGCCCGCGCCCGCGCCCAGGACGGTGGCGTGGGTGAGGGCGATGGTGCCGCTGCCGGGGCGCTGACCGGATGCGGCCGTCGTACGGTCCGGGGCCGCGCGGGGGACGGCCGCCGCCGCGGGCGACGTGGTGGACAGAAGGGCGCCGCCGGTGAGGGCGGCCGAGGTGGCGAGGGCTTCGCGTCGAGTGGGCATGGCACCACTCTGGTCCGGGCCGGCTCCGCGGTCACTGGCTCCAGGCAGTGGGTACGGGGTGCTGGTGACACCACCACGAGGAGTGGCACCACCACGCAGACGCCATGAAGAGCGGGCGGGTGGCACGACATGACGTCGTGCCGGCTGTTCTTCGTGTTCGCCCGGTACGTCCGCACCGCCGCTCCGGGCGGGGAGACCCCCGGATGGTCCGGGGCGCCAGAATGGTGCGATGGATCATCACTTCGTAGGCATACCGGAGTTGACCGGCGTTCCCCGTGTCGCTGTCGTCATCGACGTCATGCGCGCCTTCACCGTGGCCGCGTGGGCCTTCTCGCGTGGCGTGGAGAGGATCGTGCTGGCCTCGACCGAGGGTGAGGCCCTCGCCCTGAAGGAGAGCCGTCCGGGGTGGGTGGCCCTGAAGGACGGCGCTCCGGCAGCGGGCTTCGACGCGGTGAACTCACCCGGCCTGCTCGGATCACACGATTTCGCGGGCCGCACGATGGTGCAGAAGACGACGGCGGGGACCGTGGGCGCGCTGGCCGTCGCCGACGCACCGCTGGTCCTGTGCGCGAGCTTCGTGGTGGCCGGCGCGACCGCGAGATTCCTGCGGGCCGGGGATCCCGGCCCGGTGACGTTCGTCGTCACCGGCGAGGGAGGCCGGGCCGACGAGGACCTGGCCTGCGCCGAGTACATCAGTCGTTCCATCACCGGGGACGAGGTCGGGGCGGCCCCGTACCTCGACCGGGCGAGGACTTCCCGGGCCGCGGCCGATCTCGCCAGCGGGCTGCGGAGCGGCTACCACCCGGACGATGTCGACCTCTGCCTGGAGATCGACAGATTCCCCTTCGCGATGGTGGCTCGCCAGGAGGAGTCTCTGATGGTGCTCCGCCCCGTCGCGGTGCCTGACACCCCGTCCAGTCCGCCTACCCACTGAACTGCTGACCCACCGACCTGCTGACTCACTGGCCGACGGCCTCGGTGTGGATCGGATCGGATTGGATCGGATTGGTTTGGTTTGGCTGAGCTCGGCTCGGTTCGGTGTGACTCGGTCGACCTGGTGTGACTTGGTGCCCGGTCAGGCGATGACGGGGACGGTCTCGGCGCGGTTCGTGGCCCAGTTGGTGACGATGGGCTTCTCGACGGCGGCGGGGTCGGGGAGCTTGAGCTCGGCGGGGTTCGGGTCGTCCTCGGTGGTGGAGATGATGACGCTCTCGAACTCCGGGCCGCCGTCGCCGTCGGTGGTCTTGGGGTTGATGCCGGTGTACGCGACGGCGGAGCCGGTGAGCTTGATCGGGTCTTCGCCGCCCTGTCCGACGGGGGAGGCGACGCCGCTGGCGTCGGAGCCGAAGGACACGCTGGGGGTGTTGACCTCCAGGAAGCAGGTGATGCCGGGCTTGGCCTTGGCGGCGACGAGGTAGTAGCCACCGGCCTGGGACTCCGAGGTGACCGTGAAGCTGAGGTCGTTGGTGCCGCAGGACTGTCCGTAGCCGTCCTTCTTGCCGCTGCCGCTGCCGCTGCCGGAGCCGGTCTTGTCGGTCGAGCCTCCGGTGGAGGAACCGTCGGCCCCGGCGCCGTTGGACCCGGAACCGCCGGCGGAGGGCTTGTCGCCGGAGGAGCCGTCGCTCTCGCCGCTGCCCGCGGAGGCGGCGGCCGAGGGAGCCGCGGAACCGGCGGCGTCCGCGGCGTCCTCGGGGTCGCACGCCGTGGTGGTGACGGCGAAGGCCGTGATGGCTGCGGCGGCCAGGACGAGACGGGTGGAACGGGCGGCGAGACGCGAGCGCATCGTGAACTCCAGCGGCTGTCGGTTGCGGTCTTTCCTGCTGACAGCGATGACACTAGGGCCGATTCGATCCCGGAATGATCCTGTGAATGTCCGGGTCCTGTCTCAGTGATCTTCCTGCGGCAGCACCGCTTCCCGCGTCGGTACCGCTCCCCGCGTCGGCACGCGGCCGCACGACGCAGGGGGTGGTGGGTGCACGCCGGAACTGCCACTGCTGGCAGCGGAGTTGAAAGGTTCAGGTGGATACCCGGACATAATTCGCAGGCGTGCGGTCATGGAATGGACCTGTCCCGCCCGTCATGACCGATTGGACAAGCATCGAGGCCGCCGACTGTGCCGTGCCCGCCGACCGGCCCATGGACGACCTCGTCCGCGAGTTGTCCCGTGCCCTCGCGGATCCGATCCGCAGGTCCGGGACGGTGCGCCCCACGCCGTCCTCGCGACCTGGATCGCCCGGATCCTCACCCGCGCGGACCTGCGCGAACGCGACGCCGTCCGCTGGCTGGACCCGATCGTCGACCGATTCGGGGCCGACCGGATCAGCACCCCGGTGCCCGCCCGCCTCGGCAACTGCCTGCGTACCCTGCGCCTGCTGTACACACTTGCCGGCCGGGGTGTACGCCCCGACGGTGAGCTCCCCCCCCGCAGCCCCTCCATCACCGCGACGCGGTCAAGTCCGCGCTCGCCACCGCCCTCGACCGGATCGTCAGGCGCTGACCGACCGCATCCGGTCCGGCCGGACTCTCGATCCGTCGTCACACGGACCCTCGTCACGCGGGCCGTCAAGTCCCCTTCCCGCGCCGTCACTTGAAAAAAGTTTCTTCCGGTGTCGATCTGTTTCCGCAGCTCACTGAAGTATGGATTGGTATAGACCACTAACGAATCGGAAAACTGTTTACCGAACACGTGCTCCTATGGCTCACTGTGTCATGTTCGCGTCATCGGGCGTGCGTCCCTCCCTCTCCGGGAAGCGCGCGGCCGACTCCTCCTGACCGGACGCACGATGACCGCTCCGTTCCGACGCGTCGCTCTCGTACCGGCGTGTCGAGACCCGGCACACCGAAGATCGACTCGGCATCACTGCAACTCCCCCCACCAAGCAGGAGGAAGCCTTGTACCCCCGGAGCCTTTCCCGTAAATCCGTACAGCAAAGACTCATCGCGGCCGGCGTCGTCGGCATGAGTGCCGCACTGACCCTCAGCCTGATGTCCGGCACCGCCTCCTCGGCACCGCTGCCGTCGGGCGGCGCCGTACCGCAGGGCAAGGGCTACATGGGCGTGGGCTACGTCCAGGACAGCAAGGACTTCAAGCCGGACACCCGGCAGCTGCACCTCGAAGCGGGGCCTGACGCGAACCTCCTGGCGAACCCCGTGGGCGTGGACGTCTCCAGCTGGCAGGGCGGCATCAACTGGGGCGCGGTCCGCAGCGCGGGCATCGAGTTCGCCTGGATGAAGGCGACCGAGGGCACCACGTACAAGGACCCCACGTTCAGCGCCAACTACCTGGGTGCCTACAACGCCGGTGTGATCCGGGGCGCGTACCACTTCGCCCGGCCCGACGTGTCCGGGGGAGAGGAGCAGGCGAACTTCTTCGCCAGCAACGGCGGCGCCTGGTCCCGCGACAACCTGACCCTTCCCGGCGTGATGGACATCGAGGGCAGCTGCTACGGCAAGACGCCCGCGGCGATGCAGTCCTGGATCCTCGACTTCTACAACACGTACAAGGCCCGTACCGGCCGTGACGTCGTGATCTACACCAGCGCGAGCTGGTGGAACTCCTGCACCGGCGGCTGGACCGGCATGTCCGCCAGGAGCCCCCTCTGGGTGGCCCACTGGACCTCCGCGGGCAGCCCGAGCATTCCGCAGGGCTTCCCGTTCTGGACCGTCTGGCAGTACACGTCCACCGGCGCGGTGGGCGGCGTCTCCGGGAACGTCGACCGCGACCGCTTCAGCGGCGACCGTTCCCGCCTGCTCGCCCTGGCCAACAACACCCCGTGACAGCGGGCGCGGGCGGCCCGGTGACCACGCCCGGGGGACGGTGACCCCCGGGCGTGGTCCGTGCCAGGGGCCGGAGCAGGCCGAACGAGCTGCTCCGGCCCGGAGCCCGGCCGACGGCCCGGCCGGGCACGACGACAGTTCACGAAGGAGCACGTCATGAGCTCGACAGCACGGCCCCTCAGCAGGCGCGGCGCACTGCTCGCCGGAGCGGCGGCCCTGGCCGGCGGGCTGGGGGCGGCGGGCAGTTCGGACGCGGCCGCGGTCATTCCCCGGAGGACGCCGCACCCGCGCCTGCCCGCCCTGACCCCGGCACAGCGCGCCGGGCAGTGCGTCATCCACTCCTACCCGGGACTCACGCCACCGGACCGGCTGATGCAGGCGATCAAGGAGGGCCGCACGGCAGGGGTGATCTTCTTCGGGGAGAACATCAAGAACCTGAGCCAGATCGAGGGTGTCATCCAGGCGATGAACGAGGCGAACGCCTCCGCCCCCGTGAAGGCCCCACTGCTCCTGATGACCGACCAGGAGGGCGGCATGGTGCGCCGCCTGCCCGGCGAGCCGGTCATGTCCGCGAAGGACGTCGGGGCCTCCGCGGACGCGCGGGCACAGGCGGAGTTCACCGGCACCGGCGCGGGCATGAACCTCGCGGGCGTCGGCATGAACGTCAACCTGGCGCCGGTGCTCGACGTGTACCGCACGGCCGGTGACTTCACCGACCAGTACGAGCGGTCGTACAGCAAGAACCAGGAGGCGGTCGGTACCTGCGGCTCGGCCTTCATCACCGCGCAACAGAACGCCGGGGTGGCGGCCACCGCCAAGCACTTCCCCGGCCTCGGCCCCGCCTCCGCGAGCCAGAACACCGACCTGGGCCCCGTCACCCTCTCCACCTCGGCGGCCACGCTGCGCGGCGTCGACGAGGCGCCGTACCGGGCGGCGATCTCGGCCGGGACCAAGCTGGTCATGCTGTCCTGGGCCGTCTACCGGGCGTTGGACGCGGACCGGCCCGCCGGTCTTTCTCCGACCGTGGTCGGCGAGCTCCGGAACCGGCTCGGCTTCCCGGGCGTGACGGTCACCGACGCCTTGGAGGCCGGTGCCCTCCGGGCCTACGGCGGTACGGCGGAACGCGCCGTGCTGGCCGCCGGAGCAGGCATGGACCTGATCCTGTGCTCGGCCCGCGACACCGCCCAGGGAGAGGAAGCGGTGACCGCACTGAGCGAGGCACTGGCGGCCGGCACTCTCGACGGCGCCGCGTTCGACGCGGGGGCCGCGCGCGTCAACGCCCTGCGCACCGGCCTGTCCTGACCGGCCTTCGGCCGTCCGTACCCGGCCCGGCCCGTCTCCGTACGCCCCCGCCTGCCCAGGCCCGTCCGGACCGGTCGCGCGTCCACGTGCTGCGCACCGGCCCGGCCGCGGGATCGGTCTGTCCGACGGGAGCGGGCCGGCCGGAGCCGTGCCCGTCAGTCGGTTCCGTCGCAGGTCTCGAAGTGGTAGCCGTCGTGGCCGCGGGCCACGAGGTCCAGGTCCCGTCGGACGATGCTGATGTCGTCGCCCCAGCCCTCGCACGCCCGCTTCATGCCCTTGCGGGTGTACTCGATCACGATCATGTGACGGCCGAAGGAGGTCTCGTAGTCACCGCATTCGTCGTACTCGCCGCACTCCTCCACCACCGCGAAGTCGACTCCGACCTCCTTGCGGGCCGGGGCGAGCTCGGCGGTGTTCTTCTGGCCGATGGCCAGGCCCTTCGCGTGCGCGTGGGTGGCGAGCAGGGAGAGGAACGCCTTCGCGTCGTCGGCGGAGAGCAGACCCCGGGGCGCGCGCGTGTACGTGTCGTAGTTGTCCGGGTCGACGGCCTTGTAGCCCTTGGCCGCGCAGTCGTCGATCCAGGTGTTCACCTTGCGCGCGATCCGCTCGCGCTTGGCGTCGGTGTGGACGTCCAGCATCGCCTCCCCCCACTCTTCGTCCATGACGACCTTGCCCGCCTTGTCGCGGAGCAGCAGATCGGCGTCCCAGTCCTTCTCCGCGCCGGGCTGGGCCTGGAAGGCGTTGATGTAACAGATGTTGTAGACCCCGGGCGCGGGCGGCTCCGTGTGGTCCCGCGCGACGACGGTCACCCCGGCCGGCAGGGCGTACGGCTCACCGAGCTGGTAGTCGAAGCCCGCGTGCGCCGGAGGGGGCGTCACCTCCGCCGATGCCCTGGCCGATTCCTTACGGCCCGCCGACGAAGGCGTCCCGTGCGGCTCCCCGTCGTCCGAGCAGGCCGTGGCGAGGAGGGAGAGGACGGCGGATACGGCGAGGGCCGCCGAGGACCGGCGGAGAGAACCCCTGGTACGCATTGCTGGCAGGCTCCGGAAAGGAAGGGGGTGAATGGGCCGGATGTCAGCGGTGGGGCGGGCCCGGGAGCGCCGCCGTGCGGCCCGGCCTCTCGTGGTGCCGGAACATCCGCCGCCCGATTTTAGCCCGTACGTACCAGGGAGTGATCGGCAGGTCGGCGGTCCCGCGCGGACGCGCGAGCGGATCTGTTTCAAGTCCCTTTCGGATTAAGGGAGTTCATGTCATTGACGCGGGGTGACCGGCACTGTTGTAGTCCTCTCGCTCATGGAGAGCACAGTCGATGCGATGCCGAACGAAGGGCAGGATTCAGATGAAGCCGGGCAGGGTTGCGGCAACCGTGGCGATCGCGATCGCGCTGACCGCCGCGAGCGCGGGATCTCCCGCGATGGCCGCGGGCTGGACGCGGACGGCGGACTACTACCGGTGGACCGGGTTCAACGCGTTGGAACGCGGGCAGGGCGTGGCGACGGACGGGACGTACTTCTACTACGCCGGACCGGGCGGAATGGTGAAGGCCACCGTCGCGAACGACTCGGAGGTCGCCTCGTCGCTGGTCCCGATCCCGCCCCTGCTGAGCGGTACGTACGGCGGTGACCACATCGGCGATCCGGAGTACCACGACGGCTATGTCATCGCACCGATCGAGGACGGCCGCAACGGCTACCAGCACCCGCTGCTGGCGCTGTACAACGCGAGCGACCTGAGCTACACGGGCCGTTATGTGCAACTGCCTCTCGACCAGATGCCGGGCGGTGTGCCGTGGGTCGCGGTGGACGCCGCTGCCGGACTGGTCTACACGGCGCCCTGGACCCAGGACGCCGCGCAGGGGACGAACAAACTGGTCGCCTACCGCCTCGACGACCTGTTGACCCTTCCTGCGGGCTCCACGCTCCCGGTGGCGAGCACGGTGACCCTCTCGCAGCCGCTGAGCAGGATCCAGGGGGCGGCGATGTGGCAGGGCAAGCTGTACGCGTCGGTGGACGACTCGGCCAAGTCGGTCCACACCGTCGACCCGGTCTCCGGTCAGGTCTCCTACGCCTTCCACCAGGACGTGGAGTCCGGCGACGAAGTCGAGGGGATCGCCGCCTGGGACTTCGGCCCCTCGGGCGGCCAACTGCACATCGTGAACGTGGGGTCCGGCTGGAAGTCGATCTTCCTCTACCTCCAGCACTACTCGTCGGCCGGCTGACCCACCGACGAGGGCCGGGGCCCCGGCCGGGACGCCGTCGCCGTGTCCGCGACCGTCCGGGCCGGGGACGTCGAGCAGCTCGGCCCGGTCGAACGCGGCGAAGCGAGCGGCCGCAGCGGATCTCTATCGGGGGTCACGCCGCCCGAGGAATTTGTGGATCTTGTCCGGGAACTCGATGTTCAGCTGGTAGGAGTAGATCTCCGCGGCGAAGGCGTCCCGCTCGGACGGGCCGAGGTCCAGGCCGGAGCGGACCCCCATGGCATCCCTGGTCACCCTGGAGAGGTCGGGCGCCGTCGAGCGGTTGACCTGGTCAGCGGAGATGTACCCGCGCATCGTTTCGTCGAACGCCTTCAGATGTCCGTGCGCCTTCTCCGGCGTCATGGGGGCCGTACGTATCTCGCGCAGGCGCTCACCGAACTCGGCGGAACCGGGGGCGAACTCCTCCGGCCCGCCGGTGCTCTCCATGACGCGCTCACTGCGCGTGGACAGCGTGATCCGGTGGAAGAGCCCGCTTCCGAACGCCTCGCGGACAGTGGTGGGATTGTTGGCGAACGCCTCGTCGTGTGCGGCGGCGGGTGTGGAGCGGCCCTCGCTCAGGGTTCGGCTCACGGTGCCCAGGCGACTCACCTCCTCGGGCTCCGCGACGACGTGCACCTCCCGTTTCCAGCCCGGGGCGAACCGTGCCGCGGTGCTCAGCAGGGTGTCCGGGTTGCGGAAGGTGCCCTCGATGATGACGTTCTGTCCTCGCTCATGGGCTTCTCCGATGGCCATCTCGGTCCACCGGGCAATGGCCTGGGCCGTGACGTGAGGCATGTCGCGGGGGGAGCTCGCCATCACGTCGGTGTAGTCCGGATGGTGCCGGCGCAGGGTGTCGGCGTCGATCACCAGAGGGTCGCTGCCGTACTCGTCGCGGATGTCGCCCTTCACCTTCTTGCTTGCTTCGCTCTTTCCGACTCCGGGCGGGCCGCCGATGAACGCGACCACATGCGGCTCGCTGTCCTTGGCGCCGGCCTCGTCCGGCTCCCGTGCCGGTGTGTCCTGCCGTTGGCCGTCCCCGTACAGCATGGGGCGGACCTTCTTCGCGTAGAGCTGCTCGATCTCCTCCGCCGGGAGCTCCGACCTCCACCGTGAATCGACGTCGGGGGCCGGACCGTCCTCTTTCGGCTGCTCGCCGGGAGAACGGTTGGGCGTCGTGTCCGACTGCTGCCGGTCGAAGGGGGCGCCGGTCGCATCCGCCTCGGTGTCGGAGTACGTCTTCGCGTCGAGTTCTCCGCCGGGCTCCGGGCCCGGCTGAGGGCCGTCCTTCTGCGTACTCTCTTCCCCGGCCCCGGCCCCGGCCCAGTCCCCATCGGCCTCATCGGTTCCCGTGACGTCCGAGGGGCGGTCGGCCGTGAGTTCCTCGGCGGTCTCAGGGTGGCGGGCATCGGAGGACGGGCCGGCGGTGACCTCGGCCTCGGTGATCGAGACCTGCTCGGGGGCGTCGTCGGCCACGGGCGCCGCCCCGGGCTCCGCGCGCTCCGGTTGGAACGGTTCGGCATGCGACCGGGACGGTTCGGCGTCCGGTCGGGGAGGCTCGGCGTCCGGTCGGGGCGGCTCGGTCACGGTCTCCGTCCGAGCGGCCGGGTCGGTCGGACCGGCGGCGCCGTGCGCCGCCGGTGACGGCGCTGCGGGCTCCTCCGCCTCCGGCTCCTCCGCCTCCGGCTCGTCGGGGACGGCGTCGCCGTCGTCCCAAGGGTGCGAATCGGACGAGGGCGGCGCTTCCGCTCCGTTCCGCGGAGCGGGGGAGCCGTGGTCGCCCTCCTCGGCTGACGGCCGCTCACCGAGGCCGGACCGATCCGCTCCGTCCTCGGGCTCGCTCGGAATGTCCCCGTCTTCGTAGGCGTCCTCGGCCTCCGAGGGAGGCGGGGGAGGTGAAGGAATGGATGATTCGTCGGAAGCGCTGCCGAGTTCGCCCATGTTCGGCCCCTGTCCCCCTGGCGCACGCGTGCGCCGTTCCTGCCGTGGTCTCCAGCGTCATTCACTCAGCTGCGGCTCGTCCGCACAAGCGGTCCGGAAGCCTTGTCCGGCACCGTGGCGTCCTGTGCGTTCAAGTCCGTGGCGAGCTGCTGCGCAGCAGGGCCAGTTCACGGTTGAACTCGGTGAGGAAACGGGCGACCACCGTCAGTTCGGCGGGGTCGAAGCCCGCGCGGGCGGCTTCGGTGCTGCGGGCCAGGGGCTGGAAGTAATCCCGCGCGATGCTCTTCGCCGCCTCCTCGTAGTACAGGTGCACGACGCGGCGGTCGTCCTCGGCCCGGACGCGGCGGATGTGTCCGGCCTTTTCCAGCCGGTCGATGCACGCGGTGACCGCCCCCGAGGTGAGGTCCAGCTGCCGGCGCAGCCGTCCGGGCGTCATGGGTCCCTCGTCGGGGTCGGCGTCCAGCAGTGCGATGAGGGCCTGCATGTCGGTCAGGTGCAGGCCCTGGGACTGGGCGAACTCGTGGGCGATGCGGTTGAACTGGCTGTTCATCCGGCGCAGCTGAACCGCGAAGGACTGCAACCCCGCGGGGTCGTTCCCGGGATGAGGAGCGGGTGTGGGGGTGTGGGTCCCGTGCATGGCTCAAGTATAAGGTCACTCAATCATTGAGATACTTTGTGATCGACTTGTTTGGCCATGAAGCTTTGGGGATATCCATGAGAACCACAGCGCGCCGCGTCCGGTGGCTCGTTCCGCTCGTCCTCCTCGTCGTATGGCTGGGAGTCGGTGGCGCACTCGGACCGTACGCGGGCAAGCTCGGCGAGGTCGCCACCAACGACCAGGCCGCGTTCCTGCCGCAGAGCGCGGAGTCCACCAAGGTGCTCAAGGCCCGCGAGGCGTTCGACCCGACGGAAACCCTTCCCGTGATCGTCGTATGGACCGCGAACGGTGGCCGGACCACCGACGCGCAGCGGTCCGCGGCCACCCGCTCCGTCGAAGGACTCGTCGGGCGTCCCGGGGTGGTCGGAACTCCGTCGTCGGCCCTTCGCTCCGAGGACGGGCAGGCGCTCCAGGCCGTCGTCCAGCTGGATTCCGGCCTCGGCGACTCACTGCCGGACGTCCTGGACGAGGTCCGTGACGCCGCTCGAAGCGTCCCGGACACCGTGGCGCGGATCGCGGGACCGGCGGCGAGCCGGGCCGATCTGGCGGACGCCTTCTCAGGCATCGACGGACTGCTGCTCGGAGTGGCGCTGGCCGCCGTGCTGCTGATCCTGCTGCTGGTCTACCGGAGCGTGCTGCTGCCGTTCCTGATCATCCTCGGCTCCGTCTTCGCGCTGGGCCTCGCATGCGGGATCGTCTACGCCCTGGCCGACCATGACGTGGTCCGGGTGGACGGTCAGGTGCAGGGCATTCTCTCCATCCTCGTCATCGGCGCCACGACGGACTACGCGCTGCTGCTGGCCGCGCGGTTCCGCGAGGAACTCGTCCAGCGGGAAGACAGGGCGTCGGCCGCGCTGGCCGCCGTACGCCGGTCGTTCGGCGCGATCACCGCGAGCGCGGCCACCGTGGCCCTCGCGCTGCTGGCGCTGCTGGCGAGCGACCTCACCAACAACCGTGCGCTCGGACCGGTCGGCGCCATCGGGATCGTGTGCGCGGTCCTCTCCAGCCTGACCTTCCTTCCCGCCGTGCTCGCACTGCTGGGCAGGACCGCGTACTGGCCGTCCCGGCCCAGGACACCGGACTCGTCCGGCACGGGCGGTGGAGTATGGCGCCGTGTGGCGGCCGTCGTGGGTGCCCGGCCGCGCCGCGTCTGGGTGCTGACGGCGATCGTGCTCGGCGTCTTCGCCGCCTTCTCCCCTTCCCTGTCGGCGAAGGGCGTCCCCCTCGACGAGATCTTCGTGAACGACGCGCCCTCGGTCTCCGCCCAGAAGACGCTCGGGGAGCACTTCCCCGGCGGCTCCGGCAACCCCGCGGTCATCATCGCCGACGCCGGCAGCGCGGCGCGGGTCACCGCGGTGGCGCGGGCGACCGAGGGCGTGGCATCGGCCGACGCGGTCTCCGCGTCCGGGCGCCCGGGGGCCGGTGAGCCCCTGGTCGTCGGCGGGCGGGTCCGCATCGACGCCACCCTTGAGGCCGCGGCGGACAGCGACGCCGCGAAGCAGACCGTGGCGCGGCTGCGCGCAAACGCGCACGCGGTGCCGGGAGGCGACGCCCTGGTGGGCGGATACACGGCGCAGCAGTACGACACCCAGCAGACGGCCGCCCGCGACCGCACGCTCATCGTGCCCGTCGTCCTCGGCATCATCCTGCTCATCCTGGTCCTGCTGCTGCGCTCGCTGCTCGTCCCGGTCCTGCTCGTGGCGACCGTCGCGCTGAACTTCCTGGCGACGCTGGGGGTGTCGGCCGTCGTCTTCGAGCATCTGCTCGGCTTCAGCGGAACGGACGCCTCGGTGCCGCTGTACGGGTTCGTGTTCCTGGTGGCACTCGGCGTGGACTACAACATCTTCCTCATGTCCCGGGTACGGGAGGAGGCGCTGGCGCACGGCAACCGGCAAGGGGTGCTGCGCGGTCTCACCACGACCGGAGGCGTGATCACCTCGGCCGGTGTGGTGCTCGCCGCCACCTTCGCGGCTCTGATGGTGATCCCGTTGGCGTTCATGGCGCAGATCGCCTTCATCGTGGCCTTCGGCGTTCTGCTCGACACCCTTGTGGTCCGGTCGCTCCTCGTCCCTGCGCTGGTGCTCGACATCGGTGCGCGGGCCTGGTGGCCCAGCACCCTGGCGCGCGAGGACCAGGACACCGGGCCTGCCCGGAAGCCGCATCCGTCGGTATGACGGCCGGTCACCTCCCGCCCCGCCGGTCGTCCGAGGCGGCGGTCAGACGGCCGGTGTGCTGCGGGCGTACGGCGCGAACAGCAGCGACCAGTTGCCGACCGTGGTCCGTACCGGGGGCGTTCCCGGCTCCCGCGATCCGGCCCCGGGGTGGGCGGGGTCGCTGTCGTCGGGGTCCTCCGTCGCCGCGTCGAGGAGGTAGAGCAGATGCCCGTGGGCGGGGCCGGCGTCTCCTGCCTCCAGGGACCGCGTGGTGAAGGTGCGCTGCTCGTCGTACCGCACCAGATCCGAGTTCTCCACGGCGGCCTCGACGAGCCGGGCCCAGTAGGTCTCGTCGTGGGCACCCGTGCGCTGGCGCAGGTGCCGCGCGGCGTACCGCGCCATCGCGTCCGCGTCGTCGATCAGGGGGGAGAGCACCTGGTCGGAGGTGAAGTCGAAGCCGAACCACAGACGGCGGCCGTCGAGGGTCAACGACTCGATGCCCCCGACGACGCCGGTGCGGCCGGTCAGCCCGGGTGCCGGATCCGCCGTGCCCGCCCCCGGCGTGGCGTCCGAGATCGCGTTCTCTGCCATGGTGCGTTCCCTTTCCGCAGTCGCGCTCACGCTGCTGCCGCAATGTCTACCGCAGAGCACTGACATCGAGTGCGCGGTCCGTCGGCCGGACCCCCGCGACCCGCTACGGGTCCGGTCCGGCCGGGGCCCGCCGCGTCGGTCCGCGCGCCTCCGCACGCGCCAGGACGGCGGCGGCCGCCTCCTCGCTGGACGCTCGCTGGGAGCGGGCATCCAGCGACCGTCCGGAGCCGTCCGGTCCGGTCGCCCGTTTCCCCAACCGCCGCCCGGTACACCCCCGTTACGCGCACGCCGCCCACGGAGAGGCGACAGCGCGTGCGGTCATGCGCGGGCTTCCCCCGTCCGGGGGCGGGGCGCACGCGGGTGTCCGCAGCGGAAGAGCGGGGCGGCGGTGTCGAAGGGCACGTCCTCGCGCGCGTCCTCCACGGCTGCCATGGACGAGGGCAGGTCGAACGGGAGGACGCCCTCCATCGCGGTGCGGCCGAGGGCCGCGTCCAGCACCACGTCGTCCCGCGCGCCGAACTCGCCGATCAGCAGCGCGGCCCGGTCCGCGAGCGGGGTGAGCACGGCGGGCCGGTCCAGGTACACGGCGAACGCGGTGGGGACGGTCGCCGCCAGCGCGCGCAGGCGCCGCACCTCCTCCTCCGGGAACTCCAACGAGCCGCTGTGGAAGTGGCGTTCGAGCAGGCCCTCGCGCTGCTCGTACGGCGCCTGGAGCCGTACGACGGCGGCGTCGGCCTCCTCCGGGCTCTCCACGACGGTGCCGTACCGGGCGGCTACGGCCGGGTCGATCCCCTCGACGTACAACCGGCGCCCGGCCACCGGCCGGCCGGCGACGTGGACCAGCGAGCGTCGCTGGACGGCCCGGCCCAGCTCACGGCCGGCCGGGGCGCCGACGACGCCGGCGGCCTCGTCCGGGTCGACATAGGGGTCGTCGAAGAGGCCGAGGCGGAACTTGTCGCGCAGGATGCGGCGTGCGGAGGCGTCGATGCGCTCCTCGGTCACCGCGCCGGAGCGGACGGCGGTCAGGATCAGCCCGGGATCGGTCTCGCCGCCGAGTTGGTCGGCACCGGCGTCCAGGGTCAGTACCACCTGCTCGGCGACGGACAGTTCCTCCACGCCCCAGTGGCGCGGCGGGAAGGTGGTGACGCCGGGGATCTCCGTCCCGGTGATGGCGTTGAAGTCGGTGCAGATCACCCCGTCGAAGCCGTACCGCTCCCGCAGCAGACCGGTGATGACGTCCCGGTTGAAGTTGGCGCCGACCTCGGTGAGCCCGCTGCCGGAGGGGATCGCGTAGGCGGGCATGATCTGGGCGGTGCCGGTCGCGAAGGCGGCCTCGAAGGGGATCAGGTGCTGCTCGAAGGCGCCGCCGGGGTAGACCAGCCGACGTCCGGCGGCGAAGTGCGAGTCCTCGCCCCGGTACTGGGGGCCGCCGCCCGGGAAGTGCTTGGTCATGCAGGCGACGCTGTTCCTGCCGATGCTCTCGCCCTGGAGCCCGCGGATGTAGGCGGCGATCATCCGTGCGGCGCGCTGCGGGTCCTCGCCGAAGGTGCCGCTGATCCGGGCCCAGCGCGGTTCGGTGGCGAGGTCGGCCATCGGGTGGATGGCGACGCGGATGCCGACGGCGCACAGCTCCCGGCCGATCAGCCGGGCGTACTCCTCGACCAGCTCCGGGTCGTCGGTGGCGGCCAGGCCGACCGGCTCGGGGCCGGTGCTGAAGCCGCCGCCCGCGTGGGCGGTGGCGGGGTTGGAGGCGAAGCCGTGCCGGGGGTCGGAGGAGAGGGTGACCGGGATGCCGAGGCGCCCGGCCGCGGCGAGGTCCTGGACGTGGTTGTTCCACTCGGCCATCGTGCGGGCGTCGGGCACGGCCATCATCGCGAAGTGGGTGACGCCGCGTCCGGTGATCAGCTCGGCGCCGGTGGGCATCGGTATCGGCATCCGCGGATCGGGGCCGGTGACCATGCGGCCGTGGCACATCAGGGCGGCCTTCTCGGCGAGCGTCATCCGGCCGAGCAGGTCCTCGACGCGGTCCTCGACGGGCAGCCGGGGGTCCTCGTAGGGCTCCATGGTGCCGTTGTGGTTGAGGTCGCGGAACGGGGTTCCGTCGCTGTGGCGCAGTTCCTTCGGCATCAGACCGTCACCTCGGCGGTGGCCGTGGCGGCGGGCGCGGGCGCGGCGGCGGGCGCCGCCTTCGCCACGAAGGCGCCGATGGCCTCCGGGGCGACCCCGCAGCCCAGCAGGAAGCGGCGGGCACCGCCGTGCCGGGTGCGGATGACGTCGAGGAAGACGGCCATCGCCTCGGCGGGCGCCTCCAGCAGCGGGGCGGGAACGGACAGCGCGTGGTTCTCGATGTCGTTGAGGGCCTTGCGGTGGCGCCCGGCGAGCCCGGCCCAGATCTGTTCCAGCGCCTCGCCGGTGCGGGCGTAGTCCTCGACGATGCGCTCGGCGGAGACCCCGAGCAGTTCCAGCAGCAGGGCCGTGACGAAGCCGGTGCGGTCCTTGCCCGCGGCGCAGTGCAGCAGCACGCCGCCGGGGCGGGCGGCGGCCCGGACGGCGTCCGCGACGCCCTCGGGGGCGGTCTCGGCCATCAGCACGTAGAAGGCGCCGAGGTCGGCGGCGGTCGTCATGGTGGCCATCCGCGCCTCCAGGACGGGCGAGGTGGGGGCGATCGAGGCCGGGACGACGGTGATGCCCGCGGCCTCGACGGCGGCCCAGTCCTCGGGCTCGCGCTCGGAGCCGCCGCGCAGGTCGACGACGGTGCGGATGCCGGCGGCGCGCAACTGGTCGACGGTGGCTTCGTCGGCGGCGGGGAAGGGCTGGGCGGAGCGGTACAGGGCGCCGGGGCTCAGGAGGGCGCCCTCGGGGTCGGTCAGGACCGACGGGTCACGGAAGTTGACCAGGGACATGCGGGGGCCTTTCACGTAGTCAGGATGGTCCGCGGGGGATCGCGGGACGCGCTTCGGGGCAGCGGCGGGTCGCGGGCTGCGGCGCGGTGGGCGGCTGTCCGCGGGGCGCGGCGTGGACGCGGCGCGGACGCGGTGCCGGGGTGGAGCCGGAATGCCGGGTGCGTGGAGCAGCACCTCGGGAGCAAGGCATCTATATCTCTAGATGTCAGGATTCCTGGATGCTCAGATATCTACCTTCTTCCGGATGCGTTCGGCAAGCGAAGCCGAGGTGAACTTCCGGCCGACTCGTCACCGCGCGCGCGACACGTGCGCGGTGAGTGTTCGGCTCGGAAGGGGTCGGTGCAGGGGCACAACTCACCTACGGGTGAAGGGAGTTAGACGTAACCGCGCCGAGCTGTCCGACGTCGTACCGTACGGCGTCGCACCGTACGATGCCGGGCTCTCCGGCGTCGTACGGCACGGCGCCCCGGCGCCCCGTCGTCCGGCACTGTGCCGGGTGCTGCGGCACTCCGCGTACGGCGCGGGCCACATGGCAGCGGCGCCCGGCTCCTCGCGTGCTGCCGCGAGCGCGAGGACGGTCCTCGCACCCGCAGCAGCCGGCGTCAGCGCGCGGCCGCGCCGCCGGAGGGCGGCATCACCGCGTCGAAGGCGTCCCACCAAACCTCCAGCCGTCCTTCCTCCTCCACACCGTCCACGACATGGCGCCGGGTCATCGCCCCGAGCACCGCGCCGAGCGCGTGCGGCCGCAGGTCCTGGCGCGGATCGACGCCCAGCCGGACGGCGGCCACGTCGGTGGCACGCCGCACGAGGTTGTCGATCTGGAGCACCGCGTAGTCGTGCACCGTGCGGATGTCCATGAACCGGCGGCGCAGGGCCCGTCGCCGCACGGTGTGTTCGGTGGGCTCCTCCAGCGTTCCGTCGGTGACGTCCAGGGCGTGCAGGAAGGCGTCCCAGAGGTCGAGTCCGGCCGGCGCGGCGGCGAACTCGTCGAGGATGCCGTTCCCGAAGCCGAGGCCGAAGAGCAGTGACTCCTTGCTGGCGTAGTAGCGGAAGAACGTCCGGTGGGCGACGTCCGCGCGTCGGCAGATCTGGTCGACCGTGGTGCGTTCGAAGCCCTGCTCCTCGTACAGGTCGAGTCCCGCCGCCCGGATCGTCTGGCGCGTGCGCGCCTTCTTGCGGTCGCGCAGTCCCGCCTCTCCCCGCGTCCCGGTCTCCGCCGTGACGTCGGGTTCGGTCGCCTGCCCCTGCATGTGGTGTCCCGTTCGTGGTCGGTGCCCGGCGTCTCCCGCCCGGCCTTCCGGTTGCCTTCGCCCCTACGGAATCACGCGCGATACGGGCAGCTCAAGGCAAGCACCGACTCGTCGGCAACCCGCCACATGAAGTTTGCACAACTGCCTTTTGGCAGTCCTGTCACTTCCTGAGGGTGAGACCGAAGGCAGTGGTCCGGTACCGCCACCGCCTCCACGACGGACTTCTTTCCACGTATCGAGGAACGCGAGGAACCCCCATGAAGCGACCCAGGCATGTTGTTGCGGCAGCGGTCTCCGCTGCCGTCATCGGGCTGGGCACCGGCGCGTGTTCGGTGTCCGACGACGCGTTGTCGGGTGCTCCGGCCCGGACCACGCCGGGCGGTGACGGGCCCGCCGTGGACGGCGGCACCTTGAAGGTCGGCCTGGACCGCCCCTTCACGAAGATCGATCCGGCGGACACCACCCTGACGTCGATGCCGGTGATGATCCTCGCGAACGCCCTGTTCGACCCGCTGATGGTCAACGACGACAACGGCGCGGTGAAGCCCTTCCTGGCCCGGTCGTTCACCCCCGACACGGACGGAAAGGTGTGGAAGCTGGAACTGCGCGAAGGAGTGCGGTTCAGCGACGGGAAGCCGTTGGACGGCCAGGCGGTGGTGGACCACGTGACCCGGCTGTCCAAGCCGGAGAGCAAGTGCGCGTGCGCCGTGGACGCGGCGACGATCAAGAACATGAAGGTGACCGGCCCCACCGGCGTCACCTTCACCCTGACCTCCCCGAACGCGACCTTCCCGAGCCTGTTCACCCGCTCCCTCGGCTATGTGTCCGAGGCCCCCGTCGGCGACGGCCCGGCCATCGGGTCGGGTCCCTACACGGTGGAGAGCGTCCAGCCCGGCGTCTCGTTGACCGCGGTCCGCAACCCCTCCTACTGGGGCGCCAAGGCCCATGCAGACAAGGTGGTCTACCGGGTCCTGCCCGACGCCGACAGCCGGTACCAGTCGGTGCGCTCGGGGGACGCGGACATCGTGTGGACCGAGACCCCGGCGCAGCTGAAGCAGGCGTCCGGGGACGGACTGCGCACCGCCACCGGCCCCAGCTCCACCTCCACCATGCTGTTCAACACCCAGGTCGCTCCGTTCGACGACCCACGGGTACGCCGGGCGGTGCAGTACGCGATCGACCGGGAGAGCGTGGAGAAGGTCGCCTACCTGGGACAGGGCAAGGTGTCCGACGGGCCGATCGGCTCGGCCTCCGCCTACCGGCGCGCGAGCACCTACCCCGCCCGCGACGTGGCCAAGGCCCGCGAACTGCTCGCGGAGGCCGGCCACCCGGACCTCTCGTTCGAGTACATCGCCGACAGCCGGCCCGAGGGCCAGCAACGCGCCACGGCGATCCAGCAGATGCTCGGCGAAGCGGGGATCACGATGACCATCAAGCCGGTGGACCCCGCCGCCAACGGAACGGCCCTGATGCAGCGCAAGTTCCAGGTCCTGGACTTCGTCACCAGCATGTTCGGCGACACCGACACCGCCCTGTCCAGCCTGTTCCCCACGAAGGCCCCGTACAACTTCACCGGCTACGCCGACTCCGAAGTCGACGAGGCGATCGCGCGCGGCCGCGCGAGCATGGACCCCGCCCGGCGCGCCGCGGCCTACAACGAGGCGTCGAAGACGATCGTCGAGGACGCCCCGGTCCTGTTCCTCACCGAGAACCCGGCCGGCTTCGTCGCCTCCTCCCGGGTCGGCGGCCTGCCGGACCTGTCGAAGCGCTCCATCATCAACGTCTCCCCGGCCGGGCTGTGGGTGAAGCGCTGATGCCCCCGCTCCTCGGCCTCGCCGCGCGGACCGGACGCGCCGCGGCGGTCCTGCTGCTGGTCACCGTGGCCGCGCTCGCCCTGCCCCATCTGATGCCGGGTTCGCCCGCCGTCGCCGCCCTCGGTGTGACCGCCACGCCGGAGCAGATCGCCGCGTTCGAGGCCGGACTCGGCCTGGACGAGAACGTACTGACCGCCACCGTCCACTGGATCGGCGCGGCCCTCCACGGCGACCTCGGGCATTCGCTCACCAACGGGTCCGCCGTCACCACCGAACTGGCCCAGCGGATCCCCGTCACGCTCGAACTCTTCGTCGCCGCCCAGGTGGTGGCCCTCGCGCTGGCCGTGCCGGTCGCACTGGTCTCCGCCTGGCGGCCGGACGGCGTGGTGGACCGGATCGCCACCGCCGGGGCCTTCGTGTGGCTCGCGGTGCCCGGCTTCGTACTCGGTCTGCTCCTCATCTACGTCACCGCCGTGCAGCTGCGGATCCTCCCGGCCACCGGCTGGGTGCCGTTCGGCGAGGACCCGGTCGAGAACCTGCGCCACCTCGTCCTGCCCGCGCTCACCCTGGGCCTCACCGAGGCCGCCGTGTTCACCCGCGTGCTGCGCGGACAACTGCTGGACACCCTCGACCAGACGTACATCGCCGCCGCCCGCAGCCGCGGCATGGGCACCGTGCGACTGATGCTGCGCCGGGCCCTGCGGCCGTCGTCGCTGCCGCTGGTCACGCTGATCGGCATCGGCATCGGCACCTCGCTGGGCGGCTCCGTACTGGTCGAGTCGCTGTTCGCGGTGCCGGGCGTCGGCAGCCTCGCCTCCGGGGCCATCGCCGGCCGCGACTTTCCCGTCATCCAGGCGGTCATGGTGGTCTGCGCCGTCGCCGTCGTGCTCGCCACGCTCGGAGTGGACCTGCTGTACCGCACGCTCGATCCGAGGATCGCCCATGACCACCGCTGAACGTGCCCCCGCCGCGCCCTCCGCCCCTTTGGCCCCCCGCACCCCCGGGGCCTCCCGCACCCGCGCGGCCCGTCGGCGCCCGCCGGCCGGTGTGCTGGCCGCCGGGATCTGGCTGGCCGTCATCCTGCTCGCAGCCCTGCTGCTGCCGCTGCTGCCCGGCTTCGACCCGCTGCACGGCGACTTCTCCGCCCCGTCCGCCCCGCCCGGCCCCGGGCACTGGCTGGGCACCGACGCGGGCGGGCGCGACGTACTGCAACGCACCGTCGCCGGGGCCCGCGCCTCCTTCGGCGTCGCCGGACTCACCATCGCCGTCGGCCTGCTGGGCGGAGGCGCCCTGGGACTGGCCTCGGGCTGGTTCCGCGGCCCGGTGGACAAGATCATCGGGTTCGCCACCGATCTGCTGATGTCGGTGCCCACACTGATCCTGGTGATGATCGTGGTCTCGCTGCGCGGCCCCAGCCTGCCCGTGATCGGCGCGCTCGTCGGCCTGTTCACCATCCCCGCCTTCACCCGCGTGGTGCGCGCCGTGGTCCTCGCTCTCAGCGAGCGCGGCTTCGTCCAGGCCGCCCGCATGATCGGTACGGCTCCGATGCGCATCCTGTGCCGCGAGATCGTCCCGCACGTCGCGCCCGCCGCGCTGACCTTCGCGTTCACCGCGACCACCGTCGCCATCGTCGCCGAGGGCTCGCTCAGCTTCCTCGGCTTCGGCCTGCGCCCACCGCAGCCCTCCTGGGGCGGCATCATCGCGGAGGGCCGCACCACGCTCGGCAGCGCGCCATGGATCTCGCTCGCCCCGGCAGCCGTCCTGTGCCTGACCGTCCTCGCCCTCAACTACCTCGGCGAGCACCTGCGTTCGCCCGCACGGAAGGGACCGAAGAACCGATGACCACCCCGGTCCTGGACATCCGCTCGCTCGACACCACCCTCCACACACCCGACGACCGGCGCCTGCACATCCTGCACGGCATCACCCTCACTGTCGGCGCCGGGGAATGCCTCGGCGTCGTCGGTGAATCCGGCTCCGGCAAGTCCGTACTCGCCCGCACCGTCCTCTGCGTGCACGCCCGTACCACCCGGGCCGAAACCACCGGGCAGATCCTGCTGAACGGCGAGAACTTGCTCACCGCCGCCCCGGCCCGCCGGGCCGCCCTCCTCGGCACCGGCATCGCGATGGTCCACCAGGACCCGATGACCTCCCTCAACCCGGTCGTACGGATCGCCGACCAGGTCACCGAATCACTCACCAACCGCAAGCGGCTCACCCGGCGGGAGCGGCTGCACACCGCCACCGAACTGCTCGCCGCCGTCGACGTCCCCGACCCCGCCCGCCGGGCCCGCGCCTACCCCCACGAACTCTCCGGCGGCCTGCGCCAGCGCGTCGGCATCGCCGCGGCGCTGGCCGGCGACCCCGTCCTGCTGCTCGCCGACGAACCCACCACCGCCCTGGACGTCACCGTCCAGCGCACCGTGCTCGACCTGCTCGACCGCCACCGGGCCACCCGCGGACTGGCCACCCTCCTGATCACCCACGACATCGGCCTGCTCTACGGACGCGCCCGCCGCATCGCCGTGATGTACGGCGGACGGGTGGTCGAGAGCGGTCCCACCGAGGACGTCACCGACCGCCCCGCCCACCCCTACACGGCGGCCCTGCTGCGCTCCGTACCACGCGTCACCGGCCCCCTGCGCCGAACGCTTCCGGCCATCCCCGGCTCCCCGCCGGACCTCTCCCGCCCGGCGGCGGGCTGCCCCTTCGCCCCGAGGTGCGAACGGGCCGAGTCCCTCTGCACCACCACCGCCCTGCCCGTCCACCGGGCCGGCCCGGCGCACACGGCCTCCTGCCACTTCCCCCTCACCCCCCTGGAGCGCACCCCATGAGCGCCACCCCGCCCGCCGACGCCCCGCCGTCCGCCCCGCGCGCCGCTCCGGGCCCGGTGCCCCCGGACACCACCGTGCTGCGGGCGACCGGGCTGGAAGTCGTCCACCGCACCCGATCCGGACCGCTGCACGCCGTCAGCGGCGTCGACCTGGCCCTGGAGGAACGCCGCACCCTGGCACTGGTCGGGGAATCCGGCTCCGGGAAGAGCAGCATCGCCAGGGCACTGCTCCGCCTGCCCCCGCCCACCTCGGGCACGGTCACGCTCGACGGCACCGATCTCGCCGCCCTCCCGGCCCGCCGACTGCGGGCGCTGCGGCCCCGGATGCAGATGGTCTTCCAGGACCCGCTCTCCTCGCTCAACCCGCGACGCACCGTCCGCGGCCTCGTCGCCGAACCGCTCGACGCCCATCCCGGGCAGAACCGGGGCCGGGACCGGGCGACCGTCGTCGACGAGCAGCTGAACGCGGTCGGACTGGACCCGGAGCTGTTCGGCGACCGCAGACCCGACCAGCTCTCCGGAGGGCAGGCCCAGCGTGTCGCCATCGCGCGCGCACTCGCCGCCGGACCACGGGTGCTGATCGCCGACGAGGCCGTCTCCGCGCTCGACGTCTCCGCCCAGGCCACCGTCCTCAACCTGCTGCGCGGACTGACCGAGGAACGCGGCCTGGCCGGCCTGTTCATCACCCACGACCTGGGAGTCGTACGGGCCGTCAGCGACGACATCGCGGTGCTCCAGCTCGGCCGGATCTGCGAACGCGGCCCGACACAGGCGGTGCTGGCCGCCCCCGCGCACCCGTACACGGCCGCGCTGCTGGCCGCGGTGCCCGAGCCGGGCCGTCCCCTGGGCGACACCGGACTGCTGCCGGCGGATCCGCCCTCGCCCCTGGACCCGCCGTCCGGCTGCCGCTTCCGCACCCGCTGCCCGCTGGCCCACGAACGCTGCGCCGCCGAGGCACCCGCCATGCGCCCCGTCGGCCCCGGCCGTACCGTCGCCTGCCACCGCCCGCTGCTGCCCGTCCTTCCGGAGGCCGCCACCGGCCTGTGACGCCGGACGGGCGGGCGGGGACGGCGGTGAGGCGTACGGGAAAGCAGTGGAGAGCCGGGCGCGGCACCGCATACCTTCGGCCGCACGGCTGACGAGCGCTCCGGTCGTCCGCGGCTCGCCGCGCTCTACGACCCCTCGATCCCGATCGCGGCGGCCTCGACGCGTACCTCCGCATGGCGGAGGAGTTCGGAGCACGCCGAGTGCCGGACGTCGGCGAGGTCGAGAGCTGGGTCGAGGTGACCGACGTGAGCCGCCCGCCGGTGACCTTCCGGTGGACGTACGTCTTCGCCGCGGACGGCCAGGTGCTGACGTCCGATTCGGCGTTGCGCTTCCGTGAGCGAGGAAGTCGCGTCGGACCCGCTCGCGCGGGGATACGTGGTCGACGGGGTGCGGGGAGCACCGGACCGGCCGGGCCGGGAGTTCGTCTTCCTCGCGCGGCGCCCGGAGGCGCGCCGAGCCCGGCCCTCGCCGCTCCCGGGCCTCCGCGGCGGCCACGAGGGCCTTCGCCCCGCCCGTGTGCCGCCCGCCGTGCTTCGGAACGGCCGGGCATACGCTATAGTTGATCTTGAAGGTTCACCGCGAACAGCGCGGTGGCCGACGCGCGTTGGTGGTCCAAGGAAAGACGCCCCGCTTCCCGCGGGGAAATGCAGGTGCAAGGCCTGCCCAGCGCTCGCTCACGAAGCCCTTCCCCGACCGGGAAGGGCTTCGTCGTTTCCCCGGCGCCACGCGGGGACCCGCCGACCCGGGCGCGGCCACCGCCCGACCCCGCCGGAGCACGGTCCGTACCTCCGTGAGAGGTACGGCGGCCGCCGGGGCCGGAGCGGCCGTCATCCGACGGCCGGGCCCTCCCGCCGCCATTTCCACCGCCACAGCTCGTCGGCCCGGTGGTCGTGCTCGAAGCCGGTGCCGAGGGGCCCCACCCGCTCGATCGCCTCGGCGGTGCGGGGGTCGTCCCGCAGCGCGAGCCCGTACGCGGCCTCCAGCCGTACGGGTTGGCGGTCGTCGTCGAGCAACGCCGCCAGGGCGTCGGCGACACCGGGCGTCCGGACCGGGGAACCGGCCAGCGCCGCCGCGGCAGCGCCTCGCACATCGGGGTCCGCCGCCCCGGTCAGCGACACCAGCGTCCGGGTGGTCTCCGGGAGGAGACCCTCGGCCCACATGCCCGCCGTGCAGGCCCTGAGCCGCACCTCGGCGTCCGGGTCGCCCATGAGGGCGAGCAGGGCGTCCCCGGCCTCCTGCGTGCGGGGGCCGTCGTCCGAGGAGAGGGCGCCGGGCACCTCGCGGCGTACGTGCGGATCGGGATGGCCCGCGTGGCGGAGGCCGATGGCCTCCTGGTCCGGATGGTCGTGCTCGGTGAAGGCGCCGAGCACCTTCGCGAGCAACTCGTCGTCCGTCTCCTCGACGGCCCAGACGGCCAGGAGATCGCTCTCCTTCTTCTCGTAGAAGGGGCTGGTGTCGAGGAGCCCCCGCGTCCGCAGGTAGTCCAGCACGAACCGGCGACTGGCACGGTCCGGGTCGTGCCGATGGGCCACCACCGCCGACCAGGTCTCGAAGCTCCGGCGCCGGGTGAGGATCCAGCAGGCCGCGAACCAGTCCACATGCTCCTCATCCGGGTGCCGGACCGCGCGGGCGATCAGCTCGTCGACAGGGGGCAGCACGCGGAAGGCCCACTCCAGCAGGGTCAGGATGGCGCCGTGCCCGGCCCGTACGACGAAGCCGCCGGCCGAGACCTGCTCGACCCACTGGTACGCCCCGTCCTGGACACGGACCGTCGTGGCCGCGACCGGCGCGCCCGCCCTGCGGCGCAGTTCCCCGGCAGCGCCCGTCTCGTACCGGCTCCGGGCCAGGGCGAGCAGCCGTTCACGGGCGGACTCCGTGAGCCGCAGCCGGGACTCCTCTCCCAGCACCGCCGAGAAGACCGCCGGAGAGCCGCCGTCGGTGGCGCGCCACAGCGGCGTGGTCCCGTCCGGCAGTACCCGGTCGGGGTCCGCGCCCCCCTCCACCAGCGCCTCGGCGACCGGCTCGTCGTACGCGGCCACCGCCGCGCACAGCAGCGGCAGTCCGTTCTCGTCCACGGTGTCCGGACGCGCGCCCCTGCTCAGCAGATCGCGCACCGCGTCGGCGTCCCCGGCCCGGACCGCCGACCCGAGCCGACCGTCGAGTCCGTCCTCGCTCATGTTCCCGCCCCCTGTTCTCTTCTCCATGACCCCGCCGCCCCACCGGCCACACGCGGCAGGGCCACCGTCACCGGGACCGCGGTCTGCCGCCTGCGGCGGGAGGGGGAGCGGCCGACGGTCCGCGGCACCGCCCGGCACCGGCGGACGGCTCCCGGCCCATGAGCCGGTCCGGCCCGGTTCATGACGGGGCGCCGCCGGTCCTGTGCCCGGCGCGGCCCGGACCTCCCTCGCGCGAGGGACATCGTAGGCGCCGGGTGAACCGACGCGCCGACCGGCAAGAAGCCCGGCACCCGTCCCGCGCCCCCGGAACGCCTGTCGCGCGGGCTCGTTCGTCCTCGATTCCGGCTCTCGGACCGGGCAGGACGGTCATCCGGTGGCGGAAGGGCCCTCCGCCCGCTGCGGCCGGTCCCGGGCCAGTCCCTCCAACTGCTCGATGCCGTGATTGAACTCGATCATGAGCGTGAGGAACTGCCTGGTCCGTTCCTCGTCCCAGCCGGCCGCCTCGATCAGCCGCGCGGCCCCCGCCCTGCTGATGGCCCGGTCGGCCTCCAGCCGCTCCAGACCCAGCGGGGTGGGCCGGAAGGTACGGGCGCCCCCCTTGGTGGCGGCATCGATCCGCTCGACGAGGCCGTGTCCGAGCATGGTGCTCATCTGCCGGTTGATCGTGGAGACATCGGCCTGGAAGGTGTGCGCCAGCTCCTTGAGCGTGAGGGGCTCGCCCGTTTCCAGCCGGGTGAGCAGGACGTAGGCCGAGCGGTCGAGGCTCTGACCGATGCGGGGGCCGCGCGACGCGATGAAATGCCTCGAAAGCAGGGTCAGTTCCCGTTCCAGGTCGTTCAGGTGGCGGTCCTGCTCGGCCGGCTCCGTCATGTGTCTCGTACTCCCATCGTCTGGATCCGCTTCACCAGTGTCCACGGCCGTCCCGGCCCCCCGGCGCTCGACCCCGGAGCATTGCACCCCGGATGATGTGTATGTAACATGCACATCCTACTGCCGGGGGCCTTCGAGTGCCGTGAGGAACCCGCGGCCCCGGGGCCGCGACACCGCCGGCACGGAGCAGGAGGGCGGCCCCTGCCGAGTCGCCCGTGCCGCGTGCAGCCCGGCCCACACACAGGTGGGCCTCCCGTCTCTCAAGGAAGTGCCTCGTGCCGACCAGAACCGTCCGTACCGTGGGGCCGGCGGCGGTCACCACCGTGATCACCCTGAGCTGCGTCGTGATCTCGCTGATGCAGACCTTCATCGTGCCGATCATCCCGAAGCTCCCCCATCTGCTGGACACGGACGCGTCCAACGCCTCCTGGGCGATCACCGCCACGCTCCTGGCCGCCGCCGTGGTCACCCCGATCGCCGGGCGCCTCGGCGACATGTACGGCAAACGCAGGGTCATCGTCGCGAGCCTGGTCCTGGTCGTCGTCGGATCGGTGCTGTGCGCCGTGTCCGACAGCCTGATCCCGGTGATCACCGGCAGGACGTTGCAGGGCCTGGCCACCGGAGTCATCCCGGTGGGCATCAGCTTCCTGCGCGACGTACTGCCCGCCGAACGCGTCGGCGGCGCCATCGCCCTGGTCAGCGCCGCCCTCGGCGTCGGTGGTGCCGTCGGCCTGCCCGTGTCCGCCGCCATCGTCCAGTACGCCGACTGGCACGTGCTGTTCTGGGTCGCCGCCGTGCTCGGCGTGATCTGCCTCGGGCTCGTGGCGGCACTCCTGCGGGAATCCCCGAACCAGTCCCCGGGACGCTTCGACGTGCTCGGCGCGATCGGACTCGCCGCGGGACTGGTGTGCCTGCTCCTTGCGGCGACCAAGGGCGGCGGCTGGGGCTGGACCAGCGGCCCCGTCCTCGGACTCTTCGCCGGCGGTGTCGTGGTCCTCGCGCTCTGGGGCGTGTACGAACTGCGCGTCGCACAGCCGCTGGTGGACCTGAGGGTCACCGCCCGCCGCCCCGTGCTCTTCACCAACCTGGCGTCCCTCATGGTCGGCTTCTCCATGTACGCGACGTCGCTGGTGCTGCCGCAGCTGCTCCAGTCCCCCTCCGCCACCGGGTACGGCCTGGGCCAGTCCGTGCTCGCCGCGGGCCTCGCCCTGGCGCCGAGCGGCCTGGTCATGATGGCCTTCGCGCCGCTCTCGGCCCGCATCACCGCCCGGCACGGCGCCCGGGTGACGCTGCTGACCGGTCTCTGCGTCATCGGCGTCGGGTACGGGGTCGGCCTGGGGCTCATGGCGGAGGTCTGGCAGATCATCGTCATGTCGATGATCGTCAGTGCCGGTGTGGGCATCGCCTACGCCGCCAGCCCCGCCCTGATCATGGGCGCCGTTCCCGTGACCGAGACGGCGTCCGCCAACGGCATCAACTCCCTGATGCGCTCGGTCGGCACGTCCTCGTCCAGCGCGGTGATGGCGGCGATGCTCGCCGGCATGTCGACCCAACTCGGCCCGGTCTCCGTACCGACCGAGAACGGCTTCCGCATGACCTATGTCGTGGCGCTGCTGGCCGCGCTCGCCGGCATCGTCCTCACCCTCTTCATTCCCCGGGTCCGGCGCGCCGCCGCGCCGGAATCCGCCCCGGCCGCGGCCGCCGTCTCCCGCTGACCCGCCGCGCCCCGGACACAGCAACTGAGAACAGCAACTGAGAACAACAACCGAGAACAACAACCGAGAACAACAACCGAGAACAGCAACGACGAAGGAGACACCCATGGAACGCCTGAAGGACAAGGTCGCCGTCATCACCGGTGCGGGCAGTGGCATCGGCCGGGCCGCCGCCCAGCTCATGAGCCGGGAGGGCGCGCGGGTCGTCGTCGCCGACTTCCACACCGAGGCCGCCGAGGAGACGGCCGCGCTGATCGAGAAGGCCGGCGGCCGGGCCCTGCCCGTGACCGTGGACGTCACCGACGAGGGCTCGATCGTGGACATGATCGCCGCCACCGTCGGCGAGTTCCAGGGCCTGCACGTGCTCTGCAACCACGTGGGCGGCACCGACCCGCGTACCGACCTGGACGTCCTCCGCATGGACATGGGCGAGTTCCACAGGGCGGTGGAGCGCAACGTGACCAGCACCCTCCTCGGCACCCGGCACGCGATCCCGCACATGATCCGTGCCGGCGGCGGTTCGATCATCAACACCGCCTCGGTCGCCGCACTCGTCGGTGATGTCCTGCAGACGTCCTACGGGGCGGTCAAGGCGGCCGTGGTCAGCATCACCAAGTCCACCGCCGTCCAGTACGGGCCCCAGAACGTGCGCTGCAACGCCGTCGCCCCCGGCGCCGTCCTGACCCCCGCCCTGGAGAACAACCTTCCGGACAGCGTCATCGAGAGCCTCAAGAAGGGCAACGCGCTGCCCCGGCTCGGCTCGCCCGAGGACATCGGCCACACCATGGTGTTCCTCGCCTCCGAGGAGTCCCGCTACCTCACCGGCCAGCTGCTGGTCGTCGACGGCGGAATGACCATGCAGTCGTCCGCCGCTCCGGGGCGGCGCGCCCAGCTCCCCGACTGAAACGTGTGACCAGGGCATCACGCCCCGGAGTCCGGGGGCCGGGCGGGCGAGCAGGCCCGCGGGCCCCCGACTTCCCCCGCGCCGCGGGTCGGCCCGCGGCGCGGACAGCCACGAAAGGAATCGCACCATGAACTCCGACGCACTGCGGGGCAGGACGGCCATCGTCACCGGAGGCGCCTCCGGTATCGGTGGCGCCATCACCAGGGTGTTCGTCGCGCGCGGCGCCCGGGTCGTCGTCGTCGACCTCCAGGAGGAGGCCGGACAGCGCATCGCCGAAGAACTCGGCGACGCCGTGGTCTTCCTGCGGGGCGACGTCTCCGACCGGAAGGTCGCCGGCACGGCCGTCGCCACCGCCGTCGACCGTTTCGGCGCCCTGGACGTGCTGGTGAACAACGCGAGCGTGTCGCGGCAGAAGCCGTTCGAGGAGCAGACGGACGACGACTGGAACCTCGCGATGGACACCGGTCCGTACGCGACCCGCAACTTCATGCTCGCCGCACTGCCCGAACTGAAGAGGTCCGGCTCCGCCAGTGTCATCAACTTCGGCTCCGGAGCCGGTCTGAACGGCCAGCCGAACCAGGCCTCCTACGCGGCGGCGAAGGAAGCGATCCGTGGCCTGAGCCGGGTGGCCGCCAACGAATGGGCCCCGTACGGCATCAGGGTCAACGTGGTCTGCCCGATGGCCCTGACCGCCGGTGTGGCCCAGTGGGCCGAGGCCCGTCCCGAGCAGTACGCGCAGTCCGCCGCCTCGGTGCCGCTGGGCAGGTTCGGCGACCCCGAGCGCGACGTCGCCCCCGTCGTCGCCTTCCTGGCCGGCGACGACGCCCAGTACATGACCGGGCAGACCCTGATGGCCGACGGCGGGGCCGTGAAGCTCCGCTGATACGCGTGCCCGGTTCCGGCGGCCGCGCAGAGAGCCGGCCGCAGAGAGAACCGGCCGCAGAGAGAACCGGCCACCGGGGCACCCGCACCTCAACACCCCCCACCGCGCAACACGAGGAGAAGATTTTCATGGGAACCATCGCGGTCACCGGAGCCGCATCCGGCATGGGCGCCTCGATCGCGGCCCTGCTCACGGCAGAAGGACACCGTGTCATCGGTGTGGATCTGCGCGGCACCGATGTGGAGGCCGACCTCGGAACACCGCAGGGGCGGGCCGACGCGGCGGCCGCGATCACCCGCCTGTGCGACGGACGGCTGGACGGCTTCGTGCCCTTCGCCGGGATCTCCGGCGGCGCGGGCCGCCCCGCGAGCCTCCTGGTCTCCGTCAACTACTTCGGTGCCGTCGGACTGCTGGAGGAGCTGAGGCCGGCGCTGGCCGCGGCGGAGAAGTCCTCCGTGGTGCTCGCCTCGTCCAACTCCGTCAGCACACAGCCTGGCTGGAGCCCCGAGCTGGCCGAAGCGTGCCTGGCAGGTGACGAGGGCGCGGCCAGGGCACTCGCGGACGCGCGGGCCGACGAGGGCGGCGTCCTGACCTACCCGGCCACCAAGGCCGCGATCGCCTACTACACCCGCACCCGTGCCGCCGAATACATCGCGGACGGCATCCGCCTCAACGCCATCGCACCCGGCTTCATCGACACCCCGATGACCAGGGCGGGCCGCCAGGACCCGCAGATCGCCGCCGGGATCGAGGCATTCCTCAAGTCCGTCCCCGCGGGCCGGGCGGGCAGTGCCGAGGAGGTCGCGGAACTGGTTCACTTCCTGCTCTCCGCCAAGTCGGGATACTGCGTGGGCACCCTGATGTACTGCGACGGCGGCCTGGACGCCGAACTGCGCGGCCTGGACTGGCCGAAGGTGCGGACACCCGGGGCCTGACGGGGATGACACCGGTCGCCCGGCGGATACGGCGGACCGGGGGCCCGGCGGCCCGGAGGCTTGGCGGCCCGGCGGATACGGCGGATCGGGTGACGGCGACCTCGCCCGCGCGGTCGCCGCCGGAGCCTCCGAGGCCGGGCGCGGACAAGCGAGGCCGGGCGTGGACGGCGGCCGGTGCGCGGGTGGGCCCGGGTGCCGGTGGGCGCCGCGTCCCCAGCGTTCGTACACCTGACCGCAGTTGCGGGCCGGATGCCCGTAAAAGGTCCTCCGGCCCACCGAACCTCCCCCGGACATTGCGCATCTTCCGGTGCGGACGCGCACTGACTCCGCGCGCCGATCCGTATCCGAGGGGAAACTTCATGAAGAGCAAGCTGACCGCCGTGGCCCTCGCGGCCGTCGTCGCCGCCGGTACCGCCGCTGCCGCCGTCCCGGCCTCGGCCGCTTCCGCCAAGGCCGGGCCGACCCGCTGCCACACCGCCGACCTGAAGGCCGGCTTCGCTCTGGGGGGCGACGCGGCACCGGAGATGGGACAGACCAAGAAGCAGACCCAGGCGTACGTCTGGTTCACCAACCGGAGCAAGCGCACCTGCACCCTCTCCGGCTTCGCCGGCGTGGACATGGTCGGTGCCCAGAAGACCGACGGCACCTGGTCGCTGGCGCGTTCCTCCAAGAAGCCCGTGAAGATGGTCCTGGAACAGGGGGCCACGGTGGACTTCGGCATCACCCTGCTTCCGGTGGCCAAGTCCACACCGCAGAAGGAGAAGTTCGTTCCGGCGAAGTTCCTGGTCACCCCGCCGAACGAGACGAAGCACTTCACCCTGAAGTGGCCGTTCGGCGGCCAGATCCTCAAGCAGGACGGCGCCACCCACCCGGCCACCTACCTCGACCCGGTAGGGCTCTGACCGACCGGACGGCCCCCTGAACCCGCCTTCGGCGCCGCCGGTGGCCACCGCAGGACCCCTGGAACGGGCCGACGCCTCCGGGACACCGCGGTGGCCGCAGCCGACATGCGACAGGCCCCGGCCGTCCTGACGCACCCTGCCGGGGCGCCGCCCGCATCCGGAGCGTGCCCGGTCCGAACGGCGCTCCCCGGACGGGGCGGATCTGTTGCCCGTTGCCGTCCGGGCGGGCGTGGGCGGTCGGGGCCCTCGGGATCCTCGTAGAGGTCGGGGGTGGGGGTGGGTGAGGCAGGGGCTGTAGGCGAGGCTGGTCCCGGGCGGGGAGCGGGTGCCCGTCCATGCGGGTGTCGTGCGTCGTGACCCTGCGGGTGAGGAACCACGCCTGGGGGTACGGCCGGAGGGTCTCGGTGACGACCCCGAGCTTCGCCTCGGCCCGGAAGCCGACTACACGCCGTCGGCCTCTACGCACCCCGGCCTCTACGCACCCCGGCCTCTACGCACCCCGGCCTCTACGCACCCCGGCCACTGCGCACCCCGGTCTCTGCGCGCCTCCCGCCCCGGTGGCGAAACCACCGGGGCGGTGGCCGTCAAGAGGGGCAAAAGAGCCAGGAAGAAGCTGCGGGGTAGCGAAGGACTTGGCTGTACGCCGACAATGCGGTCACCCTTCGCTGTCCAGGGGCCACCGGGCTCCTCGGACCGGACCGAGAGGACCGACCATCACCATGCGCAAGCCTCTCCTCGCCACCCTCACCGCCGTTGTCCTCGGCGCAGCCGCCCTCACGGCCACCACGGGTACGGCGGTCGCAGCACCCGACCACGTGAGCGGGGCGACCCCCACCGCCGCGGCGGCCGCGGTGCACCCCGGCGGTACGCCCGCGCCGGTGACGGCCTCCTCCTTCGCCGGCACCGTGGCGCTCAGCAACTGTTCGGGCTCCCTGATCCGCATGCCGAACTCGCAGGCGACGGACCCGGCGCTGGTCATGACGAACGGCCACTGCCTCGAAACGGGCCTCCCGAGCGCGGGCCAGGTCATCACCAACCAGTCCTCCACCCGCAGCTTCACGCTGCTCAACGCCTCGGCCGGCACCGCGGGAACGCTCAAGGCGAACAAGGTCGTCTACGCGACGATGACCGACACGGACGTCACGATCTACCAACTGACCAAGACCTACGCCCAGATACAGCAGTCCACGGGCATTGCGCCGCTGACGCTGTCCGCGACCCACCCGGTGCAGGGGCATGCGATCGACGTGGTCTCCGCCTACTGGAAGCGGGTCTACTCCTGCTCCATCGACGGATTCGCGTACCGCCTGAAGGAGAGCCAGTGGACATGGAAGGACGCGGTCCGCTACACCCCGGAATGCCAGGTCATCGGCGGCACCTCGGGTTCCCCGGTCATCGACACGACGACCGGACAGGTCACGGCGATCAACAACACCATCAACGAGAACGGCGAAAGCTGCACCCTTGACAACCCCTGCGAGGTCAGCGAGCAGGGAGCCGTCACCATCCACGAGGGCACCGGATACGCCGAGGAGACCTACGGCATCCCCGCCTGCTTCACGACGGGCAACAAGCTCGACCTGTCGGCCACGGGCTGCACCCTCGCGAAGCCGGCAACGGCAGCGGGGCGCTGAGCCGACCCCGGGGGTCGACACCAGCAGCGGCAGGCTGGGTCGGCCCCCGGGGACTCGACCACGTGGGCAGCGCGTTGAGTCGACGCCCGGGGACTCCGAGCCGAACCCGCCCACGGCCGGGGCCGCCGGCCCACCCCGCTGAGCGATGACACGTGTCAGTACACGCGCGCGAGTCGTCAGGAGCTCGTCAGGAGCTCGTCAGGAGCTCGTCAGGAGCTGGGCAGGAACTCGTCGGGAGTTCGTCGGGAGCTCGATTCGACCGTGCGGAAAGTGAGTTGGGAGCCTTCCGGGGCAGTTACGGTTACGAGGACGCCACGTGGACCGGCCTGCCCGTATCCGACGCGACCAGCGACCCCACTGGTCAGCCGGCTGACCAGGCCCACAACAAGAAGCAAGGTTGCACATGAACAACAGCCCCGAACTCGAAGCCCGGATCAAGAGCGGCATACCCCACTCGGCCCGGGTCTGGAACTACTGGATCGGGGGCAAGGACCACTACCCGGTGGACCAGGCCCTGGGCGACCAGGTCATCGCGAGCTACCCCCAGACGCGCGACCTCGCCCTGGCCTCACGCGCCTTCCAGGCCCGAGCCGTCCAGTACCTGGCGGGCGAAGCGGGCATCACCCAGTTCCTCGACATCGGGACCGGGCTGCCCGTCCAGAACAGCACCCACGAGGTCGCGCAGGGCATCGAACCGAAGGCGCGCATCGTCTACGTCGACAACGACCCCCTGGTCCTGGCCCACGCCCGCGCCCTCCTGACGAGCGCGCCGGACGGCATGACGAACTACGTGCACGCGGACATGCTCGACGCCGAACGGGTGCTCCAGGAAGCCGCGGAGACCCTGGACATGACGCAGCCGGTGGCCGTCATGGTGCTCTCCACGCTGGGACACGTCGATCCCCAGGCCGGCATCGACCTCATGCGCCGGTACATGGCCGGTGTCGCCGAGGGCAGCCATCTGGTCCTCTGCGACACGGTCGCCACGAAAGCGACGCTGGCCGCACAGGAGGCCTACGCCTCCGGGGACACCCCGCCCTATCTGGTGCGCCGGCCCGAGGAGATCCTCGCGAGCGCGGAGGGGATGGAACTGGTCTCTCCGGGCTTCGGATCCATCTCCCTGTGGCGCCCGAATCCGGACGAGGCGAGCGCCGAGCCCGTCGACCAGTGGGGGTTCGTCGCACGCAAGTGAGGTACGGCCCTCGCGGTCGGGGGCGCCGGGGGACGCCCCGGGCCGGGGGAGGAGCGGTGGGAGATCAGGTGTGGTGCCGGATGGGATCGAACCCGTGGTGCAGGTAGAGGGTGGTGTCGTGGGTGAGGGCGCGGGCACAGGCGTGGAGGCGGCGGGCCATATGCGGCGGGAGGAGGGCGTCCCACTCCTCGGGTGACGCCAGCGTCCACTCGGTCAGTTCGCCGGAGTCGAGACGGACCTGCCGCCGCGCCTCGTCCTTCGTGGTCAGGCCGCAGTCGAAGACGAAGTTGCACAGCGGGGGGTGGCCGTCGGGCTGTTCGGGCACCCAGTCGACGGCCAGCAGCCTCCCGGGGGTGAGGTTGAGCCCCAACTCCTCCTTGATCTCGCGCCGCACCGCTCGCCTCGGGTCCTCGCCCGGCGCCAGCCCGCCTCCCGGGACCTCCCAGTGGTCGCGGTAGGACGGTTTCACCAGAAGGAACCGGCCGGTGGTGTCGCGGATGACCGCTCCCGCCCCACCGACGATCTTGGGGAGGGTGGCGTAGTACTCGGCAGGAGGCAGATGCACAGTGCTCATGGAGCGGGACGCTATCCACACCATCTGCGAGAACCGGTGCGCATTCCCCGATCTGGTACAGAATGGTGACAAACCGGTGTGATTCTCACTCCAGATATGGGTACTACGGCACTCGCTCCGACTCCGGACGCCGCGGCCGCAAGCCATCCGCACTCCGGCCATCCGCACTCCGGCCGTCCTGCGGAGGCCCGTCCTGCGGAGGCCCGTCCTGCGGAAGCGAGCCATGGCGCCGACCGCACGTATTGGTGCGGATCGTCGGCTCGGGCCGGGGCGGCCACCGCCGCCACCCTCACGGTTCTTCCCGGGAGTTGTGGCCGAATGCCGTACCGGCGGAGCCCGCCCACGCGGTGACGACGGTCAGCGCCGCCACCAGCAGCAGGACGAGAACGGCCCGGCGCGGTCCCGCCGCCCCGCCGTTCAGCGCGAGCGTGACCAGCGCGACCCCCAGCGCGGTACCCAGCCCCCGGGCCATGTTGACCAGACCGCCTCCGGTGCCGGAGGCGCGAACCGGGACGGCCCCCATGATCACCGCGTTGTTGGCCGGGGTGAACACTCCGAGCCCCACCCCCAGCAGTCCCAGCACCGGGGCGAGCCAGGCCACGGCGAACGGCACGGCCAGCAGCGCGGCCAGTGCCACCACGCACAGCCCGGACCCGGCCAGACAGCGGTCACGATCGGTCAGCGCGCGAGGAACCACCCGGTCGCCGGCCGTCGCGGCGAGCGCGAATCCCGCCGGCAGCGCCGTCAGCACGGCGCCCGTGACCAGCCCCGAGGTCCCTCGGCCGGTGAGGACGAGCGGCACCAGCACCAGGGGACCGAACAGGACGAGGTAGCCGCACAACGCGCCCGCCAGACCCAGGGACACCGCGCGGCTCCGCAGCAGCTCCAGGTCCACCAGCGGAGCGGCGGCCCGCCGCTGCCGGACGAAGAAGGCCGCCCCCGTTCCCACGGCCACGGCGAACAGGACAGCCACCGACCACCCGGGCAGCGCCAGACCGGAGAGCGCCGAGATTCCGAGCAGCCCACTGGTGGTGGCCGTCACCAGAAGGAGCAGACCCAGCCAGTCGAACACGGCCATCGGGGTACGGGCGCGGGTGCGCGGCAGCACGTAGTAGCCCAGGACCACCGCCACGATCCCGACCGGGACGTTGATACCGAACACCCACCTCCAGCCGACGGTCGCCACCAGCAGACCGCCCAGGGTCGGCCCCAGGGCCAGACCCAGCGCCTGCGCTGCGGCCTGCACCCCCAGCGCCGCGCGCATCTGCTGCCGGGGCGCGCTGGTGGTCACCAGGGCGACACTGTTGGCCTGGAGCATCGCCGCGCCGACCGCCTGTACCACCCGGAAGGCCACCAGCGCACCGAGCGTCGGCGCCAGCCCGCAAGCAGCCGAGGCCGCGGTGAACACGACGAACCCGTAGAGATAGAACTGCTTACGGCCATGGGCGTCGGCGAACCGCCCGGCCGGCACCAGCAGCGCGACCAGCGCGAGGAGATAGGCCAGCGACACCCACTCCACCGCGGCGACCGGCGCATCGAACTCCGCCCGCAGGCTCGTGTAGGTGAGGGTGACGATACTGGCGTCCAACTGGCCCATGAACGCCCCGAAACACACCGCCGCCACGGCCGCCCGCCAGGCCCCGGGCCGTTCCCGGAGCGCACGGGGCCGCGGACGCTCCCGCAGCAGAAACGCCAGCCACCCCCGGTGCGCGGAGGAGGAGGACTGGCCGGGACCGTGCATAGCGCTACCGTCACACGCCCGCCCCGGCTCCCCGCGACCACCCGCCGCCGCACCGCTCCCTTCGCCACGGTTGCAGTACCCCGCGACGTGTCCGCGACGGGTCCCGGACGTCACACCGGGGCCCTCGCCGGTCCGCAGGGCCGCGTTCAGGGAGACCATCGAGCGGGCAGACACGGGGAATCAGCGGCCAGGCGGCGCGGCCCACACGAAATGCCCGCTCGAACCCGAGCACCAGCGGCAGTTGACGTCACCACACACGCGGTTGCGCACGGGACGGGACGGCCCGACGGCCCGCACGGCGCTCCACACGCCGCCACGCACGGTGGCCCGCACGGCCGCCCGTGCTGACCGGCCAGGAGAACGACCGGCGCTTCCGGGAAAAGGCGACGCGGTAGCCTCCGGCCATGCCCGAGATATCTGTGACCCGCTTCTACGACGAGCTGGCCGACGACTACCACCTGATCTACCCGGACTGGGACGCGAGCATCCGGCGGCAGGGCGCTGCCCTGGACGCCCTGATCGGCCGGGACGGTGCGTCGGTGCTCGACTGTTCCTGCGGCATCGGCACGCAGGCCATCGGCCTGGCACAGCGCGGGCATCACGTCACCGGGACCGACATCAGCCCGCGCGCCGCCGCTCGCGCCGCCCGTGAGGCCGCCCGCCGGAGCCTGGACCTGCGTACGGCCGCCGCCGACATGCGACGCCTGCCGTTTCCTGACGGCCGCTTCGACACCGTCGTCTGTGCCGACAACTCGCTGCCGCATCTGCTGACCGATCAGGATGTACGCACCGCCCTGGCCGAGATGCGCCGCGTGCTGCGTCCTTCCGGCCTGCTGCTGGTCAGCACACGTCCCTACGACGATCTGCTGCGCGACCGCCCGGCGTCGACGCCTCCGCAGATCCACCGGATTGCCGAGGGCACCGACGACGGCGGACGCACCGTCACTTTTCAGCTCTGGCATTGGCACGACGACGGCGAGCACTACGACCTGGAGCACTTCCAACTCGTTCCGGCGGGCGGAGAATGGGGCGTCCAGGTCCGCCGGACCACTTACTGGGCACTCGGCCAGGACCGGCTGGCCGGCCTCGCGGCGGAGGCCGGGTTCGTCGACCTCGTATGGCGGACACCTGCGGAGACCGGCTTCTTCCAGCCGGTCCTCATGGCCCGCGGCGGTCAGTAGTCGATGACTCCACCGTTTCTCCCCCGGGGCCCCGGTGCCGGGACCGGGCCCCGGGGGACTACAGCGGCGCCAACTCCACCCTGCCCGTGAACCGGCCGCCCACCCGATCGGCGAGCCAGTGGACGCGGGCGGTCTGGTCGCCGTTCCGGTTCCGGACATGCACTTCGAAGCCGACCTCGATGTGATCGGTGTCGGCCACGCGCGGCAAGGTGCGCACCGCATGCAGTGCTTCGGGGAGGCCGTCGGTGGTGAGGACGGCTGCCGCAGCGGAGTTGCTCATCCCGGAACCATAGGACAGCACGTACGAACCGGCCGGAGGAGTCCCCGCGACAACCGGTACCGGGACAACCGGTCCCGCTCGGCCGCCGGGGGGGGGCCGGTCTCTACGAGTCCGCAAGCGTGGTGCGGAAGCCGCGACGCCATACGTCACGCAGGTTGAGGGTGTCGCCGATCGTGGTCGTGGGGTCGCCGTCCACGAGCAACAGGTCGGCCCGCAGGCCCTCGGCGATGCGGCCACGGTCCTCCAGACCGAAGCGGCGTGCCGGAGTGAGGGTCGCCGCGCGGAGGGCCTGGACCGGTGTGAGGCCGGCCCGGACGAGGTACTGGAGTTCCTGATGGACGCTGGCCCCGTGGACCACACCTCCCAGGAATGGCAGGGGCAGGGGCGCCGCGTCGGTGCCCGCCATGAGGTCGACACCGGCGTCGTGCAGGGCCTTGACCGAGGCCAGTACGTCATCCAGCCTGCCCTGCGGGTAACGGTTGTAACTGCTGGTCAGCGTGTTCGTCCAGGGTCCGTCCAGGCGTGATCCGACGCGTGGGTCCTCGGCGAGGGACGAGCCGGTGATACCCATCATGGAGGCGTTCAGGACGACACAGGGGATGACGAACGCGCCGGAGGCGGCGATGAGACCGATGATCTCGTCGGTGTGCGGCTGGTCCATGAACAGGTGGGCGAAGCCGTCGATGCCGGCCTCGATCGCCATCCGTGTCGCGTCGACGGTCAGGGTGTGGGCGATGGTGAGCACCCCGTTCCGGTGGGCCTCGGCAACACCCGCGGTCAGGGTCGCCTGATCGAGCATCGGCAGACCGGGGTGGCCCTCGACGGTGCCGTCGTCGACCATGAACTTGATGTAGTCCGAGCCCGCCGCGACGAGCCGGGGGACGAAGGCCACCGCTTCTTCCGGAGTGGTGGAGAACGGCATCAGCGGCATCTCCCGCGGCCTCGAACGATCGGGTTCCTCGCCGGGCCCTCCGCCGGGCCCCTTCTCCTCGCCGGGCCCTCCGCCGGTTTCTCCGCCGTGCCCCGTGAACGAGAAGTCCTTCGGCATGAGTTCGCTGGGATGGCCGCCGGGAGGAGTGATACCGAACCCCGCCGAGCGGACATCGGCGAGGGAGTCGTTCTCCGTGATGTGCGCGCGACCGGCCTTGGTGTTCATGCCCTGCATCTCCAGTTCGGTCGTGATCCCGAACCGGAGCGCCAGGGCGAGTGCCTCGTCGGAGGTGTGGACATGGGCGTCGAACAGGCCGGGCAGCAACGTCCCGCCCCGGGCATCGACGACCTCCGCCCCGGCGGGCGGCTCACCTCCGACGGAGATGATCCGCGTGCCCTCCAGTACGACGGTGGTCTCCTCCCGCACCTGCTCACCGTCGAACACCCGACCGTTGGTGATGGCTGTGATCATGACTCTCTCCTCCGGGCAGGCACATCGCTCGACTGGCACCGAGTTCCCCCGCCGCGATCACCACATTAATGCAATGAGCAATTCCATGCAGCTTTGCATGTATCTGCTGACTGCAGATGTATGCGATACGCTGAGGAGATGACCGATACGGACGCCTACACGCCGCAGGAGCAGGCCCTTCTCGACGCCGTCGGCACGGCCTTCGCCCGGCTGAGGCCCCGCACCAGGCAGGCCCCGGTCGATCCCCCGGCGAGCCCCAAGGACCTCAAGCGCAACCTCGTCCTCAACCTCGTCGACGAGGCAAGGGCGACGGACACGGAGATGACGGTCGGCGGGCTTGCCGACCACCTCTCGGTGGACCCGTCGGTGGCCAGCCGCATGGTGAGCGACTGCATCTCCCACGGCTACCTGATCCGCGCGGCCTCGCAGCGGGACGGGCGCCGGACCGTGCTCCACCTCACCGAGGAAGGGGCCGCCCTCCTCGCCCTCTTCCGCCGCCAGCAGCGGCAGGCATTCGAATACATCACCCGTGACTGGCCCGACGCCGAACGGCTTGAACTCGCCCGCCTCCTCCTCAAGTACGCGGACTCCACCGCCCGACTGCCCGCCCCGGACGCCGTCAACGAACCCCAGCCGCCACCGGCCGCGTAGACCCGCCGCGCCGCGCGCGCCGTCCCGCCCCGGACCTTCCCTCCGGCCCACGGCCCGCCCCGGCGACGATCCGTACGCCGTACGCCCGTCCGCCCTCCGCCTATGCCCGTGCGCCGCCGTCCGCCTGTCCGTCCCACACCGCGAACACGACAAGGCCGGCCCGATTCACGGGCCGGCCTGTCACGCTTCATACGGCTGTCATCGCCTCACCGCTACCAGCGGCGGGCACGTCCTAGTCGATGCGGTCCACCCAGACGTTCGCGACGTACCCCGCCCCCCACGGGTTGGAGGCGACCGACGTCTGGCCGACCGGGGCCCAGTTACCGAGGATGATGCGCTGCGGAAGTCTGGGATCGAGCGGGTTGAGCACCGCGTGGACCCGGTGCTGCCCGGTGCCGCTGGTGCAGACACTGGAGAGGCTGCTGCTCCCGGACGAGACGGTGCAGTCGCCGGGCGCTGCCTGGGCTGCGGGAGCCGTGGCCAGCAGCATGCCCGCCGTGGCCGCCGCGACGGCCACGGCGCCGACGGCGCCGTGCTTCCTGGAAAGGGACTTCGTGAACATGGGAACTCCTTCGTCCGATGGCGATGCGTGAGGGGAGGAGGCGCATGTGCAGGTGGAACGTGGAGCGGAACGATCCGGCTTCGGCGGGTGCGTCCCATGGGGTGCCACGGACGCCGCGGATGCCAAAGCGCGACATGGGATGAGAAAGCAAGTGATTACCTGCTTGATCGCGAGTCAAATCCTGCCCAGGTGAGCGGTTTCTGGCAAGAGCTTCGCCAGATCTGGTACAGACCAATTCTTGGCCCCCGGCGCACGCCCGACGTAAGCGGAGCCTCCGCCCGGCGATCCAACACCACGAACGGTCCGCCGAGTTGGCTGCTGCCCGTCGTGGCTGGTGGGGCGGGGCGCCCCGGCCGGGTCCTCCCGGAGCGAGGCTGCGCCACTCGGAGCTCTGGGCGCGGTCCGGAACGAGAACGAAGCCGCCTGACGGGGTTGCCCGGCCGCCGTCGAGCCGGTCAGGGACCACATCGAATCCGGCCACGACCCGGTCTGGCCGCGCCGAGAAACGGTGATCGGTGATAAGGAGTCCGGCTGCCGCCGGGGCCGCGTGCCCGGGACGAGGAAGGGATCGGGACCGACGGCGAGCGCGGTGTGACCGACCCATGGCCGTACGAATGGAACGTGGTGATCCGCTCGCCTTACTCCGGAGGTAATCGTCTCGGAGTGCCCGTGCCGACAGGATTGGTGATCTCTTCGCGTCGGAGGACGCGGACCTGGAGGAGAGGCCGGCCATGTCCATTGCCCCGCCCGCGAACACGCGCGCCGTGGTTGAGGAGTTGCTGCGCAGAATCGGCGCGGGGAACCCCGAGCACATCGCCGAGATGTATGCCGAGCAGGGCGACTGGAAGCTCGACTGGCCGGAGGCCGAGCACGGTCGTCCCGCCACGCCATGGATCCGTCACCGGTCCACCCGGGCGGACGCGGCCGCCCACTACCGCGAGCTCGCCGAGTACCACGTGCCGGAGCAGGTGGCGACCGAGATCGAGCGCATCCTTGTCGACGGAAGCGACGCGGTCGTACTGGGCGAGATCCGCCAGACCGCCCGCCCCACCGGACGCGCCTACCGAGCGCGGTTCGCTCTCCACCTCACCGTCGCGGACGGCCTCGTCACCCGGCACCACGTCTACGAGGACAGCCTGGCCGTCGCCCAGGCATTCGAAGCGGCGGACGTGGTCGGCGGCGCGGACGACACCGTCGGCGGCCCCTGACCCGAGCGGCACGGACGTGTTCGAGATCCGGAGACAGGACCCCTGGCCAGAGGGGGCGCGGGGCGAGCCGCATCCGTGGGAGATGCGCGAGCACCACCGCCGTCGTGGTCAGGATCGGATGCCGACCATTGACCTCAACCCTGCTTGAGCTTTTAGGCTCCCGGTTATGACGATCACCGAGTACTCACAGGACCGGCTGGCCGCCCAGCCCATCGGCTACTGGAGCGGGGCCGCAAACGAGATCATCGTCGGCAGCATCCGTGGTGCCCTTGCCGAGGAAGGGCTCACCCAACCGCACTGGTGGATCCTCAACCACGTCGCCGGCGCCCCCGAGCAGTGGACCCGCGCCCCCCTCACCGCCAAGCTCTCCCCCTTCGACCGCCAGGACACCGACTTCGAGGCTGTCTACGACGACCTCGCCTCCCGTGGCTGGATCGCGGAGCCGGGCGGCCGCCTCACCCTCACCGAGGCCGGCGAAGAGGGACGGCAGCGCGCAAGGGCCCGCACCCTCGAAGTCCACGAGCGGACGCACAACGGCGTGGAGACCGCCGACTACGTCACCACTTTGAATGTGCTCCGGCGGATGATCGCCAACCTAGGAGGCGACAGCGACCTTCCTTGAGCCTTGCGAACTCGCGCTGACTCGCGGTCCGTCAGAGCACCCGGAGGCGGAACTTGCGAGCCCGGGACGGCCCGGCCCGCACCACGCTGTGGACGAAGCCCGGCCGTGGCCGGCCCGGATCAGCGGGCGATCGAGACCGCGAAGGGCGCGAATCCGCTGGACCGGATCACATGCGGTACGAAAAGTATCGCGGCCTCCGTGGCGCGGGCGGTCCGGATCCCGCCGAGATCGGTGATCCACTCCTCCCGCCAGCCGAGGTCCACGAGCAGTTCACGAACGGTCTGCTTGGCCTGCGGGTCGTCGCCGGAGAGGAAGGCGTCGGGTGCCTGGGCCAGTGCGGCGGGTGCGGTCATCACCGGGAAGAGCATGGTGTTGAGCGTCTTGACGACACGCGTTTCGGGGAGCGCTTCCTGAAGCTGCTCGGCGAGGCTGGAACCGGGGTGGATCAGGTCGGCGGGCAGACCGTCGGGCCCATCGGTGGTGGCGTTGGAGACATCGATGAGGACCTTGCCGCGCAGTTCCTCGCGCAGCGCGGTCAGCCGTTCCGGCGAGCCGGCGCCCGGGGTGGCGTTGATGACGATCCGGGCGGTCCGCGCTGCCGACGCGGCGGCGCCCGGAGTGCGGTCCACCGCGGTCACCTCATGCCCTGCCCGGGTGAGGGCGGTGGCCAGGTTCCCGCCGACGCGGCCGTTTCCGAGAATGGCGATCGTGGTCATGTTGATCTGGTCCTTCCGTGCGTGCAGCCGGCGTTGTGTGGTCAGAGGGAGAGCGTGTTGACGGCTTCGGCGTGCACGCCGGGCGCGGCGGCCAGGAAGCTCTCGCTCTGCGGAGTCCAGGGACGGCCCTCGGCGTCGGAGATCCGGCCGCCGGCCTCGGCGACGAGCAGCGCCCCGGGCAGCAGATCCGCGCGGGCGCCGGCGAACTGCCAGAAGACGTCGATCCGGCCGGCGGCCACGTTCAGCAGATGCAAGGTCGCGGGTACGGCAGTACGAACGACGAGTGCGTCGAAGAGCATCGCGGTGATCGAGGAGCCGATGTGCCGCACCACCTTCTCGTCCTCGTCCGGACGGGCCTGGCTGGTGGCCACGAGGCCGAGACCGAGGTCCGTGGTCGGAGAGACGTGCAGCGGGCGGCCGTCGAGATGGGCGCCCCCACCGGCGAGTGCCGTGTAGGTCTCGCCGGTCAGCGGCAGATGGACCACGGTGAGCACCGGCTGGTTCTCCCGTACGAGGGTGGCGGTCACCGCCCACTCCGGCAGGGCGTGCAGGTGGTTGACGTTGCCCTCGGCCGGGTCCACGACCCACCACTCGCCGGGCGGCAGCGCCCCGCCGTCGAGTTCGTCCTCCACCCAGCCGGCGTCCGGGCGCAGACGCGTGAGGACGGGGCGCAGGATGCCGAGGGCCGTGTCGTCGTTGTCGGCGAGCGCGCGCATGAGCTCTTCTCGGCTCCGGTACGGGACCACGTCACCGAAACGCTCGCGCAGCGCCGAACCGGCCGTGCGCACGGCGATCGCGGTCCGGTCGAGCAGCTCGGCGTCGGAGGTGGCGATGTGGGTGGTCTGAAGCGTTTCGGACATGGCTGTACTCCCGTATGCAGAGGGTGAGTTGAGGAATTCGGGACGAATTGTGCGTTCTGTCCCGCGCTCTGCTTCGAAGGTATACAGGCCCATGATTAACTTCAAATGCATGTCAGGCACGAATAGAATTACTCGCATGCAATTGGATCTGAATCTGCTTTCCGCCTTCGACGCGCTGCTCGAAGAGGGAAGCGTGGCGGGAGCGGCCGCCCGCCTGCACGTCACCGCCCCCGCGATGAGCCGGAGCCTGGGGCGGATCAGGCGCACGACCGGCGACCAGATCCTGGTGCGCACGGGCCGGACGATGACCCCGACGCCGTACGCGATCGCCGTACGGGAGCAGGTGCACGAGCTGCTGCACCAGGTCCAGGGCGTACTGGCGCCGAGCCGCGAACTCGATCTGGCCACGCTGGAGCGTACGTTCACCCTCCGCTGGCACGACTCCCTGGTCGCTCTGTGCGGCCCCGCACTGCTCTCTGCCGTGCGCGGACAGGCACCGGGCGTACGCCTGCGTTTCCTCGCGGAAGCGAGCATCGACACCCCCGAGCTACGAAGAGGCGAGGTCGACCTGGAGGCGAACGCCACCCGGCCGAGCGCGCCGGACATCCGCGCCGAGAGCGTCGGCGAGACCCGCCTCGTCGTCGTCATGCGGCAGGGGCACCCCCTTGCCCGCGGCCGGACCGTCACCGCAGAGCAGTACGCCGCCGCCGAACACGTCACTGTCTCGCGGCGCGGAAACCTCAGCGACGCCGTCGACGACGCCCTCGCGCAACTCGGCCTCACGCGCCGAGTGGTGGCGGCCGCACCCACGGAAGCGGCCGCACTGGAGTTCTTGCGCGGCTCCGATCTCCTGATCTGCGTCCCCGAAGCCACCACACGGTCAGCGGTCACCGACCTCGCCCTGGCCGTGCTTCCCGTTCCCCTCGAACTGCCCTCGGCCCCGGTGTACCTGTCATGGCATCAGCGCTATGACACCGACCAGGCGCACGTCTGGCTACGCGGGCTGGCCCGAACAGTGCTGGCCGAATGCACAGCCTCGTCGTCGTAACCGGCACCGACGACCCCACCGTGTGCAGGACAAACACCGGGCACCCTCGGAGTGGTGAACCAGAGAGGCGGCCGCACCCGCGCAGAAGCCACTGACGCCGGGAGCTCCTGTCGCGTGACCCCTCGCCAGAGGCCATTGCCGCGCGTGCCGACGGCCGCTGGCACGGCGGCCCAGAAGCCCGCCGCGCTGCGCGGGGAGGCTCCCCGCTGGTAGACGCCGTGATTCGAACGAATCCCCACTCCCGGGTGAATGGCCCGTCAGAACTTGCGGACATGGCCCGGGGAACGGACCGTTCTGCTGGAATTACGCCGAATCATTCACACCAGCTCGGCCCTTGGGGAGCAATCATGAAGCTTGCCGGCACCAGACGCATGGGACTCGCGGCCGCCGGCATGGCCGCGGTGCCGGCCCTCGCCTTTATCGTGCCCGCCGCACTCACCACCGCCCAGCCCTCGGCCGCCGCTCAGGCGGCGCACCAGCCCGTGGCCGCCAAGTCCCCCGCTGCGGCCGCCGCGAAGCCGAAGCCGCGGCCAACCGTCACGGTCACTCGTACGGCGAAGCCGAAGCCGCAGCCGACGGTCACGGTCACTCGTACAGCGAAGCCGCAGCCGACGGTCACGGTCACTCGTACAGCGAAGCCGAAGCCGAAGCCGACCGTCACGGTCACCCGCACCGCAGAACCTCGGATCAGCGCCGACATGAGCATGTCGCAGTGACAAAGGGGCGGACAGGATCACCCTGCCCGCCCCACTGCTGCTCACCGGCTGAGACGGATGCGCGGCTTCCATGCGAATTCGAGCTCGTCCAGGAAGCCGAAGCCGTCTGTCTGGAGGGCACCGAGAATCTCGGTGCCCAGCCCAGCCCTGGCGCCGCAGCCGCCAAGGACGCGCTCAAGCTCCCGCATCGACATGCCGCCACGGTGGCCACACTGGATCGCCGCGTACAGCTCGATCTTCGACATCCGCGGCATGACCAACACCTTTCACCAGAAGCATGCCGATGCTGCCCTGGCAAGGCCCCCGTGTCTCCCACACTCGCCGACACGGCTGTGTCCTGGTGCCCAGCGATCACCTGGGCGATGTACGGGGAGAAGGCCGTCGCCGAAGGCGTCGTCGTGATGACGATACGGCGGCGTGGGCGAGGGCGAGCAGTGCGACGGCCGCCAGCAGCACCGGCGTCGGCGAGACGTGGCCGAGGAGCGTGAGGACGTACGGAGTGAACATGCCGAGGTACGCCGCCGTCCAGAACCGGGCCGTCCAGCGGGCGAGTCGGTGGGGCGGGGCGAGAGCTGCGGTGCGGGTGAGGCCGTAGGTGAGGGCCAGTCCGTAGCCCGCGCCGAGCACGATCGCGGCAAGGAGGGCGAGGAGCCGGCTCTCCGACGCGGCCGCGACGGCGGCGGTCGCCGTTCCGACCGCGACGACCAGCAGGCCCGTGGTGGGCGTGGACCCGGCCCGCCGTGCGGTGAGCAGACCGGTGCCGGGGACGACGGCCGTCGCGACGCCCGTGAAGATCAGGCCGGTGTGAAGGGTGCTCGGCAGTGTGACGAAGCCGATGGTGGGGGCCGCGAAGACCCAGGGCGCCAGGGGCAGGACCGTGCGCCGGAAGAGGCGGCCGTGCCCGTGGGCGGATTCGGGGCTGGATACCGGGAGCGGACTGTACGTCTCCGGCGCGGCCAGGGCGAACCACCCCGCCGCCGCTCCGAGGACGACGTGCGGAACGTACGCCGTCACCATCGGCCAGGGCGCCCACTGCGCGATGAGCGCCGCCACGAGGCCGCCCGTCGCGAATCCGGCCGAGACGAACAGCCCGGGGCGGCGCGGCGAGCCGGACAGCTCCTTGATCCAGGCACTGCCCGCAGCCAGCAGCGCGCCCGCGCTGACACCGGTCAGGAAGCGGCCGGGCAGCAGCAGCCAGGTACCGCCCCAGGCGCCGCCCGCCATCAGGAGCAGGGTCGACAGGACGTTGAGGACGAGAGCCACGAGCGCCACCCGGCGCCGCCCCCTGCGGTCCGCGAGTGGCCCCGCGATCAGCAGCGCCGGGACCAGACCGACGACGTACACCGCGAACAGGCCGGTCACCGTGGACTCGGCCAGCCCGAGGTGGCTGCGGTAGGCGCCGAGCAGTGCCGAGAACTGGTTGGCGCTCCAACCGGAAGCCAGCATGATCCATGCGGCACGGGCGCCCCGGGAGCCGGTCGCCGCAGGGACGGGCGTGGCGGGGACGGGTATGGCGGACACGGGCACGGCAGGGGCGGTGACAGGGAGTGCGGTGGCAGGGGATGGGGTGGCAGGGGGTGGGGTCATGCCTCATTCGTACGTCCACGGCCGTTCGGTCCGCGCGGGCCGTTCACGAAACCGGCAACGCCCCCCGGGTGCAAACAGGGCCCCGGATACACTTGTAGTATTGCGGGGTGCCAGACAATGGTGACCTCGTACCAGGCGGGACGGGCGGA
>NZ_JBHVJA010000023.1:0-10149 GCF_042799335.1 Streptomyces sp. NPDC057697 | reverse complement strand
GGGGGGGCGGGGTGGGGGTGGCCGGGGGGGGGGGTCTGGCCTCTTGCGTCGGGCCCGGGCGGTCCGTGCCGCGCGGCCCGTTCCCCAAGCGGGACCGGCCCGCGCGGACCAAACGGCTCCCCGTCTACCCTGGTCGTATGGCGCTTGACCTGCGACTGCTGTCGTCGTTCCTGGCGGTCGTCGAGGAGGGGCACTTCGGGCGGGCCGCTGCGCGGCTGTTCCTGTCGCCGCCCGCCGTCACCCAGCACATACGCCGCCTGGAGAGCCAGGTCGGCGCACGGCTCCTGGACCGGTCCGGTTCCCCCGTCGTGCCGACAGCCGCCGGAACAAGGCTCGCCGGACACGCGCGCACCCTCCTCGACGCCGCGAACGCCGCACTCGACGACCTGGCGGACGTCACACGGAAGACGGATGACGGGCGGCCACTGCGGGTGGGGATCATGGGGCACGGTTCGGCGGAACTGACGCCCGCGGCCATCAACGCCTACCGGCGGGCCCGGCCCGGGATACGGGTGGAGATCCGGCAGCTGGACTTCACGGAGCATGTGACCGCGCTGGTGGAGGACCGGGTGGACGTGGCTTTCGTACGGCCGAGCCCGGACGACGAGCGGCTCGTCGCGGACGTCCTCACCACCGAGCAGCGGATCATCGTCGTGCACGAGCGCTCGCCACTGGCCGACGCCCGGACGTCCGGGGTGGGCGTCGCGGACCTCACCGAGCTGCCCCTGTTCCGCGTCCCGGGGCACACCCCCCACACGTTCACCGACTATCTGTACTTCGACGACCGCGCCCAGCGCCGCAGCTCCCATTTCGCCGTCACCCCGCAGGAGGTCCTGACCGGCGTGGTCACCGGCCGCGCGGCGGGCTCCGGCCTGCACTCCTTCGCGCGGTACTACGCGTGGCCGGGCGCCGTCTTCGTACCCGTCCTCGATGCTCCGTGGGAGAGCAGCTACCTCGCGGTACGGGCCGACGACGACAACCCGGAGGTCCGGATCTTCCGGGCGCTCGCGGTGGCCCTCGCGAAGGGCACGGAACCCGGGACCCGCTTCTCCACCCCGGGATCCGGTTGACGGACCCTCGTCCGAAGGCGTCGTGGAGGCAGCCCTCGGCCTGGCAGGAGCCCAGGGTCAGAGTTCATCCGACGGCAGGCCGAGGCGATGGAGGGAAGCGTCTGGGCGAGGTGCCGTGCGACCCGCCGGGCACCAGCCGCGTCTTCATGACCAAAGAACTCACCGCGGGGAACGGCGAACCAGTTCGGTCCCGGTAAGGCCGCCGTACTCATTGCACCGTCACCCTTCCCGCCCGGACAGCGTCGGGGATGTCACGGTCCGAGGCGTTGGTGCCGTCCGGGCTCCTCGGCGCACTGCGCTGCACTGTTACTGGCCAGAGTGCCCAATCCGTATCCGTACGATCCGCACGGGGGCACGGTTCCGGCTCGGCGCCGACCACTCGGTGCTCGCTCTGCACACCGACATCCGGTACTCCTGGCCCGTGCCGCCGGTCGGCTGCCCTGCCTGAGCCGAGCGGACTCTGTGCTGCCCCGGCCCCGGCCCCGTACGGTCGGGACCGAGACCTGGGCCGGGGCGTCTCGTCAAGCGCGCGTGTCCCGGCCCAGGCTCGGCGGGCGGTGGCCCTGCCCGGACCTTGGGGGCTCGGCGCGTGGTCGGTCCCGCAGAACAGGCGCTTACAGTTTGTGGCTCGATGCGGGGCGAAGGGCGGCGCGGTCCTTGTAGAAGGATGGCTGGAGTCGGCCGGTCAGCGCCAGGAAGGCGACGAGCGCGCCCGTGGCGATCCAGCCCGGCCATCCGACCATGCTCATGTGCAGGGGGTCCAGCGTCGACTTGGCATCCGCGAACTCCGTGATCATGGCGACACTCACCGAGCTCACGAACGCATGGCCGATGACGGCGGGTACGACCGACCCGGAGCGCAGACGCAGCCATGTGAAGACCGGCAGGATGAGGAGGCAACTCACCACCATGGAGGGCACCGACACGTACCAGGGCCGCCCCGGGTACTGGCCGCCCATCAGCAGTGTGGGCAGGTGCCACAGGGCAAAGGCCGCGCCGGTGATTGCGTACGCCCGTATCAGGCTCCGACGGTCACCGTTCTGTGCGAGGCGCGGAAAAAGGTAGCCCTGCCAGCCCAGCTCCTCGCCGAAGAACAGCGGCAGCGAGACCAGCATGCCCAGCACGGCCGAGGTCGCCCACGAGCCGAGCCCGTTCCAGTGCACTCCACCGAACTGGTAGCGACCGGCGAAGGTGCTGATGACAAGAGCAGCCGTGGTGAGGCCGGCGGGAACGATGAAAGCCAACAGGCACGCCCGTGCAGTATGCCCCCAGGGCTTCGACCAGCGCAGGGCGAGCGTGTCCCGCACCCGACCGCTGCGCTCGACCCAGCGGACGACGAGAATGGCGGCGAGGGCCGGTGCCAACATCGCGGCGGAGATGCACACCTCCTGCAGTGCACCGGTCTCCTCGCGTGCGTCACCGCGCTGGTAACCGCTGGCCAGGAGCGGTGACATGGCCGCCCACATGCCGAGGTAAGCGACACCGAGGAAGATGAACAGACCACGTCGCCGGTTGACAAGTGGTACGTGTTTGGTTGAAAGCGTCATGACGTGAAACCTACGGATCGGCGCAGCGGCGAGGAATGCGGCTAGAACGCATATCGAGAGTGGAGCTGGCTCCCCTTCCCGCTGGGAGATCTCTCCACCCGGCGAAGACGGTCTGCGGTTGACTTCGAGGTTCGTCAGGACCGGCAGAGCCCGTAAGGGGCAGGTGGCGCCCGCCGTCACCCGGCTCTCCGACAGTCCAGGGGCTTCGGCCGACTACTGCTTCCTTGCGAAGCGCCTGCTCCGGCTTTGGCGACGGAGCCGAATCGTCCTGAGCACCCGGCCGCATAGGATGCGCCCCACGAACTGACTGGTCGTACGGATGAGGGGTTGGGGGACTGAAGGTGTTCGGGGGCAGAAAGAAGGAGGGCGGGCTTCCGAGGATCCCGCGGAGCGTGGATCCGCGGCGAGCCCGTGCCCTGCCGGTTCCGGCCGAGGCCCAGGCCGACGCGCGCATGTTCATGCTGGGTGGCGACACCATCCGGGCGGCCAAGGTGATCGTGGACGCGACGGGCTACGACCTGCGCCAGGCCCGGGACATCGTGTATGCGCTGGTCTACGACGTCGAGGTGCCGAGGGGAAGCTGAGCCGAGGCGCGAGGTACGCGGATCCGTTGCGGCCCTCGGCCGCCCCGAAGCGCGTCCGCCGCCCGGACCGGCCTGACTGCGGACCTGTCGAGCCGTGAAGGCATGCCTCCATGGCTCGGCGCGGTGGAACTCATGGTTTGTGGGTGACCCAGAGCAGTTCCGCCGGCCAGCGGTGTGCCCAGTCGGGTGGGTCGGTTTCGTTGTAACCGTTGGGAGTTCCGAGTGCGGGCCGCGGTTCGACGAGGTCGTCGATGACGAGACCCGAGCCGCGCAGGACCCTGACCCAGTCGCCGTAGGTGAGCTGGTAGCTGGTCGCGCCTTCGTCTTCGGCAATGGTGTTCAGCCCGAAGTAGTCCTGTTGCAGCGTCGTGGTCACACGGCCGGCAGCCTCGTCGTAGCAAGCTTCGAACCATGGGCTGGCGACGTTGAACACCAGGCGCCCGCCCCGGCCCAGGACACGTGCGGCCTGCGGGACGGCCAGGTGCGGCGGCGCCCAGCTGAGCCCACCGAAGTCGCAGAACACCAAGTCGAAGCTGCCAGCGGCGAAGGGGAGTTGCTCGGCAGCACCTTGCACCAGCGCGTAGCGCGCGGCTCCCCTCGCACGGGCTGCTGCGGCGAGTTGGGCTTCGGACAGGTCGAGCCCGACCACGGTGGCGCCCTCGGCGGCGAGCGCCCTGGACCACTGACCGGCGCCGCATCCGAGTTCGAGAACGCGCTGGCCGGTGACGTCGCCCAGGGCGTGCAGGTGCGCGTCGGGGATGGAGTACATGCCCCAAAGCCGGGGTGTGGCGCCGATTCGCGAGTCGTGCTCGTCCTGGTAGGCGCTGCTGATCCGGTTCCAGAGCCGCCGGTTGGCGGGGATGCTGTCCACGTGCCGACTCCAGCACCGCCCACCGGAGGTGGTCAACAGAATTAGGGGCGCACAGGCAGACCCTCACCTCGGTAGGTCTCTGGCTGGGCCGTGATCGGCCGGTGCCCGCCCCCCTCCTCCCTGACAACCGCCAGGCATGGACGCAGATGAGGGGAACCTTGTGACAGCGGCAGACACTCAGCTCAAGGTCACCGTAGGCGAAGAGCCGCGGCCACTTTCCCTTCCGGCTCCCACGCGTCGTGGGCCCGGGGAACTTGCCCTGCGCCCGGCGACGCCACACCCCGGTTCGTACTGCCGGAGCCCGGAGCCCGGTGCGCGGTGGTGGGCAAACACCGGTGAGCTCCTGCCGTCGGCGCTCGCCGGAAGCAACTTTTGCGCCGAAATCCGCGTCTGCCAGTGGGAACGGGACCGAACCCCCGTCGACCCATACATGAACGGAGTTTTCGGTGCTCATAGGACTGCTCACCGCCGTGGCAGCATCGATCTGTTACGGCACGGGCTCCGTCCTTCAAGCCGTCGGATCACAGAAGTCAGCCCGCCGGGAGGCCGCCGCAGGCAGCGTGACCCAGCATGGCGGCCCAAGCCTGTCGTCCACTGCGAAGGCGGCGATGACCTGGGAATTCATCGTCGGGACCATCCTGGACTTCGTCGGCTTCGGGCTCGGCGCACTGGCGGCGCGCCTCCTGCCGCTGTTCCTGTCGCAGACCGTGATCAGCGCCAACTTGGTGATCACGGCGGTGCTGAGCATCAAGCTCCTCGGCATCCGGCTCAACCGGGCCGAGCGGACCTCGATCGCCGTGGTCTGCTCCGCGCTGGTGCTTCTGGCGACGGCGGCGGGCCCGGAAGGCAGCGGCGACACCCCGATCTCCACGCACTGGTGGCTGCTGGGGATCTCGTTGCTCCTGGTCGTGGGCGGCACCGTGGTCGTACGCCTGCTGGGGGCGCGCGCCGCGATCCTGGCCGGCCTGCTGTCCGGACTGGGCTTCGGCGCCCTGGGTGTCGGGGTCCGTGTGCTGAACGGCATCGACCCCTTCGACCCGGGAGCACTGCTCAGCGACCCGGCGCTCTACGCGATCCTGGTGGCCGGAGTCGGCGGCATGTACCTGCACACGGTCGCCCTGCAGATCGGCTCGGTCAACGGCGCCACCGCCGCGCTGGTCGTCGGCGAGACCGTCCTGCCGGGCATCATCGGCGTGCTGTGGCTCGGCGATGCCTCCCGTCCCGGCTTCGCCTGGGCCGCGATCACCGGGTTCGTGCTCGCGGTATCGGGCGCGGTGGCAGTGGCCTGGTTCGGGTCCTCGGAAGGGCACGGCGGCGCCCCCGAGGTGGCGCCCGTGACACCGGCCGAGGACGCCCGGACGTCCGCGGAGGTCTGACCCGGTACCAGATATGCCGTTCCCGGCGAGGTTCTGGGCGAGGTCTGCCCGGCGAGCGCGCGAGGAGCGTACCGGGATGCCGGCGGACCAACTTCCGGGTGAAGCGGGCGCCATCCCGGTGCACGTCCCCGGCCGGCCCCGCGACGTCGGCTGCCACCAGCTCCGGAAGCGCCGACCGGCCCGCCAGGTACCGAAGGTACGCCGCGACCGGCTCACGCCCCGCCGCCGCAGCCGCCACCACAGCCACCACCGCAGCCACCGCCGCACGAACTGGCCGCGCCGACACCGCCGTCGTTGGCCCAGCCGGAAGCAGAGGTGGAGCCCGTGCCGGCACCCCGTTCCGGCTCAGGGACGCGAACGCCCGCCTCGGTGACGCAGCGCTCGCACAACGCCTCGAACTCGGGCCACTGCTCCGGTGCCCACCGCCCGTTCACCACATCGAGCCAGACCGCCACCGGCACATGCACGACCAACGCGATCATGAACCAGAGCCCGTTCGAGCCCGGCTGGTGGCCGTAGAAACCGATGCCGAGGACGAGGACCGCGAACAGACCACACACCGCGGCCCACCCTTCCCTTGTGCCGGGCACGTAACGCGTCCGACGGACAGGGAGGTTGTGCCGTGCCGTCCGCCGCAGCTCGGAGCGGAAAGCCGGGAAGTGGGACGATGCTCTCGTCGCCTCCGGAGAGCCGCTCCCTCCGGCGTCGTCAACGGCCCTCTGCAGTGACACCAGCAGGGGGTGCTTTTCCGGTCCTGCTGCCGGGACCGTCCTGCGCCGGCCGCGGACGGAGCGGGGCCCGGCGGAGAGCAGCAGCATCCCGGCCTGTGTCGCGGCCCGCTCTCCTTCAAGGTGATACATGGCGAGAACGGGCTTCGCGTCACCGGTCTCGAAGAAGCGCCCGATGGCCCGCCGGTCGCGCCGGAGCACGTAACGGAGGCGGAGCAACGAGAACGCCATGAACGCCGTGAAAGCGCCCGCCCAGACCACCGCGAAGGCCCAGAAGGTCGGTAAGTCCGTCAAGAAACCTGGCATCCGTTGCCCCCGCTGTCCCTCGCGGATCCGTCCGGCCCTCAGGGCTGCCGAGCGAGCGGTGTCCCTGGCTTCCAGAGTGGCAGGTACGACTCCCGCTGCACAGATGCCCGTCAGATCCGCTTACGGTCAGCCGCGCACGTGCGACCGGGTCCCGGCCTCCGCGCACCAGGTGTCGAATACTCTGGGTGCGGCCGCCGTCCGGCACGAGGCCCACCACACTCGCCTGGACGACGCGCGGGCTTGCCCGTGACGGTCAGGAGCAGCTCGTTCCCTGCGGCCGGGCCCTCGTCCGACAGACGGTGGCCGCCCGGCGGGGGTGTGACGCCGCCGAGCGGCCTGGGGCCAGGATTCAGCGACGGCCTTCAGGGGGCCGAGGCCGGCGGCTCGGCGGGCCGGGAGGGCCGCGGCGAGGACGCCGACCGCGAGGGAGAGCGCGCAGGCGACGAGGAGGGTCCCTCAGGGGAGGACGAACTCGTACTGCTTGATGGAGCCGTTGGCGAGGGAGCTGACCGCCCACGCGCCGAAGGTTCCGCTCACCACGCCGCCGGATTTGAACTGCTCCGCAAGATGATCCTGCTTCAGTAGCCCACCACGGCCAGCGTCCAGGAACTGAGCCAGGGTCGAGAAATGATGTCGCCCGTGTTCAGAGGACGTCCATCGCGAAGCGACGACAGACGTGCACTCGGGCGAACTGCTCGCGCATGGCTTGTTCGTTTTCCAGAATGGAATCGACGCAAAGCCCACACCCCCATATCTTCGCCGCCTTCTGAGCCCGGGGCGAAGTCGACCAGAAGGGAGAACTTCGCGTGCCGTCCGCGGAGAGGTGAGTAGGGCTTACGTCATCATCCCGGACAAGCCAGATCACTCTGTTTTCGCGGACGTCTCGGAAGAATGCCGCCGCTTGCGAACCGCTCTGACTCATGGCCACCGAGCCCAGCGTTCCCCAAGATCCATTTCGTTAGGGGTTCTGAGAAGGCGTTGCTGTACCGAACTTGATGGTCGTGTTTCCCCAGGTCAGGCATGACTTCGAGGTCGGCGAGGGAGGCTCGGGCTGTCGTTTTGTCTAGTCTGTGGAGGCGCGAGATGGCGTCGGTCGTGGGGTTGCTGGAGGACCGCGAGTTAGCCGCGCGGGTGCGCGTGGAGGGACTGAGGGAGGAAGCGGACCGGGTACTGACCGAGCTCGCCCAGGCGGAGAGGGACTGGCAGGAGTGGCTGATTGCCCGGCAGCGCGTGGACGAGGTCTTGTCTGCGCCGCGGCGTTCGGAGACCGGCGTAGTCGGCCCCGTCTCGGTCGAGAACTCGTGTGTGCTGAAGCCGGAGGTGGCGGCCGAGGTGCCGTCCGTTGGGGCGCCCGCGACGGGTGCCGCGCGTGCAGGTTCGATCGTGCCGGTGTGGCGGCCCGCGCTGACTGTGGATGTGCTTGCGGTGGACTACCAGCAGATCCTTGCCGCCCTGGTGGAACGCCGCACGAAGGAGGATGGGGTGATGACGTGCCAGGAGATCACCGTCGTACTCGGGCTGGAGCTGTGCCCGGCCAGCGTTGAAGGGGTACGGTCGAAGATGCAGCGGCTCGCGGACCGCGGCTGGGCAGTCGAGCCGGCCCCCGGCCGGTTCGCCCTTGCCGACGGGCCATCCTGGGGTTCATGAGCATCGAGACAAGGGATTCTTGTATGGGTGGCAAGCCCCCACTGTGCGTCGTGATCACCGGGCCTTCCGCCGCCGGGAAGTCGACGTTGGCGGCCGCCATCCAGGAGCACACCCGTGAGCCCTTGCTGCGTTTCGGAGTGGACGAGCTTTACCGGATGGTTCCCGGGCAGTGGGCCGGTGGCGTTGCAAATGCCCGATTCGCAGAACGCGGTTTCACCTACCAGGATGTCCCGTCCATGCCTGGGGCGCGCCGGATCAACAACGGTGTCGACGCCATCGCCATGCTCCTCGCGATGAACGCGGGGATCGTGGGAATTCTCGGCGCTGGCGTCGGTGTGATCGTCGACGGTCAGGCGTTCGAGCCTGTCGTCAACACGGACCTCGAAGGCCGACTCCAGGACTTGCGTGCACGGGGGCTGGCCCGGGTCGCCTTCATCGAGCTCTCGGTCACCGACGAGCCGCTGGCTGACCGGCAGCGCCGCCATGCTCATCCGGTCGGCCTCTCTCGGCATCAAAACAGCCTGCCCAAGCAGGCCACCAAACCCGACCTCGTCGTCGAGACGAGCGGTATGTCGGCCGCTGAGGTGGCCTCGTTCGTGTGCGCTTGGCTCGAAAAGGAGAGTCTGGAGGCGTGACCGCGGGCTTACCGGCCACACCTTGTCTCCGATCGGTGCAGATCACACCCTGATCAGGCATGATCTGCTCTGTGAACGCGACAACGTTCGGCCCCAGGCCGGTTCACGCTCGCCGACGGGCCAGCCTGCGGCTCATGAGCATGGTCATCGACCACAGGACCATCTGCTCGTGGACGGCGGGCAGCGTCTCGTAGTCGCGTACCAGCCGACGCGAGCGGAACAACCACGCGAACGTCCGCTCCACGCACCAGCGCCTCGGAAGCACCACGAATCCCGATACGTCGTCCGAGCGTTTGACGATCTGCATGGTGAGCTGGAGCTTCTCCTTTGCCCAGACGACCAGGCGGCCCGCGTAGCCGCCGTCGGCCCACACCAGCATGAGCTTCGCGGTGGTCACCATGACCGCGAGCAGCAGGCCGCGGCAGTCCACCACGATGTGGCGCTTGCGCCCCGGCACTTTCTTTCCCGCGTCGTATCCCCTTGAGGACGCGGGCACGGTGGCCGCGGCCCGTACCGACTGCGAGTCGATGATGGCGGCGGTCGGCTCCGGATCGCGGCCGGCCTCCTCGCGCACCAGGCCGCGCAGCCGGTCGTGCAGTTCGGCCAGCAGCCCCTGCGCGCCCCAGCGCCTGGCGAACACGTAGACGCGGTCCCACGCAGGGAAGTCGCCCGGCATGGCCCGCCACGTGATCCCGCCGGCGACCAGGTAGCGCACGGCATCCAGCATCTGGCGGTGGCAGTAGCTCTCCGGCTGGCCGCCCTTGCCGTTCATCCACGCCGGTACCGGCATCGCGTCCCGCACGACCGCCCACTCCGCGTCCGACATGTCCGAGGGGTACCGGGGCTCGCGGTCCGGATGGTCGTTTGCGTTCCCAAATCGGTGAGCGAGGCAATCACATGACCGAGTAACCGAGTTGGACTGTATCGGCACGGACCCGCAAGAGTGCGACACGAGGGCCCCCCGTTCAGGTCGCTCGGACTTCGACAATCCCGAGCTGGACAGGAGGCCCCGCCTTCATGCATATCGGATCCGAAGATCACGCGACCGAGTCACTACACTCGAACTGGCGCCCAACAAGGTCGGTACGACAACAGCTTCTTAGACAGACCAGCCTCTACGAATCTGACCATGAGTCAGTGATAAGGAGATGCCCCGTCAAGCAGTCAGAGACACCCAGTTCCTGACTTCCACTCAGGTAGCTGGCCAGGGTACGCGCGGAGCGCGGACCGTCGTCCTGATCGCGGAGCGAACAGGACCTGAGGACAACGGAGTTGGCCTCACGGGCCACGGAGTGGACCGGCATCCCCGGACGGAGTCCGGGGAACAACGCACGGAGTGCGTTGTTTTTCCGCCGCGTAGCGGCGGCGCGTCGTGTCTGCGGAGC
>NZ_JBHVJA010000022.1:0-87454 GCF_042799335.1 Streptomyces sp. NPDC057697 | reverse complement strand
GGCGATGTGGAGCCGGAGCCCGTGGCGGGCCACGGTGCGGTCGCGGTGTTCCAGTACCTCGGGGAAGTTGTGTCCGGTGTCCACGTGCAGCAGTGTGAAGGGCACCGGCGCGGGCGCGAACGCCTTCAGCGCCAGGTGCAGCATCACGATGGAGTCCTTGCCGCCGGAGAACAGGATCACCGGCCGCTCGAACTCACCCGCCACCTCACGGAAGATGTGCACGGCCTCGGACTCCAGGGAGTCCAGATGGCTGAGTGCGTGCGGATTGTCGGTGCCTTCCGACACGGTCGCGACGGTTGTCACGCCGCCCCCCTCTCGCTCAGCAGCGCGTACAGCTCCGCCGCGGACTCCTGCACGGTCTGCCGGTGCGACTCGATCCGGAGGTCGGGCGATTCCGGGGCCTCGTACGGGTCGTCGACCCCGGTGAGCCCGCTGATCTCGCCCGCCGCCTGCTTGGCGTAGAGCCCCTTCACATCGCGTGCGGAGCACACCTCGACCGGCGTGGCGACATGCACCTCCAGGTAAGGGGTGCCCTCGGTCCGGTGCCGCCCCCGCACCGCGTCGCGGCTGTCCGCGTACGGGGCGATGACCGGGACCAGCACCTTCACACCGTTGGCCGCCAGCAGTTCGGCGACGAAGCCGATCCGCTGGACGTTGGTGTGGCGGTCCTCGCGGGAGAAGCCGAGCCCCGCGGAGAGGAACTCCCGGATCTCGTCGCCGTCGAGCACCTCCACGCGGTGGCCCTCGCCGCGCAGCCGTCCGGCCAGCTCGTACGCGAGGGTGGTCTTGCCCGCGCTCGGCAGACCGGTCAGCCAGATGGTGGCTCCCGTCTCCGTCACGCTCATCGAAGTCTCCTGATCAGTCGTCATCAGTCGTGCAGCCCGCACTCGGTCTTGCCCCGTCCGGCCCAGCGCCCGGCGCGGACGTCCTCGCCCTCCAGCACCCGGCGGGTGCAGGGCGCGCAGCCCACGGAGGCGTAGCCGTCCATCAGCAGCGGGTTGGTGAGGACGCCGTGCTCCGCCACGTACGCGTCGACGTCGTCCTGGGTCCACCGGGCGATCGGCGAGACCTTCACCTTCTGCCGCTTCGCGTCCCAGCCGACGACCGGGGTGTTCGCCCGGGTGGGGGACTCGTCGCGGCGCAGCCCGGTCGCCCAGGCCGCGTACCCGGTCAGCCCTTCCTGGAGGGGCTGGACCTTGCGCAGTCTGCAGCACAGGTCGGGGTCGCGGTCGTGCAGCCGGGGCCCGTACTCGGCGTCCTGCTCGGCCACCGTCCGGCGGGGCGTGAGGGTGATGACCTCGACGTCCATCACCGCCGCGACCGCGTCACGGGTGCCGATCGTCTCGGGGAAGTGGTAGCCGGTGTCGAGGAAGACCACGTCGACGCCGGGGAAGACGCGCGAGGCCAGATGCGCGACGACGGCGTCCTCCATGGAGGAGGTGACACAGAACCTCCCGCCGAAGGTGTCGGTGGCCCACTTGAGGATCTCCGGCGCGGAGGCTTCCTCCAGCTCGCGGCCGGCCCGGCCCGCCAGTGCTTCGAGGTCTTCGGCCCGCAGAGTCTCCGTCATATCCCGTCCCCTTCGGCGTCGTTGCGCTGAAGTCCCCGGGTCAGCAGACCCAGGAACTTGAGCTGGAACGCGCGATTGCAGGACGCGCATTCCCAGGCGCCGTGGCCGGTCTCGTGCGGGCGCAGATCCTCGTCCCCGCAGTACGGGCAGTAGAAGGGCGCGGCGCGTTCGCTCATGACAGCGATTCCGCACTGGCCCGTGCCGCCCAGGTCGCGAACCGCTCGCCCTCTTCGCGCTCCTCCTGGAAGTGGCCCAGGACCCGCTCGACGTAGTCGGGCAGCTCGGCCGAAGTGACCTTCAGACCACGGACCTTGCGGCCGAATCCGGCCTCCAGGCCCAGCGCGCCGCCCAGGTGCACCTGATAGCCCTCGACCTGGTTGCCGTCGTCGTCCAGTACGAGCTGGCCCTTGAGGCCGATGTCGGCGGTCTGGATGCGGGCGCACGCGTTGGGGCAGCCGTTGATGTTGATGGTGAGCGGCTCGTCGAAGTCCGGGAGCCGGCGCTCCAGTTCGTCGATCAGCGCGGCGCCGCGCGCCTTCGTCTCGACGATCGCCAGCTTGCAGAACTCGATGCCGGTGCAGGCCATCGTGCCGCGTCGGAACGGCGAGGGCCGCACCTGGAAGTCGAGCGCCTCCAGCCCGGCGACCAGGGAGTCCACCTGGTCCTGCGCCACGTCCAGGATCAGCATCTTCTGTTCGACGGTGGTGCGCAGCCGGTCCGAACCGTGCGCCGCCGCGAGGTCGGCGATCTTGGCGAGGGTGGAGCCGTCGACCCGTCCGACCCGGGGCGCGAAGCCGATGTAGAAGCGGCCGTCCTGCTGCTGGTGCACGCCCACGTGGTCGCGCCAGCGGCTGCTGGGCTGCTCGGGCGCGGGACCGTCTTCCAGCGGGCGCTTCAGGTACTCGTCCTCCAGCACCTGGCGGAACTTCGCCGGTCCCCAGTCGGCCATCAGGAACTTCAGCCGGGCGCGGTTGCGCAGCCGCCGGTATCCGTAGTCGCGGAAGATGCCGACGACTCCGGCCCAGACGTCGGGCACCTCGTCGAGCGGCACCCATGCACCCAGCCGCTCGGCGAGCCGGGGGTTGGTGGAGAGCCCGCCACCGACCCAGACGTCGAAGCCCGGACCGTGCTCGGGGTGGACCACACCGACGAACGCGATGTCGTTGATCTCGTGCACCACGTCCTGCACCGGCGAACCCGAGATCGCGGTCTTGAACTTGCGCGGCAGGTTGGAGAATTCCTTGTTGCCGATGTACCGGTCGTGGATCTCGTCCACGGCGGGCGTGCCGTCGATGATCTCGTCGGCGGCGATCCCGGCCACGGGGGAGCCGATGATCACGCGGGGGCAGTCACCGCACGCCTCGGTGGTGGAGAGCCCGACGGCCTCCAGCTTCTCCCAGATCGCCGGGACGTCCTCGATGCGGATCCAGTGCAGCTGGATGTTCTGCCGGTCGGTGATGTCCGCGGTGCCGCGCGCGTACTCCTGGGAGACCTCACCGATCACCCGCAGCTGTGCGGTGGTGAGCCGGCCGCCGTCGATCCGGACGCGCAGCATGAAGTACGAGTCGTCCAGCTCCTCCGGCTCCAGGACCGCGGTCTTGCCGCCGTCGATCCCGGGCTTGCGCTGGGTGTACAGACCCCACCAGCGCATGCGGCCCCGGAGGTCGTTGGGGTCGATCGAGTCGAAACCGCGCCGGGAGTAGATCGTCTCAATGCGTGTCCGCACATTGAGACCGTCGTCGTCCTTCTTGAACTGCTCATTGCCGTTGAGCGGAGTGTGGTGCCCCACGGCCCACTGGCCTTCGCCACGGTGGCGTCCGGCCTTGCGGCGAGGCGTGGTGGTCGCAGACTGTTCCGGGGTAGCGGCCATGACAGTACGTCCTTCGGGACTGCAGGAGGGCGGCTCTGAACTGCACACTCGCGTCAAGGCGCGGCGGTGCGCAGGGATTGCAGAGAAAAAGGGGAGCGCGGCGGTGCTGGGACTCTCAGCTCGCCGGACAGATGGCGCTGGACACGCGGCCGAGGTCGACGTGGCGTCGACTCACCAAGGCAATTCCTGTTCCAGGCATGACGGAAGCGTGGCACGCGCATCTCGGGCCAGTCCACCACTATCCAAGATGTGGACGAGAGTGTCCCGAGGTGTGAGACCGTGTGGAGTCCGTCACTCCGGGTGTCCGGTCGTTGCCGCCCGTGATGACCGCAATCTCCGCATATGCCGCCGGGCGCGCGCCGCCCGTCCGCGACGCGTGCCCGCTGCCCGTGGCGCTGCCGATGTACTACCGGCCGGACCCCGGCCACGGCCCCGGCGTCGCCACCTCCGGCTCCAGCTCCACCTTCGTGTCGAAGAGCCGGAAACCGCGCCGCAGGTAGTTGTCCATGGCGTGCGGGCCGTCCTTGGAACAGGTGTGCAGCCACACCCGCTTCGTCGGCGTCCGCTCCGGCCAGCGCTCCGCCAGGTCCCATGCGCGGGCGGTCCCGAACGAGAGCAGATGGCCGCCGATCCGCCGCCCCCGGAACGCCGGGATCAGCCCGAAGTACATGATCTCGACCGCGCCCTCCTCCTGCGGGTCCAGCTCGATGTAACCCGCCGGGGTGCCGTTCACGTACGCCACCCAGGTCTCGGCCCCCGGCCGGTCCAGGGCCTCCTGCCACTGCGCGTACGTCATGCCGAGGCGGTCCGTCCACCGGATGTCGCCGCCGACCGCCGTGTAGAGGAACCGGCTGAACTCGGGCAGCTGGATCTCCGACCGCACGATCCGCACATCGCCCTCCGGGGCGGCGGCGGGCCGCAGATCGTCGGGGGAGGTCTGTTCCAGGGACCAGATGGTCACCTCGGTGGTGGCGGCTGCGGCGGTATGTACGGAGTTGCTCATGACCGCCAGGGAACCACGCCCCGCCCGTGCGCACCAAAGCCGCCCCGGTCCGAGCCCCCCGGTCCGGTGCGCCGTCCGGGGATCAGTCGCCGGTACGCGCCCCGACCACCACCGGAGCCGTCGAATGCGGCAGCAGATCGGCCCGGTCGTCCGGGAGGATCACCTCCACCTCGACGTCCTCGCCGAAGCGGTACGGGCGGTGCGCGAGGACCTGGGCGAGATGGCGGCGCATCCGGGAGATCTCCGCCCGCACCGTCACCGTCCGGGTCGCGTCGCCGAAGATGTCCTGGGCGAGCTCGGAGGCCGTACGCCCCTCGGGGTGCAGCGCCAGGGCGTACAGCAGCTCCGCGTGGCGCGGCGAGAGCCGCTGGGTCCAGGTGCCCACCGAGCCCACCACGTTGACCGTGAGACCGCGCGGCCGGCTCAGATCCAGCACCACCCGCTGCGGCGCCCCGTCCGAGGGCCCGTCCGCGACCTGGAGCAGCCAGCCGCCGGGCAGCGGTTCGACCCGGCACATGCCGAGCGACGGCAGCCACACCCGGCCCGGCCGTAAGGACTTGGGCAGCGGCAGCCGGTCGACCGGCGGCATGCCCGTCACCGCGGCGAGCCAGCCGTGGGTGTCCACCGCCAGGGCCCGGCCGCCCAGCCTGCCCACCAGCGGCGCCGCCACCGAACGCAGCCGGTCGATCGCCTGGAGGTGCCGGTTCCTGATCTCGCTCTCCGCCAGTCTGGCGACCGAACTGACCAGGGCCAGCGTCGTCGGATGGAACGTCGAGGCGGGACCGCTCATGTCGACGATGCCCATCACCCGGCCGTCGCGCGGATCGCGGATCGGGGCCGCCGCGCACGTCCAGTCGTGCAGCTTGCGGACGAAGTGCTCCGAGGAATGGACCTGGACCGGGACGCGGGAGGCCAGCGCCGTACCGATCGCGTTCGTCCCCGTCGTCTCCTCGGCCCAGGCCGCGCCCTCCGCCAGACAGACCCCGTCCGCCCGGCGCAGCACCCCCGCGTTGCCCCGGCGCCACAGCACCCGGCACTCCACGTCGGTGACCACCACGATCTGCTGGGCGGCCTCCGCCAGGGAGACCAGCCCGTCGTTGAGCAGCGGCATCACCTCGCTCAGCGTGGAGCCGCGGCGCCGGCGCTCGATCTCGTCCACGTCGAGCAGCACGCTCTCGGTGGACTGGTCCGGGTCGATGCCGCTGCGCAGCACCCGGTCCCAGGAGGCGCCGATCTCGGCCCGGGGGGCGACCTCGGGACGGTCGCCGGCGAGCCTGGACTCCCGGGCCCGGTGGATCGCGCGGAGTTCCGCCGCGGACTGCCGGGCATCCGCGCGCGTCACCGCGGAGGCGTTTGTCTCCACTCTCGTTTCCCCCCACAGGCCAGGGCCGGCTCGACGATCCACGGGCCCATCCTGCCGCCGCGAGGGGCCCGGTACCGCACACTCCGCACAATGGTTGCAACCCTTTGCAACTCTGGCGAGGGGGTGCGGGTCCGTACGAGAGTGGTGGAACACCGCGCGGCGGGGCCCGTGCCCCACGGTTCGGTGTGCACAGCAAGGAGGGTGGTGCCGTGTCGGCGCAGCACCACCCTCCGTTGCCGTACCCGCCCTCAGGGCGCGACGGGCCGGGCCCGTTCGACGACCGAGGCCAGATCGAGGCTGTGCGGCAGCGTCCCGAAGGCCGCGCCCCGGTCCCCGCCCAGCCGTGACGCGCAGAACGCGTCGGCCACCTCCGGCGGTGCCCACCGCACCAGCAGCGAGCCCTGGAGCACCAGCGCCATCCGTTCGGCCAGCCGACGGGCCCGCGCCTCGATGCCCTCCAGATCGGCGAGCTCCGTCAGCATGTCCCTGATCGCCCCGTCCAGCCGGTGATCGGCGCCGCGCGCCCTGCCGATCTCCTGGAGGAAGGCGTCCAGCGCCATCGGCTCGCGCCGCAGCGCCCGCAGCACGTCCAGCGCCTGCACATTGCCCGAGCCCTCCCAGATCGAGTTGAGCGGGGCCTCGCGCAGCAGCCGGGGCATCCCGGACTCCTCGACGTACCCGTTGCCGCCGAGGCACTCCAGCGCCTCGGCCACCACCGGCGCGCACTGCTTGGTCACCCAGTACTTCGCCGCGGGCACCGCGATCCGCAGGAGGGCCAGCTCGCTCTCCGACCCGTCGTCGCAGGCCGCGGCCAGCCGCATCGCCAGCGCCGTCGCGGCCTCCGACTCCAGCGCCAGATCGGCCAGCACATTGCGCATCAGCGGCTTCTCGATCAGCACTCCGCCGAACACACCGCGGTACGCGCAGTGGTGGACCGCCTGCGCCACCGCCTGCCGCATCAGCGCCGCCGAACCGATCACGCAGTCCAGCCGGGTCGCCGCCACCATCCCGATGATGGTGGCCACCCCGCGCCCCTCCTCGCCGACCCGGCGCGCCCAGGTGCCGTCGAACTCGACCTCGGCCGAGGCGTTCGAGCGGTTGCCCAGCTTGTCCTTGAGCCGCTGGATGGCGAACGGGTTGCGGGTGCCGTCGGGCAGCACCCGGGGCAGCAGGAAACACGTCAGGCCGCCGGGCGCCTGCGCCAGCACCAGGAACCCGTCGGACATCGGTGCCGAACAGAACCACTTGTGCCCGGTGAGCAGATACTCGCCCTCGGCGGCCAGCGGCTGCGCGCGCGTCGTGTTCGCCCGTACGTCCGTGCCGCCCTGCTTCTCCGTCATCCCCATCCCGAGGAGCACACCGGCCTTCCGCGCGACGGGCCGCAGCCCCCGTTCGTAGACCGTCGAGGTGAGCAGCGGCTCCCACTCGGCGGCCAGCGCCGGATCGGTGCGCAGCGCGGGCACCGCCGCGTGTGTCATCGACAGCGGGCAGCCGTGGCCCGCCTCGGCCTGCGTCCACACGAGGAAGCCCGCCGCCCGCCGCACATGGCCGGCGGGCCGGCCCCAGGCGTCGGTGAGGCCCGCGGTGACCGCGTGGCCCAGGAGCCGGTGCCAGGCCGGATGGAACTCGACCTCGTCGATCCGGTTCCCGTACCGGTCGTGGGTGCGCAGCACCGGCGGACTGGCGTTGGCCTGCGCACCCCACTCCTGCACCTGCGCGGAACCCGCGGAGCGGCCCAGTTCGCCGAGCTCGCCCCGTACTTCGGCCAGGAGCCCGGGTGAGGTGTGACGTCGCACCGCCTCGGTGAGCGCCCGGTCGGCGGCGAAGACGTCGTAGCCGGTCAGCGGCGGTACCTGGTTGGACACGGTGTGGGTGGTGGCTGCCATGCCGATACGGTAAGGACGTGCAGGCAGCAAACGAAACACCCGAGCGGCCACCGGGACGTCTCCACCGGGCCCGAGTCCTCTACCGCAACGTATCCAAGCGGCAGATGGTCTGGCAGCTGCTCAAGGACACCGTCAACTCGTGCATGGAGTACCGCATTCTCGGGCTCGCGGCCGAGGCGGCGTTCTTCACCCTGCTGTCGCTGCCGCCCCTGCTCCTCGGTCTGATCGGGCTGCTCGGATACGTCGACGAGTGGACCAGCACCACCACGGTCGCCTCCATCGAGCGCAACATCCTCAACGCCGCGCACACCGTGCTGAGCGAGCGCGGCGTCAACGACTTCGCCAAGCCGCTCCTGGCCGACGTCACGACCGGTGCCCGCCCCGACGTCATCTCGATCGGCTTCGCGATCGCCCTCTGGTCCGGCTCCCGGGCCGTCAACGTCTTCATCGACACGATCACCGTGATGTACGGCCTCGACGGCCAGCGCGGCATCGTCAAGACCCGGCTGCTCTCCTTCCTGCTGTACGTCGTCGCGCTGCTGCTCGGTGCCGTCGTGCTGCCGCTGCTGGTCGTCGGCCCCGACCGGGTCGTGGAGTTCGTGCCCTGGGGCACCGAGCTCATAAGCGTTCTGTACTGGCCGCTGGTGATCCTGCTGTCGATCGCCTTCCTGACGACGCTCTACCACGTGTCCGTGCCGGTCCGTTCGCCCTGGATCGAGGACGTGCCCGGCGCGCTGGTGGCGCTCACGATGTGGGTGCTCGGCAGCTTCCTGCTGCGGATCTACCTCACCAGCACGGTCGAGGGGCCCACGATTTACGGGTCGTTGGCGGCCCCGATCGCCGTGCTGCTGTGGATCGGCATCTCCGCCTTCGCGGTGCTGGTGGGCGCGGCGGTGAACGCGGCCATCGACCGGGTGTGGCCCTCGCTGGCGACGGCCGCCGCCCGCGCGGCCAACGACCGCGTGCGCGCCGCCCAGGCGGCGGAGTTCGTCGCCCGGACCCAGGCGGGCGACCAGGAGGAGGGCTGGGACGACGACGAGGACGACGATGACGACGAGGGTGACTACGGCGACAGCCCCTACATGCCGTCCGAGTTCCCCGAGCGCTGGTCGAAGTTCCTGCCGCCGGACGATGTGAAGTCCCGGCTGCAGCCGAGCAGGGAGAAGGAGCCGGACAAGCCCGACCGGGACGGACGGGACGGCGAGTCCGGCGGGCCGAACGGCTCCTAAGGGGCGGGGGCGGGCGCCGGAACGGCCGGGGCGGGCGGGGTCGCGGGCGTCGCGCCCGGGGACCAGGACAACTTGACCACCATGTGGCCCTCGACCGCGCTCTTGGCGATCACGGCCCCGGCCTCCGCCGTGATCCGCACCCCGAATTCCAGCTCCACGCCGTCCGGTTTCAGGGCGCCGTCCCGGAACACCGCGAGGGCGGACTCGGCCGCCGACCGGATTCCCGTGAGCGCGCTGTCGAACGTACGCCCGGCCCTGGCCAGGGTGTTGTCATCGCCGAGCGCGACCAGCTGCGCGCCCTCCGTGTGCCGGTCGACCTCGACCGTCACCGTCGCGCCGCTGTCCGTCGTGAACTCCATCAGTGCCGTCATGACCGCCCCCGGGAAGCCGACTCCGTCCGCCGACGAGACTAGCGTGTGGGGCATGGGCGAGAGGTACGAAGAGCGGACGTCGCGGTTCGACGGCGCGGTCGTGTGGACGCTGAGCGTGCCCGACGGGGAGATGCGTCCGGTGCTGCCGGACGGGTGCATGGACCTGCTCTGGATCGACGGCCGGCTGCTCGTCGCGGGCCCCGACACCCGTGCCGCGACGCCGTCGGCCCCGGCCGGCGGGCGGTGCGCGGGCATCCGCTTCGCACCCGGCACGGCCCCCGCGCTGCTCGGCGTGGAGGCGCACGAGCTGCGCGACCTCCGGGTCGAACTGGCGGAGCTGTGGCCCGGGGACCGGGTCCGGGAGCTCACCGAGCGGGTCGCCGAGGCCCCCGACCCGGCCGGGGCGCTGGAGGCCGTGGCGCTGCGCCGGGCCGCCGGGACCGGAGGGCCGGACCCGCTGATGCGGTACGTCGCGGACCGGCTCGGCGCCGGGTGGTCCGTCGCGGACACCGCGCACCGGGCCGGCCTCGGCACCCGGCAGCTGCACCGCCGCTCCCTCGCGGCCTTCGGCTACGGGCCCAAGACGCTCGCCCGGATCCTGCGGCTCCAGCGCGCCCTGGCCCTGGCACGGTCCGGGAAGCCGTACGCCGAGGCGGCCGTCGAGGCGGGCTGCACCGACCAGGCCCATCTCGCCCGGGAGATGCGCGCCCTGACCGGGACCACCCTGACCGCCCGCCTCTCCCGGTAGCCCGGCGCCCCGGGCCTCAGCCGCCCGCGGCGAACAACGACACCGCGCAGCCGTCCGGGTCGAGGACCGTCGCGTAACGCTGCCCCCACACCGCGTCCCAGGGCTCCAGGTGTCCCCGGTACCCCGCCCCGGTCAGGCTGTCGTACACCGCGTCCACCTCGGCCGGGCTGTCGCACAGAAAGGCCAGGGAGAGCCGGTCCCCGCCGGCCGGCGCGGTCCATCCGGGGTCGTAGGTGCGGACGACGTCCTCGGTGTCCCAGAGCAGCCGCCCGCCGCCCGGCAGCGTCGCTTCGACATGGGGGGCGGATTCCGCGCCGGCGGGGATGTCGAGCCCGAGCCGGCGGTAGAAGGCGAGCGATGCGGCCAGGTCCGCCGTGACGATGCAGATCGCGTCCATACGTGGAGTCATGCCCCGACCGTACGCGGGGCCCCGGCACGCGTCTTGTACGGAACGGACATCCCCGGGGGCGGGTGCCCGCGGGGGTGCCGCGACCGCCCGGCGGCACCGGCACCCCCGCCCGCCGCCACGGGGCCTATCCCTCGTCGGCGGCCGTGCAGTCGGCGGGCGACGTGCCCGGGTCCGTCAGCGCGAGGCCGAGCTGGGCGCGTTCGGTGACCCAGCGGCTCGGGCGGTGGCGCGGGTCGCCCGTCGTGCGGTGCAGTGCCCGGTGCAGCTCCAGCATCCGCTCCGCGCCGATCCGGTCGCCCCAGGCCAGCGGGCCGACGGGGTAGCCGAGCCCGGCCGTGACGGCCAGGTCGATGTCGGCGGGGGCGGCGATGGAGCGCTCCGCGATCCCCGCCGCGACCGACACGATCGAGGCGAGCAGCCGCTGGGCGACCGAGCCCGCCGTGTCCCGCACCACCGACACCGCCCACGGCTCCTCGCCCGCCGCCGCACGGGCCAGCACCGCGCGGGCGTCGCGCGCGGCGGCCGGGTCCGCCGCCGGGGTCACGGCCAGCACCCTGCGCCGGCCCGCCGGGGGCAGCGGGTCCACGCCGAAGGTGCGCCCCGCAGGCAGCCCGTGCCCGGCGACCGAGGCGGCCACCGTGGTGCCCCAGAGCGGAACGAGCACCAGGGCGCCGGCGGAAGGACCGTCGCCCGTCTCCACGGCGGCGCCCGCCGCGGTCAGCGCCGCCCGCAGCGCGGCCGCGTCCCGGTCCTGCCCCGCGACACCGTGGACGAACACCGCCCGGTCCGCGTCCCCGGCGACCGGCGGCTCCGGAGCGGCGGTGGGTGCTTCGGGGCCGTACGCGTACCAGCCGTGTCCGGTCTTGCGGCCGTGCAGCCCGGCCGCCACCCGGTTGGGGGTGAGGAAGGAGGGGCGGAGCCGGTCCGCGTACCGGAAGCCCTGCCAGATCGAGTCGATCACCGCGGCCGTCACATCCAGCCCGGTGAGGTCCATCAGCTCGAACGGGCCCATCCGCAGGCCCAGTACGTCGCGGGCGATCCGGTCGATGTCCGCGGGTGCGCCGACCGCCTCCTCCAGCAGCGCCAGCGCCTCGGTCACCAGGCCCCGTCCGGCGTGATTGACCAGGAAGCCGGGGGTGTCGGCGACGGTGACCGCGCGGTGGCCGCAGCTCTCCACGAGCGCGGTCAGGACCGGCGGGATCTCCGGGCGGGTCGCCGCGCCGGGCACGATCTCGACGATCTTCATCAGCGGCACCGGGTTGAAGAAGTGCAGCCCGGCCAGGCGCGTCGGGTCCTTCAGCGCCGCGGCGATCCGGGTGACCGAGAGGGAGGAGGTGTTGGTCGCGAAGACGGCCGTCGCGGGCAGCGCCCCTTCCAGCCGTCCGAAGACCTCCGTCTTGGTGCCGAGGTCCTCCCGCACGGCCTCGACGACCAGCTCGACCTCGGGACCCGGGGCCCACGGATCGTCGAGCGGAATCAGCCGTTCCAGGGCGGTGTCGCGCTCCTCGGCGGACATCCGGCCCTTCAGGACGGCCCGTTCGAGCATGGACCGTACGAAGTCCACCGCGGCCGTCACGGCCTCCGTGCGTACGTCGCACAGCTCCACGGTGTGTCCGGCGGTCGCCGCCCACTGGGCGATGCCGCGGCCCATGGCCCCGGCGCCGACGATCCTGATGCGCATGGCGGTTGCGGTCCTCTCGCGATGTGACAGGTGGTCCGGCGGACAGGTCCCGGCGAAGCGGGGCGCGGTCCGCGCCCACATCCTCGCGCAGCGACCGGAGTTCGGCCCCGGCCGGTGCCGGTACGGTTCCGTCACCGCGCCCCGCCCGCACTCCGCCGTCGCCCATTGATCGTCGCCCGCCGCCGGATTAGGGTCACGTCGAGACGGCCCCACGACCGAACCCGGAAGGCCACGACGTGCCCGATCAGCAGCCCGATGTCGTCATCTGCGAACCCCTGCGCACGCCCATCGGCCGGTTCGGCGGAGTCTTCGCGCGGCAGACACCGGCCGCCCTCGCCGCACGCGTCGTCGCGGAGCTCGTGGCCCGCACCGGAATCGACCCCGCCGCCGTCGACGAGGTGATCCTCGGGCACTCCTACCCGTCCGCCGAGGCCCCCGCCATCGGCCGGGTCGTCGCGCTCGACGCCGGACTGCCCGAGACCGTCACCGGCTCCCAGGTCGACCGCCGCTGCGGCTCCGGCCTCCAGGCCGTGCTCGACGCGGCGATGCAGATCCGGGCCGGGTTCAGCGAGGTCGTGATCGCGGGCGGCGTCGATGTGATGAGCGCCGCCCCTTACTACACGCACGACGGCCGCTGGGGCATCAAGGGCCCCGGCCTCCAGCTCCACGACGCGCTGGCCCGGGGCAGGGTCACCGCGGGCGGCGCCCGCCACCCCGTGCCGGGCGGCATGATCGAGACCGCCGAGAACCTCCGGCGTGCCTACGGGATCGGCCGCGCCGAGCAGGACGCCCTCGCCCTGCGTTCCCAGCAGCGCGCCGGACGGGCCGCGAGGGAGGGCCGGTACGACGCGGAGACCGTCCCCGTCACCGTACGCACCCGCAAGGGCGAGACCGTCGTCACCGCCGACGAGCACCCCCGCCCCGACACCACCGCCGAGCAGCTCGCCGCGCTGCGCCCGGTCATGGCGGCGTCCGACCCGGAGGCGACCGTCACCGCGGGCAACGCCAGCGGCCAGAACGACGCGGCCGCCGCCTGCCTGGTCACCAGCGCGGCCACCGCCGAACGCCTCGGCCTGACCCCGCTGGTCCGGCTCGTCTCCTTCGCCCGTGCCGGGGTGCCCGCCGCGACGATGGGTCTCGGCCCCGTCCCGGCGACCCGGGCCGCCCTCGACCGCGCCGGGCTGACCCTCGCCGACCTCGACCTGATCGAAATCAACGAGGCCTTCGCCGCCCAGGTCCTCGCCTGCACCCGGGAGCTGGGCCTCGGCGAGAAGGACCACGAGCAGCGCATCAACGTCAACGGCTCCGGCGTCTCCCTCGGCCACCCGGTCGGCGCCACCGGGGCCCGCATCCTCGCCACGCTGACCCGCGAACTGCACCGCCGCGAGGCCCGGTACGGCCTGGAGACCATGTGCATCGGCGGCGGACAGGGCCTCGCCGCCGTCTTCGAGCGGATCGCGGAGCGGCCGTAGGGCAGCCGCGCGGCCTCGGCCGGTCAGCCCGCGTGCGCCGGGTCCGAGGCGCTGCCCCGCCCCGCCCCGGGCTCCGCCGCGAGATGGTCCCACTCGGCCTCCGGGTCGGTCAGCCGGTTCAGCCGGGCCGGTACGTCGAAGCCGACCAGCAGCACCACGATCACCGTGCCCGCGAAGGTCAGCACCGCCAGCGCCCGGCCCAGATCCATCCCGGACGCCAGATGCGCGCCCAGCACCGGGGCCACGGCACCGCCCAGCGCTCCCACGTTGTACGTGAAGCCGAGCGCCGCGCCCCTGCTCGCCGTCGGGAAGTGCCCGCCGATGTAGCGGGGCAGCAGCCCGGAGATGCCGAAGCTGGTCGCCTGGAGCAGGAAGAGCAGGATGCCGAGCAGCAGCAGGTTGTCGTGCACGGCGAAGACTGGGTAGACGAAGGCGAGCGAGGCGAGCAGCGTCAGCGCGTACGCCTTCTTCGCACCGATCCGGTCGCCGAGGAAGCCCGCGGTCCAGCAGCCGGCCATGGTCCCGAAGCCCGCGAAGTACAGGACGTCGGTGACCTGGTCGGCGGAGTAGCCGAGCTCGGTCTTCAGATAGGTGGGCAGCAGCGCCTGGATCGGCCACGAGTACAGGAACGCGAAGAACAGCGTCACGATCATCGACAGGTAGAGCACCCAGCCGCGCCTGCCGCCCATCTGCACGGCGAACGCGGCGAGCGCCAGTCCGGCGGCCACCGAGAGCACCGGGACCATCCCGGCGCCGCCCGGGGTGAAGACCAGGAAGAGCGCGAGGGTGGCCACCACGACCAGGACCGTGTTGACCACGGCCCGGCCCCGGGTCGCGAAGAGCGGCCGGAACGGATTGGGCTTGGCGCCCCGGTCGGCGACGCTCTCCGTCCACTCCTCGGCCTCCGGCAGCGCCCGTCGCATCCACAGCGCGATGGCGATCGGTATCAGGCCGAGATAGAACATCCACCGCCAGCCGAGCGAGGGCACCACCCAGTTGTAGACCTGCGCGGCGAGCACCGAGCCGACCGAGAAGCCGGAGATCAGGAAGCCGCTGGCCCGGCTGCGGAGCCTGGCGGGCCAGCTCTCCATGACGTACGTGGCGCTGGCGCTGTACTCACCGGCCATGCCCATGCCGATGGCCAGCCGGGCGGCGAAGAGGCTCTGGTAGTTCCAGGCGAATCCGCAGGCGAAGGTGCCGAGCGAGTACAGCAGGATGCTCAGGACCATGGAGAGCTTGCGGCCGTACCGGTCGCCGAGGGCACCGAGCACCGCACCGCCCAGCCAGCGGGTGATGAACGCGCCGGAGATCAGGCTGGCGGCCTGCACCGTGCTCAGCCCGAAGTCGTCACTGATCTCGGTGAGCACGAGCGTGATCAGCACGAAGTCGAAGCCGTCGAGGACGTAGCCGATCCACGCGGCGAAGAACGACTTCCACTGGGTGCCGCTCACTTCGCGGTACCAGGGGAGCTTGGCGGGTGATGTGGTCTGCACGGTGACTCCAGGATGCGGGTCGGCGCTCGTCGTCGAGCCGCCGGCCCGCGTGGTGGGGGAAGGTCAGGGCCGGGCGATGCCTGCGACGAAGCGGGCGGTCAGGGCGGTGGGCGCGGTGATGGCGGTGCCGACGACGACGCTGTGGGCACCGCGCGCCAGGGCCTCCGCGGCCTCCTCGGGGGTGTTGACACGGCCTTCGGCGACCACCGGGACGTCGATCGCGGCGGCCAGCTCGGCGACCAGGCCGAGATCGGGGCCGGTCTGCTCCGGCGTGCCCGGCACATAGCCGGAGAGGGTGGTGGAGACGAAGTCCGCGCCCTGCCCGGCCGCGGCGACGCCCTCGGCGAGCGTGGCGACATCGGCCATCACCAGGGCACCGGCCCGGTGCACCGCCGCGACCAGCTCGGCGAAGGTGGAGCCGTCGGGGCGCGGCCGGTCGGTGGCGTCGGCGGCGACGACATCGGCGCCCGCCGCCACGATCGCCAGGGCGTGCCGGACGGTCGGGGTGATGTAGACGCCGACGTCACCGTCCTTCCACAGGCCGATGACCGGCAGGTCCACGGCCTCGGCGATCGCGGCGACGACCTCCGGTTCGTTGGCGCGGATCGCGGCGCCGCCCCCGGCGACGGCCGAGCGGGCGAGCCGGACGAGGGTGCCGGTGTCCCGCATCGGGTCACCGGGGGGCGCCTGGCAGGACACGATCAGCCTGCCCCGGAGGGTGGCGGCCAGTTCCTGAGCGGTCATCGGAGGGCTCCCGGGTGGTGGAGGGGAAGGGTGGTGGTCAGTGCGGCGGCGCCGAGCACCGCCGCGTCGGCGCCGAACAGCGGCGCCCGGGGCAGGAGCCCGCGCAGCGGCGGCATCAGCTCCGCGGTGAAGGCGGCGGCCAGGGCGTCCCCGTACAGCGGACCGATGCGCGGTACGCCGCCGCCGACGACGACCCGGTCGGGTCCCAGCGCGTTGGCGAGCCCGCCGAGCACCGTGCCGGTGGCGGCCGCGCCGGTGGTGATGGCGCGGACGGCCGCCGCGTCGCCCTGGCCCGCGCGGGCGGCCACGGTTTCCAGCCGGTCCACGGGGGCGCCGGTCAGCCGTGCGTAGTGGGCGGCGATGCCGGGCCCGGAGGCGATGACCTCCAGATGCCCGGCGGCGCCGCAGGTGCAGGGCAGCCCGGCCGCCTCGGGGCTGGGCAGATGGCCGAGGTGTCCGGCGAGACCGGCCGCGCCGTGCAGCATCCGGCCGTCGGCGGCGATCGCGCCGCCCACGCCCGTGCCGACCGCCACGAAGAGCAGCGACCCCTTCGGGCGGCCGTCCGCCGTCAGCGCCGCCAGCTCCGGCCCCGCGGTGGCGCGTACGTCGTTGTCGCAGGCCACCGGGTATCCGGTGCGGTCGGCGAGGCCGGTGCCCAGGGCGGTTCCCGCCCAGCCGCCGATGGAGTCGGTGGCGCTGGTGACCAGGCCGGTGCGGGGGTCGACGACCCCGGCCGCGGCGATGCCGAGCGCCGTGGCCAGCCGCCCGGGGTCGACGGCGGCGGCCGCCCCGGCGAGGGCGTCCAGCACGGCCGCCGCGCCGTCCCCGGCCGGGGTGGGCCGGGTGTGCCGGGCCAGGACGGTGCCGTCCGGGCCGAACAGCGCGGCGGCGATCTTCGTGCCGCCGAGGTCGAGTCCGATCACCGCGGCATCGGTGGGGGCGGCGGACCGCCGGGTGCGGTCGGTCATCGGACCGGCGGCAGACCGGCGGCGCGCAGGTGCCGGGAGACCACGGCGACGGACTCGTCGCTCAACTGGATCTGCGGGAAGGCGGTGTCGCCGCAGGCGATGACGCCGAGCAGCCGGAGCGCCGCCTTGAAGGAGCCGAGCGCCGAGGAGCTGCGGCCCATGTCCGCCTCCGGACCGGCGTCGACCATCGCGAACAGCTCGACCAGCCGCTCCTGCTCCTTGGCGGCCAGCTCCCAGTTCCCGGCGCGCGCCGCGTCGTAGAGCCGTACGTAGCCGGCCGGGTCGACATTGCCGATGCCCGGCACCACACCGTCGGCCCCGGCCAGCAGGGCGGCGTCCACGGTGAGTTCGGAACCGGTGAGGACGCTGAACCGGGGCGCCGGGCCGTTCGCGCGGCCGTCGCGGCCGCCCAGCTCGACGATCAGACGGCGCAGCCCGCCCTCGTCGCCGCTGCTGTCCTTGAGGCCGGCCAGCGTGCCGTCCTCGGCGAGTTCGCGCACCAGCGCGGGGGAGAGCTTGCTGTGTACGGCGACCGGGATGTCGTACGCGAACAGCGGCAGGCCGACCGCCGCGTGCAGCCGCCGGAAGTGCTGGGCGATCTCCTTGCCGTGGGTGCGGGTGTAGAACGGCGCGGTCGCGACCAGGGCGTCCGCGCCCAGACCGGCGGCGGTGCGGGCGTGCTCGACGACGCGGGCGGTGGTGGTGTCGATGACACCGGCGAGCACCGGCACCCGGCCGTCGGCCGCGTCGACCACGGTCTTCAGGGCCGTGGCGCGCTGTCCGTCGGTGAGATAGGCGACCTCGCTGGTGGAGCCGAGCGCGAACAGCCCGTGCACACCGCCGTCGACGAGGTGCTCGACGAGCCGGGCGAGGGACGCGGTGTCGACCTCCCCCCGGGGATCGAGCGGGGTGCAGACCGGCGGGACGACGCCGTGCAGCGGTGAGGTCAGGGACATGGTGAGGGCTCCAGCTCCGGTCGATGCGTTGATCCGTGGGCGGGTGCGGCTGCGCGGATCAAGACGTGAGACGTAAGATGTCCTATGTCTGGCTCACCTTAAACAGATGCTCCTGTGACCGGTCAAGGGGCAATCGCACCTCGGGAGGACGTTGTGGCGCGCCCCACCATGGCTCAGGACATAGAGCGCCGGCTCAAGGAGCTGATCCTGGAACGCAGACTCGCCCCCGGCGACGCACTGCCCACCGAGGCCGAGCTGATGGAGCTCTTCGGGGCGGGCCGGGTGTCGGTGCGCGAGGCGCTCAAGGCGCTCCAGGCCGTCAACGTCGTGGAGATCCGGCGGGGTTTCGGCACCTTCGTCGGCTCGCTCTCCCTGTCGCCCTTCGCCGAGGGGCTCGCCTTCCGGGCCGCGGTCCGCCACCGGCAGGGGGAGCCCGGCCTCTTCGAGCTGATGAAGGTGCGGGAGGCGCTGGAGGCGGGGCTGGTCGGCGCCGTCACGGCCGGTATCCCGGAGGTGGACCTCGACGTGCTGCGCGGTCTGGTCGAGACGATGGACGCCGAGGCCCGCGACGGCGGCCGGGTGGCGCGCTCCACCGACCGCGCCTTCCACCTCGCGCTCTACGCCTCGCTCGACAACCACCTGCTCAGCGAGGTGCTCGACGCGTTCTGGGCGGCCATGGACCGGGTGCGCGAGGATCTCGACGACGGCCACCAGGACCCGCTGGTCACCTGTGCCCAGCACCGCGAGATCGTCGATGCGGTCGCCGCGTCCGACGGTGCGCGCGCGGTGCGCGCCATGCGTACCCACTTCGACGGCATCCGCACCCGCCTCGAACCGTCACCGGTCCGGTAGTCGGGCGTTGGCCGCCCCGGGGTGGGCGTCGCACCCGGGGAGGGGCGGGGACGCCCCCGGGGAGGGAGCGGGGGACGCACTCGGGGAGGGGCGGGGGACGCACTCGGGAGGGGGCACGCTCGGGAGGGGCGGCGACACCCCCGGGGAAAGGGGATCCCCGTTCCCTCACCGTCCCGTTGGTGCCCCCGTGATCGCGGTGACCGCCATCCGTACCGCCCGGTCCGTCACCGCCGCCGGGTCGTCGCCGTTCTCGATCGCCGTCGTGGCCGCGTTGACGATGCCCTGGAGGAGGAGAGCCGTGCGCCGGGGGTCCTCCTCGCCCAGCTCGGTCAGCGCGCCGATCAGCGGGGTGAGCAGCTCCCGGTGGACCCGCGCCGCGCTCTCCCGTACCACCGTCGCGTCCCGTACCCCGGCCAGTGCCTGGGCGATCCGGTGCTCCCCGCCGCGTACCAGCTCCAGCTGGGACGATACATAGGCGGCGATCTTCTCCTCGGCCGTACCGGCCGCCGACATCCCGGTCCGGATGGCGTCCGTCCAGCGGGGCATCGCCTCCTCGACGACCGCCGCGAGCAGTTCGGGGCGGCCGGGGAAGTACTTGTACACGCTGTTGCGGGCCAGGCCGGTGGCCCTGGCGACCGCGGTGAAGGTCACGGCCTCGGCGTCGCCGTCCTCCAGCAGCTCGCGCGCCGCCCGCACCAGGGCCAGTCGCTGCTGGGCGTGGTGCTCGGCGACCGTGGCGGCTCTGATCCTGGGCACCGGCCCAGTCTAGAAGCCCCCGGGTCCCCGTCGCCCCCACTTGGGGACGCGGCGTCCCCATCATCTATCTTGGCGACACACCGTCCCTAACATCGATCCACCGAAGGGAACCGCCGTGTTCCTCGCACTGCTGGAGCTGCGCGCCGCCCGAGGGCGCTTCCTGCTCATGGGGTCCGTCGTGGTGCTCGTCGCCGCACTCGTCGGCATCGTCTCCGGCTTCACCACCGGCCTGGGCGACGACACCGTCTCCGCGCTGCGCCGCCTGCCCGCCGCCCAGCTGGTCTTCTCCTCGGACGCCCGCTCCGACCAGTTCGCCCGCAGTCTGCTCGACGAGAGGACCGCCGCCGCCTGGCGCGCCGAGGCGGACACCGAAACGGCCCCGCTGGGCGTCTCCCTCACCCGGGGCACCACGGACCGCGGCGCCGAGGTCGATCTCGCCGCCTTCGGCGTGGAGCCCCGCTCCTTCCTCGCCCCCCGGGTCACCGGGGGCAGGGGCCTCACCGAAGCGGCGCCGGACAGCGTCGTCCTGTCCGCCGCACTCGCCGACGAGGGCGTACGCGTCGGCGACACCCTCGTCATCGACCGGCTCGGCATCGCGCTGCGCGTCACCGGGCTGACCGAGCGCTCCAGCTACGGCCATGTGCCCGTCGCCTACGTCCCGCTGAAGACCTGGCAGCGCATCCGCTTCAGCACCCCCGGCGCCCCGGCGTCCGCGACCGCCGTGGTCCCCGGCCAGTTCAGCGCCCTGGCCCTGCGCACCCCGCCGGCCCGGACCCCGGCCGCCACCCTCGACGCGCGGCACTCCACCACCACCCTCACCAAGGAGAAGGCGTACGAGGCGGCCCCCGGCTACACCGGCGAGCGGGTCACCATGACCTCGATCCAGGTGTTCCTGTATCTGATCGCCCCCCTGGTGGTCGGCGCCTTCTTCTCCGTGTGGACCGTGCAGCGGCAGCCCGAACTCGCCCTGCTGCGGGCGCTCGGCGCCTCCCGCCGGAGGCTGCTCGCCCACACCGTGCTCCAGGCCGCCCTGGTCGTCGTCCTCGGCACCGCGGCGGGCGCCGTGCTCGCCGGAGCGGTCGGGCTGCTGGTCGGCGAACGGGTGCCGTTCAGCCTGCCCGCCGCCACCCTCGCCGTCACCATGTGCACCGTCGCGGCCGTCGGCCTCGCGGGCACCGCACTGACCCTGCGCCGGGTCACCCGAGCCGACCCGCTGACCATGCTGGGAGCCAACCGATGAGCCTCGAACTGAGCGGCGTCACCGTCGCGTTCGGCCGCGCCGACGCCCGTACCACCGTCTTCGACGGCCTCGACGCCACCTTCGCACCCGGCGCGATGACGGCCCTCGTCGGACCGTCGGGATCCGGCAAGTCCACCCTGCTCGCCCTCGCGGGCGCCTTGCTGCGGCCCACCGCCGGGCAGGTCCTGCTGGACGGCGAGGACCTCGCCGGACTCTCCGACGCCCGGCGCGCCAGGACACGCAGGGAGCGGATCGGCTACATGTTCCAGAGCGGCAACCTGCTCTCCGGACCGACCGCCGTCGACCAGCTGCTCGCCGCCGTGTCCCTCCGCGGAGCGCGTCCCCGCGCGCACCGCTCACGCGCCGAGGAGGCCCTGGCCGCGGTGGGCCTGGGTCATCGCCTGCGCCACCGCCCCGAGGAGCTCTCCGGTGGTGAACGCCAGCGCGTCGCCCTGGCCCGCGCGCTCCTCCTCTCCCCGGGGCTGCTGCTGATCGACGAACCGACGGCGGCCGTCGACCGCTCGCAGGCGGGTGAACTGGCCGCGCTCCTGGCCGCACGCACCCACGAGGACGGCTGCGTCACCCTCGTGGCCACGCACGACCCGGCCGTGGCGGAGGCCGCCGACCGGGTCGTGGACATGGCGGAACTGACCGCCGACATGACCCGGCCCGCACCACCCGGCCGCTGAACCCGCCCGGGGCGCGGTCCGCGCCGACCGCCCGTCACCGCCGCCGCTGGACGCTGCCGTACAGATAGCTGTCGGTGCCGTCCAGCGCGGTGCGGCTCAGCGCGTCCACCTCGGCGGGCCCCATCGCGGGCCAGTCGGGGGTGTCCTCGACGAGCACCCGCCCCAGCCTGCGGCCCAGCGCGACCAGCCTCGCGCCCTCGGCGGAGCGCTCGTCGGCGTACCGGCGCAGGGCCCCGGCCGCCGAGGAGGACGCGCGCAACGACCGTTCCAGGCACAGCGCGTCCTGCAAGGCCTTGACCGCCCCGCTCGCGGTGTGCGGCCGGGTCACGCTCGCCGCGTCCCCGGCCAGCAGGAAGGGCGGCTCCGCCGTCCGGGGCACCACGAAGTCGGCGACCGGGTGGAGCGCCTGGGCGGTGTGCTCGCCCCGGGCGACGATCTCGGCCCACTCGGCGGGGAAGTGCTCCTCGGCGATGTGCCGCACGTACGCGGCGGAGACCGGGGCGCCGGGCGCCGTCGCGGTGTGCGGGGGAGAGGCATAGATCGCGTAGGCCAGCAGCCGGGAACCCCTGGCCGCCCCCGGGATCAGATAGAAGACGCCGTGCCCGCCCGGGAAGCCCAGGGTGACCCAGGCGCTCTCCAGCAGTTCCCGTTGCGCCGGGTGGTCCCGGAGCGCGGCGGCCGGGATCGTGCCCCGCCAGACCAGGTACCCGGCGGGAACCGGCCGTACCCCGGGCGCGACCCGCTCGCGGGTGACGGACCGGTGCCCGTCCGCCCCGACGACGATGTCGTACTCCCGCTCGCCGTCCGCGGTACGGATCAGGGCGCCGCCGGAGGGCGTACGGCCGACGGAGACGACGGGCAGCCCTCGGTGGTACGCGCCGCCCCCGGCGCGGGCGCGCAGCGCCCGCCACAGCAGACCCCAGTTGCACGGTGCCACCGGGGCCTGCTGCCGGGCCAGTTCACGCGCCGAGCGCCGCCCCGGTGTCCGAGCCAGCCAGACCCGGGTGGCGACCGGGGTCGTCGGCATGTCCGCGCCCAGGTATTCGCCCGCGACCAGTTCCCGGTGGAGCGGCGGCGGGATGACGATGCCGAACCCCCGGTCCTGCAAAGCGCCGTCGCTGCGCTCGTGGACGGTGACGTCCGCCCCCGCCCGCGCTCCCGCGATCGCCGCCGCGCAGCCGGCGATGCTGCCGCCGACCACTCCGATGCGTAAACCTGTCACCGCCACCGCGATACCACCTGTCCTGACGCTCCGTGAGGTGCTGACCGCCCCCATCGTCCCACCGGGTCCGGCGCGGGACGGGGAACACGCGGCCTCCCGGGGGCCGGGGCCGCTACGGAGTCACGGTCACCGTCGTGGAGCCGGACGCCTGCTTGTCGTTCGCCCGGTACGTGGCGGTCAGCGTGGCACTGCCCGAGGCGCCCGCCGCGACCGTCACGGGGACCTTCACATCGGCCCCCTGGCCCGGGGCGAGCGCGGGGACCGCCACCCGGCTCGTCGTCCATCCGGCGGGCACCGTGAGGTCCACCGTGCCCCGGTCGCGGCGGACGTCCATCCGGTTGACCACCCGCACCGTCACCTCCGCGGCCGTCCCGGCGGCGAGTGCCGCGGGCGGGGTGACGGTGATGTCGGCACAGGTGCCGCCGAGCCACTTCAGGTCGAAGGACGCGTAGGTGATGTGCTGGTAGTCGGCCCGCTCGTAGAGCAGTCCGAGGCGGCCGTCCGGCAGCCGGGTGAGCGTGGAGTAGGCCGCGGAGCCGGGGTCGACGACCTTGCGGATCGGCCAGGTCCTCCCGTTGTCGCAGGACATCTTCACCGTGAGGTTGCGCCGTGCCGAGGCGTCCTCCGTGTTGCTGAACAACAGCCACGACGACTGCGGGTCGGAGGGCGCGGCGTCGGGCGCGTACCGCATCACCGAGGCGTTGTTGGCCGGGTCGGTGAGCCGGGTGTCGCGGGTGAACGGGGTGTAGGTGACCCCGCCGTCGGAGGAGTACGCGACCGTCCGGTACGGCGCGGAGCGGTTGTTGAGCATCACCCGGCCGTCCGACAGCTCCACCGTTTTGTTCTCGTCGCCGCCGGGACCGACCGGGTTGCCCATCTTCCAGGTCTCGCCGTGGTCGTCGCTGTAGGCGCTTGCCGCGTAGTTGGCGCCGTCGACGCGGACGGCGTACTGCTGGATCAGCCGTCCCGCGTACGGGCCCCGGCGCAGCTGGATGCCCTCGCCGGAGGCGGCGAACATGCCCGCCCAGGCGGGGTTCTTGATCTGCCGGGTGATCCGGCGGTGGGTCCAGGTCACCCCGTCGTCGTCGGAGTAGCTGTAGTCGGCCTGCACGATGTCCGGGTCGCTCTCGTCGTTGCCGGTGCCCGAGCCGAGGAAGCCCTGGTTCACCGAGGCCGCGTAGAAGAGGAAGATCCGGCCGGTGGTGCGGTCCACGAGCAGGCTCGGATCGCCGTAGCCCTTGGGCGCGGCGTCCTTGCGGACCACCTGCTGCGGCTGCCATGTCACACCTTTGTCGGTGCTGCGGCGCAGCACGACGGAGATGTTGCTCGGCAGGTCGCCGAGGGTCGGGCGGGCGTCGTAGGCCGCGAGTACGGTGCCCTTGACCGTGGTGGTGAGTGCCGGGATGCGGTAGTGGGGCGAGCCCACCCCGTCGACCGTCAGGTCCTGCGAGCTCAACTGCCCGGGGGCGGGGGCGGGGGCGGGGGCGGGGGCGGCGGCGTGCGCGGTGCCGGTCGCGTTCACCACCAGGAGGGCGGCGCCGAGCAGGGCGACGGAGACTTTTCGCTGCATGGACGATCTCTCTTCTCGGAAGGGGTGGTGCTTCTCGGAAGGGCGGGCCGGGGCGGGCGCGGGGCCGCGGGCCCGCACGAGCCGCTGCGGGACGCGCGGCGAGCAGCCCCGGCTGTCGGTGTCGAAGCCCCGCAGGTCCTTGGACATCTTCACGGCGAGGCGGTGGTACACGGGGGTGTCGTGGTCCAGGAGCGGGCCGCTGCCCGCGGCGGCGAGGAGGAGGGATCGTCCGCGCGCGGAAGGCGCCTCCGGTCAGAAGCGGCCGGCCCGCCCCGACGGCGGGCCCGCGAACAGGGAACGCACCCAGGCCAGTTGCTCCCGCTGGTGATACGCCGCACCGCCCTCGTGCCCGTTGAACTCGTAGACGCGTACGTCCTTGGGGCCCGCGTAGTGGTGGTACGCGGTGAAGCAGGTGGAGGGCGGGCAGATCTCGTCCATCATCGCGATCGAGAACAGCGCGGGAGCGGTCGCCCGGGTGGCGAGCAGCGCGGCATCGAAGTACGACAGGGTGCGGAAGACCGTTTCGGCGCGGTCGCGGTGGAGCTTCAGGTACTCGGCGATCTCGGTGTACGGCGGCCGGCCCGAAATCTCCGCGCCCCGGCGAAAGTTGCAGAGGAACGGCACGTCCGGCAGCACGCCCGCCAGCCCCGGCACCAGCCCCGACACGGCCAGAGCGATGCCGCCGCCCTGGCTGACCCCGGTCACCACGATCCGGTCCGGATCGACCGCCGGATGCGCGCGCATCGCCTCGACGCAGCGCACGGCGTCGGTGAACACCCGCCGGTAGTAGTACGTTTCCGGGCTCTCGATGCCCCGGGTGAGGAAGCCGGGCACGGTACCGGCCGCGCCGGGATCCGTATCGGCGGTGGAACCGCCCGCCGCCGACCAGCCCTGGCCGCGGGTGTCCATGACCAGGTGCGCGTGACCGGCGGTCGCCCAGAGCGGATTCTCGTGCGCGAGGCCCCGCCCCCGCCCGTAGCCGAGGAACTCGACCACGCAGCCGAGGGGTCGGTCGGCCCCGGCGGGCAGGTGCAGCCAGCCGCGGACCGGCCGTCCGGCGAAGCCGGGCACCGTCACATCGTACGTACGGATCTGGGTGAGTCCGGTGTCCACGGGTGCGAACACCGGCTCGGGCACCGGGCCCCCGGCGGGCGCCTCGCTCAGGGTGCTCGACCAGAAGGCGTCGAAGCCGTCCGGGACCGGCAGTCCGGGCCGGTACGCACGGCAGTCCGCGAGCGAGAGGTCCGTCAACGGCATGGAGGTGCCCTCCTGGGGTGAACCGGGGTGTGAGGACCGGGCATCGAGACAGAAGACGTCAGATGTCCTGGCGGCACACGGACCCTAGGCAGCGCTCGCGGCGGCAGTCAAGGGCCCCGTCGGTCCGGGTTCCGTTCCGGCGGGGCCCGGCTCCCTCTCCCCCCAGGGGCGGGCGGCGGCGTCAGCTCCGGGCGCCGTCGCGGGCGCGGGCCTCGGAGATCCGGCGCCTGACCGGGGCGTAGTGCTCGCCCAGCGCCTTCATGAAGCCGGTGATGTCCCCGGCCCGTGCCGCGTCCACGATGTTCTGGTGGGCGGCGATCGTCTCCATCTCGTCGGCGTGCGTGAACCCGTCGAGATGCGGCGCGACGATCGAGTACACGTCCCAGAAGGCCATCGAGAGCTGGCCGATCAGCTCATTGCCGAGCGGCGCCACCAGCAGCGCGTGGAACGCCCGGTCCGCCTCCACGAAGCCGTTCCCGTCCTGGGCGCCGGTCCTGCGCATCGTGGTGACCAGGCCGTCCAGTGCGTCGAGCTGCTCCCTGCTGAGCAGCGAGACGATCCGGTCGGCCATGCCGCGCTCGAAGAGCTCGCGTACGTCGACGAGGTCGGCCATCACCTGGAAGTCGTCGTCGGGGGAGAGCAGTCCACGGAAGGTCAGGCTCTCCACCAGGGCCGACAGGCTCAGCCGGCCCACGTACGTGCCGTGGCCGTGGCGCACCTCCACGATGTCCAGCGCGTCGAGGATCTTGACCGCCTCGCGGACGCTGGAGCGGCTGGCGCCGAGCGCCTCGCACAGGGCCGGCTCGGTGGGCAGCGGGTCCCCGGGGCGGAGCCGTTCTTCGAGGATGTAGCGCTTGATGCCCTCGACGACTTCCTGCCGGAGCAGCTGCCGGCCGGGCTTCGCACCGGACATGGGTGAACTCCCCACCTCTTGACCCCTCTCGATTGTCCAGCTACGTTCCCACGCTATCAAGGCATCAGACATCTGACGTCTGATGCTCAGGCCCTCGATCACCCGTGATCCCGCGTGCCACCCCCCACGTGTTCCCGCCTGTTCACCGCCCCCGCGTTCCACCTTCGACGTCCCTGGAGGACCCGTGCCCGAGCTGAGACCATCCGGTGTCGAGCGCCGCACCTTCCTGCGCATCACCGGCGCCATCGGCGCGGCAGCCGCCCTCACGGCAAGCCTCTCCGCCTGCGGCGGCCCGTCCTCGACCGCCGACGGCACGGCGGACCAGGGCAGCGGCAGCGGCCTGATCGAGGCCGGTCTCTCGTACCCCCTGTCGACCGGCTTCGACCCGATGATCACCTCGGGCGCGACTCCCTACGCCGCCAATATGCACATCTTCGAGGGCCTCGTGGATCTCGATCCGGCAACCCTCGTGGCCCGTCCCGCACTGGCCACCGAGATGCCGAAGAAGATCAACGCCACCACCTACCGGGCCACGCTCCGCACGGGCGCGACCTTCCACGACGGGTCCCCGGTCACCGCCGACGACGTGGTGTTCAGCTTCGAACGCATCCTGGACCCCGAGAACGCCTCCCTCATGGCGCAGTTCGTCCCCTTCATCGACTCCGTGAAGGCCATCGGCACCGGCACCGTCGAGTTCAAGCTGAAGTACCCCTTCGCGCTCTTCCCGTCCCGCATCGCCGTCGCCCGGATCGTCCCGAGGAAGATCGTCGAACCGGACCCCAAGGCGTTCGACGCCAAGCCGGTCGGCTCGGGCCCGTACCGCTTCGTCGAGGCGACCCGCGAGGACAAGATCGTCTTCGAGGCGTACGACACGTACAACGGCCCGCACCCGGCCAAGGCCAAGAAGATGATCTGGCGGCTGATGTCCGACCAGTCGGCACGCGTCAGCGCCATGGAGTCCGGCCGGGTCCAGGCCATCGAGGACGTCCCCTACATCGACGTCAAGCGCCTCGCGGGCTCCTCGAAGACCGAATCCGTCCAGTCCTTCGGACTGCTCTTCCTGATGTTCAACACCGCCGACAAGCGGTTCGCCGACAAGCGCGTACGCCAGGCGCTGCACCACGCCCTGGACACCGAGAAGATCATCTCCACCGCCATGGTCGGCAACGCCGCGGCCGCCACCGGATACGTCCCCGCCACCCACCCCGACTACCACAAGGCCGCCACCGTCTACACGTACGACGTGGCGAAGGCCAGGCGACTCCTCGCCGACGCGGGCGTCGAGAAGCTCTCCTTCACCGTCCTCACCACCGACACCGGCTGGGTCAAGGACATCGCCCCGCTGCTCAAGGAGAGCTGGGAAGCCGCCGGCGTCGCGGTCACCCTGGACATCGCCCAGTCCCCGGCCCAGTACGCCAAGGTCGACAAGGGCGCCTTCGAGGTGCTGGTCGCCCCCGGCGACCCGTCCGTCTTCGGCAACGACGCCGACCTCCTGCTGCGCTGGTTCTACTACGGCTTCTGGCCCGAGAACCGCTACGGCTGGGGCGGCTCCGCGGCGTACAAGAAGGTCAGGCAGACCCTCGACAAGGCCGCCCGCGCCGCCGACGAGACCGAGCGCAAGAAGCTGTGGGGCGAGGTCACCGACCTGGTCGCCGACGAGGCCGTGCTCTACCCGATCCTCCACCGCAAGCTGCCCACGGCCTGGAACGAGAAGGCACTGCCCGGCTTCGAGCCGCTGCCCACCACCGGCCTCTCCTTCCTGGACGTCGGCCGCGCCTGATCCGAGCGCACCGGCCACCTGTGACATGTCACCGAACGCCGCGCCCCGGGCGGTGCGCCGGTCACATGTCACGGGCGGCCGACTGCCCGGCCCGGCACCCCGCCCCGGTGTCCCGGCCACCACCCCGCCCAACCGCAAGGAACCCGACGATGGTTGCTTTTCTCCGGCTCGCGCTGCGCCGCGTCGCGATGATGCCGGTGATGATCCTCGGCATCGCGCTGCTCGTCTTCGTGGTGCTCCAGTTCTCGCCGGCCGACCCGGCCTTCAACGCGCTCGGGGAGAGCGCCACCCCCGAGGCCCGAGCGGCCTTCGCCGAGGCCAACGGCCTCGACGACCCGCTCCCGGTCCGGTACTTCCACTTCCTCGGCCAACTGCTCCACTTCGACCTCGGGACGACCGTCCCGCCGAGTCGGCCCGTGGTCGACCGGATCACCGCCGCCTTCCCGCTCACCCTCCAGCTGACCCTGCTCGGACTGCTCCTCGCCATCGTGCCGGCCGTCCTGGCCGGAGTGATCGGCGCGATGCACCGGGACCGCTGGCCCGACCAGCTGTTCCGGGTGCTCTCCATGGCCGGGGTCGCCATCCCGTCCTTCTGGCTCGGTGTGCTGCTCATCCAGCAGTTCGCGCTGAACACCCGGATCTTCCCGACCGGCGGCTACACCAACCCGGCCGACTCCTTCAGCGGCTGGCTCACCACCATGACCCTGCCCGCGATCTCGCTCGCGCTCCCGGTCTCCGCCTCCCTCGCCCGGCTCGTACGGACCTCGATGGTCGCCGAACTCGACCGCGACTACGTACGCACCGCCCGAGGCAACGGACTCCCGCCGCTGCTGGTGATCCGCTCTGTGCTCCGCAACGCACTCGTCACCCCGCTGACCGTGCTCGGCATCAAGGTCGGCTACATGCTCAGCGGCGCGGTCGTCATCGAAGCGATCTTCGACCTGCCCGGCATGGGCAAGCTCATCCTCGAAGGTGTCACCGGCGGCGACGTCGCCCTGGTCCAGGGCACCGTACTGACCATCGCCATCGCGTTCCTGGTGGTCAACGTCATCGTCGACCTGCTCCATCTGCTGGTCAACCCGCGCATCAGGACGGTGTGACATGTTCGCCACCGGCCGTCTGGCCAACAGACTGTCCCGACCGGGCATCGCGTTCCGCGCCCTCCCGGTCACCTCCCGCATCGCCCTCGGCGTCCTGACCGTCGTCGTGCTCGGCGCCGTACTCGCCCCGCTGTTCACCCAGGACCCGCTGACCACCGGCACCCCGGTCCAGGCCCCCGGCGGCGCCCACTGGTTCGGCACCGACCGGGCCGGCCGCGACGTCTTCGCCCGGGTCGTGCACGGCTCGCGCTACTCGCTGGTCATCGGCCTCGGCGCCACCGCGCTCGCCCTGGTCGCCGGAGCACTGCTCGGCTCGATCGCCGCCACCTCGCGCAGGCTCGTCGACGAGACCGTGATGCGGACCCTCGACATCGTGATGTCGTTCCCGCCGATCGCACTGGCCGCCGTCCTCGTCGCGGTCTTCGGCACCAGCCTCCCGGTGATCATCTTCACCATCGCCTTCGTCTACACCCCGTCACTGGCCCGCGTGGTCCGTGCCAACGTGCTGTCCCAGTACGGTGAGGACTACGTCGCCGCCGAGAAGGTCATCGGCGCCCGGCGCGGCTACATCGTGCTCCGCCACGTCGCCGTCAACTGCATGGCCCCGGTCATGGTGTTCGCCACCGTCATGGTCGCCGAGGCGATCATCTTCGAGGCCGGACTGTCCTTCATCGGCGCCGGAGTGCAGGACCCCGACCCCAGCTGGGGCAGCGTCCTCGCCTACGGCCGGCAGATCCTCCTCGCCGGCGGCTGGTGGGCCACCTTCTTCCCCGGCCTCGCCCTGCTGATCACCGTCCTCGCCCTCAACATCCTCTCCGAGGGACTCACCGACGCCTCCGCCGCACCCAGGAGCGCCAGGCCCGCCGCCGACCCCACCACGGCCACCACCACCCCCGACCCGGTCGAGGCCACCTCCACCGTCGACGTCGACGCCGCCCTCGCGAGGCTCGCCGAACGCGTCCACGCCACCGCACCGGCCATCACCCCGGTACGCGCCGACGCCGCCGAACTGCTCGTCGTACGGGACCTGTCGATCCGGTTCCCCGACCGCTACGGCCCGATCCCCGTGGTCGACTCGCTGCGCTTCACCGTCCACGAGGGCGAGACCCTCGGCCTGGTCGGCGAGTCCGGCTGCGGCAAGTCCATCACCAGCCTCGCCGTCATGGGCCTGCTCGCCCGCAACGCCGAGGTCGCAGGCGAGATCCTGTACCGCGGCCGCAACCTGCTGGAGCTCCCGCCGAAGGAACGCCGTGCCCTGATGGGCCCGGAGATCGCGATGGTCTACCAGGACGCGCTCTCCTCCCTCAACCCCTCCGTCCTCGTCGGCACCCAGCTGAAGCAACTCACCTCCCGCGGCGGCACGAAGACCCCGGCCGAACTGCTGGAACTCGTCGGCCTCGCCCCCGAACGCACCCTGCGCAGCTACCCCCACGAGCTCTCCGGCGGCCAGCGCCAGCGCGTCCTGATCGCCATGGCTCTCTCCCGGGACCCCCGCCTGCTCATCGCCGACGAACCCACGACCGCCCTCGACGTCACCGTCCAGGCCCAGGTCGTGGAACTCCTCGTGAAGCTGCGCGACGAACTCGGCTTCGCCATGGTCCTCGTCTCGCACGACCTCGCCCTCGTCGGCGACCTCTCGCACCGGGTCGCCGTGATGTACGCCGGCCGCCTCGCCGAGATCGGCGCCACCCGCTCCGTACTCACCGGCCCCACCCACCACTACAGCCGCGGCCTGCTCGGCTCGGTCGTCTCCCTGGAGGCCGGCGCCGACCGGCTGTACCAGATCCGCGGCATCGTCCCCGCCCCGCAGGGCTTCGGCGCGGGCTGCCGCTTCGCCTCCCGCTGCGACGCGGCCACCGACCTGTGCCGCACCACCGCACCCGGACTCACCGCACGCGACACCGCCGACGACCACGGCTTCGCCTGCCACCACCCCGCGAAGGCCGCACAACTCGAAGGGAGCCCCCGGTGATCAGGCTCGACGGCGTCCACGTACGCCACAGGGCACGCAGCGGCGGCGTCTTCCGCCGGGACGCCGTGCACGCCCTGACCGATGCCACCCTGGAGGTCGCGCGCGGCGAGATCGTCGGCCTGGTCGGCGAGTCCGGCTGCGGCAAGTCCACCCTGGCCCGGGTGCTGACCGGCCTCCAGAAGCCCACCGAAGGCCGGGTCGAGTTCCACGGCCGCGACCTCTGGTCGATGTCCGCGGCGCAGCGCCGTGACGACTTCGGCTCCGCGGTCGGCGTCGTCTTCCAGGACCCCTCCACCGCGCTCAACCCCCGGCTCACCGTCCGGCAGATCCTCCGCGACCCGCTCGACGTGCACAGGCGCGGCACCCGCGAGGCGCGTGAGGCACGGGTCGAGGAACTCCTCGACCTGGTCGGACTGCCCGGACACACCCTCGCCGCGCTCCCCGGCCGGCTCTCCGGCGGCCAGCGCCAGCGCGTCGCCATCGCCCGCGCCCTGGCCCTGGAACCGGAACTGATCGTCGCCGACGAACCGACCTCCGCCCTCGACGTCTCGGTCCGCGCCCAGGTCCTCAACCTCCTGGTCGACCTGCGGGAACGCCTGGGCCTCGGCATGGTGTTCATCTCGCACGACATCCAGACGGTGCGCTACCTCGCCGACCGCCTCGCCGTCCTCTACCTCGGCCGGATCGTCGAGGAGGGGCGGGCGGCCGAGGTGGCGGGCGCCCCCGCGCACCCGTACACCGAGGCGCTGCTCTCCGCGACCCCGTCCCTGCTGGAGACCACCGAACGCATCGTGCTCACCGGGCCCGTCCCCTCGGCCACCAACCCGCCGTCCGGCTGCCCGTTCCGTACCCGCTGCTGGAAGGCCGACGACGCCTGCGCCACGGTCTTCCCCGCCCCGGAAACCGGTCCGGACGGGCACCGCCGGCACTGCGTCCACCCCCAGAGCCCCGCCTCTCCCGTACCGTCCGCAAGGAGCACCGCATGACCGCCCGCACCCCCCGCCACACCGGAGTGATCCCGCCCGTCGTCACCCCGCTCACGGCGGACGGCGCGATCGACCACGCCTCCCTGGAGCGGGTCGTGGGCCATCTGCTCGACGGCGGAGTCAGCGGCCTGTTCGCCCTCGGCAGCTCGGGCGAGACCGCCTATCTGACGCCCGCCCGGCAGGACGAGGTCATCAAGGTCATCACGGCCGCCACCGCCGGCCGGGTCCCGGTACTCGTCGGCGCGATCGAGACCACCACCGGCCGGGCGATCGAGCGGGCCCGTGCCGCGGAACGGCTCGGCGCCGACGCCGTCGTCGTCACCGCCCCCTTCTACACCCGCACGCACCCCACCGAGATCGACCGCCACTTCCGCGACATCGCCGCCGCGCTGGACCTGCCGGTCCTGGCGTACGACGTCCCGGTCTGCGTACACAGCAAACTCGACCCGGAACTTCTGCTGCCGCTCGCCGCGGACGGCGTACTGGCCGGGGTGAAGGACTCCAGCGGCGACGACGGCGCGTTCCGCCGACTGGCCATCGGGGCCCGGGAACTCCCGGAGTTCTCCGTACTCACCGGGCACGAACTGGTGGTCGACGCGATGATGCTCGGCGGTGCCGACGGCTCGGTCCCCGGGCTCGGCAATGTGGACCCGCACGGATACGTGCGCCTCCACGAGGCGGCGGTGCGGGGCGACTGGGCCGCCGCCAGGGCCGAACAGGACCGCCTGGTGGCGCTCTTCGACATCGTCGGGGCGGCCCGGCCCGGCACGGCGTCCGCCACCGCCGCGGGCCTCGGCGCCTTCAAGACGGCGCTCATGCTGCGCGGGATCATCGCGACGAACACGATGAGCGCGCCGATGCGCGCCCTGGACGCGGCCGAGACCGCGGAGATCGCGGCCTGCCTGGACCGCGCGGGGCTCACCCGGGTCTGAACCGGCCCGGATCAGCGGACAGCGGTCCGTCGTCATGGCCGAGGCCGTGACGACGGACCGCTGTGTGCCGTGCTGCGCTAGCTGTCGGCGGAGCCGATCAGCTCTTGGAGGCGCGGGTACGGCGGACCAGCAGGGCTCCACCGAGCACCATGGCCGCGGCGGCCCCACCGGCCACACCCAGGTTGGCGTCGGCACCGGTGTGTGCCAGCTGCGGCTTGTGGTGGTGGTGATGGTGGTGCGTGGCCGGCGTGGGGTGGTTCGGCGGCGTGTGGTGGACGGGCGGCGTGTGGTGGGTGGGCGGCTTGTGGTGCGGGGGAGGGCAGTCGGGCGTGTGGTGGTGCGTCGGCGGCTTGTGGGTCGTCGGCGGCTTGTGCGGCGGGTGCACCGGCGGCTTGTGCGGCGGGTGCACCGGCGGCTTGTGCGGGGGGTGGACCGGCGGCTTGTGCGGCGGGTGCACCGGCGGCGGCGGGGTCTCGTGGCCACCGGACGCGTTGCCGCACTCGTTCCCGAACGCCGGGTTCAGCAGACCGACGACGTCGACGGTGTTGCCGCACGCGTTGACCGGCACGTCCACCGGAACCTGGATGAGGTTGCCGGAGAGCACGCCGGGGGAGCCCGCCGCGACGCCCTCGGCGCTCGCGCCCTGGCCGCCGCCGTCGCCCTGGCCGCCCACGTTCGCGCACTTGTTGCCGAACGCGGGGTTCAGCAGGCCGATCACGTCGACGGTGTTGCCGCACACATTGACCGGTACGTGCACCGGCACCTGGACGGTGTTGCCCGAGCCGACGCCGGGCGATCCGACGGCCGCGCCGTCGGCGGAGGCATCCGCGAACGCGTAGCCACCGGCGGCGGTCAGGATCCCTGACGCCGCCGCCATCACCAGCACGCTCTTACTCAAGGCTTTTCGCATTGATTGCCCCTTCTTAGGACAGTCCGTGCGAGCAGGAGCTCGCAGTTCGTTCATCAGGCCGGTTCGGAGGCCGCCGGGGGGCCACCCCGGCGGTGCCCGTGCATGACGCGGCAAGCGGCGGTTACGGAAATCGCAGAGACCACCAGGACGCGTTCTTCATGTGATGAGTCCTGCTTCTGCCGGTCAAGCGCCCGAACTGCACGCTTGTGACACCCATAACGAGGAGGATTTGTTCAGGAAACTCATCGGGTCGTGGAAATTTTGTGATCACTCGAATGGAGTATGTGAACAGATCGCCCGGTCCATATCGCAGCAGGTATGGGCGTTCGATTGCGCCGGTGGAAAAGGGGCCGCCGGGAGGCGTATCCGGCCGGACGGCCCGATGCCCCCGGCCCGCGTCCGACGTGCCGTTTCGTACTGCCGTTCGCGCATTTTCGGCATTCGGGTGAATGGAGAGAACCAAACGCCCGGTCATGAGTTGGGCAGGGCGCTCCGGTACGGGGCATCCAGTACGAGAAGGGTTAATCGTGATCAAGAAGGTTCTGGCGACGGGTGCCGTTGCCGCCTCCATCCTCGGTCTGGGCGCGACGCAGGCCATGGCCATCGGCGACGACGGCGGTACGACCTCGGTCAACGGCAACGGAGCCTCTCAGTCGTTCGGCAACGCCGAGACCCGTGGTGACGGCAGCCCGCAGTTCGGTCTGGTCCAGGGCAGCCTGAACAAGCCGTGCATCGGCCTGCCGGCCAAGGCCAACGTCGGCTCGCTCATCGGCCTGATCCCGGTCGCGGTCCAGGACATCAACGTGCTGTCCTCGCCGCAGAACCAGCAGTGCACCGAGAACTCCACCCAGGCCAAGGGCGACGAGCCGCTGTCGCACATCCTGGACGACATCCCGGTGCTCTCCGGCAACGGTGCCGGCAACAGCTGATCCGCAGCCGATCCAGCTGTAACGACAGGCCCGGACCGCCGGCGTTCCTCCTCCGCGCGGTTCGGGCCTGTTGCTGCCGTATCCCGACATAGGTACATCGCATTGTCGGAGAACCTCTCCGGTGACGTCGAGTGATCGATGCTGCATCATTCGGGCGATCTTTTGAAGATCTTCAGCTGGAAGAGTTTCACCTACGGTCTTAAATCGTTACGAATTACTGTGGCGGAGTTACGGGTGTCATGACCGCACTCGTGCGGCACGAAAGACGTGGCCGCTTCGCACTCCGCCGAAGAAAGGGAACAAAGTGAAGTACACCAAGGTTGCCGCCATTGCCGCCGGAACCCTGATGGCGATGGGTGCCGCCGCGCCCGCGTTCGCCGACTCCGGTGCCGAGGGCGTCGCCGCCAACTCCCCGGGCGTCCTGTCCGGCAACGTCATCCAGGTCCCGATCCACATTCCGATCAACCTGTGTGGCAACACCGTCAACGTGATCGGCCTGCTCAACCCGGCCTTCGGCAACACCTGCGCCAACGTCTGACCTCCGGTCGGACGGGCCCAGGGCCCGTGACGGGAAGGCCCCGGAACGCATTTCGACGCGTTCCGGGGCCTTCCCCGTTTCCCCCGGCATTCGATCGGGTGGTCGCGCAGAAAAACCGGCCCCGTCCAGTTGCCCTGTCGCAACCGCATCGTTACCCAGGGCGGAAGCGGCAGAAGGCACGGCTAAAGAAGGCTCGTGCGGCGCGGGTACGCGACCGAAACAGATGCCGCTGCAGAAGGGAACCCGAAAGTGAAGTACGCGAAGACTGCCGCATTCGTTGCCGGTTCCGTGGTTGCTCTCGGAACGGCTGCTCCCGCCTTCGCCGTCACCAACGCCACGGCCCCCAACTTCAGCCTCAACGGGGGCCTCAACCAGGTGGTGGAGAGCGCCCCGCGGGCCGTCGACCCGGTCGTCGGCACGGTCGACGGAGCGGCGAAGTCGGTGCAGAAGAACGGCACCGTCACCAAGCTGGCCGACCAGGCCACCGGTGCGGTCAAGGGCGCGGCCCCGCTCATCGGCGGCCTGCCGCTCGGCCGCTGACCCATCGCGTCACGGCGGTTCCCCGCTGATTTCCCGGGCTTTCGCATTCCTCCGGTGCGATGAATTCAGCGAACAACTGAACGTAAAAGCACCGTTCGAGTGAACCGGCACAACCATCCCCGTTGTCGTGAGTTGATCAGGACGCTCCGGACAGGCGGGCAATAGAGAACCCCAGAAGGGCTATTTCATGATCAAGAAGATTATGGCCTCGGCAGCCGTCGCTGCTTCGATCGTCGGCGTCTCCGCCGCGATCGCCCCGCAGGCCATGGCCGTCGGCAACGACGGTGGCACGACGTCGGTCAACGGCAACGACGCCATCCAGTCGTACGGCAACTCCTCCACCCACGGCAACATGAGCCCGCAGTTCGCCCTCATCCAGGGCTCGCTCAACAAGCCCTGCATCGCGCTGCCGGCCAAGGCCAACGTCGGTTCGCTGCTCGGGGCCATCCCGGTCTCGGTCCAGGACCTGAACGTGCTGTCCTCGCCGCAGAACCAGCAGTGCACCGAGAACTCCACCCAGGCCAAGGGCGACGAGCCGCTGTCGCACATCCTGGACAGCATCCCGGTCCTGTCGGGCAACGGCGTCGCCAACAACTGACGCCACACCGCTCCGGGCGCTCCTCGCCGGTTGTCCTGACCGGCACGGGAGCGTGCCGCGGGCAGCTTCGCACCCGCCTGCACGCGGTACCCGCAACGCCCGTGGGGCCGGCACATCCACACGGCAGCCGTTCTTCGGCCGCCCGGATGGGCCGGCCCCACTCGTGTGTCCGGGGGTACCGCGGCGCTCGAAGGGGCGGGCGGACTGGGCCGGTTGCCGTAGTGCCTGCGGACGTCGTACGCCGCACCGGGTAGGGGCCTTGCATGGACCAGTACGACAGTCAACGCCCCCGCGACCGACAGCGGCACGCACAGGACGGCACACCCATCTACGACCGGCTGCTCGCCGAGTGGCGGGCGGCCCACGGCAGTCCGGAGCCCGCGCCGCCCGCCCCGGCCGAACGGCCGTGCGCGGCAGGCAGGGTTCCCGCGGCCCGCACCTCCGGCGAGGCTGTCGAAGGGTGATCGGGAGCGATCGAACTCATGCCGGATCGAACCCGTTTGAGTGGTAGTGCGGAACCGACGCTTCCGTAGCGGGTTGATCAGTACGTTCCAGAACGGGACGCTCCGAAAGGTGAAGCGTGATGAAGAAGATGATGGCCGGCGCAGCAGTGGCCGTGTCCCTGGTCGGCCTGTCCGCCGCAGCGGCCCCCGCGGCCATGGCGATCGGCAACGACGGGGGCACCACGTCGGTCAACGGCAACGGCGCCGTGGACGCGTTCGGCAACAGCGTGACCCGGGGCGACGGCAGCCCGCAGGTCCAGCTTGTCCAGGGCACCCTGAACAAGGCCTGCGTCGGCCTGCCCCTCAAGGCCAACGTCGGTTCGCTGGTCGGCCTGCTGGTGCCGGTCGCGGTCCAGGACGTCGACGTGCTGTCCTCGCCGCAGAACCAGCAGTGCGCCGACAACTCCACCCAGGCCAAGGGCGACGAGCCGCTGTCGCACCTCGTGGACGACATCCCGGTGCTCTCGGGCAACGGCATCGCCAACGACTGACGTCGTTGAGGTGCGGGCCGTCCGGGGTTCCGCCCCGGGCGGCCCGCACCGCACAGCACGACCCGGGGCCTTCGCGCCCCAGGGCTCCACGTATGAGGATGCCCACCGCGCCACGGGGGGCGGTGGGCATCCGGCGTACCTGGGCGGCTCAGCCCAGGCTGCGGACCGGCAGGACGCAGTGGGCGGCGGTGGTGATGACCTCCGGGTCGGCCGCGAAGGACCGCAACAGCTCCTCGCTCACCGGCCGGCCGGGCGTTCCCTGCGGCCACGGGCGGGTGGCGAACATCGCGTGCACCTCGCTCCTGGCTCCGGCCGCGGCCAGCCACTCGGGCGGCGCCGGGTACTGCGCGGTGAAGTGGGGCAGCGTCAGGACCGCCTGGCCCGCCTGGACGAGCAGCTTCACCGGGAGGCCCGGGTTCTCGGAGGCGTACACCGGAGCGGTGCCGACCGGCAGGCCCGCGCGTTCCAGGGCCACGCGCATGGCGGCCTCACCGGCCGCGGGGCCGTCCGAGCCGTCCCCCAGCGAGTAGGCGAGGAGGAAGGCGACGTCCTGGCCGTCGGCGGGGTGTTCGCCGCTCCATCCGATCAGGGTGATCGTGCCCAACTGGGCTTGGGTGAACGTGCCGGAAGCGGTCTGGGGAGAGGTCATGCTCGGCACCATAACGGCCCTGAACCGGTCGTTGCGCATACGTATCACCTGATCGAGGGAGATACCGGGATATCTCTGGTGAACGCGTCCGGGAGCGGCTTCGGACGGGGTAGGTGAGGGGCGGTGTCCGGTGGCCCCGATGAAAATGCGTTGAGCGCGCCGGCCCGTGCGGGCTATCGTGTCCACTGTTCCGGACCGCGGGGATCAACCCCCGCCGTCGGTCCCGTGCTTGAACCAGGAGGTGAGGATCGTGATGGCTGTCACTGCGATGGGCGCTGCCCATAACCCGAAGAGCATCGTTCCCACCCCCGTGGTCGCCGGCTGACCTACTCCGTAACTCCTCGCGCCCGTGTGCGCGTTGCCGGGGCCACCCCTTTGAAGGGTTTCCCTTGTCTTTCCCGTCTTCTTCGTTCTCCGCTTCTTCTCTTCAGGGCTCCTCCGCGTCGCATCCCCTGTCCCCGTACGGCTGGGACGAGGGATGGGAGGCCGCGTTCGCACCGTACGCCGAGCAGGGCCTGTTGCCCGGACGGGTGGTGCGGGTGGACCGCGGGCAGTGCGACGTCGTCACCCCGCGCGGCACGCTCCGGGCCGACACCGCCTTCGTCGTCCCGCGCGATCCGATGCGGATCGTCTGCACGGGCGACTGGGTCGCGGTCGACCCCGACGGCGACCCGCAGTTCGTCAGGACGCTGCTGCCGCGGCGTACCGCCTTCGTCCGCTCGACGTCCTCGCAGCGCTCCGAGGGACAGGTGCTCGCCACCAACGTCGACCACATCGTCATCTGCCTCTCCCTCGCGGTGGAGTTCGACCTGGGGCGGGTGGAGCGGTTCCTGGCGCTCGCCATGTCCAGCTCCAGCGGCGACGCGCTGCTGCGGGACGGCGGGCAGGGCGGCGACGGCGCCGCCGAGCCGATCGTGGTGCTGACCAAGTCCGATCTCGTACCGGACGCCGCGACGCTGTCCTACCTGGTACGGGACATCGAGGGCGTTGCGCCCGGTGTGCAGGTGCTGGCCGTCAGCTCCGCCACCGGGGAGGGCGTCGACATCTTCTCCGCCGTCGTGTCCGGCGGTACGAGCGTGCTGCTCGGGGCGTCCGGTGCGGGCAAGTCGACCCTCGCCAACACCCTGCTCGGCCGCGACGTGATGGAGGTGCGGGCCGCCCGGGACGTCGACGGCAAGGGCCGGCACACCACCACCACCCGCAATCTGCTGGTCCTGCCCTCCGGGGGCGTGCTGATCGACACCCCCGGGCTGCGCGGGGTGGGGCTCTGGGACGCGGAGACCGGCGTCGGCCAGGTCTTCTCCGAGATCGAGGAGCTGGCCGGGCAGTGCCGGTTCCACGACTGCGCCCATGAGACGGAGCCCGGCTGCGCGGTGCTCGCCGCGATCGAGGACGGTTCGCTGCACGAGCGGCGCCTCGACAGCTTCCGCAAGCTGATGCGCGAGAACCGGCGCATCGTCGCCAAGACCGACGCCCGGGTGCGGTCGGAGATGCTGCGCGACTGGAAGCGCAAGGGCGCCGAGGGCCGCGCCGCCATGGAGGCGAAGCGGGGCCGGGTGCGGTAGCCGGTGGCTCCCCGGCCGGGGGGCTGGCGGGGCCGTCGGCCGGGGGTCCGCGTCCGAAATCCGCCAGTGCGGTGCCGGTGGGTGCCGCACACTGGACGGTGTGATGGACGAACGGACCAGGTACGAGGCGGTGAGCAGCCGCGACGCCCGTTTCGACGGGGAGTTCTTCTTCGCCGTCGAGACGACCGGGATCTACTGCCGGCCGAGCTGCCCCGCCGTCACGCCCCAGCGGAAGAACGTCCGCTTCTACCCCACCGCGGCCGCCGCGCAGGGGCACGGCTTCCGGGCCTGCCGACGCTGCCGCCCGGACGCGGTGCCCGGCTCGGCGGACTGGAACGTCCGGGCCGATGTGGTGGGCCGCGCCGTGCGGATGATCGGCGACGGTGTGGTCGACCGGGAAGGCGTGCCCGGTCTGGCCCAGCGGCTGGGCTACAGCGCGCGCCAGGTACAGCGGCAGCTCAACGCCGAGCTGGGCGCGGGCCCGGTCGCGCTCGCCCGTGCCCAGCGGGCCCACACCGCCCGGGTGCTGCTCCAGACGACCGGGCTGCCCGTGACGGAGATCGCCTTCGCGTCGGGCTTCGCCAGTGTGCGCCAGTTCAACGACACGATCCGGCGGATCTACGCCCGTACGCCGAGTGCGCTGCGGGCCGAGGCCGGGACGGGACTGGGCACGCCCGTCCGGGAGGCGCGGGCCGCCGGGATCCCGCTGCGGCTCGCCCACCGGGGCCCGTACGCGGCCCGTGAGGTCTTCGATCTCCTGGCCGGTGAGGCGGTCGCCCGGATCGAGGAGGTCAGCGGTGCGGCGGGCGCGCGTACCTACCGGCGCACCCTGCGGCTTCCGTACGGTACGGGCATCGTCGCGGTCGACGAGCGGTCCGCCGGGGCCTGGCTGGACGCCCGGATCCACCTCACGGATCTGCGGGACCTCACGACCGCCGTCCAGCGGCTGCGGCGCCTCTTCGACCTGGACGCCGATCCGTACGCCGTCGACGAGCTGCTCGGCGCCGACCCGCTCCTCGCGCCGGGCGTCGCCGCGCGCCCCGGACTGCGTTCGCCGGGTGCCGCGGACCCGGAGGAGTTCGCCGTGCGGACGCTGGTGGGCCGGGACGCGGCGGAGCGGCTGGTGGAGGCGTACGGGAAGGTTCTGGACGTGCCGTGCGGAGGGCTGACGCATGTGTTCCCCGAGCCGGGGGCGCTGGCCGGTGCGGCGGAGGCTCCGGAGCTGCGGGCGCTGGCCGCGGCGCTGGCCGACGGCGAGGTACGGCTCGACGCCGGGGCCGACCGCGACGAGGCCGCGCGGGCGCTGCTGCGGCTGCCGGGGATCGGCCCGGCAGCCGCGGCGGTCATCAGGATGCGTGCGCTCGGTGACCCGGACGTGGATCCGGCCGGGCGGCCAAGCGCGGACCGGTGGCGGCCCTGGCGTTCGTACGGGGTGCGCCACCTGGAGCTGTTGTGACGGGGCTCAGGCCGGCAGGCCCCAGCGCGGCGCGGGTGCGTTCGGTGCCACCGGGCGGACGGTCAGGTCCGGGCGGTCGCCCCGCGCCGTGATCAGCGCCGACTCGCCCTTGCGGAGGCGGACGCGGACCGTGCCGTCGGCTCGCTCCTCGTGCTCCAGCGGCCGTCCGTGCCGGTCCCGGACCTCCACCGGGCCGTCGATGCCATGGCGTACGGCGCAGGGCGCCCCGGCCTCGCTGGTCAGCCGCACCCAGCGGGTCCGGCCCTCCTCGCGCACCGCGCTGAGCAGGAACGCGCCCTGGGTCCGGAAGTCGTGCACGGTCAGGTCCCGCCAGGCGGTGGGCAGGGCGGGGAAGACCCTGATCGTGCCGCCCCAGGACTGGCAGACCATGTCGTGCAGGGACTGGGCCGCCGAGAGCGGGGTCTCGATGACCGGACCGGACTCCTTGTACATGGTGTTCGCCTGGATGAAGCGGCTCATCAGCTGCCCGAGGTACTTCAGCGCGTCCTCGCCCTTGCCGAGCAGCGCGGACATCGACGCGGCGCCGGTGAAGGTGTAGCCCTGAAGGGCGCCCTCGAAGCCGACCCAGTGGGCCAGCGACTTCTCGATCAGGGCGCGTTCGTCGTCCGTCGCTCCCGTCAGCTCGTACAGCGGGTACACCGCGAGCAAGTGCGAGTAGTGGCGGTGCGACTGCGCGAAGGGCACCCCGGCGCCGATCATGAACCCGTTGGCGTCGACCGGGTACGGCGCGAGCCGGGCCAGGACCTCCTGCCAGCGAGCCGTCAGCGGGTCCCGGACGCCGAGCCGCGCGGCCGATTCCAGCAGTGTGCGGCAGCCCCAACGCAACAGCATCAGGTCGTAGTTGCAGTCGGGGGCGTTGACGCCGTACTCCGGGGAGAACGTCGCCGGGAGGTGCAGCCGGCCGTCCGCGCCGGGCGTCAGGAAGTGCAGGTAGTAGTTGACCGCCTTGCGCAGCAGCGGGAACAGCGTGTCGCGCAGGATCGACTCGTCCATGGTGTGCCGGTAGGAGAGCCACACGTTGTGCAGCGCCCAGGTCAGGTTGCCGACCTCGGGGGTGGGCGGGTCCTGGCCGGGGATGCCGACCCCGTAGCCGCCTTCGGACACCGAGGCGCCGTTGACCAGCCGGGGATCGGTGGTGCGGGGGATGCCCGCGGAATCGGCCCGGTAGGGGGCGGCGACCTCGCGCGAGAGCTGGTCCCGGAATTCGCTCAGGGCGCGGGTGACGGCGTCGAGTTCGAGGTGGTTGGAGCCGTGGATCAGCCAGTACTCCAGCTGGACGTTGAGGTTCCACCAGGTGTTGGGCCAGGGGGTGGGCTCCAGCCAGGGGCCGGAGGTGGCCATCACCGGGGCGTCCTTGCGGGCCGCCGACGCGGTCTTGTAGAGCTGGATCCAGTAGAAGCGCTGGAGCCGGGCATCGGGCAGGGACAGGAAGCTCTTGCGGTAGAACCGGTCCCACCAGGCGCGGTGGGGCGCGGCGAGCGGACCGTAGGGGAGCGCGGAGGCGGTGCGCACGGTGCGCAGCGCGCGGTCCAGGGCCTTCGCCGAGGGGTGGGAGTGCGCGACCGTGACGTACAGGGTGCGGCGGGGGCCCCTGGTGCGTTCGCGCCAGGCGGTGACGTGCCGGCCGCCCGCGAGCAGCGGCTGGACGGCGGCGGTGGTGTCGCCGTGCCGCTCGGTCACCGCGGGAGGGTTGCCGGTGTAGCCGTCCGGCAGGGGCTTGAAGGCGGCTCTCGGGCTGATCGCCTCGGCCGGGTGGAAGACCCAGCGAAAGCCCCGTTCGCCCTCGGTGGGGGTGACTTCGACGGTGAGCAGATCGCTGGTGGAGTGGACGAAGGCACGGAGCTCCAGGGTGCCCGCTGTGGTGGTGACGGTGCCTTCGAGCTGGGCGGTGTGCAGCCGCATCCACCATTCGACGCCCGTGATGGCGCCGACCGGTTCGAGAGTGAAGTGGCCGATGGGGAGGCGGGCGAGGCCGAAGAGCGAGCCGAATTCGGGGCGGTGGTCCTGGACCTCGGAGTGCTGGACGTTGAAGCGGATGGCCCGGGTGGTGGCGCCGGGCTCCGCGTAGATGCCGGAGCCGAGGCGGCCGTTGCCCAGGTACGGGCCCTCGTACCAGGTCTTCGGCAGCTTCTGCCAGAGCAGGTCGGCGTCGTCGAGGACGGTGCGCCAGCTGTCGCCGGGGGAGTGCACGGTGGTCGGTGCCGGGGCGGTGGGTCCCGGGGCGGCCGGGGTGGCCGCGCGCGCCGGGGCGGGGGTACCGGCCACGAGGGCGCCGCCGAGTGCGGTGCCGGTGGCGAGAACCGTTCGCCGGGAGGGCGACGGCAGGGAAGAGGACGGTGACGAGGCTTCGGTCCGGGGCGTGCGGGAGGGGTCCGGTGCTGTGGGCAAGGCTTCTCCTGGCAACTCGTACGCAGGCTTCAATTCATCCGAGCTATTCAGCGGCTACTCCAGGAGGGAACGTAGGTGCGGGCCACGGTCGCGTCAATGGAGCGGAAGAGATCCGATGTGTTTCTGTCCATCTGGACGGGGTTCTGTCCGGTGTACGGGACGACGGGGTGTGCCCGGCCCTGGAGATCCGGCCGTCCGGCGGCCCCGGGCCCCGAACGTCGCCGCGGGGACCCCGGCCCGGCGTTTCAGGCCCAGAGCACCGCGCCCAGCCAGGTCCCCGCCACCAGGAGGCACGCGTACAGCTCGACGAGCACCGCGTAGCCGGTCGCCCGCATCACCGAGCGCACCGAGGCCCAGCCCGCCCCGCGGCTGCCGAGCCGCAGCCGCTCGGCCCCGTAGACGGCCCCCACGTACCCCATCGCCCCGCCGACCACCGGCACCACGAAGAAGCCCACGATCGCGCCGACCCCGCCCAGCATCAGCGTCCTGCGCGGCGCCCCCGTCTCGCGCGGGCGGCGCGGCGGCAGCAGCGGCTTCAGCGCCTGGTTCAGCAGCAGCAGCGCCGTCGCGCCCATGAGCACGCCCCAGGCGACCGGTGTCGTGTCGGTCAGCGCCCACCACAGCACGGCGGCCCAGACGATCGCCTGCCCCGGCACCCCCGGCACCAGCACCCCCAGCAGGCCGAGGAGCATGACGAGGCCGACGGCGACCAGTTGCCACACGCTCATCCCACCAGCCTGCCGGAGTCCGGCCGGTCCCGCCCGTCAGCGCTCGCGGGCACGGAGGGCGTCGGCGCAGCTCAGGGCCGTGTCCGGGCCGTACCGGTACGGCCCGGGGCGCCGGGAGGCCGTCTCAGGCCCGCGGCGTGCGGGACACCCAGCCCCGTTCGTAGGCGTGCCAGCCCAGCTGGAGGCGGGTCGAGACGCCGGTCAGCTCCATCAGGCCCTTCACCCGGCGCTGCACGGTCCGCAACCCCAGATCCAGCTGCTTCGCCACGCTCGCGTCCGTCAGACCGGCCAGCAGCAGCGAGAGGATCTCCAGATCCGTCGGATCGGGTCCGGTGCCCTCCTCCTGCGGCCGGCCGACCTCGCCCAGCCGGAGCGGCATGGCCTCGCGCCACACCGCCTCGAAGAGTCCCATCAGCGACTCCAGCAGCCCGGAGGCGTGCACCACCAGGGCGGCGGGCTCGGCGCCGCGACCGGTCAGCGGGACCATCGCCAGGGCGCCGTCCGCGACGACCAGCTTGGTCGGCACCCGGTCGATGACCCGGCACTGCTCGTCCCGGCTCAGCGCCGCCGAGAGCTCCATGATCCCGAACGGCAGCGAGAGCAGCTCCCTCTCGACCACCACCCGGTACGACACGCCCCGCGTGGCCGCCCGCTCCTCGGCCTGGTTCTCCATGCCGCTGACCGCGATCGGCTTCCCGGTGACCAGCGCACACACCTCGCTCGTCGCGCCGAGCTGCAACTGGTGGAAGCGGTGCGAGACCGCGCTCGCCCCCGTGACCACCTCGACCAGATCGTGCACGGCGGGTTCGGCGGCCTCCGCACGGTACTCCTCGGCGAGCAGCGCCGCCGCCAGCTCCGCCCGCTCCAGCTCATGGCGCTGCTGGGTCAGCAGCGCCCCGAGCGCCACGCCCGGCGGGGCCGCCACCCAGCGTCCGGTGCGGGCCGACGCCTGCGCCGCCAGACCGTGCTGCTCCAGCCTGCGAAGGGCCCGCTCGGTGTCCGGCTCGGGAAGGCTCAGGCGGTGCGCGAGATCGGAGACCTCCGCGGCCCCCACCGTCACGAGCGCGCGGTACGCCGACTCCTGTATCTCGTCGAGACCTATGGCTCCCAGCATCCTCGGACCCCTCCCGGACGCATTGCTTCCGCACCTTGTCACTGTCGTCGGGCGCCCGGTCGTGGCGGAAAGCGGCCACGGCGTAAACCCGCCGTGTACATCATCCCTTTATCCCCTGTCGCTCTGCCAATGTGGCGCCACCGCAGTACCAACAACCTCCGGAAGACTGCGGTTTGCGCAGGTTGGTTCCGGATTCACTTGGGGAGAGCGATGCGTCCGATATCGCGCACGGCACTGGGAGCGGCCACCGCCGCCGTCCTGGCCGTCACCGCGATCGCACCGTCAGCGGCAGCGCCGCAGGACGACGCGACAGGGAAGAGACCACTGACCGGCAGTGCCGCGGCCGACGCGAAGCGGGCCGAGCCGGTCACCGTGACGCTGGTCACCGGTGACAAGGTCCTGGTGAGCACGGACAGTTCGGGGGCCTCCTCGGTCACCGCGCTGCCCCGCGAGGACGGGACCGTGCCCCTCGTACAGACCAGGCAGTCCGGCAAGGACCTGTACGTCTACCCCGACACCGCCGTCGCCGCGCTGGCCGCGGGCACGGTCGACGAGGAGCTCTTCAACGTCACCGGACTCGTCCGTCAGGGCTACGACGACGCGCACACCACGTCGCTGCCGCTGATCGCGGTCTACGGCAAGGGCCAGTCCCGCTCCACCTTCGCCACTCCGCGCGGGGCCACGCGCGGAGTCGCGCTCGACGCCATCGACGGTGTCGCGCTCAAGGCCGAGAAGACGAAGGCCGCCGACTTCTGGGCGGACCTCACCCGGCCCCGTTCCCGGTCGGCCGCCGGTCCGAAGAAGCTCTGGCTCGACCGCAAGGTTCAGGCCACACTCGACAAGTCGACCAAGCAGATCGGCGCCGACCTCGCCTGGGCCGCCGGATACGACGGCAAGGGCACCAAGGTCGCCGTCCTCGACACCGGTGTCGACGCCGAACACCCCGACCTCAAGGGCCGGGTCACCGCCTCGGAGAACTTCACCGACTCCGACTCCACCGACGACCGGCAGGGCCACGGCACCCACACCATCTCCACCGTCGGCGGCTCCGGCGCGGCCAGCGGTGGCAAGAAGAAGGGCGTCGCCCCCGGCGCCGACCTGCTCGCGGGCAAGGTCCTCAACGACAGCGGCTCCGGCGCCGAGTCCTGGATCATCGCCGGCATGCAGTGGGCCGTCGACCAGAAGGCCGACGTCGTCTCCATGAGCCTCGGCAGCCCGGAACCCACCGACTGCACCGACCCGATGAGCGTCGCGGCCGAGGAACTCGCCCAGAACAAGGGCACCTTGTTCGTGATCGCGGCCGGCAACGAGGGCCCGACGTTCAACACCGTCTCCTCGCCGGGCTGCGCCCCGAGCGTGCTGACCGTCGGCGCCGTCGACCGCGACGACACCACGGCCCAGTTCTCCAGCCGCGGACCCGTGATCGGATCGCACACCCTCAAGCCCGAGATCACCGCCCCCGGTGTCGCCATCTCGGCCGCGGCCGCCGGTGGCCGGGGCATCTACGCGTACCAGTCGATGTCCGGCACCTCGATGGCCACCCCGCACGTCGCGGGCGCCGCGGCCATCGTGAAGCAGCGTCACCCGCACTGGACCGCCCAGCAGATCAAGGCGGCGCTCGTCTCGTCCGCCAAGAGCGACATCCCCGGTGACGTACGCGAGACCGGCGGCGGCCGCCTCGACGTCAAGGCCGCCATCGACACCACCCTCGTCGGCGCCCCCGCCGTCCAGGGCGGCACCTTCAACTGGCCGCAGGACCGGAGCGACCGCACCACGGTCGACGTCCCGTACACCAACTCCGGCACGAAGCCGGTGAAGCTGTCGCTGAAGGTCCGGGGCGTCACCGGTAACGACGGCTCGGCCGTCCGCTCCGCCGTCGCCGAGCTCGGCAAGGGCACCGTCACCGTTCCGGCCGGGGCCACCGTCAAGGTTCCGCTGAAGATCGACCCGACGGCCAAGCTGAAGGCCGCCCAGTACGGCGACGTCACCGGACGCGTCCTGGCCACCGGCCCCGGCGGCGCCAAGGTCTCCACGCCGTTCTCGCTGTACGTCGGCGCCGAGACCGTCACGCTGCGGGTCAAGCTCGTCGACCGTACCGGCAAGCCCGCCGCCGGCTCCTCCTCGCTGGACGTGATCGGCACCGACACCTCCAGCGGCGAGCGCCGCTTCAACGAGGGCGCCACCGACCAGGTCTACCAGGTGCGCCCCGGCGCGTACTTCGTCTCCGGCTTCGTCACCTCGCCCGACCCGAAGGACGCCACCGGCAGCCTGGACGAGTCCGTCGCCTACCTCGCGCGGCCCCAGCTGAACGTCACCAAGGACACCACCCTCGTCCTGGACGCCCGCAAGGCACACCGGATCCAGGTGAAGACCACGGACCGCGCGTCCGAGAACCGCTCCACGACGCTCGCGTTCGGCCGTAGCTGGGACGATGTCTGGCTGCACTCGGGCTCCATCACCGGCGGCTCCGCGATCAAGAACTACCTGGCCGATGTCCAGGGCCGGGCGAGCGACGGCGACTTCGAGTTCGCCAGCTTCTGGCGCGCGTACGCCCCGCAGATCGAGAAGCTGTCGGTCGTCGGCGGCGCCGCACTGCACCCGAGGGCGGCGAGCACCGGTTCCGCCAACCTCGACGGCACCGGCCGGGCCGCACTCGTCGACGCCGGCAAGGGCAGCCCCGACGAGCTGAAGGCGGCGGGCGTCGCCGGAAAGATCGCCCTGGTCGAGGTCGGGGACGACAGCAACAATGTCTACGCCCAGGCACGCGACGCCAAGGCCGCGGGCGCCGTGGCCGTCATCGCCCACCGCCCCTCCGCGGGCCCCTGGCAGCCGTCCATCGGCTACGCGCCCTCGACGCTGCCCGCGCTCGGCATCGAGTCGAGCGAGGCCGACGCGCTGAAGGCCGCCCTGGCCGACGGCACGGTCGAACTGCGCTGGAAGGCCACCGCGGTCAGCCCGTTCGTCTACAACCTCGCGTTCCCCGAGACCGGCCCGGTCACCTCGGACCGCACCTACAAGGTCCGTGACAACAAGCTCGGCAAGGTCACCGCGAACTATGAGGCGATGGGCGTCGCGGCGGACTACGTCGACACGATGATCATCGAGCGGCCGTACGGCGGGACGTTCTCGGCCGTGACCGACTCCGTGGCCGTGCCCGGCAGCCGCACCGAGTACTACTCGGCGGGCGACACCGCGTGGGTGCGCTACCTCTCCTCCAGCTTCCCCTGGGGCGAGATGATGGTCGACCAGCCGCGCACCTACTCGGCGGGCTCGAAGCGTACCGAGAACTGGTACCGGGGCATCCCGGCCCCCGCCGCCCCGCGCGACGCAAACGGCAAGCTCCAGCTCGCCGGTGAGCGCCAGGACAACCTGATCGGCGTCGCCCCGGGCTTCTGGAGCGACAGCGAGCACGCGGGTCTCCAGGGCTCCTTCGGCGACATGGGCAACATGCGTCTGAGCAGCGGCGGCAAGGTGATCGGCGAGACCGGCTGGCCTTCCGGGGTGTTCACCGTCCCCGCGGAGGACGCCGCGTACGAACTCACCATGCAGACCAGCAGGTTCGGACAGCCCACCGAGGTGTGGAAGCGTTCCACCAGCACCGAGACCACCTGGAAGTTCCGCTCGAAGCGTGACGAGAACGTCTACTCCCAGGGCCTTCCGCTGCTCTTCCCGGGCTACGACCTGGCGGCCGACGGCCTCAAGACCCTGGCCGCGAAGAACGGTCAGAAGATCGGCCTGAGCGTCACCGGTCACGCGGGCTACACCCCCGGCAGGCTGACCGCCGCGAAGGTCTCGTACTCCTACGACAACGGGGAGACCTGGATCGCCGCCACCACAGCCCAGCAGGGCGGCAAGTGGACCGCGACCGTGAACCACGCGGGCGCGGCCGGCAAGCCGGTCACCCTGAGGACCGAACTGACGGACGCCAACGGCAACTCCGTCATCCAGACCGTGAACGACGCGTACGCCGTGCGCTGATCACGATCCGACCGGTCCGCCGGGCGTCCTTCCCGTGGGGGGTGGGGGTGCCCGGCGGACCCATGTTCGCGGTCACTTTTTCCGGATGACCCGTTTTCGTACTGGCTCCGCGGACGACAATAAGGTCATGAGTCAGCAGGGGGAGACGCCCGCCGCCCACGAGGACGACTGGTGGCACAGGCTGTACGACGAGAACGCCCGGGACACGGGGACGAGCGACGCGGCGGACAGCCTCGACGACCGCTTCGACTCGGCGTCGGACGCGGTGGGTCCGGGGGGACGCGGCGGGTCGGGCGGGTCCGGTGGGGTGCCGGGAGTGGAGAGCGTGTCGTTGCGGGGGGAGGGTGATTCCTCGGCGGAGGCGGCATTGCCCTCGGGGGCGGAGGGCAGGGTTCCGGGGGCGGTGGCAGTGCCCCGGCCGGTGGAGGAGCGTGCGCCGTGGGAGCCGCCCGTCCCGACCTCGCGCGCCTCGGGGGCGGCCCCGCTGGGCCCCTCGCGGCCGCGAACCTTCGCCGGACCCCCCGTTCCCGCCGGTCCTGCGCCCGCGCCGGACCCTGGTCCCGGCCCCGGTCCCGGCCCTGGCCCCGACTCCGGCCCCGGTCTGTCTGCGGTCTCGCGGCTCCCGGACGGGCCGCCGCACGATGACGTGGTGCCTAGGGATGGTGTGGCGTCGAACGACGACGTGGTGCCGAAGGACGGCGTGATGCCGAAGGACGGCGTGATGCTGAACGACGGCGTGGCGCCCGCACCGTCGTTACCGGCCGTTTCGCCAATACCGCCATTGCCGCCGTTGCCGCCGTTGCCCAGGCGGCCGGTTGCCGAGAGGCCCGCCGTTTCGGCAGCGCCCGTAACCCCAGCCGACCCCACGGCGCTTGTCCCACCGGGCGCCACGGGCGTCGTGGATGTCGCGGGCACCGCTTCCGTCGCAGCCGGACCGGAGACCGGACCGGGACCTGGAGCCGTACCCGGGCCGGTGCCCCGACCCATGATCACTCATGTGGGTGACCGGCCGCCCACCTACGACGCCGAGCCCACCGCGCTGCCCGCCGCCGACCCCTGGGAACTGCACGGACTCGTCCCCGACACCGTGCTCGACGGCGCCCGCTACGGCACGTACACCCTGCGCGCCGCCTCCGTGCGCGGGGACTCCGCACGGTTTCGCGGCGAGCCCCGCCGCGACGCGCTGCTCACCGCGCGCTTCGGCGTGGACGAGCACGCGCTGGTCCTGGTCGCCGTCGCCACCGGCGCCCGCGCCACCGCATCGGCACATCTGGCGGCGGCCGACGCCTGCCGCTGGATCGGCGAATCGGTCGGCCGCAGCCACGCCCGGCTCTCCGAGGACATACGGGCGGGCCGCCGGGGCGAGCTCAAGTCCGGGCTGAACCGTCTCACCGACCGCACGTACGGCAAGCTGCGCGCCCGCGCCGCCGAGCTGGGCAAGGAGCCGGGGCAGTACACGGCGGGCCTGCGCTGCCTGCTGCTGCCCGCGGATCCCGACTGCCGCACGAGGATCTTCTTCGGTATCGGCCCCGGAGGGCTCTTCCGACTGCGCGACGGCATCTGGCAGGACCTCGAACCGGAGGTTCCGGCGTCGGGCGGCACCGGCGCACGTCCCGGTACGGGGTCCTCTCGCTCGGGGCCCGGTTCGGGATCCGGCTCTGGATCCGACTCGGGACGGCCCGGAGGCGGTTCCGGTCCCGGTGGTGCGGGCCCCGACGTGGATGTCGCCGGGGACTCCTCTGCGGGCCCTGCCGACACCACCCCCCGCCCCTCGTACGTCGAGGACCCGCTCGGCCCGCCGGAGCCGCCCGACGTGCCCGCAGAACCGTTCCGGTTCCGGGGCTCGGTGGCCCGGCCCGGCGACGCCCTGCTGCTGTGCAGCCCCGGGCTGGCCGAACCGCTGCGCGGCGAACCCGCACTGGCCCGGGAGCTCGCCGGGCGCTGGGCCACCGGACGGGCACCCGGGCTCGTGGACTTCCTCGCCGACACCCTGCTCCGGGTGAAGGGGTACTCCGACGACCGTACGGGTGCAGGAGTCTGGGAGGCGTAACCGCGCGCGCCATGGGTTGATGGATGCGGAGTCCGGAAGCCGAAGCGCGGAAAGGGTACGCACCCATGGCCAAGCAGAACGTGTCGGAGCAGTTCGTCGACATCCTCGTCCGGGCGGGCGTCAAGCGTATGTACGGTGTCGTCGGCGACAGCCTCAACCCGGTCGTCGACGCCATCCGACGCCACCGCGCCATCGACTGGATCCAGGTCCGGCACGAGGAGACCGCCGCCTTCGCCGCCGGAGCGGAGGCCCAGATCACGGGCTCGCTGGCGGCCTGCGCCGGATCGTGCGGCCCCGGCAATCTGCACCTCATCAACGGCCTCTACGACGCGCACCGCTCCATGGCCCCGGTGCTCGCCCTCGCCTCGCACATCCCGTCGAGCGAGATCGGTCTCGGCTACTTCCAGGAGACCCACCCGGAGCTGCTCTTCCAGGAGTGCAGCCACTACAACGAGATGATCTCCAACCCCCAGCAGATGCCGCGACTGCTCCAGACGGCCATCCAGCACGCGGTCGGTCGCGGCGGGGTCAGCGTCGTCACGATGCCGGGTGACATCGCCTCGCAGCCCGCCCCGGAGAAGTCCATCGAACACGCGCTGGTCACCTCGCGGCCGACGGTCCGGCCCGGGGACGCGGAGATCGACGAACTCTGCCGGATGGTCGACGGGGCGAAACGGGTGACGCTGTTCTGCGGCAGCGGCACGGCGGGCGCCCACGCCGAGGTGATGGAGTTCGCCGAACGGGTGAAGGCGCCGGTCGGGCACGCGCTGCGGGGCAAGGAATGGATCCAGTACGACAATCCGTACGACGTCGGGATGAGCGGCCTGCTCGGCTACGGCGCCGCCTACGAGGCCACCAACGAGTGCGATCTGCTCATCCTGTTGGGCACCGACTTCCCGTACAACGCCTTCCTTCCGACCGATGTGAAGATCGTCCAGGTCGATGTGCGCCCCGAGCACCTGGGCCGCCGCTCCAAACTCGACCTGGCGGTGTGGGGTGATGTCCGCGAGACCCTGCGCTGTCTGACCCCGAGGGTGAAGGCCAAGACCGACCGCAAGTTCCTCGACCGGATGCTGAAGAAACACGCCGACGCGCTGGAGGGCGTGGTCAAGGCGTACACCCGCAAGGTCGAGAAGCACATTCCGATCCATCCGGAGTACGTCGCCTCGGTGCTGGACGAACTCGCCGACGAGGACGCCGTGTTCACCGTCGACACCGGTATGTGCAACGTGTGGGCCGCACGGTACCTCTCGCCGAACGGCAAGCGGCGGGTCATCGGCTCGTTCAGCCACGGCTCGATGGCCAACGCGCTCCCGCAGGCCATCGGCGCCCAGTTCACCGACCCGAACCGGCAAGTGGTCTCGATGTCCGGCGACGGCGGGTTCACCATGCTCATGGGCGACTTCCTGACGCTGGTGCAGTACGACCTGCCGGTGAAGGTGGTCCTGTTCAACAACTCGTCGCTCGGCATGGTCGAACTGGAGATGCTGGTCGCGGGGCTGCCGTCGTTCGGCACCTCCAACAAGAACCCCGACTTCGCCGCGGTCGCCCGCGCCTGCGGGGCGTACGGGGTACGGGTGGAGAAGCCCAAGCAGCTCGAAGGCGCTCTCAAGGACGCCTTCAAGCACAAGGGCCCGGCGCTCGTCGATGTCGTCACCGACCCCAACGCCCTCTCCATCCCGCCGAAGATCAGCGCCGACATGGTCACCGGATTCGCGCTCTCCGCGAGCAAGATCGTGCTGGACGGGGGAGTGGGCCGGATGGTCCAGATGGCCCGCTCCAACCTGCGGAACGTGCCCCGCCCCTGACCTCGCCCGGAGCACGACCGGGACGGGAGCGGCGGGGCGGCCGGAGCGGCGGGGTGGCGGAGTGGAGTGGGGGGCGGTGAAGCGGTGAGGTGGCGGACTGGTGGGGCGGTGAGGCGGTGAGGCGGTACGGCGGTGAAGCGGTGGGGTGGTGGGGTGCTGGCGGGGCCGGGGCCGGGGCGGTGCGCGGTGACATGTGACACCGGGCGCGGCCCCGGACCCACCGGGTCCCGCCACCGGGCCCCGCCACCGGGTCCCGCCCCGGTCCGTCATGCCGGGGTCAGCCGCAGGGTCAGGATCTGGAACGGGCGCAGTGAGAGCACGAGACCGTGCTCATCGGTGTCCGCCTCGTGCAGCGGCCGTTCCAGCAGGTCGGTGACCTGGGCCCGTACGACGGGGAACCCGCACCGCAGCGTGGTGCGGGCGCGGCCGCCCGCCGACTCGTACAGCCGCACGATCACCTCGCCGCTCCGGTCCTCGGCGAGTTTCACCGACTCCACCGTGACGGCCGGATGTCCGGTGTCGACCAGCGAGGGCAGCGCGGGGGCCACGGCCGCCCGCAACGGAAGGTTGAGGGCGAGCCCTTCCCGTACCGAGTCCGTGATGTCGAAGCCCGGGGCCAGCGCGAACGCGAACCGGTGCCGGCCGAGGTCGGTCTCCGGGTCGGGGCTGTGCGGGGCGCGCAGCAGCGTCAGCCGTACGGTCGTGCCGAGGCCCGAGCCGTGCGGGGTACGGGTGACGTCGTGCCCGTACGTCGAGTCGTTGAGCAAGGTCACGCCGTACCCGGGCTCCGCGACCCGGAGCCAGCGATGGGCGCAGATCTCGAAACGGGCGGCGTCCCAGCTGGTGTTGTCGTGCGTGGGGCGGTGCAGATGGCCGAACTGGATCTCGGACGTGGACCGCTCGGCGTGCACATCGAGCGGGAACGCCGCCTTGAGGACCTTCTCCGACTCCCGCCAGTCGATCTCGGTGTCGATGTCGACGCGCCGGCTGCCCGCGGCCAGCCTGATGTCCTGTGTGACATGTGACTGCCCGAAGGAGCGCAGCACACGGACCGAGGCCCGCAACGGCCCCGCCTCCACCAGCTCGACGGAGTCCGCTTCGGTGAGATCGGTGCGGGTGCGGCGGTAGTGCCGGTCGATGTCCCAGGCGTCCCAGTGGTTGGGGTGGTCCGGGTGCAGTTGCAGGAGGTTGGCCCGGTGGCCGGGGACGAGAACGTCCCGCCCCGCGCCGAGATCGCGCACGGCGGCGATCAGACCGTCGCCGTCCACCACCACCCGGAGCAGACCGTTGTCCAGGACGATGCTCCCGCCCGCCGAACCGGACGCCGTGACCGGGCGCTCCGGCACCGCCGAGCCGTTCAGCGGTCCCGCGCCGAGGCCGGGGGCCTCGGCCAGCACCGCCGTACGGCCGTCGCCCAGCTGCTGCACCCGTGCGCCGGACGGCAGTGCCGCGCTCGCCTCCGCGTCGAGCTCGATCACCTGACAGCGGTGGTACGGAGACGAGTTGAGCGCCACCAGACCCTCCGCCCCGCCCAGTGCGGCCACCGCCTCCGCGACCAGGTCCGCCAGTTCCGCCCGCACCCGCTCGTACGTCTCGCGGGCCTCCCGGTGCACCCAGGCGATCGACGAGCCGGGCAGGATGTCGTGGAACTGATGCAGCAGGACCGTCTTCCACAGCCGGTCCAGCGCCTCGTACGGATAGCGGTAACGGCCGCGGTCGCCGTGGGCTGCGGGGTCGAGCAGCGCCGCCGCCGTGGCCCACGACTCGGCCTCCCTGAGGAGGTGTTCGCTGCGCCGGTTGCCCTGCTTGGTCCTGGCCTGAGTGGTGTAGGTGGCCCGGTGCAGCTCCAGGTACAGTTCGCCCGACCAGACCGGGGCCGGCGGACCGTACTCCTCCTCGGCCGCCGCGAAGAACGCCGCCGGCGGTTCGACGCGCACCTTCGGTGAACCCTCCAGGTCTCCGAGCCTGCGCGCCTTCTCCAGCATCTCGCGGGTGGGACCGCCCCCGCCGTCACCCCAGCCGAACGGGACGAGGGAGCGGGTCGCCAGCCCCTTCTCGGCGAAGTTGCGCTCGGCGTGCGCGAGTTCGCCGCCGTGCAGCTGGGAGTTGTAGGTGTCCACCGGCGGGAAGTGGGTGAAGATCCGGGTTCCGTCGATGCCCTCCCACCAGAAGGTGTGATGTGGCATTTTATTGCTCTGGTTCCAGGACAGCTTCTGGGAAAGGAACCACCGCACCCCCGCCAGCCGGGCGAGCTGCGGGAAGGCGGCCGTGTAACCGAAGGAGTCCGGCAGCCAGATCTCCTCGGTCTCCACACCCAGCTCCTGCTGGAAGAACCGCTTGCCGTGCACCAGCTGTCGGGCCAGCGCCTCGCCGCCGGGCATGTTGGCGTCGGACTCCACCCACATCGACCCCACCGGCGCCCACTGCCCGTTCGCCACGGCCCGCTCGATCCTCTCCCAGACGTGCGGTTGATGCTCCTTCACCCAGGCGTACTGCTGGGCCTGCGACGCCGCGAAGACCAGCTCCGGGTACTCCTCGGTCAGCGCGGTGACATTGGCGAAGGTCCGCGCGGCCTTGCGTACCGTCTCCCGCAGCGGCCACAGCCACGCCGAGTCGATGTGCGCATGGCCGGTGGCCGAGATCCGGTGCGCGCTCGCCGCAGCCGGACGGGACAGCACCCCGGCCAGCTCGGCCCGGCCCGCCCGCGCGGTGGCCGCCACGTCGTGCAGGTCCAGTACGTCGAGCATGCGCTCCAGCGACCGCAGGATCTCGTGACGCCGGGAGCGCTCGACGGGAAGCTCCCGCATCAGTTCGGAGAGCACCTCGATGTCCAGGACCAGATGCCAGACCTCCTCGTCCAGCACCGCCAGGTCCGCGGCGGCGAACCGGTACAGCGGCCGGTCGCCCGCCGTCGCCGGGTCTCCCAGTGGCGTCGGGGCGAAGCCGTGCTCCAGGACTGCCGGATTGGCCGCCGCCTCCAGCAGCAGCGACACCGGCTCACCGCCGATCGCCGGGGCGGCCAGCGTCAGATGGCGATTGCGCGGATGGATGCCCTTGAGCGGGACGCCCGTGGCGTCGTACAGCATGCCCTCGGCCTGGAAGCCCGGCCCCTGACCGGAGAACCCGGGGTCGACGACCACCTCGACCCGCCGCCCCGCCCACTCCGCCGGCACGGTCCCCGTCAGCCGGAACCAGCTGGTGGACCAGGGCTTCCCCCACTCGGTGCCGGTACGGAACGGCTCGAACGGCTCCCGGAGGACCTGGTCCACCGCGACGGGTTCGCCGGGGAGGTGGTGCACGGAGAGGGCGAGCGGGGTCCGGACCGGGTACTGGGCGGGGCGGAGGAACTGGTGAAGGGCGCGCTCCAGGCGGTCCTCCACCAGGGTGCGGTCGTCGTGCATCACGGCTCCTCGGGGTCGGTGCCTGCGGGTGTCCATGGCTCCACTTCCCCGGCGGCCGACCGGACACCCCTGCGCACCACACGTCGGGGTGACGGTTGATCAACTGGCCCTGTGCGCACCCTTGGCGACCCTTGAGCAATGTGACATATTACTGCCGTGCTCACGAGACACCCCTTGGATGTCGTCATCGTCGGGGCCGGAGTGGTAGGTGCCGCCTGTGCCCACTACACCTCCCGGTCCGGACTCTCCGTAGCCGTCGTCGACCGCGGGCCGGTGGCCGGCGGCACCACCGGATCCGGTGAGGGCAACCTCCTGGTCTCCGACAAGGTGCCGGGCCCGGAGCTTGAACTGGCCCTGCTCTCCGCCTCGTTGTGGCAGCGGTTGTCCGAGGAGCTGCCCCCGGACATCGAGTACGAGCGCAAGGGCGGTGTGGTCGTCGCGGCGTCCGAGGACTCGCTGACCGCCCTGGCCGGGACGGCCGCCGGTCAGCGGAAGGCGGGCGTGGAGGCGCACCATGTCACACCCGATCGACTCCGCGACCTGGAGCCCCATCTCGCACCGCACCTGGCCGGGGGCTGTCACTACCCGCAGGACGCCCAGGTCCAACCAGCGCTCGCAGCAGCCGAGTTGTTGCGTTCCGCTGCCCGCGAGGGTGCGCTCCTGTACCCGGGGGAGGAGGTGATCGGGGTACTCACGGACCGGCGGGGAGCCGTACGCGGGGTGCGCACGACGAGGGGCGAGCTGCGGGCCCCCGTCGTGGTCAATGCGGCGGGCACCTGGGGCGGCGACCTGGCCGCCCTGGCCGGGGCGCATCTGCCGGTCCTGCCGCGCAGGGGGTTCGTGCTCGTCACGGAGCCGCTGCCCCGGCTGATCCGGCACAAGGTCTACGCGGCGGAGTACGTCGCCGATGTGTCGAGCGGGTCCGCGGCCCTGCAGACCTCGCCGGTGGTGGAGGGCACGCCCTCGGGACCGGTACTGATCGGGGCGAGCCGCGAACGGGTCGGCTTCGACCGGACGCTGTCCGTTCCGGCGGTCGCCCGGCTGGCGGCCCAGGCGACGGAGCTCTTCCCGGTACTCGCCGATGTGCGGGTCATGCGCGCCTACCACGGGTTCCGCCCCTACCTGCCCGATCATCTGCCGGCCATCGGACCGGACCCCCGGGTGCCGGGGCTCTTCCACGCCTGCGGGCACGAGGGCGCCGGAATCGGGCTGGCGCCCGCGACCGGACTGCTGATCGCCGACGCGATCCGGGGGGAGCGGCCCGCGCTCGATCTCGGACCGTTCGCACCCGAGCGGTTCGACACGGGACGAGCCCCCGGAGGGCCACCCGGCACAAGCTCCGGAGCGGCGCCGGGGGAGGCCCGGTGAGGCCCCGGCCCCGGAACAGGCCCCGGAGCGGTACTGGTGGAGGCCCGGCGCGAACCCGGCCCCGGAGCGCTACCGGCGCGGGCCCGGTGAGGTCACGGCCCCGGAACAAGTTGCGGAGCAGTGCCGGGAGAGACCCGGTGAGGAACCAGGAGAGGCTCCAGTGAGACGTACCCGTGCACGTACCCCCGCCGAGCTCGTCGGATCCGAGCCCGAGCCGGAGTTCCAGCTGAGCTTCGACGGCCGTCCGATCCGGGGACTGCCAGGCCAGACCATCGCCGCCGCACTCTGGTCGGCGGGCATCCTGTCCTGGCGCACCACCCGGGTCCATGGCCGGCCGCGCGGCGCCTTCTGCGGTATCGGCGCCTGCTACGACTGTCTGGCCACCGTCAACGGCCGCCCCAACCAGCGTGCCTGCCTGCTGCCCGCGGGGCCGGGCGACACCATCACCACGCAGGAGGGCGACGGGCATGCCGCACTCGACGGATGAGCCCCGGGAACGGGAGACCGCGCGCGCCGACACCGGGACCGCCGCCGCTGTCCCCACTGCCGCGGTCGCCGTGGTGGGCGCGGGACCGGCGGGCCTGGCCGCTGCCGTCACCGCCGCCGACCACGGGCTGGACGTGATTCTGCTGGACGCGGCCGACGCACCCGGCGGGCAGTACTACCGCAGCCCGCCCGCGGGACTCGGCGCGACCCGGCCCGGTCGGCTCCACCACCACTGGCACACCTTCACGGAACTCTCCGCCCGCCTCGCCGCGCACCGCGACAGCGGCGCGATCCGGCATCTCGCCGGCCACCAGGTGTGGACGGTCGAACGAACCGGTGACGCGGACTGGATCCTGCACGCCGTGACCGGCGGCGACCGGGAGTCCCGTACCGCCGTGCGGGCCCGCCGCATGGTCCTGGCGACGGGCGCCCATGAACGTCAACTCCCCTTCCCGGGCTGGACGCTTCCCGGGGTGGTGAGCGCGGCGGGGGCCCAGGCCATGCTCAAGTCCGGGCTGGTGCTGCCGGGCCGCCGGATCGTGGTCGCGGGGAGCGGGCCGCTGCTCCAGGCCGTAGCCGTCTCGTTGACGCGCGCGGGCGCCCGCGTCCCGGCGCTCGTCGAGGCCGGGGGCTACGGGGCGTACGCCCGCGCTCCCCGGGTGCTGGCCGGTAACCCCGGCAAGGCTGCGGAGGCGGCCCGGTTCGGGGTGTCGCTGGCCCGCGCCCGGGTCCGGGTCCTGCCCCATCGGGCGGTCACCGAGGTGCACGGCGACGAGCGGGTGGAGGCGGTGACCGTCAGCCGGGTGGACCAGCGGTGGCGCCCCGTCGCGGGGACCGGCCGCCGGATCGACTGCGACGCCCTCGCCGTCGGCCACGGACTCGTGCCGCAGCTGGAACTCGCCCTGGCCGCGGGGTGCGGTACCCGCCTGAGCCCCGACGGCACGCACGCGGTCGTCCTCGACGCACGGCTCGGGACCACCGTCCCCGGAGTCTGGGCGGCCGGGGAGTCCGGCGGCGTCGGCGGTGTCGAACTCGCCCTGTGCGAAGGGGAACTGGCGGCGCTGTCGGTCGTCCGCGAGGTGCGGGGCGGGGTGCGGAGGGAGGTGGCGCGCCGGGCGGTCGCGCTGGGGCGCGCCCGGCACCGGCTACGGGCCTTCGCCACGCTGATGGGGACCGTGCACCGGCCGGGGGCCGGGTGGAGCGAGTGGCTGACCGGCGATACGGAGGTCTGCCGCTGCGAGGAGGTCACCGCGGGCCGGATCCGCGCGGCGTGCGAGGAGCTGGGTGCCGGTGACACCAGGACCGTCAAGCTGCTCACCCGGGCCGGAATGGGGTGGTGCCAGGGCCGGACCTGCGGATTCGCCGTCCGTGAACTCGCCGTGCACGGGCCGGGGCAGGAGCCCGGCGGACCCGACCGGCGCCCGCTGGCCTGCCCCGTGAAGCTCTCCACACTCGCCGCCCTGGACGGCAACGGACAGACCTCTGCGCAAACACCCGGGCAGACCTCTGAGCCGACTCCTGGGCCGAACCCTGGGCCGACTCCTGGGCAGGCACCTGAGCCGACTCTTGGGCAGGCACCCGGGCCGAACCCTGAGTCGACTCCCGGGCAGGCACCTGGGCAGACCCATGAGTCGACTCCCGAGCAGGCACCCGGGCAGAACCCTGGGACAGCCCTTTCCTAGTGCGACGGCCCGCCGTGACGGGCTTCCACGCATCGGCACACCGCGTTCACCCACCACTGTTCCTGTTCCCGCCACACCGTGACATGTCACACCTCTCAAGGAGCCACGATGCAGACGAACTCCCTTCCGCGCAGCCGCCCCTGGCACGGGGTCATGGTCGCCACCCCGGTCACCCTGCGCGAGGACGGCACCATCGACTACGACGCGTACGCCACCCATGTGCGGCAGCTCGTCGAGGCGGGCTGCGACGGCGTGGTGCCCAACGGCTCGCTGGGCGAGTACCAGACCCTGACCGACGACGAGCGCGACGAGGTGGTACGGGTCGCCGTCGAAGCCGCGGGCGACGGCAGCCGCGTGATGCCGGGCGTCTCCGCCTACGGCAGCGCGGAATCACGGCGCTGGGCGGAACGGGCCGCCGAAGCCGGTGCCGGTTCCGTACTGCTCCTGCCGCCCAACGGATACCGCTGCGAGGAGGCGGCGGTGCGGGCCCACTACGCCGAGGTGGCCGAGGCCGGAGTGCCGGTCGTCGCGTACAACAACCCGTACGACACCAAGGTCGATCTGACGCCGGGCCTGCTCGCCCGCCTCCACCAGGAGGGCAGCATCGTGGCCGTCAAGGAGTTCAGCGGCGATGTCCGCAGAGCCTACGAGATCGCCGAGCAGGCGCCCGGCCTCGACCTGCTCGTGGGCGCCGACGACGTGCTGCTGGAGCTGGCGCTCGCCGGTGCGGTGGGCTGGATCGCGGGATGCCCGAACATGCTCCCGTCCTGCTGCGTCGAGCTGTACCGGGCCGCTGTCACCGGTGACATGGCAACCGCCCTGCCGCTCTACCGGGAGCTGCACCCGCTCCTGCGGTGGGACTCCAAGCCGGAGTTCGTGCAGGCCATCAAGGCGTCCATGGACGTGGTCGGACGCCGCGGCGGCCCCACCCGTCCGCCGCGGTTCCCCCTTCCCGCCGACGACGTGGCCGCCATCCGCGCCGCGACGGAGAAGGCGCTCGCCGGGGGCCTGGGCTGAGACTCCGCCCGATCGCCGCCGCACACCGGGATGGAGCCGCGTCCGGTCCATGACCTTTCCGGTACGCACTCCGTCCGGCCGTAATCCGCCCGGCCACAACCTGTCGGCCGCAACTCGACCGGCCACGACCTGTCGGCCGCAACCCGACCGATCAGCGATCCGTCCGGTCCGTGGCCGGGCGGGCCGGTCCGTCCTGTTCCCGTGTTCTTCGTGTCCGTCGTGACCAGCCAGGGGGAGCCTTGCAGACACGTCACATTTTCCACGCCGTCGACTCGCACACCGAGGGCATGCCCACCCGCGTCATCACCGGCGGCATCGGCACCATCCCCGGTGCCACGATGGCCGAGCGGCGCACCTACTTCCAGGAGCACCGGGACGCCGTACGCACCCTGCTCATGTACGAACCGCGCGGCCACGCCGCCATGAGCGGCGCGATCCTCCAGCCGTCCACCCGGCCGGACGCGGACTACGGCGTCCTCTACATCGAGGTCTCCGGTCTGCTGCCGATGTGCGGGCACGGCACCATCGGGGTGGCGACCGTGCTGGTGGAGACCGGCATGGTGGAGGTCACCGAACCCGTCACCACCGTACGGCTGGACACCCCGGCCGGGCTGGTCGTCGTCGACGTCCGGGTGAAGGACGGCGCGGCCACCGCGGTGACGTTCACCAACGTCCCGGCGTTCAGCGTCGCCCTCGACCGGACGGTGGACGTACCCGGCTACGGGACGCTGCGCTACGACCTCGCCTACGGCGGGAACTTCTACGCGATGGTCCACCTGTCCGACCTGGGGCTGCCCTTCGACCGGGCGCGCAAGGACGACATCCTGGCCGCCGGGCTCGCCCTGATGGACGCGGTCAACGCCACCGACCGGCCCGTCCACCCCGAGGACCCGGCCATCCACGGCCTCAAGCACGTGCAGTGCGTCGCGCCCGGGTCCGACGCACGCCACTCCCGGCACGCGATGGCCATCCATCCGGGCTGGTTCGACCGCTCGCCGTGCGGTACGGGCACCTCGGCCCGCATGGCCCAACTGCACGCACGCGGTGAACTCCCCCTGGACACCGACTTCGTGAACGAATCCTTCATCGGCACCTCGTTCACCGGACGGCTCGTCGAGGAGACCACCGTGGGCGGGCTGCCGGCCGTCGTCCCCGCCATCACCGGCCGCGCCTGGATCACCGGTACCGCACAATTCTTCCTGAACCCGTCCGATCCCTTCCCCGAAGGATTCCTGCTGTGAAACTTCCCCTGCTCGGCGCCGACGACATCATGGCCCTGGGACCGACCGGAGCCGTGGACGCGCTGGAGGCGGCGCTGAGCGGGGGACTCGATCCGGAGACGGCACCGGCCCGGCACCATGTCGACGTGCCCGGCGGGGAGCTGCTGATCATGCCCGCCAGCACGGGGCAGGTGACCGGAGTGAAGATCGCCGGGGTCGCCCCGGACAATCCGGCACGCGGACTGCCCCGGATCACCGGAAGCTATCTGCTGCTCGACGCCCCGACACTGGTGCCGCTCGCCCTGCTGGACGGGGCCGCGCTCACCACCCTGCGCACACCGGCCGTGTCCGCTCTGGCGATCCGCCACCTCAGCGGGCCCGTCGTGCGCCATCTGGTGCTCTTCGGAACGGGCCCCCAGGCGTACGGTCACCTTGCCGCGGTGCTGGCGGAACGCCAGGTCGAACGGGTCACCGTGATCGGCCGGAACCAGGACCGGGCCGAGGCGCTGGCCGAGCACGCCCGCGGTCTCGGAGCGGATGCCCGCGCGGGGCGTGCGCCGGACGCGGGTGAGGTGGCCACGGCCGATCTGGTGCTCTGCTGCACCACGTCCGCCACCCCGCTGTTCGACGGCGCCCTGGTACCGGACGGGGCGACGGTAGTCGCGGTCGGCTCGCACACCCGCGACGCCCGGGAGGTCGATTCCACGCTGGTCGCCCGCTCGGCCGTGGTCGTCGAATCGCGGGCGGCGGCGCTGTCGGAGGCGGGCGATCTGCTGATCCCGATGGCGGAGGGGGCCTTCGGGGCCGAGGACATCGACGTCAACCTCGCCGAGCTGGTGACCGGTCGCGGCCCCGGCGGAAGCCCGGCCGCACTCGACGGACCCCGGTTCTTCAAGAGCGTCGGAATGGGATGGGAGGACCTCGCCGTCGCCGCGGCGGTGCACCGGAATACCGCGCCGTGAGGGCGTTGTCCACAGCTCCGGAACGATGGGCCCCGAGGGAAACGTGACATTGTATTCTGAGGCCCCGTACGGCGCTGGAGGAACAGAATATGGCCCGCCTGACGACGCTCAACGCCATCTCCGCGCAGGAGCACTTGCGTGACCGGGTGGCGAACGCCCTCAGGGCGGCGCTCATCGCGGGGGAACTGCGTCCGGGCGTGATCTACTCCGCCCCCGCCCTCGCCGCCGACTTCGGGGTGTCCGCCACCCCGGTCCGCGAGGCCATGCTCGACCTGGCCCGTGAGGGCCTGGTGGAAGCCGTGCGCAACAAGGGTTTCCGGATAACGGAGTTGACCGAACAGGACCTCGACGACTTCACCGAGCTGCGGGTCATGATCGAGGTCCCCACCGTGGGCCGGATCGCCCGGATGGGCCGGACCAAGGAGCTGGAGGCGCTGCGGCCGCTCGCCCAGGCGATCGTCGCGGCCGCCGCCGAGCACGACATCATCGGCTATCTGGAGGCCGACCGCCGCTTCCACCTCGAACTGCTGGGCCTGGCCGGAAACCGCCGCCTGGTGGAGGAGGTCGGCAATCTGCGCAAGCGGTCGCGGCTCTTCGGGCTGAACCGGCTCGCCGAGACGGGACTGCTGGTCCAGTCGGCCGAGGAGCACGGTCAGTTGCTCGACCTCCTGATCGCCGGGAACGCGGAACGCGCCGAGAGGTGCATGCTGGCTCATATGTCACATGTCAGGAACCTCTGGGCCGAGGAGGACCCCAACGACACGGGCGCCGGAGGCAGGCGGATCAGAAGAGTCTCGCTGCCGGTCACGGAGGCCTGACCAGCCCCCTGCCCACCACACCTGCCCGCCCCGTCCCCGCCGGCCGACGCCCGCCCCCGTCGCCCGCCCCGGCCGGTCGTCGGCCGTCGCGGATCCGGCCGGCGGGCGGGCGCCTGAGGCCCGCGACCCCAGGCCCCCGGGCCCCAGGCCCCCCGGACCTCAGGCCCCTCGGGGCCCCGGGCCCCAGACCCGCCCCGCCATCAGCCCCGGGTCTCCAGCAGCGAGGCCATCCACTCCTCGATGCCGTCGGCGGTGCGCGGCAGCGCCGACGACATGAGGAGGGCCCCGTCGGCCGTGATCACGAGGTCGTCCTCGATCCGCACCCCGATCCCGCGCAGTGAGCGCGGCAGTGTCGCGTCGTCGGGCTGGAGGTAGAGCCCGGGTTCCACGGTCAGCACCTGGCCCGGTTCCAGACGCCCGTCCAGATAGGCATCGGCCCGCGCCTGCGCACAGTCGTGCACGTCCATGCCGAGCATGTGGCCGCTGCTGCACAGCGTGTACCGGCGGTAGAAGCCGTTGTCCGGGTCGAGCGCCTCGTCCGCGGACATCCGCAGCACGCCCCAGTCGTGCAGCCCCTCGGCGATGACCCGCATGGCCGCCAGATGGAAGTCACGGAAGCGCGCCCCCGGGCGCAGGGCCGCGATGCCCGCGTCCTGGGCGGCGAGCACCAGCTCGTAGACCGTGCGCTGCACGGGGGAGAAGCGGCCGGACAGGGGCAGGGTACGGGTGATGTCGGCGGTGTAGAGGGTGTCGGTCTCCACCCCGGCGTCCAGGAGCAGCAACTGGCCCTCCTCCAGCGGGCCGTCGTTGCGGATCCAGTGCAGGACGCAGGCGTGCGCGCCGGCCGCCGCGATGGTGGAGTAGCCCGGACCGTTCCCCTCCAGCCGGGCCCGCAGATCGAAGACGCCCTCGATCCAGCGCTCGCCGCGCGGGTGCCGCAGTGCCTGCGGCAGGCTCCGGACCACGTCCTCGAAGCCCTCCGCCGTCGCGTCGACGGCCCGCTGCAACTGCCCCGTCTCCCAGGGGTCCTTGACGAGCCGCAGCTCGCTGAGCACCGCTTCGAGTCCGGCCGGTGCCGAGCGGCCGGGCGGGAACGTGCGGCGGCAGCGCAGGAGTTCGTCGACGGACGGGTCCACTCCGCCCAGCACCCTCACCGGTGGCTGCGGCCCGGTGAGCAGCTTCTCCCAGGCGTCCGGATGGGCGCAGCGGATGCCGGTCAGCCGGGCCGCCTCCGCCAGGTCGGGCCTGCGGCCCACCCAGAACTCCCCGTATCTGCGGTCGCGGTAGAACTCCTGGCCGGTCCTCGGTGACCTGGGCCGCAGATACAGCACCGCCTCGTGCCGCTCGTCGCCGTCCGGCTCCAGGACGAGGACGTGACCGGCCTGGTCCTCGCCGGTCAGGCCGGTGAGCCAGGCGTAGCCGGTGTGCGGCCGGAACCGGTGGTCGGTGTCGTTGGAGCGAACGGCGAGCGCCCCGGCCGGGATGACCAGGCGCTCGCCCGGGAAGCGGGCGGCCAGCCGGGCGCGGCGGGCGGGGGTGACGTCGTGGGAGGGGACGCGGGCGTCCGCGGGCAGCGGGATCTCCGTCCAGGCCGTACGCATGAACGCGTCCAGTGCGGACGACACCGGCAGGTCGTGGCTGCTGGTGGTACAGGGCACTGCGGGGGAATGGGGCACGGGCCTTGGCTCCTCGGGGCTCTGTGGGTGCCCGGGGCGGGGCTCCGGGCGCTGTCGGGACGCGGTGGTCCGGTGGGCGCGGACGTGGTGGTGGCAACCGGTGCGTCCGGGCCGCATCCCAAATTCCTTGTGGGAACGGGAAGTTGTCACGCAGATGAATGTGCGTAGGAGGGCTTCCTAAGGACATGTGACATGTGCCATTGTACAGCGCGCAGAGGGGAAGGAGCCGTGCTCATGACACAACATGAGTGCAGACAGCCCCGGTCCGGCACCACCCCCCGCGCATTCCCCCACAGCCGCGCCCCGTCGCGCGGCCACCACTCCGCTGGGAGGCGGCACGTGAAGAACCGAACGGTTCGACAGAGATTCACCGGACTGTCCACTGTGGTCCTGGCAGCATGCCTGGGCGTGGGCCTGTTCACCGCACCGAGCCAGGCCGTGGAGCAGCGCCCCGCGACCTCGGCCGCGGCGCGCCACGCCGGGTCCGCCGACGCTCCGGCGCGGGAGACGAGCGGATCCGCGGAACCGGGCGGGCCCGCCGCGCAGTCGCCGACCGCACCGGCCGGCGACCCCGCCCACACCGGCCGCTCATCCCTCAAGGCCGCCGACCGGCCGCCGCTCTCCGCGTCCAAGGACGCGCTCAGGCGGGACTACGACGACCCCGGCACCGCGCTCCCCAGCCACCTCGCGCCCTCGATGAAGGCCGACTCCCGGGCGCGTGCCGCGTCCGGGACGGCGGCCGCGTGCAATGTCTCCGACTTCACCAGCCGCACCGGAAGCGCCCTGGTCGAGCAGGTCAAGTCATCGACCAGCGACTGCGTCAACACCCTGTTCAACGTGAAGGGCAACGACGGCTACCTCGCCTTCCGCGAGGCGCAGATGGTCACCATCGCCAACGCCCTGCGCGACGGATCGGCCTCCTACCCCGGGAACAGCAGCACCGGCATGACCCAGCTGGTCCTCTTCCTCCGGGCCGGTTACTACGTGCAGTACTACGACCCCGGCACCGTGGGGGAGTACGGGCAGCAGCTGCGTACGGCGATCCAGGGCGGGCTCGACGCGTTCTTCGGCTCCTCGCACGCCTTCGACGTCTCCGACGCCAACGGCGAGACCCTCTCCGAGGCCGTCATCCTGATCGACAGCGCCGTGCAGAACGCCCGCTACCTGTCCGTCGTCAAGCGGCTACTGGCCGACTACGACTCCTCGTACAACGGCTCCTGGTACATGCTCAACGCCGTGAACAGCGTGTACACGGTGACATTCCGCGGTCACCAGGTGCCCGAGTTCATCAGCGCGATCGAGGCCGACCCCAGCGTGCTGACCGCGCTGCACGACTTCGCCGCGAACCACCTGGACCTGCTGGGCACGGCCCAGTCGTACCTGGCCTCCAACGCGGGACGTGAGCTCGGCCGCTTCCTCCAGGAGGCGTCCCTGCGCGGCAAGGCCAGTCCGCTCGCCGCCGATCTGCTCGGCAAGAGCTCCATCACCGGGCCCACTGCCGCGCTCTGGGTCGGTGTGGCCGAGATGGTCGACGCCTACGACAAGGCGAACTGCTCGTACTACAACGCCTGCGACCTCGCGCAGCGGCTCAAGACCGCCGTCCTGCCGGTGAACTACACCTGTAGCGACAGCATCCGCATCCTGGCCCAGCAGATGTCCGCCGCGGACCTCGCCGCCAGCTGCACCAGCCTGCGCAACCAGGACGCCTACTTCCACGAGGTGGCCCGGGACAACGGCGCGGTCGCCGACGACCGCAACAACACCATCGAGGTCGTGGTCTTCGACTCCAGCACCGACTACCAGACCTACGCCGGAGCGATCTACGGCATCGACACCAACAACGGCGGCATGTACCTGGAGGGCGACCCCGCGGCGGCGGGCAACCAGCCCCGCTTCATCGCCTACGAGGCCGAGTGGGTCCGCCCCGAGTTCCAGATCTGGAACCTGAACCACGAGTACACCCACTACCTCGACGGCCGCTTCGACATGTACGGGGACTTCGAGGCCGGGATGACCACACCGACCGTCTGGTGGGTCGAGGGCTTCGCGGAGTACGTCTCCTACTCGTACCGCAAGGAGACCTACGACGACGCCGTGGCCCAGGCCGCGAACCACACCTACACCCTGCGGACCCTGTTCGACACCACGTACGACAACGCCGACCAGACCCGCGTGTACAACTGGGGCTACCTGGCCGTCCGTTACATGCTCCAGTCGCACCGCTCGGACGTCGACACCCTTCTCGGCCTCTACCGCAAGGGCGACTGGAACGGTGCCCGTACGCTGCTCACCTCGACCATCGGCAGCCGGTACGACGCCGACTGGAACACCTGGCTGACCGCCTGCGCGGCCGGCAGCTGCGGTACCGGAACCACCAATCCGCCGACCGACCCGGCGGCCGAGTGCACGGCGAGCGACGCCAGGGAGCTGGGCCAGGACTGCAAGCGCAGCGGGCTGTCCGCCGCCAAGGGTGACTACGCCTACCTGTACGTGGTCGTCCCGGAGGGCGCCGCTCAGCTGAAGATCACCGCCTCCGGCGGCACGGGCGACGCCGACCTCTACTACAACGCGGGCGGCTGGGCGACCACCTCCGCCTACACCAGCCGGGCCGTCGGCGCCGGGAACGCGCACACGCTGACCATCGACAACCCGCAGCCCGGATACCACTTCATCAGCCTGCACGGCGTCGAGAAGTTCGACGGCGTGTCGGTCTCCACCCGGTACTGAGCACCACGCACCACAACGGCCGGTCCGCGGAGGGGAGTCCCTCGGCGGACCGGCCACCGCCGTACCTCATCGGCTCACAGCAGCCGCAGCCCGCCGGGCGTTCCGTCCCTCAGGACGTCCACGATCAGGTCGAAGAGTGTCGGACCCCGGCCGGCCTGCGCCGCGTCCAGCCGCCGACGGGCCTCCGTCCGGTTGGAGGGGTGCACCCGTTCCAGTCCCTGCCGCAGCCAGCGGGCCGTCTCCTCGTGGCCCAGCGCCCGTGCGGAGACGGCGTGGTCCCGCCATTCGAAGTCGAAATCGCCGTCGTCGGGGGTGCCCATCCCGCCGCCGAGGCAGTCCGCGAGGGCGTCGAGGTTGCGGCCGAAGTAGCCGCCCGGTCCGTTCACGGCCTCGCCGATCACTTCCCAGAACCGCTCCAGGCCGGTGACCCGGGAGCCGTCGATCACATAGGTCAGGGTCATGGGGGGAGCGTACAAGCCGCGGAGCGGGCGAACCGCGGAGTCCGCGAGCCACGGAGCGTACGGCTCCGCCTGCCGTCCCCCGTCCGTGATCCGCGCCGCAGGTGGGGGGCTGCGGCGCGGACCGGTCCGGAGGGGCGGGGCTTCAGCAGCCCTGGTCGATCAGGTCGAAGGTGGCGTAGTGGTCGCCGGTGTAGTAGTCCTCCTGCGCCTGCTCGCCGGTGACGATCCGTCGCGCGCCGCGGGTCGGAGAGCCGGGGGTGATGACCGTGTACTCGTGGTAGTAGCCGGTGCTCCGGCTGGGCAGGACGCCTTCGCGGTTCTGGAAGACGACGCCGTCCTGCGAGTACGGGAACGGGCCGCCGACATCGATCAGATGGAGGGTGTCGTGCGCCTGGGAGGGCAGCGCCGAGTAGCAGATGCTGCCGACCGAGCTGATGGAGGCGGAGGCGGAGGCGGTGGAAGCGGTCGTGGCGGTGGCCGCGGTGGCCGGGGCGCCGACGAGGAGGACGGACAGGAGGGCGGCCGCGCCGCCGAGCGTGGTGATCCGTGGGGGGATTCGCATAGCCACCATGATGACGCGCGTAGATACAGTCCCGTCAACGTCAACCGATGTGAATTTTTTGGAAGTTAACCCGGGAGGGGAAATGTGTCGCGCGTGTGTCCAGCGGCCTTCGGGCCGGTTCCGGACCTCTGTTCACTTATTGATGAGTCGACAAGCGTGGCGGCCCGTCTGCGGGGCATGCATCCCGTGAACACGTTCCGCGGAGAAGAGCGACAGGAAGCGGACACCACGGGAGACCGGACGACGATCAGGGAGGCGATGAACTGTGCGGGCGGGGGAGACGATGGAACGTCAGGGAGATGCCGATTCCATGGGAGGCGGAGCCTCGCGCGAGCCGGGGGCGAAGGGACGGCAGCCGGTCCGGCTGCGTCGCAGACTGGCCCACGCCGATCTGGCGGCCGTGGGGGAAGTGCGCCACTCGTTACGGGAGTTCCTGCGCTACCGATGGCGCGAGGAGCCGGCCCAGGTGGCCGAGCTCCTGCTCAGCGAGCTGGTGACCAACGCACTGATCCACACGGGGCACGGCGCGGTCGTCACCGTGAGCGTGGCCCCCACCGCCCTGCGGGTGGAGGTACGGGACTTCGTGCCCGGACTGCCCCTGCCGTACGTACCGGACGCCGACGACGGTACGCACGGCCGGGGGCTGTTCCTGGTGGAGAGCCTCGCCGACGCCTGGGGGGTGGGCGCCCACGCGCTGGGCAAGGTCGTGTGGTTCGAGCTGAACGGCGAAAGGCCCTGACGGGCCGGCCGGGGCCGGGCCGTCAGGGCCGGTGAAGCGAGGATCGGCCGAACGGCCGATCAGCCGAACTGCTGCTCCAGGTCCTTCAGTTTCCGCTCCAGCGAATCGAGCCGGGGCAGCGCCTGGGTGTCGTCCTCGGCGGTGAGGTCGACGGTGACGGGATCATCCTGACTCCGCTCCGGGGCGGCGCCCGGCCCCGTCACGGCTTGAAGGGAGGGCCGGGGGCGCAACGGCAGTTGTCCCGGCTCCGATATGGCGGGCTCCACGACGGACTGCGCGGGGCCCGCCGCGGGGGCGATGGCCTGGACGTCCACCTGGGTGCCGTTGCGGCCGACCCGGCGCCAGGCCCGGTTCTGCCGGTTCAGCGCCTTGATGTGGGCCCGGTCCAGCTTCTCCTGGTCCTTCCTGCGCAGGCGGTTCTGCTCCTTCTCCCGCCTGTCCTCACGTACTTCCTCCACGGCCTCGTCCAGCGTGCGTACGCCTTCCAGCAGCATCAGCGACCAGGCGCCGAAGGTCTCCCGGGGGGCACGCAGCCACCGCACGATCCGGATCTGCGGCAGCGGGCGGGGCACCAGGCCCTGCTCGCGCAGCGCGGCTCGGCGGGTCTGCTTCAGCGCCCGGTCGAAGAGCACGGCCGCCGAGAGCGACATCCCCGCGAAGAAGTGCGGGGCGCCCGCGTGGTCGATGCCGCGCGGCGCGTGCACCCAGTTGAACCAGGCGGCGGCACCGGCGAACGTCCACACGAGCAGACGCGAGCCCAGCGCCGCGTCACCGTGGCTGGCCTCGCGCACCGCGAGTACGGAACAGAACATGGCCGCGCCGTCGAGGCCGAAGGGTACGAGGTACTCCCAGCCCCCGGAGAGGCCGAGATTCTGCTCGCCGAAGCCGACGAGCCCGTGGAAGGAGAGTGCGGCGGCGACCGCCGCACAGCAGAAGAGCAGTACGTAGGAGGCGCTGGCGTACAGGGTCTCCTTGCGTCTGCGGCGCTCCTCGCTGCGTTCCCAGCTGTCGTCGGCCGGGGATGTGTCGGCGGCGCGCTTGCCGCGTGCGACCACCGCCACCGCCGCCAGGACTCCCACGAGCAGCACGGCGCCCGGAAGCAGCCAATTCAGCGATATGTCGGTCAGTCTCATGCGCGGTCCCTTGCATTGCGTAGGGCATTTCGGGCGCCATGATTGCCGAAACCCCATCATGCACAGGGGGTTTCGGGGCAAGAGAACGCCATTGGGTCGGCACGGCGTACGGATGACCGGGATCAGCTCGAATGCCCGCACGCGGCCGATGAGTTGCGTTCGAATTGTACTACTCGCTCGGACGGTGTTGATCAGTGAGCGGGAGTCAGCTTCCTTACCCGGTCGGCGTCACAGGTGCGGGGGCACGTGACGCAGGTGTCCTCGGGGCGCAGCGTGTAGAAGAGGCAGCAGCTCGCCCGGTCGCGGGTGGGCAGCGTCTCGCCGTTCGGCCCGGTCAGTTCGCGGAAGCCCGCGGTGCCGACGTACGGCTTCGTGGTGCCCGGCAGGAGCGCCTCCAGCTCGGCCATGGCCCGCCGCTCCTCGCCGAGCAGATGGGCGACGTACCAGAGCCCCTCGACGATCTCGTCGGTCGCCATGCCCCACAGCGCGCGCCCGCGGCGGCGCATCCGGGGGCCGAAGCCGTCGAGCACCGGGCCGATGTGGTCGGCCACCGCCGCGAGCACCTCGGCCCGCAGCGCCGCCTCGTCGGGCACCACACGGGCACCCGGCAGCACGGCGGCCGGATCGTCCGGCAGACAGGCGAACTCCCGCACCCGGAGGGTCAGGTGCCCCAGCGCCCGCTGGAACGTCACGTCCTCGACGGGGATCCGGGGCACCCGCCGGTGCAGGAACCAGGGCACCGTCACCAGCAGGCAGGCGGGCCAGGCGTAGCGGTGCAGCCCGAAGCTGGCGACCACGTCCGGGCGGGGCTCCTGCCCGTAGTCCCGCACCACCTGGGCGTGGTCCCAGGCGAGGAAGGTGTCGAGCGCCGCGCCGCCCGCCGCGAGCTCGTGCGCGCCCACCCAGCCGTTGCCGTCCGGGGCGGGCTCGCCGTCCGTCAGCACCTGTGCGCGCAGCCCGGGGAAGACCTCGGCGAGGCGTGCGTAGGCATCCGTCACGGCGGACGCCGTGGTGCCGGGAAGCAGGGCGGGGAGTGTCATGCAGGGACCACCGAATCGCGACCGTTAGCAGGTTAGCCTTACCTTACCCGACCGGATCGATGTTTGAACTGCGGCGTCCTGCGCCTATCGTGCACGAGGGGCATGGTGCACGCGAGCCGCGCCCACGGCAGGCCGAGGAGGTCCGAGTGGAGCAGGGCAGGGCAGGCGAGGCGTTCGGGACCGCCGCGCCCGCGACCGCCCCGGCGGTCGTCCGGGTGCCCGAACAGGCCCGTGGCGAGCACACCCACAGCGAGCCGCCCGCCCCGCGCGCGGCGGTACGGCGGCACTCCGTGCGCGGCCAGGTCCTGGAGGCGCTGCGCGCGGCCCTGGTCGACGGCAGGCTCGTGCCGGGACAGGTCTATTCGGCCCCGGCCCTCGGCGCCCGCTTCGGGGTCTCCGCCACACCGGTGCGCGAGGCGATGCAGCAGCTGGCCATCGAGGGCGCGGTCGAGGTCGTGCCGAACCGAGGGTTCCGGGTGTCCGAGCGGGGCCCCCGCGAACTCGCCGAGCTGGCCGAGGTACGGGCCCTGATCGAGGTCCCCGTGATGCTGCGGCTGGCCCGTACCGTCCCGCCCGGCGCCTGGCGCGCCCTGCGCCCGCTGGCCGATGCCACGGTGGCCGCCGCGGCCGTGGGCGACCGGGCGAGCTACGCCGAGTCCGACCGTGCCTTCCACGGCGCGGTCCTCGCACTCTGCGGCAACGAGCAGCTGGTGATGGTCGCCGACGACCTGCACCGCCGCTCGCAGTGGCCGCTGGAGAGCAACCCCGCCACCCGCCGCGCCGACCTCCTCGCCGACGCCGCCGAGCACACCGCCCTGCTCGACGCGCTGATCGCCCAGGACCTGCCCGTCGTGCAGTCGCTCGTCCGGGAACACTTCACCGGCGCCGAGGGCTGAGCGGCGGCGGCGCCCCGGCCCGCCGCCCCGCCCGCGCGGCCGTTCCGGGACTCGCGGCGGCCGCACCCCGGACGGCGACGGCTCTCCGACGGCGGACGGGCCCGGGGGCGCCCCGCCCTCTCAGTTCGCGTCGGCGGTCTCCGCGGGAGGCGGGTCCAGATGCGGCGCCAGCCAGGTCGGAACGCCCCCGAGCAGCCGGAACAAGCGGCCCGCCTCGGCGCGCAGCCGGCCCGCCAGCTCGGGTTCCGGCTCGGAGTCGGCGAGGGCGATGAGGGCCGGAGCCGTACCGATCAGATAGCCCAGCTCCTCCCTGATCCGCAGCGACTCCGCGAAGCCGTGCCGGGCCTCCGCCAGCTCGCCCTCGCGCATTGCGAGCAGGGCGAGATGGCGCCAGGTGGAGGAGAGCAGCAGCGCGTCGTTCTGGGCGGTGGCCCCGGCGTGGGCCCTGCGGTAAGCGGCGCGGGCCGCCTCCGGCGAGTCGGCGATGTTCTGTGCGATCAGGCCCCGCCGGAAGTCCAGCAGCGGACGCCCCGGCGCGGACGGGGCCAGCAGCGCGGCGGCCCGGCTCAGCGCGACACTGGCCTCGTCGGCCCGGTCGCGTACCCCCAGGAGGGTCGAGGCGTAGGCCAGATGGCCGCGTTCGCAGGCGGCCGCCCCGCGCTCGGCGTCGTCGTGGGCCAGCGCCTCCGCCGTACGCAGCGCGTCCTCGGCGTCGGTCCAGCCCTTCCCGGTGTACAGACACCGCTCGGTCAGCAGGGCGGTCCGCTGGAGCGCGGCGGCCGGGTCGGTGCCGGCGCCGGGTTCGAGCAGCGCAGCGGCGTCCGTCCAGCAGGCGCGTGAGCGCAGCCGCCATACCGCTGTCTGGAGCGGCGGATCGTCATCTGCTGTCGTTCCGGAACCAGACATGGCGGTATGCGCCACATTGCCCTCCCCGAGCGCGCCATCGAGCTGTTGGGTCTGGCGGAATCTCAGCACGGATCGGCACGCCGGGCCAAGAGGTCGTTCCCTCTCAGGTGAAAGATTTCACAAACGAATGGAACGGCCAACAGCCGTGACGGGGCGGGGAAATCAGCTCATACGCAGGGCGAGGAAGAAATCGAGCTTGTCCTCCAGGCGCGCGAGGTCACGTCCCGTCAACTGCTCGATTCGCCCGACCCGGTAGCGCAACGTGTTGACGTGCAGATGGAGCCGGGCCGCGCAGCGGGTCCAGGAACCGTCGCAGTCCAGGAACGCCTCCAGCGTCGGAATCAGCTCCGCGCGGTGGCGCCGGTCGTAGTCGCGCAGCGGATCGAGCAGGCGTGCGGTGAACGCACGGCGCACGTCGTCGGGGACGAACGGCAGCAGCAGCACGTGCGAGGCCAGTTCGTGGTGCCCGGCCGCACAGACCCGGCCGGGGCGGGCCGCCGCCACCCGGCGCGCGTGCCGGGCCTCCTCCAGGGCGCCGCGCAGCCCCTCCGGCGAGTGGACGGCGGCGCTGACACCCAGGGTCAGCCGGCCGTCGTCGGCGAGTCCCGCGGAGAGCGGTTCACGGACCGCGGCGAGCAGCACGTCCGCGTGGAGCGCGGGATCCTCGTCCGCCTCGGCGCGCGCGTCCTCCGGGCCGGCGTCCCGGGCGGGCGCGGCCACGGCGGGCAGCGGCACGAGGGCGACCGCCTCCTCACCCGTGTGGGCGACCGCGATCCGGTCCGCCGAGTCGGGGCCGGTGACCGCGGGGTCGACCAGGATCTCCTCCAGCAGCGCCTGGGCGACCGGGCCGCCCGCGACATCGGGGCCGGAGCCCTTGGGGGCCCCGGCGGCGGACCGTCCCTCCTCGCCGCCCCACTCGACCCGTGCCACCACGACCTGCCAGTGCGGCGCGGACCCCAGACCCGGCAGCAGCACCGGGGCCGCCACCCGCAGCCGGGCGGCGATCTCGGCGGGCGGCGCGCCCGTCTGGACCAGCTCCAGGACCTCCTGGGCGAGCCTGCGGCGTACCGTACGGGCCGCGTCGCGCCGGTCGCGTTCCACGGCGATCAGCTGGGTGACGCCCTGGAGCAGGTCGAGCCGGGCCGACGGCCAGTCGCCCGCGTCCGCCTCGACCGCCAGCAGCCAGTCCGAGAGCACCGACTCGCGGACGTCGCGGGAGGCCGGGAGGGCGCCGCGGCCGGTGTTCCGGATCGGGAAGAGCGAATACGCGGTACCGCCGACCGTGGCCCGGTGCGGGGCCCGGCGGCCGGTGCGGGTGGCGGCCAGATGGTGCCCGGCCAGGGCCGCGCCGACCGGGCCCGGCAGTGACGTTTCACCGGCGCCCGCGATCTGCCGACCGGTGGGGGAGAGCACCCATGCGTGCAGGTCGAGGTCGGATCCGAGCAGATCGAGGACCACCTCGGGGCCGCCGCCCGTGGGCCCCGAGGTCATGAGTCTGCGGTGCCGGTCCACGACCGCGGCCAGATCGCCCGCCCGCTCCCCGGACACCTGGCGGACCACATGCTCGGTGATCGTTGCGAACGCGACGGTCTCATGGACGGCGAAGAGCGGCAGCCGGTACTGGGCACAGGCGGCCACCAGATCGCCCGGGATGTCGCCCAGCTCCGCCTCGCCCGCCGCCAGCCCGGCCACCCCGGCCCCCGCCAGGATCCGTACGAACGGCTCCGCGTCCGCGGCGTCCCTGCGCCAGGCCAGGCCCGTGAGGACCAGCTCGCCGCCGGACAGATAGCGGCTGGGATCCCGCAGGTCGGTGGTCATCACGCCACGGACGGAGCGGTCCAGCTCGTCCTCGCCGCCGAGCAGCCGCAGGCCCAGCGCGTCGGTCTCCAGCAGTGCGCGCAGCCGCATCTCGTCGCCGCCGATCTCTTTCGTTGGTGCGGGTGAAAACTGGGTATTGCGGTGAGGTTACCGATCCCCGCCATTCGTTCGAATCTACAAGACGAGGAGATCGACCAGCCAACTCCTTCATGGTTTCGGTGACTGCACCGGGTGGAGCACGGCTTGTGTACTTGGCCCCACACCGCGTGAACAACACATGAACGACCAGCCGAGGGCCGGCCGCACCCCGCCCCCCGTGAACGACCCGATCCTGAAGAAGAGAGCCACTCATGGACTTCCTTCGCCCCGCCAGCTGGGAGGAGGCGCTCGCCGCGAAGGCCGAGCACCCGACGGCTGTGCCCATCGCGGGTGGCACCGATGTGATGGTCGAGATCAACTTCGACCACCGGCGGCCCGAGTTCCTCCTGGACCTGAACCGCATCGGAGACCTGACCGAATGGGAGGTGGGCCAGGAGAGCGTACGGCTCGGCGCCTCCGTCCCGTACAGCCACATCATGGAGCACCTGCGGACCGAGCTGCCCGGACTGGCGCTCGCCTCGCACACCGTCGCCTCGCCGCAGATCCGCAACCGCGGCGGCGTCGGCGGCAACCTGGGCACCGCCTCGCCCGCCGGGGACGCACACCCGGCCCTGCTCGCCGCCGGCGCCGAGGTCGAGGCCGAGTCCGTCCGCGGGACCAGGATGATCCCGATCGACGTCTTCTACACCGGCGTCAAGCGCAACGCCCTCGAACCGGACGAACTGATCCGGGCCGTGCACATCAAGAAGGCCGACGGGCCCCAGCAGTACTCCAAGGTCGGCACCCGCAACGCGATGGTCATCGCCGTCTGCGCCTTCGGCCTGGCCCTGCACCCCGGCACCCGCACGGTGCGCACCGGCATCGGCTCCGCCGCCCCCACCCCCGTACGGGCGAAGGAGGCCGAGGAATTCCTGAACGCCGCGCTGGAGGAGGGCGGCTTCTGGGACAGCCGGACCATCATCACCCCGTCCATCGCCAAGCAGTTCGCCACGCTCGCCGCCGGAGCCTGCAACCCCATCGACGACGTGCGCGGCACCGCGAGCTACCGCCGCCACGCGGTCGGGATCATGGCCCGCCGCACCCTCGGCTGGACCTGGGAGTCGTATCGCGGCAACGGCCGCAGCACCGAAGGAGCTGCCTGATCATGCGCGTCAATTTCACGGTCAACGGCCGCAGGCACGAGGCGGACGACGTCTGGGAGGGCGAGTCCCTCCTCTACGTGCTGCGCGAGCGGATGGGCCTGCCCGGCTCGAAGAACGCCTGCGAGCAGGGCGAGTGCGGCTCCTGCACGGTCCGCCTGGACGGTGTGCCGGTCTGCTCCTGCCTGGTCGCGGCCGGCCAGGTGGAGGGGCGCGAGGTCGTCACGGTGGAGGGCCTCGCCGACTTCGCCGCCCACCGCTCCGAACGGCACCCGGGCAGCGGCTGCGCCTCCGGCGCGTGCGGCATCCCGCTCGACGAGGCCCGGCGGTGGGAGGCCAGGCCGGGCGGCGGGGAGAGCCGGGACACCGGTCAACTCTCGCCGATCCAGCAGGCGTTCATCGACGCCGGAGCCGTCCAGTGCGGATTCTGCACCCCCGGCCTGCTGGTCGCCGCCGACGAACTGCTGGAACGCAACCCGGAACCGTCCGACGCGGACATCCGTGAGGCGCTCTCCGGCAACCTCTGCCGCTGCACCGGCTACGAGAAGATCCTCGACGCGGTCCGCCTCGCGGCCGCCCGCGCGGAAGAAACGGTCTGACGATGGGCGTAACCGGCAACCCCACCAGCATCAACCAGGGCACCCGCACCAAGGGCGGCATCGGCGAGTCCACGCTGCGCCCCGACGGCATCCTCAAGGTCACCGGCGAGTTCGCGTACTCCTCCGACATGTGGCACGAGGACATGCTCTGGGGCCACACCCTGCGCTCCACGGTCGCGCACGCCGAGATCGTCTCCATCGACATCTCGGAGGCGCTCGCCACCTCCGGTGTCTACGCCGTGCTCACCTACGACGACCTGCCGACCTCGGTGAAGAACTACGGCCTGGAGATCCAGGACACCCCCGTCCTCGCCCACGGCAAGGTCCGCCACCACGGCGAACCCGTGGCACTCGTCGCCGCCGACCACCCGGAGACCGCCCGCCGGGCCGCCGCGAAGATCAGGATCGACTACCGCGAGCTGCCCGTCATCACGGACGAGGCCACCGCCACCGCCCCCGACGCGATCCTCGTCCACGAGGGCCGCGACGACCACCACGCCGGGCACGTGCCGCACCCCAACATCGTGCACCGCCAGCCCATCGTCCGCGGCGACGCCGACGCGGCGGCGGCCCGCGCCGATGTCGTCGTCAGCGGCGACTACGTCTTCGGCATGCAGGACCAGGCGTTCCTCGGCCCCGAGTCCGGACTGGCCGTGCCCGCCGAGGACGGCGGGGTCGACCTGTACGTCGCCACCCAGTGGCTCCACTCCGACCTGCGCCAGATCGCACCGGTCCTGGGCCTGCCCGAGGACAAGGTCCGCATGACGCTCTCCGGGGTCGGCGGGGCCTTCGGCGGCCGCGAGGACCTGTCGATGCAGATCCACGCCTGCCTGCTCGCCCTGCGCACCGGCAAGCCGGTCAAGATCGTCTACAACCGGTTCGAGTCCTTCTTCGGCCACGTCCACCGGCACCCGGCGAAGCTCCACTACGAGCACGGCGCCACCCGCGACGGCAAGCTGACCCACATGAAGTGCCGCATCGTGCTGGACGGCGGCGCGTACGCCTCCGCCTCCCCGGCCGTGGTCGGCAACGCCTCCTCGCTCGCCGTCGGCCCGTACGTCATCGACGACGTCGACATCGAGGCCATCGCGCTCTACACCAACAACCCGCCGTGCGGCGCCATGCGCGGCTTCGGCGCGGTGCAGGCCTGCTTCGCCTACGAGGCCCAGATGGACAAGCTGGCCGCCGCACTGGACATGGACCCGGTCGAGTTCCGGCAGCTCAACGCCATGGAACAGGGCACCCTGCTGCCGACCGGACAGGTCGTCGACTCGCCCGCCCCGGTCGCCGAACTGCTGCGCCGGGTCAAGGCCAGGCCGCTGCCGCCCGAGCGCCAGTGGGAGGTGGCCGGCGAACAGCCCGACGTACGGGCGCTGCCCGGCGGGCTCTCCAACACCACCCACGGCGAGGGCGTCGTGCGCGGCATCGGCTACGCGGTCGGCCTCAAGAACGTCGGCTTCTCCGAGGGCTTCGACGACTACTCCACCGCCCGGGTGCGCATGGAGGTCATCGCCGGCGAGCCGGTCGCGACCGTGCACACCGCCATGGCGGAGGTCGGGCAGGGCGGCGTCACCGTCCACGCCCAGATCGCCCGTACCGAACTCGGCGTCTCGCAGGTCACCATCAACCCGGCCGACACCCGGGTCGGCTCGGCCGGTTCCACCTCCGCGTCCCGCCAGACCTACGTCACCGGCGGCGCCGTGAAGCACTCCTGCGAGGCGGTCCGCGAGAAGGTCCTGGAGATGGGGCGCCGCAAGTTCGGCACGTACCACCCCGCCTGGGCCACCGCCGAACTGCTCCTGGAAGGCGGCAAGGTCGTCACCGACGGCGGCGAGGTGCTGGCCGACCTGGTCGACGTACTGGAGGACGAGGCGGTCGACATCGAGCTGGAGTGGCGCCACCGGCCCACCGAGGCGTTCGACCTGCGCACCGGACAGGGCAACGGCCACGTCCAGTACTCCTTCGCCGCCCATCGCGCGGTCGTCGAGGTCGACACCGAGCTCGGCCTGGTCAAGGTCATCGAACTGGCCTGCGCCCAGGACGTCGGCAAGGCGCTCAACCCGCTCTCCGTCGAGGGCCAGATCCAGGGCGGCACCACCCAGGGGCTGGGTGTCGCCGTGATGGAGGAGATCCTCGTCGACCCGAAGACCGCGAAGGTGCGCAACCCGTCCTTCACGGACTATCTGATCCCCACCATCCTCGACACCCCGACCATCCCGGTCGATGTGCTCGAACTCGCCGACGACCACGCCCCGTACGGGCTGCGCGGTATCGGCGAGGCCCCCACCCTGTCGTCGACCCCGGCCGTCCTCGCGGCGATCCGGAACGCGACGGGCCTGGAGCTCGACCGGACACCGGTGCGCCCCGAACACCTCACGGGCACCTGAGCCACGGCTCCATCCGGATTCTCCGGGCGGTGCACGCCTGCGGGGACGTCACATGTCACCGCCCGCACCGCCCGGAGAGACCGCCGTACCGCGGCACCACAGCCGCGCGGTACGGCAGTCACGCAGCACCGCAGTGCGGTCGCCACGCAGTGCCACCGTGCGGTGGTCACGCAGCACCGCAGTCACGCACCACCCCGCGCCGCACAGGTACCACGTCACATGTCGTACGCGGCCGCGGCACGTACCGCTTCACCCGTCACATTCCACTCTGCATGAACAGTTCGCCTCGGGCCGTCCCCCGGGTCGTGCCGCCAGCGCAGTCATCCCAAATCCCGTATATCGATTCTTCATCGCGGGTGCCCCTGTGAACCTTGGGAGTCAGGCATCATGACCCAGCAGTCAGTGGAGCCCAGGACCGGAGCGGAGGACGCGGGCAACGGCTCGCGCGTCCCCGCCGGAAGATCCTGGCTCGACCGGTACTTCCACATCTCCGACCGTGGCTCCACCGTCGCGCGCGAAGTGCGCGGCGGCATCACCACCTTCATGGCGATGTGCTACATCCTCCTGCTCAACCCGCTCCTGCTGTCCGGGCCGGACGCGGCGGGCCACCGGCTCAGCCACGCCGGGCTGATCACGGCGACCGCCCTGGCCGCCGCCGTGTCGACCCTGCTGATGGGCTTCATCGGCAAGGTGCCCCTCGCCCTCGCCGCGGGACTCTCCGTCTCCGGCGTGCTCGCCACCCAGGTGGCCCCCCACATGACCTGGCCGCAGGCCATGGGCATGTGTGTCATGTACGGCGCCGTGATCGTGCTGCTGGTCGTCACCGGGCTGCGCGAGATCATCATGAACGCCATACCCCTGGCACTCAAGCACGGCATCACCATCGGCATCGGCCTGTTCATCGCGCTGATCGGGCTGGTCAACGCGGGCTTCGTCGGCAAGGGCGCACCGGTCACGCTCGGCGTCGGAGGACAGCTGGCCGGCTGGCCCGTGCTGCTGTTCTGCGTCACCCTGCTGCTCATCTTCATGCTCCAGGCCCGCAATGTGCCCGGCGCGATCCTGATCGGCATCGTCGTCGGCACGGTCCTCGCCGTCATCGTCAACGCGCTCACCGACATCAGCCCCAAGGCATGGGGCGGCAGCGCGCCCGAACTCCAGGGCAGCGCGGTCTCGATGCCCGACTTCGGGCTCTTCGGCCACGTCGAGTTCGGCGGCTGGGGCGACATCGGCGTGATGACCGTCGGCATGATCGTCTTCACCCTGGTGCTGGCCGGCTTCTTCGACGCGATGGCGACCATCATCGGGGTCGGCACCGAGGCCGGGCTCGCCGACAGCAAGGGCCGTATGCCGGGCCTGTCCAAGGCCCTGTTCATCGACGGTGCGGGCGGCGCGATCGGCGGCGTCTCCGGGGCGTCCGGGCAGACCGTCTTCATCGAGTCGGCGACCGGCGTCGGCGAGGGCGCCCGCACGGGCCTGTCCTCCGTCGTCACCGGTGTGCTCTTCGCCGCCGGACTGTTCTTCACCCCGCTCGCCCAGATCGTGCCGGGGCCGATCGCCGCCGCCGCGCTGGTCGTGATCGGCGCGATGATGATGCAGAACGCCCGCCACGTCGACTGGAGCGACCGCTCCGTCGCCGTGCCGGTCTTCCTGACCGTGGCCCTGATGCCGTTCACGTACTCCATCACCGCCGGTGTCGGCGCCGGGGTGATCTCCTTCGCCGCGATCAAGGCGGCCCAGGGCAAGTTCCGTGAAGTGGGCGTCTTCATGTGGGTGCTGACCGGCGTGTTCGTCGTGTACTTCGCGCTCAGCCCGATCGAGAGCTGGATCGGGGCCAAGTAGCACCGGTGGCCCCTTCAGCCCCCTCCGCACATCCGTAGAAGGAGAGACGCCATGCTGGACATCGCCGAGGAGCTCGACCGGTGGGTCGGGCAGGGACGCGAATTCGCCGTGGCCACCGTCGTGGCGGTCGGCGGCAGCGCGCCCCGCCAGCCCGGAGCCGCACTCGCCGTCGACCGCGACGGCACGGCGATCGGATCGGTCTCCGGCGGGTGTGTGGAGGGCGCGGTGTACGAACTGTGCGGGCAGGCGCTGGACGACGGCGCCGCGGTGCGCGAACGGTTCGGCTACAGCGACGAGGACGCCTTCGCGGTCGGGCTGACCTGCGGCGGCGTCATCGACATCCTGGTGACACCGGTCCGTGCGGACGACCCCGCACGGGCGGTGTTCGCCGCGGCGCTCGCCGCCGCCGCACGGGGGTCGGCGGCGGCGCTCGCCCGGATCACCGACGGCCCGGCGGAGCTCGTCGGGCGCCCGTTGCTCGTCCACCCCGACGGCTCCTACGAGGGCGGGCTCGGCGGGCACCCGGAGCTGGACCGGACCGCGGCCGCGGACGCCTGCGCCATGCTGGACGCGGGCCGCACCGGCCCCGTCGTCATCGGCGCCGACGGCTCGCGCTGCGGACAGCCGCTCACCCTGCTCGTCGAATCGAGCGTCCCACCGCCCAGGATGATCGTCTTCGGGGCCATCGACTTCGCCTCGGCCCTGGTCCGGGCGGGCAAGTTCCTCGGGTACCACGTGACATTGTGCGACGCCCGCTCCGTCTTCGCCACGAAGGCCCGCTTCCCCGAGGCCGACGAACTCGTCGTCGAGTGGCCGCACCGCTACCTCGCGACGACCGAGGTCGACGCGCGTACCGTCCTGTGCGTCCTCACCCACGACGCCAAGTTCGATGTCCCGCTGCTGGAAAGGGCGTTGAAGCTGCCGGTCGCCTATGTCGGGGCGATGGGATCGCGGCGCACCCATCTGGAGCGCAACGACCGGCTGCGCGACGTCGGCGTCACGGAGCTGGAACTGGCCAGGCTGCACTCGCCGATCGGTCTCGATCTCGGAGCCCGTACACCCGAGGAGACCGCACTGTCGATCGCCGCCGAGATCGTCGCCGACCGGCGCGGCGGCAGCGGTGTACCACTCAAGGGCGCGCACACCCCGATCCATCACGAGCCCGGACAGCCGCCCACCGGAGTGATCACTTCCGTGGCCTGAAACGACGGCCCGGTCCCGGCCGGGGCGGGCGGGTTGCCGCCACGGCGGTTTCACGCCAGGGGGAACCCGCTTGCGGCCCCGGCCCGGCAGGTAGATCAGCGGCATGACTTCCACACCTTCCTCCGCCTCCGGCCGGGCGAGATCCGCCCGCGCGGGACGCAGAGCACTGCTCCTGGCGACCTCGGTCGCCCTCGCGAGCGGTGCGCTGGTCCCCGCGGCCGGTTCCGCCACCGCCGCCGCGGGCGGGCCCCGGCCCGCCGAACGCCGGGACGCCTCCGTCCAGGAGTACGACATCACCCTGCTCACGGGCGATGTCGTGCACTACACCGACGGTGCCGGCAAGCAGGACACCGTGACCGTGGACCGCCCCGACGGCGCGAGCGGCGGTGTGCACGTCCAGCAGGCCGGCGACGACATCTACGTACTGCCCGACGAGGCCACCGCGCTGCTCGCGGCCGGGAAGCTGGACCGCAGGCTGTTCAACGTCACGGCCCTCGCGAAGATGGGGTACGACGACAAGCGTTCGGGCGGCATCCCGCTGATCGCCACCTACCCGGCGGGCAAGGGCCGTTCGCTGCCCGCCGCTCCCCGGGGCGCCAGGAAGGTCCGCACCCTCGACAGCATCCACGGCGCCGCGCTGAAGGCGGGCAAGGACACCGCCCGCACCTTCTGGAACGGCATAGCCACCGCGCCGTCGGCCCGTTCGCTGGCGGGCGGCATCGCCAAGCTCTGGCTCGACGGCCGGGTGGAGGCGGCGCTCAAGGACTCCGTGCCCCAGGTCAACGCCCCGCAGGCGTGGGCCGAGGGATACGACGGCAAGGGGTCCAAGGTCGCCGTGCTGGACACCGGCATCGACGCCACGCACCCGGACGTCAAGGACCGCATCCTCGAAACGAGGAGCTTCGTGCCGGGCGAGGAGGTCGTCGACAGGAACGGCCACGGTACGCACGTCGCCTCCACGATCGCGGGCTCCGGCGCGGCCTCCGACGGTGTCAACAAGGGGGTGGCCCCGGGCGCGGACCTGATCATCGGCAAGGTGCTCGGCGACGAGGGCTCGGGCGCCGACTCCGGCATCATCGAGGCCATGGAGTGGGCGAAGGCACAGGGCGCCGACGTCGTCTCCATGAGCCTCGGCTCCAGCATCCCGGACGACGGCTCCGACCCCATGTCCCAGGCGGTGGACGCCCTTTCCGCCGATGGCGGTCCGCTCTTCGTGATCGCCGCGGGCAACGCCTACGGCGAGGGCACCATCGGATCGCCCGGTTCCGCGGAGAAGGCGCTCACCATCGCCGCCGTCGACAAGCAGGACCACCGCGCGGACTTCTCCTCCATGGGCCCGCTGGTCAGGTCCTACGGTCTGAAGCCCGACCTCTCCGCGCCGGGCGTGGACATCAACGCGGCCGCCTCGCAGTCGGTCCCGGGCATCGAGGGCATGTACCAGTCGATGTCCGGTACGTCGATGGCGACCCCGCACGTCGCGGGCGCCGCCGCCATCCTGAAACAGCGTCACCCCGACTGGTCCGGGCAGCGGATCAAGGACGCGCTGATGAGCTCGTCCAAGGAGCTGGCGGACTACACCCCGTACCAGCAGGGGACCGGCCGGCTCGATGTGAAGGCGGCGGTCGACACCACGATCGAGGCCACCGGCTCCGTCGCGGTCGCCTCGTACGACTGGCCGCACTCCCCGTCCGACCCTGTCGCCGAGCGGACCATCACCTACCGCAACACGGGTGCGAAGGACGTCACGCTCGACCTGGCCACGGACACGGACGCCGATGCCTACACCCTGTCGGCGAAGCGGCTGACCGTTCCGGCCGGGTCCACCGCCGAGGCCGTGCTCTCGCTGGACCCGTCGAAGGTCGCGAACGACACGCGGTTCTCCGGCCAGGTCGTCGCCAGGGACGCGGCGGGCGCCACCGTCGCCCACACCGGCTTCGCCCTGAACAAGGAACAGGAGCTGTACGACCTGACGCTGAAGCTCCAGGGCCGCGACGGCAGGCCGATGGACGGCACCGTCGTCCTCGGTGCGCTGGGCGACCCGCAGCTGCAGCCCGTCGAGGTCGCGGGCGAGACCACGCTGCGGCTGCCCCCGGGCAACTACACCGCCTGGACGGCGGCGGACATCGCCGGTGACCGCGCCGACTCCAAGGCCCTCGCCTTCCTCGCGGCGCCCGAGATCCTCCTCGGCAAGGCGACCACGGTCACCCTCGACGCCTCCAGGGCCCGCAAGGTCTCGGTGCGGACGCCGAAGGAGACCGAGACCAGGCAGCTGCGATATGACATGGCACGCACCGCACCGGACGGCACCGTCCAGCGCGACGCCTACCAGATCCCGCTGACCTACGACCAGCTGTGGGCCGCCCCCACCAAGAAGGTCACCCAGGGCGGCTTCTCCTTCCTGACCCGCTGGCGGCAGGGCGAGAAGCTGATCGACCTGACGGCCGGAGGCCGCGACGTCCCGGTGACCGTGCAGGGCGGCTCGCCGGTCGCGGAGAGCGGCACCCGCAAGCTCGCCGCCGTCTTCGCGGGCAACGGCGCGGTGGCCGACTACAAGGGCCTGGACGTCAGGGGCAGGGCGGTCGTCGTCCGCCGCAGCGACGCGGTCGCCCCCGAGGACCGGGCCGCCAACGCGGTGGCCGCGGGCGCCGGCGCGCTCTTCGTCGTCAACGACGGCGACGGCGTGCTGATGGAGTCGTACGCCCCCTACGGCACCGAGACCGCCGTCCCGGTCGCCTCGGTGCAGCGCCTCGCGGGCGCGAAGCTGATCGAGGCGGCCCGGCACGGTTCGAAGGTGACGATCGCGCAGCGGAAGTTCGCCCGCTACGTGTACGACCTGGTCGACCGGCACGACGGTGTGGTCCCGGACCGCTCGCTGGAGTACGCTCCGCCCGCCCGTCGGCTGGCGAAGGTGGAGAACACCTTCTACGGTCACAAGGACATGCTCGGCGGCGGCTACCGCTACGACATCCCCGACTACGGTCCGGGCATCGGCTTCGAGGAGTACGAGAAGTTCCCCGGCACCCGTGACGAGTGGGTCACCCCGCTCCCGGGCGCCTCCTTCTGGTACGAGAACCACTCGGTCCTCGACGCCACCGGGACGGACTTCGTCCAGGAGATGCGCAGCGGCGAGCTGGACTACACGGCGGGCCGCACCTACCCCGCCCAGTGGTTCGCCCCGATCGCCCGCCCCCGCCTGGGCACCGGCTACTGGGGACCGTTCCGGTCCGTCAACAACGACATCCAGTACAACTTCACCCCGTGGACGGACTCCGGCGCGGGCCACTCGGGCGCCATGCCGGTGGACGAGTACGACACCACCGTCACGTCCTTCTACCAGGGCGACACCCTGATCAAGAAGGCCGCGGGCCGGGCCGGCTTCGCCTGGGACGTCTCGCCCGAGAAGCTGCCGTACCGCTTCGTGCTCGACTCCGCCCGGGACGGCGACGTGTGGAAGACGTCCACCCGCACCCACACCGAGTGGAACTTCGTCTCGGGCGCCATGGACGAGAACGGCCCCTACCAGGCCGACATCCCGATGCTCCAGCTGGACTACCGGGTCGGCACCGACCTGGCCGGTGACGTGAAGGCCGGGAAGTGGACCGAGGTCGGTCTCTCCTCCGGTACGCAGGAGTGGCTGGCGGGCGCGGTGAAGGCCACCGGGGCCTCGCTGTCGGTGAGCTACGACGACGGGACGACCTGGGAGGAGGCGCGGCTGCGCAAGGACGCGGCAGGTTCCTGGACCGCCCGGTTCAAGACCCCGAAGAAGGCCGGCGGTTTCGTCTCGCTCAAGGCGCACGCCGAGGCGCCCGGCGGGCTGGGAGTCGACCAGGAGATCGTCCGGGCCTTCGGTCTGAAGTGACCTGCTGAGCTTCTTCCTCAAGGCGGCCGCGCACCCCTGCCGGGGGGGGGCGGCCGCCGCTAGTTACTGTTTGTTTTTGTATAAAATTTTTGTACTTATGTGTCTTTTAAAAAAAAGAA
>NZ_JBHVJA010000021.1:0-103782 GCF_042799335.1 Streptomyces sp. NPDC057697 | reverse complement strand
TTCAACGCCTACCACGTCGCCGGCACCGCCCACGACCTCACCGACCCCGTCGCCAACATCACCGCCGCCGCCAACTACGCCGCCGACCGCTACGGATCCATCGACAACGTCAACTCCGCCTACTGAGCCACCGGTAGTGCCCGAGTGCCGAAACCGCTCGCCGAACGGAACGGCACTCTGCTTGGCTCATCCCATGAGTGATCTCCGCATCCGCCGTGCCGACCTCCCCGACATCGACGCCGTACTGCGGTTCTGGCGCGAAGCCGCCGAGGGGACGAGCATCAGCGACGACCACGACGGGGTGGCCCGGCTCCTCTCCAGGGACCCCGGAGCCCTGCTGCTGGCCGAGCGCGGCAACCGTCTCGTGGGCACCGTCATAGCCGGTTTCGACGGCTGGCGGTGTTCCGTCTACCGGCTGGCCGTGCACCCCGGCTGCCGCCGGGAGGGCATCGCCACCGCCCTGACGGAAGCCGCGGAACGACGCTTCCTGGCACTCGGCGGGCGACGGGTCGACGCGATGGTCCTGGAGGCCAACGAACGGGCCCACCACACGTGGGCCTCCGGCGGCTATCACCGCGAGGACCACTGGCGCCGCTGGGTGAAGCCGCTCGCGGACTGAGACGATCACCGAGGACCCGGCCGACTTTGCCGATCCTTTACTATGGGTGTTCCACTGTCCGATCCTTCCGAAAGGTGTGAGCGTCCGCCCATGGGCGAGCCTCCCAGTAGCCGACATCGCCGGTACCGAGCGATCCTCCCGACCCTGCCCGATCATGGGACGGAGGTGAACCGATGACCGAAGTGCTCCTGCTGCTCGTGGCAGTGCTGCTCTCCCTGGCCTGCGGCGCCTTCGTCGCGGCCGAGTTCTCTCTGACGACCGTCGAGCGCGGCCAGCTCGAACGGGCCGTCGAGCGGGGCGAGCGGGGCGCGGCCGGCGCCATGAAGGCCGTGCGCAGCCTCACCTTCCAGCTCTCGGGCGCCCAGCTCGGCATCACCGTCACCAACCTCGTGGTCGGCATGCTGTCCGAGCCGTCCATCGCGAAACTGATCCGCGGCCCGGTGGAGGCGGTGGGTCTGCCCCCGGGCGCGGCGTCCTCGGTCGCCCTCGTCCTGGGCACCGCCCTGTCCACCGTGTTCCTGATGATCGTCGGCGAGCTGGTCCCGAAGAACTGGGCCATCTCCTCCCCGCTCGCCGTCGCCAAGGCGGTCGCCACTCCGCAGCGGGCCTTCACCGCCGTCTTCCGGCCCTTCATCAGCCACCTCAACAACACCGCCAACCGGATCGTGCGCCGCTTCGGCCTGGAACCGGCCGAGGAGCTGGCCTCCGCGCGCAGCCCGCAGGAGCTGGCGGCACTGGCCCGGCACAGCGCCAAGGAGGGCGCGCTGGAAGCCGACACGGCCGAGCTGTTCGTCCGCACGCTGAACCTGGCGGAACTGACGGCGGAGAACGTGATGACCCCTCGGGTCCAGGTCACCGCGCTGGAGGCGCAGGCGACGGCCGAGGACGTCGCGAACGCCACCCGGGCGACGGGCCTGTCCCGTTTCCCCGTCTACCGCGGCAGCCTGGACACCGTCGTCGGTGTGGTGCACATCAAGGACGTGCTGGCCGTCCCGGCCGAGCAGCGACCCCGGACCCGTGTCTCGGAGATGCTGCGCCAGCCGCTGCTGGTGCCGGAGACCCTCACGGTGGACCGGCTCCTCGACCGGCTGTCCGGACAGCTCGCCATGGCCGTCGTCATCGACGAGTACGGCGGCACGGCGGGGGTCGTGACGCTGGAGGACATCGTGGAGGAAGTGGTCGGCGAGGTACGCGACGAGCACGACCCGCACGAGACCGCGGACCTCGCACCGGCCGGTGAGGACACCGACGGACGGACGCTGTGGTCGGCCGACGGCGCCGCGCGCGTCGACCGGCTCAGGACGATCGGACTGCGGGTGCCGGACGGACCGTACGAGACGCTCGCCGGGCTCATCGCCAACGAGGTCGGCCGCATCCCCGCCGTGGGCGACACGGTCGAGCTGGCGGGCTGGCGCATCGACGTGGCGGACGCCTCCGGGCGCCGCGCCGCGCGGGCCCTGCTGCACGCGCCGCTGCCCAGCGACGACGAGCGGACGGAGGACGCACGATGATCGCCGTCCAGCTCTTCATCGGACTGATGACCCTGGTCGTCAACGCCTTCTTCGTCGGCGCGGAGTTCGCGCTGATCTCCGTACGCCGCAGCCAGATCGAGTCCGACGCCGAGGCGGGCGACAGGCGGGCGCGCAGCGTCATCTGGGGCCTGGAGCACGTATCGGCGCTGCTCGCGGCGGCACAGCTCGGCATCACCCTGTGCACGCTGGTGCTCGGTATCGTCGCCGAGCCGGCCATCGCGCACCTGCTGGAGCCGGTCTTCGACACGGTGGGCGTGCCGCACGGACTGATCCATCCGATCTCGTTCGTGATCGCGCTGTCCGTGGCGACGTATCTGCACATGCTCCTCGGCGAGATGGTGCCGAAGAACATCGCCCTGGCCGAGCCCGTCCGGGCCGCGCTGCTGCTCGGACCGCCGCTGGTGGCGCTGGCCAGGGCGCTGCGCCCGGTGATCTTCGCGATCAACGCCTTCGCCAACGGGATACTCAGGATCCTGCGGGTCGAGACGAAGGACGAGGTGTCCGCCACGTTCTCCGACGACGAACTGGCCCGGCTGGTGACCGACGCGGGCGACGCCGGTCTGGTCGACGACCGCTCGGCCGAGCGGCTGCGGCACGCCCTGGAGCTGGGCCGTCGCCCGGTGCGGGACGTGGTGATGCCCGTGGACCGGGTCACGTACGCCAGGATCGGGACCACTCCCGAGCAGCTGGAACGGCTCTCCCACGAGACCGGCTTCTCGCGTTTCCCCGTGATGGACGGGGAGGAGCGGATCCTGGGATATCTCCATGTGAAGGACGCCCTCGACGCCACGCCGCGCGACGTGCCCTTCCCGGTGACCGCGATGCGCCCCATCGCCAGGGTCAGGGCCGGTACACCGCTCGACGACGTGCTGACCGCGCTGCGGCGCAGCCGTACGCACCTGGCGGTGGTGCTCGACGAGGACGGCCGGCTGGCCGGGATGGTCACGATGGAGGACGTGCTGCGCGAGCTGGTGGGACGCTCCAAGGCACGCTGACGGGCGCGGGGGCGCGGTACGGATTCCGGCCGCGCCCCTCCCCGTTCCCTCCCCCGCCCGTGCCCGCGGACGCCGAAGGCGGCCGGAGCCGCCGCGATACGATCGCCTCGCCATGGAAACAAATGCCTCGTACACCAGTCTTGTCGCGGTCGGCGACTCGTTCACCGAGGGCATGTCGGACCTGCTGCCCGACGGTTCGTACCGCGGCTGGGCCGATGTCCTCGCCGGGCGGCTCGCCGCCCGTGCCCCGGGATTCCGCTACGCGAACCTCGCGGTACGGGGCAAGCTGATCGGCCAGATCGTCGACGAGCAGGTCGACGCGGCCGCCGCCATGCGGGCCGATGTCGTCACCCTCGTCGGCGGCCTCAACGACACCCTGCGGCCCACGTGCGACATGGGCATGGTCCGCGGTCGGCTGGAGGAGGCGGTGGAACGCCTCGCGCCGTCGTGCGGGACGCTCGTGCTCATGCGGAGCCCGGGGCGCGACGGCCCGGTGATGGAGCGCTTCCGGCCCCGGATGGAGCAGCTGTTCTCCCTGATCGACGATCTGGCGGCGCGGCACGGCGCGGTGGTCGTCGATCTGTACGGAGCCCCGGCGCTGGGTGATCCCCGGCTCTGGGACGTCGACCGGCTGCATCTGACGGCCGACGGCCACCGCAGGGTGGCCGAGGCGGTCTGGCAGACGCTGGGGCTGCCGCCGGAGGAGGACTGGCGGACGCCCCTGTCGGCCGCCGTGCCGCCCCGGTGGGCCAGACGGCGCGTCGACGACCTCCGTTTCGCCCGTGAACACCTGATGCCATGGATCGGGCGCCGTCTGACCGGGCGCTCCTCCGGCGACGGACGGACGGGCGCCCAGTACAGCTCCGAGCTGCGGCGGGCGTTCTGGGTCACCCCCGAGGAGGGCCGCGCCCCCGGGCCCGTGGCCACCTGGCGTCGGGTCGACCCGACGCCGCTCCCGTAGCGGCGCGGGAACCGGACGGCGTACCGGTTCCGCTCGGGTCCACGGCGGGCGGCCGGGCCGCGAACGCCGCACGCCGGGGCGCCGCACCTTGGTCCCGTCGGCTCGCGCACGAACCGACGGGAGGCACCCGCGCAGGAGCCGCTTCGGGTGAATTCCCGGCATGTTCCCGCCGGGTGGGCCCCGCTGAGCCGGTGTCCACGCCCACGCTCGGTCGGGACCAGCCGAGCCACCGGGAGATCGCCGTGCACATCCTGCTTGTCGCAAGCGCCTTCAACAGCCTCACCCAACGCGTCCACGCGGAGCTGAGGGACCACGGGCACTCCGTCGCCGTGCAGCTCGCGCACGGGGAGGACCCGGTCCGGGAAGCCGTCCGCCGGGAGCGTCCGGACCTCGTCGTGGCGCCCTTCCTGAAGTCCGCGATCCCGAGGGACGTCTGGTCGGTCCACACCTGTCTCGTCGTCCATCCGGGGCCGGTCGGCGACCGCGGGCCGTCGTCGCTGGACTGGGCCGTGCACGAGGGGGCGGAGCGCTGGGGCGTCACCGTGCTCCAGGCGAACGCGGAGATGGACGCGGGCGACGTCTGGGCGTCCGTGTCCTGTCCGCTGCCCCCGGTCGGCAAGAGCGATCTGTACCGCAACGAGATCTCGGACGCCGCCCTGGAGGCGGTGCTCCTGGCGGTCGGACGTTTCGCGTCGGGGACGTACACCCCGGTGCCGCAGGCCATCGGCCCCGGCGAGGGCTGCCGCCCCCTGTTCCGGCAGTCGCTGCGCCGCATCGACTGGCGGTCGGACTCCACCGGGACGGTGGTCCGCAAGCTCAGGGCGGCGGACTCCCAGCCCGGTGTGCTCGACACGTTGCTGGGCGGCGAGTGGTTCCTGCACGGCGGGCACCCCGAGTCCCGGCTGCGCGGCCGTCCTGGGGAGGTGGTGGCCACCCGGGACGGCGCGATCTGCCGGGCGACCACCGACGGCGCGGTGTGGATTCCCGAGCTGCGGCCCCGGCGGGTGCCCGGCGGCCCGGCCACCTTCAAGCTCCCCGCCACCTCGGCGCTGGCCGGACGGCTGCCCGTTGTGCCCGAGCGGCCGGCGCCGCTGCACCGGACCGGGGACGAGGGCACCTGGTCGGAGATCGGCTACCGGGAGGAGGCCGGGGCCGGGTTCCTGTCGTTCTCGTTCCGCGGCGGTGCCATGAGCACGGAGCAGTGCCGACGCCTGCTGCGCGCCTACCGGTACGCCTGTTCCCGGCCCACCTCGGTGCTGGTCCTCGGCGGCGACCGGGACTTCTTCTCCAACGGCATCCACCTCAACGTGATCGAGGCGGCGGCCGACCCCGGCGCGGAGTCCTGGGCCAACATCAACGCCATGGACGACCTCGTGGAGGCGGTGCTGACCACCACGGACCGGCTCGTCGTCGCCGCCCTGGCCGGGAACGCCGCCGCGGGCGGGGTGATGCTGGCCCTCGCCGCCGACGAGGTGTGGTGCCGGGCGGGCGCGGTGCTCAATCCGCACTACCGCCTGATGGGGCTGTACGGATCGGAGTACTGGACGTACACGCTGCCGCGGCGGGTGGGGGCGGCGGCGGCCGACCGGCTGATGCGCGACGCCCTGCCGGTCGGCTCCACCGCCGCCCACGGGCTCGGGCTGATCGACCGGGTGATCCCGTGCGCCCCCCGGTCGTTCGCACCGGAGGTCGGCGCCCTCGCATCCCGTCTGGCGGCCCTGCCCGCGACGCAGTCCCGGATCCACGAGAAGAAGCGGGACCGGGACCGGGTCGACCTGGCCCCGTACCGGGAGGCCGAGCTCGCCCGTATGCACCGCATCTTCGCCGACCCGGACCACCCGTACCACGGGCTGCGCCGGGCCTTCGTCCGCAAGGAGCGCCCCGCGGCCGCCACCCCGGCGCCCGGGGTGTGAGCGCGGTGCGGCCGGCGGAGCGGCTACCGCTGCTCCGCCAGCCAGTCGTACCAGTGGCCCAGGCCCTCGCCGGTGGTCGCGGAGACCGTCAGCACGCGTACGTCCGGGTTCACCGAGCGCGCGTGCCGCTCGCACTGCTCCACGTCGAAGTCGACATGGGGCAGCAGATCGGACTTGTTGATCAGGATCAGGTCGGCGGCGGCGAACATGTACGGGTACTTCAACGGTTTGTCCGTGCCCTCGGTGACCGAGATGATCACGACCCTGCTGCGTTCCCCCAGGTCGAACAGGGCGGGGCAGACCAGGTTCCCGACGTTCTCCACCATGAGCAGCGAACCCCCGGCCGGGGACAGCGCCGTGAGGGCGTCCCGCATCATCTCCGCGTCGAGGTGGCAGCCGGCCCCGGTGTTCACCTGCACCACGGCGCAGCCCGTACGCCTGATCCGGTCGGCGTCGAGCCTCGTCTCCTGGTCGCCCTCGACGACGGCCAGTGGCCTGCGGCCGCCGAGATCGGTGGCGGCGCGCTCCAGCAGGGTCGTCTTGCCCGCGCCCGGCGAACTCATCATGTTCACGGCCACGACACCGCGGTCGCGCATCCATGCCCGGTTGCCCTCCGCGAGCAGGTCGTTCTTGGCGAGTACCTTCTGCTCGATGGTGACGGTCTCACCGGCTCCGCCCGGCCGATGACGCCCGTGCGGATGAGGGTGCGGGTGGGGATGCGGGTGTCCGTGGTCCGGTGCATCCTCCTCCCTCAGCATCATGATCCTGGTCCCGCCGGACTCCTCGGCACAGCCGCAGGTACCGCACATGGTTCAGCCCACTTCCATGGAGACGATCTGCAGTTCCCGGCCCGATGTGATCTCCACATCCGCGCTGCCGCAGGGACACAGCAGAATCAGGTCGGTCAAGGTGAATGCGACGGCGCAGGTGCGGCAGCGGCCGGTGCCGGGCGGCTGGTCGATCTCCAACCGCGCGCCCTCGGCGGCCGTTCCCTCGGTGACCAGGCCGAAGCAGAACCGCATCGAGTCGGGCACCACCGCCGTGAGCGCGCCGACACGGACGCGGACCGAGCGGACCGGACGCCCTTCGGCGCGTTCGCACACCGAGTCGACGACGCTCTGTGTGATGGCCAGCTCGTGCACCGGTGCTCGTCCTTCCGCGGGTGGCTCCGACCGTAGGGCCACGGGGGGACCGGGGCGCCGTCCGACGGGACCGGCCCCCCGTCCGGACCACCCGAGCGGCCCACCGCATGCCGTCATTCGGGCCCCGCTGACGCGGCGGAGCGGCGAATACCGCTGTTGCCGGGACTCGCGAATCGAGGCGTGATGGTAGCAATGTGCGCATACCCACCTGTGGGGGCCGACGGCCAAAGGGCCGTCATTCTGAAAGGCGGCACTGCCATGCCGACAGAGGAAGCGGTAAAGGCGGAGGACACACTGATCCATGTGCTGTGGATCAACGCGGGACTGAGCTGCGACGGCGATTCCGTTTCCCTGACCGCCGCCACGCAGCCGAGTATCGAGGAGATCGCGCTCGGTGCCCTTCCGGGGCTTCCACAGGTCGCCGTCCACTGGCCGCTCATCGATTTCGAATGCGGCCCCAACGGCGGCGCCGACGACTTTCTCGAATGGTTCTTCAAGGCCGACCGCGGCGAACTGGAACCGTTCGTCCTCGTGGTCGAGGGGTCCATTCCGAACGAACAGCTGCACGACGAGGGTTACTGGTGCGGGTTCGGCAACGACCCCGCCACCGGCCAGCCGATGACGACCAGCGAGTGGCTCGACCGGCTGGCTCCGAAGGCGACGGCGGTCGTCGCGGTCGGCACCTGCGCCACGTACGGCGGCATCCACGCCATGGCGGGGAACCCGACCGGCGCAATGGGGGTTCCCGACTACCTGGGCTGGGAGTGGAGGTCCAAGGCCGACATCCCGATCGTGTGCGTCCCCGGATGCCCGATCCAGCCGGACAACCTCTCGGAGACCCTCACCTATCTGCTCTACATGGCCACCGGCCAGGCGCCGATGATCCCGCTCGACGACGCGCTGCGTCCGACCTGGCTGTTCGGGTCGACGGTCCACGAGGGCTGCGACCGGGCCGGTTACTACGAGCAGGCCGACTTCGCGACGGAGTACGGCTCGCCGAAGTGCATCGTCAAGCTGGGCTGCTGGGGCCCCGCGGTCAAGTGCAACGTCCCCAAGCGCGGCTGGATGAACGGCATCGGCGGCTGCCCCAACGTCGGCGGCATCTGCATCGGCTGCACCATGCCCGGGTTCCCGGACAAGTTCATGCCGTTCATGGACGAGCCCCCCGGCGGAAAGCTCTCGACCAACGCGGTCGGACCGTACGGGGCGACGATCCGGCGGCTGCGGCACCTCACCACGCACACCCTGGACCGCGAGCCGAAATGGCGCACGCCCGGCAGGGAGCTCACGACCGGGGCCACGCGCACCTGGTGAGTGACCGCGTACATCACCTCAACGTACAGAAAGAAGAGGCGGCCAATGACCGCGACGCAGCACAAGGGTGCCGGAGGCGGCCAGGGCAAGAGCGACCTGGTCGAAATGGCCTGGGATCCCATTACCCGGATCGTCGGCAGCCTGGGCATCTACACGAAGATCGACTTCAAGCAGAAGGTGGTGGCCGAGTGCCACAGCACCAGCTCCATCTTCCGCGGCTATTCGGTCTTCATGAAGGGAAAGGACCCGCGGGACGCGCACTTCATCACGAGTCGCATCTGCGGAATCTGCGGTGACAACCACGCCACGTGTTCCTGTTACACGCAGAACATGGCGTACGGGGTGAAGCCGCCGCACCTCGGCGAATGGATCGTGAATCTCGGCGAGGCCGCGGAGTACATGTTCGACCACAACATCTTCCAGGAGAACCTGGTCGGGGTCGACTACTGCGAGAAGATGGTCGCGGAGACCAATCCGGGAGTGCTGGAACAGGCCAACCGCACCCCCTCCCCGCACGCCGACGCGCACGGGTACAGGACGATCGGCGACATCATGCGCTCGCTGAACCCGTTCACCGGCGAGTTCTACCGCGAGGCGCTCCAGGTCAGCCGGATGACCCGGGAGATGTTCTGCCTGATGGAGGGCCGGCACGTCCACCCCTCCACGCTCTATCCCGGCGGGGTCGGCACCGTGGCGACCATCCAGCTGATGACGGACTACATCACCCGCCTCCAGCGGTACGTCGAGTTCATGAAGAAGGTCGTGCCGATGCACGACGACCTCTTCGACTTCTTCTACGAGGCCCTGCCGGGGTACGAGCAGGTGGGCAACCGGCGCATCCTGCTGGGCTGCTGGGGCTCCTTCCAGGACCCCGAGCACTGCAACTTCGCCTACAAGGACATGACCGACTGGGGCCGGAAGATGTACGTCACCCCCGGTGTCGTCGTCGACGGGAAGCTGGTCACCACCGACCTGGTGAAGATCAACCTCGGCATCCGGATCCTGTTGGGTTCGTCGTACTACAACGACTGGGACGAGCAGGAGACCTTCGTCTCCCACGACCCGCTCGGCAATCCGGTCGACCGGCGCCACCCCTGGAACCAGCACACCAACCCGCAGCCGCAGAAGCGGGACCTGGACGACAAGTACAGCTGGGTCATGTCGCCCCGGTGGTTCGACGGCAAGGACTATCTGGCGCTCGACACGGGCGGCGGGCCGCTCGCCCGGCTGTGGACCACCGCGCTGGCCGGTCTCGTCGACATCGGTTACATCCAGGCCACCGGCCACAGCGTCAGGATCAACCTCCCCAAGACCGCCCTCAAGGGGCCGGTGGAGCTGGAGTGGCACGTCCCGAAGTGGAGCAACACCATCGAGCGCAACCGGGCGCGCAGCTACTTCCAGGCCTACGCGGCCGCCTGTGCGCTGCACTTCGCGGAGAAGGCGCTCGTGGAGATCCGCGCCGGCAACACCAAGACCTGGGAGAAGTTCGAGGTGCCCGAGGAGGGCGTGGGCTGCGGGTTCACCGAGGCGGTCCGCGGAGTCCTCTCGCACCACATGGTGATCCGGGACGGCAAGATCGCCAACTACCACCCGTATCCGCCGACTCCGTGGAACGCCAGCCCGCGCGACACGTACGGCACTCCGGGGCCCTACGAGGACGCCGTGCAGGGGCAGCCGATCTTCGAGGAGAACGACCGGGAGCACTTCAAGGGCATCGACATCATGCGCACGGTGCGCAGCTTCGACCCCTGTCTGCCCTGTGGTGTGCACATGTACCTCGGCGAGGGCAAGAAGCTGGAGCTCCTGCACTCCCCCACCCAGTCCGCGGGCAGTGAGTGATGGCGCGGGAGGACTCCCCCGCCGTGCCCGACTGGCGGACGGCCGGTGCGCGCATCGACACCCTGATCGCCGCCAGCGGCTCGGGCGGCGCGGTCGCCCGCGAGCGCAGCGAGGAACTGGTGCGGGTCGTGGCCGACTTCTACGGTGCCGCGCTGGAGCGGCTGCTCGACCTCGTGCACGAGCGGGGGCGGCTGGACGACCATGTGCTGGCGGCGCTGGCCGACGACGAGCTGGTGTCCGGTGCCCTGCTGGTGCACGGGCTGCATCCGTACGGCGTGGAGACCCGGGTCGAGCGGGCGCTGGAGAGCGTACGGCCGTATCTGGGTTCGCACGGCGGCGATGTCGAGCTGCTGGCCGTCAGCGACGAGGGCGCGGTCCGGTTGAGGCTGCTGGGCAGCTGCGACGGGTGCCCGTCGTCCTCGGTCACGCTCAAGCTGGCGGTGCAGGGTGCGGTGGAGGCCGCGGCGCCGGAGGTCACCTCGATCGAGGTCGAGACCGCGTCCGACGAGGGCGCCGGGGCGACGGGGCCGCTGGTTCCGGTGGACTCGCTGTTCGCCCGGCTCCAAGCGGAGTCCGGGACGGTGGACGGGGACGGCGGGTCGTGGGAGGCCGTGCCGGAGCTGTCCGGGCTGGCGCCCGGCGCCGTGGCCCGGTTCGGTGTCGGCAGGATGCCGGTGGTGGCCTGCCGGGTGGGCGCGGACCTTTTCGCCTTCGAGGACCGGTGCGCGCGCTGCGAGCGGCCGTTCGAGGGTGCGGCTCTGGCGCGGCGGCTGGGCGGTCCGACCGGGGACGCGGTCCTGCGGTGCGCCGGGTGCCGCGCGCACTACGACGTGCGGCGGGCCGGGGTCTGTCTCGACGAGGACGGTGCGCACCTGGCCCCGCTGCCCCTGCTGTCGGACGGCGCCTCGGTCTCGGTGTCGGTCCCCGCGGCGGTGGCGCGGTGATCGCCGCGGGCCGCTCCGCCTCGGCGGCCTCCACCCTGCTGCGGCTCAGGCGCGACCGGCCGCGGCCGCCCGCCGGTGAGCGCTGCGAGATGTGCGCGGAACCGATCGGCGAGGACCATCCCCATGTGGTGAACCTCGACAGCCGTGCCCTGATGTGCGGCTGCCGGGCCTGCTATCTGCTCTTCACCGACGAGGACGCGGAGCTGCGCTACCGGGCGGTCCCGGAACGCTATCTGCGCTTCGAGGGGCTGACCCTGGACGGGCGTGCCTGGGACGAGTTGCAGATTCCCGTGGGGCTGGCCTTCCTGTTCCGCAACTCCGCCCAGGACCGGATGATCGCGTTCTACCCCGGGCCCGCCGGGGCCACCGAGTCGGAACTGCCGCTGGACGCCTGGGCGGCCGTCGTCGGGGCGAGCCCGGAACTCTCCGTGCTGCGTCCGGACGTGGAGGCCCTGCTGATCCGGCGGACGGACGGGGACGAGGCGTCGTGCCATCTGGTGCCGATCGATGCCTGCTACGAACTGGTGGGGCAGCTGCGCTCGCTGTGGCGCGGTTTCGACGGCGGCTCCGAGGCCCGTGCCGCGATGGACGGCTTCTTCGCGCGGGTGGCGGACCGCAGCCGGCCCGCCGCGGGGATCGGGGCTCCGTGAACGACTTCACGTTCTCCGTGCTCGACATCGTCGCCGAGCCGTACGCGGCCGCCCCGCAGCTGACCGCGCGGCTGCGGATCGAGGAGCGGACGGGGCGGCGGATCCACGCCATCGCGCTGCACTGCCAGGTCCGTATCGAGCCGCAGCGGCGCCACTACGACGAGGCCGAACGGAGCGGGCTGGTGGCGCTGTTCGGCGGCCGGGAACGCTGGGCGGACACACTGAAGCCGTTCCGGTGGATGAGCTGCGACACCACCGTGCAGGGGTTCAGCGGCGCCACCGAGGTCGATCTCGCCCTGCCCTGCACCTATGACTTCGATGTGGTCGGCTCCCGCTATCTGCACGCCCTGGGCGAGGGTTCGGTGCCGCTCGCCCTGCTGTTCTCCGGCACGGTCTTCACCCGCGGCGGCGAGGGCTTCGGGGTCGAACAGGTGCCGTGGGACTGCGAGGCACGGCACCCGATGCCGGTCGAAGTGTGGCGGCGGATGGTGGCGGCGCACTACCCGAACACCGGATGGATCCGGCTGGACCACGACGTACTGGCGCGTTTCGCGGACTTCCGGGCCCGGCGCGGGCTGATCAGCTGGGACGAGACGGTCCAGGCCCTCCTGGCCGGTCACGAGGAGGTGGTCCGGTGAGTCTCGACCAGGTGCGTTCGATCGCCGATGCCGTCCTGTACGAGGGGTACCTCCTGTATCCGTACCGGGCGAGTTCGCACAAGAACCGGTCCCGCTGGCAGTTCGGGGTCCTCGGTCCGCCGCTGGCCACGGCGGCGAGTTTCGGCGAGGAGCCGGAGATGGAGACGGAGTGCCTGCTGGCGCCGCACGACGGGCCGGCCGCCGTCACCGTGCACCTGCGCTTTCTCCAGCTCCAGGTCCGCGAAGTGCGCGGCACGGACGAGAACGGGACGGATGTACCAGTCGGGCAGCTCGTCGTCGACGGGGTGCCCGTGCTGTCCTGGGACGAGGCCGTCGAGCGTGAAGTCGTCCTGGCGGCACTGCCGTTGGGCGAGGCCACGGACACCGTCCACGTGGTTCCGGGCGGCGAGGAGACCGAGCCGGTGACCGACGCGCGGGGCGCGGTGGTGGGCCGGATCGTGCGGCGACGGCTGCCACTGACGCTCCGGGTGCGCACGCGGGCCGTCGTCGACGACGGGTACGTGCGCCTCTCGGTGGCGGTGCGCAACGAGCATCCGGAGCCCGTGTCCACCAAGGACGACGCGATCCGGTCCTCGCTGATCGGCGCCCATCTGCTGCTGCGGGCGCACGACGCCGCCTTCGTCTCGCTGCTCGAACCGCCCGCCGGGGCGGCCGCCGCCGCGGGCCGGTGCCGGCAGCGCAGGTGCTGGCCCGTGCTGGCCGGACCGCGGGGGTCGACGGACACCCTGCTCGGTGCGCCGATCATCCTGTACGACTACCCGGAGGTCGCCGAGCAGAGCCCCGGCGCCCTGTTCGACTCGACCGAGATCGACGAGATCCTGACCCTCCGGGTGATGACCATGACGGAGGAGGAGAAGGCCGAGGCCAGGGCCACCGATCCCCGGGCCCGGGAGATCATCGACCGGTGCGACGGCATGTCGCCCGCCGGGCTCCAGCAGTTGCACGGTCTGCTGCGCGACCCGCACCCGCCGCGGCCCCCGGCTCCGGCGGGCCCGGTGGCCGATGTCCGCGACCTGGAGCCCGCCGCCTTCGACACCGCGGGCGCCCCCTGGTGGGATCCGGCGGCCGACGCCTCGGTACGGCCCGGGAGCGACGCGGTCGTGATCGACGGGGTCCGGGTGGCCAAGGACAGCCTGGTCCGGGTCCATCCCTCCCGGCGGGCGGACGCGCAGGACCTGTTCTTCGCCGGCCAGGTGGCGCGGGTGACCGCGGTCCTCTCGGACGTGGACGGGGGCACCCATATCGCCCTGGTCCTCGTCGACGACCCGGCGTCGGACCTGCACGACTGGTACGGCCGCTACTTCTACTTCGCCCCCGACGAGCTGACACCCCTGAGCGCCGAGGAGTCGGCGCGACACCGAGAGGAGAACCGATCGTGAAGACCTTCGGCATCATCGCCGCCGGAGCGGCGGCGGCCGTGGCGGTCGTCGCCGTGGCGGTCGGGATCAGGTCGATCCCCGACATCCGCCGCTACCTGCGCATCCGTTCGTTGTGAACCCGATCCGAGTGATGTGAGCAGTGAGGAGCACTCCATGGCCGAGACACCGGAGAAGAACGGCGGCGTCCAGGAGGAGCCGCAGGAGGTACGGGGCCCGAAGGGATCCCGCGACACCGGCTCAAACCGGCCGTCGGGCGGCCCGGCGGACCGTCCGTCGGGCACCTCCGACGAGCGGTCCGACACCTCCGTGCACCCGCAGAAGACCAAGGACCCGGATTCGCCCGACCTCCCGACCGGGGACGGCTGAGCCGGGGATGACGACGGAACCCGAGACGGCCGCCCGTGTGCTGGTCGCGGGCATCGGCAATCTGTTTCTGGGCGACGACGGCTTCGGCCCGGAGGTGGTGCGCCGGCTCGCCCGCGACGGGGGGATGCCCCCACAGGTCCGGCTGGTGGACTACGGCATCCGCGGCATGCACCTCGCGTACGACCTGCTCGACGGGTACGACGCGCTGGTTCTGGTCGACGCCTGTCCCGGGGGCGGCGCCCCCGGGGAGGTGACGGTGCTCCGCATCGACGCCGAGGACCTCGGTTCGGGTGAATTCGACGCACACGGCATGAATCCGGTTGCTGTGCTGGCAAATCTGGATCAACTGGGCGGTACGCTTCCGCTCACCTACCTCGTCGGCTGCACACCCGCCGGGGTCGAGGAGGGCATCGGGCTCAGCGAGGCCGTCGACAGCGCGGTGCCCGAGGCGATGCGAGCGGTGCACACCCTGGTCCGGCAGCTCGCGCCGTCCGTGCCGACCGCGTCCGTGAACAGCAACGAACCCCGGAGATCCTGATCATGTGCCTAGGCATTCCTGGCCGCGTCGTGGAGATCGTGGACGGGTATGCGGGCCAACTGGCCCTGGTGGACGTGGAGGGCGCCAGACGCCGTGTCAACATCGGCATGCTCGACGAGGCACCCGGTCGCGACGACTGGGTGCTTCTCCACATGGGCTTCGCCGTCGAACGCATCGACCGCGCGAAGGCCGAAGAGGCCCTGTCGGGGCTGGAGATGATGGCCCGCGGGCGGGAGCGGCGGATCCGGCGCGGATTCGAGGTGCGCGGCGTCGTGCAGGGCGTGGGCTTCCGCCCCTTCGTCTATGTCACCGCCTCGGAGCTGCTGCTCACGGGTTCGGTGACGAACACCGGCGAAGGGGTGCTCGCCGAGGTCGAGGGAACGGCGGACGCCGTGGAGGAGTTCGGCCGCCGTCTGCGCTCCGACGCCCCTCCGCTCGCGGTCGTCGAGGACGTGCGTACCAGCGAACGGCCGTTGCTCGGCGGCACCGGCTTCACCATCGAGCCGTCCAGCGCCTCCGGCCGGGCCAGGACGCTGGTCCCGCCCGACATCGCCACCTGCCGGGACTGTCTGGACGAACTGGCCGACCCCTCGGACCGGCGCCACCGCCACCCCTTCATCACCTGCACGCACTGCGGGCCCCGGTTCACGATCGTCACCGGCCTCCCCTACGACCGGGCCGCCACCACGATGGCGGGCTTCGAGATGTGCGGGGCCTGCCGGGCCGAGTACGAGGACCCGCTCGACCGGCGCTTCCACGCCCAGCCGATCGGCTGCCACGACTGCGGACCACGGCTCGAACTCGTCGGGAAGCAGGGCGCGGTCCCCTCGCACGACCAGGACGCGCTGCGGACCGCGCGGAAGCTCCTCGCCGAGGGCGGGATCATCGCGGTCAAGGGCCTCGGCGGCTACCACCTGGTGTGCGACGCCCGCGACGACGCCGCCGTGGCGGAGCTGCGGCGGCGCAAGCGCCGCGGTGGCAAACCGTTCGCGGTGATGGTCGCGGACCTCGGTGTCGCGCGTGAGCTGGTGACCCTCGCGGCGGACGAGGAGGAGCTCCTGAGCGGCGGGCGCCGGCCCATCGTCCTCCTCCCCCGTCGCACCGCCCCGCGGGGGGCGGGGGTGTCCGACGCCGTGGCACCCGGCAGCCCGCACCTCGGACTGCTGCTGCCGTACACCCCGTTGCACGTCCTCCTCTTCGGGATCGGTGACGACCCGCCGGGCCCGGACGCGCTCGTGATGACGTCGGCCAATCTGTCGGGCGAGCCGATCGTCACCGACGACGGCGCGGCGCTGACCCTCCTGGCACCGCTGGTGGACGCCTGGCTGCGGCACGACCGGCGCATCCATGTGCCGTGCGACGACTCGGTCAGCCGCTGGGCCGCCGGTGCCGAACTGCCGCTGCGCCGCTCGCGCGGCTACGCCCCGCTGCCGCTGGCGCTGCCCTTCGACGTGCCCCCGACGCTCGCCGTGGGCGCCGACCTCAAGAACACCTGTGCGGTGGCCGAGGGCCGCTACGCCTGGCTGAGCCAGCACATCGGCGACATGGACGACCTGTCCACGGTCGATGCCCTGACCCGGACCGAGAAGCATCTGGAGGAGCTCACCGGGGTGGCGCCCACCCGGCTGGTGGCCGACCGCCACCCCGGCTACCACTCCGGCGCCTGGGCCCGCGCCCACGCGGCCGGGCGGCCGGTCCGCACCGTGCAGCACCACCACGCGCACATCGCGTCCGTGATGGCGGAGCACGGCCTGGGCGCGGACGAGCGCGTGATCGGCGTCGCCTTCGACGGCACCGGCCACGGCACCGACGGGGCGGCCTGGGGCGGCGAGGTCCTGGTGGCCGGGTACGCCTCGTTCAGCCGGGCCGCGCACCTGGGATACGTACCGCTGGCGGGCGGGGACGCGAGTGTGCTGCGGCCGTACCGGATGGCCCTCGCCCATCTGCACGCGGCCGGGATCCCCTGGGACGAGGACCTGCCCGCGGTCCGCGCCTGTCCGCCCGCCGAACGCGAGCTGCTGGCCCGCCAGTTCACGACCGGGTTCGGCTGTGTGCCGACCTCGGGGATGGGCCGGCTCTTCGACGCGGTCGCGTCCCTGGCCGGTGTCCGGCACGTGGTGGCGTACGAGGCGGAGGCGGCCATGGAGCTGGAGGGGCTCGCCCGTACCGCGGCGGCCGGCTCCGCTCCGCCGGAGGACGGCTACCGCTTCGGGCTCCGGCCCGGGGCGGCGGGGGAACCCTCCGTCGCGGATCCGGGTCCGGTCGTGCGTGCCGTGGTGTCCGACGTACGGGACGGCGTCCCGGCCGGTGTGGTCGCCGCGCGTTTCCACGCCGCCGTCGCCGCCCTGACCGTCCGCCTCGCGGATTCCTGCCGCACGTCCACCGGCCTCTCCACCGTGGCGCTGGGCGGCGGTGTCTTCCAGAACGCGGTGCTGCTCGACGCGGCGCGACGCGGCCTGGCCGACAGGGGATTCACCGTGCTGCGGCCGCGCCTGCTCCCGCCGAACGACGGCGGGATCGCCCTCGGCCAGCTCATGATCGCCGCTTCGGGCTGACGCCGCCGCACGACCGTACCGCCGTACCCCACGAGGATCCACAGAGGAGAGGGACCATGTGTCTGGCTGTTCCGGGGCGCGTCCTCAGCACCGCCGAAGTCGACGGCACCGTGATGGCCGAGGTCGACTTCGGCGGGGTGCACAAGGAGGTGTGCCTCCAGTACATCCCCGATGTGACCGTCGGTGAATACGTCATCGTGCACGTCGGATTCGCCATCCAGCGCCTCGACGAACGGTCGGCCCTGGACACCCTCGCCGCCTTCGAACGGCTCGGCATCCTGGCCGAGGAGTTCGGGGACGGCTTCGACGACGCGGCCCGGCAGGGCGCGTCCCACGAAGGAGCCGCCCGGTGAAGTACCTCGACGAGTTCAGTGACCCCGAGGTCGCGAAGAGGCTGATCGACCGGATCCAGTCGGCCACCACGCGGAGATGGGCGCTGATGGAGGTGTGCGGCGGCCAGACCCACTCGATCATCCGGCACGGCATCGACCAACTGCTGCCGGACAGCGTGGAGATGATCCACGGACCGGGATGTCCCGTCTGCGTCACACCGCTGGAGACCATCGACCGGGCGCTGGCGATCGCCGCCCGCCCCGGCGTCATCTTCTGCTCGTTCGGCGACATGCTGCGCGTGCCCGGCAGCAGTCGGGACCTGTTCTCCGTCAGGAGCGCCGGCGGGGACGTACGCGTGGTGTACTCGCCCCTCGACGCCCTGAAGCTGGCCCGGGAGAACCCCGACCGCGAAGTGGTCTTCTTCGGGATCGGGTTCGAGACCACCGCCCCGGCCAACGCCATGGCGGTGTATCAGGCCCGGCGGCTCGGGGTGCGGAACTTCTCCCTCCTGGTGTCCCACGTGCTGGTGCCGCCCGCGATCTCCGCGATCATGGAGTCCTCGACGTGCCGGGTGCAGGCGTTTCTCGCCGCCGGTCATGTGTGCAGTGTGATGGGGACGGCCGAGTACCCGCCGCTGGCCCGGAAGTACAAGGTGCCGATCGTGGTCACCGGCTTCGAGCCGCTGGACATCCTGGAAGGGGTCCGCCGGACCGTCGTCCAGTTGGAAGCGGGCCGGTACGAGGTGGAGAACGCCTACCCGCGGGCGGTGCGCGAGGAGGGCAACGCGCCCGCCATGGAGATGCTCGCCGATGTCTTCGAGGTGACCGACCGGACCTGGCGCGGCATCGGGGCGATTCCGCGCAGCGGCTGGCGGCTCGCCGGGAAGTACCGGGAGTTCGACGCGGAGCAGCGGTTCGAGGTGACGGACATCCGGACCGACGAGTCGTCGCTCTGCCGCTCGGGCGAGGTGCTCCAGGGCCTGATCAAACCGCACCTGTGCGAGGCGTTCGGCAAGGAGTGCACACCGAGGAACCCGCTCGGCGCGACCATGGTGTCGTCCGAGGGCGCGTGCGCCGCTTACTACACCCACCGCCGCCTGGAACTGGTGGATGCGAAGTGACTGACGTGACGCAGGACGTGACCGCCGTGGTGAACGACGTGCCGGACCTCGACTTCGAGGGGTGGGCCTGCCCGGTGCCGTTGCGGGACAGCCCGTCCGTCGTCATGGGGCACGGGGGCGGCGGCGCCATGTCCGGTGAGCTGATCGAGCACCTGTTCCTGCCGGCGTACGGTGCCGCGGCCGCCGCCGACCTCGGTGACTCGGCCGTCCTGACGGTCGGCTCCGGCACCCGTCTCGCCTTCTCCACGGACTCGTTCGTGGTGAAGCCGATGTTCTTCCCCGGCGGGTCGATCGGTGACCTGGCGGTGAACGGAACGGTCAACGACCTGGCCATGTCGGGTGCGACGCCGCTGTTCCTGTCGACCGCCTTCATCCTCGCGGAGGGCACCGCGCTGAGCGACCTCGGCCGGATCGCGCAGGCCGTGGGCCGGGCCGCCGAGGACGCCGGTGTACGTCTGGTCACCGGGGACACGAAGGTCGTGGAGCACGGCAGTGGTGACGGCGTCTATCTCAACACCTCGGGCATCGGTGTGGTCCCTCCCGGCGTCGACATCCACGCGCGCCGGGCGGTGCCGGGCGACGCCGTGCTGGTCAGCGGCGACATCGGCGTGCACGGGGTGGCCGTGATGAGCTGCCGGGAGGGCCTGGAATTCGGTACGACGGTGGAGAGCGACACCGCCGCGCTGCACGGGCTGGTCGCCGCCATGCTCGCCACCGGCAGCGACCTCCATGTGCTCCGGGACCCCACCCGCGGAGGCGTCTCGGCCTCGCTGAACGAGATCGCCCGCGCCTCCGGCGTGGGCATCGAACTGGTCGAACGGCTGCTTCCCGTGCCGCCCACGGTGCGCGACGCCTGCAGTCTGCTCGGGCTCGATCCGCTCCAGGTGGCCAACGAGGGCAAACTGATCGCGATCGTCCCGGCCGAGGACGCGGACCGGGTGCTGGAGGCCATGCGGGCCCATCCCCTGGGCCGGTCCGCCTGCCGGATCGGAAGCTGCGTCCCCGGGCACTCCGGGATGGTCGTCGCGAAGACGGGGCTGGGCGGGAGCCGGGTGATCGGGCTGCCGATCGGCGAACAGCTGCCGAGGATCTGCTGAGTGAGCGCCGAGGGAGCGCTGCTGTTCGCGCGATACGCCTACCCGCCCAACGAGCTCGGCTACTGCGGTCCCGCCGACGCGGCGGCCCTCCTGCGCCGTGGAGCGACCGCCGACATCGAGCGGCACGCCCGGCAGTTCGAGGGGGCCTGGTGCTATCTCCAGTTCCTCGCGGAGACGGCCGGGCTGGCGGACCCGCTGGACGCGCGGGTGGTCGAGGCGTACTGGATCGGCAACGAGCTCCTGGACCGGGCCGATCCCGGCGTTCTGGTGGAGCGCATGACCGACTGGTTCCGGGGGCAGCCCGGCGGCACCTGGCGCGACGCCGGGCGGCGTGCCCTGGCCCATCACAGCTTCCAGGTGTTCGAGGTGTATCCGTGGGCCCCGATGCTGCGGTCCACGGGCCATCCGACCGCCCTGTCCGTGCTCGATCAGTGCCGTGTCCGTACGGGAGTGGTGGTGGCCGCCGACCGGGACTTCGCGACCGTGCGGTCACGCCCGCTGTGCTGGGACGGTACGGGGCTGGCCGACGGCGCGTGGCGGGAGGAGACCGTGCGCTGCTCGGCGGGCGGGCTGACGCTGCTCGACGGGCTGTCCGCCGGTGACCGGGTGGCACTGCACTGGGACTGGGTGTGCGATGTGATCACCGACGAGCAGGCGCGCCGCATCGAGCTCCTTGAAGAACGACGGCGCACCGGCCTGGGCCTCTCGTCCCGTGCGCCGGACACCGGCGGCCACGGCGCCGCGGGCTGAAGGCCGGCGGCGCCGTCGTCCGCGTTCCCGACCGCCCCGCGTGATCGTGATCGCCCCGGCGTTCGCAGGGGGCCCGGGGCTTTTGGGGTTCATCCGGTTCATGTCGGCGTTTCCGCCGCGAGTCCGGCTCCCCCGGGCGACGGCCGGCCCAGCGGTGGCGGCGGGGCCGGAGCCACTCGCGTAGGCCCTCGTCCGGCCATGCCCTTTCCCTTCGCGTGGCCGGTGTCCGCCCATGTGCGCCTCCTGCGGCACGGTGGGCCGACCCGTATACGCTCCGGCCGCGAGCCGAGGAATTCCAGGAACAGGGCTCAGGTCGCCACGATATGCTGATGCAGATTGTGCAAGCCGTTTGCAAAACGAGGAGGGTCATGGCCACGCGGGCGACCGACGCCGGGACGAACCAGAGCGTCGAACGAGCGGTCTCGGTGCTGCGCGCACTCGACTCCGGCCGTCCGGAACTGCGCGTCTCCGACGTCGCCGAACTCACCGGACTGGGCTCCTCCACCACGTCCCGCCTCCTGTCCACGCTCGAACGCCTCGACATGGTGGAACGCGACCCCGTCAGCAACCTCTACCGCCTCAGCCTCGGCATCCTCCCGCTGGCCGCCACGGCCACCAACCGCCACCCCGTCCACCGTGCCGCCCGCATGGTCCTCCAGGACCTCGCCACCCGCACCGGACTCGGGGCCAATGTCGCCGTCCGCCGGGGCACCGAGCTGATGTTCCTGTGCAATTTCGAGGGGCGCCGCGCCCCGAAGTCGTACACGCAGGCCGGGCACACCGCCCCGCTGCACGCCACCAGCATCGGCAAATGCCTCCTCACCGGGCTCAGCCCCAAGGAGCGCCGCAAGCTGCTCCCCGAGCCGCTCGTGGCCCACACCGACTACACGACGACCAGCCACGACCTCCTCGACGGCGAGATCGACACCGTCCGCCGCACGGGCTACGCCATCGAGGCCGAGGAGCGCGCCCTGGGCCGCGCCTCGCTCGCCGCGCCGGTCCGCGACGCCTCGGGGGACGTCGTCGCCGCCATCTCCCTGTGGGGCCCCACTTCCCTCCTCGGCAACCACTCCGAGGCCGAGGGACAGCGGCTGGCCCTGACCCGCGAGGTCATCGAGGCGGCCGACGCCATCAGCCAGGCCCTCGGCGCCCTCTGAAGCGCACGGCGAAGGGGCCGTGCGGGGGCTGTTCGGCCTCCGCACGGCCCCTTCGCCGTGCGACTACGCTCCGTACGCCTTGAAGGCGGTCACGTGCGCGTGCCGCGCCCCGTGGGTCGCGTCGACCACGAGCCGCAGCGCGTCGGTGCGCACCGGCCCGCCGTCCGGGCCCTCCAGCGCGTGCACGCGGTGGCGGCGGCGGTTGCCCGTCACGGTCAGCAGCGTGTGCCAGGTGCCGTCGGGCTCGCGGCTCTGGACGCGGTAGTCGCGGACCAGTTCCGGCATGACCTCGAACGGGGTGCGGTGCCGGTGCAGGTTGTTGAGGTACTCGTCGACGTCGTCGTCGAACACCAGGCGCGTCTCGGTGAGCTCGTGCGCCTCGTCCCAGTCGAGGCGCAGCCACTGGGCGGCCCGGTCGGTGTCGGGCAGCGCTTCGGACGACCACATCTGCGGTCCCCCGTAGGCGCGCTGGAATCCGCCGACGGCACGCTCGGGCAGGAACGCGGCGGTGTCCGGGGCGGCCCGGAAGGCGAAGGTCCGGCGGCGCAGGCCGCGGGCCTGCCACTCCAGGACCAGCTGCCCCTCCTCCTCCGGGATGTCGTGGTCGACGGCCGCGTCCCCGTCGACCCTGCTGCGCAGGGCGAGGACGCCGTCGGTGCGCTCGGGGACCAGGACCAGTGCCGCGTCCCGGCAGGCGCGCACGATCAGGACGACGTTCTCCGGGGCGTCCGGGCGGTGGTCGAGTCGGGCCGTGACCCAGTGCGGTCCGCCGGCGGGCACCGTCACCGAGGTGGTGAGCAGGTGGTCGACGGGGACCGCGTTCTCGGGGCGGCCGGTGCTCCACAGCTCCACGGTGAGTTCGCTCGTCCGCTCGTCCGGGGCGCCGTGGACGAGCAGGTCGACCGTGTCGAGCGCCGGGTCCACCGGAAGCAGCAGCCCGAGGTCGCGGCTGAGCGGGTACGGCTCACCGGGCACGTCGTCGGTGGGCTCGGCTGCCAGGCGGCTCAGGTGCGAGGAGGCGCTGACGCGGGCCGTGCGCGCCAGGTTGCCGGGGTCGTCGTCCAACAGGCCGATGACCGAGGCGTCCTGCCGCAGCAGGGTGCGGCGTACCAGCTCGGGGTGGTCGGTGGCGAGTTCGCGCGGGCCGATCCCTTCGGCGACGCACAGGGCGGCTGCCGTGCCCGCGGCCTCGCCGAGCGTGGCGCAGGTGGCCATGACACGGGTGGCACCGAAGGCGATGTGGGTGGCGGAGATGTTGCGCCCGGCGAACAGGAGGTTGGTGACGTTCTTCGAGTAGAGGGAGCGCAGCGGGATGTGGAAGACGCCGTCCGCGTACCGCTGGCGGGCGCCGGGCTCGTCGGCGTACATGCCCTGCACCGGGTGCAGATCGACGGACCAGCCGCCGAAGGCCACACGGTCGGTGAACTGCCGCTGTTCGAGGATGTCCTGCTGGGTCAGCATGTGGTCGCCGAGGAAGCGGCGGTACTCGCGCTTGCCGGGGAGGCTGCCGACCCATTCCAGGGTCAGGTTCTCGGCGTCCGGGAATTCGCCGGAGTTCTTGATGTGGTCCCAGATGCCCATGATCACGGCCTGGAGTTCATCGCGGATGCGCTCGTTGTCGTGGACGGTGTCCAGCTCGCCGCCCCACTCGATCCACCAGTAGTCGCAGCCGTTGTCGCCGGTGCGCAGGACGCGGTTGCGCAGGATGGGCGTGGTGGTGAGGTCGCGGGCGCTGTCGGGGCGCACGAACTTCACCGGCCGGCCGGTGTCCTTGGTGTGGAACAGGATCGTCGACCCGAGCAGCGCCTCGTCGCCGTCCTCCGGCGCCCAGGGCTCCCCGAACTCCGAGCGCGCCTCGCGGCCGATCCGGTAGTGGGCGCCGGCGAGGTGGCCGAGCAGGCCGTCGCCGGTGCAGTCGAGGAACTGCCGTGCGTGAAAGGTGATGCGCCGCTCGGAGCCCATCATCCAGCCCGTGCAGGAGTGCACCTGGCGTGCGTCGTCCGGGCCGCTCGCATCGGCCTCCCGGACGTCGGTGTTGAGGTACAGGTCGATGTTCGGCTCGGCCCGGACGGCGTCGAGGACCACCTGGTCCCAGTAGTACGGGTTCCCCTCGGGGTTGCGGTACTGGTTCTCGGTGTACAGCTCGCCCATGATGCCGGTCTCACGGGCCCAGCGGTGCACACCGTGGGCCGTGGCGCCGCAGACCCAGACGCGCACCTCGCTGCTGGCGTTGCCGCCCAGGACGGGCCGGTTGTTGACCAGGGCGACGCGTCGGCCGAGCCGGGCCGCGGCAATGGCCGCGCAGGTCCCCGCCAGGCCACCGCCGATGACGGCGATGTCGTAATGGACCTCTTCTTCCCGCACGGTGCGGCCTCCTTGGTGTGATGCTCGGATGCTCTCCGCCGCAGCGGAGCGGCCTTGAACGTACATCACATCCATATTGTGCAACCACTGTTCGTACAGTGGGATGTGTTGTAAGTTTCCAGCGCAGCCGACGACATCGCCGCCGTGGGCCAAAGCCAAGCTCATGGCATGTGCGGCACCTTCGCCGGCCTGTCCGGAACCGGCGATTCACCGACCAAAAGGGTTGACGCCGTCGCACGATATGGAGAACGATCCCGCATGCTGCAACTTGCGTTCGACGGAGCATGCATGGCGTGGGGACGGAGCCTCGGTCGAAGCAGGGGACGGCGCGGCTCGCCGCTCACTCCCGGCCACGTCACGTCCGTCCACCGGCGCACGGGCTCCCGTGCCATGCCCTGTACCACCGCTCCCGCCCCGTTCGAGAGGACACACCCATGAGTACGGCCGCACCTCCGCAGAAGGCCGCTCCACGCCGTGAGCGGTCCGGCGGACGGCTCTCCAACGGCGCGTTCGCACTGCTGCTGACCGCACCGGGGCTCGCCCTGTTCGCGGCGATCATCATCTATCCGCTGGTGTCCGCCCTGTTCACCGGCTTCTTCAAGCAGGATCTGCGCCTGCCGGGCCGGGAGTTCGTCGGCCTGGAGAACTTCAGCTACTGGCTGGACGGCGAGTTCCTCACGATCCTCAAGCAGACGCTGATCTTCACCGTCGGCGCGACGCTCGTCCCCTTCGTGGTCGGTTTCGCCCTGGCGCTCGCGCTGAACTCGGGCCTGAAGGGCAGCGGCTTCCTGCGCGGGCTGTTCCTCTTCCCCTGGGTGATCCCGGGCGTGGTGGTCTCCTTCCTCTGGATGTGGATCTTCAACGCGAACTACGGCGTACTGAACGGCGTCCTCATGAAGGCCGGGATCATCGAGGAGTCGATCTCCTGGCTCGGCCAGCCCGGCACCGCCATGCTGGCCGTCATCGTCACCAAGACCTGGGCGAGCTTCCCCTGGATGATGGTGATGCTCCTGGCCGGTCTGCAGACCGTGCCGAAGGAACTGCACGAGGCCGCGTCGATGGACGGGGCGGGCTCGATCCGGCGCTTCTTCGCCGTCACCTGGCCCCAGGTCCGCGGGGTCGCCTCGATCGTGCTGCTGCTGGAGTTCATCTGGAACTTCCAGCACTTCGACACCATCTACGTGCTCACCGGCGGCGGACCGGCCGGCACCACCGAGACCTTCGCGACCGCCGTGTACCAGACCGCCTTCAAGGGCTTCGACATCGGCCGGGCGACCGCGCTGGGCGGCCTGTGGATGGTGCTGCTGCTCATCCTGGTCGTCGTCTACCTCAGGATCACCGAGCGGAAGGGCGACGCCCGATGACCTCCATGACCACCACCCCGCTGTCCCGCGCCGACCGGCGGAGGGCCGCCGCCAGACCGGCCGGACGCACCTCGCGACGCCGGATGCGCAAGGACCTGCTGCGCTCGCGGATCGCCGCCTGGACCGCGGTCCTGGTGATCGGCGCCTTCGGCATGCTGCCGGTCTACTGGCTGCTGGTCACCGCCCTGAGCAGCCCCGAGCAGACCTTCCAGTTCCCGCCGAAGCTCATCCCGACCGAGATCACCTTCAGCAACTTCACGGCGCTCGCCGAGAACGACCAGCTGATCACCTACCTGGTCAACTCCCTCGTCGTGGCCTCGATCACCGCCGTGCTGAGCGTGGTCGTCGCCACGTACATGGGCTACTCGTTCTCCAAGTTCCGCTACCGCGGGCGGCGGTCGCTGATGCACATGGTGCTGGCCTCCCAGATGTTCCCGCAGGCGCTCCTGCTGGTGACGCTGTACGCGGTGTTCTCCAGCTTCGGCCTGCTGAACACGTACACCGCCCTGGTGCTGTCCTTCACCACGTTCACGATGCCGCTGTGCGTCTGGATGCTGAAGGGGATCTTCGACACCATCCCGGACGCGCTGCTGGAGGCCGCGTCCATCGACGGCGCGTCCCGCTGGCGGACGCTGCACTCCATCGTGGCGCCGCTGGCCGCGCCCGGGATGATCGCCGCCGGGCTGTTCGCCTTCGTCCGCGGCTGGAACGACTTCATCTTCGCGGTGACGCTGGCCGACAAGGAGAAGCAGACGCTGCCGCCCGGCCTCGTCTCCACCTACATCGGCGAGTTCCAGACGGCCTGGCCCGAGCTGATGGCCGCCTCGCTGGTGGTGTCCGCGCCGGTGGTCGTCGCCTTCATGTTCCTGCAGCGCTACCTCGTCGGCGGCATGACCGCCGGGTCGGTCAAGAGCTGAGCCGCCGGGCCCCGCCCGCACTCTCCCCCACGCACGTCCCCTTCCGCCCAATCCCATGGAGACACCATGACCACCTCTGGCATCACCCGGCGCGACGCACTGCGCATGTTCGGCATCGGCGCGCTCGGTGTGGCCGGCGTCGGCGCGCTCGGCGCCTGTGCGCCGTCCGGCGCCGGCACCTCCGGCGGCGGCGACACGAAGTCCAAGAACTTCGACTTCACCTCCTGGTCGCTCAACGAGGAGGCGGCCAAGCCCTCGATCGAGAAGATCATCGCGGCGTGGGAGAAGGCCGAGGGCTCCAAGGTCCGCGCGGTCTCGTACCCGTACAACGAGTACCTGAGCCAGCTCACCCTCAAGCTGGGCGGCGGCGAGACGACCGGCGCGGTGCACCTCGACATCGCCTGGCTCGCCGCGGTGGCGCAGATGGGCAAGCTCGCCGACCTCGGTTCCGTGGCCCTGAAGGGCGGCTACACCAACGTGGCGCTGGACAGCGGCATGTACGACGGCAAGCAGTACGGCCTGCCCTGGAACACCGGCTCCATCGGCGTGATCGCCAACTCCAAGCTCCTGGAGAAGGCCGGCATCAAGAAGCACCCGACCACCGTGGAGGAGTTCGAGGGCGCGCTGCGGGAGCTGAAGGGGCTCGGCGGCGGTGTCGTGCCCTACGCCGCGGCCACCAAGGTCGCGCAGCTCAAGGACATCTTCCCGTGGATGCAGACCTTCGGGTGCACGCTCCTGGAGGACAGCAAGGTGACCATCGGCGACGACGCCTCCATCGACGCGGTCACCTGGTACAAGAAGCTGCACGACGAGAAGCTGATCGCCGCCGACGTGGACCGCTTCGACGCCCGTGCCCTGTTCGGGCAGGGCAAGGCCGCCTTCTACGACGACGCCATCATCGGCAAGGGCGTGACCGCGGCGCAGTCCAAGGACAAGACGCTGGCCGACGCGATGCAGCCGATGAAGCGACCGGTGCTGCGCGCCGGGGACACCCCGCAGGCGCTGCTGTGGGGCGGTGTGATCGCGATCGTCAAGGGCAAGGGGCAGGACGCGGCCACGGAGTTCGCGCTGCACGCCACGTCCGACCGCGAGACCGTCACCGACTACTTCGCCGCCCGCGCGCTGCCGCCGTCGACCACGGCCGGCCTGGCCGACCCGAAGGTCGCGAAGGACACCTTCACCACCGAGTGGACCGAGAAGATCACGGACACGGCGACCGGCAGCCCGTTCTGGCAGTTCGCGCAGAACGCGCAGATCGAGGAGGCGGTGGCCAAGCAGGTCCAGGCGGTCCTGGTCGGCAAGTCGAAGCCGAAGGACGCGATGAAGAAGGCCGCCGAGGAGGTCACGGACCTCATCAGGCGCTGAACCGGAGCACGGCAGTCCGGGGCCCGGCGAAGGGGTACGCCCTTCGCCGGGCCCCTTGCCATGCCTGCATATTCCTTCCTTAGGACGTACTTCAGATCCGCATTGCGCAATCTCTATTCACAGTATGGGATCTGTTGTAAGTTTCCGGCGCGGCGGAGGGGTGGGCCGCTCTTCGGGTCCCTCCCGTTCCGCCCCCTCACCATCACGCCCGCGAAGGAGTTCACCTTGCGTCGTCCCACGGCACGCGCGTACGCCGCCTCGGCCGCGGCCCTGGCCGCTCTGCTCACGCTCGTCCCGGCCGCCCAGGCCGACAGCACGGACCTCACGGCAGCCTCGACCACGGTGATCGAGAAGGTCCCGTACGCGATGGACTCGTCGAACCAGGCCGCGTGGTGGACTCCGGCCGCCACGTACAAGGGCCGCGGCCAGTACACGTACTTCGCCTTCAACGAGCCCGGGGCGACGGCCGCCACGCACCGCCCCGCCATCGCGCGCCGCGACCCGGACGGGGTCTGGAGCCGTCTGCCGCTGCTCGACAAGAACGGTCAGCAGGCCGAGTTCGCCGACGACAACGGTCACAACCAGCCGTCCGTCGCGCGCGACGGCAGCGGCCGCCTGCACGTGTTCGCCTCCATGCACGCCAACGCCTGGCGCTACTTCCGCACCGAGGCCCCCGGCGGAGACGTCACGGACCACGCGGCCGAGCTGCCCGACCAGGGCGTGGGCATCACCTACCCGGTCGTGACGACCGCGCCCAACGGCGATCTGTACCTGGCCGCCCGCGTGGGCGCCGGTGCCGACCAGCGGCCCGGCAAGCTGTACCGCTGGGACAACACCGCCGCGCGGTGGAGCGTGGTCGCCACCTTCGCCGGTGCGCCGAACCGCTCCGTCTACCCCGACGACCTGACGGTGGACGCCGCCGGACGCGTGCACCTCCTGTACGAGTGGGCCAAGGCCCCGGCGACCGCTTTCCGGCACCAGCTCTCCTATCTGCGCTACGACCCGTCGACCGGTGCCTTCACGGACAGCGCGGGCGCGGCCACCACGACTCCGGTGACGCCCGCGACATCCGATGTGATCCAGGACCTCACCGCGGGCGAGGAGTGGAGCATCGACAACGCCTACACGGGTCCGGCGGTGCAGAGCGCCAAGCTCACCCTCGACGGCTCCACCCCGAAGGTCGCCTACCGCTACCGCTCGGCCGACAGCGCCGGCGACTTCCGCGTCTACTACGCGGCTCCGAGCGGCGGCGGCTGGGCCCGCCAGACCGTGTACTCCGGCGGCCAGACCGCCGCGGCCCTCGGCATCACCTGGGACGAGACGGACACCGGGCGCGTCTACTACGTGACCGGCTCCGGCACCGACCGCGTCTTCGCCGCGACGGCGACGGGCAGCACCTGGACCTCGCAGTCCGCCGCGCCGGGCGTGGGCGCGGACCGGCTCGCGGTGCGCCGCGACTCGGACGGGAACGACGTGCTGTACCTGCCGGACACCGCCCACGGCTCGCTGTACTACGGCCGCCGTTGATCTCCTGCGCCGTGAGCGCGCCGGGCGCCCTCGTGCCGGAGCACCGCGGCCCGCGGTGACCGGACCGCGGCCCGCCGCACCACGGAGCCCCGACCGGAGCCCCGCCGGATTCCCGGCGGGGCTCCGTCCATGTACGGCGCTTGCGGGCGCGCCGTTGCCCGGCCCGGCGCCTCCGGGCCCGGCGTCTCTGCGGCCAGCACCTCCGGGTGCGGCGTCGCTGCGCTCACGGAGGGGACCGGGCCGGGGTCGAAGCCACGGCCGAGACCGAAGCCGGGGCCGGGGCCGGGCCCGGGGCCGGGGCCGGGGCCGTCTCGTCCCGCAGGCGTCGCACGCGGTGCGCGAGAAGGTCACCCGGGCGGCGCCTCTGACCTGGTCCTTCCCTGACCCCGCGGACCCTGCGGGCGCTCACGGACCGCTGGAGACGGCAGGTAAGCTCTGGACACGTGACTGCTGTGTCTGCGAAGCCTCGCATCCCCAATGTCCTGGCCGGCCGCTACGCCTCCACGGAGCTGGCCGTCCTCTGGTCCCCCGAGCAGAAGGTGAAGCTGGAACGCCAGCTGTGGCTGGCGGTGCTGCGCGCTCAGAAGGACCTCGGGATCGAGGTACCGGACGCCGCGCTCGCCGATTACGAACGTGTCCTCGACCAGGTCGACCTGGCCTCGATCGCCGAGCGCGAGAAGGTCACCCGGCACGACGTCAAGGCCCGGATCGAGGAGTTCAACGCCCTCGCCGGCCACGAGCAGGTCCACAAGGGCATGACGTCCCGGGACCTCACGGAGAACGTCGAACAGCTTCAGATCCGGCTCTCCCTGGAACTGATGCGCGACCGCACGGTGGCGGTCCTGGCCAGGCTCGGCAAGCTGGCGGGCGAGTACCGCGAGCTGGTCATGGCCGGTCGCTCGCACAACGTCGCCGCTCAGGCGACCACGCTCGGCAAGCGCTTCGCGACAGCCGCCGACGAGCTCCTGGTGGCGTACGGGCGCCTGGAGGACCTGCTGGGCCGCTACCCGCTGCGCGGCATCAAGGGCCCCGTGGGCACGGCTCAGGACATGCTCGACCTGCTGGGCGGCGACGCCGGGAAGCTCGCGGACCTCGAACAGCGCATCGCCGCGCACCTGGGCTTCGCACAGGCCTTCACCTCGGTCGGCCAGGTCTACCCCCGCTCCCTCGACTACGACGTGGTGACCGCGCTGGTCCAGCTGGCCGCGGCGCCCTCGTCGGTGGCCAAGACGATCCGCCTGATGGCCGGGCACGAGCTGGTGACCGAGGGCTTCAAGCCGGGACAGGTCGGCTCGTCCGCGATGCCGCACAAGATGAACACCCGCTCCTGCGAGCGCGTCAACGGCCTGATGGTGATCCTGCGCGGCTACGCGTCGATGACCGGCGAACTGGCCGGCGACCAGTGGAACGAGGGCGACGTGTCCTGCTCCGTGGTCCGTCGTGTGGCGCTCCCGGACGCCTTCTTCGCGTTCGACGGTCTGCTGGAGACCTTCCTGACGGTGCTCGACGAGTTCGGAGCGTTCCCGGCCGTCGTCGCCCGCGAGCTGGACCGCTATCTCCCGTTCCTCGCCACGACCAAGGTCCTGATGGGCGCGGTGCGCGCGGGTGTCGGCCGTGAGGTCGCCCACGAGGCGATCAAGGAGAACGCCGTCGCGTCGGCCCTCGCCATGCGCGAGCAGGGCGCCGAGCGCAATGAGCTGCTCGACAAGCTCGCCGCCGACGACCGCATCCCGCTGGACCGCGCGCAGCTCGACGCCCTGATGGCCGACAAGCTCTCCTTCACGGGGGCGGCGGGCGACCAGGTCACCGCGTTGATCGCCCGCATCGAGGAGCTCGCCAAGCAGCACCCCGAGGCCGCCGCGTACACGCCGGGCTCCATCCTCTGACGGCCTCGACCGCAGCCCGATGACACCCGAAGAGCTCCAGGCCGCCCGCGACCGCACCGTTCCCGATGTGGTTGCGGGCGGCCTGCGTGTGCTGTTCTGCGGAATCAACCCGAGCCTCATGACAGGGGCTACGGGCCATCACTTCGCCCACCCCGGCAACCGCTTCTGGCCGGTACTCCACCGGTCCGGCTTCACCCCCCGGCAGTTGAAGCCGGACGAGCAGACCGAGCTGCTGCGGTACGGCCTGGGCATCACCAATGTGGTCGCGCGGGCCACCGCCCGCGCGGACGAGCTGTCCGCCGAGGAGTTCCGCGAGGGCGGGAAGATCCTCGCGGCGAAGGTCGAGGACCTGCGGCCGCAGTGGCTGGCGGTCGTCGGTGTCACCGCGTACCGCACCGCCTTCCGCAGGCCCTCGGCCCGCATCGGGCCGCAGGACCACACGATCGGCGATGCCCGTGTCTGGGCCCTGCCCAACCCCAGTGGACTGAACGCCCACTGGACCGCTCAGACCATGGCGGAGGAGTACGGACGCCTCCTCGCCCACGTCGACCCCGACACCGTCCGCACCATCGCCGGGCCCTGAAGCACCCCCGCACCGTCACACCCCCGACGTCTGCCCCTCACCGACTTCCACACCGGCACCGGGCCGTCTGCCGTGGCGACCGGCCCGGCACCGTCGCCCCCCTCGGGCAGAACCCCCGCGGCGCGGTTCACCCTCTCCCCGCCCGGTCGCCACGGCAGACGGCCCGGTGCCCGTTCGGCGGGGAGGGCCACTGGACAGCTGCCGGTTCGCCTCAGGGGGGATCGATCTCGGTCACCACGACGCTCAGCTCACACCCGGGACCTTCCTCCTCCAGGTAGAGCCCCATGGCGATCCAACGGTCCTCGATCCTCCACAGCTGGAGATACTCGCAGCCCGCAATCGTCTCGGCCCAGGCCTCCGGTATCTCCTCCCCGGAGGCCATCCGCTCCTGTGCGCTCCACAGGCTGACCATCTGCGGTTCGCCCCAGCGACCGGTGAGCAGCGTCAGCAGCGCGTCGTGCTCCGCGAGGCACTGGGCCCGGTGCTCCAGCCTCCGCACTTCGTCGTCGTCCCAGTGATCGACATCCGCGTGCAGGGATGCTGTGTGATACCCGGGCCCACTCACTCCCGAGCCGGACCGGATGCGCTCCGTGGGAAAGTCCAAGGTGCGCATCGTGTCGATGAGGCGGAGATGATGTGCGGTGGTCATGCCGCCAGTAAACCGCCCGGCACTGACAATCCGCTCGTCGACAGAAGCTTTGAGGCGGTTTCAGTGGTTCTGGGCCGCATGACGGATTCTCCGCACCGTCTCGAACTCGTCGTGGTGGTCTACGCGTCCCTGCGCCGGACCGCCCACCAGCCCGCCAGCAGTGCGGCCACGGCCCAGGCCGCGGTCACCGCGAGTCCGCCCCACGGCCCGAGGCTTCCCTCGGGGTTCTGCTGAAGCACCAACTGTCCCGCCCTGTCCGGCAGGAACTGTGCGACACCGCTGGAGGCATCGCCGACCACGAAGGAGACGATGAGCACGAACGGGATGAGCAGGCTGAGCGCGGCGACGGCGCTGCGCAGCACGACGGTGAGTCCGGCCGCCAACAGGGCCATCAACGCCAGGTAGACGCCGCCGCCGAACGCCGCGCGCAGAGCCCCCGGCTCGCCCAGGTCGATCGCGTACTTCCCCAGGAACAGCTGTCCCAGGAGGAAGGTACTGAAGCTGCTGACCAGGCCCACGGCGAGCGCCGGCGCCCCGACAACGGCCATCTTGGCGGCGTAGAGGAGATTGCGGCGCGGCACAGCGGCCAGTGATATCCGCAGAGCTCCGTTGAGGTACTCGCAGGAGAGTACGGTCGCCCCGAAGCTGATGGCCGCGATCTGCCCGAAGTTCAGTGCGTAGAAGGCGCCGAAGACCGGATCGGCACCGGTGTGGGACGCCTCCGACACACCGACGGTGGGGAAGACGAGCAAGGTGATGGCGAGGGTCACGACGAGGACGGCTATCAGTGATCCCGCCGCGGAACGGAGCGATCTCATCTTGATCCACTCGGAACGCAGCACTGCGGTGGTCGACATGGTCAGGCCTCCTGACGGTTGACGGACGGGGCCGACGCGAATTCCGTGGCATCGGCGGTGAGGTCGAGATATGCCTGTTCCAACGTGGCCTGCTCGTCGGCGAGTTCGAGGATCGCGATGCCTTCGGTGGCGGCTATCGCTCCGATCTCCCCTGCCTTGGCTCCCTCGACGGCCCAACGGCCGTCCTCGCCCCGCACAGGGTCGTACCCCCTGCGGACCAGAACGTCGCGCAGCCGTGCGGACTCGGTCGTGCGTACGTGTGCACGGGGTCTGCTGCGGGAGTCCAGGAACTCCTGCATCGGAAGGTCGGCGAGGAGCCGGCCGCGGCCGAGGATCACGAGCTGGTCCGCGAACGACGAGGTCTCGTTCATCAGATGGCTGGAGACCAGGACCGTACGTCCCTCGCGGGCGAGCCGCTTCATCAGCTCGCGGATCCAGATGATTCCCTCCGGGTCCAGGCCGTTGGACGGCTCGTCCAGCATCACCACCTCCGGATCACCCAGCAGGGCTGCCGCTATGCCCAGCCGCTGTCGCATACCGAGTGAGAAGGTCTTGATCCGAGCTGCGCCCACCTCGCCGAGGCCGGCCTCCTCCAGGACTTCCTCGACCCTGCGCGCACCGAGGCCGTTGCTGACCGCCAGGGCGAGCAGATGATTCCGCGCGGTGCGTGCGCCATGCGCGGCCTGGGCGTCCAGCAAGGCGCCCACCCGGCGCAGCGGATCGGTGAGGGTGGCGTAGGGCTGCCCGCCGATGGTGGCCGTGCCGCCGGTGGGCCGGTCGAGGCCGAGAACGAGTCGCATGGTGGTCGACTTGCCCGCGCCGTTGGGGCCGAGGAACCCGGTGACACGTCCGGGTCGCACGCTGAACGTCAGGTTGTCCACGGCGCGGGTCGTGCCGAATTCCTTGGTGAGTTCATGGACGTCGATGCTGGTCATGTCCCAAGCCTCGCGGCCGTGCCGCACGCCTCGCCTCCCCCACGAGCGGGTACCGTCTCCCTCTCGCGGGGGAGCCGCCACGGCCGGGCGCACTGGCACGATGGCCGCATGTTCCGTCTCCTGCACCCGCTCGCCGCATCGGCCACCTACACCCGGTGGCTTCATCTCCTCATGCCGATGGCGGGCTACAGCGTGTGGGTGTTCATCTCCCCGGAGACCCCCTGGGTGCCCGCGCTCCTCGCTGTGCCGGTCGGACTCGTGCCCGGCATGCGGCTCGCCGAGGGGATACAGGCACAGCTTCTGCTCGCGCCCGAGCAGAGAGGCCGTGCCCATCCCACGATCTCGGCCGCCAAAGCGGCTACGTGGCCCGATCGCTGGAGAACGGTGCTGTGGCTGGAAACGCGCATAGTGCTCGCGATTCCCGTGGGGTTCGCCACGGTGTGGCTGTCGGCAACCACGGTGGACATCGTCCTCACCTCATTCGGCAACGGCCCGAGCGATGAATCGCTGCTGCCCGCGGTGGAACCGCACTGGTGGTATGCCGTGCTGGCGCCCCTGCCGCTCCTGGTGCTGCTCTCCGTCGTCGTCATCAGCGGTCGGTTGGCCACCGCGTGCGCTCGACGTCTTCTCGGCCCTTCGCAGGTGCAGCGGTTGACCGCTCTGGAGGAGCGCACCGAGCAGTTGCTGGAGCGCAACCGCATCGCACGTGAGTTGCACGACTCGATCGGGCACGCGTTGACGGTCGCGGTCGTGCAGGCAGGCGCGGCCAGAGCGGCTCACGACCCGGACTTCACCGAACGGGCACTGGCCGCGATCGAGGAGACGGGCCGGGACGCGCTCGATGATCTGGAACGGGTCCTGCGGGTGCTGCGTGAATCCGGCCCCCCGATGGGGCAGCGGCCGACGCTGGTGGAAGCGGACCGGCTCCTGGACTCCGCGCGCGGTTCGGGTGCGAAGATCGACGCGGACGTGTCGGGTCCGTTGGAGCAGGTGCCGGGCGCGATATCCCGCGAGGGGTACCGCATTCTCCAGGAGTCCCTCACCAACGTGCTGCGTCATTCGGGGGCGGTTCCCGTCCGGGTGCGGATCGCCGTCGCCAACCGCCGGCTGGAGCTGGAAGTCACCAACCCGCTTACGCGGACGACTGTGGCACCGGGGGGCGGAAGCGGGCTGCGGGGCATTCGGGAGCGGGCCTCTCTGCTGGGCGGGAAGGCCGAGACGGGCCCGCACGAGGGGATATGGCGGGTGCATGTGAGCCTGCCGCTGGACGGTCTGAGGGTTGCTCCGTGAGCCGTGGAGAATCCGCCTGCGGCGGCGTCGGCCATCCGTCACGGGGCGGAGGTGGCACCTGCGTACCGGACCGACAGGGGCGCCCGGTGCGGCACCAGGAGCATCCACCAGGACGTCTCCGGACGGGTGGGCAGCAGGGCGGGAAGGCAGGCGGGGATTGTGGTCCGATGCCGGCCGTACGTCGGCCAGGGCCCCCTTGGGCAGCCCGTAGGCTGGCCCAATGGCGGTTAGCGTGCTTCTGGTCGACGACGAACCCCTGGTCCGCGCGGGGTTGCGCGCGGTCCTGGAGGCTCAGCCCGATATCGAGGTGGTGGGCGAGGCGGGGGACGGCGCCGCCGTGATCCCGCTGCTGCGTCAGCTGCGCCCCGACGTGGTGGCCATGGATGTGCGAATGCCCTTGATGGACGGCATAGAGGCCACGCGGGTGGTGCTGCGCACGGTGCCGGACCCGCCGAAGATCCTGGTGGTGACCACCTTCGAGAACGACGAGTACGTCTACGAGGCGCTGCGTGCCGGTGCGGACGGCTTCCTGCTCAAGCGCGCCCGGCCCGCCGAGATCGTGCACGCGGTACGCCTGGTCGCCGAAGGCGAGTCGCTGCTCTTCCCGGCAGCGGTCCGGCAGCTCGCCGCCGAGTACGGGACGAGCAAGGCGCGCGCCGTCATGGAGCGGGCGGCGCTCACCGAGCGGGAGTCGGTGGTCCTCCGGCTGATGGCCCGTGGCCTGTCCAACGCGGAGATCGCCGCCAAACTCGTGGTCGGTGTCGAGACGGTGAAGACCCATGTCAGCTCGGTGCTTGCCAAGTTGGGTGCGAGAGACCGCACCCAGGCGGTGATCGCGGCGTACGAATCCGGGTTCGTCGCTCCTGGCTGAAACCCCCGGCCGGGAAAACCCGTCACGGCCCGCGGTCGCCCCGTACCTGGGCAGCGAGTACCATCCGCCTGACATGCGCTAGAGCTGGGAGGACACACCGTGGGCCGGCTGACCGGTGGGGATCCGTCGCTGTTGCGACGCATCAATTCCGCGGTGGTGCTGCACGCTCTGCGTGGCGCCGACTCCCCCACGCTGACGGACCTGACCCGGATCACCGGGTTGTCCCGGCCTACGGTCGAAGGCGTCATGGAGGGGCTCTTCGAGGCCGGACTGGTCGTCGAGTCGGTACCGGACGAGGGCGAGGCCCGACGTCAGGGGCGTCCGGCCCGCCGGTTCCGGTTCCGTGCCGAGGCCGGTCATCTCCTCGGCATCGAGATCGGTCCGCACCGTGTCTCGGCGCTGTTGTCGGGGCTGGACGGACGGATCATCGGCGCGGGCGCCCGCGAGGTCTCGGAGACCGCCTGCGCCGACGACCGGCTCGACAAGGTCAGGGCCGTGGTGGCCGATCTCCTGCGCCGGACGGGTGTGGCCCGGAGCAGCCTCCGTGCGGTGGGCGTGGGCAGCCCCGGCATCGTGGAGGCGGACGGGACGGTACGGCTGGGGACCGCCCTGCCCGGCTGGACGGGTCTCGCGCTCGGCGAGCGGTTGAGGCGCTCCTTCCGCTGCCCCGTCCTGGTGGAGAACGACGCGAATGCCGCGGCCGTCGCGGAGCACTGGAAGGGTGCGGCCACCGAGTCCGACGACATCGTGTTCGTACTGGCGGGTCTGAGTCCGGGGGCCGGTTCGCTGATCGGTGGGCGGCTGCACCGCGGCTTCGGCGGTGCGGCGGGCGAGATCGGTGCGCTGCATCTACTCGGCCGTGAAGTGACTCCGGAGCGGCTGCTGTCCACGACGGACACCCCGCTCGATCCGTTGGACGAACCCGCGGTCGCCCATGTGTTCGCGGAGGCCCGGCGGGGCGATGTCCGGGCGCAGGCGGCGGTCGAGCGCTTCATCCAGCGCCTGGTGCACGATGTCGCCGCGTTGGCCCTGGCGCTGGACCCGGAGCTCGTGGTGGTGGGCGGCTGGGCCACCGGACTGGACGATGTGCTGGACCCGCTCCGTAATGAACTGGCCCGCTACTGCCTTCGGCCGCCGCGGGTGACGCTGTCGCTGCTCGGTGAGGCCGCGGTGGGCACCGGCGCCCTGCGGCTGGCGCTCGACCATGTCGAGGAGCAGCTCTTCGCGGTGGAGGGATCGGTGACGGCCCGCCGCTGAGCGCGACGGGCCGTGAGTTCCGACGGGAAGCCGGTGGAGTCGGTCGAGCCGACCGCGCTCAGGACGCCTGGCGCTCCTGGTCGTGGTGGCTGATCTCCAGGTCGCCCGAGTCACCGAAGGTGAGTCGGCAGGTGTCGGCCCGGTAGGTGGCGACGGAGAGCGCGGCGGTACCGCCCGCCACGAGGTAGCGGGTGGTGACGACGAGCACGGGAGCACCGGGAAGCCGGTCGAGCTCCTTGGCGTCGTCCGCCCGCGCCGACCCCAGCTCCACCGACCGGTCCTGGCCGTCGAGACCGAGTCGGTGCAGCTCGCGCAGGACTCCGCGGGCCCGTGCGGGCCCGGACGGGGCCTCGATCGCGGAGAGTTCGGGCACGGACGAGGACGGGACGTAGAGGAGCTCCGCCGCGACCGTCTGTCCGTGGGTCATTCGGATCCGGCGCACGATGTGCACCGCTTCCTCTGCCTCCACGTCGAGCACGGAGGTCACCGAGGAGGGCGCCACCGCCATGGTGCAGTCCACCGGCTGCCAGGCCTCCCCCGCGCCGCCGCCGGACCAGTCCCGCTGCGCCGTGGAGACGGCGACTCCGACGCGGGGCGGGGCGACGGTGGTCCCGACACCGCGGCGGCGTTGCAGTCTGCCTTCGAGTTCGAGCTGCTCCAGCGCCTGCCGGAGCGTGGCTCGGGCGACTCCGAAGCGGGCGGCGAGCTCGCGCTCGTTGGGCAGGATCTCCCCCACCGCAAAGTCCGAGTCGAGTGCCTCACTGAGCACGGTCTTGAGGTGCCAGTACTTCGGCTCCTGCACCGATTCCAGCTGCGTGGTCCCCACCCTGTCCTCCGCAATCGCCCAGCGGCTATTCCGCGATGTTATTTATTAAAGGTTCCTGTCTTAACGTTGAGACCATAAGACCGTACACATCCTTGGTCAAGACCAATCCTCGGTCGGTCACACAGCGAAACGGGCTTCTGCCGCAGAGCGTTCACAGGACGTTCGTAGAGCTGTGGGGCCAGCACAGGGCGAAGCACCGCAAACACGCACGATGCGGGAGGTTCTGCCAGAAAACGACGCGGACCCGGGAGAGCAGGAGCCCCGGGCGGGCCGGAGCCGCCGACGTCGGCCGAACGCACAGCGAGCGGCGGGCCGAGCCTGGGCCCCGGCTCCGCTACTCCTTGGGGAGGTCCGCGAAACGCGTGAGCTTGTCAGGGTTCCGCACGATGTACACGCACTGGATGAGCCCGTCCCTGACATCCACCTGAAGAACCGAGTCGACCTTCCCGCCCAGGAACAGCAGCAGGCCCGGCCCTCCGTTGAACTCCAGGAGCCGGGAATCGAAGGGCTCGGCCTGGCCATGGGCGACCGCGAAGAGGAAGCGCCCCACCTTGTCGGCGCTCTCGATGACCCGCAGGGGCGCCTTGGACTTTCCGCCGCTGTCCCCGACCAGACGCGCGTCGGGCGCGAGCAGGGCCAGCAGTTCTTCGATGTCGCCTCCGGCCGCCGCGGCCAGGAACCGCTCGGTGAGGTCACGGCGGTGGGCCGGGTCGACGTCGTAGCGCGGTTTGCGCTCCTCCACGTGGCGTCGCGCCCGTCCCGCCAGTTGACGCACCGCGGCCTCGGTCCGGTCCAGCGCCTCGGCGATCTCCGCGTAGGGGAAGCCGAACGCCTCGCGGAGCACGAAGACGGCGCGTTCCAGCGGCGAGAGGGACTCCAGGACGACGAGCACGGCGACCGACACGGAGTCGGCCAGGACAGCCCGTTCCGCGGTGTCGGGCACGGCCGGTCCGAAGTCGGTCACCACCGGCTCCGGCAGCCACGGCCCGACGTACGCCTCACGACGGGACCGGGCCTGTCGCAGCCGGTCGATGGCGAGGCGCGTGACGATCCTCATCAGGAAGGCGCGCGGCTCCCGTACATCCTCGCGGGGCGCGGAGGACCAGCGGAGCCAGGCCTCCTGCACCACGTCCTCGGCGTCGGCGACCCGGCCCAGCATGCGGTAGGCGACGCCGGTGAGCACGGGGCGGTGGCTCTCGAAGACATCGGTCGCGGTGTCGGCTGTCACTCCTCCATCCCAGCCGAACCGTCCCACCCTGTCCAGCGCGAATCGCCCGCCCCCTTGAACTGCAGGCTACCGAACGGTAATTGTTATTGACGAGACGTCTAAGTCGCCTTCAGGCATGGCCCGTTCATGCCGGATCACCCCGGGAGCACCAGCATGGCCACCACGGTCTCGTTCAGCGTCGACTCGCCCAACGGCCCTCGGACGGTGTCCGTGGCGTATGAACGGACCGGTTCCGGTGAGCCGCTGCTCCTGCTCCACGGCATCGGTCACCACCGTCAGGCCTGGGACCCGGTGGTGTCCGTGCTCGCCGTGGAGCGGGACGTGACGGCCATCGACCTCCCCGGTTTCGGTACCTCGCCCGAGCTGCCCGACGGACTGCCGTACGACCTGTCGACCGTGGCGCGGGTGCTCGGCGCGTTCTGCGAGGAAATAGGCCTGGACCGTCCGCATGTGGCGGGCAATTCGCTCGGCGGTCTCCTGGCGCTGGAGCTGGGCCGGGAGAAGCTCGTGCGGTCGGTGACGGCCCTCTCGCCCGCCGGTTTCTGGACCGAGAGCGAGCGGCGCTACGCGTTCGGAACGCTGCGGGCCATGCGGCGGGCGGCGTCGGCGATGCCGGTCCCGCTGATCGAGCGGCTCTCGCACAGCGCGGCCGGACGCACCGCGCTGACCAGCACCATCTATGCCCGGCCCGGCCGTCGTTCACCCGATGCCGTCGTCGCGGAGACCCTCGCCCTGCGCGAGGCGACCGGTTTCCACCGGACGCTCGCCACCGGGCGGAACGCCGCGTTCACCGCCGATGTGCCGGGGCTGCCCGTGACTGTCGCCTGGGGCAGCCGGGACCGGATCCTGCTGCGCCGCCAGGGGGTCAGGGCCAAGCACACCATCCCCGGCGCCCGGCTGGTCCGGCTGCCGGGCTGCGGCCATGTGCCGATGAACGATGATCCGGCGCTCGTGGCGCGCGTCGTCCTCGACACCAGTCGCTGAGCCCGCACCGGGCGCCGCCTCCGCGCTCCGGGCCGCCCCGTTCCGGTTCAGGACGCCCGATCCGAGGGCGACGCCCAGCCCCACCAGAAGGCTGCCGCCCGCCTGTGCGGCCCCGTAGGAACCGGTGCCGACGAGCGGGGCGGTGAGCGCGGCGGAGACCGGGATCAGACCGGAGAAGAGCGTGGCGCGCTCGGCGCCGATGCGCTGCATGCCCATGTACCAGCAGACGAAACCGATCACCGTGACCACGGCTGCCTGCCACAGCAGCGCGACCGCCTCCGCCCCGGTGGGCATCCTCAGAGCGCCCCCGCCGTCGAGGACCACGCCGAGCCCGGCCGATTCGACGGCGGCGATGGCGCAGACCGTGGCGGAGAGCAGCTTCGGCCCCAGTGGCCGCAGGACCGGTACGGCGAGGACGGCGAAGCCCACCTCGCCCGCGAGAGCACCGGCCGAACAGAGGATGCCCGCCAGGTCCGTGCGCCCCCAGCCCTGGACGGTGAAGGCCCCTGCGGCGACGAGCGCGGCAGCGTACAGGACCGTGCGCGTGGGCCTGCGGCCGTCGGCCAGCGGGACGAGCACGGCGACCAGGATCGGGGCGCAGCCGACGAACACCCCGGGCACGGCGGGTTCCGCCGACCGTTCCGCGCCGAGCACGGCGAGGTTGAACCCGACCATGCCGACGGCTGCCAGCAGGGCGAGCCGTCCCCATTGGCGCGGGGTGAGGGTGCGCAGCACGGCGGTCGGCCGGGGCTGCCCGTCGCGGGCCAGGAGGGGGACGAGGAGAAGGGCCGCGAGGCCGTAGCGCAGGGCCTGGCCGCCCGCGTACGGATACTCGCCGAGAACACTGTTGGCGGTGAAGGAAGCACCCACGAGGATGCAGGCGAAGGCGGCGAGGAGCGGCCCGCGCAGAGAGCTGGCGTTCATGGAACCGACGCTAGGCAGCGCGGCGGACCCGATTAAGGTCCACTTTCATGACGTCTTCGGGGACCAATCCGCCGCCGGACCGTCCGGGTTGCGACGAGCCCGCCTCCGCCGCCTGGGAGTTGCTGCTCCCGGCCGTCTCGGAACCGGCTCGCCGACGCGGTCGCGCCCTGCAGTCGGCGCTGCGCGACGCCGTGCGCTCCGGCCGTCTCGTACCCGGTACCCGGCTGCCGTCCAGCCGGGCGCTCGCCGCCGATCTGCGGGTGTCGCGGGGGCTGGTCACGGAGGCGTACGAGCAGCTCACGGCCGAGGGCTATCTGCGCAGCGGACGCGGCGCGGGCACCTGGGTGAGCGAGTCGGTCCGGGCGCCGGTGCCGGGGGCGCGTGATCTCGCGCCGCGCGCCGTGGGCGTACGCGTGGACTTCCGGCCCGGCACCCCCGACCTGTCCCTGTTCCCGCGCGGCGCCTGGGCCGCCGCGTACCGCTCGGTGCTCGGCCGGCTGCCTCACAGCGCGCTCGGCTACCCCGATCCGCGCGGGCTGCCCGCGCTGCGGGAGGCGCTGGCCGCGCTGCTGTCCAGGCGCCGGGGGGTGGTCGCCGATCCGGAGCGCCTGGTGGTGTGCTCCGGCGTGGCCCAGGCGACGACCCTGCTGGGGTTCGTACTGCACGGGCGGGGGCTGCGGACCGTCGGCGTCGAGGACCCCGGAAGTCCCGAGCACTCCGCGCTGTTCGCGTCCGCGGGGGTCACCACCCTCGGGCTGCCGCTCGACGCCGAGGGCCTCGCCGTCGAGCCCCTCGTACGCTCGGGCGTACGCGCGGTCGTCACCACACCGGCGCACCAGTTCCCCACCGGAATCGCCTACTCCGCCGCTCGCCGCAGCCGACTCCTGGACTGGGCGCGCACCGCGGACGGGCTGATCGTGGAGGACGACTACGACGGCGACTTCCGATACGACCGAGCGCCGGTCGGAGCCCTTCAGGGGCTCGACCCCGAGCGCGTCGCGTACACCGGCTCGGTGAGCAAGTCGCTGGCACCCGGACTCCGGCTGGGCTGGCTCCTCGCGCCCGCGGCGCTGACCGACGAGCTCGTCGACCGCAAGCGCACGATGGATCTGGGCAATCCCGCCGTCGACCAGGCGGTGCTCGCCGACTTCATCGCCCGGGGCGGCTACGACCGGCAGCTGCGCCGCTGTCAGCGTGCCTATCGCGAACGCCGCGACACGCTCGCGTCAATGCTGGCGGAGCATTTCCCCGGCACCGAGGTGAGCGGGATCGCCGCGGGTCTCCACATCATCGCCGCGCTGCCGGGACGGTACGGCCCGGAGCCGGAGTTCCTGGCGCGCGCGGCGGCCGCGGGGGTCGCCCTGCGGCCGCTCGGCGACTGCGGCACCGCGCCCCGCACGGACCGGGCGGTGCGTCTGGTTCTCGGCTACGCGCATCTGGCCCCGTCCGAGATCGAGAACGGCGTACGGCTGCTGGCGGCAGCCGTACGGGACACGGGCGGACCCGCGGCCGACCGGGGCCGGGTGTTCATCTGAGGTTGGTGTGCGCGCCGCCGACGGGCACAAGGGTGGAATCGCCGGCCCAGCCACCCGTTCGTCCCGCCGACCAGTGCCCCGGAGGCGCCCGATGCCCGACCGTCCACGATTCCCGTCCCCCGCCCGTCGCAGTGTGCTGCGCGGCTCCCTCGCCGTCCCGGCCGCGCTGGCGCTCCCCGCGGTGGGCGCGGCGGCCCCGGCCTTCGCGCTGTCCGGCCGGCCGCGTGCCGCATGGGGCGTGCAGGTGGGCGATGTCACCGCCTCCTCCGCGCTGGTCTGGGTGCGGTCGGACCGACCGGCCCGGATGATCGTGGAGACGTCGGCGACGGACTCCTTCCGGCGGGCGCGCGTCTGGCACGGCCCTCTCGTCGGGTCCGGCACCGACTTCACCGGGACGACACCGCTGTACGGGCTGCCGCCGGGCGAGCAGGTGCACTACCGGGTGACGCTCGCCGACCCCCATGACCCCCGCCGTACCGGGGAACCGGTGCGCGGAACGTTCCGTACGGCGCCCGCCCGCCGCCGGGACGGGGTGCGCTTCCTGTGGTCGGGCGACATCGCGGGCCAGGGCTGGGGCATCAATCCGGACATCGGCGGCTACGTGGTGTACGACGAGATGCGCCGGCTCGACCCGGACTTCTTCCTCTGCAGCGGTGACAACATCTACGCGGACGGGGTGATCGAGCCGCGTGTGACGCTGCCCGACGGGCGGGTCTGGCGCAATGTCACCACCGAGGAGAAGGCGAAGGTCGCCGAGACCCTGGCCGAGTACCGCGGGAACTTCCGCTACAACCTGCTCGATCACAACCTCCGGGCGTTCAACGCCCAGGTGCCGTCGATCGTTCAGTGGGACGACCACGAGGTGCGCAACAACTGGTATCCCGGGCAGATCCTCGACGACGCCCGGTACACCGAGAAGGACGTGGACGTGCTCGCGGCCCGTTCGATGCGGGCGTTCACCGAGTACTTCCCGGTGTCCACACTGCACGGCCGCTCCAGGGAGGGCCGGATGCACCGCGTGGTGCGGCACGGTCCGCTGCTCGATGTGTTCGTCCTCGACATGCGATCCTTCCGCAACGCCAACTCCCCCGGCCGACAGCCCGACGACACGACGGGCATCCTCGGCGCGGAGCAGCTCGGCTGGCTCAAGCGCGAGCTGTCCCGGTCCCGGGCCGTGTGGAAGGTCATCGCCGCGGACATGCCGCTGGGACTGGTGGTCACCGACGGCGAGACGGACTTCGAGGCGGTCGCGCAGGGCGATCCCGGAGCCCCGCTCGGGCGTGAGTTGCAGATCGCGGAACTGCTGCGGTTCATCAAGCACCGCCGGATCACCGGCACGGTCTGGCTGACGGCGGATGTGCACTACACGTCGGCGCAGCACTACGCGCCGGAGCGCGCGGCGTTCAAGGACTTCGCGCCGTTCTGGGAATTCGTGTCGGGGCCGCTGGCGGCGGGTCAGTTCCAGGCGAACGAACTCGACGCCACGTTCGGACCCGACCGGGTCTTCGTGCGGGCGCCCGACCGGGCGAACGTGTCGCCGATGGAGTCGCCGCAGTATTTCGGCGAGGTCGACATCGACGGCGACAGCGGCGAGTTGACCGTGCGGCTGCGGGCGCAGGGCGGTTCCGTGCTGTTCACCAAGGTGCTGCGGCCGGGGCGCGTCGGGCAGTGAACCACCGCCCGGTGGTCGGTCCCCGGACTGTCTCCGGGGACCGATTGTCAGTGGTGGGTTCTACGGTTTTTCCATGACCCGATCCGTTCAGGCACTGGCCTACGCACGCCCGTCCGCCCTGGAGTCCTCGCAGGCGGGGCCGCTTCTCGGTCTGGAGACCGCCGGTGGTCTCACTCCGCGCGGCGCCGAGCCCCACCCCCGGTTCTTCTCCGGTTTCCTCACCTCGCCGGAGATCGCGGCCCGGGGGCTGTTGGCCGTGGCGGACGTGGCGTCCACGCGCTACTACCAGCGCACCTTGCCCTCGTCGCTGGACCCGGTGGTGACGGGCAACGGCGACCGTCTGCGCTTCGAGTCCTTCTCCGGATGCTGTGGGGTGTACGCACGCCTCGATGTGCTCCAGGAGGGTCTGGACGGCGAGCGGACGGGCCATGGCACCACGAATGTCGATGTCAACAACCCACTGCGGGAGGCGCTCTCACGGATAGGGGGCGACGATCCGCTGCATCTGCGGGTGGGCCCGGACGAGCTGGCCGTCACCACGCTGGACGGTCCGGTCGTGGAGAAGAAGGTGCCGCTGCCCGACCGGTGGCTGCGCGGCTTCGCCGAGGCACAGGTGGTCTCCGCGGGCTTCGATCTGCGGGCCGAGCTGCCGGCCGCCGAGGCCGTCCGGTTCCTCCGTTCGCTGCCGCGTTCCTCGGGGAGCTCATCGCGCGGCGCCCGGTGGGTGATTCCCGCCGGGAAGACGCTCCGGCCGACGACCCGGCCCGTGGCGGGGGCCGTGTGCCTGCCGGGCCCCGAACGGCTGACCGCGCTGCAACGGGTCCTGCGCCATGCCACGTCGCTGCGGGTGTACGGGCCGGTCGCCGACGGGGCGGCGACCGCGAGCGCCTGGGAGGTCGTGCTGCCGGGCATGCGTCTGACCCTGACGCTCTCGCCCGACGCCTCCCGGGGCTTCTCGGGGGAGGGCGGGGTGCTCGACGCGCTGGCCACCGACGACGCCGCGGCCGATGCGGAGCTGGTGTCGGTGTTGCTGGCCTGGGAGCCGCGGATCGACACCGCCGACCTGGCCGAGCAGTCCGGACTCGCGGTGGAGCGGGTACGGGCCGCGCTCACCCGGCTGGGCACGGCGGGCCGGGTCGGCTACGACCTCGCCGACGCGGCCTACTTCCACCGCGAGCTGCCCTACGACGCCGACCGGGCCGAGCGGCACAACCCGCGCCTGGTGGCGGCCCGGCAGCTGGCCGCCTCGGGTGCGGTCGTCCTCGACGGGGACGTGGCGTCCGTGGCCTCGGGAGAGCGCCACTACCAGGTGAGGGAGAGGGACGGCATGCTGAGCTGCACCTGTCAGTGGTGGGCCGACTACCGAGGACGGCGGGGCCCGTGCAAACACGCCCTGGCCGTCCGGATGGTCCGCCGCGGGGTCCAGGTCGCCGGGGGTGTCCGATGAAGGAACTGCTCACCGCCGTACGGGAATCACGCACCCACGAGGTGCCGGCGCTGCTGGTCCGGATGGACCAGGGGGAACGCAGGGCGGCGCTGGTCGAGTTGAAGGCCCTCCGGAAGGAGATGCGGGGCTGGCACTGGGAGAAGCAGCGCAAGATCGCCAAGGCCCTGATGGTGGCCGGTGCGGGGTGCCACACCGGTGCCGCGGGATGCGCCACCTGGATCGGCGGCCGGGACCTGTCCGGCTGGCACCGCTCACCCGTCCCACTGATCCTCGCGGCCCTCGCGGACCGCGAGCCGGACTGGCTCGCCGACGTCGCGCACCGTCTGGCGGCCCGGCCCGCGACGGCGGAGGCCACCTACGAGCTGATCTCCGGGCTGGTGAAGAAGGCGCAGTGTCCCGTGCCCACGACGGAGGGCTTCGTACGGGGCTGGGCCGATGCGTTGACCGCGGGGCAGTGGCGGCAGCGCCGCAGAAAGCCGTTGGTCGAGGTGCTCCGGGCCGACCCGTACGCGGCGGTCCTCCTGCCGCGGCTCTTCGAGGTGCCGGAGCTGCCGCCGCAGATGCTCTGGACCGACTATCCGGAGGATCCCTGCCAGTGGGGCAGTACGCTGGCCGCTCTCCCGGCGGAAGGGCTGCTGGACCGGTCGGTGCTCGTCGACGGCTGTGTGACCCGGCTCCTGCGCGGCGGCAGCTCCAGCGAACTGCGTTTCTTCCTGACCGTGCTGCGTGCGCTGGGCCTGACCGAGCAGGAGGAAGCGGAGCGGATCCCGGACTGGATCGGGATGGCCGCGGACGGCCCCTCCACCGTGGCCGGTCACGCCCAGGGGGTGCTCACCCGGCTGGACGGGCGCGGTGCGCTCTCCGTCCGGGCCCTGGCGGACGTCTCGGTGTCGGTGCTGTTCCGCACCGAGAAGAAGCTGGTCCGGTCCCAGCTCGTGCTGCTCGGCAAGGTGCTGCGCCGCGATCCGTCGGCGGCCGACACGCTGCTGCCCGTCGTCGCGGGTGCGTTCGAGCACGAGGACATCGACGTCCAGGAACGGGCGCTCAAGCTCGTGGGCCGGTATCTGTCCGCCGTCGGCGCCCCGGTGCGGGAAGAGCTCGCCCGGTCGGCCACGCTGCTGGGACCGGCGCACCGCACGATGGTGGCCGAGCTGTTCGGCGGTCCGGCGGCCGGGCCGTCAGGAACGGCGGAGTACGAGGAGCTGCTGCCCCCGGTGCCGGTCCTCCGGCTCCTCGGCCCGCCGCCCGCGACGCTGCCGGAGCTGGTCGAGGACGTGGTGGTTCTGACGAGATCGACGGCTTCGGACGTCACCGTCTTCGAGCGGGCGCTGGACGGGCTGGTGCGCCATGCCCGTCTGGACCGGACCGCGTTGACCGACGCCTTGCGCGAGGCGCTGGCGGGCGAGTGGTGGCTCGACGGCGAGCCTCGGGCACGGACCGAGCGGGACCTCCGCTCGGAGAAGAGGATCGGGCTGGTCGTGGCCGCGCTGCTCGGTCGGGTCTCCGCCCGGGTGGTGCAGGAGGAACGTGCGTCCTGGACCGGCACGGGGACCTGCGTCCACGCCGCGCTGGAGGGAATTCTGAGGGCCCGGCTGTGGGAGGCCGCCGACGCGGTGCTGACCGGCGACGTCCCGTTCCTGCTGGCCGTTCCCACCTGGCACACCGGCTCGCTCGACCCGGCCGTGCTGGTCGAACGGCTGCGTACGTATCAGCGGCTCGGTGTCCGTCCCGGCGAGGCGGATTTCGCGCAGGCCCTGCTGCGTGTGCGTCGCGGTGGCTCGCAGGAGGCAGCGGCGGCGGCAGCACAGCTCGGCACGGCCGAGGGCGACCGGTTGGCGGCGTGGCTGCGGGCCGACGAGCCGATCGCCCCGGTGTACCGCTTCGATCTGGAGTCGAGGGCCCGGCAGGGGCAGACGGTCGTCCGGTCGCACCGTCCGCTGATGGCCACCCGGGAGCGCCCGTTCATCCAGGACGAGTTCCCCCGTTCCTTCCACTGGCTGGGGCGACAGCAGATTCCCGCACGTGGCACCTGCTACCACTGGGGCGACCACCCGGAGCAGTGGACCGCCGCCCTGCCCGAGGATGCCGAGACCCTGGCCGCGTGGCTGCTGCCGGCCATCGCGGACGGCACGATCGATGAGCTGCGGGGCCACGTCCGGCCGCTCACCCTGCTGGCCGAGCTCGACTCGCCCGCGGGCGAAGCCGTCCATCTGTCACTGGCGTATGGGTTGGGGTCCCGTGATCCGGAGGACCGGTTGTCGGCGGTGGACGCCTTGTTGATGCTCGCCGCCCGGGGGCAGCTCGACGCAGGGCGGCTCGGCGAGCACGTGGCCGGTCTCCTCGGGCACGGTCTGATCAAGCCCAGCCGGCTCGCGGACTCCGTCCGTACCGCCGCCGCCACCGGCGCGTACCGGACGACGCTTCCCGTGATGACCGCCGTTCTGCCGGGGCTGCTCGCCCACGAGAAGGCTCCTCGCGGGATGAGCGACCTGCTCTCCGTGACCGCCGACTGCGTCGAGCACTGCGGCACCGCGGGGGCCGGGCCGATACCCGGGCTCGCCGAGACGGCCACGCGTGGGGGAACGTCGCAGTTGGTCCGCCAGGCGAAGCGTCTGGCGGACGCCTGGGAGCGGAGTGCGGAACTGGCGTAACGCTCCGGAGCGCCGAAGAACGTTCCAGGCAGCGCGAAACGCGCCGGGTATCGAGGGACGCCTCCGGGATGCGGCAGACCTCCAGGGCTCCAGGGCTCCGAGAGATGCCCCAGGGCTCTGGGGTGGAGTCGCTCCCCGGGTAGTGGCTCCTCGTGACCGCCACGGTTTTCGGAGTCGCCGGAGTCGCCGCAGGGACGACGTGGACGGGGTGACGGTGTGGAGAAATCAGGCCGTCACCCCGGACGGACGAACGGACGGGGAACGGAACCGGCACGAGGGCGAGGGCGAGGGCGAGGTCGAGGAGGAAGCCCCATCCCGGCGCCAACTCCCGCCCCGGGCTCGGACCGCTCCCGATCCACTCCGAGCCCCGCACGGGACCGGAACCGAGACCAGGGACCCGACCGGGACCGGCCGTGGTGGCGGAAGGAATCACGACGAAGGCTCTTGATGGAAGGAATCAGTGGCCGAAAACGACAGGAAAGGGATCAGATTCGCACTTAACCCATCGGTCACAGGGCGTTCGTAGTCAGGCAACAACGCTCGGTCAGAGTGAATCCATGACTGACATGACTGAAGTGACACCGGAGAAGACCACCCGCCGCTCCCACCACTGGCGCCGCGACGTGACCGAACTGGCCGCGCTGTTCACCGCGGTCGCGGTGGCCGACGCCGTGGCCAACCTGATCGGGCACCAGCCGGACGGGCCGTATCTGCTGATCGCCTCGGCCGTGGCCCTCGCGGTGACAGCCGCGTTTCACACCTGGTGGGCACGGAGGCACAGCCACGCGCCGCCGCCGACCGGGACCGGCGAAGGCGCGGGTCCCAAGCACCGTACCGACGCTGACATCGACACCGGCACCGGCACCGGCACCGACGCGACCGCACCGGTGCGTACGCCCACCGGCGCGGCCCCTGCCCCGGCCCCCGACGACACGGTGCTGTGGCGGGTGCGGACCACGGTCCGGGACGCCCCCGGCAGCCTGGCCGCGCTGTGCGGTGCCCTCGCCCGGCACCGGGTCGACATCCTCACCCTGCAGACGCACCCGCTGGCCGAGGGCACGGTCGACGAGTTCCTGCTGCGTGCTCCGGCCCCGCTCGCGGCCCAGCAGCTGACCCGGGCGATCTCCGCCGCCGGGGGAGGCTCGACCTGGATCGAGCGGGCCGACGCGCACGATCTGGTCGACGCCCCGACCCGCGTCCTCGGCCTCGCCACCCGCACCGCACTGGACGCCGCCGAGCTCCCGCTCGCCCTGCGGCAACTGCTCGGCCGTTGCACCATCCACTCGCTGCCCGCCGTCTCGATCACCGGCCGGGAGACCGGCGAGACCGCACCCGTCGAAGGAGCACTGGAGGAGACGCTGATGCGGCTGCGCGACCCCTCAGGGGGCGTCCTCACCATCGAGCGGCCCCATCTCCCGTTCACCCCGACCGAGTTCGCACGGGCGCGGGCCCTGGTCGAGCTCGATGCCCGGCTCGGACCCCGCGTCCCGCGCGGCGAGCAGGTGCTCACCCTGCCCGAGGGCAACGAGATCACCGTGCGCCGCGCGGACCACGGCGACCTCCCGGCCGCACGGGCGATGCACGACCGTTGCTCCGACCGGACCCTCCGGCTGCGCTACCACGGGCCGGTCCACGACGCCGACCGCTATCTGGACCACCTGCTCAGCCCCCGCTTCGGCCGCACACTGGCCGTGCAGACCACCTCGGGCCGGCTGGTCGCCCTCGGCCATCTCCTGTGGGACGGCGACGAGACCGAGGTCGCCCTCCTCGTCGAGGACGAATGGCAGCGCCGCGGCATCGGTTCCGAACTCCTGAGCCGCCTGGTGGCACTCGCCGTAGAGGCGGGCTGCGAGAGCGTGTACGCGGTCACCCAGTCCTCCAACACCGGCATGGTCGCGGCCATGCGCGCGCTGTCCCTGCCGCTCGACTACCAGATCGAGGAGGGCACCCTGGTCATCACCGCCCGGCTGGACGCGACACCGGTGCGCTCGCTGCCCCCGTACGAGGAGGCAGGTCGCTGATTCCCGCCTCCTGGGCCCCGTCCACGGCAGTCCCCTGCGCCGAGGCCCCGGTCGCGGAGGTGCTCGGTCCGGATTCCCGCGCGCCGAGCGCTCGGCGCAGATCGGCCCACAGGTCCTCGACGTCCTCCAGGCCGACCGACAGGCGCAGCAGCCGGTCCCCCACGCCGGCCGCCTGCCGGTCCCCCTCGGCCACGATGCGGTGGCTGATGGAGGCAGGATGCTGGATCAGGGTGTCCACGCTGCCGAGGCTCACCGCGGGCGTGATGAGCCGGACGGCCGAGATCACCCGGTGCGGATCCCCGTACACCTCGAACGAGACCATCGCGCCGCCGATCTCCGGGTAGTGGACCCTGGCGATGCGCGGATCGGCGGACAGCCTGCGGGCGAGTTCGGCGGCGCTCGCGGACGCGGCCCGTACCCGTACCGGGAGCGTGGCCAGTCCGCGCAGCAGGAGATATCCGGCCATCGGGTGCAGCACCCCGCCGGTGGCGAAACGGACCTGCCGCAGCCGGGCCGCGAACTCCTCGTCGCAGGCGACGACCCCGCCCATCACGTCACCGTGACCGCCGAGGTACTTGGTGGCGCTGTGCAGCACGATGCGGGCGCCGTGCTCGACGGGCCGCTGCAGTACCGGAGTGGCGAAGGTGTTGTCGACGAGCAGCGGCACGGACCCGCAGGAGTGCGCGATCGCGCGGATGTCGACCTCGGCGAGGGTCGGGTTGGCGGGCGTCTCCACGATCACCAGGCCGGTGTCCGGACGGATCGCCTCCGCGATGCCCGCCGGATCCGTCCAGGTCACCTCGGTGCCCAGCAGCCCCGCGCCGAGCAGGTGGTCGCTACAGCCGTAGAGCGGCCGGACGGCGACCACATGGCGCAGCCCCATGCTCGCGCGGACCAGCAGCACGGCGGTGAGCGCCGCCATTCCGCTGGCGAACGACACGGCGCTCGCGGTCCCTTCGAGCCGGGCGAGGGCGGTCTCGAACCGGGCCGTCGTCGGGTTGTCCAACCGCGCGTAGACGGGCGGCCCTTCGAGTCGGGCGCCGGTGGCGGCGAAGGCGTCGATCCGCTCCGCCTCGCCCCTGGAGTCGTACGAGGGGTAGGTGGTGGACAGGTCGATCGGCGGGGTGTGCAGTCCGAGGGCCGCGAGGTCGTCGCGTCCCGCGTGCACGGCTTCGGTGGCCAGCGCCCTGGACCGGGTTGTGGTCGGGGGCGCCATCGAGGGTTCGGTGTCCATGCCCACACTCTGAACAAGCACCGGACCAACGGCGCCATTTCCCGTGTTACGTTCGGCGGATGGCCGATTCCGTCGCTCTCGATCCGGTGGATCTGCACATTCTGCGACTGCTCCAGAACGATGCCCGGACGACCTACCGCGAGCTGGCCGCCGAGGTCGGTGTCGCACCGTCGACGTGTCTGGACCGGGTGACCCGGCTGCGGCGCTCGGGCGTCATTCTCGGCCACCAGCTGCGGCTGGACCCGGCACGGCTCGGCCGCGGCCTGGAGGCGCTGCTCTCCGTGCAGGTCCGGCCGCACCGCAGAGAGCTCATCGGGCCGTTCGTCGAACGCATCAGGACCTTGCCGGAGACCCGTGCCCTGTTCCATCTGACCGGCCCCGACGACTACCTGGTCCATGTCGCCGTCACGGGCACGGCCGATCTGCAACGCCTGGTGCTCGACGAATTCACCTCGCGCCGTGAGGTGGCGAGGGTCGAGACCCGGCTGATATTCCAGCAGTGGGAGTGCGGCCCGCTGCTGCCACCGCCCGCAGGATCGTCGGAGTCCGGCCACTGAGGCCGAATGATGATGACGCGGAAGCCTTCGCCGTACGAAGATGTCCACATGTCAGACACTTCCAACAGCCCGCTGCCCCGCCAGGTCGCCGATACCTACGTCGAGGCATTCATCGAACTCGACCCGGTCACCGGCACCTACCTCGGAGTCGCGGAGAGTTCTCGCCGCCTTCCCGACTTCTCCCCCGCCGGACAACAGGAACGTGCCGAGCTGGCCCGCACCACCCTCGCCGCGCTCGACGCCGCCGAGAAGCGGCCCGGCGCGGACACCGACGCCGAGCGCCGCTGCGGCCGTCTTCTGCGCGAGCGCCTCACGGCCGAACTCGCCGTCCACGACGCCGGGGAAGGGCTGTGCACGGTCTCCAACCTGGCCTCCCCGGCGCACAGCGTCCGTGAGGTGTTCACGGTGACGCCGACCGAGACCGACGAGGACTGGGCGGCGGTCGTGGACCGGCTGCGCGCGGTGCCCGCCGCACTGGAGGGCTACCGCGAGTCGCTCGCGCTCGGCCTGGAGCGCAAGCTCCACGGCGGCCCGCGCGCCACCGCCACCTTCATCGGGCAGCTCGACGAGTGGGCGGGAGAGAGCGGTCCGGGCTTCTTCCAGGAGTTCGTGGCCGCCGGGCCCGCGGCGCTGCGTGCCGATCTCGATGCCGGTGCCCGGCAGGCCACGGAGTCGGTCGCGGCCCTTCGCGACTGGATGCGCGAGGTGTACGCCCCCGCGATCGAGGGTGCGCCGGACACGGTGGGCCGCGAGCGCTACGCCCGCTGGTCGCGCTACTTCAACGGAACCGACCTGGACCTCGACGAGGCGTACGCGTACGGCTGGTCCGAGTACCACCGGCTGCTCGCCGAGATGCGGACCGAGGCCGAGAAGGTGCTGCCCGGCGCCGGTCCCTGGGAGGCGCTGGCCCATCTCGATGTACACGGCAAGCACATCGAGGGCGTCGACGAGACCCAGGCCTGGTTGCAGGGTCTGATGGACGAGGCCATCGAGGCACTGGACGGCACGCACTTCGAACTCGCCGAGCGGGTACGGAAGGTGGAGTCCCGGATCGCACCGCCCGGCGGCGCCGCGGCCCCCTACTACACGGGCCCTTCCGAGGACTTCTCGCGCCCCGGCCGCACCTGGCTGCCCACCATGGGCGAGACCCGTTTCCCGGTGTACGACCTGGTCTCCACCTGGTACCACGAGGGCGTGCCCGGCCACCACCTGCAGATCGCGCAGTGGACGCACGTCGCCGACAGCCTCTCCCGCTACCAGGCGTCGATCGGGATGGTCAGCGCCAACGCCGAGGGCTGGGCCCTGTACGCGGAGCGGCTCATGGACGAGCTGGGGTTCCTGCCGGACCCGGAGCGCCGCCTGGGCTATCTGGACGCGCAGATGATGCGGGCCTGCCGCGTGATCGTGGACATCGGCATGCACGCCGGGATGGAGATCCCGGCGGACTCCCCGTTCCACCCGGGCGAGCGGTGGACCCCTGATCTGGCCCAGGAGTTCTTCGGCAACCACAGCGGCCGTCCGGCCGACTTCGTGGAGAGCGAACTGACCCGCTACCTCTCGATGCCGGGACAGGCCATCGGCTACAAGCTGGGCGAGCGCGCCTGGTTGCTGGGCCGGGAGAACGCCCGCAAGGCGCACGGCGACGCGTTCGACGCCAAGGCCTGGCACATGGCGGCGCTGTCCCAGGGGCCGCTCGGGCTCGACGACCTCGTCGACGAGCTGTCCAGGCTCTGACCCGGTCCCGCGCGACTCCCCGGCGGCCGGGCCCGGTTCACCCCGGCGCTCCGGCCGCCGGGCACGGCCGCGCCCGGGGCGCCGGGCCGGTCAGCAGCCGCAGTCGGCGGATCCGGCCGGTGCGGTGAGCGGGTCCGGGGCGTGCCGCTCGTGCCCCTCCAGGGTCTCGAACCCGAAGCCCTCGCGGACCCAGTACTCGAAGCCGCCGAGCATCTCCTTGACGCGGTAGCCGAGTTCGGCGAGGGCCAGCGCGGCGCGGGTCGCACCGTTGCAGCCGGGCCCCCAGCAGTACGTGACCACGGGAACCGCCGGGTCGAGGAGGTCCGGGGCCCGCTCGGCGACGGCCGCCGCCGGCAGGTGGACCGCGCCGGGGACGTGCCCCTGGTTCCAGGACTCGGTGGAGCGCGCGTCCAGAAGCACGAAGCCGGGGTCGCCGCCGTCCGCGAACGCGGCGGCGACGTCGGAGACGTCCGTGTGGAAGGCGAGCGAGGCACCGAAGTGGGCGACGGCCGCCGCCGGGGAGGCCGGCGGGACGCGGAGGACGGGGTGGGCGGCGACGGAGCCGGGCTGCGAGGTCATGTCCGGAAATCTACGGTCGGTGATCCTCCTCCCGGAAGACGAGATCCCTGGCACATCGCTTGATCCGCCGAGGATTTCCCTGTTGTCTCCCGGGTATGACCGACTATTCCCCGGACGCCACCGACTGGCGCATCCTCGATGTCCTCCAGCGCGAGGGACGGGCGTCCTTCGCCGACCTGGCGCGCGCGGTGGCGATGTCCCCGAGCGCCGTGACCGAGCGGGTGCGCAGGCTGGAAGAGGCCGGGGTGATCAGCGGTTACGCCGCCGTCGTCGACCCGGAGCGGCTCGGGCTGCCGGTCCTCGCCCTGGTACGGCTGCGCTATCCGAACGGCCACTACAAGCCGTTCCACGATCTGCTCGACACGACTCCGGAGATCGTGGAGGCCCACCATGTCACCGGTGACGACTGCTTCGTGCTGAAGGTCACCGCGCGCTCCATGCGTCATCTGGAGGAGATCTCCGGCAGGATCGGCGCCCTCGGTTCGGTGACCACCAGCGTCGTCTACTCCTCGCCGCTCCCTCGTCGCGCCATCAGTCGCTGAACCCGCCGACGGAGCGGTGCCGTACCGCCGATCCGTGCGGCTCCTTCACCACTTCGAGCTGGGCCGGGATGCGGCGCCGCAGGTCGGCGACGTGGCTGACGATGCCTACGCTGCGGTCCCGCTCGCGCAGCGAGTCCAGCACGTCGAGCACCTCGTCGAGGGTCTGGTCGTCCAGGCTGCCGAAGCCCTCGTCGATGAAGAGGGTGTCCAGCCGTACGCCGCCCGCCTCGTCGGTGACGACGTCGGCGAGGCCGAGTGCCAGGGCGAGCGAGGCGAAGAACGTCTCGCCGCCCGAGAGCGTCGCCGTGTCGCGCTCGCGGCCGGTCCAGGCATCGACGACATGCAGCCCCAGGCCCGCTCTGCGGCCTCCGGCGCGGGCGTCGGAGTGGACCAGTGTGTAGCGGCCCGACGACATGCGCCGGAGGCGTGCGGTGGCCGCGGCGGCGACCTGTTCGAGCCGGGCGGCGAGCACGTACGACTCCAGCCGCATCTTGCGTTCGTTGTCCACGGAGGTGCCCGCGGTGAGCCCGGCGAGCCGTGCCACCCGGTCGTACTCCTCGCGCAGTGGGCCGAGTCCGCGTACCTCGTCCGCGGCACCGCGCGAGAGCCTGCCCAGTTCGGTGCAGCGTTCGCGCGCGGCCGCCAGCGCGGCGGAGGCGTCCCGCAGCAGCCTCTCGGCCCTGTCGTGCGCGGCCCGCGCCGCCTCCACCGCGGCCCGCGGGTGGTCGGCGGCGGCCCGGGTCTCCGTCTCGGCCAGGCGGTCGGCCACCGCGGCCGCCTCGGACTGCCAGGCATCGACGAGCCGTTGGAGTTCGCGCTGCGCGGCATCGTCGAGCAGGGTCTCGGCGGCGGCCTGCGGCGTGTCGAACCCGGCCCGGAACGCGGCGTCCGCGAGCCGGTCGTCGGCCTCCTTGCGGCGCTGCGCGGCCGTCTCCTCCCCGCGCACCGCGTCGGCGGCGGCGGCGAGCAGCGCGACCCGGCGTTCCAGCAGCGCCGCGTGTTCGGCCACGCTGCCCGCCTCGCCCCGGGCGGCCACCAGATCGGCCTCCAGCGACGCCTGTTCGCGGTCCAGGGCCTCGCGCTGGGAGGTGCGGGCCGCGGCCCGGTGTTCGGCGAGCCGGCGGCCGTCGAGCCGTTCGGCCTGTTCCCGCTCGGCAGCAGCCAGCGCCTCGCGCGCCGCGTGCATACCGGCCGCGGTGCGGTGGGCCTCGATGTGCAGACCGGCCAGCCGGTCGACGAGTGCGCCGAGTGCGCCGACGGTGGGGTCGGCGTCGGGACCGGTGCCGAGCGTGTCGGCGGCCGCCTCACCGGCCTCGGCGGGCCACGGGGTGCCCGCCGGACCGGCGGCCGCGCTCCCGGCCGGGCAGCCGTACGGGGCGGGTTCGGCGGTACCGGCCCCGTCCCTCGGCTGCGGCACCGCCGACCGGGCGGCCGCACGGGCGGCCGAGTGCTGCTCGCGTACGGCCCCGAGCTCCCGGTCGGCGCGGCCGCGTGCCTCCTCGGCGCGCCGATAGGCGTCGAGCGCCTCCTCCTCGGCGGCCCTGTCGACGTGTCCGTCGGCGGCGCGGGCCGGGCGGGGGTGCTCGGCCGAGCCGCAGACCTTGCAGTCCTCCCCCTCCACCAGTTCCGCCGCCAGTTCCGCCGCGATGTCCCGCAGACGCCGTTCTCGCAGCTCCAGCCAGGTCTCATGGGCTTCGGCGGTCCGCTCGCGGGTCGTGGCCAGCCGCTCGGCGGCGGCCGACACCCGGGTGGCGAGCGCGTCGCGGCGACGGGCCGCGTCCAGCCGCGCGCGGGCGGGCTCCAGTCGGCCGGCGAGCTGTTCGGCGCGGGTGGCGGCCTCCTGGGCCGCCTCGATACGGGCCCGCAGGCCGTCACGGGTGGACTCCCAGTCGGCCAGCCAGACCTCCGCCTCGCGGATCAGCTCGTCATCGGCCCTGGCCTCGCGCTCCAGTACGGCCCGCTCGGTGTCGATCCGCGCGCTGCGCCGTTCGGCGCGCTGGGCCGCTTCGAGCCCTCCGAGCTCCTGGCGGAGCCGTCGCTCCAGCTCCGCCAGCTGTTCGGCGCCGGCGTCGGCGAGGGTGCCGGGCAGCACCGCGCGGGCGCGGTCACGGGCCCGGCAGGCCGTGCGGTAGGCGTGCTCGGCCTCCTCGCGGAGTTCCAGGGCGGGCGCGACGAGGTCCGCCTTGCGGGCCCGTGCGAGGCGTTCGCGGTGACGGTCGTGTTCCGGGCGGCGGGCTTCGAGGGCGTCGGCGCGGCGCCGGGTCTCCTCGTACCGCTGCTGGAGCGCGGCGAGTTCGCGGGCGCGGTCGAGGGCCAGGCGGGCGGCCGACTGGCGTCCCTCGGCCATGGCCAGGAAGCAGGCGGCGATGTCGAGCCGTTCGCGGGCGCCGCTGCGGGCCGTCGCGGCCCACTCCAGCACGCTCTCGGCGAGACCGGGGTCGCCGGGCTGGACGCGGGGGAGCGGCGATTCGCCCGCGGCGGGTCCTGCGGCCTGGGCGATCCGCTGGGCCACCGCGAGGACCCGCTCGTCCCCGGCCCTGACCCTGGTCTCGGCGGCACGGCGCAGTTCGGCCAGGCGGTCCTCGACGGCGGCGAAGCGGTGGGTGTCGAAGAGCCTGCCGAGGAGTCTGCCGCGCGCCTCGGCGTCGGCGCGCAGAAAGCGGGCGAAGTCGCCCTGCGGGAGGAGGACCACTTGGCAGAACTGCTCACGGCTCATTCCGACCAGCTGGGTGATCTCCTCGCCGATCTCCTGGTGCGAGCGGCTGAGCGGCCGCCAGCCGCCGTCGGGGTCGTACTCGCGCAGGCGGCTCTGGGCCTTTTCCGTCGTGAAGCCGTTGCCCTTCTTCTTGGGGCGGGGCTGTGCGGGGCTCCGGGTGACTTCGAGGCGTCGGCCGCCGACCGTCAGTTCGAGCCCGACCTCGGTGGCGAGGTCCGCCGGGGCGTGGTCGCTGCGCAGCGAGGTGCCGGGGCTCTGGCGGGCGCCGGGCACCGCACCGTAGAGGGCGTAGCAGACCGCGTCGAGGACCGAGGTCTTCCCGGCGCCCGTCGGCCCGTGCAGCAGGAAGAGCCCGGCCGACGAGAGGGCGTCGAAGTCGATCTCCTGGGTGGTGCCGAACGGCCCGAAGGCGGTGACGGTGAGGCGGTGGAGTCTCAACGGTTCACCTCGCGCACGCCGTCGTCCACCCGGACGTGGTCGAAGGCGCCGCGCAGCACCGTTCGTTCCTGTTCGTCGGCGGCCGAGCCGCCGCGTACATGTGCCACGAAGTCCTCGGCGATCTGCTGGTCGTCGCGTCCCCTGAGGCGCTGCGCGTACGAGGCGAGCGGGTCGTCGGGGGCGCGGTCGGGTTCGAAGACGAGGCTGAGCGTGTGCGGGAACCGCTCGACGAGCCGGGCCATCGGTTCGGCCGGGCGCACCGGGTCGGTCAGGGTCGCCTCGATCCAGGAATCGCGGTGCCGCTCCAGGGCGGGGTCGTCGACGAGCTCGTCGAGGCGGCCGCGGAGTCTGGCCAGGGGGCGGGGTACCGGGCAGTCGACGCGTTCGGCGGCGACGGTGCCCGAGGCGTCGAGGTCGATCAGCCACATCGTCTTGCGGTGGGCGGCCTCGGAGAAGGAGTACGCGAGCGGCGATCCCGAGTAGCGGACGCGTTCGGTGACGCTCTGGCAGCCGTGGAGGTGGCCGAGGGCCACGTAGTCGACGCCGTCGAACACTCCGGCGGGCACGGCGGCCACCCCGCCGACGGTGATGTCGCGCTCGCTGTCGCTGGGCTCGCCGCCCGCGACGAAGGCATGGGCGAGCACCACGGACCGGGTGCCGTCCGGGCGGGCGGCCAGATCCGCGCGCACCCGCTCCATGGCGGCGGTGAGCACCGCCTCGTGTCCCGGCCGCTCCGCCTTGAGGAGGTCCTTGACCAGGGCCGGTTCCAGATAGGGCAGTCCGTAGAACGCCACCTCGCCGTGCGCGTCGTGCAGGACGACGGGGGTGGCGCAGTCGGCGGGGTCGGTCCGCAGATGGATCCCGGCCCGTCCGATCAGTCCCGCGCCCACGCCCAGTCTGCGTGCCGAGTCGTGGTTCCCCGAGATCATCACGGTGGGTACGCCGACGGCGGCGAGCCGGTGCAGCGCGTCGTCGAAGAGCTCGACGGCGGGGAGCGGCGGCACGGCCCTGTCGTACACGTCACCCGCGACGAGCACCGCGTCCACCTCGTGCTCGCGCACGGTGGCCACCAGGTGGTCCAGGCAGGCGGCCTGGGCTTCGAGGAGGGAGACCCGGTGGAAGGAGCGTCCCAGGTGCCAGTCCGACGTGTGCAGAATTCTCAAGACCCGGCTCCGACCCGCATGGTTCTCTTCCTCCGCCCCCGGGGCTCCCGCCCGCCGCGCACCGTTTTCGCGCCGGGCCGTCACGGGGTCCGGCTGTCGGTCCCGTCACGTCGGCGGGTGGGTCCCGCTCTTCCCACCGCCCACAGTCTCGCATCACCGCCGACCGCTTCCGGGTCCGTGGCCCGGCGGACGAACGGTCCGCGTTCCAGGAGGTCCGGTCAGGCGTCCCCGTACGCCTCGCCGCCCAGTTCCAGCCCGGCCTCGCCCGCCGTGGCGTCGGCCAGCCAGCCGCGGAAGGACTCGACGTCGGCGTCCGGCAGCCCGATCTCGATGACGACGGCCTCCGCGTAGCGGACCTCGCGCACGGTGCGGCCGGTGGCGCGGAGGTCGTTCTCCAGCTTGCCCGCGCGCTGGTGGCCGACGGTGATCGTGGCGAGGCGGAACCGCTGCCGGGTGAGGGTGCCGAGCTCGTCGAGGGCCTCGCCGACCGCTCCCCCGTAGGCCCTGATCAGTCCGCCGGCGCCGAGCTTGACGCCGCCGTAGTAGCGGGTGACGACGGCGACGACGTAGCGCATCTCACGGCGGGTCAGCATCTGGAGCATGGGGACGCCCGCGGTGCCCCCGGGTTCCCCGTCGTCGCTCGCCTTCTGCACGGAGGCGTCGGCGCCGATCACATAGGCGAAGCAGTTGTGGGTGGCGGTCGGGTGTTCCCGGCGGATGCGTGCGACGAAGTCCTGCGCCTCCTGCTCGGTGGCGGCGGGGGCGAGCGCGCAGATGAAACGCGATCGGTTGATCTCGGTCTCGTGCACGCCCGCTCGGGCGACTGTCCGGTACTGCTCCTGCATCCGGCCACCCTATGCCCCCGTACGGGAATGGCCGGGGGCCGCCGTCCGTTGTGCGGATCATGTACGCAGACGAAGAGACGATCCGCCGGATCCTCCTGGACGGCGGCGACACCTGGGCCGTGGTCGGCCTGTCCGGCAACCGCTCGCGCGCGGCCTACGGCGTCGCCGAGGTGCTCCAGCGCTTCGGCAAGCGGGTGGTGCCGGTGCACCCGAAGGCGGAGCGGGTGCACGGCGAGGACGGGTACGCCTCGCTGGCCGACATCCCGTTCCCGGTCGACGTGGTGGACGTCTTCGTCAACAGCGAGCTCGCGGGCGCGGTCGCGGACGAGGCGGTCGCCGCGGGTGCCGGGGCCGTCTGGTTCCAGCTCGGGGTGGTCGACCCGGAGGCGTACGACCGCACACGTGCGGCGGGGCTGGACATGGTCATGGACCGGTGCCCCGCGATCGAGATCCCGGCGCTGGGCCGGTAGGGCCCGTCCGGCGGATCGGGCGGGTGGACGTACGCGCGTCCCCCGGCCGGATGTGCGTGGTGTCGTGCCCGGCGTCCGGCTGGGAGAATGGCCCGCTGTGACTACTACGACTGCGCCGACCGTCGTCCATCGCCGGAGCGGGCTGACGGGACAGCTGTCCGCGCTCGGCGTGGAGCGCGGTGGTGTCCTGTTGGTGCATGCCTCGATGCGCGCGGTGGGACGGGTGGACGGCGGGGTCCGTGCGGTTGTCGGTGCGTTGCGGGACGCCCTCGGAGCGCGCGGCACGCTCGTCGTTCCCGTCTTCACGCCGGAGAACTCCGATACGTCTCCGCACTATCTGGACCGGGTGCGCGGCCTCGACGACCGGGAGCGGGAGGCCGTTCGGGCGGCGATGCCGCCCTTCGATCCGGCGGCCTCGCCCGCGCCGTCGATGGGGCGCCTCGCGGAGACGGTGCGGCTCAGTGACGGCGCGGTGCGCAGCGACCATCCGCAGACCTCCTTCGCCGCGCTCGGCCCGAGGGCCCGGGACCTGCTGGCGGGTCACCGCCCCGACTGCCATCTCGGCGAGGACTCGCCCCTGGCCCGTCTCCACGACGCGGAGGCCCAGGTGCTTCTGCTGGGCACCGGGTTCGACACCTGCAGCGCGTTCCATCTCGGCGAGTACCGGATGCCCGCCCCGCCCCGCCGCAGCTACCGCTGTGTGGTGGAGGCCGGGGGCCGGCGCCGGTGGTGGGAGTACGAGGACGTCGCCCTGGACGACGGCGACTTCGCGGCCCTGGGCGCGGACTTCGCCCGTACGGGCGACGGCTCGGCCGTGCGCACCGGTCCGGTGGGGTCGTCGGTGAGCCGTCTCTTCCGCATCTGCGACGCCGTCGACTTCGCCGCCTGCTGGCTGGCTTCCCACCGGACCGGAGCACAGGCACGGACCCTGTGCCACGCACCCGGCTGAACGCTCCGGCCCGCGGTCCGTGTGCTCAGCCGCGCAGGCCCAGCCCCTCGACGATCACCGCGCCCGGCAGCGCTGCCAGCGCCTTGCCCGGGACGATGAGCTTGCCGCGCCGGCTGCCGCTGCCGATCAGCACCCACTCCGCGTCGACGACGGCGGGATCGAGCAGCAGGGGCCAGTCGGCGGGGAGGCCGACGGGGGTGATGCCGCCGTACTCCATGCCGGTCCGGCCGACGGCGGTGTCCATCGGGGCGAAGGACGCCTTGCGGGCGCCCAGTTGCCTGCGGACCGCGCCATTCACGTCGACGCGGGAGTGCGACAGGACGACGCAGGCCGCGAGCGTGGCCTCGCCGCCGCGCTTGCCCGCCACGACGACACAGTTGGCCGACCGGTCGAGCAGTTCGGCCCCGTGGTGCTCGACGAAGACGGCGGTGTCGGCGATGTCCGGGTCCGTGTCGACATGGATGATCTGCTCGGCGGGGAATCCGCCCCACCCCGCGGTCACCGCCGAGGCGACGGGTCCGGTGAGCAGATCGAGGCGGTCGGCCGCCGGGGCCGCGTTGTCGAAGGAGCCGATGGGAGCGCGCATGCGCCCACGCTAGCAACGGCCGGTGGCGCTCCCGGGGCCTTCGGCGGGGGCGTCTCACTGTACGGACAGGATTCTCACCGTACGGGTGGGATGGAGACCGCCATGGTGATCTCGGCCGGCTCGGTGCCGTCGTTGCGGTAGGCGTGCGGGTGGTGCGCCTCGAACGAGGCGGAGCCGCCCGCGGGCACGGCGTACGGGGTGCCGTCGACGACCAGGGTGAGCTCGCCCGCGGTGACGTGGAGCAGTTCGACGGTGCCCTCGGGGTGCGGGTCGGAGGCGCTGCTGTCGCCGGGCATCAGTCGCCAGGACCAGAGTTCGAGCGGGCCCCGCGCCTCCGTGCCGACGTGCAGGGTGGTGGAGCTGCCCGCGTCGGTGGACCACATGCGCACCGCCTGGCTCTCGGGCACCAGCCGGACCGGGGAGCCCTGTTCGTGGTCGAGCAGGGTGGTGATGCTGATGCCCAGCGCGTCGGCGAGCTTGACCGTGGTGCCGACACTCGGGTTGGTGCGGGCCTGTTCGATCTGGATGATCATGCCGCGGCTGACCCCGGCACGGGCGGCGAGAACGTCCAGGGTGAAACCGCGCTCCCCCCGCCAGCGCTTGAGATTGCGTGCCAGCGACTGAGTGAGCCGATCGAGGTCAGACACATTCCGTCCAATATTCTGGATGACAGGGTCAAAAATACTGCACTACGGTGTGGTGCACCCACCGTTCACCGCACTGTACTGCGAGGCCTGCCATGACAGCACTGTTCGCGCTGGCCACCAGCCTGCTCTGGGGGCTGGCGGACTTCGGCGGCGGACTGCTCGCCCGGCGTCTGCCCGCGCTCACCGTGGTCGTCGTCTCGCAGGCCGTCGCGGCCGCGGTGCTGGGTGGCGTCGTGATCGCGACCGGCGGCTGGAGCGAGGCGGGGCCGCGGCTGTGGTTCGCCGTCGCGGCGGGCGCCGTCGGACCGGCGGCGATGCTGTGCTTCTACGAGGCCCTGGCGCTCGGGCCGATGGGCGTGGTCTCCCCGCTCGGCTCGCTGGGCGTCGCCGTGCCGGTGGGCGTCGGGCTCGTCCTCGGGGAGCGGCCGGGGACGCCGCAGTTCGTGGGGGTCGGGATCGCGGTGGTGGGCGTCGTGCTGGCGGGCGGCCCTCAGGTGCGCGGGGAGCCGGTGCGGCGCCGGGCGGTGCTGCTGACGCTGGCGGCCGCGTTCGGCTTCGGCTCGGTGATGTCCCTGATCGCGGAGGCGTCCACGACGGTGACCGGGCTGTTCCTGGCGCTCTTCGTCCAGCGCCTGACCAACTGCGCGGTGGGTGGTGCGGCCTTGTACGCGTCGGTGCGGCGCGGCGCACGCGCGCTGCCCGAGGAGGGCGGGGCCGCGGCGGTGCGGGCGGCGCTGCCCGCGCTGGCGCTCGTCGGGCTCGCGGATGTCGCGGCCAACGGCACCTACTCGGTCGCCGCACAGCACGGGCCGGTCATGGTGGCCGCCGTCCTCGCCTCGCTGTATCCGGTGGTGACGGCGCTGGCCGCGCGCGGGGTGCTGAAGGAACGGCTGCGCGGGGTGCAGGCCGCCGGGGCCGGTCTCGCCCTGGTGGGCACGGTGCTGCTCGCGACCGGATGAGGCCGGGAGGCGGTCAGTCGGCGGGCGGGGCCGCCGTCTCACCGGCCTCCGCCAGGGCCAGCAGCTGCTCGGGGGTGACACCCGTGGGGATCGGTACCGGGGCGGGGGTGCGCAGCGGCGGCTGCCAGCCCTGCTCGGCGTCCCAGCTCCGGACGACGCGGGCGGGGGCACCGGCCACCACCGCGTGGTCGGGCACCTCGCCCCGTACCACCGCCCCCGCCGCGACCACCACGTTGCGCCCGAGCGTGGCTCCCGGGAGGATCACCGCTCCGGTGCCGATCCAGCAGCCGGGGCCGATGGCGACCGGCTCCATGCGGGGCCACTGCCGGCCGACCGGCTCGTGCGGATCGTCGTAGCTGTGGTTCGTCGACGTGATGTAGACGTACGGCCCGCAGTACGTGTCCGGGCCGATGGTCACCGTGGTGTCCGCGACCACATGGCTGCCGCGGCCGAGCACCACCCCGTCCCCCAGGGTCAGGATCGGATCGGGGCCGAGGTCCAGATCGGGCATGAGTCCGGCCGTCAGGGTCACCTGCTCCCCGATCACACAGTGCGCGCCGAGCTCGATCCACCGCTCCCCGAAGACCGTGCCCTGCGGAAAGGCCAGCCGGGTGCCCGGTCCGATCCGGCCGAAGCGCAGCGCGCCGGGGCGGTCAGCGGTGACCGCGCCCGACTCCTGCACCCAGCGCCAGCCGCGGTGCACGGCCCGGGACAGGGCGCGCCGCCGCCAGGCGGCAAGGGAAGAGAACGTGTTCCTGTTCGTCGGCACTCGCTCACGGTAGTCGGCGGCGCCCGGCCCGATCACGGCGGCCACCTGTGATGTTCACCCCACTCGGCCACGGTCCCCCGCCCTTCGCATACGGTTCCCCTGACGCGATCGAACAGCCGCGGCCGGCTGCCGGGACCGGACCACCACGGCCGCACCACACCTGGGCACGGAGGAACGCGCGATGGCGGAGCAGGCGTTGATCACGGGAATGGGCGGCAAGGAGCCGGACATCGACGAGGGCGCCTTCGCGGCGCCGACCTCGGTCGTCATCGGCGAGGTCACGATGGCCGCGGGCTCCAGCGTCTGGTACCACGCCGTACTGCGCGCCGACTGCGGCCCGATCGTGATCGGGGCCGACAGCAACATCCAGGACAACTGCAGCGTGCATGTCGACCCCGGGTTCACCGTCACGGTCGGCGAGCGCGTCTCGGTCGGGCACAACGCCGTGCTCCACGGCTGCGTCATCGAGGACGACGTCCTCGTCGGCATGGGCTCCACCATCCTCAACGGTGCCCGCATCGGCGCCGGTTCGCTGATCGCGGCGCAGGCTCTGGTCCCGCAGGGAATGCAGGTGCCGCCCGGCTCGCTGGTCGCCGGGGTCCCCGCCAAGGTCAAGCGGCAGCTGACCGAGGAGGAGCTCGAAGGCATCAGGTTCAACGCGGTGGGCTACGTGGATCTGGCCGAGGCGCACCGCCGGGCCCACGAGGGCTGAGCGGGGCCGGGAGCGTACGGAAGCGGGCGCCGGAGCGGCTCCATGCGCCCGGCGCCCGCGACGTGGCCTCTCCGGCCGGTCAGTCCGCGGCCGGAACCGCCATCGGCTCGGGCGCGGGGTCGCCCGACGCGCGCGCCGCCGCCTTCTTGGCCCGGTTCTTCACGATCAGCATCGAGGCGATGCCGATCAGCACCGCCGCCACCAGGCCGAGGTAGGAGAACCGCTTGAGCCAGGCCTCGGCGACGACCCCCACCGTGTAGATGACGGCCGTGGTGCCGCCCGCCCAGACGATGCCACCGAGCACATTGGCGATCAGGAACTTCCAGTACGGCATGTGCAGCACGCCCGCGAGAGGCCCGGCGAAGATCCTCAGCAGCGCCACGAAACGGCCGAAGAACACCGCCCACATGCCCCACTTCTGGAACGAGCGCTCCGCCATCCCGATCTGGCTCTCACCGAAGTGCTTGGGGAACTTCCCGCCCAGCCAGGCCAGCATCGGCCGGCCGCCCTTGCGGCCGATGGCGTATCCGATCGAGTCGCCGATGACCGCTCCGGCGGAGGCGCAGGCACCGAGGATCCAGGGGTTGATCCCGTCGTGCCCGGCGGCCAGCAGCGCCGCACTGACCAGCACGATCTCGCCCGGCAGCGGGATGCCGAGGCTCTCCAGCCCGATGACCACGCCCACCAGGGCGTAGACGCTGACCGCGGGGATGGTCTCCAGCCATTCCTGGATGTGCAACGCCGATTCCTCCGAAACTGATGTCCGTCGCCCGCCGGGCAACTCCTCGGCGCACGGCGGGAAGCCTACCTGCCCCGCCGACTGCCCGGACAGTACGAAAAGCCGCCGCGCGCCCTCTCGTTGGGTGCGTGGCGGCCCTCGGCACAACCGGCTGGGATCAGGCGTTGGGGCGCAGCGTCCAGACGACCGTCATCTCTCCGGTCACCGCGCCGTCCTCGCGTCGGATCTCGATGGCGACGGGGAACTCCGGCCGCTCGCCCGCGTCGAGTTCGGCGACGACCTCGGCCACCGTGCGACCGAGCGTCGCCGTCGCGGTGACGACTCCCTTGGCCAGCTTCTTGTAGCCGATCTCCGCCTTCACGGCCAGCGGCACGGCGCGCGACAGCTGGTCGCCGAAGGCGGCGATGACGATCGCGCCGCTCGCCGATTCGGCCAGGGTGAACATCGCTCCGGCGTGCGGTCCGCCGATGTGGTTGTGGTATTCGGCCTGGTCCGGCAGTCGGACCACCGCGCGGTCGGCGGTCGTCTCCAGGAATTCGAGATTGAGGGTCCGGGCCATCGGGACCGTCGCGACGAGCATCTCGCCGACGGTCATCTGTTCAGCGCTCATGGCCAGATGTTACTCACGGGTAGAGATTCTTGGCCATCCCCGCGCCCCTCCCGTGTCCGCCCCCGATCGCGTCCTTCACCGTCCGCACACGGGGGCGGGCGTAGCAGACCGGCCACCACCCCTCTATCGTTACTCGCCATGTGGCCAGGACAGCAGCCGCCCGGGGGCGAGCAAAACCCGCAGGACCAGAATCAGAACCCGTACCAGCAACCGGGGTACCAGCAGCCGAATCCCTATCAGCAGCCGGGATATCAGCAGCAGGGACAATCCGGCCAGCAGCCGGGGTACCAGCAGCAGGGCCAGCAGCCCGGCTACCAGCAGCAGCCGAACCCGTACCAGCAGCAGACCGTGCCGCAGTACGCGGTGCCCGGTCCGCCCGGTGGCCCGCAGCCGGGCGACGGCAACAAGAAGAAGACCACCGCCGTCGCGATCGTCGCGGCCACCGCTGTCGTCGTGGCCGCCGTGGTGACAGGAGTCGTCGTCATGAACAAGAAGGACGACAGGAGCAAGGACGTCGCGGACGACAAGCAGTCCTCGGCGCCCGCCAAGCCGACCGGGTCCGCCACGGACGAGGCGAACCCGCGCAGCGACGACGGGGATCCCAAGCCCCTGATAGCCGGCTGGAAGGTCGTCACCAACCCCAAGTGGGGCACCCAGTTCGACGTGCCCGGCGACTGGGAGGTCGGGACGCCCGGCACGTTCTCGTACTTCGAGGACGACAAGAAGGGCGACGGCTCGCCCCTCATCGGCTTCTCCGCTCCCGCGTTCCTCCAGAAGAAGTGGTGCGAGGAGGACTCGGACAAGGACGGCACCATGGAGGACATGAGCCTCGCCAGTGCCGGCACCAGGGGTGCCCAGGGCGCCACCGACGCGGCGAAGAACGCCCACAGCGAGGCCGGTACCTGGGCGTGGGCCGCCTACGCCCAGCACATGCCGCAGAGCACCATCAAGTTCACCGAGGCGAAGCAGTACACCACCAAGTCGGGTCTGACCGGCCAGGTGGTCACCGCGACCGCGCCGAACGTCACGAAGCGGAAGAAGTGCGACAGCGACGGCAAGACCATCGCCTTCACCTTCAAGAACAAGAAGGGTGAGTTCGCGTCCTGGGTCCTGTACGGAGCCGCTTCCGTCAAGGACGAGCTCCCGGACTCGACGATCCAGAAGATCCTCAGCACCGTGCGGCTGGTGGACGTCGTCAAGACCGACTGACCCCCTCCGCCTCCCCGGAACGCGATGGGCACGGCCGGGGTGCGGAGGCGATGGTCGCCCGGTGACCGTCGTCCCGCGCCCCGTCCACCGCGTCCCGGCCGCGACCACCGTCTGCTGACCGCCGCCGCGATCATCACGAACCCGGGTACCCGGGGCTCGCTGATCGCGGCGGCGTTCGCCGTTCCGGAGGCGGGCGGCGGTCCGCTCGCCGAGCCGCGCGACGGCCGGCAGGAGTTCACCCGCCGCCCCGGCTGTGGAGCGTCGCGGCCATCAGCGCTCGGCGGTCGTCGCCGCGCTGGGTGCGGCGGAGTCCGGGTACGGCCCGCTGGCCGCCCGGGGAGCGGCGCTGTGGGGCCGGGCGGCGCTGATCGTGCCGGTCACCGGGGCGGCGCTGCGCGTTCCGGAGGTACGCCGGCCGACCCGGGGCCCGGTCACCGCCGGGGCGGCGAAGGACCGGGGCCTGTCTCAGCCGATGCTGAAGGCGCCGTCGGGCGGCTCGGGCGAGGCGACCGCCTCGTCGTCCCCGACCGGCCGGGCCGCACCGGCCAGCCGGTCCAGCGCGGCGCCGTGCTCGACCCGGGCGGGGAAGGCGTCGGCGGCGCAGCGGCGGGTCAGCGTCGCGGTGTCGAGGGGGCTCGGGGAGGCGACCAGGACGAGGTTGCCGAAGCGTCGGCCGCGCAGTACCGCGGGTTCGGCGATCAGCGCGAGTTCCTCGAAGGCGGCCGCGAAGGTGGCCAGTTGGGAGCGGAGGAAGCCGAAGGGCGCGCCGTCCGCGAGGTTGGCGGCGTAGATGCCGTGCTCGCGCAGCGACCGGCGGGCGGCCCGTGCGTACTCGACGGAGGTGAGGTGGGCGGGCACGCGCGAGCCGCCGAAGACATCCGCGATCAGGAGGTCGACGGAGCCGGGCGCGGTCCGCTCCAGCAGGCCGCGGGCGTCGGTGCCGTGCACGGTGATCCCGTCGCTCTCGGGGACCGGCAGATGCTCGGCGACCAGTTCGAGGAGCCCGAGGTCCGCCTCCGCGACGTCCTGCCGGGAGCCGGGTCTGGTGGCGGCGACGTACCGGGGCAGGGTGAGCGCCCCGCCGCCGAGGTGGAGGACGTCCAGCGGCGCTCCCGGTGCCGCCGCGCAGTCGACGACATGGGCGAGCCGTCGCGCGTACTCGAACTCCAGGTGGTCCGGCGCGTCGAGGTCGACGTAGGACTGGGGCGCGCCGTCGACGGTGAGCAGCCAGGCCCGCTCCCGGTCCACGTCGGGGAGGAGTCTCGCGGTGCCCTGGTCCACGTCGCGGATGACCGGTATCGAGTCGTTCACTCCCCCATTGTGCGGGGTGGATCAGGCGCTGAGCACCGCGGCCACGGAGTGGGCGTGGGCCGCCGACTGGGCGAGACCGGCGCGGGCGGCCGCGGCCCTGCGGCTCGGATCGAGGGGGTTGCGCCCGAACGCCTTCCTGGCCGCCGCGTCCGGGGTGATGACCTCGACCCGGGCGCCGTTCGCGGCGAGCGCGGCCGCCTGCGAACCCGGTGAGGCGATGGCCCTGCTGCCGCCGGCCGACGGGGCGATGACGACGACGCGTCCGTATCCGGCGGCGAGCTGGGCGTTGGCCGTGGAGTGCACTCCGCCGTCGATCCAGTCCCGCCCTCCGGCGCGGGCGACGGGCCAGACACCGGGGACCGCGCAGCTCGCGGTGACGGCGTCGGCGAGGCAGACCCCGCCGTCCCTGTCGAAGGTGTGGAGTTCGCCGGTCGTGGCGTCGACGGCGGTGACGGTCAGCGGGCGCCCCGGCCACTCGGGCGACAGCAGACGGCTCGCGACGGCGGCGCGCCGGTCCTCGGCGCTGACGCGGGGCCGGGCGCCCAGGGCGATCCTGCCGAGCTTCCGGCCGTACGCCTCGGGGGTCCGGGCGGACAGCACGGCGCGCGCGTAGCGCAGCAGGGTGAGCACGCCGAGCCCGCCGCCCGTGATGTCCCGGGGATCGGCGAGCTGGAGTTCGTAGAGTTCGGGCAGGCCGAGCAGTCCGGAGGCCAGCTGTGCGCCGACCAGCGCCCCGGCCGAGCTGCCGATGATCAGATCCGCCGCGGAGACGTCCGCTCCCGACCGCGCGAGCCCGTGCAGGATTCCGGTCTCCCAGGCTCCGCCGGTGACGCCGCCGGAGCCCAGGACCAGTGCTGTGTCCGTCATGCCGTCAGTCTCGCGCACGCCGCCGGGCCCGCCGCCCGTGGGGTACGGGGGCGGGCCCTTGGTGCGCCGCGGTTCAGAGCAGGCCGGTGACGGTGCCGGCGCCGACCGTGCGGCCGCCCTCACGGATCGCGAAGCCGAGTCCGGTCTCCAGCGGGACGTCACGCCCCAGCTCGACGGTCACGTCGACCGTGTCGCCCGGACGCGCCACCGCCGCCTCGCCGAGGTCGACGTCACCGACGACATCCGCGGTGCGGATGTAGAACTGCGGCCGGTAGCCCGTGGTCACCGGGGTGGTCCGGCCGCCCTCCCGCGCCGACAGGACGTACACCTGCGCGGTGAAACGCCGACTCGGCGTCACACTGCCCGGCGCCGCGACGACATGGCCGCGGCGGACCCGGTCGCGCTCCACACCGCGCAGCAGCAGGGCCACGTTGTCACCGGCCTCCGCGGACTCCATCGGCTTCCCGAAGGTCTCCAGACCGGTGACGACCGTCTCGATGTCCGGGTCCGGCCCGAGCACCGACACCCGGTCCCCGGTGCGGACGGTGCCGCGCTCGACGGCTCCGGTGACGACGGTGCCCCGGCCGGTGATGGTCAGGACGTTCTCCACCGACAGCAGGAACGGCGCGTCGGTGTACCGGACCGGCATCGGCACATAGGTGTCGACGGCGTCCAGGAGCGCCTCGACGGCCGCCGTCCAGCGCGGGTCGCCCTCCAGCGCCTTCAGGCCCGACACCCGTACGACCGGGACGGAGTCCCCGCCGTAGCCGTGCGCGGAGAGCAGCTCGCGGACCTCCAGCTCGACCAGGTCGGCCAGCACGGTGTCCTCGTCGTCGACGGCGTCCGCCTTGTTGAGGGCGACGACGATGTGGTCGACGCCCACCTGGCGGGCGAGCAGCACGTGTTCGGCGGTCTGCGGCATGATCCCGTCGAGCGCGGAGACGACCAGGATCGCCCCGTCGAGCTGGGCGGCTCCGGTGACCATGTTCTTGATGTAGTCGGCGTGCCCCGGCATGTCGACATGCGCGTAGTGACGGGTGTCGGTCTCGTACTCGACGTGCGCGATGTTGATGGTGATGCCGCGCTGCGTCTCCTCCGGCGCCCGGTCGATCCGGTCGAACGGGACGAAGGTGCCGGTTCCGCGCTCGCTGAGGACCTTGGTGATGGCGGCGGTCAGGGTGGTCTTGCCGTGGTCGACGTGGCCCATGGTGCCGATGTTGAGGTGCGGCTTGGTGCGCACGTATGCCGTCTTGGACATGGTTCGGTCCTTGGTGTTCGAAGCTGAGAGAGAAGACCCCAGGGCCCCGCCGACCCTCCCCTTGCGGGGTCCGCCGGACTGTCGGGGGAGGGTCAGCTTCGGGCGCCGCCGATGGGCGCTGCGGCGCCGGTGAACGCTGCTGCGGCAGAAGTCACGGCAGCCTTCGGCGCGTCCGCGACTGCGGACGACGCTGCGAGGAAGGCGTACCGGAACATGGGTCCGATGATGTCCGACGGACATCGCCGCGTCGAATGGTTTTGGGGCGGACGCCCGGACCCGGCCGGGGATCCGGGCGGCCCCGTCATCGGAGCGGGCCGGTGGCACGGCATCGGCCGCCCGGCTTCCGGGGCGCACGTTACGGCGATCACACCCGGGTGTCGGTTACTCTCCCCGCATGCTCGACCCCGCCCCCGCCACCCGGCCCGCCACCGGCCTCGCCGTGCGCTGCACGAGGGCGCTGCTCTCGCCCTGGTCCCGCCTCTCGCTGCTCGTGGCCGTACTGCTGGGCGCTGCCGCGGCGATGCTCCTCCTCGAACCCCAGCGGCTGCTCGCCACCGGCTGGCCCGCCCAGCTCGACGGCGGCGCCGTCGCGGTGGCCCTCTTCGGAGCGGCGTACGGGGTGTGCACCGTGGCCTTCGTCCCGAGGCCGCTGCTCAATCTGGCCGCCGGCGCGCTCTTCGGCACGCAGGCCGGGCTGGCCGCCGCGCTGGCGGGAACGGTGCTCGGCGCGGGGATCTCGTTCGCGCTGGGCAGGGTGCTGGGGCAGGACGCGTTGCGCACGCTGCTGCGCGGGCGGTGGCTCAGGGCCGCGGACGGTCAGCTGAGCAGGCACGGGTTCCGCTCGATGCTGGCGCTGCGGCTCTTCCCGGGCGTGCCGTTCGCGGCGGCCAACTACTGCGCGGCGGTGTCCCGCATGGGGTACCCGCCGTTCCTGGTGGCCACCGGGATCGGCTCGGTCCCGAACACCGCGGCGTACGTCGTGGCGGGCAGCGAGGCCTCGTCGCCGACGTCGCCCGCGTTCCTGGCCGCGATGGGGTTCATCGTGCTGACCGGAGTCGCCGCGGCCGTCGTCGCCTGGCGCAAGCGCCACCGGCTGAACGCCGGGTGAGCCGGGCGTACGGCGGGCGGGGCGCCCGGGGTGCGCACACAGCTGTTCATCTGAGGGCGGTACCCTGCCCGCGACCGACCGAAGACCTCCGGGCCCCTTGTGGCCCTGCCCTCTTTTGACCGCAATGCGCACGCTGCCGACGGCCCTCGCCGTCGGCCGATGCACGCTCACCTCCGGGATGGCCAAACCCCCATGAGCTGGTTCGAATCGTTCGTCCTGGGCCTCGTTCAGGGACTGACCGAGTTCCTGCCGATCTCCTCCAGCGCACATCTGCGGCTCACCGCCGCGTTCGCCGGCTGGCACGACCCGGGTGCGGCGTTCACCGCCATCACCCAGATCGGCACGGAGGCGGCAGTCCTCATCTACTTCCGCAAGGACATCGTGCGGATCGTCTCGGCCTGGTTCCGTTCGCTGACCGACCGTTCGATGCGCGGCGACCACGACGCCCAGATGGGCTGGCTGGTCATCGTCGGCTCCATCCCCATCGGCGTACTGGGTGTGACGCTCAAGGACCAGATCGAGGGCCCGTTCCGTGATCTGCGGCTGATCGCCACCACGCTGATCGTGATGGGCATCGTCCTGGGCTTCGCCGACCGCCTCGCCGCCCGCGACGACGCGGGCGGGAGGCACCGGGCCGGCAAGGAGCGCAAGACGCTCAAGGAACTCGGGGTGAAGGACGGCCTGATCTTCGGCTTCTGCCAGGCGATGGCCCTGGTCCCGGGCGTCTCCCGCTCCGGAGCCACCATCAGCGGTGGTCTGCTGATGGGTTACACCCGCGAGGCCGCGGCCCGGTACTCCTTCCTGCTCGCGGTCCCGGCGGTACTCGCCTCGGGCGTCTTCGAGTTGAAGGACGCGGGCGAGGGTCATGTGGCGTGGGGGCCGACGATCTTCGCCACGGTCATCGCGTTCGGTGTCGGATATGCCGTAATTGCCTGGTTTATGAAGTTCATTACCACCAAGAGCTTCATGCCGTTCGTCATCTACCGCGTCCTGCTCGGCATCCTGCTGTTCGCCCTGGTGGCCGCGGGTGTACTGAGCCCGCACGCGGGCGAGTCCGCGGGCTGACCAGTCGTCCTCCGTGCGGGGCCCCTCGGGCAGCGGCCCCGCACGGTGGCGCGGTCTCAGCTCTGCCACAGGCACGGCGGTCTCCGCGCAGGCCACGAACCACTTCATCGTCAGCGCCGCGACTTGTCGCACCAGCTGAACGCCGGACATCCCGCGTGACGCCGGTGGGCCGCGCACCGGTCCGGCGGTGAACGGCCCCGCCTCCGCAGAACGCCGAGACGGGGCCGTTCAGCCGCTCCGGCCCCACCGGGACCGGAGCGGGACTGCTTCTAGGACGGAGGCATGAGGACCTCGTCGACGAGGTACACCGTCGCGTTGGCCGTCTTGATGTCGCCGCAGACGATCTTCGCGGTGTCATTGACCTTGAACGACTCGCCCGACCCGGAGGTCTTGAGCGTGGAGCCCTCCAGCGTCTTGAAGCTGCCGTTGGGAAGCTCGCTGGGGGTGATGGCCTTGTCCACGACGTGGTAGGTCAGGACCTTCTTCAGCTGCGCCTTGTCCTTGAGGAGGTCGGCGAGCTGCATCTTGGAGACCTTGTCGAAGGCCGCGTTCGTGGGAGCGAAGACCGTGATGTGCTTCGAGTCGTTGAGCTTCGTGGTGAGCCCGGCATCCTTCAACGCGAGTGCCAGCTTGGTCAGTTTCGGGTTGTTGGCCGCCGCGGTCGCCACGCGTTCCTTGGACATCTCGGTGGTGCTGCCCTTGCCGCTGTTGGGCAGCGAGGAACATCCGGTACCGAACGGACTCGGTGTGTCAGCGGACGCTTGTGGAGCGAAGGCGCCGAGCGAAAGGGGGAGGGCCACCACAGCGGCGATCGCCGCGGCGCTCGTGCGGATGCGATGTGCACTCATACTCGATTCCTCTTCCCTCTAGGAGGAAGTCCGCGAGGTGTCGATGACGACCGTCGCCGGACGAGAGGGTGACCGCTGCTGGCCGGGGTGTCGACTGCACCGCGCCGGCATGCCCAGTGGGCCACCGGAACAAGATTAGACATCGCTCGGCGAGAAGCGCACCCGGAGGGAAGACGGGTGGTCGCACACGCGGCCACGACAGGCGGGACCGCTCGAACTGTGCTGGGCGCGAGCGGCCGGGCGGGCACACGGGCGGGACGGGCCCGCGCTCAGCGCCTCGCGCGGCGGCGGAAAAGATATCCGCCCAGGACCATCCCGACGACCAGGGTCACGGCCAGTACCGCCCAGAGCGGCAGGGTGAGAGTGGGAATCCACAGCCGGACGGCGGTCGATCCGGTGTTCGCGGCGACGAACCAGATCGCGAGCCCCGCCAGTATCACGGCCCCAATGGTGCGGACGCGTACGTTCCGGCCCTTGAGCGTCAGGGTGGGCGGAGCATGCGGTCCGGATGTCTTCTGTGCCATGCGTCCAGTATCGAGCGGTTCGGGGAAGCGGTCCTGGTGAGCGGCCCCGTTCTCCTGCCGGAGCACCGGGCCCCGAGGTCTTTCGTGCGGGTCGTGCCGGGCCCGCGTGCCCCGGTGCCCGATCCGAACGAAAGACCCTGTCCGAACGAAAGACCCTGGGAGGGGCCCGGCCGTCGCCCGCACGGGCACGGCGGATCAGGGCAGGTCGCCCCGCCAGTCCCAGCGGACGGGATCGCCGTCGCGCGGACCGTACTCCGCGCTGCCGCCCGGACCGAACCGCCCGATCTCCGTGTCCAGCGCCGCGCCCTCGCGCAGTGCCCGGTCCGTCCAGCCCGTCACGTCCAGGAGCAGGCCGTCCAGCGGGCCGCCCACCAGCTCCCGGTAGCTGTGGCCCGGCCGGGGCCCCGGGTCGGGATCGTCGTGGTCGGCGCCGTACACGCGCCGCTGCCGCATCAGCTCGTCCATGGGGGCAGGATCGCACCCGGCACTGACAATCGCGGCGGACGGCGGGTGACGGGCCTCAGAAGGCACAACCGCGTGCCACGTGCGCCTCGATGCCCGCGATCGCCTCCGTGTTGCCCGCGAACAGGAGCCCCCGCATCCCGAACGCCTCCGCCGCGGCGACATTGGCCTCGACGTCGTCGACGAAAAGGCAGTCCCCGGGCCGGACACCGAGCCGGGCGCATGTGATCTCGAAGGCCGCCGGCGAGGGCTTGGCGACCCCGATCTCGTGCGAATACACGATGTCGTCCACCAGATCGCCGAAACCGTACAGCCTCTGCTCCCTCTCCCGGGCCCCCACGAAGCTGTTGCTCAGGATGCCCAGGCGGCAGCGGGTCCGCAGGCCGCGCACATGAGCGATCAGCTCCGTGTTGGGACTGCCGAGGTACTCGTCCCACAGGTCGGCCATGAAGGCGTCCGTCCCCGCCGCGTCCAGGCCCAGCTCCGCCGCGATCCGGGCCCGGACCTCGTCCTCGGTGATCCTGCCGAGACTCCCGGCCTCCCAGACGCCGTCCAGTCTCCGGTGCATGGAACCCGTCGGCAGACCGAGCCGCCGCTCCCACTCCTCGTCCCACCCCGTCGCCGGGGTCGTCTCCAGCACTCCGCCGATGTCGAGCACGACACAACGCGTCTCCATCCGGGCCTCTCCCCTCCTCGGAACCGGGTACCGATGCTGGGGCCTGCCCCGGGGGGAAGGTCAAAGGGCCTGGGTACAGGGGCCCGCGCGGGCGGCGGAATGCCCCGGATCTTCCGGACGGATAGGGTCGAAAGTCCCTGCCGCACCGTGTCCGCGCCGACGAGCCTGGGACACGCACCGCCGGAATCTGGAGGGAATTCATGACCAGCACCGACCATCCCGTGATCGCCGCGGTCGACGGCTCCTCGCACAGCCTGGAAGCGCTCGACTGGGCCGCCCACGAAGCCGTACGACGAGGGCTCGGGCTGACCATCGTGCACGCCCGGACGCCCGACCGGCGCGTCGTGCAGGACACCCTGCTCCGCGAGGCGGAGGAACTGCTCGACCGGTGCGTACGGAGAGTGGCCCAGATCGCCCCGGAGCTGCGCCCCTCGACGCTGACGCCGATGGACTTCGCCTCCGCGGCGCTCACCTCGCTCAGCCGCAACGCCTCGCTGGTGGTCGTCGGCTCCCGTGGTCTCGGCGGCTTCCGGTCCCTGCTGCTCGGCTCCAACAGCCTGGCGACCGCCTCGATGGCCGACTGCCCCGTCGTCGTGGTGCGCGGCGGGCCGTCCGAAGGGGGCGAGGAACCGAGGACGGAGCCGGCCACCGACCTCGTCGCGGGGGTGGCCGCCGACGAAAGCAGCGAAGGCGTGCTGGAGTTCGCCTTCGAGACCGCCGCCGCCCGTCCCGGCGCGCGGCTGCGGATCGTGCACGGCTGGACGATGTTCTCCTCGATCCTGTCCGGCGGCCCGGCGTTCGACCGGGACGCGGTCGCGGACTCGGCCGAACGGACCCTCGCGGAACTCACCGCCGGATGGCGGGAGAAGTACCCGCAGGTGGATGTCGTCAGGGAGCCGGTCGGCGGCTCCGCCTCCCGCACCCTGGTCACGGCGTCGGCGAGCGCGGCGCTGACCGTGATCGGGCGGCGCCGGGGCGGCGAGTCCCTCGGGCTCGGGCTCTCCCCCGTCGCCCAGACCACCCTCACCCACGCGCTCGGCCCGGTCGCCGTGGTGCCCTGCTGACGACGGCACCGCCCCCGCCGTGCGTGCACGCCTCTTGGCCTCGCACGCCGGCGGGCGGAGACTGACCCGATGACACAGCGCGTGGATCTCGCGACCGTGATGGACCGGCTGTCCATCGACGCAGTGATCACCGGCTATGCGAGGGCGGTGGACGACGGCGCCTGGGCGGATTATCAGGCGCTGTTCACCGCGGACGGCAGGGCCGACTACCGCGAAGCCGGAGGTGTCGAGGGGCCGGCGCACGAGGTCGCCCGGTGGCTGGCGGAGACGATGCTCCTCTTCCCCGTACGTCAGCACCTGATCGTCAACCGGCGGCTCGACATCGAGGACTCGGACGGCTTTCCCGGCGACCGGGCCGAGGCACGGGCCGACTATCTGAACCCGATGCGGCTGGAGGGCGCCCCGGCCGACGGGAGCGGGGCGGGGCCGGGGGTCACCACGCCGAACTTCGTCTCCGGCGGCCGGTACACGTTCTCGCTGTCGCGTACGGACAGCGGCTGGCGGATCCGTACCGTGACCGTCCACGAGAAGTGGCGCGGCACCGGGAGCCTCTCCCCCGCGGGCTGATCCCGGCCCTCCCGTGCTTCCGGTCCCCCGCACCGGGGAAGAACTGCGGAACGGGAAGGCGGGGGAGACTGCTGAGCAGGCAGGACGAGGAGGCGCTCCATGCGGATTCCGGCCGGTCAAAGCGAACGGTGGAAGCGGATGCCGCGGTCCGCCCGGTGGCGCGGCGCCCTCGCACTGCTCGCGGGTGCGCTGCCCGCCCTGGCGTTTCCCGCACCGTCCCTGTGGTGGTTCGCGGGTTTCGGGCTGGTGCCGTGGCTGCTGCTCGTCCGCTCCGCCGGAACGGGGCGCCGCGCGGCCCTGGAGGGCTGGCTCGGCGGCACCGGCTACATGCTCGCGGTGCATCACTGGCTGATGCCCAGCCTCCATGTGTTCATCGTGGTCCTCGCGGCTCTGCTCGGTCTGCTGTGGGCTCCCTGGGGGCTGCTGGTCCACCGGACCCTGGCCGGGACGGTGTCCGGCCCGGCCGCCGCCCGCGCGCTCGTGGTGGTGCCCTGCGGCTGGCTGATGATCGAACTGGCCCGTTCCTGGGAGGCGCTCGGCGGGCCCTGGGGGCTGCTCGGTGCCACTCAGTGGCAGGTGGCTCCCGCGCTCCGGGTGGCGTCCGTGGGCGGGGTGTGGCTGGTGAGCTTCGTGGTGGTGGCGGTGAACACGGCGGTCGCCCTGCTGTTCGTGACCGCGGCCGCCCGCACGGTGGCCGCGGTGGGCCTCGCGGTGTGCGCCCTGGCGGTGACGTCGACGGCGAGGTGGGCGCCGCAGCCGGAGGAGACCGGGGTGGCGAGGATCGCCGTCGTGCAGCCGGGTGTCTTCGCGGGGCCGCACGGCGTGACGGACCGGCTCGCGAGCAGTGAGCGGCTGACCGGCTCGCTGGCGGGACGCGATCTCGACCTGGTGGTGTGGGGCGAGAGCAGTGTGGGCGTGGACCTCGCTCGCCACCCGGACGTCACCGCCCGGATCGCCGCCCTCTCGCGCCGGGTGGGCGCGGATGTGCTGGTCGATGTGGATGCCCGGCAGACCGACCGGGCGGGCCGGACGGGGATCTTCAAGTCGGCGGTGCTGGTGGGCCCGGAGGGGCTGACCGGGGACCGGTACGACAAGATGCGGCTGGTGCCGTTCGGTGAGTACGTCCCGGCCCGTTCGCTGCTGGGCTGGGCCACGTCCCTGGGCCGGGCGGCGGGCGAGGACCGGTTGCGGGGCACCCGGCAGGCGACGATGTCGCTGCCCGGGGCCGACGGCGGGAAGGGGCTGCGCATCGGGCCGCTGATCTGCTTCGAGTCCGCGTTCCCCGACATGAGCCGCCGGCTCACCCTGGACGGTGCGCAGGTGCTGGTCGACCAGTCGTCCACCTCGTCGTTCCAGCACAGCTGGGCACCCGAACAGCATGCCTCGCTGGGCGCGCTGCGGGCCGCCGAGACCGGCCGCCCGGTGGTGCACGCCACCCTCACCGGCGTCAGCGCGGTGTACGGCCCCCGGGGCGCGCGGGTCGGCTCCCCGCTCGGTACGGACACCCGCGGGGCCGCCGTGTTCGACGTACCGCGGGCGACGGGCACCACGCTGTACGTGCGGCTGGGCGACTGGCCGCTCCAGGGGGCGGCGGCGGTGCTGGTCGTGTACTGCGCCGTCGAAGCGGCCCGCTCACCGGGAAGGCGGGGCCGGGCCGGGACCGCCGGGGTGCGGGACGTGGCCGCCGCCGGGCTCTTCGTCCGCTCGGGGCCGTGAATCCGACCCGAGGGGGACGGTCGCCGGCACGCGGTTCCCCGCGGGTCAGGGGCCGTTCACCGCGACGATGTCGCCCCGGGCGTCGACGGTGAGGGAGACCCGCTCGACCTTGTTGGTCACGGACAGCACCAGCCACACGGCACCCCAGAGGAAGCAGGTGAACGCCGTCAGGACGGCGTGCAGCACATGGTTCGGCGGGTGTCCCCGGACCATGACGGCCTGGGTGCCCGAGCGGGATTCCACCCGCCAGCCGCTCGCGATCCGCTGACTCACCGCCCAGTCGAGGATCAGGACGCGCTGCGTCTGGTCGGGCGGGCGCCCGTCGGCCGAGTAGTAGCCCGGCGGTGGCTGGAGCTCGCTCCAGCCCTTCGGCTCGTCGTGGGGTCTCACGAGGTCACCTCCGCGGCCGGCGGTCCATCACCCCAGCCTGCACCGGAGCGGGGTCGGACGCATCCGGAGTCCGACCACCGCGCCCGGCCTCGGGGGCGGTGATCGGACGCGGCGCGTCGGGCGCGGTCCTCAGGCGCAGTCCAGCTCTCGCAGGATGTGTTCGCAGAGTTCGTGGGTCCGCAGGGCGTCCTCGGCGCTCAGCACCTTTCCGGCGTGTACGGCGTCCAGGAACGAGAGCACGCTCTGTTCGATGCCGCGCTGACGGGCCACCGGCACCCAGTCACCGCGCCGCCGCAGGCTCGGCTGCCCCCGGTGGTCGATCACCTCGGCGAGGTTGACGACTTCGCGCTTGGCGTCCTGGCCGGAGACCTCAAGGCGTTCCTCCGTCGACCCGCTGAGCCGGTTCATCGTGCCGATGGCGGTGAATCCGTCGCCGGACAGCTGCAGCACGACATGGTGCATCAGTCCCTCACGGATCCTGGCCCGCACGACGGTGTCCTCGACCGGTCCCGGCGCCAGGAAGCGGAGGGTGTCGACGACGTGGATGAAGTCGTCGAGCACCAGGGTGCGCGGATCCTCCGGCATGCCCACCCGGTTCTTCTGCATGAGGATCAGTTCGCGCGGCTGCTCGGCGCACTGCGCGTAGCCGGGCGCGACCCTGCGGTTGAAGCCGACGGCGAGACTCGTTCCGCGCTCCCGCGCCAGGGCCACCAGCCGCTGGGACTCGCCGAGTTCGTATGCCAGCGGCTTGTCGACGTAGGTGGCGACCCCCGCCTCCAGCAGCCGGGTCACGATCTCCGGATGCGCGGTCGTGGGGGCGTGGACGAAAGCGGCGTCGAGCCCCTGTGCGATCAGTGCTCCGAGGTCGGTGTGGCACTGCGCGGCCGGGATCCGGTGGGTCTCGGCGACCGCGGCCAGGGTGGCGGGGGTGCGGGTCTGCAGATGCAGTTCGACCCCGGGCAGGGTGGTCAGAACCGGCAGATATGCCTTCTGCGCGATGTCGCCGAGCCCGATGCAGCCGACCTTCACAGGGGGTCTTCCTCTCACTGTTCGGCGTCCACCGGCGCGGTGCCCGCCTCGCGAGGGGCAGCATACGTGGGCCGCGGCGGCCGCCAGTCGGCTATCCCGTCGAAGGTGCGCAGGACCAGGGTGGGCCCGAAGCGGGAGGCCAGCGACACCAGCGCGTCACGCGTCGCGACGGCGGGCGCACCGGTCAGGCGCATCAGCCGGGCGGCCCGTGCGGACCTGCGGACGACGGCCGTCGTCCGGGGCAGCCGGTCGGCGGTGTACGCCGCCGCCCCGGCGCCGAGGTCCCCGCCCGGCTCCAGCCGGTGGGCGAGCACGATCGCGTCCTCGATCGCCTGGTTGCCGCCCTGGCCGAGGTTCGGCGCCATCGCGTGCGCGGAGTCGCCGACGAGGACGGTGCGGCCCCGGTGGAAGGACGGCAGGGGGTCGATCAGGTGGTGGACGTCGTTGCGGAGCACCTGGCCGGGGTCGGCGGCGGCGACGAGTGCGGGAACCGGGTCGTGCCAGTCGCCGAACCGGCGCAGCAGTTCGGCCTTCTCGCCGTCGGCGGCACGGCCTCCGGCGGGGGCGACCGCGGCTCCGTAGGCGTAGATCCGGCCGTCCTTGAGCGGCTGGGAGCCCCAGAGCTCGCCGCGCCCCCAGGTCTCGTGCGGGGCGAAGGGCCGCCCGGTCGCGGGGACGACGATGCGCCAGGTGGTGAATCCGGCGTACGAGGGGCCGGGATGACCGGGGAAGAGGGCGCTCCGTACCGCCGAGCCGATGCCGTCGGCGCCGACGACGAGATCGGCCTCGACGTCTCCGCCCGCCGTCCCGACCACGGCGGGCGCGCCGCCCGCCGTCCCCGGGTCCAGCAGCTCCGCGGCGGTGCCCGTCCGGACGGTGTCCCGGGGCAGCCGGGCCACGAGTCGGTCGACGAGGGTGGCCCGGTGCAGCAGGACGACCGGTCCGCCGAACCGCGCGGCCGCGGCGGCGCTGTCCGTACGGGAGAGCCAGCGGCCGCCGGGGGCGCGTATGCCGCCCATGCCCTGCCAGGCGGCGAGGGCCCGGATCTCGTCGCCCAGGCCGATGACGTCCAGGGCGCGCTGGGAGTTGGGGGCGAGCGCGATACCGGCCCCGACCGGCTCCAGGGAGGCCGCGCGCTCCAGCACGGTGACCCGCCAGCCACGTCCGTGCAGGGCCACCGCCGCGGTGAGGCCACCGATTCCGCTGCCGATGACGACGGCACGGGGCTTGTCCATTACTCCTCCATGATGCATCGGGATCACAGGCCGGGAGCTCCGGCACTACATCCGTAGTGACGACTCACCGTACTACGGCTGTAGTTCCGCCGGTAGGTTGACCCCATGGCCACACGCACCACCCCCGGTACCTCCCGGGCCGATCTCATCGCCGACGCCGCCCTCGGCCTCCTCACCGAACGCGGGATGCGGGGGCTGACCCACCGCGCGGTGGACGAGCGCGCCGGACTCCCCCAGGGCTCGACGTCCAACTACGCACGGACCCGGCAGGCCCTGCTGGAGGTGGCGGTGCGACGGCTGGCCGAGCGGGAGGCGCGGGTGCTCGCCCCCGGCGAACTCCCGGTCCCGGGCGCCGCCCCGGACACCGGCGCGCACGACGGTGCGAACGGCGGCCCGGACCACGGTCCGGCGCCCGGGGCGACGGCGCTGGTCGCCGGTCTCGCGGTGGCGCTGCACCGCTATCTCACCCGCCACCCCGACCTGCTCATCTGCCGCTACGAGCTCGCCCTGGAGGCGACCCGGCGCCCGGAGCTGCGGGAGTTCTTCGACGCCACCGGCCGGCAGTTCCGCGAACCACTGGTCGCGCTGCTGGCGGCCGCCGGATCGGCCGAGCCGGAACGGCACGCCCTGTCCCTGGTGGCCTGGTGCGAGGGGCTGATGTTCTCGTGCGCCGCGGGGTCGTTCAGCCGCTCCGTCCCGAGCGAGGAGGAGCTGCGCACCGGCTTCGCCGAACTGCTGAGCGGAATGCTGGGACCGCGGTGGGGGCGGCACTGACCGGTGTCACCCGTGCGGACCAATCACGGCCGACCGGCTCACCGGAGCGCCGTCCACGCCTCAGAGTGATCAGGTGCAACGAACCAGAATCACCGTGAGCCTGCTGGTCGGCGTGGCCGTCACGACGCTGTCCGGCTGTGTGTCCGTGCAGCCGCATGCGGACGTCCCGCCCCGGCCCCGGAGCAGCGGGCCCACCCAGGACCTGTCTCCGCAGATCGTGCTGCCGCCCGTCCACGACTCGCTGGGAGCCGTACCGGTCCCCGAGCCGTCCGCCACCGCGTCCCGCCCCACGGACGGCGTGCCACGGGAGACCCACCACCCGGTGCCCCGCGCGCCGCGACCGCAGCAGCGGCAGCAGTGGCGGCAGCCCTCCGTCACACGGACCCGGCCGCACCACGCCCCGCCCGCCGTGACCGTGCCCGTCCCGGCTCCGCCCGCGCCCGTCTCCGGAACGGGCATCTGCGCGCTGGGACGGGGCTACGGGCACTGGCCCGCGGGCAGCCCGCAGTCCCGGATCTGCGACGACACCTACGGCCACTGAGCCCGGAACACCGGACCGAGCGACGGCCCGCCCGCCCTGGACGGGCCGTCGCTCACGGACCGTCCAGCCGCAGCTCCAGGAGCGCGATCGCCGCCCGCACCCCCGCCCCGTACCCGTCGTCCGCCCCGTCGTCCGCGAGCACGGTGGAAGCGGCGCGGGCGCGGTCGAGATGGAACCGCGCCGCGTCGGGCCGCCGGAGCTTCAGATAGTCGGCGGCGAGGCTGAGATGGAGCGAGGGGCGGAAGGCGGACACCGCGGGGGCATCGGGGTGCTGCGCCGCCCGCACGTCGGTCAGCTCGTCGCACGCGGTCAACGCCCGCAGGTCCCAGGCCAGTTCGTCACCCGGGTCGTCCTGGGTGTCGGCCAGGTAGTGGGCGAGGGTGCACCGGTGCAGGGCGTCACCGTCCTCGCCGATCTCGGCCCAGAGTTCACCGAAACGGTTGCGGGCCTCCTCCCGGTCGCCGCCGTGCAGCAGCATGATCGCCTGGCCGATCCTGGTCATGACGGCGTCCGTGGACGCCTCCCGCTGCTCCGTCACCGCGACCTCCCTGAGCGACCGTCCCCCCGTTACCGTTCGACGCTAACCGCAGACGCGGCCGATACCGCCGAGGCTCGGGCGGGCGTCCCGGACCGGTCGCCGGACGCCCGCCGCCGACCGGTCCGGAGCCGGGTCTCAGCCCAGGTCGGGGATGCGCCAGTCGATGGCCTCGTGCCCCTGTGCGGCCACGGCCGCGTTGATCTGCCGGAACGGGCTGGAGCCGAAGAACTTCTTGGCCGAGAGCGGCGAGGGGTGCGCCCCCTTCACCACCACATGGCGCTCCTCGTCGATCAGCGGAAGCTTCTTCTGGGCGTAGTTGCCCCAGAGCACGAAGACCGCCGGGTCGGGGCGGGACGCGACCGCGCGGATGACCGCGTCGGTGAACTTCTCCCAGCCCTTGCCCTTGTGCGAGTTCGCCTCGCCCGCGCGCACGGTCAGCACCGCGTTGAGCAGGAGGACGCCCTGCTCGGCCCACGGCATCAGATATCCGTTGTCCGGGACCGGGAGACCGAGCTCCTCCTTCATCTCCTTGTAGATGTTCCGCAGCGACGGAGGCGTCTTCACCCCCGGCCGCACGGAGAAGCAGAGTCCGTGCCCCTGGCCCTCCCCGTGGTAGGGGTCCTGGCCGAGGACGAGGACCTTCACCTTGTCGTAGGGGGTGGCGTCCAGAGCGGCGAAGACCTGGTCGCGCGGGGGGTAGACCGGCCCCTTGGCCCGTTCCTCCTCGACGAACTCGGTGAGCTCCTTGAAGTACGGCTTCTGCAGCTCTTCGCCGAGGACGCCGCTCCAGGACTCGGGCAGCAGGTCGGTGTCGGTCACTTCAACAACCTCCGGTAAGCAATCGGCTTTTCATCCGAGAACCTACCGGGGGCCACTGACAACGCACCCCGCCAGCCCCGTCGGACGCCTACCAGCTGGCCTTGCGGTACAGCTCCCACATCTGCATGACCGTCTGCGGGTCCAGGGCACGCTCCCCGCCGCCGATGTCCTCGCCCGAGGCGACGTACAGCTTGCCCTGCCACAGCGGGAGCAGCCGCACGTCGTCGACCAGGATCTTCTGGGCCCGTTCGAACTGCTTGCTGACCGCGCCCCGGTCGCTCTCCTTGCGGGTCTGCGGCAGGATCTCCCTGGTGATCTCGTCCTTCAGGTACGGCATCCCCGTGATGCTCTCCTTGCCGACGAAGGGGGCGATGAAGTTGTCCGGGTCCGGGAAGTCGGGGAACCAGCCGCGGCCGAAGACGGGGTACTCGCCCTTGGTGAAGCCCTCCTGGAAGGTCTTCCAGGGCTTGCTCTTCAGCGTGATCCTGAACAGTCCGGAGCTCTCCAGCTGACGCTTCAGCTCGGCGAACTCGGGGGCGGTGGAGGAGCCGTACCGGTCGGTGGTGAACCAGAGGGTCAGCTCGACCGGCTTGGTGATGCCCGCCTTGGCCAGGATCTGCTTCGCCTTGCCCCGGTCCGGGTCCCCGTAGGCGTCGAAGAAGCTGGTGGTGTGTCCGGCGATGCCCTTGGGGACCATGGAGTACAGCGGCTCGGCCGTGCCCTGGTAGACCTTGGCCACCAGGGCGTCACGGTCGACGAGCTGGGCGATGGCCCGGCGCACGGCCACGTTGCCGGCCGCCGGGTCCTTGGGATTGAAGACCAGGAACCGGATGTCCGCCCCGACCGTCTCGACGATCTGCAGCTTGCTGTCCTTGTCCTGGCTGTCCTCCAGGCTGACGACCTCCTCGGCGGTGAGGCCGCGGTAGATCGCGTCGATCTGGTTCTTCCGCAGCGCCGCGACCACGGGGGCGGACTCCTTGAAGTACCGGATGGTCACCGCGTCGTTCTTGCGGTCCGCGAACCCCTTGTAGTCGGGATTCTTCACCAGTTCGGCCCGGTTTCCGGGCTTGTACGAATCAAGGAGATACGGACCGGATCCGGTGATCTTTCCATCGGTGCGGAGCTTGTGCTGGGAATAGTCGCCCGGTGCCACCAGCGACATCGCGGGCGTGGCGAGAATGAAGGGGAAGGTGGCGTCCGGCTTCGTGAGGTGGAAAACAACGATGTCGTCCCCCTTCGTCTCCACGCGGTCGAGCGAACCGAGCATGCCGACCGGTCCGCCCTTGAACTTGATCTCCGTGATCCGGTCGATGGAGTACTTGACCGCTTCGGCGTCGAGCTTGTCCCCGTTGGAGAATTTCAGTCCCGCGCGGATCTTGCACCGATAGGAGGTGCTGGTGGTATCGGTGAACTTGCACCATTCCGCGGCATCCGGCTCGGGGCTCGTACTGCCCGTGGGGAAACTCACCAGGGTCTGGAAGACATTCCGCATCAGCTCCCAGGAGTTGTCCCACGCCGCCGCCGGATCGAGGGTCGAGGGCTCGCTGGTCGTACCGACGACTATCTTCTGCTCGACTTTCGAACCGCTGTCGGAAAGAAGTCCGCAGCCTGCCAGCAGTGATAGGGAAGCAAGGACTGCAGCGGCCTGCAGACTGGCCCGGTAGAACACGTGAACGCTCCTCGATCAGCCATGGGTCGGCAGACCATACCGCAGTGCCCTGTCGGGTCAATCCGCAGGCCCGACAGGGCACTTGAGTCAATCAGGGCCAAATCAGCTCAGGCCGGTTCAGCCCACGCCCGCGTTGAGGAAGATTCCCCCGTCGACCACCAGGGTCTGTCCCGTGATCCAGTCCGACTGGCTCGATGTGAGGAACGCGGCGGCGCCGCCGATGTCCTCGGGAACTCCCAGTCGGCCCAGCGGATAGCCGGCTGCGGTCTCCTCCTCACGGCCTTCGTACAGTGCTCGGGCGAATTTCGTCTTCACGACCGCGGGCGCGATGGCGTTGACGCGCACGACAGGCGCGAACTCGTGCGCCAGTTGAAGGGTCAGATTGACCATGGCGGCCTTGCTCACGCCGTACGCGCCGACGAAGGGCGAGGCGGAGAGACCCGCGACCGAGGCGATGTTCACGATCGCCCCGCCGTTCTCCTTCTGCCAGGCCTTCCACGTCCGCTGGGCGAATCCGAGCGCCGAGACCACATTCGTCTCGAAGACCTTGCGGGCGACATCGAGGTCGAGGTCGGCGAGCGGTCCGAAGACCGGATTCGTCCCCGCGTTGTTGACCAGGAAGTCGACCCGGCCGAATGCCTCCATGGTGCGCTCGACGGCGACCGCCTGGTGCGCCTCGTCGTGGGCCTTGCCCGCGACGCCGATCACCCGGTCGGCACCCAGCCGCTCGACGGCCTCCTTGAGCGCGTCCTCGCCCCGCCCGGTGATGCACACCCGGTCGCCGCGGGCCACCAGCGCCTCGGCGATGCCGTAGCCGATGCCCCGGCTCGCTCCGGTGACGAGCGCGACCTTCCCGCTGTCCTGCACAGTCATGATGTTCCGTAGCCCTTCGGGTCAGTTGAGCGGTCCGCCGGCGACGTACATGACCTGGCCGGAGACGAAGCCCGCCGCGTCGCCCGTGAAGAAGGCGATGGCGTTGGCGATGTCCTCGGGGTGCCCCACGCGCTGCACCGGGATCTGGGTGGCGGCCGCGGCCTGGAACTCCTCGAAGCCCATGCCGACCCGGGCGGCGGTCTGCGCGGTCATCTCGGTCACGATGAAACCGGGCGCGACGGCGTTGGCGGTGATGCCGAACTTGCCGAGCTCCTTGGCGAGGGTCTTGGTGAAGCCCTGGAGGCCCGCCTTGACCGCCGAGTAGTTGGCCTGGCCGCGGTTGCCGAGAGCCGAGGAGGAGGACAGCGACACGATCCGGCCGAACTTGGCGTCCACCATGTGCTTCTGGACGGCCTTGGCCATCAGGAACGCGCCCTTGAGGTGCACGTTCATCACGGTGTCCCAGTCGGACTCGCTCATCTTGAAGAGCAGGTTGTCGCGGAGCACGCCCGCGTTGTTAACGAGGATGGTCGGAGCGCCGAGCTCGGCGGCGACCCGCGCGACGGCGGCTTCCACCTGCGCGCCGTCCGACACGTCGCAGCCGACGGCCAGGGCCTTGCCCCCGGCGGCGGTGATCTTCTCGACGGTGTCCTTGCAGGCCGCCTCGTCGAGGTCGAGTACGGCGACGGCGCGGCCCTCGGCCGCCAGGCGTACCGCGGTGGCGGCGCCAATGCCCCGCGCCGCTCCGGTCACGATGGCGACGCGCTGCTCGGTGGTGGACATGCTTGGTTCTCCTCGCCCTTGGATCGCCGCTCAGCGGACGTCGGGGCACTCCGGCGCGCGATCCCCGCGCGAGGAACCTTCCCGATGGCTGAGCAACCGCTTAGTACCTTCAGCAGACGAGACGCTAGAAGCCCTGGCACCCGGTGTCAACGGCGCGCGGCCGCCGGGGCGCATGTCACACCCGGGGGCGCCGCCCGCGCACCGGTCGCGGGCGACGCCACGGGGCCGTACATCAGCGCACCAGCAGATCGAGCAGCCGCTCGACCTCGGCCTCCGGGTCGGTCGTCAGTCCGCTGTGCACGGGGCTCGGCTGGACGACGGTGGAACGGGGCGCGATCAGCCAGCGGAAGCGGCGGCCGGCGTCGTCGCGGGCCGCCTGGCCCGCGTCCGTACCGCCGCGGCACACGCCCTCGACGGCGTGCAGGGCGGCCCGTACGCCGGTCACGTCGGCGGCCGGGTCCAGGACCTTCAGCTTGGTCTCGTCGAGATGGGTGCGGGCCGCGACGAAGCCGCGTGCGCGGCAGTAGACCACCACACCGGCGTTGAAGAACTCGCCGCGCTGCACCCGCGGAACCACGCGCAGCAGCGCGTACTCGAAGACATCGCGCTCGCTCAACGCCGGCCGTCCTTGTCGTTCTTCTTGGTGGGGTGCGGCCAGGAGGTGAGGTGGTCGGTGAGCCAGCCGGGGGCCCGGGACGGCCCGGGTTCGGTGGGACCGTCCAGTGTGATGCGTTCGTGGATGGTCGCGGCGCGCGGCAGCAGCGCCGCCACGTAGGCGCGGCGCAGTTCGTCGGTGCTGCCGAAGCCCGGCTCGTCCACCAGCCACTCGTCGGGGACGTCCGCCGTGACCTCGGTGAGCAGTTCCTCGGTGACCAGCGGGGCCAGCTCGGCCGCGGCCGCCGCGATGTCGGGCGCGAACGGGGCCAGCGCGTGGTCGGAGGCGTTGTACGGCTTGGCCGCGGACGCCTGGGCGCCGGGCCAGTTGTGGTGCCAGATCATGGTGGCGCCGTGGTCGATGAGCCACAGGTCGCCGTGCCAGACCAGCATGTTCGGATTGCGCCAGGACCGGTCGACGTTGTTGATCAGCGCGTCGAACCAGACGACCCGTCCGGCTTCCTCGGGTCCCACCTGGTAGGCGAGCGAGTCGAAGCCGATCGAGCCGGGCAGGAAGTCCATCCCGAGGTTGAGGCCGCCGCTCGCCTTCAGGAGCTCCTGCACCTCCTGGTCCGGCTCGGCGAGGCCGATGACCGGGTCCAGCTGCATCCGCACCAATTCGGGGACACGCAGCCCGAGCCGCCGGCCGAGCTGCCCGCAGATCACCTCCGCGACCAGCGTCTTGCGCCCTTGTCCGGCGCCGGTGAATTTCATGACGTAGGTGCCGAGATCATCGGCCTCGACGATCCCGGGCAGCGAGCCGCCCTCACGCAGAGGCGTGACGTAGCGGGTCGCTACGACTTCATCCAACACTTCCCCAGGCCACCCATCTCTTCAGCCTCACGATCCACGGACGATTTCTCCAGGGACATGGAGGCAGGAATCACCGGTCGACGGCGCCGGGGAGAATACGGGGAGTTTCGGCCGGGGAGCCGGTCTCCCGCTCCCCCAGCAGACCGTCGATCATGCCGCGCCCCTTGCTGCCGGTTTCCGGCATGAAGTGAGCATAGTAACCGAGGGTGATCGCCGGTGAGGAGTGTCCGAGCCGCCGGGCCGGGGTCACGACGGGCTCTCCGGCGTCCACCACGATCGAGGAGCAGGTACGCCGGAGGACGTGAAAACCGTGCTTCGGGGTCGCGGCCCACGGCCGGGCATTCGCCCCCCACCCCCACACACGTCGCACCGTTCCCGCGGCGAATTGGGCCACCGCACAGATTTCGCGTGCATGGGTGCGCACAAGGCACTTTCGTCGACGACCATTTCCGGAAGGGCGGAAAGCTCGGACCCGGTGATCATTCATCACCCGCGTTTCCGCTCCTCCCGCGCTCCGGGCCAGAGGTCGAGAAATAAAGGGTGAGGATCGCGCCGACATTCCACTGTCGTCGATCGGCGCGAGCCCGGACCAAGCACCCTTCACCTCGCGGAGGGTGGACCCGTCCGCCGCCGGAGCGGCTCCCGCTGCGGCACCGGCGCTTCCGCCGATCGGCGCTCGGCGCTCCCCCGGCACGTCCCGTCCACCACAGGGGTCGCTAGGGGGCTGACTGGGGTTTGTCCGCAGATGCGACACGCCTAGCATCTCCGTTCGAACTCTGTTGACGGGTGTTTCAGCGATTCTTGAGGAAGGCAGGGCACATCATGAGCGGGAGCGAGTCCTGGGCAGTCCGGTCCGAGGGGAAGTCGGACGGCATCGTTCTCGCCATCGACTTTCCTGGTACGGGACGGCGGGAAGCCGGTTTCACGGATCTCGCCGAGCGGATCGACATTCCGTACGCCCTTTGGGAAACACTGCCGCCCCCGTTTGCCCACGCCACCATGCTGACCGGCGCCGACTGGGTCGACCGCTGGGTGGCCGGGGTCGAGGCGAGCGGGCGTCCGGTGCGCGCCGTCATGGCATTCTGCGCCGCCAGTCCTTATGCGGCCGCCCTGGCACACCGCATCGGAGCGCTCCAGGGCGAGAAGCCGGACACGGTCTTCTTCGACCCGGACATTCCGGAGGAGTTCTTTCTCTATTGGCAGTACCAGGAAATCATGGAACGCTTCCTGCCGGATCTGAGCGCCGAGGAATCCGCCGCGGCACGGAAGCGCGGCGAGCAGGCGCGGGAGCACGCCGAAGACCTCACCGCTCTGGGCACCGAGCTGATCGCGCTGTTCCACGAGTACGGCGAGCCGGCATGCCGTCGCGCCGGGCTGGACGACGAGCGCACGGCGGAGTTCCTCGGCGGCTTCACCACCTATGTCTCCTTCGTGTGCGGCTCCAGCCAGATCGCGGCGCAGGAACCCGAGATGCTGGTCGGCTCCTGGTCCACCGCGACCGCCGTGACCTCCGCGAGCAGCGGCAAGGCGGGCAAGCTGGTCGCCAAGGACATCAGTTTCCCCGACATCACACACGTCGACCTGCTGGCGACGGCCGAGGTGGCGGCCGCCGTCTCCGACCTCCTGAAGTGAGGTCCACCCCCGCCCGCGACCGCGAGGACGGCACCATGGCAAGCGAGGACGCCCGCCCGGCGGGTACGGCCGACATCGCGGCGCACGCGCTGACCGGGCCCGTGCGGCCCGTGTCCGGCACTCTTCTGCCCGGATTCGGCGCCGTGGCCGAGAAACAGGCCGACGCCACGGCCCTGGTCGCGCCCGACGCGACGTACACCTACCAGGCGCTGCACGCCGACGTGCAGCGGCTGGCCCGCCGGCTGCTGGCGGAGGGCGTCGGCGCCGAGGACCTGGTGGCCGTACTGCTGCCGCGCACCGCCGACTCGGTCGTCGCGCTGCTCGCCGTCCTCACCGCCGGAGCCACCTACGTGCCCGTGGACAGCGGCTATCCGGAGAAGCGCATCACCGGCATGCTCGCCGACGCGCGCCCCCGCCTGCTGCTCACCGTCCGCGACCTCGCCACGCGGCTCGCGCCGGACGTGCCCGCGCTGTGCCTGGACGATCCGGGCAGCGCCGCGGCGACGGCCGCCCTGTCCCCCGATCCCGTCGAGGACGCCGAGCGCACCCGGCCGCTCGCGCCGCACGACGCCGCGTACGTGCTGTTCACATCGGGCTCGACCGGACGTCCCAAGGGCGTGGTGGTCGAGCACCGCTCCCTGATGAACCTGATCGTCTCGCACCGGGAGCTGTTCTTCGGGCCCGCGACCCGGCATCTCGGGCGGGAGCGGCTGCGCGTCGCGCACACCGCCGCGCAGTCGTTCGACGCGGCCTGGGACCCGGTGCTGTGGCTGCTCGAAGGGCATGAACTGCACCTCGTCGACGACGACGTCCGCCGGGATCCGTCCCTGCTGGTCCGGTACATCACCGAGCACCGCGTCGATGTCGTGGAGACCACCCCCACCCTCGCCGAACAGCTGGACCGCAGCGGTCTGTTCGACACCGGCCTGCCCCACCGCCTCGGGGTGCTCGCGCTCGGCGGCGAGGCCATCGGGGCCGCCCAGTGGGACCGGCTGCGCACCCTGCCGCACCTGCTCGCGCTCAACCTGTACGGGCCCAGCGAGTGCACCGTCGACGCGTTCGTCGCCCCGCTCGCGGAACACCCCTCGCCGACGATCGGCCGACGGCCCGTCCTCAACACGCGTGCCTACGTTCTCGACGAGCGGGGCCGGCCGTGCGCACCCGGCGAGACCGGCGAACTGCACCTGGCGGGAGCGGGAGTCGCCCGCGGCTACCTGGGCCGGCCCGACCTCACCGCCGAACTCTTCGTCACCGACCCCTGGCAGCGGGACGGCACGCGCATGTACCGCACCGGCGACCTCGTGCGGCAGTCCCCCGACGGCACCCTCGTCTTCGTGGGCCGCGCCGACGACCAGGTCAAACTGCACGGCCAGCGACTGGAGTTGAACGAGGTCGAGCAGGTGGTGTCGGGCCACGCCCGTGTCGCGCAGTGCGCGGTGCTGCTCCGTGAGGACACCCCGGGCGCCCAGCGCCTCGTCGCGTACGTGGTCGGCGAGGGCTGCGTACCGGAGGAACTGCGGGCGTATGCCGCCGAGTCGCTGGCCGCCTACATGGTGCCCTCCGCCGTCGTCGTCCTCGACGCCCTTCCGCTGTCCCCCAACGGCAAGCTGGACCGCTCCGCCCTGCCGGTCCCCGACTTCGGCGCCCCGGTGAGCGGCGGGCGCGAGCCCCGGACACCGGGCGAGAAGCTGCTGTGCCGACTGTTCACGGACATCCTCGGCCCCGTGGGCGCCGGTATCGAAGGGATCGGGCCCGAGGACGACTTCTTCCTGCGTGGAGGGGACAGCATGGGCGCCATCCGCGTCGTCGCCGCCGCCCGCGAGGAGGGCCTGTCCCTGCGCCTCCAGGACGTCTTCGAACACCGCACGGCGGAGGCCCTGGCCGCATTCGTCGGCGACCAGCTCTGAGGCCCCGGAGGACGTCGGCGGAGCTCGGCCCGGCGGCGTCGGCGGGTGGTCCGCGACGAAAGCGGATGAGCGGGACGCCGCGTACGCGGGCCGGGGCCGGGGCCGAGGCCGTCGTGCAGGCTGGTGCCGGGGGTGCCGGGCAACGGGGGGAGTCCGTCATAGCCGGTGACGAGGTCGACCTTCTGGAGCCGGTGGCCAGGTGGACCTTCGAACCCGCTCCTACCGCGACCGGTCGGTCGGATTCGGTCCGGTCAGCAGCCCTCTTCTGCGGCCCGGACGCTCACGAGGTCGATCGCGCACCCCGACCGGCCCAGCGCTCCCCGGGCGCCGAGTCCGTCCAGGACCGTCCGGTGGAACCGGTCCTGGACACGGCCCCGGCTCCACCGGACGAAAGCGGCGGTACGCCATCTGCCGGTACGGCCGAACCCCGGCGGCAACCCGCCGCCAGGTGCGTCCGCAGGCGGCCACCGGCATACGCGGCGCGGGGCCGGTGGCCCGCAATCCCGTCCGCCCCGGAGCCCGTTCAGGCGCCGGTCGGTACTTCGGCCACCGGCCAGGGGCCGCCGGTCAGGGACTCGTAGAGGCGTCCGAGTCGCAGAAGGGTCTGTTCGCCGTGGGGGCGGCCCATGAACTGCAGGCCGACCGGGAGGCCGTCCTCGGGAGAGCCGCAGGGCACGGAGAGGGCGGGCAGGCCCGTCAGGCTCGCCGGGTGGGCGAAGCGGGTGCTGGCGACAGGGACGACGTCCATGCCGCCGTCGGGCTGCGGCAGGAAGAACTCGCCGTGCGCGACCGGGGTGATGGCGACCGTCGGAAGGACGAAGGCGTCGACGCCCTCGAACGCCTCCTGCCACCTGGCGTGCAGGAGCTGTCGGGTGCGCAGCGCGTCGATGTAGTCGCGGGCGGGGACCAGCGCCCCCTCCTCCAGCCGGTCGCGCGTCGTCGGGTGCAGTTCGGCGCCGTCCTCCAGGGCGCGGCGGTGGTGGGCGCTCGCCTCCGCGGCCATGATCAGCGCGACGGCGGGCGAGACCAGGTCGACCATCGGAAGGCTCACCCGCACGATGCGTGCGCCCTGCGCGGCGAGCAGTTCCACCCCGGCGGCGACGCGCTCCGCCACGTCCGGCGCGCAGCGCGTGAACAGCGCGTCGTCCGGGACAGCGAGCGTCAGCCCCTTCGCCGAGGCGGGCTCCGACCCCACGCCCGGACCCGGGAGCGCGTCGGTGTCCGTGCCCGTCAGTGCCGCGAAGGCCAGAGCCGCGTCGGCCACGCCCCGGGCCAGCACGCCCGGTGTGTCCAGCGACCAGGACAGTGGGGCGACGCCCTCACCCGGCAGCACCCCGTACGTGGGCTTCAGGCCGACCACCCCGCACATGGCGGCCGGTATACGGACCGAGCCTCCGGTGTCGGTGCCGAGTGCGAGGGGGCCCATGCCGGCCGCGACGGCCGCGGCGGCGCCGCCGCTGGAGCCGCCTGCGGAGCGGTCGGGGCAGCGCGGGTTGCGTGTGTCCGGGGTGACGGTGCCGAACGCGAACTCGTCCATCTGCGTCTTGCCGAGGACGAGCGCCCCCGCCGACCTCAGCCGCGCGACCACCGCGGCGTCGGCGGCGGCCGGGGTCCCGCAGGCCCGGCGCAGCGCGGACGAACCGGCCCAGGTGGGCGTGCCCGCGACGTCGAACAGGTCCTTGACCGACACGGGCACCCCGTCCAGCGGGCCGCGCGGGCCCTCCTGGGCGATGCGCTTGGCGGCCCGTTCGGCCTCGTCGAGGACCGACTCCTCCAGGACGACGGTGTACGCGCCCACCTCGGGATCGGCCACGCGGATACGGGCGAGGACCTGCTGGGCCAGGTCGACGGGGCTCAGGCTGCCGTCCGCGATGCGGGCCGCCGCCTCCACCGCGCTCAACTCGTGTCCGGGAGCGGCCGTTTCGGTGACGGCCGGATCGGTGACAGTCTCGTTCTCCGCCGTCTCCGCCATGTCTGCCATCGGGTTCACTTCCCTGTCACTTCCATTCGAGACGGAACGCCGGTCGCAGCCGCTGCCCGTCCAGGTCGAGTGCCTCCAGCGCCTGGCCGGCGCCGAGGAGCCGGCCGCGCCGGGCCGCGAGAGCCGCCCGGCGTTCCTCGGTCACGGTGAGCCGGGCCGCCTCGGCGAGCACACCGGCGGCGAACGCGGCGTCGTCCTCCGGGCCGCCGGGCGTTCCGGCGGCCGCGCCCTGCGAACCCGGCACGCCCTGCGGACCTCGCCCGCCGCGCTCGATCGGCACACCCTGTTTCTCGTTCTGCTTTTCTTTCTGTTTTTCGTTCGACAATTCGCTTTCCTGCCGTCGCGGCCGGATTCGGCCAAGTCGAGTCCATCCCTCCGGCAAACTAGCAAGCTCATGGCCGTCACAGAAGATCGCCGGACACCGGACCCGGACAACTCCCGCACAATTCCGGTCCGCTGTTTTTTCTCAGGGGAGACTAGGGGGCCCATAGGGGGCCCGCCATCCGTACGCTGTTGGAGGTGACGAAACGTGCAGCGACGCTGGACTCCAGCGCGCAGAACCTGGCGGCGGCGCTCGTGGGCCTCCAGCGGACCGATTCACGGACCGTTCCGCGCTGGGACCGGCGGACGACGGACCTTCTCGCCCACTCGGCACGGGAGACCGACCGGGGGGTCCAGCTGGCCACCGCGGATTTTTCCGACTGGTTGGCCGAACGCGGGCGTGAACACGCCTTCGGGGTGCGGCGAATCGATTTCGCCGAACTGAAGGGCTGGAATTTCCATCGGCCCACCGGAAACCTGGTCCACCAGTCCGGCAGATTCTTCACAGTGGGCGGACTGCGGGTCCGCACCTCGGCCGGGTCCTTCCCCGAATGGCACCAGCCGATCATCCGGCAGCCCGAAGTCGGCATTCTGGGAATCCTGGCCAAGGAGATCGACGGTGTTCTGCATTTTCTGATGCAGGCGAAGATGGAACCAGGGAATCCGAACCTGTTGCAGCTGTCGCCGACCGTGCAGGCGACCCGCAGCAACTACACGCGCGTACACCGCGGCGCGCCCGTCAGGTACTTGCAGTACTTCGCCGGGCCGCGCCAGGGCCGGATCCTGGCGGACGTGCTGCAGTCCGAGCACGGCTCGTGGTTCTACCGCAAGTACAACCGCAACATGATCGTCGAGACCCGCGACGAGGTGCCCGCACACCCCGACTTCTGCTGGCTCACCCTCGGTCAGTTGTACGAACTGCTCGGCCGGGACAACACGGTCAACATGGACTCCCGCACCGTGCTGTCCAGCTTGCCCTCCCTCGCGGAGCCGCCGGACGACCGGCTGGCCCTCACCCCGGACGCGAAGGTCCTCAGCTGGCTCACCGAGCACCGCTCCACCCACGACTCGACGATCGAGATGGTCCCGCTGACCGGGCTGCCCGGCTGGCAGCGCACCGAGCGGGAGATCACCCGCGAGGACGGGCGTTTCTTCGATGTCGTCGCGGTCGCCGTGGAGGCCGGAAACCGTGAGGTGCCGAGCTGGACGCAGCCGCTGATCGAACCGCACGGCGAGGGCGTCTCCGCGTTCCTGCTCCACGAGTTCGACGGCGTGCCGCACGTCCTGGCACACGCCCGCCTGGAGGGCGGGCTGCCCCTGGTGGTCGAGGTGGCGCCCACCGTCCAGTGCGTCCCCGCCAACCACCCCGAGGACATGCGCCCCCGCTACCTCGACGAGGTGCTGGCCGCGCCGCCCTCCCGGGTCCGCTACAGCGCCGTGCACGCCGAGGAGGGCGGCCGGTTCCGCAACGCCGTCAGCCGCTACCTCCTCGTCGAGGCCGACGGCGCCCTCGCCGCCGAGCCGCTGCCGCCCGGGTACGCCTGGCTGAGCGTGCGCCAGCTGGAACGGCTCACCAGCGCCGGGCTCAGCACCAACGTCCAGGCGCGAACCCTGCTCGCGTGCCTGCGCTCCGTGGCGCGGCCCTCATGACCGGCAGCGCGCAGGACATCATCGCCGCCCCCCTGCGGATCGGGGTGCTCGGCGCGGCGGCCACCACCCCGCGCCGGGCGCTGCCCGCGTTCGCCGCCGTGGACGACGTCGCGTCCGTTCCACCGCGGCGCCCGAGCCCGGATCACCGTACTGCCGGACGAGTCCGCGTTCGGCGAGCGCCGGTACGTGAACGCCGTGAGTCCGTGTGAAGGAGGATGCCGCGTTCTCGTCGTACGGCGTGTATTCCCCACTCGTGGCAGCGGGCCGGAAGCCGCCCGGACCGCGCGCCGACCCGGGCGCCGCACCGGTACGCCGGGACGGCTCCGGCACGCTCACCGGGTGGCGTCGGCTCACCGACGTACCGGCCGCCCGATGCCCGGCCTCGGCCTCGGCCTCGATCGACCCATGTGTCCGGCACGATCCGTGCGGCCGTATTCCGTCTGCCTGGACTCATACTCACCGCAGTCGGCGCCATCGCCGCCACAGCGGCGTTTCGGTAGCCGGACCGCGGAGCGCGCAGCAGTCCACGACCCCCGCCCCCGGGGTGTCCGACCACGCCACTTGCGCGGTTGAGCACTGCGCCCACCTGCCGTCCCCTCCGGGAATCGTCGCCCGTCCGCAGTGCGGTGGCACCCGGCCGGGCGCCGGGCACGCGGAGCACCCACCGTCGAGTCCGCCGAGGCCGGCCGCCGTTTCCGGGCCGGACGGCAAATCCTCTGTACGGTTCACGAATATCTGGACTCGCCGCCGTTCCCCCGGCCTGCCGCACCCTGAATACTCGGGGGCGGCCACTGCTCACTGTCCGTGGGACAGCCAGGTGGAATCGGCCCCGCACCTGGAGAGCGGAAATGTCTGAGAAACACTGGGCAGGGAAGACGGTCGTCGTCACCGGCGGACTCGGTTTCATAGGATCGCATTTCGTCGAACGGCTTCTGAAATACGGCGCGAACGTAGCGTGTGTCCACCGCGGCCCGAAACCGGAAGTGCTCAAGGACTTTATCCCGGCGGACCGACTCCGACTTCTCTCGCTCGATCTTCTGGATTGCGCCGGGCTGTCCGCCGCGGTCCGCTCCATCACGCCGAGCGTCGATGTGATCGTGCACTGCGCTGCCCTGTACGGGAATGCGGAGTTCAAGAAGCGGAACCCGGCGACGATACTCGACGCGAACATGCGTATGGCGTCGAATGTTCTCGAAGTCGCGCGCGCACACGAAATCGGCGACGTCGTCATGATGGGGTCGGCGGAGATCTACTCGGAGCTCGCGCCGAGTCCGGCCCGCGAGGACGACGACTACCGCCGGTTCCCGGTCCCCACGCAGAACGGCTATGCGCTGGCGAAGATCTACACCGAGATGCTGGCCGACGTCTGTCGCACGCAGTACGGCATGCGGATCTTCGTGCCCCGGCCGACCAACGTCTACGGCTCTCGGGACGACTTCGACGCCTGTGTCAGCCGGGTCGTCCCGAGGCTGATGAACCGGATCGCCCGCGGCGAGGACATCGAGATCTGGGGCGACGGCAGCCAGACACGGACTTTCGTCCACGCCGGGGACGTCGTGCGTACCACCTTGCGCATGGTGGAGCTGAACCGCCACCACACCCTCAACATCGGGACCCGCGAGGAGGTCTCGATCCTCGCCCTGGCCAGGATGCTGTCGTCGGCGTTCGGCAGCCCCGAGCGCATCCGGCTCCTCCCGGACATGCCCATCGGCCCCGGCGCGCGAACCCTGGACGTCAGCCGGATGGACGAGTTGATCGACTTCGAGCCCACCACCTTGCGGGACGGGCTGGAGGAGACCGTGCGGTGGTACCACCGGACGATGCACCGCGCGGCCACAGCCAGGTGACCCGGCCCTCGGGTCCACCGACCAGGAACCAGGAGAGATACATGCACTACACCCGTCTGGGCCGCACCGCACTGAAGATCAGCAGGCTGTGCGTGGGAACGGTCAACTTCGGCGGCCGGGTGGACGAAGAGGACGGACACCGCATCCTGAACCACGCCCTCGACCTGGGCCTCAACTTCGTCGACACCGCCAACATGTACGGCTGGCGCGTGCACAAGGGGTACACGGAGGAGACGATCGGCCGCTGGTTCGCCAAGGACCCGGCCCGCAGGGACCGGACCGTGCTGGCCACCAAGGTCGGCAACGAGATGTCCGGCGCGCCCAATGACAGCGGCCTGTCGGCCCGGCACATCGTCTCGTCCTGCGAGGCGTCCCTGCGCCGCCTGCAGACCGACCGCATCGACCTCTTCCAACTGCACCACGTGGACCGCACGGCGCCCTGGGACGAGATCTGGCAGGCACTGGACCTGCTGGTGAGCCAGGGCAAGGTGCTGTACGTGGGCTCGTCCAACTTCGCGGGCTGGCACGTGGCCATGGCCCAGGAGGCGGCCGCCCGGCGGCACTTCCTCGGCCTGGTCTCCGAGCAGTGCGCGTACAACCTGGTCACCCGGCTGCCCGAGCTGGAGCTCCTCCCCGCCGCGCGGGCCTACGGCATGGCCGTCCTCCCGTGGTCGCCGTTGCACGGCGGGCTGCTCGGCGGGGTCCTCGCCAAACTCCAGGAGGGGACCGCGGTCAAGTCGGCGCAGGGGCGGGCCGTGCCGGCTCTGGAGGAGCACCGCGACCGTATCGCCGCGTACGAGGAACTGTGCCGGGAGCTGGGCGAGCACCCCGCCCAGGTCGGCCTCGCCTGGGTGCTGTCGCGTCCGGGGGTGACCGCCCCCGTGATCGGCCCGCGCAGTGTGGAGCAACTGGACGGGGCGGTGGCCGCGTTGGACCTCACGCTGCCGGACGAGGTTCTGACCCGGCTCGACGAGCTGTTCCCGGGGCCGCGCGCGGAGGCGCCGGAGGCGTGGATCACGGCGTGACCGGTACGGGCTCGAACGTGGGCGTCGGCGGCCGGGGGCATCGACGACCGGGGCGGGCGCACCGCGGCCCGGTCGTCGATCTGTTGCGCCCACCACACCGGGACCGCGCTCCGGCCGGCGTGCCCGCGTACCTCGAACGGCCCCTGGACCGCAGAACGGCGTCGTTCCGATCGGCCGCCCTCACCTGACGTACCGGTCTCGTCTGCGTGTCACAGCCCCAAGTGGGCACGGAGCACGGCGAGGACGTCCGCCGCGCGGTCGTTGAGGTAGAAGTGCCCGCCGGGGAAGACGTGGAGGTCGGTGGGGCCCTCCGTGCAGGCGGACCAGGCGCGGGCCTCCTCCACCGTCGTCATGGGGTCGGCGTCGCCCGTCAGTACGGTCACCGGGCAGCGGACCCGGTCGCCGGGACGCAGCTCGTACGTCTCCACGGCGCGGTAGTCGGCACGGATCGCGGGCAGCACCATCCGCACCAGCTCCTCGTCCTCGAAGACCTGCGCGTCCGTGCCGCTGAGCCGGCGCACCCCTTCCAGCAGGGCGCTGTCGGTGCGCTTGTGCATGTCCTCGCCGGGCCGGGCCGCGCTCGGGGCGCGCCGCCCCGACGCGAACAGCCGTACCGGGCCGCGTCCGGCCTTCTCCAGCCGGAGCGCCACCTCGTAGCCCAGGAGCGCGCCCATGCTGTGCCCGAACACCGCGAGCGGCCGCTCATCGCCGTCGCTGACCGCGTCGGCGACCCGGTCCGCCAACTCCCGCAAGTCCCCGAGGGGTTCCTCGGAGCGGCGGTCCTGGCGGCCCGGGTACTGCACGGCGAGCACATCGGCGGCGGGCGCGAGCGCGGCGGCCACGGGCACGTAGTAGCTGGACGCACCGCCGGCGTGCGGCAGGCACAGCAGGCGCACACCGGCGTCAGGGGCGGGCTGGTAGCGGCGTATCCAGACGCCGGTATCCACTGCGGAGGTCATCGGGTCCCACTTTCTGTTGATCCAAGGAAAGGGCGCCGGGGCCCGGCGGTATGTGCCGGGCCCCGGCCGCCGACCGTGCCGTCAGGCCGCGGTGAGTTCGCGGTCGAGTTCGTCCGCGAGGTACTCGGCGAGCTCGACCGGGTTGAGGTGGTCGTAGATGAGGGTGGCGGGCAGTTTCAGCCCGGTGATCGTGGTCAGGCGGTGCCCGAACTCGACCGCGGTGAGCGAGGCGAACCCGAGATCCATGAAATCGCCTTCCGCGGACACGGCGTCGGCGGATGTGTGCCCGAGGACGACGGCGACCTGGCCGCGCACCAGCTCCACCAGGGTCTCCAGCCGCCCGTCGGCGTCCCGAGCGGCGAGGACGTGGCGCAGCGACTCGGGCCCGTCGACCCCCGCCAGCAGGCCGGACTCCCCCGGCTCCCCAGCCGGAGCCGCCGCGTCGAGTGCCGCCCGCGCCTCGGGGAGGCCCTCCAGGAGGCGTCGGCCGCGGGTGGCCGCGTGGGTCCCGGCGTACTGTGCCCAGTCCCGCCTCGTGACGACCAGCAGCCCGTCGGTGCGCTCCAGGGCCCGGTCCAGGACGGCGAGGTCGAGCGCGTCGGGGTCTGCGGCGACCAGCCTCACCGGCGCCTGGTCGGCGGCCTGTTCCCGGGCCACGGCCTCCCACCAGCCGGCCAGCGCCGTAACGGCACCGACTCCCGGGGCGCCGACCAGGGCGTCCACGTCCACGGCGAGGAACAACGCCACCGAGTCGGTGGTGCCGGAAAGACCGGTCACAGCGGGAAGCTCGGCACCGAGGACTTCGTCGAGCGCCTTGTCCAGCGGGCCATCGGCCACGGCGACGCGCGGCGCGTGCACCACGCCCGTCAGGGGAAGCCCGTCGGGCAGCGATGCGGCGAGGCGGGCCGACGCGGAGCCGTCCGCGACATCGCAGACGACGTGGGTGATCCCGTCGACGGCGGGTTCCGGCGCACCCGCCGACTTCGGCTCGTCCGGCCCGGCGGCCACGAGGACGTGTGCCGCACCGGAGGCCAGCAGACTGCGGGCCACCCGGCCCCGCCAGGTCTCGGTGCCTCCGCTCACCACAAGCGTGCTCTCCTGCCCGAGTGCGGTGGCGCGGACCGGGCCGCCGGCCCCGTCCGCCGTGGCCGCCTTCAGAAGCCGCCGGGCGAACACACCCGCGTCCCGCACGGCCAACTCGGTCTCTCCGGCCGGGGACACCAGCACCTCGGCCAGCCGCCTCAGCACACGGTCACCGCACCGGGCGGGTACGTCGACGACACCGGCCCAGCGCACTTCGGTGTCCTCCGCAAGCAGGCGGCCGAGGCCCCACAGCACGGCCTGAGCAGACCCGGTCACCCGCTCGGAGGCGCCCGTCGACACGGCGCCCGACGTCAGGGACCACACCGGCACGGACGCGTCGGCACCGGACAGGGCCCGCAGCAGCGCCAACGTGTCGACGGCCACCTTTCGGGCAGCCCGGGGGCCGTCCGCCGCAGTGAGGCCGAGCAGTGACAGGACCCCGCCGAGTTCACCGCCGTCCGCGGCCAGGGATGACACTGCGGCATCGATGCCCTCGTACGAGGCCGTCCGTGCGTCACCTGCCGCCCCTGAGCCACCGGTCGTCTTTGCGTCGCCGGTTGCCCCCGAGCCCCCGACCGCCTTTGCATCGCCGGTTGCCTCTGCGTCACCGGTTGCCTCTGCGTCACCGATGATGGCGACCCTCGTATCGGCTCCCGCGACCCTCAGCGCCGAAACGAGGCGCGTCACCAGGGCGTCGTCGGGGCCGAGCCGCGCCGGTACGGCCAGCAGCCAGGTACCCCGCAGCCGTGCCGTAGCGTCGTCCGGCCGTCGCGTCACGGCGGTCCAGCCGACACGGTAGTGCGGCGCGGGAGCGGTGGCCCGTCGGCGCCCCAGCCACGACGCGAGCACCGGCAACGCCGCCTCGACCGCAGCGCGCTCCGCCGCGTCGCCCCTCTCGCCGTCGATCCCCAACAGGTTTGCCAGCGAGCCGAGGTCCTCGTCGGCCACGGCCGCCCAGAAACGGGCGTCGGTGTCCGGCGTCTCCGTGCTGCCCTGGGACCTGGCCGGACTGGCCGTGCCGTCAGCCGCCTCCAGCTCCTCCGGATCCAGCCAGTACCGCTCGTGCTGGAAGGCATACGTCGGCAGCTCCACCCGCCGACCACCGGGCAGCGCCGCCGACCAGTCGACGGAGACCCCGGCCACGTACAACCGACCCACCGCGGACATCAACGCCCGCGCATCGCCCTGATCCCGGCGCAGCACCGGCACGGCGGCCACACCCGTCTCAAGCGTCTGGCCGACCAGCCCGGTCAGTACGGCGTCCGGGCCCACCTCCACGAACCGCCTGGCCCCGAAAGCATGCAGGGCATGCAGTGCGT
>NZ_JBHVJA010000020.1:104933-107667 GCF_042799335.1 Streptomyces sp. NPDC057697 | reverse complement strand
TCGTGTCCGATTCCCGGCCGAAGCGGGATCCTGCATTTTCGCTTTCCAGTTCTTCGCTTTCGCGCTTCCCTTTCCGGCGAGTCCGACTCTATCAGCCCTTTTCGCTTTCCCTGACCAGCTCCCGCAGGCATGCAGGTGCCGAGTCCGAGTTAATGTCTGGGGCTTGGAAGTCGCTGCCGACCCCCGACGTGCAGTCGTATTGGGGCCAGGCAGGAGTACGACAGTACAGGCCGCCGGGAGTCGAGGCAAATCATGGCCGGTACAACCCTAGGGCCGTGAATCGGCAGTACTCGGGCGGAACCGTCACTTCTTATGACTTACGCTGCTGAACAGCACGCCGTCGCCCACAGGCTGTGACGGCGCCCATCAAGCTCCACCCCTGGGAGGCTCCCCATGACCACTGTGACGTCCCCTCTTGCCGGACGTGCCATCGGGCTCGCTGCAGTTCCGGACCCGGTCTTCTCCGGCGCGATGGTGGGTCCCGGCACCGCCATCGACCCCGTGCGCGAGCCGTCCGAGGCGGTGTCGCCGGTCGACGGCATCATCGTCTCCCTGCACCCGCACGCGTTCGTCGTCGTGGACCAGTCGGGCCGCGGAGTGCTCACGCACCTCGGCATCGACACCGTTCAGCTCAACGGCGAGGGATTCGAGCTGCTCGTGAACAAGGGGGACACGGTCACGCGCGGACAGGGCATCGTGCGCTGGGACCCCGCGGCCGTCGAGGCGGCCGGCAAGTCGCCGGTGTGTCCGGTCGTGGCACTGGAGGCCACCGCCGATTCCCTCTCCGAGGTCCGCGAGGACGGCGACGTGAAGATCGGTGACACCTTGTTCGGTTGGCAGTGACGAGTTCGGCGCGATGACTGCCGAAGGGATATCCACCGCGGGGGTACGGACCACCGCACGACCGGAGACGGGTGACATGGAGACAACGCTGCGAGGCGTCGGTGTGAGTCACGGAGTGGCGATCGGCGAGGTCCGTCACATGGGTACGGCGGTGCTCGAACCGCCGGCGAAGCAGATCCCCGCCGAGGAGGCCGAGCGCGAACAGGGGCGCGCCCGCCAGGCCGTGGAGGCCGTGGCGGCCGATCTGACCGCGCGCGGCAACCTGGCCGGCGGCGAGGCCCAGCACGTGCTGGAGGCCCAGGCCATGATGGCCCAGGACCCCGAGCTGATGGCGGACGTGGAACGGCGCATCGCCGTCGGCAGCACCGCCGAGCGTGGCGTCTACGACGCCTTCGCCTCCTACCGGGCGCTGCTCGCCAACGCCGGGGAGTACCTCGCCGGGCGCGTGGCCGACCTCGATGACGTACGCAACCGCATCGTGGCCCGGCTGCTCGGTGTGCCGATGCCCGGAGTGCCGGACAGCGACGAACCCTACGTACTGATCGCGCGGGACCTCGCGCCCGCCGACACGGCGCTGCTCGACCCGGCCCTGGTGCTCGGCTTCGTGACCGAGGAGGGCGGGCCGACCAGCCACAGCGCGATCCTGGCCCGCGCGCTCGGGGTGCCCGCCGTCGTGGCGCTCCCCGGTGCCGGTGAGCTCGCCGAGGGCACGGTCGTCGCCGTCGACGGCAGCACCGGGGAGATCTTCGTCGAGCCGAGCGCCGGGAAGCGCGCGGAGATGGAGAGCGCCGCCGCTGCGCGCAAGGCCGCGCTGTCGGCCTCGACCGGTCCGGGCGCGACCTCCGACGGTCACACGGTCCCGCTGCTCGCCAACATCGGCGGGCCCGGTGACGTCCCGGCGGCTCTTGAGGCCGGCGCCGAGGGCGTGGGGCTGTTCCGTACCGAGTTCCTGTTCCTCGACGACAGCAACCGGGCGCCGTCCGAGGAGAAGCAGGTCGCTGCGTACCGGGCCGTGCTGGAGGCGTTCCCCGAAGGGCGCGTCGTCGTGCGGGTGCTGGACGCCGGGGCCGACAAGCCGCTGGACTTCCTGACTCCGGCGGACGAGCCGAACCCGGCGCTGGGCGTACGCGGGCTGCGGAGCCTGCTCGACCACCCGGACGTGCTGCGCACCCAGCTGACGGCGCTGTCGAAGGCGGCCCGGGGGCTGCCGGTCCACCTCGAGGTCATGGCGCCGATGGTGGCGGACCGTGCGGATGCCAAGGCCTTCGCCGACGCCTGCCGCGAGGCGGGGCTGCAGGCGAAGTTCGGTGCGATGGTGGAGATTCCGTCCGCCGCGCTGCGGGCGCGCTCGATCCTGCGGGAGGTGGAGTTCCTTTCGCTGGGGACCAACGACCTGGCGCAGTACACCTTCGCCGCCGACCGTCAGGTCGGTGCGGTGTCGCGGTTGCAGGATCCGTGGCAGCCCGCGCTGCTCGACCTGGTGGCGCTGTCGGCGGAGGCGGCCGGGGCCGAGGGCAAGAGCTGTGGTGTCTGTGGTGAGGCGGCCTCCGATCCGCTGCTGGCCTGTGTCCTGACGGGGCTGGGAGTGACGTCGCTGTCGATGGGCGCCGCGTCCATTCCGTATGTGCGCGCCACGCTGGCGAAGTACACGCTCGCGCAGTGCGAGCGGGCCGCGGCCGCCGCTCGGGCGGCGGACTCCGCCGAGGAGGCGCGGGTCGCGGCCCAGGCGGTGCTGTCGGGCGAGTAGTCCGGACGGCGTTCTGTGGTGGAGGGGGCGTGCCCCCCCGGGGCGCGGGGCACCCCCCCCCGCAGATGCATGGGCAGTGTCATAAAAAAAAAATAAACGGGCCCCACTAAGGGGTGGGGTGATATCGGGGGTGGCCGGTGAATG
>NZ_JBHVJA010000020.1:85764-104923 GCF_042799335.1 Streptomyces sp. NPDC057697 | reverse complement strand
GCGCGGGGGGGGGGGGGGCGCGCCCGTGGGGGTGCTGCGGGGTTTTTTGCGCTGCGGGGTTTGTGGGGGGGGGGGGGCCCCCCGCCGTGGGGGGGGGCACCCCCCCTCCGGCATGTCAGTGGTGGGCTTCCGGTTCGTCCGCGCCGAGGTCGAAGCCGGCGCAGTACTCCACATGGGACTCCGGGGCGACCGGCTCGCCGGTGTCGGCGTCGGTGCAGTAGGCGCTGAAGACCTCGCCGGCGCTGAGCGGGACCAGGCCGCCTCGGATCAGCCGCCAGCCGTGCACCCGGTCCTGGGCGCCGGGGCTGCTCGTACGGAGCACGACTCCCCCGGGCTTCTCCAGGGCGATGGCGACGGCGAGCACCATGACGAACTCCGCCCCCTCCTCCGGTTCGAGCCGGGCCGGTCCGGTGGAGTCGCGCTCGGTGTGCAGGACGGCGATCAGGTGCTCCTCGTCGGCGGGGGTGCTGCAGACCAGGTGGTGGGTGCCGGGGCCGGCGGTCTCCAGGATGCGGTGCAGGAGGTGCGAGGCCCGGTCGAAGGAGGCGTGGCCGACGTCCTGGCCGCAGTCCGCGCACGGGCCGACGCCGGCCAGGAGCGTCGTGGCGTACTCCCAGGTGGCGCGCCGGACGGCTCGGCCGATCAGGAGCGGGATCAGGGTGTCGATGGGTTGTCCGGTGTAGGCGACGGTGGCTCCGGCCGAGGCGATCCGGGCGGTGAAGCGGCTGCGGTTGGCCGGGTCGTCGGGTGCGAGTCCGGACTCGGCGCAGAATTCCGCGTACTCCTCCGGGTCGAAGAGGGCGACCGTGGCGTGGGCGCCCTGTGCGCGGAGGTCCTTCAGCAGGGTCTCGACCTGTCGCAGATAGACGGTGTGGTCGTCGAAGGTGAAGGAGCGGTAGCACCGCATCGCCGCGAAGTCCCTCTCGTCGGCCAACAGGCCGATGGTGCTGGGTGCTTCGCGGCGCAGCGTGCGTCGCATGGACGCGGCGGACCTGCGGTGTCCGGCGGTCCTGCCGGGATTGCTGTTGCCGTTGTTCCTGTTGTGCGCCATGACTCCCCCAGTGCGCTGCGATCATTGCTCACTCAGAGTAATCAGGGGCACTGACAGTGTGTGCGGTCAGCGGCGCTTGCGGGCGAGGTCCTCGTAGAAGTGGAGGAGTTCGAGGTTGTCGATCGAGCCGGGGTTGACCGCCTTGGCGAGCGCCGTGCCCTGGAGGAGGCGTTTGACCGGGACCTCGATGCGCTTGCCGGTGAGGGTGTGCGGGATGGCGGGGACTTCGATGACCTCGTCCGGGACGTGGCGCGGGGAGAGGTTCTCCCGGATGGTCCGTTTGATGCTGTCGCGCAGTTCGTCGTCGAGCCGTGCGCCGTCGGCGAGGTGGACGAAGAGGGGCATCCAGTAGCCGCCGTCGGGCTCTTCGAGGCCGATGACGAGGGATTCGCGGATCTCGGGGAGCCGCTCGACGGCCTCGTAGATGTCGGCGGAGCCCATCCGTACGCCCTGGCGGTTGAGGGTGGAGTCGGAGCGGCCGTGGATGATGACCGAGCCGTGTTCGGTGATCGTGATCCAGTCGCCGTGGCGCCAGACGCCGGGGTACATGTCGAAGTAGCTGTCGTGGTAGCGGCTGCCGTCGGGGTCGTTCCAGAACCGGATGGGCATGGAGGGCATGGGTGCGGCGACGACGAGTTCGCCGACCTCGCCGATGAGCGGTTCGCCCGCCGGGTCCCAGGACCGCAGGTCCGTGCCCAGGCAGGCGGCCTGGAGCTCCCCGATGTGCACGGGGAGGGTGGGGACCGCTCCGGCGAAGCAGCTGCAGACGTCCGTGCCGCCGCTGACCGAGGCGATCCACAGGTCGTCGGCCACCTCGTCGTGGAGCCAGCGGAAGCCGTCGGGCGGGAGCGGGGAGCCGGTGGTGGCGACGCACTGGACACGGGAGAGGTCGAAGTCGCGGCCCGGGTGGACGCCCGCCTTGCGGCAGGCCATGACGTAGGCGGCGGAGGTGCCGAAGAGGGTGGCGCCGGTCTGTTCGGCGACACGCCACTGGGCGCTGACGTCGGGGTGGCCGGGGCTTCCGTCGTACAGCACGAGGGTGGTGCCGGTGAGGAGGCCGGAGACGAGGAAGTTCCACATCATCCAGCCCGTGGAGGTGTACCAGAAGAAGCGGTCCTCGGGGCCGAGGTCGCAGTGCAGGCCGATCTGTTTGAAGTGCTCCAGCAGGATGCCGCCCTGGGACTGCACGATCGCCTTGGGGAGCCCGGTGGTGCCGGAGGAGTAGAGCACCCACAGGGGGTGGTCGAAGGGGACCTGCTCGAAGACGGGCTCGGTGTCGGCGGAGGTGAGGGCGGACCATTCGAGGGCGCCCTCGGGGGCCTCGGTGCCCAGCAGCGGGATGTGGACGACGGCGCGCAGGGTGGGCAGTTCGCGGCGGAGTTCGGCGACGGTGTCGGCGCGGTGGTGTTCCTTGCCGCCGTAGCGGTAGCCGTCGACCGTGAAGAGGACGACGGGTTCGACCTGCTGGAAGCGGTCGAGGACGCTGCGGGCACCGAAGTCCGGGGCGCAGGAGGTCCAGACGGCGCCGACGGCCGCGGTGGCGAGGAAGGCGACGACGGCCTCGGGGATGTTGGGGAGGTAGCCGCTGACCCGGTCGCCCGGTGCGACGCCCAGGGCGCGCAGCTCGGCGGCGAGCGAGCCGACCCGGCGGCGCAGGGCGGACCAGGAGACGGGGACCTGGGTGTGGCTCTCGTCGACGTGGAGCAGGGCGGGGGCGTCCGCACGCAGCGGGTCCTCGGCGGTGCGCAGCGCGTGTTCGGCGTAGTTGAGGGTGGCGCCGGGGAACCACTGGGCGCCGGGCATGGTGCGGTCGGCGAGGACGGTCTCGTACGGGGTGGAGAAGCGTACGTCGAACCAGTCGGCGACGGCCTGCCAGAAGGTGTCGAGCGCGTCCACGGACCACTGGTGCAGTGCCGGGTAGCCGCCCTCGGCCGGTGCTCCGTAGCGCTGGGAGGCCCAGCTCTGGAAGCGGGTGACGGCGGCGGCCGCGATGCGGTCGGGGCCGGGCTGCCAGAGGGGGGTTTCGTTGGCTGCGGCGGTCATGGGGCGGCTCCCTGGCTGTACGGGTACGCGGGATGGGCGTGGGTCGCGCGCACGTGCTGGGGTGTGCGCGTGAGGCGGCTGTCAGGGACGATGCCATGTGATCGTCCTTCGCACCAGGGTTCCCCGCCCATGGTCGCGGGTCCGGACATGTGGTCCGGCCACGGGTGAACGGAAGTTGAACGGAGCCCTCGTCCGCCCCGTCGGATGGCAGGGTGAGCTGCATGGACGGTCGTGACCTGGTGCGCTCGGTGAAGATGGTCGGTTCGGTGCGGGGGCTGCGCGCGTGGCGCTCCTCCTGGCGCCGCCGTAGTGCGGATGCGCGGGCGCTGCCCGCGCGTGGTGCGGAGCGGGCCCGCGTGCCCGGTCCGGTGGTGGAGGCGGAGCCGGGGCCGGGCGGGGGCGTGGTGCGGTTCGCGCGTTCGGAGTTGCGGGTGCGGGTGGCGGTGGGCGGTGCGGTGTTCTGGGGGTGGGACGGGGCGGAGCCGCTGCCGTCGTACGCGCTGCCCGGGGCCGCGCCGGAGCCGGATCCCCGGGCGGTGCTGGAGCCGGACACGGACGGCGGCTGGCAGGTGGTCTCGGAGCGGTTGACCGTCGCGGTGTCGCGGCACGGGGCGGTGGAGCTGCGTACTCCGGGCGGGGTGGTGCTCCGGCGCGAGCTGCCGCCGCGCTGGTGGGAGCCGGTGGCGGGGGGTGGGGCCCGGTGGGTGCAGCGTTCCGAGGTACCGGCGGACGCGCGGTTCTTCGGGCTGGGCGGCCGGGCGTCGGGGCCGCGGCTGCGGGACGGTGTGTACGGGCTGTGGAACACCGATCCCGGGGGGCGGTTCGGGCCCGGGGACGATCCGCTGTATCTGACGATGCCGGTGCAGTTCGTGGTGGGTGACGCGGGGACGCATCTGATGTTCCACGACAACACCTGGCCGGGGCAGGTGACTCTGCGCGAGGGCGAGGAGGGTGCGGGCTCGGGGCATGACCGGCCGGGGATGTGCGAGGTGCGGATGGATGGGGGCCCGTTGCGCTGCTGGGTGGTGACGGGGACGCCGGCCCGGGTGCTCCAGGGCTGGACGGCTCTGACGGGTGCCCCGGCACTGCCCCCGTCCTGGGCGCTGGGTCCGCAGCATGCCCGGTGGGGGTTCGGGAGCGAGCGGGAGGTCCGGCGGGTGGTCGCCGGCTACCGGCAGCGGGGGCTTCCCCTGTCCGTGCTGCATCTGGACATCGACCACTACGACGGCCACCGGGTGTTCACCGTCGATCACGGGCGCTTTCCCGATCTGCCGGGTCTGGCGAAGGAGCTGCGGGAGGACGGGGTGCGGTTGGTGTCGATCGTCGATCCCGCGGTGAAGGCGGAGCCGGGGGACGCGGTGTTCGACGCGGGGGCGGCGGTCGGGGACGGCGGGGCGTTCGTCCGGGACGCGCGGGGGCGTGTGGTGCGCGGGGAGATGTGGCCGGGTGAGTGCGTGTTCCCGGACTTCACCGATCCGGGGGTGCGGGAGTGGTGGAGCGGTCTGTACGAGGAGCGGCTGGCGCAGGGGTTCTCGGGGGTGTGGCACGACATGAACGAGCCGGTGTCGTTCGCCGCGTTCGGTGATCCGACCCTGCCGCGGTCGGCGCGGCACGCTCTGGAGGGGCGCGGGGGCGATCACCGCGAGGCCCACAACGTGTACGCGCTCGCGATGGCGCGTGCCGGGTACGAGGGGCTGCGCCGGCTGCGGCCCGCGGAGCGTCCGTTCCTGTTCTCGCGTTCCGGCTGGGCGGGGATGCAGCGGTACGGGGGCACCTGGTCCGGTGATGTGGCGACCGGCTGGCCGGGGCTGCGGGCCTCGTTGGCTCTGGTGCTGGGGCTGGGGCTGTGCGGAGTGCCGTATTCGGGGCCCGATGTGGGCGGGTTCGACGGGTCGCCGTCGCCCGAGTTGTATCTGCGGTGGTTCCAGCTGGGCGCGTATCTGCCCTTGTTCCGTACCCATGCGGCGATCGATGCCGGGCGGCGGGAGCCGTGGGAGTTCGGGCCGCAGGTGCTCGAACACGCGCGGGCCGCGCTGATGGAGCGGGAGCGGCTGCACCCGTATCTCGTGACGCTGTCGCGGCTGGCGGCGCTGACCGGTGCGCCGTACGTGCGGCCGTTGTGGTGGGGCGCGCCCGGGGACCGGGCGCTGCGGGACTGCGAGGACGCGTTCCTGCTGGGTGACGCCCTGCTGGTGGCGCCGGTGCTGGAGCGCGGTACGGATCGCCGGGCGGTGCGGTTGCCGCGGGGGCGCTGGTACGACACGGCGACCGGTGAGGCGTACGAGGGTCCGGGTCAGGTGCTGCTCGACGCGCCGCTGTCGCGGATTCCGGTGCTGGCTCGGGCGGGGGCGGTGCTGCCGGTGCGGGGTGCGGACGGCGGTACGGAGCTGGAGGTGTGGGCTCCGGCGGCGGGTCGCGGCGGGGGCGGGCTGGTGGTGCGGGACGCCGGGGACGGCTGGGAGCGGGCGGAGGTCGAGCGGTACACGTCGCGGTGGGTGGAGGGGCGGGTCCTGGTCGAGCGGGAGGGTGCGGAGGGGCCGGTGGAGTGCCCGGCGCGGGTGCGGGGCCGGTAGGCGGGTCCCTGGTGCGGCGGCGGGCGGTCAGCGGTAGCCGCCGTCGAACCAGGTGCGGACGGCGTGGGTGTGCAGGGGGAAGGCGAGCCCGGTGGGCTCCCCGAGCAGCCGGAAGCCGGTGGTCTCGTCGGTGGGGCGGGAGGGTGGGAGCGCGGCCGCGGGGCGTTCCGGGAGGAGGCCGAAAAGGAGCAGGTGGCCGTCGGGGGCGCTGAGGGCGTCGGCGAGGCGGACGTCCCGTGCGTCGGCGTCGATGCCGGTCTCCTCGCCGAGTTCCCGGACGACCGCGTGTTTCCAGTCCTCGTCGTGGTCGATGTAGCCGCCGGGGAGGGCGAGACCACCGCGGTGGGGCGGGATGGCGCGGGTGATCACGACGAGGCCGGTGCCGTGCCGGCCGGTGACGGGGAGCAGGGCCACGGCGACCGGCAGCGGATTGCGGTGGGCGGTGGCGCCGCAGGCGGTGCAGGTACGGGGCCAGGAGGCGGCTTCGGCGTAGGGCGCTCCGCAGCTGCCGCAGTGGGAGTCCCTGGCCGGTTTGCGGGGGTGGTGCTCGGACGCGGACACGCGCGGACTGTACCCGATCGTCCGGCGGGCTCCCCCGCGTTCCTGGATTATGTGCCCATGACAGGTCTCGCTTCCGCTTTCCGTGTCCTGGCGGCCACCGCCGCCGCCCTGCTCGCCGTCACCGCCGCCGCCCCCACGGCCGGGGCGCGGCCCGAGCCGAAGGCGCCGGAGGAGTTCGTCGCGCTGAGCTCGGTCGACCCGACGATCATCCAGGAGATGCGCTACCCCACCGCCCACACCTTCATGGGCGTCCCGGTGGACGGGTACCGACACCCGCTCTGCATCCTGACCCGGCCCGCGGCGCGGGCCCTGCACGCGGCGCAGACCCGGCTGCTGCGCCGCGGCTACTCGCTGAAGGTGTACGACTGCTACCGGCCGCAGCGGGCGGTCGACCACTTCGTACGGTGGGCGAAGGACCTCGACGACCAGACCATGAAGGGCGAGTTCTACCCCCGGGTCGACAAGACACGGCTGTTCGAGGACGGCTACATCGCGGAGAAGTCCGGGCACAGCCGTGGCAGCACGGTGGATCTGACGCTGGTGAGACTGCCTGCCGCACCGACCCCGCCGTACCGGCCCGGCAGCCCGCAGGTGCCGTGCTACGCACCTGCGGCCGAGCGGTTCCCGGACAATTCCGTGGACATGGGTACCGGGTTCGACTGCTTCGACACGCTCTCGCACACCGACGATCCCCGCGTCCGGGGGAAGCAGCGCGCCCACCGGCAGTTCCTGAAGAGGACGCTCGTGGACGCCGGTTTCGTGAATCTGGCCGAGGAGTGGTGGCACTACACCTTCACGCCCGAGCCGTTCCCGGACACCTACTTCGACTTCCCGGTCGCCCGGCGGTCCGTCGCGGGGCACTGACGCCTCCGCGCGGAGACGGACGGCCGGGACCACCCCCGTGGGCCCCGGTCGTCCGCTTCGTCTCCTCCGACGCGGTCCGGCCGTTTCCGGTTGCGCTCCGAGCCGTTACGGTGCCCGTATGTCACAGCAGACGTTCGATTCGTACGAGGAGTTCTGGCCCTACTACGTGGCGATGCACTCGAAGGCCGCGACCCGGTGGGTCCATCTGACCGGCACGCTGACCGGGCTCGCGGTCACCGCCTACGGTCTGGCACGGGGGCGCAGGAGGTACGCGGCCGCGCTGCCGCTGATCGGGTACGGGACCGCCTGGCCCGCGCACTTCCTGATCGAGAAGAACAATCCGGCCACGTTCGGGCATCCCGCCTGGTCGCTCCGCGGCGATGTGCGGATGATCCGGATGATGCTGGCGGGACGCGACCGGGAGCTGGCCGAAACCGCCGCCAAGTGGCTCGCCGAGAACGGCGGCCGCCCGGAGGGCCAGGAGTCCTGACGGTCCGTCGTCGCGGGCGGGGTCTCCCGGGCCGGTGCCCGGGTGTTCCGTGCGGATCGGGCCGGATCCGCACGGAGGAACCCGGGCGCTGTCCCGGGATTCCCGGCGGGCGTGCGACGACGGCCCTCAGGTCGTGGCCGGCTCCGGTACGCGTTCCACCCGGGCCACCGCGTGCTCGACGACGGTCACGAGCACGTCCCGTGCCGAGCCCCGGTCGCGTGCGTCGCACATGAGCACGGGCACTTCCGGGTCCAGGTCCAGCGCGGCCTGCACCGTCTCGGTGGCGAACGTGTCCGCCCCCTCGAAGCAGTTGACGGCCACGGTGAACGGAATCCTGCGGCGTTCGAAGTAGTCGACCGCCGCGAAGCAGTCCTCCAGCCGCCGGGTGTCCGCGAGCACGACCGCTCCCAGCGCCCCCTGGGCCAGCTCGTCCCACAGGAACCAGAAGCGGTCCTGTCCCGGGGTGCCGAAGAGGTACAGCACCAGGTCCTCGCGGAGGGTGATCCGTCCGAAGTCCATGGCGACGGTGGTGGTGGTCTTCGTCTCCACCCCCGCCAGGTCGTCCACGGGACGGCCCGCCTCGCTCAGTCTCTCCTCCGTGCGCAGCGGCCTGATCTCACTGACCGCGCCGACCAGAGTCGTCTTGCCCACTCCGAAGCCGCCCGCCACCAGGATTTTCAGGGTAACGGGCTCCACGGGCCGCTTCTTGCGGCTAGAGCGCCCGAAGGCCATTGATCACCTCGCGAAGAATGTTCACGTCCGGCAGCTCGGCCGGCGGAACGGGACGGGTTACGTGCACCAGCTCGTCCTCGACGAGATCGCCGACCAGCACCCGGACCACCCCGACGGGGAGGTCGAGGCCGGCCGCGAGTTCGGCGATCGACTGGGGCATGCCACTGCAGAGTTCGACGATCTCCACGTGTTCCGGGGAGAGCGTCTGGTCGCGGCCGGGGTCGTCGGCCTCGGGTTCGGGCACGACGACCGCGATCAGGTCGAGCCGATGGCGGGAGGCGCTGCTGGTACGGCCCCGGGTCATCGCGTACGGACGGACCACCGGTCCCGCGTCGGCGTCGTACCAGCGCGAGGCCCGGGGGTCGGTGGGCGTCGCCGGAGATCTGGAGGAGTCAGCGCTCACCGTCCCCTCACCCCCCGGCGGACAGACCGGCCGTCCGGGGCGCGTTGGCCAGATGTGCGCCGACCCGCTTGACCATCAGCGTCATCTCGTACGCCACCTGGCCCACGTCGGAGTCCGCGTCGGCCAGCACCGCGAGACAGCTGCCGTCACCGGCCGCGGTGACGAACAGGAACGCCTCGTCGAGTTCGACGACGGTCTGGCGGACGCGGCCCGCGTCGAAGTGGCGCCCGACGCCCTTGGCGAGACTGTGGAATCCGGAGGCGACGGCCGCCAGATGCTCGCTGTCCTCGCGCGTCAGGTCCTTCGACGTGCCGGTGGCGAGGCCGTCGCTGGAGAGCACCAGCGCCTTGTGGATGCTGGCGACGCGCTCGACGAGTTCGTCGAGCAGCCAGTTGAGCTGGCCGGAGCCCTGGCGTGCGGCGTTGGTTGCTGCGACGTTCGGTGCGGTCATCGACCGTCCCCTCCCGGAGTGGTTCCTTGTGCTGTGTCACCGGGACCGGTCACGTCCTCGGCGTTCTGCCGACGGCCTCGCTGCCAGCCCCGCTGGAGAGAAGCCATGCGGCTGCGCACCTCCTCCGCATCACGCTCGAAGTCCGTATCCGGTTCCGATCGGACCGGCTCGGCATCGCGGATGCCCGATTCCTCGCGCAGTTGCGGGGCGAGGCTGGCCTGCCGGATTCGGCGGGGCAGTCCGCCCACGGTCTCCCGGGTGCTCGGGGCACCGGGGGTCGCGGGCTTCTCGGGTGGGGCGGGCTCGGTGGGTTTCCGGAAGCCGGTGGGCTGCCGGGGTTCGGTGGCCGCCCCGGGACGTCCGCGGTCGGCGTCGGGGGGCGTGCTGTCGGTGGCGGGTCCGCCCGCGCCGGCGGAGCCGGGCCCGGCGGCGTGCTCGGCGGTCGCGGGGTGGGCGCGGCCCGGCCCGTCGACCCGGCGGCCGTTGTCGGTGATCAGGGTCGGCGGTTTGCGGCGGGGCAGCGGCACCGGGCCGACGGGACGCGTCGGGCGTGCGCCGGTCGGCTGCTCGGCCCCCTGGTCGTCGGCCTGCTGGTGCTGATCGCGGTCGGCGTCGCGGCGGAGGTCGCGGGCGCGGAAGATACCGCCTCGTTCGCTCTCGGTGTCGTCGATGTCGGAGGAGCCGTCCAGCAGGGGGTCGAGCAGCGGGTCGTTCTCGAATCCCAGCGCTCCGACGGGGCCTTCGAGCTCCACGGGGCCGTCCAGGAGGGCGGGGTCCACCAGTCCGGTCGGAACGGGGGCGAGCCCGGCGGCCCGGCGGTCCGGTGCGCCGTCCTTGCGGGCCCGGTCGCCGCCGGAGGCTTCGCCGGGCGCCCTGCCGCCGCCGATCGCCCGCTCGGCCCGGCGGTCGAGACGGAATCCGGTGCCGTGCGTCTCCGGGGCGTCGGTGAGCAGCGCCGCCGGGATGAAGACCACGGCGGTCGTGCCGCCGTACGGAGAGGTCTGCAGCGAGACGCGGACGTTCTGGCGCTGGGCGAGACGGCTGACCACGAACAGGCCGAGCCGGTCGGTGTCGGAGAGCTCGAACTCGGGGGTCTCGGCGAGCCGGAGGTTGGCGTCCAGGAGGACGTCCGGCTGCATGCCGAGGCCCCGGTCGTGGATTTCGAGCGTGAAGCCGTTGGAGACGCGTTCGCCGTGCACCTGGACCGCGGTGTGCGGGGGCGAGAACACGGTGGCGTTCTCCAGGAGTTCGGCGATCAGATGGGTGAGGTCGGCGACGGCGGGGCCGCCGACACCGATGCGGGGCAGACGGCGGACCTCGATCCGTTCGTAGTCCTCGACCTCGGCGACCGCCGCGCGCACCACGTCCATCAGCTGGATGGGCTTGCGCCACTGGCGGGACGGGGCGGCGCCGGAGAGGATCACCAGGCCCTCGGCGTGGCGGCGCATGCGGGTGGTGAGGTGGTCGAGACGGAAGAGGTCGGCGAGTTCGTCGGTGTTCTCGGTACGGCGCTCCATGGAGTCCAGCAGGGTCAGCTGCCGGTGCAGGAGCACCTGGTTGCGGCGGGCGAGGTTGACGAAGACCTCGGACACCCCGCGTCGCATGTCCGCCTGTTTGACGGCCGCCTCGACGGCCGCCCGTTGCAAGGTGTTGAGGGCCTGGCCGACCTGGCCTATCTCGTCGCGTTCGTACTGGAGGTGCGGGGCCTCGGTCTCGACGTCGACCTGCTCCCCGGCGGCGAGTCTGCGCATCACGCTGGGCAGTCGCACGCCGGAGACCTCGTGGGCGTCCTTGCGGAGCCGGGAGAGGTCGCGGATCAGCTCGCGGCCGATGCGTACGGAGACGAACACCGAGGCGATCAGGGCGAGGAAGCCGAGGACGCCCGCGATACCGGCCTGGATCAGGACGCGGTAGCCGGCGGGCTTGCCGCGGTCCTGGAAGCGGTGGTTCATCTCGGTGGAGTCGTTGGCCAGCCGCTCCAGGACCGGCGGGGCCGCCTCCTGCCAGCGCTCGGCGTCGACGGAGCGCGGGTCCTGGGTGGGTCCGCCCTCGATGAGGGTCTTCTCCGCCGTCCGCAGCGGCTCGCTGTCGGGGCTCGCCCAGTACTGCTCCACGCGTCGGCGCTCCGCCGCGGGCAGCGCGTCTACGTTGATCTCGTAGAGCAGCTCGCGGCTGGCCACGAGGTCGGAGATCTGGCGCAGCTCGGCGGCGGTGAGCCGTCCGGCGATCAGCGACGAGGAGACCAGGGCGTCCTCGCGGGAAAGCATTTCGCGGGCCCGTGAGACGCCGACCAGTGCCCGGACCTGCTTGTCCATCGACACGTTCTCCATCGTGCGGAGACCGGTCAGGAAGCGGTAACAGGGGTCGATGAGCCGGCCGTAGAAGTCCATCGCCCTGGAACGGTCGATGGTGCGCCTGTCGACCGATTCGCGGAGCGCGCCCAGGCCCTCGACGGTGCTGAAGATCGAATTCAGCTGGGCGTCGTCGTCGGAGCTGAGCGCGTCACGGATGTCTTTCTGCCGGGCGCTGTCCTTGACGCCGGTCAGGACGCGGTCGGTGGCCGCGCGCCGGCGTTGCAGGAGCGGGAGTGCGTCGGAGGCCCTGGGGTCGGCGAGGAAGACCAGCGTCTGGCGGCGCTCGTTCTGCAGGGCGCGGACGGTGTTCTCCAGGGGGTGGCCGACCTTTTCCATGATCGTGCTCGCGCTCAGCATGTGCCGGGCCTCGCGCCCCGTCAGATAGGTGGCGAATCCCCAGAGTCCGGTGAGGGAAACGAGGGGCACCAGCAGCAGCGCCACGATCTTCCTGCGGATGGACTTTCCGCGAAAGCGCATGGACTCCCCCAGCTCGACCCCGCGGAGCGGCGGTCGTGTTTCGTCAACAAACGGCGCGAGCCTACTACTGACGAGGTAACAACTCGAAGGACTGTCCGGACGATTTTCAGCCGTGCTATCCGGTGTTGGTCACGGGTTGTCCTGGTATTCCGTGCAATGAAATTCGCGAAAGCGGCAGAAGAGACCAGCCAGAGCTGCATGATGATCGGTAGGGCAGTTGGCTGGAACTCTTCGCTTCTCGTCGGCTCGGGGGAATCTTCACGACCGTCCACTCGTCTCTCGGTACGGGACAGGGGCAACACGGGGAGAGCCGGGGCGCGTTCAGCGGGATCATGGTGGGGGCAGGGCCGTCCGCTCCGGCGAGCGGGCGGCGCGGTGCGGACACCACGGGGCAAGGACGGCCTGATCCGCCCGCGTAGAAACGGCGCATGCCGGGCAGCAACCCTGAAGTCGGACTGCGGTGGGGAGTTGAGAGTCCTTGAAGACGGAACAGCGTCGGGGCGCGGTGTGGTCGGCACCGGCCGCGACGGCGAGTTCGGCGGCGGGGGGCGGGGCGAGAATCCCGCGTCAGCAGCTGTGGGTGGAGGAGCCCGCGACCCGGCGACGGATGCCGGACCCGGTGCGCCGCTCCGCGGTGCGCGCGGTCCTCATCATGTCGCTGACGATCATCCAGGCGATGGTGGCGTTCCTGTGCACGCTGGCCGGGTCCTGGCTGGCCTTTCCGATGGTGCTGAGCGGCGTGGGCAGCACGGTGGTCGCGACCTGGTCGGTGCTGGACGTCTGGGTCACCCGCCAGGTGTGGAACCAGCGCAACGGCGTGGTGTCGGTGCCGAGCAGTTCGGCGCGGCAGCTGCGCCGGGAGCGGCGCAGGGCACGGCGGGCCCAGCGGTCCGCACAGCGGGACGAGGCGCGGATACGCCGCCGGGGCGCGGGAAACCTGTCCCGGGCCTGAGGGTCCACGGGCGGGGCGACGGCGCGCGTCCCCGCGTGCCGTCGCCCGGCCCCTCCCCGGTCGTTCCCGGTCGGCGCGCCTGTGCCCGTCCCTGATCGGCCCGTTGCCGCGCGTTCCCGGGTCGGCGCGCCCGTGCTCGTCCCGGTCGGCCCGTGCCCGCGCACGGCCGGTCGGTGCACCCGGGCCCGTTCCCGGCCGTCGGTGCACCCGGGCCCGTTCCCGGTCGGCCGCCCCCGCTCGTTTTGGCGTGCTCGTCGTGCGGTGTTCCCGCTCCGGTTGTCTACGCGTCGGAGGGGACGGGAGCGGGTGCGTCGGCGGTCCCGGGGGAGGCCGGGGCACGCTTGAACATCCGGGTGGCGGTGATCTCGCCGTGCACCGTCTCCCCGTTCGGGTCCTGCTGCGGCAGTCCGGGGCGCAGATGTTCCTCCACGCTGATGTATTTCAGTCCGGCACGCAGGTCCGCGTCATTGCGCAATCGGATGACCAGCGGGAATTCGGCGAGTGCCGTGGTGTCGAAAAGCCCGGTCGTGTAGAGCAGCTGCACGCCCAGCGCGTCCGAGACCGCGCGCTGGAGCTCCAGCAGATAGGTGGCGTTGGCACGGCCGATGGGATTGTCCAGGAAGAGGGTGCCCGCGTGCCGGTGCTGGTGCCGGTCACGGCCCCGGTCGTTGCTGCGCAGCGCGGCCATCGTGCAGTACAGGGCGATGGCCGCGGTGAGCAGCTGGCCGCCGGAGAAGACGTCGCCCATCTGTCCGACCGGGACGCGCTCGGCGCGGAGCACGGCGTCCGGCTTGAGGATCTCCACGGCGATGCCCTTGGGTTCCAGGGCCGCCTGCACACCGCGCAGCAGCAGGGACATGCCGTCCCTGCGCAGGTCCGAGTTCTTCTTCAGCGCGGCGCGGGTCGCCTCGTCGACGACCTCGCCGAGCCGCTCGGTGAGCACCGCCTGGTCGGGCTCATCGAAGCGGATCCGGAGGAACTCCTGACCGGACCACTCCCCCAGTCCTTCGGGCAGCCGGGAGAGGCGCTGGGCGGACCGGAGGGTGGTGAGCGCGGACTCGACGAGACCGCGGAGCCGGTCGACGATGGAGTCGCGGTTGCGCTCCAGCTGGGCGAGTTCGTCGGTGAGCACCCGGAGCCGGGGCGCGAAGGCGGCGGCCCACTTCTCGGCGTGCTCGGGCAGCGCCGCGGCCGGCAGTTCGCGGATCTGCTGACGGGCGGGGGTGCGGACCTGTTCGTACCGCGTGGAGTTGGCGTGCCGTACGAGGACGTCGCTCGCCTCGCGTACGGCGCTCTCGGCGGCGGAGAGGTCGGCGGCACAGCCGCGCAGTGAGCGGCGGGCCTCGGCGGCGGAGTGCCGGGCCTCGTCCAGGCTGCCGGGGTACGGCTCGGGGGCCTCGGCGTCGTCCTCCGTGCCGTGGTCCCTGAGCAGGTCGCGCAGGAGCGCCGCCGTCTCGTCGAAGCCGCCTGCCGAGTCCTCGGCGGTCCGGTGGGCGTGCAGCAGCTCGGCATGGGCGGCGCGGGCGGTCTCCAGGGTCGCGGTGGCGGCGGCCAGCTCGGCCGTGGCGGTGCGCAGGAAGGTCTGGGCCTGGTCGGCGTCGGCGGGTACCAGCTCCTCGGGGAGCTCGGTGTGGTGCGACTCGCCGTCGACCGGGGCCAGGCGTTCGGCCTCGCCGCGGAACCGGCCCAGTTGCTCGCTCGCCGTGGAGGCCCTGGTCTCCAGGAGCTGTACCAGGGACTCGGCCCGTGCGGCGGCCGCCTGCCGGGAGGGGCCGTCCGCGCCGTCGGTGCCTTCGAGGAGCTGGGCGGCGCGGGTGCGGACCTTGTTGGTGAGCCGGTCGAGCTCGGCGAGTGCGGCGCTCTCGTCGCTTTCCGCGCGGGCCTGCTCGGCGCGCAGATCGGCGCCGACGCCGACCTTCTCGTAGAGCTGGGAGGCGGCCCGGTACGCCTCGCGCAGGGCGGGGAGCGCGGGGCGCGGGTTCCCGTCGTCCCCGGGCTCCGGGAGCTGTTCGGGGGCGCCCGCGATCTCCGCTCGTTCGGCGCGCAGGGCGCGGGCCGTGCGCCGGGCGTCGTCGGCGGCGCGCTGGGCGGCCCTGCGGTCCTCGTCGGCGGCGCGGGCCCGGTCCAGGCAGACCGTGGCACGGGCTTCGGACTCGGCGGCCTCGTCGACGAGTTCGCGGAGTTTCGCCTGCCAGCCGGCGCGTTCGCGGAGCCGGTGGGCGAGGCCCGCGAGGGCGTCGGCGGCGCGGCGGGCGCGCTGGGCGGCCTCTTGGCGCTCGTCGCGGACGCGGGCGGTGTCCGCGGCGGCCTCGTCGGCCTCGGCGCGCACCGTGCGTGCTTCGGCGAGCTCGGCCTCGGCGGTCTCCGCCGCGGTGCGGGCGGTGCGGGCGGCCTCGGCGAGTTCGGCGAGCATGCCGGGCGGGCAGTCGGCCCGCCAGGAGCCGATGCGGGCGGCGAGGGAGCGGTCGGCGGTGAGGCGGGCCGCGAGGGTCCGGATGTCCTCGTCGCGGGCCGTGGCCCTGCTCCTGAGGGCCTGCCGCTCCTCGTCGGCCGCGTGTTCGTCGTGCATCGCCGGGTTCGGCGGGACCAGGAACACGCCTTCCGTGCTCGCCGCCCGGCCCTCGTCGGCCGCCGGGACCGGGGCGAGCAGCGCGGCGGCGGTGCCGACGGCGACCGCGGAGCGCGGCAGCAGGGCCGCGCCGCTGAGGACCTCCCGGGCGCGGGCGTGCGAGTCGGGGTCGGTGATGACCACGCCGTCGACGAGCTCGGGACGGGCGGCGAGGACGGCCGCGTGGTCGGCGGGGTCGACGGCCTGGGCGAGGTAGCGCCAGCCGGGCAGGGCGGGGATGCCGTGCTCGCCCAGGTACTCGACGGTGGCGAGGACGTCGGGGCCGGGCGGCAGCAGTCCGCCGTCGCCCAGCGCGCCGAGGATGCGGGAGTCGTCGGCGGCGGCGGTGCGCAGCTCGAAGAGGCGGCGTTCGGCGGAGGCGATGGACTGGTCGAGCAGCTCCCGCAGTTCGTCGGCGCTGCGGTCGAACTCCTGGGCGGTGAGCGGCTGTTCGTGGGCAGTGGTCTGCTCGGCCGTGGCGGTCCGGGTGCCCTGTGCCGCGTGGGCCGGGTCTCCCGGACGCCCGGGAGACTCCGTGCCGGCGGGCCGGTCGGTCGCGGCCGGGCCGGTGTCGGCGCCGTGCGGGGTGTCGGGGTCCGTGTCCGTTCCGGTCGCGGAGCGGCGGGGGCGGGGCACTCCGGTGCCCTGGGCGGCGGGCAGGCCCAGCAGGTCGGCCAGCCGGTGGTCGGCGGCGATCGACTCGGCGGCCCTGAGCTCGGCCTCGTAGGACTGTTCCGCGGCCTGTGCGGCGTCGGCGGCGCGTGCCGCGGCGAGTTCGGCGCGGCTGTCGGCGGCCGCGGCCTGCCTGGCCGCGTCGGCCGCCGCGCGGGCGGCCTCCCTCGCGGTGTCCCAGGCGGCGACGGCGGATGTCTCGGCGTCGCTGGCGGCGAGGGCGGCGCGCGCCGGGTCGGCGTCGGGGGCGGTGTCGTCGAGCCAGCCCGCCCGTACCGCCTGGGCCGTCTCCTGCTCGACCTCGGCGAGGCGCTGGCGCAGATGTCCGGCTTCGCTGCGGGCGCGCTGGGCCTCGGTGGCGGCGGTGGTGGCGTCCCGGTGGGCGGTCTCGCCGGCGGCCTGGAGGGTGTCGGAGCGTTCCTCCTCCTCGTTGGCGCGGGTCTCACCGGCCTCGGCGGCGGTGTGCAGCGCCCGGACGAGGTCGGCGGCGGCCTCGGCGCGGGCGGCGAGCGCGGGCGCGGCGTCCCGTTCGGCCTCGCGGATGGCGACGGCCACCCGTGCGGAGCGGTCGGCGGCGGCGCGATGGCGCAGTACGGCCTCGGCGGCCTGCCAGGCGGAGTGCAGGGTGCGGGCGTCGCCCAGTTCGCGGCGCTGGGCGGCGGCGCCCTTCTCCGCCGCGGTGAGGGCCAGGGAGGCGTGCCGGTAGGCGAGTTCGGCGGCGATCAGGGCGCTGCGGCCGCGGGCCTCTTCGGCCGTGGTGACGGTGTGCGCGGCGCCCGTGACCTGCTGGGCCAGCTCGGTGGTCCGGCCGCGTTCCTCTCCGGCGCGGGCGGCGAGCCTGCGGGCGAGCGTACGGGTGCGGCGCTCGGCTCCGGCGTGGATGTCCCGGGCACGGGAGCGGGTGTCCGCAGCCTCGACGATCCGGCCGAGGAGGTCGACCGAGCCCGCGGTGAAGTCGCGCTCGGCGGTCAGCTCGGCGCGGCGGCCCAGCTTGTTGCCGAAGCCGCTCACCAGGTCGGCGAGGCCGTCGGTGTCGCGGGTGTCGGTGACGGCGCGGAGCAGCAGGTCGGTGAAGTCGGAGTCCTTCTTGACCGCGAAGAGTCCGGCCGCCTCGCCCTCGTCGGCGTTCATCTCGCGCTGGTAGCGGAAGAGTTCGGGATCGAGGCCGAGGTCTCCGAGGTGTTCGTTCCAGCGGTCGTGGATCTCCTCCCAGTGCACGTCGAGGTGCTGGTAGAACTTGCCCGCCTCGGTGAGGGCGTCGCGGAAGCCCTTCATCGTGCGCCGTCTGCCCTGGGCGCCGGAGACGCCTTCGACGGGCCGTCGTACGGATGTCGCCTCGGCGACCGGCAGGGAGTCCAGGCTGAGACCCGGGCCCGGCCGGAAGGAGTACCAGGCCTCGGCGAACTTCCGCGGGTCGTTGGAGACCTGCCGTCCGCGCCATTCGCTGACCTTGCCGACGACCACGCACTCGCCGGTGAGGGTGTGCTGCCACTCCAGGGCGACATGGCCGCAGTCGTCGGCGAGCAGGAACTTGCGCAGCACGCCGGAGCTGGCGCCGCCGAGGGTGTTGCGGTGGCCGGGCAGCATGACCGAGAAGATCAGCTTGAGCAGTACGGACTTGCCGCCGCCGTTCTCCAGGAAGAGCACCCCGGCCGGGGCGGGCCGACGCGGCGGGCCGGTGGGCTCCTCCTCGAAGAACTCCGCCTGGGCCGGCGCGGGGTTGGGCACGGGCTCGCCCACTCCGCGCAGGTCAAGCACGGTGTCGGCGTAGCGCGCACCGGCAGGCCCGATGGAGTAGAGGCGGACCCGGGACAGCTCGTACATGGCGGCGGACTCTCGTCGTTCAGGCAGCGGGGGGAGGACGGGGGTGGGGCGGGCCGGTCAGGCGTGGAAGGGCAGGCCCGCGTCGGCGGCCAGCTCCAGGTCGTCGGGGTCGGGCGGCGGGAGCAGCGTCGCCGTGCCGTCGGTGACCGGTACGACACCCAGGTCCAGCAGTTCGGCCATGGCGGCGCTGCCTGCCATGTCGCGGACCTGGAGCTGGTAGCGGGCGGTGGTGCGGAAGGCGCCCCCGGCGTCGTCGCCGGTGCGCTGGAGGAAGCCGGAGTCGGTGAGGAAGGCGACGGCCTTGCCGACGATGCCGGTGGTGGAACCGGCCAGTCGCCGGGCGTCCTTCGTGGCGCCGGTGGAGCTGCGCCGGGCGTAGATCCGCCAGGCTGCTTCGAGTCCGGGGGCGTCGGTGGCGGGGTCGGTGTTGTCCCCGTGCTCCTCGGCGCGCTCCTCCAGGCGGTGGCACGCCTGGCGGACGAAGGAGTCGACGCCGTTGACGGTGATCCGGCCGATGTACGCGTCGTCGGCGAGGTCCTCGGGGCGGGGGAAGGCCATCGCGGCGACGGCGAGGTGGGCGAGCCCGTGCAGGAAGCGGTCGGCGGAGTCGGACGAGGCGCGGCGGGCGTAGTCGCCCATGCGGACGGCGAAGACGGAGTCCTCGGCGGCGGTGACGGCCATGCCGGCGCGGGTGGACACTTCCAGCACGACCAGGCCGAGCCCGGTCGCCACGGCGTCGGCGAGCCGGGCGAAGGCGGGCGCCTCCCGGTAGCGGCGGAGCAGTTCGGCGTATTCGGCGTCGCGGGCGGGGAGCAGCTTGGGCTGGAGCCCGAAGGCGACGAGCCGGGCGGCGTCGGCCGCGTCGGCCGGGGTGACGGGCGCGGCGGGCGCGGGGGCCGACTGGTCGGCGGGGCCGGTGCCTTCCGTCGGGTACGCGGCGGTCGGCTCGCTCCACGCGTCGGTGTGCTGTGCGCGGTGGTCGCTCACGACGGTCGCTCCTTGCTGCGGCAGGTCTTCGGTACGGGGTGGGCGGCGCCGGCTCCGGCGGTGGCCGTGCCGGGCGACGCGGTACGGCCGGGGCACGGGGCCGACGGCGCGACGCGT
>NZ_JBHVJA010000020.1:0-85667 GCF_042799335.1 Streptomyces sp. NPDC057697 | reverse complement strand
CGTGCGGGGCGCGGGCCCGACAGGGCGACGTGGGTGGGGCCCTTGTACAGCGGTTCGATACGGGCAGGCCCCGAGCACGGCGGCGCGATACGGCCGGGACACGGGGCCGACGGCGCGACGCGGGCAGGGCGCGGGCCCGACTGGGCGACGTGGGCAAGCCCCGAGCACGGCGGCGCGATACGGCCGGGGCACGGGGCCGACGGCGCGACGCGTGCGGGGCGCGGGCCCGACAGGGCGACGTGGGTGGGGCCCTTGTACAGCGGTTCGATACGGGCAGGCCCCGAGCACGGCGGCGCGATACGGCCGGGGCCGGTGGTGCGGGCGCGGGTGCGTGCGGGGAGTTGCCGGGGCGTCGGCCGGGGGGCCGTGGGTGCTGCCGTGCGGTTCATGACGCCTCCGAGCGGTCGGCGGCCATCCCGGCCGCGTCCAGCAGGGCCGTACCCACGATCAGGTCCGCGCCGCCGAACTCCGGGTCGTCGAGCTGCGTGCCGTCGTCGACGGAGAACAGCAGCCGTCTCTCGCCCTGCCGGTAGGCGGTGCCGACCGGGGGGCTCGCGGCGTGCACCGCCAGCAGGGCGACGAGATAGGGCAGTTCGGGATCGCGGCGCCGGGCCTCGGCGAGGAGTCCGGAGAGTCTGCGCGGGGCGTCGTGCTCCAGATCGAGGAGCTCCATGGCACCGGCGAGCTGCTCCTCGCTGAAGCGGCTGTCGTCGGGGGTGGCGATCAGATCGGGCTCGGGCATCTCAGCGCCCAGGTGTTCCCGCTCCAGGGGCGGGGTGAGCAGCAGGTCGACCAGGTCGCCCACCCGTACCGAGGTGGGGGTGCGCAGCCCGGTGCCGTGGGCGAAGAAGGCGTCGGTGACGCGGATCGCCTGTTCGACGGGGAGCGGCAGCAGCGGGGCGACCAGCTGGCCGTAGAGGTCGAGGCCGGTGCGGGCCGTGGGGGTGGCGAAGGCCTGCCGGTCCTGCTCGGCGCGGAACAGCGGGCCGGCTTCCAGCAGGCGGGACTGGAGCTGGGTGTGGCGGCGGATACAGTCCTTGACGATGTCGACGAGCTCGGCGGCGCGGCGTTTGTGCTCGGGCTCCTCCGCCTCGTCGCGCGCCTTGCGGATGTTGGTGAGGATGGCGTTCTCGTGGCGGTAGCGGTCGGCGACGTGGTCCAGCGCCTCGGCGATCATGTCGGGGACCGCGTTCAACCAGTCGACGGCGCGGACGTTGCGCCGGGTGGCCTCCAGCGTCTTGCGGAGGGTCTCCGCGTACTGCACGGTGCGGTAGCGGGCCTGCTCGGCGGCGAGCTGGGCATCCGCGAGGCGGCCCCGGCTGATGAGGACCTCCAGCTTCACCTCGGCGGCGATCTGGGCGCTGGTGACGTCCGTGTCGAGGGCGCCGACCAGGACGTTGACCGCTTCGTCGGTGGCCCGGAGGTAGACGGTGCCGCCGTAGCCGGGGACCTCCTCGATCAGCTTGAAGTCGTAGTCCCGGCGGACGTACACCCCGTCGGGGCCGAACGTGCCGTACACCGCGCGGAATCCGCGGTCCACGCTGCCGACGTTGATCAGGTTCTCCAGCACCCAGCGCGCGACCCGCTCGTGCTCGGCCACGGGCCGTCCCGGGGCCTGGGCGGCGACGCGGGGAAGCAGCCTGGTCACTATCTGGTCGTGGTCGGCACCCGTGTCGAAGTCCATGTTGAGGGTGACGAGGTCGATCGCGGCGAGGGCGACCTCGGCCATCGCGTAGACCGTGTACTCACCGGCCAGATTCGCCTTGCGGACATCGAGGTCGTGCAGCGGCGCCGTGCAGGCGAGCGCGCGCAGCCGCCGCGAGAGCCCCTCGTCGGCGGCCGGGCCCGGGGCGGGCCGCGGCCCCGCGCTGAGCTGGGGCGCAGCGTTGTCCATGTAGGCAGGCGAAGTCACGCTGCACAGATTAGGTCCTCGCACCGACAACGGTCGAAACGGCGCAGAAGCGACCCCGCGTCACCGCTGTGCCCCGTCGCCTCCGGTACGGTCCTCGCGGCCCGGCTCCGGGGTTCCGTAGCCCCCGCCGCCCGGGGTGCGCAGCACCAGGACGTCCCCCGGCTCCAGCTCGGCGGTGTCGCAGCCGCGCAGCGGTGTGTCCGCCCGGCCGTCCGGGTGCTCGACGTGCTGGTCCCCGAGCGCGCCGGGTTCGCCGCCCGCCATTCCGTACGGCCGGACCCGGCGGTGGCCGGAGAGCAGGGCCACGGTGACGGGTTCCAGGAAGCGGAGCCGCCGCTCCACGCCGCAGCCGCCGTGCCGGCGCCCGCCGCCCCCGCTGCCCTCGCGCACCCGGAAGCTCTCCAGCAGGACGGGGTAGCGCCATTCGAGGACTTCGGGGTCGGTGAGGCGGGAGTTGGTCATGTGGGTCTGAACGGCGTCGGCGCCGTCGAAGTCCTCGCCCGCGCCCGAGCCGCTGGCCACGGTCTCGTAGTACTGGACGTGTTCGTTGCCGAAGGTGAGGTTGTTCATGGTGCCCGAGCCCTCGGCCTGGATGCCGAGGGCTCCGTAGAGGGCGCCGGTGACGGCCTGGGACGTCTCCACGTTTCCCGCGACGGTGGCCGCCGGGTGGACGGGGGCCAGCATGGTGCCTTCCGGAATGCGGACCTCCAGGGGTTTGAGGCAGCCGCTGTTGAGGGGGATGTCCTCGGCGATCAGGGTCCGGAAGACGTACAGCACGGCCGCCATGACCACGGATCTCGGCGCGTTGAAATTGCCGGGCTGCTGCGGTGAGGTGCCGGTGAAGTCGACGATCGCGCTGCGGGCGGCCCGGTCGACGGTGAGGGCGACCTCGATGACCGCGCCGTTGTCGGTCTCGTAGCGGTAGGCGCCGTCGTGGAGTCCGGCGAGGATCCGGCGGACGGACTCCTCGGCGTTGTCCTGCACGTGTCCCATGTACGCGGCGACGGCTTCGGGGCCGAACTGGTCGACCATGCGCCGGAGTTCGGCGATGCCCTTCTCGTTGGCGGCGATCTGGGCGCGCAGGTCGGCGAGGTTGGTCTCCGGGTCGCGGGACGGATACGCGGCGGCGGTGAGCAGTTCGCGCGTCTCGTCCTCGCGGAACCTGCCGTCGCGTACCAGCAGCCAGTTGTCGAACAGCACGCCCTCCTCGTGGACGGTGCGGCTGAAGGCGGGCATGGAGCCGGGGGTGATGCCGCCGATCTCGGCGTGGTGCCCCCGGGAGGCCACCAGGAAGCGCAGCCGGGGCCGTTCGCCGCCGGTCTCGTCGAACACCGGTGTCACCACGGTCACGTCGGGCAGATGGGTGCCGCCGTGGTACGGATCGTTGACCGCGTACGCGTCACCGGGGCGCATCGTGCCGGCGTTGCGCCGCAGCACCTCCTTGATGGACTCCCCCATCGAGCCGAGGTGGACGGGGATGTGCGGGGCGTTGGCGATCAGGTTGCCGTCCGCGTCGAAGAGCGCGCAGGAGAAGTCGAGCCGCTCCTTGATGTTGACGGAGTGGGCCGTGTTCTCCAGGCGCACTCCCATCTGCTCGGCGATCGACATGAAGAGGTTGTTGAAGACCTCCAGCATGACGGGGTCGACCCGGGTGCCGACGGCCGTGCGGTCCGGGCGCGGGCGGACCCTGGTGAGCAGCAGATGGCCGGTGTCGGCGGGGACGGCCTGCCAGCCCGGGTCGACGACGGTGGTGGCGTCCGCCTCGGCGATCATCGCGGGGCCGGTCACGGTGTCCCCGGGCCGCAGCTCCTCCCGGCGGTGCAGCGGGGTCTCCTGCCAGCGGCCCTCGGTGAACATCCGCACGGTGTCGTGCGGACGGGGCTTCGCGCCCGCGGGGGGCGGGGGCCCGGCCGGGCGCGGAGCGTGCCGGTCCGCGGTCCCGGTCGCCTCGACCGACACCGCTTCGACGACCAGGGGTTTGTCCATGGTGAACGCGTAGCGTGCCCGGTGCTCGGCGGCGAACGCCTCGGCCATGGCGGGTGCGGTGTCCAGGTCGACGGGCAGGCTCGCGTCCGTACCGGCGTAGCGGAGCAGTACGCGGGCCCGGGTGCTGATCGCGTGGTCGGGGACGTCGTCGGCGCGCAGTTCGGCGCGGGTCCGGGCGGCCAGTCCGTCGCAGAGCCGGCCCACCGAGGCGCGGGTCGCCTCGTCCAGTTCGGCCTCCACCGACTGCTCGCGCATCGCGGTGGTGTCGGCGAGGCCGATGCCGTACGCGGACAGCACGCCCGCCAACGGTGGTACGAGGACCGTGTCGATGCCGAGCGAGTCGGCGACGGCGCAGACGTGCTGGCCACCGGCGCCGCCGAAGCCGGTCAGGGCGTAGCGGGTGATGTCGTGCCCGCGCTGCACGGAGATCTTCTTGACCGCGTTCGCCATGTTGAGCACGGCGATCTCCAGGAACCCGGCGGCGGTCTCGGCGGCGGTGCGCCGTGTCCCGGTGGCGCGGGTCACGTCGTCGGCGAGCGCGTCGAAGCGTTCGCGGACCAGCGCCGCGTCGAGCGGGAGGTCTCCGTCGGGTCCGAAGACGGCCGGGAAGTGGGCGGGCTGGATCCGGCCGAGCATCACATTGGCGTCGGTGACGGTCAGCGGACCGCCCCGGCGGTAGCAGGCCGGGCCGGGGACCGCGCCCGCCGAGTCGGGTCCGACCCGCTGGCGTCGGCCGTCGAAGTGCAGGACGGAGCCGCCGCCGGCCGCGACGGTGTGGATGCTCATCATCGGGGCGCGCATCCGCACCCCGGCGACCTGGGTGCCGAGCTCGCGCTCGAACTCGCCCGCGTAGTGGGACACATCGGTGGACGTGCCGCCCATGTCGAAGCCGATGACCCGGCCGAATCCGGCCTGTTCGGAGGTGCGGGCCATGCCCACCACGCCACCGGCGGGGCCGGAGAGCACCGCGTCCTTCCCCCGGAAGTGGGAGGCCTCGCGCAGCCCGCCGTTGGACTGCATGAACATCAGCCGGATGCCGTCGAGTTCGGCGGCGACCTCGTCGACGTAGCGGCGCAGGATCGGCGAGAGGTAGGCGTCGACGACGGTGGTGTCGCCGCGCGGTACGAGCTTGATCAGCGGGCTGACCTCGTGCGAACAGCTGACCTGGGTGAAGCCCGCCTCGCGGGCGGCCTCGGCCACGGCGCTCTCGTGTCGGGGGTGGCGGTAGCCGTGCATCAGGACGACGGCCGCGCTGCGCAGCCCGTCGGCGCCGGCGGCCCTCAGCCGCCCGGCGACCGCCTCCCGGTCCAGGGGCACGACGACCTCGCCGTGGGCGTCGATCCGCTCGGGCACCTCGATCACCCGCTCGTAGACGGCCTCGGGCAGCAGGATGCGGCGGTCGAAGAGGCGCGGCCGGTTCTGGTACGCGATGCGCAGGGCGTCCCGGAAGCCTTCCGTGATGACCAGGACGGTCGGCTCGCCGCGCCGTTCCAGCAGGGCGTTGGTGGCGACCGTCGTGCCGATCCGGACCGCGGCGACCCGGTCGGCCGGGACCGGCTCGTCGGGGCCGAGGCCGAGCAGCGCCCGGATCCCGGCCACGGCGGCGTCGCGGTAGCGGTCCGGGTCGTGCGAGAGCAGCTTGCGGGTGACCAGCCGCCCGCCCGGATCCCGCCCCACGACATCGGTGAACGTCCCGCCCCGGTCGATCCAGAACTCCCAGCGTCCCGTCATCCCCCCATTCTGGCCCGCGCCACGGCCGTCGGCCCCGACGGCGCGGCCCGTTCCGCCGTTCCCGGCCATCGCGCGGCGGTGCGGCGGCCGGTGCGGTCCGCGGAGCCTCCCCGGCGCGCGGTCGAGGTGTGCGCGGTCGAGGCGCGCGCGTGCCGGGGGCCGGTGCCACGGACGGGCCGGGTCCGGCGTCCGTGGGCGGCCGGGGAGCGGAACGGAGGGGCGCCGCGCAGAAGGGCGCGCGCCACGCGCCGGGCCCGGGGCCGGGGCGATCCGGACGGGACGGTCGCCGCTCCGGCGGTGGGTTGGGGCGGCGAAGACCGGTTCGTGGCCACGGCGGGCGGAGCGCCGGGCCGTCGCAGGAGGTGTGTCGTCGCAGAGCGTGTGGCGTCGCAGGGCGTGTGGCGTCGCAGGGCGTGGTGGGCCGCGCTGTCGACGTCGGACGGGAAGGATTCGGTGACGATGACGGCACACGTGCCGTGTTCTCACCGCGCCGGACATGGCCGGGTCGGCTCGGATCGTTCCGTCCGGGGAACCGGGAACGGGGAACCATTAACGGGAACGGGGAACGGGAACGTCCCGTGAGCGGGGCCGGGCGTCGCCGGTCTCCCTCCTCGGGGACTCGGGACCCGGGAATCGGGAATCGGGAATCGGGAATCGGGAATCGGGGTCGGGCCGTCCATCCGGGACTCGGGGTCGGGCCGTCCATCCGGGAATCGGGGTCGGGCCGTCCGTCCGGGGCTTGTGGGCGGGGCCGCCCGTGGTGCGCCGCGCGCCCCCCGACGCGCGTCGCTGTTGCCGTCCGGTCAGGCCGCAGGGGTGTCGGGCCCGATCCGGCTGCGCACCGCCGTCTGCACCTCGGCCTCCTCGGCCGGGTCGGCGGCGAGGCGGCGGAGTCGCTCGGCGACTCTGATGTCCCCGGTCTCCGCGTGGAGAGCGGCGACCTCGCGGGTGGTCTCCTCGCAGTCCCACAGGCACTCGACGGCGAATCCGGTGGCGAAGGAAGGGTCGGTGGCCGCCAGTGCGCGGGCCGTCCGGCCGCGCAGATGCGACGAGGACGTCTCCCGGTACACATGGCGCAATACGGGAGCGGCGCAGCCGATGCCCAGCCGCCCCGCGCCGTCGACCAGGGTCCACAGGGACGGTGCGTCCGGTCCCTGGCCGCGTACGGCCTCGCGGAGTGCGGCCAGGACCACCGGGGAGTCCTGGGCACCGCCCCGGCAGGCCAGCACACCGGCCGCGGAGGCACCGAGCGCGTCGGGGCGCCGGGCCCAGCCCCGGGCACGGTCCACCGCCGCGTCGCCGCACATCCGCTCGAAGGCGGTGACGGCCGCGTCGGCGACGGTGCGCGAGGGGCTGACCGCGCCGGTCTCGATCAGGTCGAGGACGGCCGGGTCCCTGGCCTCGGCCAGGTAGTGCAGCGCGGCACAACGGGCACCCTCGGGTCCGCTGCGGGCGGCCTCGACGATGGTGGGCCGGTCCTCGGGGCCGGCGACGGCCGTGAGGCAGCGGGCGGCCGGCACATGGAGGGCGGTGCCGCGTTCGAGTCCCTGCTGGGCCCAGTCGAAGACCGCCTGGACGCTCCAGCCCGGACGGGGCCCGCCGGGCCTCATCTGGCGCTGCCAGCGGTCGAAGGAGCCCTGTTCGGAGGCGGCCCTGACCCTGGCGCCGACCGACTCGCGCGGGTCGTCCGCCCAGAGCCGCCAGGGGCGGGGCTCGTAGGCGTCCCGTACGACGGCGGCCAGCTCGGCGGCGCCCTCCGCCGTGGCCGGGAACCGGCCGAGCACGGGTTCGGCGAGGGCGCGCAGCCCCGCGTCGTCGTCGCGGAGGGCGAGCTCGTCCAGGGCCCAGGCCCAGTTGGCGCCGGTCGCGGCGTACCGGCGCAGCAGCGCCAGGGCGTCGCCGCGCCCGTAGGAGGCGAGGTGGCCGAGCACGGCGAGGGCCAGCCCGGTGCGCGAGTCGTCGGTGTCGAGGTGGTCGTCGGGATCGAACAGGTGGCGTTCGATCTCCTCGATTCCTCCGTCGAGGTCGAGATACAGGCGCGCGTAGTAGAGGGAGCGGTTCTCCACCTGCCAGTCGTGACGCGGATCGCTCAGGACGCAGTGGTTGAGAGCCGCCAGGGCCTCGGGGCGTGGTGCGGCGAGCGCGTGGAGCGTGCCGTCGCCGCGGCCCCTCTGCAGCAGACCGAGCAGGGTGCCGCTCGGCGCTATGAACGGATCAAACATGGAAAAAGCCTCACATCAAGCTGTCGACGCAACCGGGACTGTGCAGTTCCAAGTGCCGGGTGGGCACTACGCCGCGCAGCAACATGATCGGCCGACCGCCGTCTTCTGCTTGGTGTAGACCATCTTCCTCTGCCTCTCGTCGGTGGCCCGGAACCGGGCCCGCGACGTCATGATGACCCAGCCATTTCGCCACCGCGACCACATTTACGGCGTACCCGGTCAGCGGGTACCGAAGAGTTCCAGCAGGTCGGCCTTGCCGAACATGCGGGCCGTGTCGAGCGCGGAGGGCGTTCCCGCGGCCGGATCGGCGCCCGCGGAGAGCAGCGCCCGGATCACCGCGTCCTCCCCCTTGAAAACGGCACCGGCGAGCGGCGTCTGTCCGCGGTCGTTGGCCCGGTCCGGATCGGCGCCGCGGCCGACGAGGGCCGTGACGGCGGCGGCGTGCCCGTGGTAGGCGGCGAGCATCAGCAGCGAGTCGCCCCGGTCGTTGGTGAGGTTCGCGGGGACGCCCGCGTCGACGTACGCGGCGAGCGCCTCGGTCTCACCGCGGCGGGCGAGATCGAAGACCTTCGTCGCCAGCTCGACCACCTCGGGATCGGGGGTTTCGCTCATCGGACGGACCGCCTTCCATTAACCGGTTTCACCACTGTCGACCTGCCGGGGCGTACGCCGTGGGGGCCGTACGAGTGAACCGACAGGGTACTGCCCGACCGGGCACATGACCCGGCCCCACCCGTGGCAGAGGATCACGAAGGGCGCGGCGGAACGGTGTGCGACACCGCCCTCGCCGCCCCGTCGGGAGCACCCGGGAGGCCATTCAAGTGAAAATAACGACTTTTCACCCAAATGCAGCTTTTATCGTATAGATACTTCCGGTGAACCTGGAAGGACTCATGGTGACCGTCCCCCCAACCAGGAGAGCACTCATGATCCTGTCCATGTCAGGCGTCGTCATTCTCGGCATCATCGTCTTCCTGTTCTTCAGGAAGGACGGCCTCAAGGCCTCGCACGCCCTCGTCACCGCCCTGTTCGGTTTCTACCTGGCAGGCACGGCCATCGCACCGAGCATCACCGCGGGCGGCGCGAGTCTCGCCGGCCTCCTGGGCGGGATCAAGTTCTGACCCTCCGCGACCGCTCCCACCCCTTCAGGAGACCGACGTGGCCCGGCGACCACTCCCCCGCATTCTGAGCAGCGGCAGCGCCTCGATCACTCGCAGTCGCGAGTTCGCGCGCACGGCCGCCGACAACGCCACGGACGTCCTCCAACCGCTGATCACGATCACGCGTGGTCTGCGGCTGCTGGCCGGAGCCGGACGGCAGAAGTGGGCCGCGACGCCCAAGGACAAGCGTGGCCCCGCGCTGTTCCTCGTCGCGGCCTGCCTCCTCGCCTTCGCGCTCATGCCGTACGGGGGGCTGATCGCCCTGGTGACGGTGATGGCGGCCGCCGCCTGGACGGGGCGGGAGCGGACCCCCGTGAAGACCGGTCCCGACGAGGCGGAGACGGCACGGCTGCGGTCGCTGTACGAGGCGCTCGTGCCGTACTTCTCGGTGGCCGACGACCCCGCTCCGCTGTTCTCCCACGGCGGCGACTGGGAGAAGGTCTTCAGCGGGTACGAGTTCGACGGCGACGGGCGGCCGACCCGTCTCCAGGTCGCGTACCCCGCCTACTTCACCGACGGCGAGGCCGCCTCGCGCGCCCGCATCGAGCGGCTGCTCCACGCCAAGTCCGGCCGCGGCCGCGAGTACCACTTCGCCTGGGACGAGGAGGGCAACCATCTCGTCATGACCGTCCTCGGCGCCCTGCCCACCTCGATCGGCGCCCAGCGCTTCGTCACCGCCCCCGGCGAGACCGTACTGGGCTTCACCGACGGCGACGCGGTGCAGCGCACGGTTCCGGTGCACGACGGCGACACCACCCGCGACGTCCCTCCGGTCGTCTGGCGGACCGGCGCCCGCTCCACCGAACCGCATCTGCTGGTGATCGGGCAGCCCGGCAGCGGCACCACGACCCTGACGCGCTCCATCGCCCTCCAGGCGCTCCAGCACGGCGACATCCTGATCGTCGACGGCAGCGGAACCGGCGAGTACGCCTGTCTGACCGGGCGCGACGGCGTGCTGGCCGTGGAGTGCGGCCTGACCGGCGCGCTGGCCACCCTGGAATGGGCGGCCCACGAGACGGAACGGCGGCTCATCGGCGCGAACCGGGCCCGGCAGGCGGGCCACCCCGTGCCCGACGACATCAGGCGCCCGCTCTGGATCCTGCTGGACCGGCCCGGCGTCCTCGCCCATCTGGCCGCCGCCGACGGCAGGCAGGACCCCCAGGAACTGCTCCAGGTGCCGCTGCGGCACGGCAGGGCGGCCGGTGTCACCGTGGTCCTCACCGACCAGTTCGACAGCCTGGACGCCCTCGGCGAGACGGTACGCACCCACTGCCGGGCCCGGGTCGTGCTCGGCCACTGCTCCCGCGAGCAGGTGGAGTCGGTGCTCGGCACCGAGCCGCACACCACCCCGGCCCCCGACGTCCCGCCAGGCCGGGGATACGCCCGCCTGGGCACCGGACCGGTGCTGCGCCTCCAGGTCCCGGCCACGCCCGATCCGTACGACGAGGCAACGGGCGAGGCGCAGCGGCAGGCGGTCCTCGGGCTGCTCCCCGAACGGCACACGGCGGTCGAGGCGGCCGTGCCGGCCGGTGCGGGCGTCCCGGACCCGGCGCCGCCGCGCACCGCGGCCGTGGCCGTCGAGGGCCTGGCCGTCACCGACTGAACGGCCCCGGCCCGGCTCCGGCTCCGGCTCCGGCTCCGGTCAGGCGACGAACGTCCGCGGCGCCTCGATCCCCGCGCCCGCCCCCGAGCCGACCAGCTGGGCCGCCGCCGCGAGCCGCGCCGCCGCCTCGTCCGCGACCGGCCCCGCGACCGTGAACGGCAGCCGTACGTATCCCTCGAAGGCGCCGTCGACCCCGAACCGGGGACCGGACGGGACCCGGACACCGACCCGCTCCCCGGCCACCGCCAGCCGGGAGCCGGAGAGGCCGCCGGTGCGCACCCAGAGCGTCAGGCCGCCGCGCGGGACGGAGAACTCCCAGTCGGGCAGCTCCCGGCGGACCGCGGCGACGAGCGCGTCCCGGTTCTCCCGGGCCTGTTCACGGCGGACCTGCACGGCCTCCTCCCAGCCACCGGTACGCATCAGCCAGTTCACGGCGAGCTGTTCGAGGACCGGGGTGCCCATGTCGGCGTAGGCGCGGGCGGCCACCAGGCTGCGGATCACGTCCGGGGCGGCGCGCACCCAGCCGATCCGCATGCCCGCCCAGAAGGCCTTGCTCGCCGATCCGACCGTGATCACCGTGGATCCCGCCGGGTCGAAGGCGCAGACCCGGCGGGGCATCCGCACCTCGGCGTCCAGACAGAGCTCGTTCATGGTCTCGTCGACGACCAGGACCGTTCCGGCGGAGCGGGCCGCGTCCACCAGCTCGCGCCGCCGGTCCTCGTCGGCCAGCGCGCCGGTGGGGTTGTGGAAGTCGGCGACGACATAGGCGAGCCGCGGTGCCGCGTCCCGCAGCACCTGCCGCCACCGGTTCATGTCCCAGCCGCCGAGCCCTTCCTCCATCGCCACCGGCACCAGCCGGGCGCCCGCCTCCCGCATCAGCTGAAGGATGTTGGCGTAGCTCGGGGACTCCACCGCGATCCGCTCGCCGCGGCCCGCGAAGAGATGACAGATCGCGTCGATCGCGCCCATGGCACCGGTGGTGACCATGATCTGTTCGGGCATGGTCGGGATGCCCCGCCCGGTGTAGCGGTCGGCGATCATCTGCCGCAGCGCGGGCAGGCCCGCCGGGTAGTCGCCGTGGGTGTGGGCGTACGGCGCGAGCTCCTCGATGGCCCCCTGGACCGCCCGGGTCAGCCACGGTTCAGGGGCGGGCAGCGAGGCGCAGCCCAGGTCGATCATCGAACCGAGGGACTCCGGGGGCAGCGGCTCCAGGCCGCGCGCGGGCAGCGGGTTCCCGGCGGGCACGGCGGTCCAGCTGCCCGCGCCCCGGCGGGATTCCAGGAACCCCTCGGTGCGCAGCGCCTCGTACGCCGCGGCGACGGTGGTGCGGCTGACGGAGAGGGCGAGCGCCAGTTCGCGTTCGGCGGGGAGCCTGGCGGCGACGGGCACCCGGCCTTCGAGGACCAGCAACCGGATCCCGTCGGCCAGCGCGCGATAGGCGGGCGGCCTGCGGGCGCCCGGCACGGCGGGCCGCGGCTGCTGGGCCCGAAGCTGCCGGGCGAGCTGGGCGGCGCCCACCGCCGAAGTCCACTGAGCCATGGAAATCAGTCCACCTTCCTCGGATTGGCCATAGTTGGCAGCCAATCCCCTGCCACAGAGTGACATGCGGCAGTCCACCACCACCACACCAGGGGGCACCCCTTGTCCACCGCCGCCACCCCTCGCGGGGCGCACCTCACCCGTCGGCTGATCCAGCTGTACGCCGGTCTCGCGCTGTACGGGGCCAGCTCCGCGCTCCTGGTCCGCGCCGGTCTGGGGCTCGAACCCTGGGGCGTGCTGCACCAGGGACTCGCCGAGCGCACCGGTGCGACCATCGGGGTCGTCTCGATCGTCGTCGGCGCCGCCGTCCTGCTGCTGTGGATCCCGCTCCGGCAGCGTCCGGGACTGGGCACCGTCTCCAACGTCTTCGCCGTCGGTATCGCCACGGACGGCACGCTCGCGCTGGTGCCCGATGTGCACGGCCTGGTCGCGCAGATCGCCGTGCTGGTCGCGGGGGTCGTGGTCAACGGCGTCGCCACCGGGCTGTACATAGCCGCGCGGTTCGGGCCGGGGCCCCGTGACGGTCTCATGACCGGGCTGCATCTGCGCACCGGCCGGTCCGTGCGGCTGGTGCGGACGCTGATCGAGCTGGCGGTCGTGGTGACCGGCTTCCTGCTCGGCGGCACCCTCGGCGCGGGCACGGTCCTGTACGCCCTGGCCATCGGTCCGCTCGCCCAGTTCTTCCTGCGCGTCTTCGCGATCGGCGGGAAGCCCGGCACGGAGGGGGCCGGGGCCGGCGGGGACGATGCCGTCGCGCCCGCGCCGGACGACGGCGACACCGCCGTCACCGCCCGGACACCGGGGCAGGCCATACTTCCGCAGTGACCTCAGTACGCCATCCCTACCTGGACCATCCCATGACCATCCCCTTCGCCCACCGGGGCGGCGCGGCGGACGGGATCGAGAACACCGCGGCCGCGTTCCGCCGGGCCGCGGACGCCGGGTACCGCTATTTCGAGACCGATGTGCACACCACGTCGGACGGCCGCCTGGTGGCCTTCCACGACGCCACCCTGGACCGGGTGACGGACGCCCGCGGCCGGATCGCCGAGCTGCCGTGGAGCGAGGTGCGGCGGGCCAGGGTGGCGGGCCGGGAGCCGCTGCCGCTGTTCGAGGAACTGCTGGAGACGTTCCCCGGGGCCCGCTGGAACGTCGACATCAAGGCCGGGTCCGCGCTGGTCCCGCTGGTGGAGCTGATCCGCCGCGCGAACGCCTGGGACCGGGTGTGCGTCGGGTCGTTCTCGGAGGCCCGGGTCGTCAGGGCGCACCGGCTGGCCGGGCCCCGCCTCGCCACCTCCTACGGCGTCCGGGGCGTACTGGGTCTGCGGCTGCGCTCGTACGGGATACCGGCGGCGCTGCGGGCGGGCGCGGTGTGCGCGCAGGTGCCGGAGAGCCAGAACGGCGTCCGGGTCGTCGACCGGCGCTTCGTCCGCGCGGCGCACGCCCGCGGGCTCCAGGTGCACGTGTGGACCGTCAACGAGCCGGAGCGGATGGCTGCGCTCCTCGATCTCGGTGTGGATGGCATCATGACCGATCACATCGAGACGCTGCGCACGGTGCTGAGCGAGCGGGGGGCCTGGGCCTGACGCGGGCCGGGCCGGTGACTTCACGGGGAAGAGACGAGGGGATGCGGGTTGAGCGCCGAGACCGCGGAGACCGCCGAGCCGACGGAACCAGCGGGGGGTTCCACCGATGCCGCGAGCCGCAGACGTGAGCAACACGGCTGGTACTTCTACGACTTCGCCTGCTCCGTCTACTCGACGAGCGTCCTGACGGTCTTCATAGGCCCCTATCTCACCTCGATAGCCAAGGCGGCCTCCGACGCAGACGGCTTCGTGCACCCGCTCGGCATTCCGGTCCGCGCCGGGTCGCTGTTCGCCTACGCGGTCTCCGTGTCGGTCGTGATCGCGGTGATCGTGATGCCGATCGCGGGCGCCGCCGCGGACCGTACGGGGCGCAAGAAACCGCTGCTCGCGGCCGCCGCCTACACGGGGGCCGCCGCGACCACCGGCATGTTCTTCCTGGACGGGGACCGCTATCTGCTGGGCGCGTTCCTGCTGATCGTGGCGAACGCCGCGGTCTCGGTCTCGATGGTGCTCTACAACGCGTATCTGCCGCAGATCGCCGAACCGGAGGAGCGGGACTCGGTCTCCTCGCGCGGCTGGGCCTTCGGCTACACCTCGGGCGCCTTCGTCCTGATCCTCGACCTGGTCCTCTACACGGGGCACGACTCCTTCGGCCTCTCCGAGTCCGACTCGGTACGGATCTGTCTCGCGTCGGCCGGTCTCTGGTGGGGCGCCTTCACGCTCGTGCCGCTGCGCCGGCTGCGCGACCGGCGGGTGTCGGCGGGCGGCGAGGGAGCGGTCGGCTCCGGCTGGCGGCAGCTGCTGGCCACCCTGCGCGACATGCGCCGCCATCCGCTGACGCTCTCCTTCCTGCTGGCGTACCTCGTCTACAACGACGGCGTGCAGACGGTGATCTCCCAGGCGTCGATCTACGGCTCGGAGGAGCTGGGCCTCGAACAGACGACCCTGATCACGGCGGTGCTGCTGGTCCAGGTGCTCGCGGTGGCCGGAGCGCTGGGGATGGGCCGGCTGGCGCGGGTGTACGGCGCGAAGCGCACGATCCTCGGTTCGCTCGTCGTCTGGACGCTGATCCTCGTCGCCGGCTACTTCCTCCCCGCCGGAGCGCCGGTCTTCTTCTACGCGCTGGCGTCGGCGATCGGTCTGGTACTGGGAGGCAGCCAGGCGCTGTCGCGCTCGCTCTTCTCCCATCTGGTGCCGCGCGGCAAGGAGGCCGAGTACTTCTCCGCGTACGAGATGAGCGACCGCGGGCTGAGCTGGCTGGGGCCGCTGGTGTTCGGTCTCGCGTACCAGACGACCGGCAGCTACCGGGACGCGATCATCTCGCTGGTGATCTTCTTCGTGGTCGGTTCGGTACTGCTCGCGAGGGTGCCCGTCCGGCAGGCGGTGGCGGCCGCGGGGAATCCTGTGCCGGAACGGATTTAGACGTTGAAGTGAAAGGCCGGTAGTGTACGCCTTTGGCCTGCCCGGAGGACCGTTACTGCGAGCGGAAGAAGCCGAACCGTTGGGTGACAACTTCCGCCAGATGTGACAAACCGGGCATCGCTGGGTACTTGGAACCCTGGGAAACCTGAAAAAGCAGCGGCACGACGGGCGACGCATGACCCGCAACGGGAATCTTTACCGCCGACCGGACGTTGACCGGATGACGACGACAGCGACACCTGTCCTGTGGGCGACAAGCCCGGGAGGCACGATTCATGAGTGAGCGAGCTCTCCGCGGCACGCGACTCGTGGTTACCAGCTACGAGACGGACCGCGGCATCGATCTGGCCCCGCGCCAGGCGGTGGAGTACGCATGCCAGAACGGACATCGATTTGAGATGCCGTTCTCGGTAGAGGCGGAAATTCCGCCGGAGTGGGAGTGCAAGGCGTGCGGCGCCATGGCACTCCTGGTGGACGGGGATGGCCCCGAGGAGAAGAAGGGCAAGCCTGCGCGCACGCACTGGGACATGCTCATGGAGCGGCGCACACGCGAGGAGCTGGAGGAAGTGCTCGCCGAGAGGCTGGCGGTCCTGCGCTCCGGAGCCATGAACATCGCCGTTCACCCGCGGGACAGCAGGAAGTCTGCCTGACCGACCGCGCAACACCTCGATACGACAGAGCCGCGGGCCGTGACACCGATTGTGGGTCACGGCCCGCGGCTCTGTCGCGTGTCCGTCGGTCCGCCACGGCGCGACCGACGGACACGACCGTCCTCAGGGGGTCAGTGGCGGCCGGGGGCCCTCGTCGGGGCGTGCGCCGGGCTGTGCGCCGTCCTCGCGGATGACCTCGCCCTGCACGACCTTTCCGTCCGGCCGGTGGATCCGGGCCTGCTGGAAGGCGTCGGAGAGGCTTCCGGGGCTCGCCGCCCGCATCCGGCGTTCCAGCGACCGCTCCGCGTACCGGCCGAGCCGGGCACGGACCGGCGGCACGAGCAGCAGCAGCCCCGCCACGTCCGAGACGAGCCCGGGGATCATCAGCAGCAGTCCGCCGAGCATCAGGAAGCCGTTGCCCCGGCCGCCCGAGCCGGTGGCCGGTGCGGCGTCGGCGGCCCCGGGCTGCCCCGGCATCCGCTGGAGCGTCTCGGTGAGGTTGCCGAAGGCCCGGCGCCCGGCCCGCTTCATCACGGCTCCACCGAGCACGACGCCCGCCACCAGGAGCAGCAGCACGGTGAATCCGCCCGCCGCGTCGGCCACGACGGTGAGCAGCCAGATCTCCAGCACCGCCCAGGCGGCGATGGCGAGGGGGACGAAGGTACGGGCGCGGGAGCGCTTGGGGGCGGTCGGGTGCGGTGTGCCGGTCGTCATGGTCCCCAGTGTGCCCGTACGGGCGTCCGAGTGGCACAAGGGGGTGATCATGGCGTCCCGTCCGGTGCCCGCGGCCGGGGCCTCGGGCACGGCGGATCAGATCGCCTTGCGGCCCAGCACCCGGTTGGTACGGGAGGTGACGCCCCAGGACGTGACCCGCCAGAGCGCCTCGACCAGGATGTCGCGGCTCATCTTCGAATCACCGACCTCCCGGTCGACGAAGGTGATCGGCACCTCGACGACGTGGTACCCGGCCTCGACGGCACGGCGGGCCAGGTCGACCTGGAAGCAGTAGCCCTGGGAGGCGACCTGGTCGAGGCCGAGGCCCTCCAGGGTCTCGGCGCGGAAGGCCCGGTAGCCGCCGGTGACGTCCCTGGTCCGCAGCCCGAGGAGGAGCCGGGAGTAGGTGCTGCCGCCGCGGGAGATCATCTCGCGGGACTTGGGCCAGTTGACCACGCGCCCGCCCGGCACCCAGCGGGAGCCGAGCACCAGGTCGGCGCCCTTGAGCGCGGTGAGCAGCCTGGGCAGTTCCTCGGGCTGGTGGGAGCCGTCGGCGTCCATCTCCACGAGCACGCCGTAGCCGTGTTCGGTGCCCCAGCGGAACCCGGCGAGGTAGGCGGCGCCGAGCCCTTCCTTGCCCTTGCGGTGCAGCACCTGGACGTGTCCGTCCGCGGCCGCGATCTCGTCGGCGATCTTGCCGGTGCCGTCGGGGCTGTTGTCGTCGGCGACCAGGATGTCGGCTTCCGGCACAGCGGCGCGCACCCGGCTGACGATCGGCGTGATGTTCTCGGCCTCGTTGTAGGTCGGAATGATCACCAGGATTCTGCCGAGCGGGCCGTACCGCCGCTGACCGCCGTCGTTCACTAACTGCCCCTTAAGTCCGTACGCAGGTGCCCACCTTATCGAGCGCGCGGCGCCCCCTCGTCGACGCGGTCGGACACGGCCGGGCACCGCCGGGGACAGAAGGCCGGAAGTACGGACAGAAACACGGGTACGAGCACGGACGGGAACTACGGATGGGGGCCCGGCGCCCTTCGGGCCGACCTGGGACCCGCTGGCTGCGGGTCGACCTAGAGCCGTTGTCTACTGAACGTCCGGGCCCCACCCGGGTCGCACCGCCGTCCGGCTGAAACCTTCCCTCGCCCCCGAGGCGCGGGCGCTGAACCTGGCTGTCGGGGGTGGTGCGCCGGTGCGGCGCACCACCCCATGACCCAGCGGCGTTCGACGACTGCGTGGTGGTTCAACCGGTCGGACGTCCTGTGGTGGACCCGGCAGAACCTACCGGCCGGTGGGCGCGTTCTGTCAATAGCCGTCTGACCTGCAATATTTACGAAAGTTGCCTGGTCAGTAGCGAAGATCCGCAGGTCGCGGCGGAACGGGGGCCGCCACCGGCCACGATGCGAAATGTCCGTACGTCACTCGTTCGGCCGTGCATAGACCGTTTGTCCGAGGACCACGGTGCGCAGACAGACCGGCAGTTCGGCGCCGGGGGTGAGATCGGGCAGTCCGGGCGTTCCCGAGCGGGGGTCCGTCGACCAGCGGGCGACCCGGTCGTCCGGGGCCTGGACCACCAGGTCAGCGGTGCGCCAGACCGCGTAGTCGGCCGGGGCGCCGGGCACCAGGGTGCCCGCGTCGTCACGGCCGACGGCCCGCCAGCCGCCCCGGGTGTGGGCGGTGAAGCCCGCCCGTACGGAGATCCGGTGCTCGGGCGTGCGATGGAAGGCGGCGGCCCGTACGGTGCCCCACGGGTCGAGCGGGGTGACCGGGCTGTCGGAGCCGAAGGCCAGCGGCACACCGGCCCGCAGCAGCGCCGCGTAGGGGTTGAGGGTCCTGGCCCGCTCGGCGCCGAGGCGCTGGGCGTACATGCCCTCCGCACCGCCCCAGGCCGCGTCGAAGGCGGGCTGGACGGAGGCGGTCAGGCCCAGCTCCGCGAAGGCGGCGATGGTCTCGGGGGTGAGCATCTCGGCGTGCTCGACGCGATGCCGGGCGCCCCGGATCCGGGGCAGGCCGAGCGTCTCGGCGGCGGTTCGGACCCCTTCCACCACGGCGGAGACCGCCGCGTCGCCGATGGCGTGGAAGCCGGCCTGGAGCCCCGCCTCGGTGCACGCGGTGACATGGGCGGCGATCCGGGCCGCGTCCAGGTGGGCGGTGCCCGTGGCGCCGGCCGCGCCGTCCGCGTACGGCTCGTGCAGGCAGGCGGTGTGCGAGCCGAGCGAGCCGTCCACGAAGAGGTCGCCGGCCGCCCCGACGGCGCCGAGCTCCCTGATCCGGCGGGCGTCCTTCTCGTCGGCGACCTGCTCGGCCCAGTAGCCGAAGACCCGCGGTCCGCTCTCGGCGGCGGCGAGCTTGAGCAGTGCGGCGAAGTCCTCCTCGTCGGAGATGTCGGGGCCGCCGCACTCGTGGACGGTGCCGATGCCGAGCGAGGCGGCGTGCCGCAGGGCGGCGCGCTGGGCCGCGGCGCGCTGGCGCGGCGAGACGGCGCCGTGGGCCGCGGAGCGGACCGCGTGGTGGGCCGCGCCGGTGAGCGGGGCGTCGGGGTGGTAGCCGGTCAGTCCGGTGACGCCCGGGACGAGGTCGAGCAGCGCGGTGGTGACGACCGCGGAATGGACGTCGACCCGGGGCAGGTAGACCGGCCGGCCGCCGGCCGCCGCGTCGAGTTCGCCGCGCGAGGGGGCCCGCCGTTCGGGCCAGCGCGTGGCGTCCCAGCCGTGGCCGAGGACCACCCGGTCCTCGGGGTGCGCGGCCACGTACGCGCGCAGCAGGCCGAGCGCCTCGCCGAGGCTCCGGCTGCCGGACAGGTCGAGGCCGGTGAGGGCCAGACCGGTCGACGTGGTGTGCACATGGGCGTCGGTGAAAGCGGGGGTGACCAGCGCGCCGTCGAGGTCGACCACCTCGTCGACACCGCTCGCGAAGGCGTCGGCGGCCCCTTCCGAGCCCACCCAGGCGACATGGCCGCGTTCGACCACCATGGCGGTGGCGAAGGGGTCGGCGGGGCTGTGGACGTCTCCACCGCGCAGCAGCACGGTGCGGTGTTCGCTCTGGGGGGCGGTGCTCTCGGTCATGGGACCAGTCTCGCGCCTGTCCGGACCCGCGCGGCCCGCGGCCCCCTCAGAGCCGCGGCGGCCTGGCCTCGTACGGGGTGGACAGGACGACGGTCGTCCGGGTGGAGACACCGGCGAGCGAGCGGATCCGGGTGAGCAGGTGCTCCAGCTCCAGCGGTGTGGCGACGCGCACCTTCAGGATGTAGTTCTCGTCGCCCGCGACGCTGTGGCACGCCTCCAGCTCCGGAACCTCCGCCAGCCGCTCGGCGATGTCGTCCGGCGCGCTCGGGTCGAAGGGTTTCACCGAGATGAACGCGGTGAGCGGCAGGCCGATGGCCTCGGGGTCGACGACCGCGGCGTAGCCCCGGATCACCCCGCGCTGTTCCAGCCTGCGGACGCGCTGATGAACGGCCGATGTGGACAGGCCCGTGGCCTTGCCCAGGTCGGTGTAGCTCATCCGCCCGTCCCTGACGAGCAACTCCACGATCTGTCGGTCCAGCTCCTCCATGCGGATCAACCTATTGCCCCGGGTCCCTCCAGGCACAGCCGCAGGGGCTCCGGAAGGGAAACTGCGGCGGGCATGTGACGAATGCCACAGGTTTACGGATGGGTAGCCGTCCACCTCGCGGTTACGGCCGATGTGCGGAGGGAAGTGCTTGCTGTGGCCGAGGGCGTGTCGCCTGGTCGGCCCACCCGAGGGGGGAATTTCCCATGCAGAGCCTGAAGCTCACCGGACGCACCGAACCGGATCCTGTCGAGAACGACGCCGCCGACGAGGGCACCGTCGCCGACGCGTACGACACCTTCGAGATGTACCGGGTGATCTGCCCGGACTGCGCGCAGCCGATCGCGCTGCTCGCGGACGAGGACGTACTGCCGGAGCACGCGCTGTGCCCGACGCCGTGGAATCCGTTCGTGCTGACCGTCTGCGCCGGTACGGGCCGCGCGGCGGCGCTGTCGCGCCCCGCCGACGACACGCTCGACGCCCAGGAGCAGGAGACGGGCCTGCTGTTGACGCTCCCTCAGGGGCTCGACTGGAGGATGCAGCCCTTCTCGCACGCCGGAGGTCCCGGCTCGCGCCCGCTGCGGGTGCCGCGGATGCGCCGCGACGCCGCCTGACGGCAGCCTTCCGCATCCGCCCGAAGCCCTGCGCCGCACCACGACGGCCCGACCGACGTGGTGCCCGCGGTGAGACCCGGCAGGACCGGGGACGGGGCGAACGGGCTCTCTATTCGGCCGGGCAGTGACCCGGACCCGTCCCGCGCCGTTGGCCAGGTATGACCCCGCTGCACTCAACGGCCGGTCCCGGCCGTCGCCGCCTCGCCGCTCCCGCCGTCGAAGAATCGGTTCCGCAGCCCGGTGCGCAGCCGGTGCCCCGGCCCGCGACTCCCCGGTCGGTGTCCCGCCCCGTGCCGCACTCCGCCGATCCGCCCATCTACCGGGCGCTGCTGAGCCATTGGGAGCGCGCGGACCGGACCCTGCCGGGCCGCCACGACCAGGAGTGGAACCGGATCATGACGACGCCGGTGTGGTCGGACCGGCCGGCGCGGGTCAGCGCGTCTCGGGACCCGCGAGGTGGCGCGCGATGACCATCCGCTGGATCTGATTGGTGCCCTCGACGATCTGCAGCACCTTGGCCTCGCGCATCAGCCTCTCGACGGGGAAGTCGAGGGTGTAGCCGTAGCCGCCGAGCACCTGGACCGCGTCGACGGTAACCCGCATGGCCGTGTCCGTGCAGAAGAGCTTGGCCATGGCCGCCTGGCGCGAGAAGGGCTTGCCCTCGTCCCGGAGCCGGGCCGCCTCCAGGTAGAGCGCCCGGCCCGCCTCGATCTGGGTGGCCATGTCGGCGAGCATGAAGCGCAGCCCCTGGAAGTCCGCGATGGGGCGGCCGAACTGCTGCCGTCCGGTGGCGTAGCCGACGGCTTCGGTCAGGGCCGCCTGGGCGACACCGATCGCGCAGGCGGCGATGCCGAGGCGCCCGGAGTCGAGCGCGGACAGGGCGATCGCGAAGCCCTGGCCCTCCTCGCCGATCCGGCGCGCGTCGGAGACCCGGACGCCGTCGAAGTTGAGCTGGGCGGTGGGCGAGCCCTTCATCCCCATCTTCTTCTCGGGGGCGGCGGCTTCGAGCCCCTCGGCGTCGCCGGGCACCAGGAACGCGGTGATCCCGCGGGCTCCCTCGGTTCCGGTGCGGGCCAGGACCGTGTAGAAGTCGGCGACACCGCCGTGGGTGATCCACGCCTTGGTGCCGGTGATGATCCAGTCGTCGCCGTCCCGTACGGCCTTGGTACGGAGCGAGGCGGCATCGGAGCCCGCGGCGGGCTCGGAGAGGCAGTAGGCGCCCAGCAGGCCCCCTCCCAGCATCGCCGGGAGGTGTTCGGTCCGCTGCTCCTTGGTGCCGTATCCGGCGACCGCGTGGCAGGCGAGGGAGTGGACGCTGACACCGAGGCCGACGGTGAGCCGGGCGGCCGCGAGCTCTTCGAGGACCTGGAGATAGACCTCGTACGGCTGGTCGCCGCCGCCGTGGGCGGAGTCGTAGGGCAGTCCCAGCAGTCCGGATTCGGAGAGCAGGGTGAAGACCTCGCGCGGGAACCGGCCCGCTTCCTCCTCCTCGGCCGCCCCGGGCGCGATCTCCCGCTGGGCGATGTCGCGGACGAGCGCGACGAGTTGCCTGGACTCCTCGGTGGGCAGACGACGTTCCACCAATTGCGGGGCACGGTCGGTCATGACGGCGCTCTCCTCCCTGTCGGGCGTTGCGACGGTCGCGCGCGAGGGGTGTGGGCGGCGCCGCCGTGGGTTTCCGGGGCGACCCCGGAAAAGCACTGCTGTTCAGCCGACGCCGCCGCCCTCGGATTGCGAGAGCTGCCGGTCAGCGGCTGTGGCGGCTTGAGTATGCCCGATCGGACGATATCCGTCACGGGGTCACCGGGCGACTCGGCACCGGGCGTGACGATCACCGGAGTTGGTCCGAACCATTGACCCGACTGGTCTAGTCCATCTACGGTTCCCACCGGAACGGCCTCTGCGCGTTCATGCCAAGTCCATGCGATGGCCGACCACCTGCCCCCACACACGAGTTCCCTCCCCCACGAGGAGACATGATGTTCGGACCCCACCGTCCCCGCGCCCGCTTCCGGGCGTTCGCCGCAGCCGTCTGCACCGCCGCCCTCGGAGCCGCCCTGCTGGGCGCCGCGGGCACCGCGTCGGCCGGCACCACCCCCGCCACCACGCGGGCAGCGGCCCCCGCAGCCGCCGACGCCACCCCCACGGCAGCCGGCAGCAAGGTGGTCGGGTACTTCACCAACTGGGGCGTGTACCAGCGCAATTACCACGTCAGGAACATCGAGACCTCCGGCTCGGCCGACAAGCTCACGCACATCAACTACGCCTTCGGCAACGTCACCGGCGGCAAGTGCGCGATCGGCGACTCGTACGCCGACTACGAGAAGGCGTACACGGCCGACCAGTCCGTCGACGGTGTGGCGGACACCTGGGACCAGGATCTGCGCGGCAACTTCAACCAGCTGCGCAAGCTGAAGAAGCTGCACCCGGACCTCAAGGTCATCTGGTCGTTCGGCGGCTGGACCTGGTCCGGCGGCTTCGGCGAGGCGGCGAAGAACCCGGCCGCGTTCGCCGACTCCTGCTACAGCCTGGTGAAGGACCCCCGCTGGGCCGACGTCTTCGACGGCATCGACATCGACTGGGAGTACCCCAACGCCTGCGGCCTGACCTGCGACACCAGCGGGCGCGAGGCCTACGGCAACCTGCTGGCGGCGCTGCGCTCGAAGTTCGGCGGCGACAATCTGGTCACCTCGGCGATCAGCGCCGACGCCTCCGACGGCGGCAAGCTCGACGCGGTCGACTACGGCGCCGCGGCACAGTACGTCGACTGGTACAACCCGATGACGTACGACTTCTTCGGCGCCTGGGACGCCCAGGGCCCGACCGCGCCGCACTCCCCCCTCACCTCCTACGACGGCATCCCGAAGGACGGGTTCAACAGCGAGGCCACCATCGCCAAGCTGAAGGCCCAGGGCGTCCCCGCCTCGAAGCTGCTGCTCGGCATCGGCTTCTACGGCCGCGGCTGGACCGGCGTCACCCAGGACGCGCCCGGCGGCACCGCCACCGGCGCCGCACCCGGCACCTACGAAGCCGGCATCGAGGACTACAAGGTCCTCAAGAACAGCTGCCCCGCCACCGGCACCGTCGCGGGCACCGCCTACGCCCACTGCGGCACCAACTGGTGGAGCTACGACACCCCCGCCACCATCTCCACCAAGATGGCCTACAAGAACCAGCAGGGCCTCGGCGGCACCTTCTTCTGGGAGCTCAGCGGTGACACCACCGACGGAGAGCTGATCAAGGCGATCGACTGACGGTCGCCCGTTCCACCGAGCATCGATCAGGGCCGAGCGGCCGGGCGATCCGCCCGGCCGCTCGGCACGTCACCGGGGGCCACCGGCCGCGGCGCGCCCGCCCGACCTGGCGGTGTTGCATGATCATGCGAAGTGATGCATAGTCTTCCTATGTCCAAAGTCCTCACCTCCCTCCCCACCGGCGAGCGCGTCGGCATCGCCTTCTCCGGCGGGCTCGACACCTCCGTCGCCGTCGCCTGGATGCGCGACAAGGGTGCCGTCCCGTGCACGTACACCGCCGACATCGGCCAGTACGACGAGCCCGACATCGCGTCCGTGCCCGGCCGCGCCTCCGCGTACGGCGCCGAGATCACCCGGCTCGTCGACTGCCGGGCCGCGCTGGTCGAGGAAGGGCTGGCGGCGCTGGCCTGCGGCGCGTTCCACATCAGGTCGGGCGGACGCCCGTACTTCAACACCACGCCGCTGGGGCGGGCCGTGACCGGCACGCTGCTGGTGCGGGCCATGCTCGAGGACGGGGTGCAGATCTGGGGCGACGGCTCCACGTTCAAGGGCAACGACATCGAGCGGTTCTACCGCTACGGGCTGCTCGCCAACCCGCACCTGCGGATCTACAAGCCCTGGCTGGACGCGGACTTCGTCACGGAGCTCGGCGGCCGCAGGGAGATGTCCGAGTGGCTGCTCGCCCACGGGCTGCCCTACCGGGACTCGACGGAGAAGGCGTACTCCACGGACGCCAACATCTGGGGTGCCACCCACGAGGCCAAGACCCTGGAGCACCTCGACACCGGGGTCGAGACGGTCGACCCGATCATGGGCGTGCGGTTCTGGGACCCGTCGGTGGAGATCGACACCGAGGACGTGACGATCGGCTTCGACCAGGGCCGCCCGGTCACCGTCAACGGCAAGGAGTTCGCCACCCCGGTCGACCTCGTGATGGAGGCCAACGCGATCGGCGGCCGCCACGGGCTCGGCATGTCCGACCAGATCGAGAACCGGATCATCGAGGCCAAGAGCCGCGGCATCTACGAGGCGCCCGGCATGGCGCTGCTGCACATCGCCTACGAGCGCCTGGTCAACGCGATCCACAACGAGGACACCCTGGCGGCGTACCACAACGAGGGACGGCGTCTGGGCCGCCTGATGTACGAGGGCCGCTGGCTGGACCCGCAGGCGCTGATGATCCGCGAGTCGCTCCAGCGCTGGGTCGGCGCGGCCGTCACCGGCGAGGTGACGGTGCGGCTGCGGCGCGGCGAGGACTACTCGGTCCTCGACACCACGGGCCCGGCGTTCAGCTACCACCCGGACAAGCTCTCCATGGAGCGCACCGAGGACTCGGCCTTCGGCCCGGTGGACCGGATCGGCCAGCTCACCATGCGGAACCTGGACATCGCCGACTCCCGCGCGCGGCTGGAGCAGTACGCGGGCCTCGGCCTGGTCGGCAGCGGTCACCCGACGCCGATCGGCGCCGCCCAGGCCGCCTCGACCGGTCTGATCGGCGCCATGGACCGGGGCGGCGCCCAGGCGATCGCCTCGCGCGGCGAGACCACGGACGAGGAGACGATGCTGGACCGGGCCGCGATGGAATCCGGCACGGACTGACTCCGGCCACCGGGCGTACGCACCCGGTCGGCGGGCCCCGGCGGACTCCTTCCGCCGGGGCCCGCCGTCGTGCGGCCGGGACCGGTCCGGCGCCCGCGGGCCCGCGATGCCATGTTCCGGCAGGACGGGCGCGGTCTCGGCGTCACCGACGGTTCACCCGCCGCTGATGAGGTGATCCCCGTCGGTGCTCCCCGCCGACCGGATCAAGGAGATTTCCATGCCCAGACAGCGCCTGTCCCGCAGCCACCTGATGGCCACCGGTGCGGTCATCGCCGCCACCGCCACCGCCGCCGTCGCCCTCACGGCGACGGCCGGTGCGTACGGCTCGAAGGAGCACGCCAAGGACGCCATCAAGGGCGGCAAGGCGAAGAACGTCATCCTGCTCATCGGTGACGGCATGGGCGATTCGGAGATCACTCTCGCCCGCGACTACACGGTCGGCGCGGCCGGCCGGCTGAACATGGACAAGTTCCCGCTGACCGGTGCCTACACGACGTACGCGGTGCACGCGGACGGCACGCCGGACTACGTCACCGACTCCGCGGCCAGCGGCACCGGCTGGGCGACCGGCGTCAAGACCGTCAACGGGCGGATCTCCAAGACGCCGCGCACCGACAAGGCCGTGCCGACCATTCTGGAGCTGGCGCAGAAGGGCGGTTACGCCACCGGCTCGGTGACCACCGCCGAGCTGACCGACGCCACCCCGGCCGTTCTCGCCTCGCACGCCACCGACCGCTCCTGCCAGGGCCCCGCCGACATGGCCAAGTGCCCCACCGACACCATCGCCAAGGGCGGCCCCGGTTCCATCGCCGAGCAGAGCGTGAACCACAAGGTCGACGTCCTGCTCGGCGGCGGCAAGCAGCGCTTCGACCAGAAGGTCACCCAGGGCAAGTACAAGGGTCTGACCGTCACCGAGCAGGCGCGGAAGCTGGGTTACCAGGTCGTCACCGACAACGCCTCCCTGAAGAAGGTCAAGGGCGGCAAGCCGGTGCTCGGGCTCTTCGCGCCCGGCAACGTCCCCACCGAGTGGACCGGCAAGACCGCCGCGGTGGGCGGGACCGCCCCCCAGCGCTGTGTCACCTCCAACCCGGGCCGGCCCGCGGGCACCCCGAACCTGGCCGACCAGACCACCAAGGCCATCCAGCTCCTGGAGGCGAAGCAGAAGCAGAAGCACAGCAAGAAGGGCTTCTTCCTCCAGGTCGAGGGCGCGTCGATCGACAAGCAGGACCACGCGGCCGACCCGTGCGGCCAGATCGGCGAGACCGCGGCCTTCGACCGCGCGGTGAAGGCGGCCCGCGCGTACGCCGCCAAGCACCCCGACACCCTGGTCGTCACCACCGCCGACCACGGCCACAGCAGCCAGATCGTGCCGCTGGAGGCCCAGCCGCCCGGCCTGTCCTCCACCCTGGTCACCGACGAGGGCCAGCAGCTCAAGGTGAACTACTCGACCAACCCGCCCGGTGAGTCGCAGGAGCACACCGGTACCGAGGTCCGGATCGCGGCGCAGGGTCCGCAGGCCTACCGGGTCCTGGGCGTCACCGACCAGACCGACCTGTTCACCACGATCCGCGAGGCGCTCCGGGTGCGCTGACCGCTCCGGTGACCCCGTCCCCCGGCCCCGTCGGCCCGAGCAGTGCCGACGGGGCCGGGGCCGTGCGTCCTCGGACGCCGTGGCGGGCGGCTCCCGCTGCCGGGTCAGCGGTGCGTGAACACCGGCGGGCGCTTCTCCGCGAAGGCCGTCATGCCCTCCTTCTGGTCGTCGGTGGCGAAGACGGCGTGGAAGAGACGGCGTTCGAAGCGGACCCCTTCGGAGAGGGTCGTCTCGAAGGCACGGTCCACGGCCTCCTTCGCCATCATCGCGACGGGTGCGGACATGGCGGCCACGGTCCCGGCGACGGTCATCGCCTCGTCGAGCAGGTCGGCCGCGGGCACGATCCGGGAGACCAGTCCGGCGCGTTCGGCCTCGACGGCGTCCATGGTGCGGCCTGTGAGGCACAGGTCCATGGCCTTGGCCTTGCCGATCGCCCGGGTCAGCCGCTGGGATCCGCCGATGCCCGGGATGACGCCGAGCTTGATCTCGGGCTGGCCGAAGACCGCCGTGTCGGCGGCGAGGAGGATGTCGCACATCATGGCGAGCTCGCAGCCCCCGCCCAGGGCGTGACCGGCGACGGCGGCGACGGTGGGGGTGCGGATCCGGGCGAACCTGTCCCACGCGGAGAACCAGTCGCTCAGGTACATGTCCATATAGCCCTGCGGCCGCATCTCCTTGATGTCGGCCCCGGCGGCGAAGGCCCGGTCGGAACCGGTGAGGACGATGCAGCCGGTGTCCGGGTCCCGGTCGAGGGCCTCGGCGGCGGTCACGACCTCGTCCATGAGCGTCAGGTTCAGGGCGTTGAGGGCCCCGGGGCGGTCGAGGGTGATGAGCGCGCCGCGTCCTCTGCGCTCGACCCTGATGGTCTCGTACGACACGGTGGCGGGGTCGGTCATGACGCTGTTCCGTTCTGGTCGTCGGGGTGCGCGGAGCCGTCCCGGACGGCTCGTACGATCGCGGAGAAGTCCTGGTCCGCGCCGGCTCCCCCGGCGAACCGCTCGTACATCCGCGCGGCGGCCAGGCCGAGGGAGGCGTCCACACCGCCCTCGCGGATCGCGTTGGCGGCGAGGCCGAGGTCCTTGGCCATCAGGGGTGCGGCGAAGCCCGGCCGGTAGTCGCGGTTGGCCGGGCTGGCCGGGACCGGGCCGGGGACGGGGCAGTTGGTGGTGAGGGCCCAGCACTGGCCGGAGGCGGTGGAAGCGACGTCGAAGAGTGCCTGGTGGGTCAGGCCCAGCCGCTCGCCGAGGACGAACGCCTCGCTCACGGCGATCATGGAGACGCCGAGGATCATGTTGTTGCAGATCTTCGCCGCCTGCCCGGCCCCGGCCGCCCCGCAGTGCACCGTTTTCCTGCCCATGGCGGCCAGTACCGGCTCCGCCTCGGCGAATTCGGCCGCCCCGCCGCCCGCCATGAAGGTGAGCGTGGCGGCTTCCGCGCCCATCACTCCTCCGGAGACCGGCGCGTCGAGTGCGCGGTGCCCGGCGTCGACCACGGCCTCGTGCGCGGTCCGGGCGTCCGCGACGTCGATCGTCGAGCAGTCGACGAAGAGCGTCCCCGGCGCGGCGGCGGCCAGCAGTCCCTGGTCACGGTAGAGGGCCAGGACATGGCGGCCGGCGGGGAGCATGGTGATCACCAGGTCGGCCCGTGCGGCGGCGTCCGTCGCGCGGGCGACCGGTTCCACCCCGGCGGCAGCGGCGGTGGCCAGCGACTCGGCCACGAGGTCGTGGCCGAGCACGCGGTATCCGGCCTTCACGAGGTTGGCGGCCATCGGGCCGCCCATGTGACCGAGGCCGATGAAAGCGATGACGTCGCTCACCACGGCACCTCCTGGGTGGAGTCGGAGTCGGCGAGGTGGAGTTCACGCTCACCGAGCGGTGCGAAGAAGCCGTCCACGTCCTGGTCCGTGACCTCGGCGAAGGTGGCGGGCCGCCAGTGCGGGGCCCGGTCCTTGTCGATCACCTGCGCGCGGATGCCCTCCACCAGGTCGGGATGGCCGAGGGCGGCGCAGGACACCCGGTACTCCTGCTCCAGGACCCTTTCCAGGGGCCCGAGTCCACGGGCGCGGCGGAGCGAGGCCAGGGTGACCTTGATCGCGGTGGGTGATCCGGACAGCAGCGCGGTGGCCGCGTCCTTCGCCGCCGGGGCGCCGTGCCCCAGCAGCCGGTCGACGATCTCCTCGACCGTGTCCGCCGCGTAGCAGTCGTCGATCCAGGCGCGGTGCCCGTCGAGGACGCCGGGGGGCGCCGGCCGGACGTGGCGGGTGAGCACGTCGTGGACGGGGGCGGCGGCGAGTCCGGCGAGCAGCGCGGGGAGCTCGTCGGAGGGGACGAAGTGGTCGGCGAGGCCGCACAGTTGGGCGTCGGCCGCGCCGATGGGCGTACCGGTGAGGGCGAGGTGGGTGCCCAGTTCGCCGGGGGCCAGGCCGAGCAGATGGGTACCGCCCACGTCGGGGACGAAGCCGATGCCGGTCTCGGGCATCGCGATCCGGGAGCGTTCGGTGACCAGGCGCACGGTCCCGTGGGCCGAGATGCCGACGCCGCCGCCCATGACGATGCCGTCCATCACGGCGACATACGGCTTCCGCAGGCGCGCGATCCGGGCGTTGAGCCGGTACTCGTCGCGCCAGAAGTCCGCGGAGGCGGTGCCGCCCGTGACGGCGTCGTGGTGGATGGCGCGGATGTCTCCGCCGGCGCACAGACCGCGCTCGCCCGCTCCGGTGACGACGATCGTCTCGACGCCGGGGTCGGACTCCCAGGTGTCGAGGGCGTCTGCGATCGTGCGGACCATCGCGTGGGTGAGGGCGTTCAGCGCCTTGGGCCGGTCGAGGACGATGTGGGCCGCACGGCCCTCGGTGCGCAGCAGTACGGGGCTGTCGGAGGGGGCCGTCATCGGACGGCCTCCGTCAGTGCCCGCGCCACGATGACACGCATGATCTCGTTGGTCCCTTCCAGGATCTGGTGCACCCGCAGGTCGCGGACGATCTTCTCGATGCCGTATTCGCTCAGGTAGCCGTAGCCGCCGTGGAGTTGCAGCGCGCGGTCGGCGACGGAGTATCCGGTGTCGGTGGCGAACCGCTTGGCCATCGCGCAGAGCCGGGGCGCCGCCGGATCTCCACTGTCGAGGGCCTCGGCGGCCTGCCGGACGAGGGCGCGGGCAGCCGCGAGTTCGGTGGCCATGTCGGCCAGCCGGAACTGGAGTGCCGGGGCGTCCAGAAGCCGGGCGCCGAACGCCTCGCGGTCGGCGAGGTGGGCCAGGCTGCGGTCCAGAGCGCTCTGCGCGCCGCCCAGCGAGCAGGCGGCGATGCCGAGGCGGCCGCCGTTGAGCCCGTTCATGGCGATGCGGAACCCGTCGCCCTCGGCGCCGAGCCTGCGGTCGGCGGGTACGCGTACGCCGTCCAGGACGACCTGCCGGGTGGGCTGCGCGTTCCACCCCATCTTGCGTTCGTTCGGCCCGAAGGAGAGCCCGGGGTCGTTCCGTTCGACGACGAAGGCCGAGATCCCGCCGGGTCCCTCGCCGCCGGTGCGCGCCATGACGACGTACACGTCGGCGGCGCCGGCCCCGGAGATGAACTGCTTCACCCCGGTGAGCACGTAGTGGTCCCCGTCCCGGACGGCCCGGGTGCGCAGGGCGGCGGCGTCGGAGCCCGCCGCGGGTTCGGTCAGGCAGTAGCTGCCCAGAGTCTCGGCGGTGCAGAGGGCGGGCAGCCGGCGGGCGCGCTGGCCGTCGTCCCCGTACCGGTCGATCATCCAGGCGACCATGTTGTGGATGGAGAGGTAACCGGCGATGGAGGGGCAGCCGGTGGCGAGGACCTCGAAGACCAGGGCTCCGTCGGTCCGGGTGAGGGCGGAGCCGCCGTGTTCCTCTCGGACGTAGACGCCCGCGAGGCCGAGTCCCGCGGCCCTGCGCAGGACGTCCAGGGGGAAGTGTTTGTCCTGGTCCCAGGCGACGGCGTGCGGGGCGAGGTGTTCCTGGGCGAAGTCGAGGGTGACCTCGGCCAGGGCGAGTTGGTCCTTGGTGAGCGAGGTGGTGGTGGTCACGGCGCTCAGCCCATCGTCGGGATGGTGAAGCTCGCGCCCTCCTTGACCCCGGAGGGCCAGCGGGAGGTCACGGTCTTGGTGCGGGTGCAGAACCGGATCGCGTCCGGGCCGTGCTGGTTGAGGTCGCCGAATCCGGAGCGCTTCCAGCCGCCGAAGGTGTGGTAGGCGACCGGCACCGGGATGGGTACGTTGACGCCGACCATGCCGGTGTCGACCCGCCGGGTGAAGTCGCGGGCGGTGTCCCCGTCGCGGGTGAAGATCGCGACCCCGTTGCCGTACGGGTGCTCGCTGGGCAGCCGCAGCGCCTCCTCGTAGTCGGCCGCGCGGACGACGGACAGGACGGGCCCGAAGATCTCCTCCTGGTAGATCCGCATGGCGGGGGTGACCCGGTCGAAGAGGGTGGCTCCGGCGAAGAACCCGTTCTCGTGCCCCGGAAGGGTGAAGTCGCGCCCGTCGACGACGAGTTCGGCGCCCTCCTCCACTCCGGTGGCGACAAGGCGGCGGACGCGTTCGAGGGCGTCCCGGCCGACCAGCGGGCCGAAGTCGGCGTCCGGGTCGTCCGAGCGGCCGATCCGGAGCGTGGCGATCCGGTCCCGGAGCGCGGCGACGAGCGCGTCGGCGGTCTCCTCCCCCACCGGGACGGCCACCGAGATCGCCATGCAGCGTTCGCCCGCGGATCCGTACCCCGCGCCGACGAGGGCGTCGACGGCCTGGTCGAGGTCGGCGTCCGGCATCACGATCATGTGGTTCTTGGCGCCGCCGAAGCACTGCGCCCGCTTGCCGTGCGCGGCGGCGGTGGCGTAGACGTGCGCCGCGACCTGGGTGGACCCCACGAAGCCGAGCGCCCGCACCCGTGGGTCCTCCAGCAGGACGTCGACCGCCTCCCGGTCGCCGTTGACGACATTGAGGACGCCGGGCGGCAGTCCGGCCTCCAGGAAGAGTTCGGCGAGCCGCAGCGGTACCGAGGGGTCGCGCTCCGAGGGCTTGAGGATGAAGGAGTTTCCGCAGGCCAGCGCCGGGGCGGCCTGCCACAGCGGGATCATCGCGGGGAAGTTGAACGGGGTGATGCCGGCGATCACGCCGAGCGGGGCGCGCAGCGAGTGCACATCGATGCCGGTTCCGGCGCTGTCGGTGAAATCGCCCTTGAGCAGGTGCGGAATCCCGGCGGCGAACTCGACGACCTCCAGGCCGCGTTGGATGTCCCCGTGGGCGTCGGACACCGTCTTGCCGTGTTCGGCCGAGAGCAGGCGGGCGAGGTCGTCCCGCTCGTCCTCGACCAGTTGGAGGAAGCGCAGCAGGACCCGGGCGCGTCGCTGCGGGTTCCGGTCGGCCCATTCGGCCTGCGCGGCGGCGGCGTCGGCGATCGCCGCCCGCACTTCCTGCCCGTCGGCCAGGGGGACCCGCGCCTGGACGGCGCCGGTGTTGGGGTCGTGCACGTCGGCGAAGTTGCCGGACGTTCCGGCGGTGCGCTTGCCGCCGATGAAGTGGGTCAGTTCACGGACCATGGGAGCCTGCTCTCGTCAGGTGGGATCCGGGGAAGGCACGGCGGGGCGGCGTACGCGCCGGGGGCGGCACACGCGGGTCCTGCCGTGGGTCGTGCGGGGGGAGCCGTCGAGGACCGAGGGCTGTCCCGTAATCCCTGGTGGGTCAGCGCGCGGCGGCGGACGCGGTGCGCCGCGGAGCGGAGGGGCGCCCGGGGTGCCGGGCGCACGCGGACGTTCCGACGGCACGGCGGGGTGCCGTGGCTGTCGTCGCGCGCATGCCAGGGATTACGGGGCAGTCCTCAGCCGCGTGACGGGACCCGCGTGTGGCCGTGCGGCACGAGCCGCACGCGCTTCGCCGGATCACCTGGGCCATGGGTACGGACCGGTGCCATGAGTGTCTGCTCCATCCTCGTGGACAACACGGAACAACCCGCGGCCGGTATCCTGACTCCCGGATCGACGCACGCGCCCCGGCCTTCCCGACGGGTCTCCCCGTCAGTGGCCTTGTCCTGCTGAGGCGCACGCTCCCCGGTCACAGTGGCGGGACCGTGCCGGATTCACACCGGCTTCCCTGCACCGCGGACCTACCCCACGAACATATAGTTGGACGTCCTAGTAAGTCCACCCCCGCATCCGGCCGCGTCGACGACCGGCCACACCGGCCCGGCCCTCCCCGGCTCCCCGGCATCCGCGCCGGCGCACGGGGCATCTCCCGGCGGATCACGGGGCGGCTGTCGGCGGGATCGTCGTGCTCCAGGTGGAGTTGGAGCGCCTCCGGCCCATCGATAGCCTTCGGCCTCATGACACGCGCCTGGATCCTGCCGATGCTGATGGTGCTCTGCGGTTCGGCCCTCGCGGCGGGGTCGCTCGCCGGTGGGAACCCCGGCACGGCCGTTGCCGTACTGACCGTCTTCGTGCTGCTCGCGGCCGTGAACTCGCCCCTGTTCTTCCCGAGGTCGATCGGCGCGCCGGAGGCACGACGCCGCAGCGCGGCCGACGGACGGCCGGTCGTCTACTGGCGGCCCGGCTGCGCGTACTGCCTGCGCCTGCGCGTCCGGCTGGGCCTGCGTGCCCGCCGGGCGCTCTGGGTCGACATCTGGCGCGATCCGGAGGGAGCCGCGACGGTGCGGGCGGCCAACGACGGCAACGAGACCGTGCCGACCGTCGTCGTGGCGGGCCGGCCGTACACCAACCCCGATCCCGCGTGGGTGCGCCGGCAGCTCTCCCGCACGCCCGGGTCACCGACCGGGTGACGGAACCTGCGACGCCTCGGGCCGGGAGCGCGCGGATCGGGGACGTACGGATCGGGGACGTGCGGGGACGTGCGGATCGGGAGGGAGCGCGCGGGGACTTGCGGATCGGGAGCACGCAGGCCGGGAGCACGCGGACACGGAGGAACGCGCGGACGGTGCCGGAGTGCGGCAGCACCGGGGGCCGGGCGGCCGGTGCGATGCCGCTCGAACCCACCCGGTCCGCGCGGGAGGACGTCACCATGGGCTTGCGATACGGCGGCAGTTGACGTTACGTCACATATACGCCTCCGGCAGGGCCAAGGACCTCCGGAACGCCCGCCGCACACACCGTCGCCCGCCGCACCCCGACACCACGATCCGCACCACCGGGCCGGAGCGCACCGGGCGCCGCGGAATGCCCCGCGAGGCCCGCCGCCCCGACCCCGGCCCCCGGTGTCGCGGCGCGCCACCGGGGCAGCCACCGCGACCGGACGACCGGGGCCCCGGCCCCGCATCCCGCATCCCGCATCCCGCATCCCGCATCCCGCAACCGTCCGCGAGGCGGTGCGGCCGGGACGGCCCGGCGTGAGCAGCGCGCCCTCCCCCGGCCGTCCCGGAGCGGAGCGCTCGGGAGCGGCCGGGGGAGGGGACGCGCGGCGGGCCCCGCCGCCGCGGCTCAGGCCCCCAGACGCAGGGCGATGGTGTCGCCCACCTTGATCACCTTCTCGCGGAGGGCGCCCGCGAACGCGGAGCCGTCGACGCTGACCTTCCAGGTGCTGGAGCCGCTGTTGGCCTTGCCGTTGACCGCGGTGACGGCGCCCGTGCCCGACGAGGGGGTCACGGCCGTGACGCAGCCCGACGGGGTGGCGGCGCTCGTCGCGGCGGCCAGGACGTCGCCGAGGGTCGTGGTCGTACCGGTCGGGGTGAGGGCCACCGAGCACACCTTGAGGCTGCCGGTGCCGTCGTCGACGGTCAGCGCCAGCTCGGTGGCGGTGCCCGAGGCGAAGGAGGACTGGCCGACCCACTGCGGGGCGCCGGGGGTGACCGGGACCGGCGGGGCGGCCGTGAAGCCGCCGCCGACGACCCCGCGCAGCGCGTCGATCGAGGAGTAGGCGGACGGCGCGGTGTCGGACGGCTGGTACTTGAAGCCGCCTCCCGGGTTGTACTGGTTGGCGATCAGGAAGTCGACCGGCGTGTTGCCGTTGACGGTGAGGAAGTCACCGGTCTGCGGGTCGATCCCGCAGGCGTTCAGACCGGCCACGCCCCAGCCGTTGGAGCTGGTGTTGACCCCGTAGAGGGAGTTGAACGCGCCAGTGGTGGCGACCAGTTTGCCCTTGAGGAAGTTCTTGGCCCGCACGACGTCCGCGTCGGTGCGGGGTACGCCCGAGACGCAGAGGGCGGCCATCGAGGCGCCGGTCATGTCGACGTCGCTCGCGGAGCCGAGGGCGCCGGGGTCGCCTTCGGCCTTGCTGTAGGTCCAGCCGCCGTCGACGTGCTGGTTGGCCCGGATGCGGGCGACCATCGAGCTGGTCAGCGCCTGCGGGACCCGGACGCCGCCCGCCTGGGTACGGGCGCCGCCGAGCGCGAGGGCCGCGAAGACGGTGCCGTTGAAGTTCGCGGACGGGCCGAAGTAGCCGGGTTCGGCGGTCTGCCAGTAGGAGTAGATGTCGGCGACGAGGTTGCGCGAGGCGGAGACACGGGCCGGGTCGATCCCGGCGGCGTACGCGTTCAGTGTGCCCCGCTCGTAGTCGGTGACCACGGGGGCTGCGGAGGGCCAGCCGGACGTGGCCAGCAGATTGCGGTACACGGTGCGGGCGTTCTTCGTGGTGTCGCCGCCCGGAGCGACGTCGACGACGGCCGTCCCGGCGGCCGCGAAGGCGCTGAACGCCCACTCGTTGGACAGCCCGGAACCGGCGTACGAACCGTCCGCCGCCTGGAGCGACTTGAGGTAGGTGACGCCGTTGGTTCTGGAGGTGGCTATCTGCGCGGGGCTGGAGGTCGCGAGGGCGGGCAGCGTGGTGAGGGCGAGGGCGCCGAGCGCGGCGGGAACGACGAGTGCGAGACGGCGGGACGTACGGGGACGGGACATGGCCTGCTCCTGGAATCGGCGGACGCCGGTCTCCGGGGCATGCCGGGCCCTGCCCCGTGAGGAGGCACGGCCGGGCCTGGTCGGGAGCCGCCGTCCGGAACGCGTGGTACGGCTTCATGTGCTGCTGCACCATGGGCATTCGGGCTCGGAAACGGCCCCCGCCGTCCCATACCGCTGCGCGTCAGCTCCGGCCTCGCACCGGATTCCCCCATGTGGCAGCCCAGGACGCTACCCGAGCGGTGGAGGGTCCGCCAGCGGTTCGCCCGGGGCCGCCCGGATGTCCGGGATGCGTCCGGTGCGACGGACACCACCTTGACGGCCCGGCCGGAACCGTGTTGCACTCCGGCTGACAAGCACTCAGCACCAGGGGAAGCCGGTCGAATTCCGGCGCTGACCCGCAACCGTGGACCCGGTATCTCCCGGGTGAGCCGGAATGCCTGGAGCTGGACCGGAGCAAGAGGAACGCCGTCGCGGACTACGGCGTGGCCGTCGCAGTCTTCCCACGGCGCAGCCGTGCGGGGGCGCATCGCCACACACGCAGCCGCCCGGCAGAGCCGAGGGGGCCGTGGTGGGTACCGATCAGCAGACGAAGAGACGGACGGGCGGGAGACGGCGGCTGCTGTCCCTGTTGGCCGTCTTCTTCCTGACGCTCGGTGCGGGAGCCGCGTTCCTCTCGGCGTCACCGGCGAGCGCCGACCCCGTCGACCGGTGCACCGCCACGACCGGCGCCGTCGTCGCCGTCGACTTCGGCCCCTTCGGCGGTCCGGTGGTCCGTGGCTGCGACACCACCCCCACGACCGGCTACGAGCTGCTCCACGAGGGCGGGTTCAGCACCACCGGTACCGTCCACGACGGCGACGGCTTCATCTGCCGCATAGGCAACGGCTCCTTCGGCGGCGGCACCCAGTACCCCACCCCGGACAAGGAGGACTGCGTCCTCACTCCGCAGGCCACCGCGTACTGGTCGTACTGGATCGCCTCGCCCGGCCAGAAGAACTGGACGTACAGCCCCCTCGGCGCCATGTCCCGCACCCCTCGTGCCGGTGACGTCGACGCCTGGGTGTTCGGCGGCACGGACGTCGGCGGCACCACCGGCAAACCCACCTTCTCCCCCGACGACGTACGGGCCGAGGGCGGGTCCGCCACCCCGGACCCGACCGGCCCGACGGGACCGCCGACCACGACCCCGGACCCGGTCGACACGGCCGCGGCCACCCGCTGGATCACCGGGATGCTGAAGGACCAGGAGCGTGTCGTCGACGAGGGCGCCACCGCTCCGGACCACCTGCTCACCACCGAGGCCGTGTACGCCCTGGCAGCCGCCCGCTCCAAGGGCCCGGCGCTCCAGAAGGCCGCCGCGTTCCTCGCCCGGCCCGAGCAGACGGACGCGTACGCCTACCCGGCGGGCAAGAACGGGGTACCCGACGCCTCGGCCGCCGCGCGTCTGGCGCTCGTCGCCGAGGCCACCGGCGGGAACCCGCGCGACTTCGGCGGACACGACCTCCTCGGGGACCTCGTCGCACACGTCTGCCCGCGGGACATCGGGGACGGCGAGACGGTCCCCGGCTGCCTCACCAAGGGCGACTTCCGCACCACCGGCCAGGCCGACGCCCAGGCCATGGCCGTCATCGCCCTGCTCAACGGCGGGGTGACTCCCCCGGCCGACGCCGTGACCCGGCTGACCGGCCTCCAGTGCGAGGACGGCGGCTTCACCGGCATCCTCATCCGGTCCGGCGAGTGGTGCGACAGCGACGCGGCCTCCACCGGGCTGATCACCCTGGCCCTCCGGCGGGCCGGCGGCCACGACGCGGCGGTCGCGAAGGCACGGGCCTACCTCACGAAGTCCCAGCTCACGTCCGGCGCCTGGCCCTCGGCCTCGTACCTGACGACCGGCAGCGCGGGCCCCACCGGCTGGGCGGCGCAGGCGCTGCGCGCCCTGGGCGACACGGCTCGGGCCGACGCGGGCGTCTCCTGGCTCTCCGAGCAGCAACTGCCCGGCGGCGGCTTCGGGTTCGAGGAGGGCGAGACCGAGCCCCGGCTGTACGCCACCGCACCGGCCGTCGTCGCGGGAGCCGGGAGCGACCTGGTCGCACTCACCACCGAGAAGACCGATCCGCCGACCACGGAACCGCCGGCCGGCGCGGGGCCCGATCTGAAGAAGGGCATCGCCTACCTCACCGACCACCGCCGGCTGATCCAGGGCCACTACTACGAGAACGCCAAGGGGTCCGGGTTCGCCGACTTCGGCATGACCATCGACGGCGCCTACGCGCTCGCCGCGACCGGCACGGACAACAACGCCCTGCGCACCGTCGTCGACTTCCTCGACAAGGGCGGCAAGGACGGCACGGGCCGGGGAATCCACGACTGGACCATGATCGGCACCAAGTACGCGGGCGGCGGCTTCCTCGGCAAGACGGCCGTCCTGGCCGAGGCCGTGGGGCGCGACCCGCGCGACTTCGGCGGACAGGACCTGATCGGCGCACTGGCCAAGGCGGTCTGCCCGGCGAAGACACCGACGCCGCGCCCCTGCGCGGCCAAGGGCAACTACACCTACGCCACGTCCGTGTTCTCCCAGTCCCTCGGCGTCATGGCCCAGCTGCGCGCGGGCGAGACGGAGGCCGCGGCCGAGCCGATCGCCTACCTCAAGAGCCTCCAGGAACCCTCGGGCGCCTGGCCGAGCCTGATCGGCGAGAAGAGCGACGCCGAGGTCGACTCCACCGCGATGGCCGCGATGACCCTGGACCTGCTGCCCGACGCCGGCTCACGGGCCGCCGTGGACAAGGCCCTCGCCTGGCTGGCGGGCCGTCAGCTGGCGGACGGCGGCTTCCCCGGCGCCTCCGGGAACTCCGTGAACTCCGCCGCCCTGGCCGTGCAGGGCCTGTCGCTGGACGCCAAGAAGTACGCGAGCCACATCGCCGAGGCCCGCGCGTTCCTGGCCTCGCAGCAGAACGCCGACGGCGGGTTCAACGTGGTCAAGGGCGGCCAGCCCGGGTCCGACGTCCGTGCCTCGACCCAGGCCGTCGGCGGTGCCACCGGCATCTCGTTCGGCACCCTCACGCGCAGCCTCGACGGCACCGCTCCGGAGCCCGCGCCCAGCGGCTCGGACCAGCCGTCCGACTCCCCGTCCACGCCCGAGATCGTGACCCCGGGCGAGGAGACGGGCGGTACCGCCACTGCGGGCGGGCCCGGCGGGGGCGGCGCTCTGGCCTCCACCGGCGTCCAGGCCGGCGGCCTCGCCGCGGCGGCCGTCGCGCTGGTCCTCGGTGGCTGGGCCACGGTCCGCGCCGCCCGGCGCCGCCGCGCGGCCCCGGGGAGCGCGGCATGAGCGGCGGCCCTGTCCGGCGCGCCCTGGCCCGTACGGCGGGCGCGCTGGGGCTCACGGTGGCGGCGTTCGCCGCCACCACGGCCCCGGCCGGTGCCGCCCCGCAGCCGATGGGCCGGTGCACCACCTCCTCCGGCGTCGTGCTCGCCGTGGACTTCAGCCACTGGGGCGGGCCCGTCTACCGCTCCTGCGGAACCACGCCCACCACCGGGTACGAGCTCCTCAACCAGGGCGGCTGGCGGACCACCGGCACCGGCCACGACGGCCCCGCCTTCATCTGCCGCATCGGCTACAGCGGTCACCAGAACGGCAGGCAGTACCCGACACCGCGGCAGGACGACTGCGTGCTCACACCGCCCGCCTCCGCCTACTGGTCGTACTGGCACGCCGGTCCGGGACAGCGCACCTGGGAGTACAGCCAGCTCGGCGCCATGCTCTACAAGCCGAAGCCCGGCAGCGTCGACCTGTGGATCTTCGGCGGGACCGACATCGAGGGCACCGAGGGCAAGCCCACCCTCACCCCCGACCAGCTGCGTGCCAAGAACACGCGGCCCACCGGCGGCGGGCCCGTCCCCCGGGACACCCGCACCGCCGCGCCCCTTCCGCCCGGCGTCGACACCGGCCCCGCGCCGGAGAACCCGCCCCCTGCGGACCCGAAGCCCTCCGCGACGACGCCGTCCCCGAGCCCCTCGGCCTCACGGAGCGCGTCGCCCTCGGCGAGCCCCACGGAGAGCGCCTCGCCGACCCCCACCGCGCCGCCGCCGTCCGACACGTCCGCCTCCGGCCCCAGGGTCGTCGACGCGGCGCCCGCGGCCGAGGCGAAGTACGACATGGGTTCGTACCTGCCCGCCGTGGCGACCGGTGCGCTCGTCCTGCTGATCGGCGGCGCCGCCTGGTACGCGGCGAAGCGCCGCCGTACGGAGTAGCCGCGTGTCACGTACCACCACGGACGCGGCCGTGCCGCCGGTGTCCGGCTCCGGGCCGGACACCGGCGGCCGCCGTCTGCCCCGCGGCCTGCACCCCGTCGCCTGGTGGATCTGGGCCCTGGCCCTGGCCACCGCCGTCAGCCGCACGAACAATCCGCTGCTGCTCCTCCTGGTCCTCGCGGTCCTCGGATTCGTCATCACCATGCGCCGGACCGAGGCCCCGTGGGCCCGCGGATTCGTGTACTACCTCTACCTGGCCCTGACCGTCGTGGCGGTCCGGGTGGTCTTCCGCGCCGTCTTCGCCACCGGCATCACCCCCCACGACCACTTCCTCTTCTCGCTCCCCCACATCCCCACCCCCGGCTGGTACGCGGGCATCCGGCTCGGCGGCCCGGTCTCCCTGGAGGCGTTGCTGTCGGCCGCCGTCGACGGGCTGCGGCTGGCCTGCATGCTCTGCTGCATCGGCGCCGCCAACACGCTCGCCAACCCCAAGCGCGCCCTGCGCGTGCTGCCGGGCGCCCTGTACGAACTGGGTGTCGCCGTCACCGTCTCCATCAGTGTGGCGCCCCAACTGGTGCAGAGCGTCCAGCGCGTGCACCGGGCCCGGCGGCTGCGGGCCGGTCGCACCAAGGGGCTGCGGGCCCTGCGCGGCATCGTCGTTCCCGTCCTCGAAGACGCCCTGGAGCGCTCCCTGCGGCTGGCGGCCGCCATGGACTGCCGCGGCTACGGACGTGCCGGGACCGCCACCCGCCGCTCCCGCCGCGCGACCGGCGCCCTGATGCTGCTCGGCATGTGCGGTCTGTGCACCGGTGCCTACGGGCTCCTCGACGCCACCGCGCCCGCCGTGCTCGGCTTTCCCGCGCTCGCGGCCGGCGGGCTGCTGTGCGTGGCCGGGCTGCGCCTCGGCGGGCGCAGGGTCACCCGCACCGCCTACCGGCCCGACCCGTGGCGGGCCGCCGAATGGTCCGTCGCGGGCTGCGGGGTCCTGTCCGCGGTGCTCCTCTTCACCGGCGCCGGCTTCGACGCGGCCGCGTTGAACCCCTCCATCTACCCGCTCAGCTGGCCGCCGCTGCCTCCCGTACCGGCCGCGGCGGTCCTCCTCGCGGGAGCGGCCGGATTCCTGGCGCCGCCGCCGAGCGCGCCACCCCGTCCGGCCGTCCCCGCCCAGCGCACCGAGGAACCCGAGTGATCACCTTCGACCAGGTCACCGTCCAGTACGAGGACACCGCCGGACCCGTGCTGCGGGACGTGGACCTCACGGTGGAGGAGGGTGAACTCTGCCTCGTCGTGGGCCATACCGGCGTCGGCAAGTCCACCCTGCTGGGCGCGGTCAACGGGCTCGTCCCGCACTTCACCGGCGGCACCCTGTACGGGCGCGTCGTCGTGGACGGCCGGGACACCGCGGACCATCCGCCCCGCGAACTCGCCGATGTCGTGGGCGTCGTGGGCCAGGACCCCCTCGACGGCTTCGTCACCGACACCGTCGAGGAGGAACTCGCCTATGCGATGGAACAGCTGGCCGTTCCTCCGGCGACCATGCGCAAGCGCGTGGAGGAGACCCTCGACCTGCTCGGTCTCGCCGATCTGCGCCATCGCGCCCTGCACGAGCTCTCCGGGGGCCAGCAGCAGCGCGTCGCCATCGGCTCGGTCCTCACCGCGCACCCGCGGATCCTGGTCCTGGACGAGCCGACCTCCGCCCTCGACCCGACCGCCGCGGAGGAGGTCCTGGCCGCCGTCACCCGGCTCGTCCACGACCTCGGCGTCACCGTGCTGCTCGCCGAACACCGCCTGGAACGCGTCGTCCAGTACGCGGACCGCGTGATCCACCTGCCCGGCGACGGCCGCGTCGTGCCGGGCCCGCCCGCCGAGATCTTCCGTACCTCGTCCGTCGCACCGCCCATCGTCGAACTCGGCCGCACCGCCGGCTGGTCGCCGCTCCCCCTCTCCGTCCGCGACGCCCGGCGGGCGGCCGCGCCGCTGCGCTCCCGGCTGTCCCAGGCAGCGCCTCCGGCGGTGCGGCCCGCTCCCCGGGCGGACCGCGCGGCCCTGCTCACGGCTCGCGGGATCACGGTGACGTACCAGGGCGTTCCCGCCGTCCGGGAGGTCGGCATCGAGCTGCGCGGCGGGGAGGTCACCGCGCTCATGGGCCGCAACGGCTCCGGCAAGTCCTCCCTGCTCTGGGCCCTCCAGGGATCGGGTCCCCGGAAGGCCGGAACGGTCGCCGTGGGCGAGCCCGGTGGCCGGAAGCCCGAGGACCCGAAGAAGGTTCCGGCGGCAGCGGCCCGGCGGCTCGTCGGCCTGGTCCCGCAGACCCCCACCGATCTGCTCTACCTGGAGAGCGTCGACCAGGAACTGGACCAGGCCGACTCCGAGTCCGGGGTCGAGGCGGACGGGACACGGGCGCGCGCCCTCCTGGACCGGCTGGCGCCCGGCATCCCCGGCGCGGTCCACCCGCGCGACCTCTCCGAGGGGCAGAAGCTGGCCCTCGTCCTGGCGATCCAGCTCGCCGCCGCCCCGCGGGTGCTGCTGCTGGACGAGCCCACGCGCGGTCTCGACTACCGGGCCAAGGGCGAGCTGATCTCCATCGTGGACGGGCTCGCGGCCGAGGGGCGGGCGGTCGTGATCTCCACGCACGACGTGGAGTTCGTCGCCCGGGCGGCCGACCGCGTCGTGGTCATGGCCGAGGGCGATGTGGTGGCCGACGGCCCGACCGCCGAGGTCATCGTCGCCTCCCCCGTCTTCGCTCCGCAGACCGCGAAGATTCTGGCCCCGCTGCCCTTCCTCACCGTGGACCAGCTGGCCGCCGTACTCCCCGCCGACGGAACGGACCCCGACTCGTGAGCACGTACGCCCCGGCCATCCGGCTGCGTCCCCGGGCCGGGGCCGTCATCGCCCTGGCCGCCGTGCTGGGGGTCGTCGCGTTCTTCTGGCCCTTCCTCGTCGCTCCCGGTACGTTCGGCTCGGACTACACCCCGCTCCTGATCTTCGGCGCGCTGCTGGTGATCGTGCTGTGCGTGGTGATCTCGGAGATCGCCGAGGGCGGGATCAACTCCAAGGCACTCGCCATGCTGGGTGTGCTGTCCGCCGTCAACGCGGCCATCCGTCCTCTCGGCGCGGGCACGGCGGGCATCGAGACGGTGTTCTTCATCCTCGTCCTCTCGGGCCGGGTGTACGGCCCCGGTTTCGGCTTCACCCTCGGGTGCACCTCCCTCTTCGCCTCCGCGCTGATCACCGGCGGCGTGGGCCCGTGGATGCCGTACCAGATGTTCGGCTGCGCCTTCGTCGGAATGCTCGCCGGGTTCCTCCCCCGGGCGACCGGCCGCGCGGAAGTCCTCATGCTGGCCGTCTACGGCTCGTTCTCCGGCTACTTGTTCGGCTTCCTCCTGAACCTCTCCTTCTGGCCCTTCTCCCTGGATCCGAACAGCTCGATCGCCTATCTGCCGGGGCTGCCGTTCACCGAGCAGTTCCAGCGCTACGTCGCCTTCGATCTGGCCACGTCCCTCGGCTGGGACACCGGCCGCGCCGTCACCAATCTCGTCTGCATCGCGCTGGCCGGCCCCGCCGTTCTCACCGTCTTCCGCCGCGCCGCCCGCAAGGCCCGCTTCCAGGCCCCGGTCCGCTTCGCCCCTCCCGAAGCGGACCCTGGCCCCACCGTTCGATGAGCCGTCCGGCCGCGACGCCGCCCCGCTCCGGGCGCCGCTTCGACGATGCTCTCCGAGGCCACCGTTCCGCCGCATCGCCCCGCACCCCCGCCGCTCCATGACGGCCTGGCGGAAACCGCCCCCCGGCGGGCACACTGCCACGTGCCGACGGCCGCACGCCGCCGCACCGCGCACCACCGGGAGGGGCGAACCCGGCCCGTTCCGGAGCCGGACCGCCTCGTTCCTGGAGACCCTGTGAGCACTGCCCTTCTCGTGATGGACGTCCAGCGGGCCGTCGTGGACATCGCCGACGACGGCTCCGGATACCTGCCGCGCCTGCGCAGGGCGATCGACGGCGCACGGGCGGCGGGCATTCCCGTCATCCACGTGGTGATCGCCCTGCGCCCGGGGTTCCCCGAAGTCGGCCCGCGCAACCGGGCGCTCGGCGCCGTCGCACGGGCCGGGCTCCATGTCGAGGGCGACCCCGGCACGGAGATCCACCCCGATGTGGCGCCCCTGCCGGGCGAGGTGGTGGTGACCAAGAGACGGGCGAGCGCCTTCTCGGGCAGCGATCTCGACATGGTGCTCAGGGCGCAGGGCATCGAGCACCTCGTCCTCACCGGTATCGCCACGAGCGCCGTGGTGCTGCACACCCTGTGCCAGGCCAACGACCTGGACTTCGGCCTCACCGTCCTGGCGGACGCCTGCCTGGACCTCGATGCCGAGGTCCACCGCTTCCTCACCGAGAAGCTGTTCCCGCAGTGGGCGGACGTCGTCACCGTCGACGAGTGGCTCGACGCCTGACGGCCCAGGGGCCTCCTCCGCCCGGCGCCGGACGGGGCGACCGGGCGGCGGGCGGCGTTCGTCGAACTCCTCTCCTCGCCGGAGGCGGGCGTGCGTGCCGGTGGTGCCCGGCAGCCGTTGCCCGGGAAGGCGTCGGGGCCGGGCGGTCGGTCGGCGGTGTCAGGGCCGGGGTTTCTCGGCGAACACCCAGCGGTTGCCCGCCAGTGCGTCGTTCGGCTCGGGCAGCGGGCCGCGTCCGTGCCGGCGGGTGTAGTCGAAGGGCGTCCGGACCGATGTGGACCAGCCCTTGCCCGCCAGGAGTCCGGCGGAGTCGGGGCGCGGCTCCCTGGCGAACAGATGGAGCAGGTCGATGCCGATCTGGTCCGCCGTCGAGGTGTAGAGCGGGCTGTCGCGGTACTCCAGCAGGTCCTTGTCGAGCTTGACCTCGTACGCCAGGGCGCTCCCTGCGGCGCTCAGCCGGTCCACCGTGCCGATGAGGTGCGTCTCGGCGGCGGCGGGCAGGTAGAACAGCAGCCCCTCGGCCAGCCAGACGCTCGGTACGGCCGGGTCGAAGCCGGCTGCGGCCAGCGCGGCGACCCAGTCGTCGCGCAGGTCGGCCGGGACGGGGACGCGCGCCGCGCTCGGGGCGGCCGACAGTCCGTCCAGCACCTTGTGCTTGAACGCCAGCACGCCTTCCCTGTCGATCTCGAAGACCGTGCACCCGGCGGGCCAGTCGAGCCGGAACGCCCGGGTGTCCAGCCCGGCACCGAGCAGCACCACCTGCCGGACGCCGCCCGTGTGCACCGACCGGAGGAGGAAGTCGTCGAGAACTCTCGTCCGCAGACCGAAGTAGCGCGCGAACCGCCCCCACAGCGGGTTCGCGTCCCCGTCCGCGACCTGTTTCGGGTGGACCGGCCAGTCGGCGGACGCCGGTGCGGCGCGGACGAAGTGTTCCGCGTAGACGTCCCGGGCCAGCGCGTCGTCGCGGTGGGTCTCGATCGCCCGTGCCGCGGCGACCAGGAGGGCGGTCAGGCCGACGCCTCCTTCCACGCCCTCCACTCCGGTGTTCACAGATGTCGTGCTGACCACTTGGGCTCCCTTGGGCGAGTTGAGTCCGCGAACGGCGAGGATCGCGGATGACGGATCAGCGGCGGACGGTCGGCGCCACCGCTCGGGGCGCTCCGGTCTCCGCGGAGGGCCCGGTGGAGGGCCCGGTGGTGCGCGGTCCTGCGGCCGCCGGGCGGGCCGGGGCGCGTGGTGCCTCGTTCATCCGCTCCTTTCCTCCGGGATCAGGACGGGTTTGACCACGCGGCCCGCTTCGCAGTCGCGTTCGGCCTGGTTGATGTCGGAGAGCGGGTACGTGCGGATCAGCTCGTCGAAGGGGAACCGCCCGGCCTGCCAGAGCCCGGTCAGCCGCGGGATCAGCAGGCCCGGCACCGCGTCCCCCTCGCAGATGTGGGACATGGTCCTGCCCCGGTCCAGCGCGCCCGGCTCGATCGGCAGCGCGGTGTGGAGCCGGGCCACCAGACCGAGCCGGCCGGCCGGGCGCAGGGCCCGGAGCGCGTCGTTGATCAGCGGGGCGGAGGCCGTGGTGTCCAGCGCGTACCGTGCGCCGCCCTCGGTCAGCCGCCGGATGCGGCCGGGCAGGTCGGCCGAAGCGGCGTGCAGCGGGATCGCGCCGAACCGCTCGGCGAGGGCCAGCCGTTCGGGATGCCGGTCGACCGCCACGGTCACCGCTCCGGAGGCCGACGCCGCCATCACCGCGGCCAGGCCCACCGCGCCCGCGCCGAAGACCGCGAGGGTGTCGCCGGGCCCGGCGCGGAAGGAGTTGAGCACGGCTCCGGCACCGGTGAGGAAGCCGCAGCCGAGCGGCCCGAGCAGTTCGACGGGGAGCGCGGGGTCGGCCCGGACCGCGTTGCGGGCCGGCACCACCGCGTACTCGGCGAACGAGGACTGGCCGAACCACCGGGGGGCCAGTGCGCCCCCGGACGCGTCGGTGAACCGCGCGGCGTTCTCCTCGCGTCCCCCGAAGAGGTTGAGCGAGGCGAAGGAGTCGCAGTAGGCGGGGGCGGCGGCCAGGCAGTTCCGGCAGTGCCCGCAGGAGTCGAAGCTGAGCACGACGTGATCGCCCTCGTCCAGGCCGGTGTTCGGGCCGCCCGTCTCCACCACGACCCCGGCCCCTTCGTGGCCGAGCACCGCGGGCAGTGGTGAACGGCCCGCCGAACGCCGGACGGCGAGATCGGTCCGGCACATCCCGCAGCCCGCGATCCTGACCAGGATCTCGCCGTCGGCCGGTCCGGAGTCCAGGACCACCTCCTCGACGGCGAACCGGCCCTCGTACGCGCGCAGTACCGCCGCGCCGAACCTCATCGTCATGGCTCCTCCGGGCAGTGCACGACGAACGGCCGGAGGTTTCCGTAGAAGCCCCACGGCCCGCCCGCGACGCCGAGGCCGCTGTCCTTGATGCCCGCGAACGGCTGGGCGAGGGAGAGCTCGGCGTGGTGGTTGATCCACGCCGTCCCGCACTCCAGCCGGTCCGCGACCGCCTCGGCCCGGTCCAGGTCGGTCCCCCACACCGAGCCGCCCAGTCCGAAACCGGTGCCGTTGGCCGCCTCGACGGCTTCGTCGAGGCTCCGGTACGGCAGCACCGGCAGCACCGGGCCGAACTGTTCCTCCGTCACCACCGGGCTCTCGGGCGGGACGTCGGCCAGGACCGTCGGGGCGTGGAAATAGCCCGGGCGGTCCAGCCGGTGGCCACCGGCCGCGGCTCGGGCGCCGTCGGCCAGGGCCCGGGTGGTGTAGCGCTCGACCCGGGCCAGTTGGGGGGCGTTGTTGAGCGGGCCCAGTTCCGTGCCCGGGTCGAGGCCCGCTCCGACGACGACGCTCTTCGCGCGCTGTGCGAGGGCCTCGACGACGTCGGAGTAGATCCTGGCCGGGGCGTAGACGCGCTTGACCGCCATGCAGACCTGCCCGCAGTTGCGGAACGCCGCGTGGAAGAGCCGGTCCGCGATCCGCTCCACGTCCACGTCGGGCATGAGGACGGCGGCGTCGTTGCCGCCCAGCTCCAGGGTGACGCGGCCGAGCGAGGCCGCCGCGCCCGCGGCGACGGCCCGTCCGGTGGGGACGGAGCCGGTGAAGGTCACATGGCGGATCCCCGGATGGGAGGCCAGGCGGGCCCCGAGGGGTTCGCGGCCGGTGACGACCGTGAGCACGTCCTCGGGGAGGGCCGTGGCGAGCACGGAGGCGAGCAGCCGGGTGGCGAGCGGGGTGAACGGCGAGGGTTTGAGCACCACCGTGTTGCCCGCGGCGAGCGCGGGCGCCAGTTTCGCCGAGGCCAGTTGGAGGGGGAAGTTCCACGGGACGATCGCGGCGACGGGTCCGAGCGGCCGCCAGCGGATCTCGCTGCGCACCGGACGGCCGTCGACGAGGGGCCGGGGCTCGGCGTCGAGCTCGGTGAAGTAGCGCAGACGGGCCGCCGTGCGGGCGATCTCCGCGTACGACTCGGCCAGGGGTTTGCCCTGTTCCCGGGTGAGCAGGGGGGCCAGCTCCGGGCCGGCCGCCTCCACGGCGTCGGCTGCCGCGAGCAGCGCGGTGGTGCGGGCGTCGTGGTCGGCGCGCCAGCCGCGCCAGGCTTCGTGGGCCCGGCCGACGACGGCGTCCAACTCGTCCGGCTGCTGGTCGGGGGCGTCCCCGAACGCCTCGCCCGTTGCCGGGTCGAGGACGGCGAAGCGTTTCCTCACGGTGCCGGGCGTCGCCCGGTGGAGCTGGTCCGTGGCCATGGCGCGGTCAGCTCGCGGTGGGTACGGCAGCCGCGTGTTCCCGGGCGTGCCGGTCCATCTCCGCGCGGAAGGCGGCCACCAGGTGCGGCTGGATCCTTCCGGTGGTGCGGTCGCCGCCCTCGCAGACCGCCCCGCGCACCCCCACGATGTCGGTGCCGATGCGGGTCAGCGTGCCGAGGTCCGCCGCCTTCACGCTGCCCGCGAGTGCGGCGAGCAGGCCGGCTTCGTGGGCCCGTCGTACGAACTCCTCGCAGGCCTCGGGCGGAACGTGGTCGAACAGCCGCGTCCCGTCCTTGACGGCGGTGTCCAGCATGGCCGCGTCGCAGCCGGAACGGCGGGCGATGTCGGGCAGTGCGAGCGGGTTGACGCAACCGATCCGGTGGGCGTCGGCGTAGCCGGAGGCGACGACGAACGCGTCCGGCCGGTGGTCCTTCACCGCCCGGACGACCCCTCGCATGACATCGATGGCCTGGTCGGGCGTCGTGCATCCGTAGAGGCCGACCTTGATGTACGTGGCTCCCGAGACGGCCGCGCCGAGCGCCGCCTGGGCCACCGTGCCGGGCTTGTACGGCACGTCTCCCACGGTGGCGGACACCGGCTTGTCCGCCGGGACCGCGTCACGGATCTCTCTGATGACCCACGGGTAGTTCGCGCCGAGCGAGCCCTCGTCGGGCTTCTTGACGTCGACGATGTCGAGGTGGTCCGCCGCCTTCGCGCAGTCGAGGGCTTCCTCGACGCTGTCCGGGGAGATGAGAAGCAACAATGTGGACTCCTTCCATCGCGTGTCCACCCGCCGGGAGGCGGGTGCGCGATGTCGTGTGGATCCCTTGCGGGTCAGCTCATCCTTCCCAGGCCCCGGGCCCCCCGGTAGGGCGCACGGAGGCCGAAGGGTGCTGTCCCGGCCCGCCCAGCGCGCCGTGCACGCCGGTTCGAACCAGCCCCACCCGAACCGTGGACGCCACCTTCCCCGGGACGGCACCCCGGTCCCCGCGGTCCCGGGGGCGCGGGCTGTCGGCCCGCGCGGCCGGGAAGCGTCTTCAGGGCCTTCGAGGCGACGGTGACGACGGTGACGAATCCGCCGGTGCCGCGCCGGACGGGGCGCGGGATGAAGGCGTCGATGCTGCCGGTGGTGCCGATGTCGACCACCGTGACGAACTCCTCGCCTCCCGCCGGGAGTCCCGCGGCGCGGCTACCCCCACAGGGCCCGCGCGAGCGCCGCTCCGGTGAACGCGGCGCCGAGTCCGGCCACCACGCTCGCCGTGACGTTGAGCGCCGCGTAGAAGCGTGCCCCGTCCTCGGCCAGGCGCAGCGTCTCGTACGAGAAGGTGGAGTAGGTCGTCAGTGCCCCGCACAGCCCGGTGCCTATGAGGAGTTGCACCGCGGACGACGCGGCCCCGGCGGCGGCCGCGCCGGTGAGCAGCCCGAGGATCAGGCAGCCGACCACGTTGACGGTGAAGGTGCCCCAGGGGAAGAGGGTGTCGTGCCGGGACTGGACGGTGCGGTCGGTGAGGTACCGCAGGGGGGCGCCGATCATGGCGCCCGCGATCACGAGCAGCCAGTTCACTGCCCCTCCTTGTCACGGCCGGTGTAGCGGATGACCTCGCAGTCGTCGACGATGACGGCTCCTTCGGAGACGAGTTCGTCGAGCTGGGGCAGGAAGGCCCGGATCCGGTCGGGGACGTCGACGATCACGACGGCGACGGGCAGGTCCTCGCTCAGGGACAGCAGGCGCATCGTGTGGATCAGCGAGGAGGCCCCGAAGCCTTCGATGCCCCGGAAGACGGAGGCTCCGGCCAGCCCGGCCGTGCGGGCCCGGTGGACGATCTCGGTGAAGAGCGGTTTGTGGTGCCACACGTCGTTCTCGCCGACGAGGACGGTGACCCGCAGCGCGGAACCGGTGAGCTTCATGACTTCCTCCATTCGACGACACGGCGTGTCACGGTGACCGCGAGCCCGACCGAGCCGATGGCGGCGAGCAGCGTGAGGGCCAGGTAGGCCAGGCCGGTGCGCGCCTCGTCGCCCTGGACCAGGCGCTGGATGTCGGTGGCGTACGTGGAGAAGGTGGTGAATCCGCCGAGGACACCGGTGCCGAAGAAGGGGCGGACCAGCCGGTGGGCCGCCCAGACATCGGTGATCACCACCATGAACACGCCGATCACGGCGCAGCCGACGGCATTGACGATCAGGGTCGTCCACGGGAAGGCATGGTCCGCGGTGGGCCACAGCAGCGATGCCCCGTACCGTGCGGCCGCCCCCAGCGCGCCGCCGAGCGCGACCGCCGCCACCACGGGGCCCTGCCGCGGCCGCTGGTCGGTGCGGCGCCCGGGGACGAGGAGCTCGACATCCGGGTCGATCTGCTCCTCGTGCAGCACGGGGGTTCGGGGCTCTTCCACGTACGTCTCCTACTCGCCGGGCACACCCGTACAGGGATGCGCGTCGCAAGTAGGGACCGTTGGCGGCGTCGGTGCCGCGGTTCGGGTACGGCGGGCCCCACCGCCGTGCGGTGGGGCGAACCCAGCGCTCCGGGACAGCTTACCGGGCGCCCGGAGTGTTCTCCCGCCCGGCCCGGACCGGCAGTTGTACCGCCCGGCCGGGCGCGGGACACTGGACACATCGGGCGATGGGGCTCGCCGTAACCGCGCCGACGCGGCGCTGATGGCTTCTGCGTGATCCAGCCGACTGGCATTACGGGAGGTGGGCACGGTGCCCCGCATCACGGTCGAGGTCGACTCGACGATCGGGTCCTCCATCGGCAGGCACGGCGGTCCGGAGTCCGGGACGGGTGGGGCGCGGAGCCGGGCCGGGGGCTGGCCGGTGGGCGAGGGCCGGGTGGAGGACACCCTGGACACGGAGGGCCGGTCCGTGCGGACCATGGTCCTCATGCGGGAGCCCGCACGGCCGGGGGACGAGGTGCGGGCCTGGCCCGTGGCGGTGCTCCACCTCAGCGACGGACGGCACGACCTGGACGAAGTGGTCTGCGTGGCCGAGGAGGAACCCTTCGTCGATCTGGTCGACACCAGGGATCTGGGCCGCTGGCACGCGGAGCCCGCCGCGTGGGCGGCGGCGCTGGGCCGCCTCTCCCCCGGCACCGCGTACCGGGTCACCGGCTGCGGCAGCCGCAGGGAGGCCGACCGGCTGGTGGCGGATGCCCGGCACACCTACCTCCAGCTCACCGGCTGCATGGAGTGAGCCCCGCACGCGGAGCGAAGGGAGCCCGGCGGTGACGACGATCATTGACGGCCGTACGCGTCATGCGGTGGCACTGCCGTCGGCCCGCCACCGGTTGCTGCGGATGACTGTGCACCTGCCGATCACCAATGGCGCGCCGGGACCGGTCCACGCGCGGGTCCTCGTCGTCGCGGATGTGCTGGCGCGGACGCTGGAGGCGGACGGCCGCCAGCTGATCCGGGCCTGTGTGCTTCCCGAACCGTCGCCGGAGCGGGTCAGGGCGACGCAGACCTTCATGGACGCGCTCGGAGCGCATCCCCCGGCCGCGTTCACCGGCAGCGCCGAGGAGGCGCTCGACGTCCTGGGAGGCCCGGCGGATGTGAACGTCTTCGGTGACGGACGCCACGATGCCGAGGAAGGGGTGTGGGTGGAGGCGGGACGCGTGGACGGGGCCGGGGCGCAGGGCCTGACTCCGGCCAGGGGCGAGGATCTGCTGGCCGTCAGGCTGGCGCTGCTCGGCCATCCGTACCACTGCCCGGCCACGCTCGCTCCGGACGATGTGGCCGGTGCCGAGCGGACGCTCCTGCGCTGGCGGGAGCGGGTGGCGCACTGGGCGTGTTCGCCGTCGAAGCCGGTGCCGGAGCGGTTCGGCCGCGCGGCGGCCGAGGCGCTGGCCGCGGACCTCGGCACCCCGGCCGTCCTCGATCTGCTGCGCCGCGCCGAGGAGGCCGACGACATGCCGGAGGGCGCGAAGTTCGAGACCTTCGTCTCCCTGGACCGGATGCTCGGTGTGGAGGTCATGCGCGAGATCGGGCGCGGCCCGCTGGCAGGGACGGGGTGAGACGGTGACCGGACCACGACTGAACGTGCTGCGGCGACTGATCGTGCTGCGGCACGCCAAGTCGGCCTGGCCCGAGGGCGTGCCCGACCACGAACGCCCGCTCGCGGGCCGGGGCCGCCGCGACGCCCCTGCGGCCGGGCGGCTGCTGCGCGAGACGGGTCGCGTTCCCGATTTGGTCGTCTGCTCGGCCTCCCTGCGTACCCGTCAGACATGGGACCTGGTCGCGGCGGAACTGGGCGCCGCGCCGGAAGTGGTGTTCGAGCAGCGGGTGTACGGGGCGAGCGCGTCCGAGCTCATGGGCGTTCTGCGGGAGGTGCCGGAGCGGTGGCGGAGCGTGCTGCTGGTCGGCCACCACCCCGGGGTGCGGGATCTGGTCCTGTCCCTCGCGGGGAGCGGGGACGAGGAGGCGCTCGGGCGGGTCCGGGAGAAGTTCCCGACCTCGGCGGTCGCCGTCCTGGAGCTGCCCGGCCCGTGGGCGCGTCTCGGGCCCGGCGGGGCGGAGTTGACGGATTTCGCCGTGCCCCGAGGCTCCCGCGCCATGCCCCGGTGAAGCACACCCCGGCGGGTCCGGGGCGGGCGGGGCGGGCCGGGTGCGGACCCGCCGGGAGGGGCGGCGGACCGGCGGCCACGCCGCCCGGTCGTCCGGCCGTCCGCCAGGCGTTCGGCTGTCGCCCGTCGCCCAGGCGTTCAGCTGTCCCCGAGCCCGAAGGGGAGCGCCCGGGGGTGTGCCTCGGCGAGTTCGAGGAGCCGGTTGTACTCGGCGACGCGCTCGCCACGGGCCGGAGCGCCGGACTTGAGCTGCCCGCAGCCGGTGCCCACCGCCAGGTCGGCGATGAAGGCGAGCGAGACTCCGGTGATCGCGTTGGCGCCGAGCCGCGACTTGGTGTCCGTACCGTCCAGCGCGATCAGCTCGGCGTCCACCTCGGCCGCGGACGCGAAGTCGCGGCCGGCCAGGGCCCGCGCGATCTCGCCGTTGACCTGGACGACGGCCCGTGTGACACCCTGGCCCTCGAACCGGGCGGGGTCGGGTCCCCGTCCCGTAGTTCGACCGCCTCGCGGGTGCCCGTGGACACCCCAGAGGGGACCCCGGCCCGGATGTGTGTGCCGTCCGGGGTGATGAGGCTGACGGCGAGGGTCGGGCGGGCCCGGGAGTCGAGGATCTCCGCGGCACGTAGCCTGGACATGCGCAGTGACATGATGTGCGTCCTTCGCCGGTCGGCTGTGGTGCGGTCGGCCACGGTGCGGCTGTCGTCGATCGGCCGTCGTACGGGCGGCCGCGGTGCAGCTGTCGTCGTACCGCGGCGGTGTCAGCCGTGCCCCTCGGCGGCCACGGCCTCGGCGGCGGCCCTCGCCGCGCCGGGCTCCGCGTAACGCCCGCCGCGCACGGTGGGACGCAGCGCGGCGTCGAACCGGTAGTACAGCGGGGCGCCCGTCGGGATGTTCAGGTGCTCCGCCTCCGGCCCGGTGAGCCGGTCCAGGAGCGTGACCAGGGCGCGCAGCGCGTTGCCGTGGGCGACCACGAGCACGGTGCGCCCGGTGCGCAGCTGTGCGGCCAGCACGTCCGTCCAGTACGGGGCGACCCGCGCGACGACGTCGGCGAAGCTCTCCACGACGGGCGGTCCGCCGTCGGCCAGACAGGCGTATCTCGGGTCCTCGCGCAGGCGGGCGAGCGCGTCCGCCGCGAGCGGGCCGGGCGCCCCGGTGGGCGACCGGCGCCACGCCCGGTACCGCGAGGGGCCCGCTTCCCGGCGCACCTCGCGCTTGACGCGCCCGGTCAACGCCCCGTACTGGCGCTCGTTCAGCCGCCAGGTGCGGTGGACGGGCACCCAGGCACGGTCCAGGCGCGACAGCAGGATGTCCGCGGTACGGATCGTTCTCCGCAGTACCGAGGTGTGCACGAGGCCGGGTACGAGACCGTCGCGGGCCAGCAGCTCCGCGGCCCGCTCCGCCTGCCGCTCGCCGTGCGGTGTCAGCGGCACGTCGGCCCAGCCGGTGAAGCGCCCCTGCGCGTTGGTGGTGCTCTGCCCGTGCCGGAGGAGGATCAGCGTGCCCGGGGCGGTCACGAGGGCGCTCCGGTCTCCGCTCCGCGGGCGCGTGCGCGGGACGCCTCGATCTCCGCGTACGCCGCGTCCCGTCCCTCCCAGTGGGATCCCTCGACGGACTTGCCCGGTTCGAGGTCCTTGTAGACCTCGAAGAAGTGGGTGATCTCCAGGGTGTCGAAGGAGGGGATGTCGCTGATGTCCTGCACGGTGGCGTAGCGCGGATCGTGGGCGGGCACGCAGAGGACCTTCTCGTCGGGCCCCTTCTCGTCCTTCATGACGAACATGCCGACGGCCCGGCACTCGACGACACAGCCGGGGAACGTCGGTTCGCCGACCAGGACGAGGGCGTCGAGCGGATCGCCGTCGCGGCCCAGCGTGCCTTCGATGTAGCCGTAGTCCGCCGGGTACTTGGTGGAGGTGAACAGCAGCCGGTCCAGCCGGATGCGGTGCAGCGTGTGGTCCATCTCGTACTTGTTGCGGGATCCCCTGGGGATCTCCACCGTCACGTCGAACTCCATGGTGTCCTCCTCGTGTCCAGGGCCTGGCTCTTCGGTGCGTCGTCGGAGCCGGCGACGGGGACGGCGTCGTGCGGGGCCGGGAGTCCGGCGTAGATCCGCCCGTCGAGCAGCGTGGGGGCGCGACGCACCACCTCTCTCTCGGCGCCCACGGTCTCGTGCCGGGTGCGCCAGTTCTGCTTGCGCAGCACCTCGTCGATCTCCCAGCGCAGCAGCGCCGTCCGGCCGGCCAGCACCGCGTGCACCGGGCCTTCGCGCGCGCCCCGCCAGTTCAGGGCGTGGCGCAGGCAGATGCCGTGGGTGTGCGTGTACTCCTCGGCCCGTACGGGGTCCTGGAGCTGGGCGGCGAGCAGGGCCGTCTGTCCGAGCCCGGCCGTGCGCTGCTCCTCGCAGGCCCGGCAGCGCGGCGCGGACAGCAGGTCGGGGCCCGCGTCCGCGCGCCGTCTGCCGCCCTCGCCCAGCAGCCTGCGGAAGCGGCCGAACCGCGCGTCCCACTGGTCGCGGTTGGCGGCGAGGACGGCGGCGACGTTCGGCCCGCCGACGGCCGCCAGGTCATGGAGGTGGCGGGCGCACAGAACGGACTCCTCGCCCGAGGGCGGCCCGTGGGCGGTGGCCGCCGCCCATGTCGACAGGCGTCGTACGGAGCGGTGTTCGGCCAGGCAGAGCGGGCAGCATTCCAGGTCGGTGTCCGTTCGCCAGCGGCCGGTCACCGAGCGCCGCTGCTGCTCCTCCTCGACCGCGAGCAGCGGGTCGAGCCGGCCGAGGAGCACGTTTCGGACCGGTGCGTCCTCGTCGGCACCGGCCAGCAGGGCGAGTCCGTAGCGCCCGTCCCCCAGAAGCGCGGACCCTGCGTCGGCGAGCGGGGGTCCGTACGCCCGGGGCATACGTGCGGCCAGCACCGCCAGGTGCGGCAGGCACAGCGCGCCCTGCCGCACCGCGTCCATGACCGGGGGGTGGCCCAGGGCGTTCAGGAGCGTCCCGGAGGCCCGCTCGGCCGCGTCGTCGCCCGCCACGCAGCACGGGCACCGGGTTCGGCGGGCGTCCGGTGCGTCGAGCAGCCGGGTCCATCCGGCGAGCGCCAGATCGTGCACCTGGGGCATCAGCCACGAGGCCGAGGCGTCGGCGAGCAGGCGCCGGGTGTGGGCGGGGCAGAAGCCCGCGGCGGCCTCGACCCGGGCGCGGGTGTCCTGCTCCGTATGGGTCTCGATGACGAAGTACTTCAGCCAGCGCGCCGCGAACTCGTCGCGTTCCCGGCACACGGCGCACGGCCCGCCGTCCAGCAGGTGCAGGGCGTCGCTCAGCGCACGCGGGTCCCGGCCCCGCGCCCTGCCCCACCGGTGGCGGCCGTCCGCCCGGTCGCGGAGCGGGAGGCTCGGGCGCCAGTGGGCCGGGCCGGTCCCGGAACGCTGCGGGGGCCGGGGCTCGGTGGGTTCGGGCATGGCACCTCCTGGTCGCGGCTGTGACAACCAGGGACCGTCAGCGGTCGGCGACCGCGGTTGCGGTGAGCCCCATCACCGGCACGCTCGGCGTGCACTTCCAGTGTGCGCCTCCCGCACGGCCCCGGCAGCACGGCGGAGCCGGGGCGCACCCGATCGGGGGGTCCGGGGCCCGCCGCCGGGCGGCCGGGCACGCGCCGGAGGCCGTCCCGCGCGGGGCGGCCTCCGGCCGTGACGGGCGGTCAGTCCCGGGCGAGGCGGCGGTGGGTGCCCCGGCGGGGGCGGGCGGCGTCCGTGCCGAGGCGCTCGGCCCGGTTGGCCTCGTAGTCCGCGTAGTTGCCCTCGAACCAGAACCAGGTGGCCCCGCCCTCCCAGGCCAGCAGGTGCGTGGCGGTCCGGTCCAGGAACCACCGGTCGTGCGCGGCGACGACGGCGCAGCCGGGAAAGCCCAGCAGCGCGGTCTCCAGCGACGCCAGGGTCTCGGTGTCGAGGTCGTTGGTGGGTTCGTCGAGCAGCAGGAGGTTACCGCCCTGCTTGAGGGTGAGCGCGAGATTGAGCCGGTTGCGTTCGCCGCCGGACAGGGCGTCGACGGGTTTCTGCTGGTCGGCGCCCCGGAAACCGAAGGTCGCCACATAGGCGCGCGAGGGCATTTCGACGGGGCCGACCCGGATGTGGTCCAGCCCCTCGGAGACCGCCTCCCAGACGCTGCGTGTCCCGTCCAGACCGGCCCGCGCCTGGTCGACGTACGACAGGCGGACCGTCTCGCCCAGGCGCAGCAGCCCCGAGTCGGGCGGTTCCTGGCCACAGATCATCCGGAACAGCGTGGACTTCCCGACGCCGTTGGGGCCGAGGACGCCGACGATGCCGCCCCGTGGCAGGGAGAAGGACACGTCCTCCCAGAGCGCCCGGTCCCCGTATCCCTTGGTCAGGTGCTCGGCCTCCAGGACGAGGCCGCCCAGCCGGGGGCCCGGCGGGATCCGGATCTCCTCGGAGTCCGGTCCGTGGGCGCGGTCCGCCTCCGCGGCCAGTTCCTCGTACCGCCGCAGTCGGGCCCTGGACGGTGTCCGCCCTCCCCTGGTGCCCGAACGGATCCACTGGAGTTCGTCCGCCAGCCGCTTTTGCCGCTTGGCGTCCCGGTGGCCCTCGACCTTCAGCCGGGCCGCCTTCGTCTCCAGATACGTGGCGTAGTTGCCCTCGTACGCGCGGGCGCGGCCCCGGTCGATCTCCAGGATCCACTGCGCGACGCCGTCCAGGAAGTACCGGTCATGGGTCACCGCCACGACCGTGCCCGGGTAGTCCGCCAGATGCTGCTCCAGCCAGGCCACGGACTCCACGTCGAGGTGGTTGGTCGGCTCGTCCAGCAGCAGCAGGTCGGGCCGGGAGAGCAGCAGACCGCACAGCGCCACCCGGCGCCGTTCGCCGCCGGACAGCTCGCGTACGGGGGTGTCGGGAGGCGGGCAGCCCAGGGCGTCCATGGCCTGTTCCAGCCGGGATTCCAGGTCCCAGGCCCCGGACCGGTCGAGTTCTTCCTGCAACTCGCCCAGTTCGTCCAGCAAATGGCCCGACCGCTCGTCCCCGGCGTCGGCGTCGGCAAGGCGGGTGGTGATCTCCTCGTAGCGGCGGAGCCCGGCGCGGACACCGGCGACGCCGTTCTCGACGTTGCCGCGCACCGTCGCCCCGTCGTCCAGCGGCGGCTCCTGTTCCAGGATGCCGACACCGGTGCCGGGGGCGGGGAACGCGTCGCCCGCGACGGGCCGTTCGAGCCCGGCCATGGTCCGCAGGACGGTGGACTTCCCCGCTCCGTTCGGGCCCACCACGCCGATCTTGGCGCCCGACGGGACGGTCAGCGTGACATCGTCCAGGACCACCTTGTCGCCGCGCGCCAAGCGGGCCCCGCGCATCGTGTAGACGTACATCCCGGGTCACCTCCGCCGTCCGGCCGCCGGTGGTGCCGCCGCGTCGACCGGGAGGAGCACGGTCCCCGCGCCGTGCGGCCGTGCGGGGGCGGGCGCGTCCTCACCGGTCCTGTTCCGGTGCAGGGCACGCAGATCGTGGAGCAGGTTCTCCAGGGAGGGCCTGAGGTCCCGTTCCGGCAGGTCGTCCATCGGTACGAAGTACGGTTCGCGGCCGGGCTCGCACGTCCGCGGCCGGTCGGCGATCTCCTCGTCCGGGACGAGGACGATCTCCACCAGGCAGCGGCCGGTCCGCGGGTCGCGGATGTCCAGCACCACGGCGCAGTGCAGCGCGGTCACACGCAGACCGGTCTCCTCGCGCAGCTCGCGGCGGGCACAGGCGATCAGACCCTCGTCGGCCCGGACGTGGCCGCCGGGCAGCTTCCACACCGGGTGGCCGTCCTCGGTGCTGCGGACCAGCAGGACTTCGTCGCCCCGGAAGACGGCGACGGAGCAGCGGGTCTCCGGGAATCGTTCGGGGTCTCGCGGCATGGCACACCTCTGTGTCCGGGTGCGCCCGCGGGGGCGCACGGTGGATGCAGAGACCATCAGCGGGCGGTGCCGCGGTTGTGGCGAGCCTCATCGCCGTACGCAGTCAATCGTCGCCCGGTTCGATCCGGTCGGCAAGGCCGGGCGGCCGCCGGGCGGGCGGCGGGGGCCGACGCCCGGCGGCCCCGAGGCTCCTGCGCGTCGCGAGGAGCAGGGGAAGCGCCGCCAGCTGCGCGACGACGGAGAACACCACCAGCGCCGTGATCGAACGGCTGTACAGGACGCCCAGGACGACGCTGCCGACGAACCAGCAGATCCCGAAGCCGGTGTCGAACAGGCCGTAGGCGGAGGCCCGGTGCCGCTTCCCGGCCATCCCGGTGACCACGGACTTGACGATGGTCTCCTGCGCCGCCGCCCCCAGGCCCCACGCCATCACGCCCACCACCGCGAGCCCCGCGCCGCCGAGGAAGACCAGAGGGGCGAAACACGCCGTCAGGACCGTGGCCACCACCACCGTCAGCAGCCCGAACCGGTCGAACGCGCGGCCCAGCACCAGGGCCGCCACCGCCTCGGTCGCCATCGCGACGGAGTACAGGACCGGCACCCACGCCTCGGGTACGACATGGGCCCTGCCGAAGTGGTAGGCGATCAGCGGGTAGTCGGCGTAGGCCAGCGCGACGAGTCCCATCGCCGCCAGATAGAGCCAGAAGGCCCGGGGCAGCCCCGCCTCCCGGGGGAGGTCCTCCACCACTTCCAGGTCCGACGGATCCGGGTACTGCCACCGGGCGACCACCAGCACCACCAGGGTGAGCACGGCCGGAACGAGCAGCACGGCGAAACCGGCGCGGTAGCCGCCGCGCAGATGCAGCACCAGGGCGACGAGCAGCGGTCCGGCCATCCCGCCCGCCGCGTCCAGCGCCTCCCGTACGCCGAAGACCCGGCCGCGCCCGAGTTCGCCGGTGGCGTGGGCCAGCATCGCGTCGCGCGCGGGGTTGCGCATCGCCCGCCCGGTGCGCTCGGCGACGATCAGCACCGAGGCCGCCACCCAGTTGCCCGCCAGGGCCAGCAGCGGCACGACGGCCATCTGCACCAGGTAGCCCGTCAGGGTGATCGGCCAGTAGCGGCCCGTGCGGTCGGCCGCGTACCCGAAGACGAAGCGCAGCACGTAGCCCAGCAGTTCCCCGAGCCCGGCCACGAGCGAGATCACCAACGCTCCGGCGCCCAGGCTCCCGAGGAACGGCCCGGTGATGCTGCGGGCGCCCTCGTGCGCCATGTCCGCGAAGAGGCTCACGACGCCGATCAGCAGCACGAACCGGTACGCCGGGGAGCAGCCCCGTCGCCCCGGGAGTCTCCGTGGTCCCATGGGCCGCCTCCGCCTCCGCCCGGTGCCGCGGGAGGCGCGCGTACCGTCCCGCCGGTGCCACCACCCTCGCCGGTCGGCCGGTCCGGCGCCCGGCGACCGGCGTTCGGGCCGGGGCCGGGGACCGGGTGCGGTCCGGGTCCGTCACGGCTCCCGGTGCGAGGGGCAGGGGTTCGACAGCAGTCCGTTCAGCCGGGCGCTGTGCACGGTGGTGAGCCGGTCACGAGTGCCGAGCTTGCGGTAGATCCGCTCGATGTGTTTGTCGACGGTGCGGGCGCTGATGCCGAGCCGTCGGCCGATCGCGGTGGTGGTGAGCGCGTCCGCGAGGAGGAGCAGCACCGTCGTCTCGCGGGGCGTCAGCCCGTACGGCGCCGCGTCCGCGGGTGCGGGCGCCCGGCAGTCGTGGCAGCCCGAGGACGCCCCGGCCGCACCGGCACGCCACTGGCCGAGCAGGATGCGCTGCCGGTCCACGGCCACGAGGAGCGGCTGCACCTCGGCGCCGTAGGCGAGCGCCGCGGGGGCGAATCCGGTGTCCGGCCGGAACAGTACGTAGCCGCGTACGGGTGCGTACGCGCCGGGCAGCGGGATGCCGAAGGCGAAGCGCCGTCCGGGGGCGAAGCGGCGCACGTCACGCAGGCGCTGGAGGCGGCCCAGGGCGTCCGCCGGCCGGGGGCTGGAGTCCCCCGACGAGGTGTAGTACTCGGCGAACGGGCGGCCGAGCCTGATGAGCCGGCGGGCCTGCGGCTGGTCGAACTCGGATCGCGCCGAGGGGACCGTGACGACGGACATCGCGCCTTCGTCCGGCTGCCATTCGCTCTCCTTGCACACGGCGGCCTCCGCGTCGCACGCCCGCAGCAGCTCCGACAGGACGAGGGGGTGCAACGCGTCGGGGTCGCGCTCGTGCATGGTCTGGATCGCCAGGTCCCGCATCCTGCGCAGCTGAGCCGCAGTGCCGGTCATCGTCTCTCGCCCCCGCCTCGAACCGCTTCACCACCCGCTCCCGAGTCTCCCCCATGGGTGTGCACTCGTTCGCGCCGGTGACGGGGCCGGACCAGCCTCGTGACAGAACCGCTACGGGCCGGGCGGCGCCTCGGACCGCGCCGCCTCCTGCGCCAGCGCGGCGGCCAGCCGCCGCATCACCGTACGGTTGGCCCGCCGCACCACGGCCCGGACGACGGGGGCCGAGAGCCGGTCGGCGAGCGGGACGCGGATCCAGGCGTAGGTGAACGAGATACGGCTGCCGCCCGCGGCCGAGCCCTCGATCAGATACGTCCCGCACGCCTGCCGTCTCCCGGCCGCGCTGACGTTCCGCTCCACGATGCGCCGGGGTGCCTGCGCCTCGACGACCTCGATCGCCACATCCGTGCGCCGGCCGCCCAGCGTCGCCGTCACCGTCGCCCGGGAGCCGACGCCCCGGGCGGGGCCGCTGTAGCGCCAGCCGGTCAGGTAGTGGTCGGTGAACCGCTCGTGATGGGCCATCACATCAAGGAAGTCGTAGACCTGCTCGGGCGTCTGCGCCACATCGGTCGACACGATGACGGGTCTCATGTACCAAACGGTACAGCAGATGTACCACTTGGTACACTCCCGCCATGGAGACCAGCGGGGACCGGCGGGCAGAAGACGACGAAGGCCCTGGTCGGGGCGGTGACCGACGCGCACGGATCCTCGATGCCGCGGTGGACCATGTCGCCGCCCACGGCCTCGCCGATCTGAGCCTGCGCCGCCTCGGCGCGGGCATCGGCGTCAGCCATCGCATGCTGATCCACTACTTCGGCACCAAGGAACAACTGCTGGTCGAGATCGTCCGGGCCTCCGAGCGGCGCCAGCGCGACCTGCTCTCCCGGCTCCGCGCCGAACCCGGCCTCTCGCCCGCCGACGCCGCCCGGCACCTGTGGCGGCAGCTGACCTCACCCGAACTCGCCACCCGGACAAGGCTGTTCTTCGAGCTGTACGGGCAGGCGGTCCAGGGACGCCCCGAGGCGGCTCCGGTCCTGGACGGTCTCGTCACCGACTGGCTCGCCCCTCTCGCCGCCGCGGAGACCACCGGGAACACCGACCCCGGCACCGCCCGCACCCGCGCCCGCCTCGGACTCGCCGTCGTCCGCGGCCTCCTCCTCGACCTGCTCGCCACGGGCGACCGGGCCGGCGTCGACGCGGCGATGGAGGAGTTCCTCACGGCGTACTACCCGGCCGAAGCGGCCGATGGGCGCGCGCCTGACGGCGGCGGCACGGGCGAGAGCTGAACACCGGGAGTCCACGGCCGTTTCGGCCCCGGCCGCCCCGTCCGGCATCCCACGGCACCGAGCGCCCCCCGCACACGCCCCTCCGCCGCGGTGGCGTGGCCGCCTCCCGGGAACCGGCCATGCCACCGCGCACGCTCACAACAGGCCGAACGACCGCAGCACCCTGCGCTGGGCCGGAGTCGGCCGGGTGGGCCAGTACAGGTAACAGACCCCGCCCGTACCGCTCCTGACCTTGCCCTCCGCGTCGTAGCGCTTGGTGCGCAGCCAGATGTTCTCCCACTCCCTGCGCCGGTAGACCCGGCGCACGGCGTCGTCGTCCGGCGAGGCCGGGTCGTTCGCGATCACGTCGCCGTCCTCGGTGAACCCGATCACGGTCATCAGGTGGCCGGACGTCCCGTACCCCGCGCCGGTCAGCTCCTCCTTGAGGAAGGACTGCGACGTGATGACCGGGATGCCCGCGCGGATCAGGGTCTCCAGGTCGGCCAGCGAGCCGAGCCGGGTCACCGCCGCGCTCATCTCGTGGTACGTCGCGGCGTACGCGGCGTTGAACGGCCAGTTGCCGCAGCCCTCGTACTGGTAGTCGTAGGTGAACCGGGCGGCGTGGCAGACCTGTGGGTCGGCCAGGCCGGGCTTCACCCAGGCGAGGTCCTCGGCGGTCGGCCGGCGGCCCCAGTACTCGATGATCATCTGCGAGGAGGTGGGACTGCACCAGGCCTCGCCCCCGTTGTCGTACTCGGGGTACTGGCCCGCGTGGACGTTCTGCGAATAGCGGGGCACCCGCAGTTCGCGGGCGAGACGCGGGGTGCCGGCGGGCACGGTGAAGCGGTCCGGGATGTCGGAGGCCATCGCGCCGAGCCGCCGGACGGTGGGCGTCAGGCGGCTGCCGGGGGTGCGGTGGAGGGTCAGCCGCAGCCGGTACGAGACCAGCCGCAGGCCGCTCGCCGCGTCGTCCACCGAGAAGGTGTCGGTCCAGACGGAGCTCCTGCCGTCGCTCTGGTCGTCGACGGAGGTACGGCGGATGTCGCCGTCCCCCGAGGCCCAGCGGCCCATCACGTACCAGGGGGTCGAGGTGCCGTCCGAGTAGCGGCCCCGGAGCTCGATCTGGATCCAGGTGCCCGCGGGGGTGTGCGCGTTCCAGGAGGCGATCACCTCGGTCGCCGGGACCGCGGACCGGTGGACCGGCGAGGTCCAGGTCGCGTACTCCCAGGTGGCGGTGGTGCCGGTGTGCGGATCGGTGTAGTCGGTGCGGCCCTCGGCGTGACCGATCACCAGGCCGGGGCAGAGGCCCGCGACGGCCCGCGTCCCGGCGCCGGAGCCGGCGCGCCAGTCGGTGTAGGTGTGCCAGGCATGGTTGTCCACGGCGGGGCCCTCCGGCGCGGGGGCCGCAAAGGGAGCGGCGGCCGCCGGACCGGCGGACGACACCGCGCCGGCGGTGGCCGCCGCCGCGAGCGCGGCGGTGAGCACGGTTCTGCGTGAGGTCGGTCTGTTCATGGGCTGGACCCCCGGTGGTCGGCGGAATGGGGCTGCACGTGCACGACAGTGCGCCAACTATCGCGGGTCGTGGCCGGGTCCGGCCAGCGATTCGACCCGCGTCGATCGACCAATATTGGTCTGGTCCACTGGCGTGACCTGCTGCTGCTCCGGGGCGGCTCGTAGGCTGGTGGACATGAACGACCTCTCGCCCCTCGCCGCCCGGCTGCGCGCCCTGGCCCCGTCCTGCGGACCGGTCCGGCTGGTCGCCGTCGACGGCCACGCGGGGTCCGGGAAGAGCACCTTCACCGCGCGCCTGGCGGCCGCCCTCGACGACGCCCCGGTGCTGCACCTGGACGACCTGGCCACCCACGAGTCCTTCTTCACCTGGGTGGACCGGCTGCGCGAGCAGGTGCTCGCACCGCTGGAACGCGGTGAGCGGGCGCGGTACGCGCCGTACGACTGGACCGCGCGGCGGTTCGCGGAGCCGCGCGGCCTGGAGCCCGCCCCGGTGGTTTTGATCGAGGGGGTCGGGGCCGGACGCCGGGCGCTGCGGCCGCTGCTGGCCCGGCTGTTGTGGATGGACCTCCCCGCGGCGGAGTCCTGGGAACGCGGCCGCCGCCGGGACGGGCCCGCGCTCTCGGAGTTCTGGGACGGATGGACGGCGGCCGAGGCGGAGCACTTCTCGGCCGATCCCTCACGCCGTCATGCGGACACCCTGGTACGGCAGTTGCCGGTGGGATACGCGTTGCTGGACGGCCCGGGAACGGCAGCAGGAACGAACCATTCCGTCACCGAGCGTGAGCGTGGCACGGCGCCGTATTGAATGGTGAGAAATCGCCCGGCGAGTACCTCAACTCCGCTTGACCGGAGGGCGGTACAGGTCTTACGTTCTCAATGTGCGGCTTTTCGGAGCCCACCAAGGACACGAAGCCCCCGATTGTTCCCCCGTGATCGGGGGCTTCGTTCTGTCCTCAGATCCCCTCCCCCGCGCCGGAGCAACGGATTCCGCTCACCCTGGGTCACGGCGCTCCTTCGGCCTGCGCCGCTCTTAGTCGCACACTCCCTGCGCAGGTACGATGCCTCTCGGTGCGGTCAATTCCCGTCCGTGGCAAAGTGATTCGGCGCGCCCCGGTGGGCAGGATCGTGCGGCGGGACATCCTGGGGGCACGGTTTGTGGGGGACCAGATGGACAGCGGCACGCAGGGCGCACAGGCCCCGGCCGACCTCGCCTGGCTGCGTGGCGTGGACGCCTACACCATGGGCGCCTACCCACAGGCCGAGGAGGAGTTCAGGGCTGCGGTACGCCTCGATCCCGGCATGGCGGACGGCTGGCTGGGCCTCCATGCCCTGAGGGTCGACACGACGACCGCGCTGCTGCGCATGTACCGCCATCGCGAGCGCTTCGGCGAACAGCGCACCCGCCATCGGCGCACGCTCAACTCCTGGTACTGGCTGGGCTGGTGGGTGCAGCCGGTGCTGGAGAGCGCGCGTGATCTGCTGCTCGCGCACGCCTCGCACTGGCTGGACGGCCGCCATGTTCCCGAGCTGGACCGGGCGCTCGCGGGCCTGCCGCCGGTGGACGCGGACCCGCAGGTACGGTTCCTGCACGCCTGCCGCTCGTACCTGGTCAAGGACTGGGAGCAGCTCGTACGCAACACCGAGCAGCTGATGGACGATCCGCTGCTCGGCATCGAGGCGGGGCTCTTCGGCGGCATGGCGCGGGTGCGCCTGGAGATGTACGGGCAGGCCGAGCCGATGCTCGCCACCGCACTGATGCGCTGCCGCAGCGAGCAGCCGCAGCGCAAGGAGCTGCGCTACTGGCTGGCCCGCGCGCACGAGGGCACCGGCCGCAGCGCCGCCGCCCTGCCGCTCTACCGGGCGGTGCACCGCATCGACCCGGCGTTCATGGACACCTCGGCCCGGCTCGCCGCGATCGCGGACTACGACGGCCTGGAGGGTACGGACGAGGTCGCGGGGCTGGCCGCCGTGTCGCTGGCCGGGTTCGGCCCGGACGGCACCGCCGCGGAGTCACAGCCGGACGCGGATCCGCTGCTCGGCTCCGATCCGCCGGACGGGCGGGAGCTGCGGCCCGGCGCCGAGGTGCCCGGTCTGCCGGGCACGGGCATGCCGCCGCCCTCCGGCGGGGCGCGGCGCAGGGCCTCGGCTCCCGGTCAGCCGCCGTCCCCGTTCCCGGCGGGGCCCAGCGATCCGGTGCTGCTCGCCGAGGCGCTGGCCGAGCTGGAGCGGATGGTGGGGCTGGAGCCGGTCAAGCGCCAGGTCAAGGCCCTGTCCGCGCAGCTGAACATGGCGCGGCTGCGGTCCGGCCAGGGGCTGCCCGTGCAGCCTCCGAAGCGCCATTTCGTCTTCTCGGGCCCGTCCGGTACGGGGAAGACGACCGTGGCCCGCATCCTGGGCCGGGTCTTCTACGCGCTGGGACTGCTCGGCGGCGACCATCTGGTGGAGGCCCAACGGGCGGATCTGGTGGGCGAGTTCCTCGGCCAGACCGCGGTCAAGGCCAATGAGCTGATCGACTCCGCGCTCGGCGGGGTGCTCTTCGTCGACGAGGCGTACAGCCTCGCCAACAGCGGCTACAGCAAGGGCGACGCCTACGGCGACGAGGCCCTTCAGGTCCTCCTCAAGCGCGCGGAGGACAACCGGGACCATCTCGTCGTCATCCTCGCGGGCTATCCGGAGGGCATGGACCGGCTGCTGGCCACCAATCCGGGGCTCTCCTCGCGTTTCACCACCCGGGTGGACTTCCCGAGCTACCGGCCGCTGGAGCTCACCTCGATCGGCGAGGTGCTCGCGGCGGAGAACGGCGACGCGTGGGACGAGGAGTCCCTGGAGGAGCTGCGTTCCATCAGCGGCCACGTCGTGGAGCAGGGCTGGATCGACGAGCTGGGCAACGGACGGTTCCTGCGCACCCTGTACGAGAAGAGCTGCGCCTACCGCGATCTGCGGCTCTCCGGCTACGCGGCCGTGCCGGGCCGGGACGATCTGGCCACCCTGCGGCTGCCGGACCTGATGCAGGCGTACGGCGAGGTGCTGTCCGGCCGGGGGCCGGTGGACCGGGGGCCGCAGGAGCCGCCGCTCCTGTGAGCCCCGGCCGCCGGAGGACCGGCGACGGCACGGCCGGGGCGTGTGCCGAAAGTGGCGTCGTGAGCCCTAAGCGCGGGCCCGGCGGTGTCCGGTGCGTGCGACCGCACGGCGCGGGGCCGCCCCGACACCGGGTGCATCGGGGCGGCCCCGGCAACGCGGCGAGCGTGCGTGCCGGACACCGCCGGGCGGACGGGACTCTCGCTACACGCCCTGGCGGACCGCCGCGGTGAGCTCGCCGGAGCCGGTCGTCGTGCTCGTGGGCTCCGCCGCCCGGCGCGGTACCGCCACCCGGTGCGCGGGGTCACGGACCTCGCCGACGAGCATCTCCAGGACGTCCTCCATGGCGACCAGGCCGAGGATCCGGCCGGACGCGTCGGCGACCTGGGCCAGGTGCGTGGCCGCCCTGCGCATCACGGTCAGGGCGTCGTCCAGGGGCAGCTCGGCCCGTACGGTCGCCATCGGGCGCCATACGTGCTGGGGAACGGCCCGCTCGCCGTCCTCCAGGTCCAGGACGTCCTTGACGTGCAGATAGCCCATGAACGGGCCGCCGCCCTCCGCGCACACGGGGAAGCGCGAGAAGCCGGTGCGTACGGTCAGCTCCTCTATCCGGCGCGGGGTGACGGACGGGTCGACGGTCACCAGCGCGGCGCGGCGGAGCAGCACGTCGGTGACGGGCCTGCTGCCCAGCTCCAGCGCGTCCTCCAGCCGCTCCTGGGCCTCCGGCTCCAGCAGCCCGGCCTGGCCGGCGTCCTCGACGAGCCGGTTGAGCTGCTCGCTGGTGAAGACGGCCTCCACCTCGTCCTTCGGTTCGACGCCGAACATCCGCAGCACCAGCCGGGCGCAGGCGCCCAGCGCGGCGGTGACCGGGCGGCAGATCCGGGCGAAGCCGACGAGACCGGGGCTGAGCCAGAGCGCGGTCTTCTCCGGCGCCGCCATGGCGAGGTTCTTCGGGACCATCTCGCCGATGACGAGGTGGAGGAAGACCACGAAGACCAGGGCCAGGACGTAGCCCAGCGGGTGGACGAGGCCCTCGGGCAGGCCGACCGTCTGGAAGACCGGCTCCAGGAGATGGGCGACGGTCGGTTCGGCGACGGCGCCGAGGGTCAGCGAGCAGACGGTGATGCCGAACTGGGCGGCGGCCATCATCTGCGGCAGGTTCTCCAGGCCGTACAGCACCTGGCGGGCGCGGGCCGAACCGGCCGCCGCGAGCGGCTCGACCTGGCTGCGCCGTACGGAGACGAGGGCGAACTCGGCGCCGACGAAGAAGCCGTTCGCCAGCACGAGGAGTGCGGCGAAGAGCAGTTGGACCAGGCTCATCGCACGGCCTCCAGGACGTCGCGCGTCAGCGGGTCACCGCTGATGTCCTGCTCGGCCGTGCGGACGAAGCGGACCTTCTCGGCGCGGTAGTGGCCGACCTGGCGTACGGAGATCCGCCAGCCGGGCAGCTCGGCCCGGTCGCCGGGGGCGGGGATGCGTCCCAGCAGGTCGGCGACGAGTCCGGCCACGGTCTCGTACGGCCCGTCGGGGACGTCGAGTCCTATCCGGCGCAGGGTGAGCACCCGGCAGCTGCCCTCGGCGTCCCAGGCCGGGTGGCCGTCCTCGGGGGCGGCGGGGGCCAGTTCGGGCCGGTCGGCGCCTTCGGCGTCGTGCTCGTCCCTGACCTCGCCGACGAGTTCCTCGATGATGTCTTCGAGGGTGACGACACCGGCGGTGCCGCCGTACTCGTCGACCACGACCGCGATCGGCTGCTCCTTGCGCAGCCGCTGGAGCAGCTGTTCGACGGGCAGCGTCTCCGGGACCAGCAGCGGTGGCACGGCGATGCGTCCGGCCGGGGTGCGCAGCCGGTCCTGGGCGGGCACGGCGAGCGCGTCCTTGAGGTGGATCATGCCGATGACCTCGTCGATCCGCTCCCGGTAGACGGGAAAGCGGGAGAGGCCGGTGGCGCGGGTGAGGTTGAGGACGTCCTGTGCGGTCGCCGAGGACTGAAGGGCGCTGACCTTCACCCGGGGGGTCATGACGTGCTGGGCGGTGAGCCCGGCGAGCGACAGGGTCCGTACGAAGAGGTCCGCGGTGTCCTGTTCGAGGGTGCCGGCCTCGGCCGAGTGCCGGGCCAGGGAGACCAGCTCCCCGGGGGTCCGGGCGGAGGCCAGCTCGTCGGTGGGTTCGACGCCCAGCAGCCGCACCAGCCGGTTGGCCACGGTGTTCAGCAGGCTGATCACCGGCCGGAAGGCGGCGGAGAATCGGTGCTGGGGTCCGGCGACGAACCGGGCGACCTGGAGCGGCCGGGAGACCGCCCAGTTCTTGGGGACGAGTTCGCCGATCACCATCTGGACGGCCGAGGCCGCCATCATCCCGATCACCACGCTGACGCCGGGGACGGCGCCCCCGGGCAGCCCGGTCGCGGTGAGCGGGCCCTCCAGCAGCTGGGCGAGGGCCGGCTCGGCGAGCATGCCGACGACCAGTGAGGTGATGGTGATGCCGAGCTGGGTGCCGGAGAGCTGGAAGGAGAGCTCACGCAGGGCCTGGACGACGGTACGGGCCCGCCGGTCGCCCTCGGCCGCGGCGCGTTCGGCGTCCGGCCGTTCCACCGTGACCAGCCCGAATTCGGCGGCCACGAAGAATCCGTTGGCGAGGATGAGAAGGAATGCCGCGCTCAGAAGCAGCAGGGGGGTGGTCATGCCGCCGCCTCCGGGGAAGGGGCGGCGCAGGTACTACCGGACGATCCGTCCATTGCTGGAAGGAGTCACTCCTTGGGTCGCAGGAAAGCCCCGCCGGTCCCGGTTCTCCTGGACCTCTGGGTGCGGGGCGGGGTGCACGGGGCACCGCCGTCCTCCAGAGTAGTCAAGAACGGGCCGTACGGGGCAGGGGGCTCAGCCGTTGTCGGTACCCGTGCCGTGGTTCTCGGCGAGGGCACGCAGCGTGCGGGCGTCGCGGATGGCCTGCTGCTTGGCGATTCCCGGCTGGATGCCGAGGGCGGGCATGCTGGTGCCGTCGCTGAGGTCGAGGAAGACCCATGGATCGCCGACACGCAGGTTGACCCGGAGGATCTCGGCCCAGGACAGCCGGCGCGTCCGGGTGAGATTGACCACGGTCACCCCGTCCTCGTGCGCGACGACCTTCGGGCGGCTGAGCAGCGCGAGCACGCCGAAGAAGAGCAGCGCCGTGAAGACGAAGCTGGCCCGCTCCCCCGGGCTCAGTTGCTCCAGGGTCAGGGCGATGGCGGTTATCACGAGGAACATCGCCGCCCCCACGGTCAGCAGGACCACCCGGGTTCGGGTCGGCCGGAACGTGACCGGGAGGGTGGGGAGTTCGGGCCGGGGCGCGGGGGCGGACATGATGTTCTTCTGTCTTCCGGGTGGTTGCCCGGCCGTCAGAGGCGGCAGGCGTGGATGGCGGTGGTGAGGATGGCGCGGGCGCCGAGGTCGTAGAGATCGTCCATGATCCGCTGGGCCTCCCGGGCGGCGACCATGGAGCGGACGGCGACCCAGCCCTCGTGGTGCAGCGGCGAGATGGTCGGCGACTCCAGGCCCGGGGTAAGGGCGACCGCGCGCTCCAGGTGCTCGACGCGGCAGTCGTAGTCCATCATCACGTAGGAGCGGGCGACCAGGACGCCCTGGAGACGGCGGAGGAACTGCCGCACCTTGGGGTCGTCGTCGGGTGCGCCGGTGCGGCGGATGACGACGGCCTCCGACTTCATGATCGGCTCGCCGATGACCTCCAGCCCGGCGTTGCGCAGGCTGGTGCCGGTCTCCACGACATCGGCGATGACCTGGGCGACGCCGAGCTCGATGGCGGTCTCGACCGCGCCGTCGAGGTGGACGACGGAGGCGTTGACGCCGAGGTCCGCGAGGTGCTTGGCGACGATGCCCTCGTAGGAGGTGGCGATCGTCATGCCGTCGAAGTCCTGCGGGCCCTCGGCCGAGCCGGGCTTGGTGGCGTAGCGGAAGGTGGAGCGGGCGAAGCCGAGCTGGAGGATCTCCTCGGAGTCGGCTCCGGAGTCCAGCAGCAGGTCGCGGCCGGTGATGCCGATGTCGAGGCGGCCGGAGCTGACGTAGATCGCGATGTCGCGCGGGCGCAGGTAGAAGAACTCGACCTCGTTCTCGGGGTCGACGAGGACGAGTTCCTTGGACTCCTTGCGCTGCTGGTATCCGGCCTCATGGAGCATCGCCATCGCAGGCCCGGAGAGTGAACCCTTGTTGGGGACGGCGATGCGCAGCATGAGGTCAGGTTTCCTTTGCGAGGAGGGAGTCTTCTGCGGACGTGCGGACATGTGCGGTGCGGGGGCGGTGCTCAGAGGTGGGCGTAGACGTCGTCGAGCGAGATCCCGCGGGCGACCATCATCACCTGGACGTGGTACAGCAGCTGGGAGATCTCCTCGGCGGCGGCGTCCTTGCTCTCGTGCTCGGCGGCCATCCAGACCTCGGCGGCCTCCTCGACGACCTTCTTGCCGATGGCATGGACGCCCTTGTCCACGAGCTCGGCGGTACGGGAGGTGGAGGGGTCGCCGTTGGCGGCCTTGAGCTGCAGCTCGGCGAAGAGCTCTTCGAAGGTTTTGTTCGCCATGATGGTCTTAGAGTACGGGGTCCGAGCCCCGCGCTCAGCGCCAGGGCTCGCTGATGGTACGCAGTGTGGCGGCGGTGGCGACGGCCGCGGTGACCGCTTCATGCCCCTTGTCCTCGTTGGAGCCCTTCAGGCCGGCCCGGTCGAGCGCCTGCTCCTCGGTGTCGCACGTCAGTACGCCGAAGCCGACCGGGACGCCGGTGTCGACGGCGACCTGGGTGAGGCCGTGGGTGACGCCGTGGGAGACGTACTCGAAGTGCGGGGTGCCGCCGCGGATGATCACTCCGAGGGCGACGACCGCGTCGTAGCCCCGGCCCGCGAGGACCTTGGCCACGACCGGGAGTTCGAAACTGCCGGGCACCCGGAGCAGGGTCGGTTCGTCGATGCCCAGTTCGTGCAGGGCGCGCAGGGCGCCGTCGACGAGTCCGTCCATGACCTTCTCGTGCCACTGCGCGGCGACGACCGCCACGCGCAGGTCACCGCAGTTGCGTACCGACAGTTCGGGTGCGCCCTTGCCGCTCATGTCTCTCCTACCGCTCGTTTCCGTGATCTCACTGGTTGCCGCAGGTCGACACCGTGGCGGTGTCGAGCCAGGGCAGGTCGTGCCCCATGCGGTCGCGCTTGGTGCGCAGGTAGCGCAGGTTGTGTTCGCCGGCCTGGACGGGCATCGGCTCGCGGCCGGTGACGGCGAGGCCGTGCCGCACGAGCGCGGCCGTCTTGTCGGGGTTGTTGGTCATCAGCCTGAGGCTGCGCACGCCGAGGTCGTCGAGGATCCGGGCGCCTGCCGCGTAGTCCCGGGCGTCGGCGGGCAGCCCGAGTTCCAGGTTGGCGTCGAGGGTGTCGATGCCGCGCTCCTGGAGTTCGTAGGCGCGCAGCTTGGAGAGCAGGCCGATGCCCCGGCCCTCGTGGCCGCGCAGATAGACGACGACGCCGCGGCCCTCCTCGGTGATCCGGCGCATGGAGGCGTGCAGCTGGGGGCCGCAGTCGCAGCGCTGCGACTGGAAGATGTCGCCGGTCAGGCACTCGGAATGGACCCGGACCAGGACGTCCTCGCCGTCGCCGAGATCGCCGTGGACCAGGGCGACGTGCTCGACGCCGTCGACGGTGGAGCGGTAGCCGTACGCGGTGAACGCGCCGAAGCTGGTCGGCAGCCGGACCTCGGCCTCGCGGCGGACGGTCGGTTCACAGCTGCGGCGGTAGGCGATCAGGTCCGCGATGGAGATGATCGTGAGGCCGTGCTTGCGGGCGAACGGGACCAGCTGGGGCAGCCGCAGCATCACGCCGTCCTCACCGGCGATCTCCACGATGGCCCCGGCGGGCCGCAGTCCGGCGAGCCGGGCGAGGTCGACGGCGGCCTCGGTGTGGCCGTCGCGGACCAGCACGCCGCCGGAGCGGGCGCGGAGCGGGAAGACATGGCCGGGGCGCACGAAGTCGCCGGGGACCGCCTCGCCGCCCGCCAGCAGGCGGAGCGTGGTGGCCCGGTCGGCGGCGGAGATGCCGGTGGTGACGCCGTGTGCGGCGGAGGCGTCGACGGAGACGGTGAACGCCGTGCGCATCGACTCGGTGTTGTGGTCGACCATCTGCGGGAGTTCGAGCCGTTCCAGCTCGTCGTTCTCCATGGGCGCGCAGATCAGACCGCGGCACTCGCTCATCATGAACGCGACGATCTCGGGGGTGGCCTTCTCGGCGGCGACGACGAGGTCGCCCTCGTTCTCCCGGTCCTCGTCGTCGACGACCACGACGGGCCGGCCCGCGGCGATGTCGCGGACGGCCTGCTCGACGGGGTCCAGGCGGAGGTCCTCGGCGGCGTCGCCGTGTTCCGGGTGCAGCCAGGTGGGCTGGGCAGTCATGCCGTGGCTCCTTCCAGAGCGGGTGTCCGCGAGCGCAGCCACCAGTCGCGCATGCCCCACAGGACGAGGGCGCCGTACACGACGTAGATGAGACCGGAGAAGGCGAGTCCGCTGTGGAAGTTCAGCGGTACGCCGACCAGGTCGACCAGGAGCCAGGCGAACCAGAACTCCACCATGCCGCGGGCCTGGGCGAGCATGGCGACGAGCGTCCCGGCGAAGATGTACGCGTCCGCCCACGGGCTCCAGGAGAGCGAGGGGAACGCGGTGAACAGGCCGCCGACCGCGAGGGTGCCGAGCGCGGCGCCGCCCAGCAGGAGGCCGCGCTCGCGCCAGGTGGCGAACCGTACGGCGATGGAGCCGTCCTGGGCCTGCCGCCTGCCCCGGGTCCACTGCTGCCAGCCCCAGACCGCCACGGCGACGACGACGAGCTGCTTGCCGACGCTGCCCGCCTGGTGCACGGAGGCGTTGGCCGCGACCAGCACGACGCCGGAGAGCAGCTGGGCGGGCCAGGTCCAGATCGAGCGGAGCCAGCCCAGGGTCAGCGCGATCAGGCCGACGGTGTTGCCGATCATGTCGGACCAGATGATGTGCTGTCCGAAGACGGTGAACGCCTCCGAGTTCAGCCAGTGCAGGGCGCTCACTTCACCGGCTCCTCGGGGTCTCGCGCGCGGTCGCCGAGCAGCCGCTCGACGTACTTCGCGATGACGTCCACCTCCAGGTTGACCGGGTCGCCGGTCTCCTTGATGCCGAGCGTGGTCAGGGCGAGGGTGGTGGGGATGAGGCTGATGGTGAAGCAGTCGGGTCCGGCGTCCACCACGGTGAGGCTGACGCCGTCGACGGTGATCGATCCCTTCTCCACCACGTAGCGGCTCAGCTCCGGGGGGAGGGAGACCTTGACGATCTCCCAGTGCTCGGAGACCTCGCGGCCGACGATGTGCCCGGTGCCGTCGACATGGCCCTGGACGATGTGGCCGCCGAGCCGGCCGCCGACCGCCATGGGGCGTTCCAGGTTGACCCGGGAGCCGGTGTCCAGGGCGCCGAGGCTGGACCGGTTCAGGGTCTCGGCCATCACGTCCGCGGTGAACTCGCCGTCGCCGAGGTCGACGACGGTGAGGCAGACGCCGTTGACGGCGATGGAGTCGCCGTGCTTGGCGCCTTCGGTGACCACGGGGCCGCGCAGGCGGAATCGGGAGGCGTCGCCGAGCTTCTCGACGGCGGTGACCTCACCCAGTTCTTCGACAATTCCGGTGAACACTCAGTTTCCCTTCCGGGCAGGGCCGGGGACGGCGGTGACGCGCAGATCGGGGCCGATCCGGACGGTCTCGGTCACATCGAGGCGCAACGCGTCGGAGATGGTGGAGATTCCGGCGTCGGCGAGGGCCGCGGGGCCGGCGCCGAGGAGCACGGGGGCGAGATAGCCGACGACCCCGTCGACCGTTCCCGCGGCGACGAAGGCCCCGGCCAGGGTCGGGCCGCCTTCGAGGAGTACGGAGCGGACGCCGCGCCCGTGCAGGGCGCGGAGCAGAGCGGGGATGTCCAGGCCGGTGCCGGTGGCGGCCCGCGGCAGCCGCAGCACGGCCTCCTCGGGCAGGTGCCGGGCGTCGGCGTCCTCGGCGACGGCGATCAGGGTGGGGGCGGTGCCGTCCAGGACGCGGGCGCCGGGGCGGACGGCGGTGGCGGTGGTGTCGACGACCACCCGCAGCGGCTGCACGGCGTCCTCGATGCCGCGCACGCCGAGCTGGGGGTCGTCGGTGCGGGCGGTTCCGGAGCCGACCACGACGGCGTCGGACTCGGCGCGCAGCCGGTGGACGTCGGCGCGGGACTCCGGGGAGGTGATCCAGCGGCTGCTGCCGTCGGCGGCCGCGATCCGGCCGTCGAGGGTCGCCGCGTACTTCCACAGGACGTACGGGCGGCCGAGCCGCACCGAGGTCAGCCAGGCCGCGTTGCCCGCCTCGGCCTCGGCCGCGAGGAGCCCCTGCCCGACCTTGATCCCGGCCGCGCGCAGGGTGTCGGCACCGCCGGTGGCCTGCGGGTTCGGGTCGCCGACCGCGTAGACGACCCGGGCGACCCCGGCCTCGACGAGGGCCTGGGCGCAGGGGCCGGTGCGGCCGGTGTGGTTGCAGGGTTCGAGGGTGACGTAGGCGGTGCCGCCCCGGGCCCTCTCGCCCGCTTCGCGCAGGGCGTGGATCTCGGCGTGCGGTCCGCCGGCCCTTCGGTGGAAGCCTTCTCCGGCGTGGCGGCCCGCGGCGTCGAGGACGACGCAGCCGACGACGGGGTTGGGGCTGGTGGAGCCGAGACCGCGGGCGGCGAGTGCGATCGCACGGCGCATGGCGGTGATGTCGGCTGCGGTGTCCACCGGGTCCTCCTGCCTCTTCGGGCACGGACTCCGGGGCCTGTCGATGACGACAGATGAAGCGGGAACGCCACGGGGGAACGCCGGAAATGCCGGAAAACACGGATGGACCGGTTGCCCGGAATCCATCCGCCGACGGCGGCGTACCCGCGAAACGGCCCGCCGCGCACTGCCTCCCATCCGGACTTTAACCGTCGGTCCAGGAATCCCACCTGGTCAACCGGCCGCTGGATGCGGACGGGTCGCGGACTATAACCGCCGGTTCGGAATTGCACCGACCCCGGAGTGCGCTGCTGCTGGTACACGATCAGTGTGCCACGCCCGGCGGCGGGCCATACGAGTGAGCGCTTGTGGGCTGGCTCACAGGGAGCCCGCCCGGAGCGCCTCGCCGAACAAGTTGATCCTTAAAGGTCCAGACCTATTGACGCACTGGTCTAGTCCTTTTAATCTCTGCGTCACCTCCGAGGAGCGGTCCCGCGGTGTGCGCACACCCGGGGCACCGACACGACCCACCCCCTTGCCAGTTGTGTTCTGCCGAACCTCCCCGGGAGGAACCGAACGTGCTGTCCCCCACCCGTGCGAGAGCCACCCTGCTCACGGTCGGCGTAGCCGTCGCCGGTCTGCTGATGGGCTCGCTCGCCGCCACTGAGTCGGCCGCCGCCGACCAGGAGTCCTGTCGCCCCGACGGGCTCTACGAGACCCCGGGCGTCGCCGTCCCCTACTGCTCCGTCTACGACACCGAGGGCCGCGAGAAGATGGGCGCCGACCATCCGCGGCGGGTCATCGGGTACTTCACCGGCTGGCGGACCGGCAAGGACGGGAAGCCCGCCTATCTCGCCTCCGACATCCCCTGGGACAAGGTCACCCATCTGAATTACGCGTTCGCGCACGTCGACGGTGCCCACAGGCTCTCGGTGGGCGCCGACGGGCCGGACAACGCCGCGACCGGCATGACCTGGCCGGGCGTCGCGGGCGCCGGGATGGACCCGGCCCTCCCCTACAAGGGCCATTTCAACCTGCTCAACACGTTCAAGAAGAAGTACCCGAACGTGAAGACCATGGTCTCGGTGGGCGGCTGGGCCGAGACCGGCGGCTACTTCGACGCCAGCGGCGAGCGGGTGGACTCCGGCGGCTTCTACTCGATGGCGACCAACGCCGACGGCTCGGTCAACCAGGCGGGCATCGACACCTTCGCCGACTCGGCCGTCGCGTTCGTCAAGAAGTACGGCTTCAACGGCGTCGACATCGACTACGAGTACCCGACGACCATGAAGGACGCGGGCAACCCGCTGGACCGGACGCTCTCCAACGCCCGCCGGGCCGGTCTGGTCAAGGGCTACGCCGCGCTGATGAAGACCCTGCGCGAGAGGCTCGACCGCGCCTCCGCCGCCGACGGCACCCACTACCTGCTGAGCGTGGCCGCGCCCTCGTCCGGCTATCTGCTGCGCGGGATGGAGACCTTCCAGGTCCAGAAGTACCTGGACTACGTCAACATCATGTCGTACGACCTGCACGGCGCCTGGAACGAGTACGTCGGCCCGAACGCGGCGCTGTTCGACGACGGCAAGGACGCCGAACTGGCCCAGGCGGGTGTCTACTCGACCTCGCAGTACGGCGGCATCGGCTACCTCAACACCGACTGGGCCTACCACTACTTCCGCGGCTCCATGCCGGCCGGCCGGATCAACATCGGGCTGCCGTACTACACCCGCGGCTTCAAGAACGTGCAGGGCGGCAGGGACGGGCTGTGGGGCAGGGCCCCCTCCACCGACTGCCCGGCCGGCGCGGGCCTGACCAAGTGCGGCGACGGCGCCGTGGGCATCGACAACCTCTGGCACGACCAGGACGCGAACGGCAAGGAGTCCCCGGCCGGTTCCAACCCCATGTGGCATGCGAAGAACCTGGAGAAGGGCATCGTCGGCGACTACGTCACCGACTACGGATTCCCCGCGGACACCGAGCTGACCGGCACCTACGCCCGCGCGTACGACCCGACGCTGGTCGCGCCCTGGCTGTGGAACGCCGAGAAGAAGGTCTTCCTGTCCACCGAGGACGAGCAGTCGGTGGCCGCGAAGGCGGACTACGTCGTCGACCGGGGCATCGGCGGCACCATGATCTGGGAGCTCGCGGGCGACTACGGCTGGAACGCCGCCAAGGGCCAGTACGAGCCGGGCTCCACGCTCACCTCCACGATGTACGACATCTTCAAGTCGGCCGCCCCGTACGGCGCGAAGCGGTCCACCGTCGACCTGCCCGCCGAGGCACTCGACATCGACGTGTCGTTCGACCAGTTCCCGCTCGGTGACTCCAACTACCCGATCAGCCCCAAGCTGAAGATCACCAACCGTACGGGGGCGACGCTGCCCGGCGGCACGGAGTTCCAGTTCGACTACGCGACGTCCGCGCCCCCCAACGCCAAGGACCAGTCGGGCTTCGGCACGACGATCGTGCGCAGCGGCCACACCGCCGCCACCAACGTCGGCGGGCTCAAGGGCGACCACAACCGCGTCTCGCTGAAGCTCCCGGCCTGGCAGAGCCTGGCCCCCGGCGCCTCGGTGCAGGTCGACTTCGTCTACTACCTGCCCACCTCCACTCCGTCGAACTGGACGGTGACCTTCGGCGGGAAGTCGTACGCCCTCGCCGCCGACCTGGCACGCGGCACCACCCTGGTCGAGCCCGGTACGGGCACGTCGACGCCGTCGCCGGACCCGTCGACCGGCGGCGGGTGCACCGCGCCCGCCTGGAGCGCGGGCTCCGAGTACGGCGCCGGTACGACGGTGAGCCACGGCTCGCACCAGTGGAAGGCCAAGTGGTGGACGAAGGGCGAGACGCCCGGCTCCACCGGCGACTGGGGCGTCTGGCAGGACCTCGGGGCCTGCTGACACCCTCCCCCGAACCGCCCGGCGGTGACCGGATCGCCCCCGGTCGCCGCCGGGCTCCCGGCCGTGCCGCACACCGGACCGCCGGGCGGACGAGGCAGGCGGGGCGAGCGGGCGACCGCCCGGCGGTTCAGCCGGACGGGGCGAACAGCTCGTCCTGAGCGGCCTCCCGGGCGGCGAGCAGCGCGCCCCGGAGCACCGCGGCGCCGCCCAGCCGCCCGGCCCTGACCTCGGTGCGCAGCGGTGACATCAGGGTCAGCCGCTCCTCGACCCGCGAGGCGAGCGCGTCCCCGCCCGCGTGGCCGACCTCGCCCGCCAGCAGCACACAGCCCGGGTCGAGGACCGAGGCGATGGCGGCGGCGCCGACCGCGAGGCGCCCGGCGAGGGCGTCCAGGAACGCCTCGCCGTCCCCCTCCCCCGCGAGCGCGGCCCGCACGGCGGACGCGGCGCCCGGTTCCTTGTCGCCCTCGGCGGCGCCCCGGGGCACGGCGATGCCGTGGGCGGCGGCCAGCTCGCAGACCGGGGCGGAGCCGACCAGCGCGTGGAACCCGCCGTCGCAGTTGAGGGCCGAGGGCGTGCCGGGAATGCCGGGCACCGGCAGGAAGCCGATCTCGCCGGCACCGCCGGAGGCCCCTCGGCGGAGCTTCCCGTCGAGCATGACGGCGGCGCCGACGCCGTGACCGAGCCAGAAGAGCACGAAGGTGTCGCGGTCGGTGGCCGCCCCGCCGCGGTGTTCGGCGACGGCGGCGAGATTGGTCTCGTTCTCGACCAGTACGGTCGCGGGCAGCCGTTGCTGGAGCACCCCCACCAGCCGCCGGTGCCAGGCGGGCAGCCCGGTGGTGTCGCGCAGTTCGCCGGTGACCGGGTCGATCAGTCCGGGCGCGCCGATGCCGACGCTGTGCAGCGGACCGGCCCCGGCCTTTCTCGCGGTGCGTTCCAGCAGGGCGGCGGCCTGTTCGGCGGCGGCCTCGGTGCCGGTGTCGCCGCCGATGGGCAGGGTCGCCTCGGCCAGGGTGGTGCCGAGCAGATCGGCGACGACCACCGCCACGCTGCCGGTGCGTACGTCGAGGGCGGCGAGATGGGCGCGGTCGGCGGCGATCCCGTACAGCCGGGCGTTGGGGCCGCGGCGCCGGGCACCGGCCTCGCCGACGACACGGATCAGACCGGCACCCTGCAAGCGCTCGACGAGGTCGGCGACGGTGGGCCGGGAGAGGCCGGTCAGGGTCTTCAGCTGCGCGGCCGTCAGCGGACCGTCCTGCTGGAGCAGTCGCAGGGCGAGCCGGTCGTTGATGGCCCGTGCGGTGCTCGGTGATGCGGGCATGCCGGGATCCTTCCAGATCGCTGACGTACTGGACGCACAGACGCACTATTTATCAGGCAGGGTTCCTGATAGTTTACCGCCCGCACCGTGGAGACGGGCACCGGGACCACCGGCGACAGAGAATTTCCCAGGAGAGGGCACCGCGGTATGACAACGGATCCCACAGACACGGCCTTCGACCTGGCGCGGGTGAGGCGCGCCAGGTTCGCCGTCGCCGCCGTCTTCACCGTGCACGGCACGGTGACCGGCAGTTTCGCCACCCGGGTGCCCTGGATCCAGGACCACGCCGGGGTCAGCGCCGGGCAGCTCGGCCTCGCCCTCGCCTTCCCGGCGATCGGCGCCTCGCTCGCCATGCCGCTGGCCGGCGCGATCAGCCACCGCTTCGGCGCCAGGACGGCGCTGCGCGGGCTGCTCGCCCTGTGGACGCTGGCGCTGGTGCTGCCCGCGACGGCGCCCAACCTGGTGACGCTGTGCGCCGCGCTCTTCGTGTACGGGGCGACGGCCGGCATGTCGGACGTGGCGATGAACGCCCTCGGCGTCGAGGTGGAGAACCGGCTCGACAAGTCGATCATGTCCGGGCTGCACGGCATGTGGAGCGTGGGCGCCCTGATCGGCTCGGCGGCCGGCACGGTCGCCGCGCACCTGGGCACCGACGCCCGGGTGCACCACACGCTGGCCGCGCTGGTGCTCACGGCGCTCGGCCTGATCGCCTGCCAGGGCGTGCTGGACCTGCGCAGCGAGCCGGACGAGGAGCCTCCGCCGCGCTTCACGCTGCCGCCGAAGTCGGCGCTGGTCATCGGCGCGGTGGGCTTCTGCGCGGTGTTCGCCGAGGGCGCCAGCCTGGACTGGTCGGCGGTCTACCTCCGGGACATCATGGACACCTCCGCCGGGCTCGCCGCCGCCTCCACGACGGCGTTCGCGCTGACCATGGCGGTCGCCCGGATCGCCGGTGACAAGGTCGTGGACCGCTTCGGCGCGGTGCGGACCGTACGGGCCGGCGGCGTCCTCGCGACGGTCGGCGGGCTGCTCGTGGTCGCCTCGCCGGACGCGGTGCTCGCGATGTGCGGCTTCGGGCTGCTCGGGCTCGGCGTGGCGGTGGTGGTGCCGCTCGCCTTCGCGGCGGCCGGGCGCAGCGGTCCGAACCCGAGCCAGGCGATCGCGGGCGTCGCCACGATCACGTACACCTCGGGGCTGATCGCCCCGTCCGCGATCGGTTCGCTGGCCGAGGCGACCTCGCTGGTGGTCTCGTTCGGCCTGGTGACGGTGCTCGCGTTCGGCCTGGTGCTGGGGGCCGGGGTACTGCGGGCGGGCGACCGCAGGCCGGTGCCGTCCCCGGACGCCGGTGCCCCGGGCCCGGCGGCGGCCGAGCCGCGGCCCTGAACCGCCCCACCGACGGGCCGTGCGGGGTTTCCGTCCCCGCGCGGCCCGCATCGTCCGTGCTCAGGGGCGTGGCCCGGCCGTGAGCACGCCGCGATCCGGCATTACCATGGCGCTGATCATTTCTGCGGCAACGACGTGCCCGGCGAGGCGCTCGGCTCCGCACCTACACCACAGGGAGCGACCATGGGCGGCCTCGGCGTGCGCTGGACCTTGCACGGCGACGGGAAGACCCCCGCACCGGGGGCCGTGGTCCGGCCGGACGAACGGCTCTCCTGGCCCCGTACGTTCGGGCTGGGCGCCCAGCACGTGGTCGCGATGTTCGGCGCGTCGTTCGTCGCTCCGGTGCTGATGGGCCTGGACCCGAACCTGGCGATCATGATGTCGGGCGTCGCCACGGCCATCTTCCTGCTGGCCACCCGTGGACAGGTGCCCAGCTACCTCGGCTGTTCGCTCTCCTTCGTGGGGGTCGCGGCGACGATCCGGGCGAGCGGCGGCAGCAGCGCCGTGGTCACCGGCGCGGTCTTCGTCGTCGGCGTGGTGCTCTTCCTCGCCGGTCTCGCGGTGCAGCGCTTCGGCGCGCGGATCATCCACGCGGCGATGCCGCCGGTGGTCACCGGCGCCGTGGTCATGCTGATCGGTTTCAACCTGGCTCCGGTGACCGCGTCGACCTACTGGCCGCAGGACCAGTGGACAGCCCTGCTGGTGATGCTGTTCACCGGGTTGGCCGTAGTGTGCCTGCGCGGTTTCTTCTCACGCATCGCGATCTTCCTGGGCCTGGTCTTCGGGTACGCGCTCTCCTGGGTCCTCGACCAGGTCTTCGGCAAGATCCACTCCCCGGCCGGAGGGGCCGGGGCGGTGGACCACTGGCGGCTGGACCTGTCCGGTGTCGCCAAGGCGGACTGGATCGGGCTGCCCTCCTTCCACGCGCCGAGCTTCGAGTGGTCGGCGATCCTGGTCGCCCTGCCGGTGGTCATCGCGCTGATCGCGGAGAACGCCGGACACGTGAAGGCCGTCGGCGAGATGACCGGCGCCTCGCTGGACGGCAAGCTCGGCACCGCGATCGCCGCCGACGGCGCCGCGTCGATGCTGTCGACCGCGGTGGGCGGGCCGCCGAACACCACGTACTCGGAGAACATCGGTGTGATGGCCGCGACCCGGGTCTACTCCACCGCCGCGTACTGGGCCGCCGCCTGCTTCGCCCTGCTCTTCGGGCTCTGCCCCAAGTTCGGCGCGGTCGTCGCCGCCATCCCCGGCGGAGTGCTCGGCGGCATCACGGTCATCCTCTACGGCATGATCGGCCTCCTGGGCGCCCAGATCTGGCTGAACGCCAAGGTCGATCTGCGCAACCCGCTGAATCTCGTACCGGCCGCCGCGGGCATCATCATCGGCGTGGGCGGGGTCAGCCTGAAGATCACCGACAACTTCGAGCTGAGCGGCATCGCGCTGGGCACCATCGTGGTGATCACCGGTTACCACGTGCTGCGCGCCTTCGCCCCGGCCCACCTCAAGACCCAGGAGCCCCTGCTGGACTCGGGCACCTCGGCGTACGACGAGGGCTCCTCGAAGGACGGCGCCTGACCGGGCCGGTGGGGCGCCGCCCGCCCGCCTCGCGCGGCCGACGGCGCCCCCGCCCGGGGCTCAGAAGCAGTCGCCGTACCAATGGACCGCGCCGGGCGCCGTGACCGTGGCCCGGACGTCCGCCGCGGAGGCGTGCAGCGGGCGGGCCATCCCCACGTGTTCCGTCACCTGCCGGGCGTCCGCCAGCAGGGCGGGCAGCGCCGCACGGATCTCCGGGTCGCCGGGCAGCCGGACCCGGGCCCGGCCCAGGCCCGCCGCGCGGCCCCGTTCACCGACGGCGGCGAACAGTTCGGCCAGGCACCCGGGGGCTCCCGCGAATTCGCGCACCTCCACGCACTCCCCCTCGTACTGGACCACCAGCAGACCGACGAGCGCCCCGGATCCGGGATCCTCGGCCACGAGCGAGCGTTCGAGGGGGCCGTACCAGGCGGGCACGCGCACCGCCCAGTCCTCGGGCGCCCGCAGCGAGCTGAGCGGCCGGACGGCGTTGTACGCGTGGTGCAGCGCCGCCACCTCGGCGGCGTCCCGCGCGGTGGCGGCACGGATCCGGAACCTCCCCGCGGCGGACGGCACCGCGAGCCTCCCCTCCGTGTACGTGCTCGCGAACTCCTCCCACCCCGAGCCGCGGTAGACGCCCGGGGTCCCGGTGAAGAGCAGGGACCAGTCGCACCGCTCGGCCGTCATGGTGCGCTCCGCCGCCTCCAGCAGCCGCCGCACCAGCCCCTGCCCGCGGGCCTCGGGCCGGGTGGCGACGCTGCCGATGCCGCCGACCCGGCGCGGGACGCCCCGCGCGTCACGGATCAGTCTCGGCACATAGACCACGACCGCGTCGATCCCGTCCCCCGCCGCGTTCTGCGCGACGAAGGTGTGGCGGTGGCGGTCCGGGTCCAGGGCGTGCAGACGGACGATCTGCGGGGCGTCGAAACACCGCTGCCACAGGGCGGCCAGGGCCGGGTCGTCGGCCGCCGTGGCGGTACGGACGACGGCGGTCACAGGATCAGGTTCCCGTCCGTGCGCACCCGCTCGCCGCTCGCGGGCATGGCGACGCGCTTCGTCCCGTCCTCCACGCACGCGGTGTGCAGCACGGAGTCCAGCGCGTCGGGGGCGAGGTGGAGCGTGCCCCCGGTGAAGCGGCCGGCGGTCGCCGCGTAGTGGTTGGTGCCGTCGACGATGCGGACATGGGCGGTGTCCGCTCCGGCGGCGGTGCTGCTGATCCCGGTGATGTCCCAGGTCACCTTCCCGGGACCGGCCGCACGGCCGAGCAGCGCCTTGGCCTTGTTGCCGCCGGTGAACCGGGCGCCGCCCGTGACGGTGAACCGCTGGTCGCGCACGGCGCTGAGCTCGATGCCGGTGTTGTCGTAACTCCCGCCGTCGATCCGCAGATCCGCCGATCCGACCGAGAGCGGCGCCGCGTTCCCGGCCCCGGTGACGGTGCAGTCGGTGAAGTGGACGGGGCCCGCGCCGCGCAGGACCGCGCCGTCGACGCCGGTGAACGTGCAGCGCACGAAGTGCACGGACACGGTGACCGGGGTCTGGACGAGGACCGCCCCGGCGGGCGGCTCGAAGGAGCAGTCGCTGATGGTGGTCGGCCGGGTGGACCGGGCGGAGCGCTGGGCGACGGCGAAGGTCTTCGCGGTGCAGCCGCGCACCTGGGCGCCGTCCGCGTTGACGGTGAGGGTGCCGGCCTGGTCGAAGGTGGGGCGCGCGATCACCGTGATGTCCTCCAGAGTGAGATCGGTGATCTTGGTGTTGGCGGTGAACCAGGAGCAGACGTGTCGGCGTACGGTGATCCGCTTCGCGGAGATCCCCCACTGGGCGCCGGAGTTGGCGATGTCCATCAGCCCGGAGTTGCCGTCGAAGAGGAGGTCGTGCTCGTACTGTCCGTGTGTCGTGAAGGGGTTGCCGCCCGCGTCGTCCCCGTCGCCGTGGCAGTTCACCACGGTGCAGTAGGCGGAGGCGGTCAGGTCGTTGAGGTGGCGCACGTTGCTGGTCGTGCAGTCGGCGACCCGTCCGTACAGGCAGTAGATCTGCTGGGTGAGATAGCCCGCGCCGCCGTACTCGACGGTGGGCGGGTTCTTCAGGGAGCAGTCCTCGGTGCGGAAGCGGGTGCACCAGCGGCGCATGACGACCGGCCAGAAGGTGCCGGTGGCATGGATCCCGGAGACGTCGCAGCCCACGGCGTACTCGAAGCTGACGGGGTGCGAGCCGGTGTACTCGTCGGGGCCCGCGCCCTCGAAGACCATGTTGCGGACATGGGTGTCCCGGACGGGTTCGACGCGGGTCCAGGTGAGCCTGCGGCCCGCGGCGAGCTCCCAGCCGTTGAGGTAGCCGATCCGGATGTGTCCCGCGTCGACGATCTCGGTGATCTCGACCAGCTTCTGCAGTTCGCGTTCGTCGCGGCCGCCGCCCTCGACCGGGTCGACCTGGACCGTCCACCACTGGCCGACCTCGAACGCCTTCGCGTCGGGCACCGGGAAGGTGTCCGTGAGCTCGATGACCTTGCCGGAGAGCGCGTGCTCGACGGTGGTGTCGGTGGGGGTGCCGCGGAAGGAGAGGACGGCGCCGAAGGGGTTGTCGTGGGTGTTCTTCTCGATGCCTTCGGTGCGTATGCGGTGGCCGCCGAAGTCGAGTTCGATGTGGGAGCGGTGGAAGAGGTGGCGTTTGGTGAACAGGAGGTCGGTGTGGGCTTCGATGCGGTGG
>NZ_JBHVJA010000019.1:93889-116186 GCF_042799335.1 Streptomyces sp. NPDC057697 | reverse complement strand
GACCTTGACGGTTCCGGAGATCTTCGGGGCGGTCGTCAGCTGGGGCGCCGCGCCCTTGGCGACCGTGAGCTGCGCCGAGGCGGCCGGGACGTCCGCCGTGCCGGTGCGGCGGGCCGTGACGGTGACGCCGATCTTCTTGCCGAGCAGCGACGCCGGAACGGTGTACGTGGCGGCGGTCGCGCCGCTGATCGCCTTGCCGTCCGCGTTCCACTGATAGGCGAACGACGTCGGGGCGGGGGCCCAGGTGCCGGTGGCCGCGGTGAGGTGGTCACCGACGCGGGCCGTGGTGCCGATCGTGGGCCGTGCGCTGTTGCGGAGCGGGGCCGCCGTGACCTCGAAGGAGCCGCGCCCGTACGCCCAGTTGTTGTGCGTGACGACGCTGAGGGACCAGGTGCCGACGGTGGCCCCGGTCAGGTCGAGGACGGCCGTCAGGGTCTTCCGGTCCGCGGACACCTCGGTGGTGGTCGATTCGATCTCCTTGCCGGAGAGCTGGATCCGTACCTTGTCGTCCTTGTGCAGGGCCGTGCCGGTCACCTGGACCGTGACCTTGCTCCCGGCGGCCCCGGTGGCCGGGGAGACCTCTCCGACGCTCGCCTTCTCCACGCCGCAGATGATGGACGAGCAGACCGCCTCGGCCTTGTACGTGGTCTTCGACGCCTTCTCCGGCAGGGAGAGGACCAGAATGCTCGGGGTGGGCTCGGTGGAGTAGTCCTCGCTCACGGCGCACTGGTAGCCGGAGGGGATGAAGCGCATGCAGCCGTTGTCGAGGCTCGCGTCGTACAGCGCGGGCACCGCGGTCTCGGTGGCGCCCGTGGTGTCGCTGATCGCCATGTCGAACCGGTCGCGGTACGCCGTGGGCAGCGCGGCGCAGACGGCGGTGTGCTGCTCGTCGAGGGTGCCGGTGATCGGACCGTACCCGTAGGCGACGCTGGCGACCTTCTCGCACTCGGCGGCCGGGCCGTCCGGGCCCGCGATGCGCAGGGCGTCGAAGCGGTACGAGCCGGGGGCCTTCAGCGTCGCGGGGACGGTGACCAGGACCTGGTAGTGGGTGGAGCCGGTGACGGCGCACGCCTGGTTCCGGTTGCAGAGGGCGGTGCCGTCCGCCCCGTACACCACCGCGTTCGCGGCACCGAGCTCGTCACGGACGTTGATGTGCAGGGTGTCCCGGGCATCGGCGGTGGTGACCTGGCGGCAGCGCAGCTCGCCGGGGGCGCCCATGGTGCCGCCGGTGGACGGGCCGCCGGGCTTCGTCGCCGGGTTCGCGGCGCAGCCCTTGGCGGTCGCGGTGACATCGCGGCGGGTCAGGGTGTAGTCGGCGGCGGTGTCGCGGCCGGTGACCAGCACGGTGTGGGCGACGCCGGGAGCCAGCTCGCAGGTCGTCCAGCTGGAGAGGGACGAGTAGATCGAGCAGACCCGCTTGCCGTGGGGGTCCAGGACGCTGAATTCGGCGGTGGACTTGGTGCCGGGGGCCGCCTGGAGCTGGAGGTTCTCCTGTGCGCTGTGGTCGTCGGCGGGGATGCTCAGGCAGTGCGAGAAGACACCGTCGCCGGTGGAGAACCGGGCCGCCGGACTCGTCGCGGTGAAGTTCCCCGCCGGAATGGCGGGGCAGTCGCTCGCCACGTCGGTGCGGTGCAGGGCGAGGGCGTACGGGCCGGTCGGCTCCGACGAGTCGTCGGTGGAGACCAGGGCGCGGAACGGGGCCTTGCCGGTGAGCTCACACGTGCCGGCCGACAGATCGGACCAGTCGCACCGCTGGGCGCCGTCGGCGTCGACGACGGTCACTTCGGGGCGCGGCTCGGGCCCGTTGAGGGCCTTCAGCACGGCCAGCCTGGCGCCCGCGGGAAGCGGCAGGGAGAGGCAGTCGATCTCACCGGCAGCGGCGAACGAGCCCTGGTGGAGACCGAGTTCGACGGGCTCGCACCCAGTGGTGGCGGAGCTGTCGAGGATGAGGGTCGGGTGGTCGGTGAAAACGGTGTAGTCACCGGCGGCGGGAAGGCCGCAGACGCCGCCCCAGGTGGTGCAGACGGTCTTGCCCTGCCGGTCGTACACGGCGAGCGTCGAACGGGCGCCGTCGCTGACGGAGTACACGTTGTAGCGTCCGGCGGCCGGTGCGGTGAACGTCTTGCAGCCACTGGCCGGGACCGCGGTGGTGGGCGCGGAGTTGTACGCGTTCAGCGGGACATGGGCGCAGCCGGCCGGGTCCGAGATGCGGCGGACGGTGAGGGTGTACTCGGCGGGAAAGCCGCCCTCGGCCTCGGTGACCTGCGAGAGGACCCGGTAGGGGCCGTCACCGGGCAGCACGCAGCCCTCGCTGTCGTCCTCGTTGAAGTGCGGGCAGATCCGGGCGCCGGTCTCGTCGGTGATCCAGGCCACGCTCTGGCCGTACGAGGTCGTCCTGATCTCGTTGGTGATCCGCTCGCCCGGCTTGCCGGTGAACGGCTGGCACTGGAGGGCGGTCGGCCCGGCGGCCGAACCGACGACGGGGGCGGTGTCCCAGGCGGTGCTGATCTCCGGCGCGCAGCCCTCGGCGGTGGCGAGCGGGACCACGGCAACGGTGGGCTCGCTCGGGTCGAACCCGTTGTTCGTCAGCCGGAGCGTGAACTCGCCCGCGCGGGGCAGTCGGCACCAGCCGGCGCCCCACTCGGAGTCGTAGCAGTTGATCTCCGTGTCGCCGTCGAAAACACTGGCGTACGTCTCGGCGCCGCCTGCGAGCACGACCTTGTGCAGCCCGGCGGCCCCGGCCGTGATGGTGAAGCAGGCCGTGCCGTAGCCCGGGACCTTCGTCCGGCCCTCCGCCGGGGCGGCCTCGCCGAAGCCGGAGAGCGGCAGCGCGGCGCAGTCCTCGTCGGCCGTGGCATCGGCCGTGGCATCGGCCGCCGCCGCGGGGGTGTACGCCTGAGCGGCTCCCGCCGGTATCAGCAGCGAGAGCAGGACCGAGAGCGCGAGCAACAGTGCGGCGTACGCCGCCGATCTGCCGGATCTCGCGGATCTCGCGGATCGGCTGAGTCTGCTGGATCCGCTGGATCTGCTGGATCTCGCGGCCTTGCTTGGATAGTTGGGCATCCGTTCCCCCCGGACCGGTGAAGTGTGCGCTTCTGCCAGGGGCTTCACGAACAGCGAGCGAACGCGGGATGGCCCGGGACACAAGCGAGATGTATGTGTGACTCGAAGAGACGAGACGTGTGTGACTCGAAGAGATGTGAAAAGACTCGAAGAGCTCGAAAAGATTGAGCGCACACGATGATCGCACACACGTCCGAGGCCGCACCGTAACTCGGCTCCGGGGCGGCGACCCACCGGGGCACGGGCGCGGGCGCGGGAATGCGCGCAGCCGCAGAGGCATTGAGGTTCCGCCGACCCCGCCCTAGGCTTGGTTAGGTAACCCTAACTTCGCATGGATGGGTGAATGGGTGAACCGAGTGACCAAGGAGACCGTGCGACTGGGCACCGTCCAGGAGACGCTGCTCATCCCGCTGTACGGGCGCGCGCTCGACGCGCGGGCCCGCCGCCCGATCCTGGGGGACGCCGAGGCGTCGAGGATGGTCGAACGCATCGACTACGACTTCGCGAAGTTCCGCGGGCCCTCGCTCGGCGGCTCCGTGCTGCGCAGCGCGATCTTCGACGGGTGGGTGCGCCGGTTCCTCGCAAAGCACCCCGACGGCACGGTGGTCGAACTCGGAGCCGGGCTCGGCACCCGTTCCCACCGCCTCGACAACGGCCGGGCCCGCTGGTTCGATCTCGACCTGCCGGACACGGTGGAGCTGCGGCGGCGGTTCTTCACCGACTCCGCGAGGACCACGACCCTGGCGGCCTCGGTGCTGGACACCGACTGGTTCGAGCAGGTCGCGAAGAGCGGTGGACCGTACTTCTTCGTCAGCGAGGCCGTCCTCCTCTACTTCGACGAGGAGCAGGTCCGTTCCGTCGTACGGGCCCTGGCGGACCGCTTCCCCGGGGCCGACCTGAGCTTCGACACCGGCGGCGGCACCATGATGCGCAGCCAGGACCGCAACCCGGTGTTCAGGGCCGTCGACGCACGCATGACATGGACCTGCGACGACCCGAAAGCCCTGGAGAGCTGGGGGCTGAGACTGCGCGAGAGCAGGACGTTCGCCACCCCGCAGCCGGACGTGGCCCGGACCTGGCCACGGCGCCACCGTTACGGCATGCCCGTGCTGGCGCGTCTGGCCCCGCCCGTCGTCAACGCGTACCGGATGAACCTCTTCACCCTGGAGCCGCCCCGATGACCGCCCCGGTCCATGGAACGCACGTCCAAGGCACTCCCGAGTGGGTGCCACTGCCGGACGGCCGAAGGCTCTACGCGATGGTCCTGCCGGGTGAGCGGCCGGACGGACCGACCGTCGTGTTCGAGGCCGGGGCCGCTGCGGGCCGGTCGTCGTGGGCCCTGGTGCAGTCGGCCGTCGCGCCCCGGGCGCGGGCCGTCGTGTACGACCGCTCCGGCCTGGGCCGCAGCGCCCCCGACCCGGCCGGCCGCACCCTGACCCGCATGGCCGACGACCTCGGCGCGCTGCTCGACCACTTCGGCCCCGGCCCGTACGTCCTCGTCGGGCACAGCGCGGGCGGCCCGCTGGTCCGGCTCGCCGCCGCACGCGGGCCCGGACGGATCGCGGGACTGGTCCTGGTGGACCCCACCGACGAGGCCGCCGACGTTCTGTTCGGCCGCAGGTTCCGGCGGATGGAACGGACGGCCCTCCGCCTCGGCCACACCCTCGCCGCCCTGCGCCTGCTGCGTCCGCTGTTCCGCGGCCAACTCGCCCTGCTCCCGGCGGACGCCTCGCGGGACATGGCCCGGGAGGGCTTCACCACGGGAGTGCTGCGCACCCAGCGCCGCCAGGCCCGTACCTACCTGGACGAGCTGGCCACCTGGCGCGACGCCCCGCCGGAGACCGGAGACATCCCGGTCACGGTGATCTCCGGCGGCCTCCCCGGAGACGGCATGGACAGCACCCTGCGCGCCGCGGCGAACGCCTCCCACGCCCACCGCGCGGGCCGGGCGCCGCGGGGCAGACACGTCATCGCGGAAGGCTCGGGCCACTACATCCCGCTGACCGAGCCCGAGGTAGTCGCCCGCGAGACCCTGGCCCTGCTGCCGGACTGAGGCGCGGGGGCGTGGGGTGCGGGGACGGGCCGGGTACGGGGACGGGCCGGGCACGAGCCGGATACGCGTACGAGTCCGCGCACGCGCACGGGCACGGTCCCCGCGCCGCGCGTCCCGGGCAGGGCCCGGTCTGGGACCGGTCCCGGTCCCGGTCCCGGGCCGGGCCCTGCGCGCCGAGCTGCTCGCGCTCTACTTCCCCAGCACCGCCTTCATCACGTTCTTGGCGATCGGCGCGCCGAGCCGGCCACCGGAGATGTCCGACCGCGAAATGTCCATGGCCGTCGGGTCGATGAACACCGCGACCGCCACCGACTTGCCACCGGCCTTGCCGTACGAGACGAACCAGCCGTACGGCACCTCGTCGTTCACATTGACGCCGCGCTGCGCCGTACCGGTCTTGCCGCCGACCGTGACACCGTCGATCAGGGCGCGCTGGGCGCTGCCCTCCTTGGCCGTGAACTCCATCATTTCCCGGACCTTCTTCGCCGTCTCCTCGGACACGGCCTGGCTCTTGAGCTTGGGCTCGTTCTTCTCCAGGACCGAGAGGTCGGGGCCGCGCAGCTCGTCGACGATGTAGGGCTGCATCAGCTTGCCGTCGTTGGCCAGGGCGGCGGTCACCATCGCCATCTGCATCGGCGTACTGGTGAGGCTGCCCTGCCCCATGCCGGTCAGCGCGGTACCGGGCTTGTCCAGCTTCTCCGGGTAGAGGCTCTTGGTGGCGAGCATGTCGCCGAACTCGTCGGAGTAGACGTCTTCGTTGAAGCCGAACTTCTCCGCGGTCTCCCGCATCTTCTCGGCGCCGACCTTGGACGCGGCGTCGAGGAAGACGTTGTTGCAGGAGTACTGCATCGCGGTCTTCATCGACGCCTTGTTGCACGTCGCGTCACCGGCCTCGCTGCTGATCTTGTTCGTGGAGAGCGGCAGGGGGTACGGGGAGACGGCGTCGGTGCGCGCGTCGACATCGGTGACGACGCCGTTCTCCAGGGCCGCGGCCGCCGTGAGGATCTTGAACGTGGAGCCGGGCGGGAAGGTCTCCCGGAGCGGGCGGTTGGCCAGCGGCTTGCCCTTGTCCTTGATGAGCGCCTGGAACTTGTCCCCCTCCTTGAACGAGTTCCCGGCGAAGACGGACGGGTCGTACGAGGGCGTGGAGACCAGGGCCAGCACCTTCCCCGTCTCCGGCTCCAGCGCGACGACCGCACCCCGCGCACCGAGGTCGGTCAGCCCCTTGTACCCGGCCTTCTGCGCCTTCGGGTTGATCGTGGTGATCACATCACCACCGCGCCGCTGCTCACCAGTGAGGATGTCCTTGGCGTGCCGGAACGCGAAGCGGTCGTCCTGGCCGCTGAGGATGCTGTCGTACGTCTTCTCCAGGAGGGACATCCCCTGCGACTGGGAGGCGTAGCCGGTGACGGGGGCGTACATCGGGCCCTGCTTGAAGGTCCGCTTGTACTTGAAGTCCGTCCCCTCGACCGCCTTGGAACCGGTGATCGCCTCGCTGCCGACGATGATGTCACCGCGCGGGGTGGCGAACTGGGCGATCTTCACCCGGCGGTTGTTCTCGTGCGTGGCCAGGGGCTCGCTCTTGACGTACTGGATCCAGTTCGCCCGCAGGAGCAGCGCCATCACCAGCAGCCCGCAGAAGATGGCTATGTGCCGCAACGGCCTGTTCATCGTCGATCCACTCCCGTACTCGCCCGTGCGTGATCCTTAACCAAGAAAGATACCGATTACGTCGAAATGGTTGCACGCACAACCAACCGGGTCCGCGGACGGCCCCGCCGGGAGTCACTCAGCTACGGACCGTACTCACCGCCACGGCTCCCCGCGCCTGCGGACACGCCCCCCTCGGCGGCACGGTGCAGCGCAGCCTCCAACACCGCTAGGCCCTCACTCTTGCACCATTCCGCAGAGTCTTCCTCGCACGCCTGCCATGCCCGAATACAGGCATCTTCGACATCGGTGACACCGAACGTCGGTTCCTCAAGAAGTTCATCCGACACCCGACCCTTCCCGCCCGGGTAAAGGATCCTGGCGTCCATATCTGCCCTGCGACATCCGTCCAATTTCATTGGGTGAGCGGAAGTTCCAGTGAGGGCCATGCACCATCGCCGTGCTGGAATTGGCTTGGCTTGGCTTGGCTTGGCTTCAATGCCCTCTCCGTGGCCGATGATTCAAAAACCCTGAAAAAGTACAGGGCGAACAGGCGGTCGCTGTGGGCAGTGGTGCGAAGCTGGTTGAGCCAGGTGCGGACGTCCTTGGCAGTGAGTCTGGGGGGCTCCGTGCTTGCTGGCTTGCGGGGCACCCCAGACCGGGTAACCAGGATGGTAGAGGGTGGGCACATGCGTGAAGATGAACTTGAGGAGATCGAGAAGTTGTGCTCTGCGGCCACTCCGGCGCCTTGGTTCGTCAGGACCTTGGACGATGACTCCGCCATGAATCTTGTAGCGGTGAGCACAGCTCCCGACACCGGTGCTGCCGAGAGGTGGCCGAACTTTGATCATCGGGACATGATTGCCGCAACCTTGGTGCAGCATCCGCGATACGTCGATTCTGGCGACGAACGCTGGGACGAGAACGCGGCCTTCATCGCAATGGCGCGGGAGGCCGTGCCGCGCCTTGTGGAAGAGGTCAGGCGTCTCCGGGCCCTGCTTGCAGGTGAGGGGAATGGTCAATGACGGGCTGGCGGACAGCTCCACCGTCCGCCCCGATGCCCCTCCGTCAGAGGAACTCCGCGTACGCGTCCAGCGTCCGCAGTACGTCCGGTTCGGCCGCCGGGGGCAGTTGCAGGACGACCTCCTCGATGCCCAGCTCCGCGTAGTGCGCCAGTTTGCCCGCGCTCGGGAGGACCGCGTAGGGGACGATCCGGAGGTGTTGCGGGTCGCGGCCCGCCGCCTCCCAGGCGCCGCGGAGTTCGGGCAGGGACTCGGTCAGGCCGCGGCCGCCGATGGGGAGCCAGCCGTCGGCGTACTCGGCGATGTGGGCGAAGAGCTTCGGGCCCGCCGCGCCGCCGATCAGGGTTCGGGGGCCGTTGATCGGGCCGCGGGGCTGCTGGGCCGGCTTCGGGTACGCGTGGCTGGCCCGGACCGAGCCGAACTCGCCCTCGTACGCCGTGGGTTCCGCCGACCACAGGGCGCTCATCAGGGCGAGGCGGTCGCGGACGAGGTCGCGGCGGGAGGGCCAGTCGACCCCGTGGTCGGCGGCCTCCTCCACGTTCCAGCCGTAGCCGATGCCCAGCGTGAACCGGCCGCCGGAGAGGTGGTCGAGGGTGGCGATCTGCTTCGCCAGGTCGATCGGGTCGTGCTGGGCGACGAGTGTGATGCCGGTGCCCAGCGTGAGCCGCTCGGTGACGGCGGCGGCCTGGGCGAGGGCGACGAAGGGGTCGAGGGTGCGGCCGTACTCGGGCGGGAGGTCGCCGCCCATCGGGGCGGGGGTGTCCCTGCTCACCGGGATGTGGGTGTGCTCGGGCAGGTACAGGCCGCTGAAGCCGCGCTGTTCGAGTTCGCGGGCGAGCCTCAGCGGCGTGATCGTCTCATCGGTGAGGAAGATCGTCGTGGCGATCCGCATGTGGGACACCTCCGTCGTGGTCCGGTGACAGGCCCTGGGGCCCCAACGTATGCCGTGCGATGTGGAAAGCCGAGCTTCCGGGACGGACGGAACGGCGAGGGGTCGTAGGGCCGGTCCGGTCCCCTCCGGTTCGGTTCGGTTCGGTCCGGTTCGGTTCGGGCCGGTTCGGGCCGGTTCGGGCCCGTCCCGTCCCCTCCGGGCCGGTTCGGTTCGGGCCGGTCCCGTCTCCTCCGGTCCGGTCCCCTCCGGTTCGGGCCGATCTCCTCCGGTCCGCTCCCATCCCGTCCGCTCCGGTCCACCGGCGTTCTTCCTTGGTTCACCGCCTGCCGCCAGGGTTCGAGGTGCGCTTCGTCGTTCCTTCCTTGCCGCTCACGACACCCGGGGAGCCCCTCTCATGTCCACATCGCATTCCGCCCACGGCCACCCGATGGCCAGGCGCGGCCTCCTCGTCGGGACGGCCGCCACCGCTCTAACGTTGGGCACTGTGAGCTTCGCCGACGCCGCGCCCCCGAACGGCGGCACAGACGGCACAGACGGCACCGACGCCCCGGACCGGACCAGGACCGTGCGCGGCACCCTGCCGACCGGGGCGCCCGACTATGTGTACCTGCCGGTCGAAGTACCGCGCGGGGTGCGGGAGATCGCCGTCTCGTACACGTACGAGAAGACGCCCGTGCCCGCCGGGACGCAGGGCAACGCCCTCGACATCGGCATCTTCGACGAGCGCGGCACCGCCCTGGGCGGGCACGGGTTCCGGGGCTGGTCCGGCGGGGCGCGCGGCAGCTTCTTCATCCGGGCGGACGCGGCGACGCCCGGCTACATCGCGGGCCCGGTGCGGGCCGGTACGTGGAACATCGCGCTCGGCCCCTACACCGTCGCGCCCGGCGGACTGCCGTACGAGGTGACGATCAGCCTGCGCTCCGGGCCCGCCGGGACCACGCCCGAGCCGGTGTATCCGCCGCAGCGCGCGAAGGGGCGCGGGCGGGCCTGGTACCGGGGCGACTGCCATCTGCACTCCACGCACTCGGACGGCGGGCGCACCCCGGCCGAGATCGCCGCCGCCGCGCGCGCGGCCGGGCTCGACTTCATCAACAGCAGCGAGCACAACACGCACTCGGCGCACGGGGCGTGGGGCGGGCTGTGGGGCGACGACCTGCTGATCCTCACCGGGGAGGAGATCACCACCCGCAACGGCCACGTGCTGGCACTGGCCACCGACCCGGGCACGTTCGTGGACTGGCGCTACCGGGCCCGCGACAACCGGTTCGGCCACTACGCGAAGGCCGTGCGGCGGGCCGGGGGCCTGGTCGTGCCCGCCCATCCGCACGCCACCTGCGTCGGCTGCCACTGGAAGTTCGGCTTCGGCGAGGCGGACGCGGTGGAGGTGTGGAACGGGGCGTACTCCCCCGAGGACGAGATCGCGCTTGCCGAGTGGGACAACTCCCTGGTCGCCGCCGTCCGCTGGGCCAAGCCGTGGGTCGCCGCGATGGGCAACAGCGACGCGCACCGGGACCCGGACGTGGTGGGGCTCCCGCAGACCGTGGTCCTCGCCGACGAGTTGTCGCGCGAGGCGATCGTGGCCGGAATCCGGGCCGGGCACGCGTACATCGCGGAGTCGTCCGCCGTGACCCTCTCCTTCGACGCCTTCGGCGGGCGCGGGCTGCACGCCGGGATCGGTGAGCGGCTCCGGGTGGACGGGGACGACACCCCGGTCACCGTACGGCTGGAGGTGACCGGGGCGCCCGGCTGCACCGCGCACTTCGTCACCGACCAGGGCACCCTGTTCACGGCCGGGCTGCCCGAGTCGGGCGCGGGGACCGTGGAGTGGCGTACGACTCCTGCCCACGCGGCCTATGTGCGGGCCGAGGTCCGGCACCCGGCGACGGTGCCGGGGCTGCCCGGGGCCCTGGCGGCGCTCACCAATCCGGTGTTCCTGGAGGGGTAGGAACGGAGGCGGCGGGCGCGGCGGCCCGGGACGGCGGTGCCGGGGCCGCGGTGCCGGGCGCCCGGACGCGGACCGGGCGGGACGGGGCGGTCAGGACGCCCAGACAGGCGACGACCAGGGCGATGCCGACCCAGCCGAGGGCGGGCAGGTGCTCGCCCACCACCAGGACCGCGAGGACCGCCGCCACGGCGGGCTCCAGCAGGGACAGGGTCGTCGCCGTGGAGACCGGGATACGGGCCAGGCCGAAGCCGAACAGGACGTATCCGGTGAACATCGGCACCAGTGCCATGTAGAGCCCGACGCCCGCGTTGGTCCAGGAGGCGACCAGCGGCGCGCCCGTGGCCAGCAGGACCGGCAGCAGCATCAGCCCGCCGAGGCCGAACACCGCGCCCATGGCCGCCCGCGAGGTGACGCCACGGGTGATCAGGCGGTGCGCCGCCCACGCGTACACGGCGTACGTCAGCCCCGCGACCAACCCGAGGCCCACGCCCACGACGGTCTGCCGGGCCGAACCCGTACCCGCCCCGGCACCGGCTCCGGCCCGAGCGGCCTCGGCCGCGCAGAGCAGCACCGTGCCGACCAGCCCCAGCGCCGCCCCCGCCAGCCATCTCCTGGACAGCCTCCGCCCATCGGCGAACCGCTCGATCAGGGCCGACGCCAGCGGGGCCGAGCCGATGGAGACGACCGTGCCGACCGCGACCCCGGCCAGACGCATGGAGGTGTAGAAAGCGAGCGGATAGAGCGCCACGCCCGCTCCCCCGAGGAGCACGATCCGCCACCGCGCCCTCAGCCGCGCCCACCCCCGCGCGATGCCGCGCCCGGCCACCAGGGCCTGGAGCAGGCCGCCCAGGCCCATCGCGGCGGCGCCGATCGCCAGGGGACCCACCTGGGGCGCGAGGGTGGCCGCCGTGCCCGTGGTGCCCCAGAGCACCGAGGCCAGCAGCACCGCGAGCGCGCCGAGCCCCGGCCCGGAGGCGCGGCCGACCGTACGGCTCGCGCCGGGGCGGGCAGGGCGCTCCGCGGCCCGGCCTGTCTCGCCTTCGGCGGCCCCGGTCACAGGGCGCCCACCAGCGATGCCGCCAACTCCCGGGCGCGTCGCATGCGTACGGCGTCGCCTTCGAGGCCCGCGCGCACGATGGCCCCTTCGAGCAGGAACGCCAGGTGCTCCGCCATGGCCCCGGCCCGCTCCTGATCGCCGGGCAGCAGTTCCCCGAGATGCGCGGCAAGCAGGTTCTCGACCTGCTCCTTGTGGTGGCGGACCACGGTCCGGCCCTCGTGCCCGGCGGGCAGTTCGGCGGCCGCGTTGAGGAGCCCGCAGCCCCGGAACCCGTGCTCGTAGGCGAGGCCGGCGTGGTCGGCGTACGCGTCGAAGACGGCCAGCACGGCCTCCGCCGGTCCCCGTGCCGAGGCCAGGCGTCGTTCGTAGAGACCCAGCCACTCCTCGTGCCTGGCCTCCAGGTAGGCGCGGACGAGGTCGGCCTTGGAGTCGAAGTTGTTGTAGAGGCTCATCTTGGCGACGCCCGCCTCGGCGGTGATGGTGTCGATGCCCGTGGCCGCCACGCCGTCGGCGTAGAAACGGCGCGCGGCGGCATCGAGGATCCGCCCGCGCGCCGCTCCCCGGCGCCGCTTCACCGGCCGCTTCTCCCCGGTCCCCGCGTTCCCCCCGGCCTCCGTGCCGCCCATGCCGCCCGCCTCCTCCTTGATTAGGTAGGTCAGTCTACCCAATCACGAGCCCGGCGGTCTCCTTCCGGACCGGGCCGAGGCCGAGCCGGCGCGCGCAGGTCCTGCGCTGCACGACCGCAAGGCCCGCGACCGCCGTCCCGAGCACCAGCCAACCCGCCGGCCCGGCGGCCATCACCACACCGGTCAACAGCGGCGGTCCGGCGGACTTCTGGATGGACTGCGACATCCCGGCCACCCCCAGGTACGCGGCGCGCGCCTCCCGGGGCGCGAGCAGGACCGCGAGCTCCCACGAACTCACCGACCGCATCAGCTCCGCCAGCGTCACCAGCAGCGCCGCGGCGAGCAGGACCACCCCGGCCGTCCAGCTCCCGCCCCGGGCGGCCACGGCCAGGAAGCCGCAGCAGACGAACATCAGGACCCCGTACAGCAGCACCGCCCGGGTGGCCCGGTGCGGCCCCTCGGCCCGCCTCGACACGCTCAGCTGGAGCACCACGACCAGCACGGTGTTGAGGACGAGGAAGGCCGGGACGAGGGCGTGCGGCGCGGAAGTGCGGTCCACCAGCCAGAGCGGCAGGCCCACGGCGAGGACCGAGTCGTCGAGGTTCATCGGGATGTCCAGGAGGACGAAGCGGAGATAGCCGCGATCCCGCCACGGACCGGCCGGACGTCCGGGCTCCGGCCCCTCCACGACGGGGCCGCCCGAGGCGGGGCCGCCCGAGACGGAGCCGTCCGCTACCGGCCCGCCCGCGACCGGGCCGGAGTCCGCGCCCGCGGGCCGCGCCTTCGCCACCGCGCCCGCCGCCACCGCGCTCTCCTCCGGCTCGGTCGTACGCCACACCAGCGCCGCGGCGACGAGGAACGACAGGGCGTTGCCGAGGATGAGGACGCGGTAGGCGCCGGTGGTCCCCACCGCCAGCCCGATGGCCGCGATCCCGGCGCCGACGCCGTAACCCGCGTTGGCCGCGCTGCGCGACAGCGCCTGGTAGGCCGCGCGCCGCTCGCCCGCGGCCCGGGTGGCGAAGAGCATCTCCAGCGTCTTCGCGGCCCTGTCCCCCAGGTAGGTCACGGCGACGACGGGCAGCAGCGCGTCGAAGCCCGTGCTCACCAGGACCAGGACGAGGGTCACCAGCCGGAGCAGATGGCAGCCGATCAGCAGCGGGCGCACCGGGAACCGTCCGGCCAGGCGCCCGGCCAGCGGCGACCCGGCGATGCCCGCGACCCCGGCCACACCCAGCAGGACGCCGATCTGCTGGGCGCTGAGATGGGTCACGAAGGTGAGGTACAGGACCGAGGACGCGGCCCACAGCCCCGAGCCGGTCCGGTCCACGGCCAGGGCGAGCAGCATGATCCGGGCGTTGCGGCCGCCCGGCGGATCGCGCAGCTGGGCCAGCAGGCCCCGCCGTTCCCCCCGAGCCCTCGCCCTGCCGCCTTCTTCGCGCCGCCGCATCACGCGCCCCCTCGGACATGCCCACAGACATGTCTTGACATCAAGAGACCTTGAACAAGGGGAAGACTGCCCGGAAAACAGTCTCGATGTCAAGATACTTGATGGCGAGATATCTACGGCCGGGCCAGCACCGGAGCCCGTCCCGGTGCGCTCCGGAGCCTGTCCCGGTGCGCCCCGCGACCGGCGGCGTCACAGTGGAAGGAGCACCGGGCGGGGGCTGCCCCAGGAGGTGTCCGGATGAATACGACCGGCGAGCACGACGACCGCACGCGCGAGGGCGACCGCACGGGCGCCGGAGCGCGGACGAACCCCGCGACAGCGCGCACGGGCGCCGGAGCGCGCACCAGCCCCGGGGCGCGCACGAACCCCGGGTCACGCACGGGCGCCGGAGCGCGGGCGGGCGTGGCCCCCTGCTTCGTCGTGCAGATCCACCAGGCCCGGCGCATGCACTTCGACTTCCGGCTGGAGGTCGACGGCGTACTGAAGTCATGGGCGGTGCCGCGCGGCCCCTCGGAGAACCCGCGCGAGCGGCGGCTGGCCGTCCCGACCGAGGACCACCCGCTGGAGTACCGGACCTTCGAGGGCGTCATCGGGAAGGGCGAGTACGGCGGTGGCACGGTGATCGTCTGGGACCAGGGCACCTACCGGCCGCTCAGCCACGACCGCTGGGGCACCCCGGTGCCCTTCGAGCAGTCCCTGGCGGACGGACACGCGACGTTCTGGCTCGACGGGACCAGGCTGCACGGCGAGTTCGCCCTCACCCGGTTCAAGGGCGGCGACGGACCGGGCGAGGAGGTGTGGCTGCTGATCAAGGCCAAGGACGGCCGGGCCACCCAGGAGGGGCCGGAGGCACCCGACCCGTACCTCGCGCGCTCCGCCCGCACCGGGCGCACCCTGGCCCAGGTCGCGGCCGAGGAGGGCAGCGGGCCCTCGTGACCACCCGGTCGCGCCGCACCTCCACACATACGCCCGCGCACACCACACCCGCGCACACCACACCCCCGCACGTACGCCCCCGCGCGTACGCCCACACCCCGGCACATCCCTCCGGCACCCCCTTCCCCACCCCTGCAACTTAGGCTAGCCTCACCTAAGTAATCTTCCATGAACGGGGACGGGGAGGGTCGGCTGTGGGCCACGGCTGGGAGGGCGTTGTCCTCAAGCTCATGCGGGGGCGGGACTTCACGTTCACCGTGACCGGTGCCGAGCAGATCACCGAGGACTTCCGCCGGGTGCACCTCACCGACGGCGGGCTGCTGGCCGCGACCGGCGGCGCGCATCCGACGATGTGGGTCAGGGTCTGGTTCGAGCGGGGCGGACGGCCCCATCAGCGCGCCTACACCCTGGTCGACCCCGACCCGGCCGCCGGGACGTTCAGCCTGGAGTTCGCCCTGCACGACGGCGCGGCGAGCGACTGGGCGCGGACGGCCGCGCCGGGCGACACGATCGAGGCGACCCTCCAGGGCACCGGCTTCGAGCTGCCCGAACCCCGCCCGGCCCGGCTCTTCGTGATCGGCGACCCGGCCTCGCTGCCCGCGATCAACTCCCTGCTGGACGCGGTCCCGCAGACCCCGGCCACGCTCTGGTTCGAGACGGCGCACACCTCGGACGAGAAGCTGCCGCTCCGGCTGGACCCCGACCACCACACCCTGCACCGGGTGCCGCGCCGCGACCGGGGCAAGGCCCTGGTCGCCGAGGTGAAGGCGGCGCTGCCGGAGCTCCTGGGCACCGATCCGTCCGACGCGTACATCTGGATCGCCTGCGACACGGCGACGACCAGGTCCCTGTCCGCGTACGCGCGCAAGGACCTGGCCGTCCCCAGGGAACGGGTGCACGCGCTGGGCTACTGGCGGGCCGGCTAGAACCGGCCCGGCCACCGGCCCGGCGGTGCCCCGCCCCCGTCAGTCCAGCATCTCCTCGACGAGGTCGGCGGCGCGTGCGGTGCCGCCCTCGGCCCGTGCGGCGGCGCGCAGTTCCGCCGAGCGGCGGGCCACCTCCGGGTCCGCGGTGAGTTCCAGCAGAGCGGTCCGCAGGGCCTCGGCGGTGGCCTCCTCGGTGTCGATGCGGCGGGCCACCCCCAGCTCGACCAGCCGGTCCGCGTTGGCGAACTGGTCGGCGGCCTGGGGCACGGCGATCATCGGCACTCCGGTGAACAGCCCCTCGCTGCTGCCGCCCATGCCCGCGTGGGTGACGAAGGCGTCGGCCTTCTCCAGGACCGCGAGCTGGGGCACCCAGGAGTGCACCTCGACATTGGCCGGGACGGTGCCGAGTTCGGACGGGTCGGTGTACTTCCCGATCTGAAGCACCACGTGCCAGTCCGGCAGGTCGCCGTAGGCGGCCAGGCACTGGCGGTAGAACTCCGGCCGGCGCGTGAACGCCGAACCCAGCGAGACCAGCAGGACGTTCCCCGCGTCGGCGGGGCGCGTCCAGGCACCCGTGTCCGCCCGCGTGCCGAAGCAGGGGCCGACGAAGGTGACCGTGCCGGCGTCGACCCGGTCGGCGTGCGGCTGCATCGCCTTCGGGATCGTCGCCAGGGTGTGCGCGGGACGGCCGCAGAAGGCGTCCACGTCGGTGGTGGACGCCCCGCAGTCGACCAGCCAGCGGGTGAACCTGGCCCGGTACGCGTCGGCGCCCGGCAGCTGCCACAGCTGCGCCGCGACCTCCTCCTCGTAGCCCTCCCAGCTCACGTAGGTCGGGGAGAGCTGCATGAGGGGGCGGCCCTGGGTCTCGGCGAGTACGCGCGCGGGGTAGGCGCCGATGTCGTAGAGGTAGAGGTCGGCGGGGTCGCGGTCGTAGACGGCGCGCAGCTGCGGCAGCGCCTGGACCGCGTCGTCGAGGAAGACGGCCACGGTGTCGATCGGGTCCTCGGGCCAGTCGTTGTCGGCGACCGGCAGCACGGAGCCGACGGGGACGAACTCGGCGCCGGTGGCCTCGATCAGCCCGGCCACCGCCGGGTCGTTGGCGTAGGTCACCCGGTGGCCCCGGGCGACCAGCTCCCGGATGATCTCCAGGCTGGGCAGGACGTGGCTGACGGCGGGGATGCCGACCATGGCGATATGGGCACGGCGACGTGACATGGGAACTTCACTCTCTTCAGATACGGCGCGACAGGGACACAGCGGCCCGGTGCGCCGGCCACGGGCGGAAACCACCGTGGGCGCACTCGGACCGGCGGGACGGGGTACGTGCCCCGCCCGCGTGTCAGCCGTAGATCTGGTGCATGAAGAACATGCCGGGGACCTTAGCCCGTCCGGTGCCCGCGCGCACCGGGTTTTCGGCGGGCTCCCGAACGGGGCGCTCCCGCCCGGGGCCGCTCAGTCCTCGACGACCAGCGAGGGGGTCTCGCGGGTCAGGACCTCGCCGCGGAAGAACGCCGGGCTGCGGCGCCGCATCACCAGCATCAGGACCACGCCGAGCAGCAGCAGTCCCACACCGATGACGAACACCGAGCCGACACCGAGGACCGACGAGCCGGAGCCGTACGCCGGGTCCCACATGTCGTAGAGCGTCTTGCCGAAGACCGCGGTCAGCAGGATGCCGCCGATGCCCGGGAAGAGGCCCTTGAAGAGGAGGTCCCGGACGGAGCGGGTCAGGTCGGCGCGGAAGAACCAGACGCAGCCGAAGGCGGTCAGCGCGTAGTAGAAGCAGATCATGAGGCCGAGCGCGTAGATCGTGTCGACCAGGACGTGCTCGCTGACCAGGGTCATGACCGTGTAGAAGACACCGGTCGCGACGCCCGCCGTGATGGTGGCCTTCCCCGGGGTCCGGAAGCGCGGGTGGACCCGGGCGTACGAGGCGGGCAGCGCCTCGTACGTGGACATGGCGAGCACCGTACGGGCCACCGGGATGAAGGTGGTCTGGAGGCTCGCGGCGGCCGAGGCGAGCACCGCGACGAAGAGCAGGATGCCGAGGCCGGGGCCCATGACCGGACCGGCCAGCGCGGCGAAGACGTTGTCGGAGGTGCCGGGGTTGGCGAGGCCGAGGCCCGAGGTGCCGGAGCCGACGGCCATCTGGGCGGCGACCCCGGTCGCCAGATAGGAGCCGACCAGGACGACCATCGCGATGAGGGCGGCCCGGCCCGGGGTCTTCTCGCTGCCGACGGTCTCCTCGTTGGCGGTCAGACAGGCGTCCCAGCCCCAGAACATGAAGATCGACAGCGAGAGGCCCGCGGTGAACGCGGCGAAGGACTTCACGGCGAACGGGTTCAGCCAGGACCAGGAGAAGTCCAGCGACGAGGCGAACTCCCCGCTGTGCGCCTTCTGCACGGCCATCACCACGAACAGCGCGAGCACCACGAGCTGGAGGCCGACCAGCGCGTACTGGATGCCCTTGGTGGCGGTCATGCCCCGGTAGCTGATCGCCGTGGCGACCGCGATCAGGGCCAGGCAGGTGAGGATGTGGACGGGCTTGCTGTCGTCCAGCGCCGCGATCGCGTCGCTGCCGGTGATCTCGCCCGCCAGGAGCCAGAAGTACGAGGTGGCGACGCCCGCGAGGTTCGACAGGACGATGATCGTCGCGATCACCAGGCCCCAGCCGCACATCCAGCCGATGCGCGGGCCGAACGCCTTGACCGTCCAGGTGAAGGAGGTGCCGCAGTCCGGCATCGCCTTGTTGAGCTCGCGGTACGCGAAGGCGACGAGCAGCATCGGCAGGAAACCGGCCAGGAAGACGGCGGGCATCTGCACGCCGACCTCGCCCGCGGTGGACCCGAGGGTGGAGGTGAGGCAGTAGACCGGGGCGACGGTGGAGACGCCGATGACGGCGCTGCCCATCAGGCCGACGGAGTTCCCGCCGAGGCCCTTGCCGCGCACCCCGTCCCCGGCCGGAGCGGTGCCCCGTGCCGTGTCTCCGGCCCGTGGCCGCACGTCCAGCTGAGTCATGAAAAGGACGATAAACGCTGCGATTTCCACATTCGGAAGGTGAGACTCCGTCGTCTCACCCTTGAATTCCAGGCAACAATACGGAAAGACCTTCATTAATTGAAGGCCGTTTCGGAAATCGACCTTCCGATGCGAGGTGGAGGCGCGGTCGCAGCACCGTACGAGAACCGCAGCACTGTCCGTTTTATGGGGGTTCAAATTTTCCCGTGGGTGTCCGCCCAGCGGACACCCACGGGCGACTACCGGTTCAGCCGGGCCAGACGATCGACTGGAGTTCGCTGTACGCGTGCAGGGCGTACGAACCGACGTCGCGCCCGACCCCGCTCCTCCTGAACCCGCCGAACGGGGCCTCCATGTTCCGCCCGATGGTGTTCACCCCGACCCCGCCGGCGCGCAGCCGCCGGGCCACCCGGAAGGCGCGGGCCACGTCCGAGGACCAGACGTAGTCGATCAGCCCGTAGTCGCTGTCGTCGGCCAGCGCGATGCCCTCCTCCTCGTCGTCGAAGGGCACGACCACGACGACCGGGCCGAAGATCTCCTCGCGCACGACGCGCATGTCGTTGGTGCAGTCCGCGAGCAGGGTCGGCGCGACGTAGAAACCGCGGTCCAGCCCGGCGGGGCGTTCGCCGCCGGTGACGATCCGCGCCCCCTCCTTCCGGCCCAGCTCGACGTACGACTCGACGCGGTCGCGGTGGGCGGCGGAGATGACCGGACCGACGACCGTGCCCCTGGCCGCCGGGTCGCCCACCTTCAGATGACCGGCGTACGCGGCGAGCTTCCCGAGCAGCGCGTCGTGGACGCCGCGCTGGACGAGCACCCGGGTCGGGGCCGTGCAGATCTGGCCGCTGTAGAAGGAGAACGTGGTGCCGATCCCCGCCACCGCCGCGTCCAGGTCCGCGTCGTCCAGGACGAGGGCGGCGCCCTTGCCGCCGAGCTCCATCAGCTGCCGCTTCATGGACCGCCCGCACACCTCCGCGATGCGCTGCCCGACGGCGGTGGAGCCGGTGAAGCTGACCATGTCGACGTCCGCGCTGTCGACGGCGGCCTCGCCCGCCTCGGGGCCCGAGCCGGTGACGACATTGACGACGCCCGGCGGGACGCCCGCCGCTTCGAGCGCCTCGGCCATCCGGAAGACGGACAGCGGGTCCTGCGGCGCGGGCTTCACCACGACCGTGTTCCCCATGGCCAGCGCGGGGGCCACCTTGCCCGCCGGGTTGGCCCAGGGGTTGTTGTACGAGGTGACGCAGGTGACCACGCCGACCGGCTGGCGCACCGCGATCGCCCCGAAGACCCCCGCCCGCCCCATCGGACCGGCCTCGTTGATCTGCGGCGCGACGGCCTCCTCCACGGGTTCCAGGGCGCCCCTGGCGTACCGGCGGAAGCGGGCGGCACCGACCGCGACCTGCATGCCGCGGGCCGTCGCCGTGGTGGCGCCGCTCTCCGCGCGGGCGAGCGCGGCGTTGCCGTCCAGGTCGCGCAGCATCAGCCCGGCGGCCCGGTCGAGAATCCGGGACCGCTCCTCGGGGCGGGTGCGGGACCAGGTGGCGAAGGCTTCCCGGGCCGCGGCCGCCGCCGCGTACACCTGCTCGCGGCTCGCCTCGGGGGCGAGGCCGACGACCTCCTCGGTCGCCGGGTCGATCACCTCGTAGTGGCCGTGGTCGGGCTCGGTCCACCGCCCGCCGATGAACAGGCGCCGCTTGCCGTCTCCGTTCATACGGTGCTCACCGTCCGGGTGTCGCGCCCGGAGCGGAGTACCGTGCCGGGGACCGCGCCGGTCACCTTGTCGTCGCGCAGGGTCTCCACCCCGTTGACCCGGACCGACACGATGCCGATGGCCCTGGAGTCGAGGCGGGGGCTGTCGCCGGGGAGGTCGTGCACGAGGGTGGCGGGCCCGGCGTCGATCCGCTCGGGGTCGAAGAGGACGAGGTCGGCGTGGAAGCCCTCCTCGATCCGGCCCCGCTCGCGGAGCCCGAAGAGCCGGGCGGGATCGTCGGTGAGCATCTTCACCGCCCGCTCCAGGGGGACCAGCTTCCGGCCGCGCAGGCAGTCGCCGAGGAACCGGGTGGTGTACGGGGCGCCGCACATCCGGTCCAGGTGCGCGCCCGCGTCGGAGCCGCCGAGCATCACGTCAGGGTGGTCCCAGGTCTCGCGGCGCAGCGCCCAGGAGGCGGGGTCGTTGTCGGTGGGCATCGGCCAGAGCACGGTGCGCAGTTCGTCGGCGGCGCAGATCTCGACGAGGCAGTGGAAGGGGTCGAGCCCGCGTTCGGCGGCGATGTCGCGTACGACTCGGCCGGTCAGCCCTTCGTTGGCGGCGCTGTAGGTGTCGCCGATGACGTACCGGCCGAAGTCGGCGAGGCGGCGGAAGACTCCGGCCTCCTTGCTGTCGGCGCGGCGGAGCATCTCGGCGCGGGTGGCGCCGTCGCGGAGCCGTTCGATGCGCTCGGGGACGGGCAGGGCGAGGATCTCGCCCCAGCCGGGTATCAGGTTGAGGGCGCAGAAGGTGCCGAGCGACATGTTCATCGGGGTGAGGATCGGCATGGTGAGCGCGACGATCCGGCCGCCGGCCCGGCGGGCCCGTTCGCTGGGCACGAGCTGGCGCGGTACGCGTTCGGGGACGGCCGCGTCGATGGTGAGGACGTTCCAGTTCAGGGGGCGTCCGGCGGTGGCGGTCATGTCGACGAGCAGTTCGATCTCCTCGTCGGCGAACTGGTCGAGGCAGCCCGCGACGATCGCTTCGATCTGGGTGCCCTCGTGTTCGCCGACGGCCCGGGAGAGGGCGAGCAGTTCCTCCGGCAGGGCGTGCCGGGAGGCGACGGGCTGCCCGTCGCCGTCGGAGTGGGTGGCGGACTGGGTGGTGGACAGCCCCCAGGCCCCGGCGTCCATAGCGTCGTGGAACAGCGCGAGCATCGCGTCGAGCTGTGCGGGGGTGGGCTGCCCGCCGACCGCGTCGGCGCCCATGACGTGCCGGCGCAGCGCGCAGTGCCCGACCATGAACCCGGCGTTGACGGCGATCCGCCCTTCGAGGGCGTCGAGGTACTCGCGGAAGCTGGACCAGGTCCAGTCGACGCCCTCCTCCAGCGCCTTGAGGGCCATGCCCTCCACCCGCGACATCATCCGGCGGGTGTAGTCGGCGTCCTCGGGGCGCCCGGGGTGGAGCGGGGCGAGGGTGAATCCGCAGTTGCCCCCGGCGACGGTGGTGACGCCGTGGTTCATGGACGGAGTGGCGTACGGGTCCCAGAAGAGCTGGGCGTCGTAGTGGGTGTGCGGGTCGACGAACCCGGGCGCGAGGACGAGACCGGTGGCGTCCTCGGCGGTGACGGCCTCCTCGGTGAGCGTGCCCGGTTCGGCGACGACGGCGATCCGGCCGTCGCGGATGCCGATGTCGGCGGGGTACGAGGGTCCGCCGGTGCCGTCCACGACGGTCGCTCCGCGGATGAGGTGGTCGAGCATGACGGGGTCCCTTCCGTGGTGGGTGCCTGTGCGTGGGTCCATGGGTGTGTGGCCGGGGTGCGTGGGTCCATGGGTGTGTGGCCAGGGTGCGTGGGTCCATGGGTGTGCGGCCGGGGTGCGTACGGCCGCGGTACGCACCCCGGCCCCACGGAGCGGCGGTCCGGGAAGACGCCGCTGGTCCGATCGGGCCCCTCCGGCGGCGGAGGGGCCCG
>NZ_JBHVJA010000019.1:0-93792 GCF_042799335.1 Streptomyces sp. NPDC057697 | reverse complement strand
ACGGAGGAGCAGGGCCCGGAGGAGCAGGGCCCGGAGGAGCAGGGCCCGGAGGAGCAGGGCCCGGAGGAGCAGGGCCCGGAGGAGCAGGGCCCGGAGGAGCAGGGCCCGGAGGGCAGAGCCCCCCGGGACCACTACGCGGCGTCGCGGAACCGTGAGGTCCGGTGGACCGGGTCCGTGTCGATCTCCGGGATCACGTGCTCACCGATCAGCTTGATCGAGTTCAGCGTGTCCTCCCGGCTGACGCCGATCGGCAGCCCGAAGCTCAGCTGGTCCGCGCCCGCCTGCTCCCACCGCTTGCACTGGCGCAGCACCTCGTCCGGGTCGCCGCAGATCATCAGCTCCTCGGCGATCAGCAGCTCGATGATCTCCTCGGTGTACTCCGGGAGCAGTTCGGGCCACTGCGGGATGCCCTCCGGCCGGGGGAAGGTGTCGTGGTAGCGGAAGAGCAGCGACTGGAGGTAGTTCAGCCCGCCGCCCACCGCGATCTCGACGGCCTTGGCGTGCGTCTCGGCGCAGATGGCCGTGGAGGTGACCATCACGTTGTCGTTGACGAAGTCCCCCACGGGCTCCGCCTCCTTGACGGCCGTCTTGTAGGACTCGACGACCCACTCCATGTCGGAGACCTTCTGCACGCTGAAGCCCAGCACGCCGAGCCCCTTCTTCCCCGCCATCGCGTACGAGGACGGCGACCCGGCCGCGTACCACATCGCCGGGTGCGACTTCCCGTACGGCTTGGGCAGGATCTTGCGCGGCGGCAGCGACCAGTGCTTGCCCTGGAAGCCGACGTACTCGTCCTGGAGCCACATCTTGGGGAACTCGGCGATGGTCTCTTCCCAGAGTTCCTTGGTGTGGTTCATGTCGGTGATGCCCGGCATGAACCCGAGGATCTCGTGGCTGCCGGCCCCGCGCCCCGAGCCGAACTCGAAGCGGCCCTCGGAGAGGTGGTCGAGCATGGCGACCTTCTCGGCCACCTTCACCGGGTGGTTGACCGGGGCGAGCGGGTTGAAGATGCCGGATCCGAGGTGGATGCGGTCGGTGGCGTGGGCGAGGTAGCCCAGGTACACGTCGTTGGCCGAGATGTGCGAGTACTCCTCCAGGAAGTGGTGCTCGGAGGCCCAGGCGTACTTGAAGCCGGACTTGTCCGCCTGGATGACGTACTCGGTCTCCTCGATCAGCGCCTTGTGCTCTGCCCCGGGGTCGGCCTTGGCCCGCGCGGCGGGCACGTACCCCTGTACAAAGAGCCCGAATTCCAAGGGGGTTCACCGTCCTCAATCGTTTCTGACACTCCGTCAGATCGTGATGCGTCCGACTGTTCCACCGGCATCCGCACCCGTCAATACCTGACACATCGTCAGGTCCGTTCGGGGCGGCCCGGCTCAGAACAGGCTGACGCCCGCCAGCCAGCCCCCGTCGATGACGAACGGCTGTCCGGTGATGTACGAGGAGTCCTCCGAGGTCAGGAAGAGCGCCAGCGCCGCCACCTCCTCCGGCTGCCCGATCCGGCCCAGCGGCACGAGCTTGCGGTACAGCTCGGCCACCGCCGCCTTGGACTCCTCCGGGTCCGCGGCCGGGTCCAGCGCCGCCGGATTGGTCATCGCGGTGTCCACGGCACCGGGGCAGACGGCGTTGACCCGGATCCCCTTCGCGGCCAGCTCCATCGCCGCCACCCGGGTCAGCCCCAGCACGGCGTGCTTGGTCGCGGCGTACGCGCCCACGAACGCCATGCCCGTGAGCCCCGTGTACGAGGCGGTGTTGACGATGGTCCCGCCGCCCGCGGCCTCGATCTCGGGCGCGACGCACTTGATCCCGAGGAACGCGCCCACCTGGTTGACCTGCACCACCTGCTGGAACTCCGCCAGCGGCGTGGACACCAGTTCGTTGAAGCGGAGGATGCCCGCGTTGTTGACCAGCCCGTCGATCGTCCCGAAGGCGTCCTTCGCGGCGGCCACCGCGGCCTGCCAGTCCTCCTCCCGGCTCACGTCCAGATGGACGAACCGGGCGGCGTCCTTGCCCAGTTCGCCCCGCAGCTCCTCGGCCAGCGCCTCGCCCGGCTCGTCGAGCACATCGGCGATCACCACCCGCGCGCCCTCCGCGGCGAAGAGCCGCGCCTCCTGCTCGCCCTGCCCGCGCGCCGCACCGCTGATGAGCACGGTCCGCCCGTCCAGCTTGCCCATGATCTGACTCCTGCCTGTCGAGATGGGATGCGACTACCTGTCGAGATAGGGGGCGACCTCCGCGGCGAACGCCGCCATCTGGTCGGTCAGTTCGCTACGGCTCCGGCTGCGGAACCGCACCTGGATCTGGTGGACGCCCATGGCCGCGTACGCGCGCAGCGACTCCGCGAGGGCCTCCGGCTTCCCGGCGAGGGTGCGCCGCCCCACGGACCAGTCCGGGTCGCCGACGTACAGCGGCTCGGTGATCGCGCCGATGACGATCGGGGCCTCGACCCCGGCCGCCTCCCGCAGCTCCCTCAGCCGGGCGATCTGCGCGGGCAGCCGCTCCCGGGGATCGCCCTGCGGCAGCCAGCCGTCCCCCCGCACGGCCGCCCGGCGCACGGCGGCCGGCGAGGAGCCGCCCACCCAGACCGGCACCCGCTCCTGGGCCGGGCGGGGCAGCTGCCCGAGACCGGAGAAGGAGAACCGCTCCCCCGCGAACTCGGGGTACTCCTCCGGGCCGAGCGCCGCCTTCAGCGCGTCGACGGTCTCGTCGAGCACCCCGCCCCGCCCGTCGAAGTCCACCCCGAGCGCCTCGAACTCCTCCGGCACGTGCCCGGCCCCGACCCCGAGGATCAGCCGGCCGCCGCAGAGGTGGTCGAGGGTGGCGTACTGCTTGGCGGTGACCAGCGGATGCCGCAGCCCGACGACGGCGACATGGCTCATCAACAGCACCCGCTCGGTGATCCCGGCGAGAAAGGCGAGGGTGGCGACCGGGTCGTACCAGACGGTGCTCATGACGTCGGCGAGCCTGCGCGGGATCGCGACGTGGTCGCAGCTCGCCAGATAGGCGAAGCCGGTGCGGTCGGCGGTCCGGGCGATCGCGGCGAGATCGGCCGCTCCGGCCGCCGCCTCCCACCCCTCGGCATAGATGGTGCTCTGCGACTGGATCGGCAGCTGCATCCCGTACGACAGCGGCCCGGCGGTCGATATCGGCACCGTACGGCCTCCTCCCGAGCTGATCTGACACACCGTCACATGACGGGCGCGGTGGCCATCGTCGTACCTGACGCTGCATCAGACAAGAGGCGGGGAGGGGCTGTCGGCGGCGGGGATGTCGGACCCGAGCGATACGTTGGGCGGATGACCGGTACAGAGAGCGGAGCGGCGCACATCAGACCGCAGCAGTTCCACGCGTCCACCGGTGTGGCGGACTGGCGTGTCGTGGGCGAGGGGGCGTGTGCGTACTTCCGCACCGGCTCGTTCGCGGCCGGCGCGCGGTTCGTGCAGGCGATCGGCGAGATGCCCGGGAGCGGGGACGGCCTCCCCCACCCGGACGTCGACGTGCGGCCGGAGGGCGTGACGGTACGGCTGATCGCGGTCACGGACGACTACTACGGGCTGGCCGAACTCCACGTCGACCTGGCCCGGCGGATCTCGGCCGTGGCCCGCGCGCTGGACATACCGGCCGACCCGTCCGCCGTCCAGACCGTACAGATCACCGTCGACGCCCTCGCCGGTCCTGCCGTGGTGGCGTTCTGGCGCGCCCTGCTCGGCTACCGGGACCGCGCGAACAGCGGCGAGGACCTGATCGACCCGCACCGCCGCGGGGCCCCCTTCTACTTCCAGCCCATGGACGAGCCGCGCCCGCAGCGCAACCGGCTCCACGTCGACGTGTGGGTGCCGTACGACGAGGCCGAGGCCCGGATAGCCGCGGCGCTCGCGGCCGGCGGCCGCCTGGTGAACGACGCCGACGCACCGTCGAACTGGGTCCTCGCCGACCCCGAGGGCAACGAGGCATGCGTCGGCGTGGCCGGCCCGCCCGAACCGGCCCCCGACCTCCCCTGACGACTCTTGACCTCTCTTGGCCGTTCGGGCGGCTCCCCGGCCGCGTGGGGGGATGTTCCGGCCCCCTGGGGCAGACGGTGGCCGCCGCTCCCTCCCCACCGGGAAACGTCCGGGACGTCCGGGACGTCCGGGACGTCTGCGCCGTCTGCGCCGTCCGCGCCGTCCGCGCCGTCCGCGCCGTCCGCGCCGTCCGATCCTCAGCCGTGGCTGGTGTCGATGACGCAGAAGCGGTTGCCCTCGGGGTCGGCGAGCACGACGAAGTCGGGGTCGTCCGGATACAGGTCCCAGTCGACGTGCCGGGCCCCCAGGGAAACCAGCCGCTCGACCTCGGCGGCCTGGTCGGCCGCGTCCGCGGCGTACAGGTCCAGATGGACGCGCGGTTGTTCCTGGACCGGTGAGTCGCTGAGCCCGAGGGCCACCTGCACCCCCGGTCCGTCCGCCGGGACCAGCACCACCCAGTCGTCCGCCGCCTCCTCGCGCGGGACGTACCCCAGCGCCTGCGACCAGAACGCCGCCGCACGCCGCACGTCCGAAACACCCAGCACCGCAGAGCCGACTCTCAGCATGTGCCGATTCTGCTGGATCGACGGCCGACCTCGCGGGAGCGATGCCGGTGCACCGCCGCACCCCGCGGTCCGGCCTGCCGGACCGGCAGGTGAAATGGGATGTCTGTCCAGGTCGTTAGGATTCCAGGGCCCGCACCTGCGGTCCGTGGAGCAAACACCTTCACGAGCAGTGGTGCGGGGCTGTGGATTCATACGCGAGAGCCCATAAGACGGTCCGCAGGTCGCGGGCCGTCCGTGACCAGTGGAGTTCGAACAGCATGAGACCTGGACGTCTGCGCCCCCACGTGTACATAGGAACCCTCCTCTCGGTCGGCCTCCTGGCCGGCTGCTCCTCGTCGGACGGCTCGGCCGAACCGACGCCTTCGAAGTCGTCTTCCGACCGGCCCGCGCAGGGGAGCGCCGACCCGAAGGAGTCGACCCCGGCCTTCGCCACCCCGGCCGAGTGCGACGGCCTCCAGCTCAAGGGCGGTACGACCCTCGCCGGCTCGGCCCTGTCGAAGTGCCTGGTGGCCGCCCTGAAGGCGTACGAATCGGGGACGGAGTCCGTGCAGTCGGGGGACGAGTCGGGGACCTCGCGGTTCCTCTTCGGGGACGAGTCCGCGCTGGCCGGCTCGATGACGGGCCCGGAGGGGGAGAAGGCGTACGTCTTCAAGGGCGAGGACGAGTGGATCAAGACACCGGGGCTCGGCAAGTGGGTCAAGGGGGACAAGAACAGCAGTGACCCGCAGGAGCAGATCGTGGCCGCCACGGGGAAGCTCTACCGCGCGCTCGCCGATCCGCAGGTGACGGCCCAGATGATCGCGTCGGCCCCGGAGTGGACCGTCGAGCAGGAGCGGCCCGTGATCTCCCTGGAGAACGGCGAGGACGTCACGGCGTGGCGGATCGTGAACAAGAAGCCGTACACGTTCCTGGGCGCGGCCGTGCGGGAGCACATTCTCTGGTTCGGGGACGACTTCACGCCCTACGGCGGTCAGGCCGAGTCCCAGGCGGGCGGTGCGATGAGCACGACCACGCAGCACTTCTACGACCTGGGCAAGCCGGTGAAGATCGAGGCACCCGAGTAGGCCCGCAGGTCCGCGAACCTGTCGCGCACCGCGTCCTGGGCCCCGGCGCCCGGGGCGCGGAGCGCTCCGCGCCGGCGCCCAGGACCAGCCCCGGCCCCGGCCGGGCCCTGCGCTCCACCACCACGGCGACGACCGGGGGCCCTGAACGTCCTGCCGTCCCCGTTCCACACGCTCCCGGCCGAGCGGGAGGCATACGGCACCGAGGGCCCCGAAGCACGTCACCGCGACGGCCGGACCCGAGCCCCCGAGCACACGCACACCACGGACCCGCGCCGAGGGTTCAGATGGCCGGGCGGCCGCCCGCGTCGTGGTCCGCGTCGCCCTCCGGGTCGTCACCGCCGGTCGCGGTGGAAGAGGCCCGACGCCGCCGCGAGGCAGACGGCCGACCTGTCGTCTTCCGCCTCCCGGTTGCCCTGCCTGTGCGGTCTGACTCCCCCTCGGCCGTCGAGAGGGAGTCTCGCCACGCTCGGGCGCAGGCGGCCATCAGCACCGACGAAGTCCGGCGTCGATCAGGTGCCGCTCATCAGGCACCTTGAAGGCGGCTGCGAGCCGCGTCGATCTCGTCCCGGGCGGCAGCGCCATATACGGCCTGGTCCCGCAGAGCGGCGAATACGCGGCCGAAGTACGAGATGTTCTCGGGCCTGGACGTCTGGAACGCCCCCGACCAAAACTCTTGCTTGAGCAAGCTCTCGTCGAAGAGGTAGAAGCCCTCCCCCGGGTAGAGCGAACGCGCCCGGCCTTCCGGGATGATCCCGATGGACACATACGGCAGCCGGGAGACATCCAGGAGGTGGTCGAGCTGCCCGTTCATCACCTCGGCGCCGCCCGTGTTGTTGGTCAGCGCCGAGGCTTCCAGGAGGAACGAGAAGATCGGCGCCCCGGTACCGAGAAACCTCTTCCGAGCCATGCGGTTCCGCGCCGCTTCCTCGACATCGTCCAATGGCAGGCCGTGAAGCCTGGCATGGATGGTGAACTGCGCCTCCGCGTACTCGACCGTCTGTAGAAAGCCGGGAACGAACAGCGACTCGTAGACGCGGAGAACCCTGGTCCTTGCATACAGGTCCATGGCTCGCAACTGGAGACGTTTCATCCCCGGTCGGTGCCACCGTTTGTAGTCGGTCCACATCAACTCGATCTCGCGACGCACCGCGACGAGTTCGGGAATCTTCCCTTCGGCGGCGCAAGCCGTTGCCCACCTTCGGATGTCGTCCTCGGTCGGGACCTGTGTCCCATGCTCGATCTTCGACACCTTGGTCTTGTGCCAACCGCAGCGCCGCGCGAGCTCGACGGCCGAAATATTGTTGTCCCGGCGTAGTTCCTTGAGCTCGGTGCCGAAAGCGCGTCGCGTGGACTCGGAGGGTTCTTGGTCCGACATGTCTCTAGGGCTTGTACTCACCGTTGGGAACACCGAGCGACCACGCCCGCTCGAATGCTTCGTTGCAGAATCCGACCACGTGCGGATCGGTCGGGAGCTGAATGTCCGTCTGTTGGTTGTCTCCCTCGATGGGATTGAACACCACCAGGTCATCACGGATCAGGCAGTCGTTACCCGGCAGGGGCAGCACCGATGCGAGAGGGCGGGGAAGCCACCGAAGACGCTCCGCCGGGTCAGCCGGCTCGACCGCCATCCACTGACATTCCGAGAGCGGTTCGGCGACAACCCTCACACGCCGGTAAGGAAATCCGGAATCGGCCTTCCTTGTCAGGAACTCACGATGCCCGAGCATCGCCTCCTCGACCATCTCGCGGTCGCCTGAACGCCATGCGTCGAACAGTGAACGGTCTACCTCGTAGAAGTCGCGCAGCTCAAGCTTTCGGATTTCCTGGGCAGGGTCACCGAACAGTAGCTCGATTCGACGCGATGCCGAGATCAATTCCATAGCGCTCCCTGACGTACTTCCGCACGAACACATCCATAGTCCGCCCGGACATCTCCCCGAATGTCTCGTCGTCGGCCAGCGCGACGAGCTGATCCCGAACCTTCGGCCCACGCTTCTTGAGCTGCACGATCCATGAATCACGGTCGGTCTCGTAGAACGTCTCGCACTCGATTCCGCCTTGCGATTCGGGATCTGTGCAGAAAAACGTAGCGGTCACATCGTCGTCACTTCAGCTGTGTTGCCGCATTTCTCTCCCCCATGCTCGGGCCAACGCCACCCGCCGACCCTCGCCCTGCGACCACCCCGAGGTCAAGCGCCCAGCAGCACGAAGTCTTCCTCCGGGCGAACTCCCAGCAACTATGAGCAACTTCGTTGAATGCCATCGGCCCATGCTCGTACGGTCCGTCCCACGCCCCAGCCGTCCTCGCGGCGGTCCGTGAGCAGAGCGGAGGTACGAATTGAACGCCGTCGACCTTCTCAGGTCACCGAACACCGTACTGGCCAACGCTGTTGACGATGCCCTGGACGTGCTTCGCCCGCGTCTCCTCGAGACCGGAGCGGAACGAATCGAATTCACCGTGGGGACGCAGCTCAACGGCCGCCCCCACATCGGCACCCACTTGGTGCAGTCCCTGTCGTTCCTGGTTGCCGAGCGGGCCAGGGACGAGTTCGGGGTCGAGACGGTCGTCGACTTCGTCGCGCTGGACAACGCCCCCGCCGAGACGATCACCCGAGACGGCCGAAAGCATCAGCTGTCCTATCACCACCAACGCGGCGCCCATGGCATCCGCGCCCTCGTCGCCGAGCACTACTTCCCACTCCTGAAGGCAATGACCCGCCGCACCGGCGTGGAGTACCGGGTCGGCACCTACACCGAGCAGCAGGCCGGTCCGGAGTTCCGGGCCGAGTTCCTGCGGACGCTGGAGCACTTGGACGAAATCCGGTTCTGGTTGGCCCCGGCCAGGGGAATCGCTCACATCCGGCTGCCGTGCCCGGTGTGCGGATGGGCGGAGAAGCACGCCGATCACACGCGGCTGCTGGAGTTGGACGGCTCGGGCGCCCTGTTCGAGGCGAGGTGCCACGCGCACGGCCGGTACGAGACGGACGTGACGCCCTTGGGCGGCGGCTACCTGGACCTGGCGACCCTGTGCCGCAATGTCGTCAAGGAACGGTCCTGCCGCCCTGAGGACGGCACGTTGCACGTCATGGTGAAGGGCGGTGACTGGGCGTTCGGCTGCCAGTTGGTGGACGGCGCACACGCGGCCATCGGCACGTCTGCTGCCCCGGTGCCGCTTCGGATCTTCACCCCTCAGATTCTCGGCAGCGACGGCGGGAAGCTCTCCAAGAGCCTCCTGAACACGACTGCCGACGCCGGAGACGTGTCGGGAGGCACCACCGCGGAGTGGCTGCTGAATCCGGCTGTGTGGCCCGGCACGCAAGCGGACTACGTGGAAGCGCTCACCGGTGTCGGGGAGCTGATGCTCAGCGATCCGAGGCACTTCTACCGGTCCTACACCACGACCGCATTGGAAACTCTGATGACCAGCCGCCGACCTGCCAGGAACCAGTCCCAGGCGCATGGCCGTCCCCGCAGCATCCAGATCTACAAGCAGTACTTCGACCTGATCGCCGACGGCTCCAAGACCGTCGAAGTCCGGGTGGCCTACGACTCGATGAAACGGATCAAGGCCGGAGACCTGCTCAACTTCACCTGTCGCGGTGAAGAGTGCCTGACCCGAGTCAAGCGCATCGGCCGGTACCGGACGTTCAAGGAGATGTTCGGCACCGAGGACGTGAAGGCAGTCAACCCGAACGCCACCGCGGCCGAACAGTTGCGGGCGATTCAGGCGATCTTCCCGCCTCACAAGGAAGCCCTCGGCGTCCTCACGTTCGAGATCGAGCGGGTGGACGCCGATGAATAGGCCCCGGCGGGTGCTGGTGGTCTGCAAGGGCAACCACTGCCGGTCCCCGATCGCGGCCGTGATCATCGCCGAGCGATCCGGGGGGACACTGGAGGTGCGCTCGGCCGGCACCCGCGACTGGCATGTCGGCGAGCCCGCCCATCCCCTGGCGGTGAAGGCCGCTGCCGCCTTCGGCTACGACCTCACCGAGCACCGGGGTCAACTCCTGGACGAGGAACTTCTCTCCTGGGCTGACGACCTGATGGCAGTGGACGACGAAACCGCCCTGGCCGTCGAAGCGCTGGCCGGTCCGGGCCGCCCGGTCTCCGTCCTCGGCGAAGGCATCACCGACCCCTGGGGAGGCGGCCCGGAGGACTTCGTCGGAACCGTCCTGAAGATCCAGGAAGTCACCGGGCGGCCCTCTACGGCCTGAACGCCACCCCAAGCACCCCGCCCGTCTCTTGTTCCTCGTGAAAAAGCGGTCCGCTGTTCCACCGTGAAAAAGCGGTCCGCGCCACGAGTCCTCAAAGAACACTGGTGTCCTGCTGGCACCGGGCTGGTTCACCTCAGCTACGAGACCATGCCGGTTGGAGACCGGCATGGCGGAGTTCGCTCCGGTGCGGGATCAAACGGCCGGGCGGCCGCCCGCGTCGTGATCCGCGTCGCCCTCCGGGTCGTCGCCGCCGGTCGCGGCGGACTCCGGGGGCGCGGGGGCGGGCGCCGCGTCCTCGTCCTCGTCGTTCTCGTCAGCCTGTTCGTCGGGGGCCGCCTGGACGCCCACGGCCTGCGAGGACGAGACGTTCTGGTCGATCGCGCCCCCGCCGCCGTCGTGGTCGCTGCCCGCGGTCCCCTTGCTGAGGGGGCCCAGCACGTTCAGCGTGCGGTCCACCTCCAGCCAGGAGTCGGCGTTGGAGTTGTCGATGGTGATCAGGGAGGGCCCGTGGTGGGTCTCCATGCCGCCGTCCGGGGCGTCGGCCCAGGCGGCGCCGGTGGTCAACTGGCCCTGGCAGAAGGCGCCGAGGGCGATCAGCAGGGCGGCCCGTGCCGTGGCCGGGATGGTGCGTGTCATGGGGTGTCCTTCCTTCTCCCGGCCGTACGACCCCCGCCCGATGCGCGGGACAGGGGCCGTACGGGTCCGGGTGGCGGGTACGCGTCAGACGGTCACGGTCACCGGCTCGGGGGCCGGGTGATGCCTGCTGATGTTCTTCTCCAGCAGCTCCGTCGAACGCTGCACCCCGATGCCCTCGGCCGGGACGAACTCGGGGAGCCGCCCGTCGGACTGCTTGAGGTCCGTCAGCGCGCTGTCGATCGCCGCGTGCGCCGCGAAGAGACAAGGGGTGCTGTAGATCGCCACCTGGCAGTCCAGATCGGTCAGTTCGGAGAGCGAGAGCCGGGGCGACTTGCCACCCGCGATCTGGTTGAAGAGCAGCGGCTTGTCACCGACCACCCTCCGGATGCGCTTGATCCACTCGACGCTGCGCACCCCGTCGACCAGGACGACATCGGCGTCCGTCTCGGCCAGCGCCTCCGCCCGGCGCAGGATGTCGGCCTCCTCCGTGGCGTCCGTACGGGCGACGACCACCAGGTCCTGCCTGCTCTCCAGCACCAGGTTGAGCTTCTCCAGGTACTCCTCCAGCGGCAGCACCTGCTTGCCGTCCGCGTGACCGCACCTGCGGGGTCGCTTCTGGTCCTCCAGGATGACGCCGGAGGCGCCGATCCGCTCCAGCCGCTGCACCACATGGCAGGCCACCTCGGGATCGACGTAGCCGTCGTCGATGTCGACCAGCAGGTGGTGCGTGGGGAAGGCCAGCCGCAGCCGCTCCACGAACGCCACCATGTCCGGCCAGGCGATGAACCCGATGTCGGGAAGCCCGTAGTGGGAGGCGGCGAAGCCGAATCCGGACACGAAGAATCCGTCGTAGTGGCGGGCCACGACGGAGGCCGAATACATGTCGTAGATACCGATGAGAGGGGTCGTTCCCGGGGACCGGACTTCTTCTCTCAGTGCAGTTCCGTAGCGCACAGCGTCTCTCCTTGACCAATGGATGAACGGGTGAACGGGTGAACGGGTGTCGAGCGATGTCGTCCCAGGCTCTGCGTGCTCGTCGGCGCCGGGGCCCGGAGCCAACGAAGGCACGGACACGGGAACACGACGCACAGCACTCGCCCGCGAAGGGGCGGTGGCGTTCCTGCCGCACGGGACGTGAAAACTGCCCTCTTGTGAAGACGCGTACATCTATACCGACGTGACCGTGTCTTTACCTAGGGACGCGCCGCTTTTTACCTTGTGTGCGAGGCTTTCCGGGAGTGCGCCGGGGGCCTGCCGGAGGCGCGAAGAATTCGGTGACTGTTGCCTTTCGGATCATCCTAAACAGCAACTCGGGAAGGCCCGAATGCCTTGCGCATGCACCGTGTTGACGATTTACGGGGTCGCCGAAGCGGCGGCGGCGAGGGGGCCGGGCCCGGGGCCGGACCGGCACGGACGCCGTTGTCCGTGCTTCCGTACGCACGGAATGCGTGCACATCTCACTCGCGATGCGCGGCGCCCCTTTCGATCATGCGTTCCCGCTCGACGGGAGGGCCGGGACGTACACATTCCCGGCCCGGGAGCTCCGCGCGAGCGCCCTCACGCGGAGCTCCCCCGCTCACCTCCGGTACAACGCCTCGATCTCCTCCGCGAAGTCCCGTGCGATCACGTCCCGCTTCAGCTTCAGCGAGGGCGTCAGATGGCCGCTCTCCTCGGTGAAGTCCACGGGCAGCACGGCGAATTCACGGATCGACTCCGCGCGGGAGACCAGCCGGTTGGCCTCGTCGACGGCGCGTCGCAGCGCCGTGCGCAATTCGTCGTCGTCGACGAGTTCCCGGATCGGCACATGCTGCTTCTTCTTCATCTGCCGCCAGTGGGCGAGCCCGTCCGGCTCCAGGGTGATCAGCGCGGTGACGAACGGGCGGTCGTCGCCGACCACCATGCACTGGCCGACCAGGGGGTGGGCGCGCAGCCAGTCCTCCAGCGGCGCCGGGGCGACGTTCTTGCCGCCGGAGGTGATGATGATGTCCTTCTTGCGGCCGGTGATCGTGAGGTAGCCGTCCTCGTCGAGCGCGCCCAGGTCTCCGGTGGCGAACCAGCCGCCCTCCTGCGCGGGTACGGCCCGGCCCTGTCCGGCGTCCCAGTACCCCTGGAACACCTGCCCGCCGCCGAGCAGCACCTCGCCGTCGTCCGCGATCCGTACGGCGGAGCCGGGCAGCGGCCAGCCGACGGTGCCCAGGCGCGGCTTGAGCGGCGGGGTGACGGTGGCGGCCGCGGTGGTCTCGGTGAGGCCGTACCCCTCGAAGATCTCGATGCCCGCGCCCGCGTAGAACGCCGCGAGCCGGTGGCCCAGCGGCGAGCCGCCGCAGATCGCGTACCGGACGTGTCCGCCGAGCGCGGCCCGGATGCGGCGGTAGACCAGCGGGTCGTACAGGGCGCGGGCCGCCCGCAGGCCCATCCCCGGGCCGGGGCCGGTGCCGTGCTCGGCGGCCTCCACGGCCTCCCCGTACCGCTGGGCGATCCGCGCGGCGCGGTCGAACGACGCGGCGCGGCCCATCTTCTCGGCGGTGGCGCGGCCGGTGTTGTACACCTTCTCCAGCACGTACGGGATGGCCAGCAGGAACGACGGCCGGAACCCGGCGAGATCGGCGAGCAGGTCGTCGGTCCGGATCGACGGGGCGTGGCCGAGGCGGACCCGGGCGCGCAGACAGCCGATCGCGACCATCCGCCCGAAGACGTGGGAGAGCGGGAGGAAGAGCAGGGTGGAGGCGGGGTACTTGCTGACCGACTTGAAGACCGGGTGCAACAGCTCGATCGCGTTGTCGACCTCGGCGAAGAAGTTGCCGTGGCTGAGCACACACCCCTTGGGGCGGCCGGTGGTGCCCGAGGTGTAGATGAGGGTGGCGGGGGTCTCCGGTTCCAGTGCGGCACGGCGGGCGGCGACGGTGTCGTCGGGGACGTCCCGGCCGAGGGTCTTCAGCCGGCCGAGCGCGCCTGTGTCGAACTGCCACAGATGGGCGAGGCCGCCGAGCTGCTTGCGCTCCTGGCTGATCAGCCGGCTCTGCTCCGCGCTCTCGACGGCGCACGCGACGGCGCCGGAGTCCTGGAGGATCCAGCGGGTCTGGAGGGCGGAGGAGGTGGGGTAGACGGGGACGGTCACCAGCCCGGCGGCCCAGGCCGCGAAGTCGAGCAGGGTCCACTCGTAGGAGGTCCGGGCCATGATCGCGATCCGGTCCCCAAGGCCGAGGCCCTCCGCGACGAGCCCCTTGGCGACGGCGAGCACCTCGTCGGCGAACTCCGCCGCTGTCACGTCCTGCCAGCTCCCGTCCGGCCGCTTGCGGCTGAGCACGGCGTCGGCGGGCGCCTCTCGGGCGTTGTCGAACGGGATCTCGGCGAGCGAGCCCCGGCGGACGGGCGGCGCGGCGGGCGGTACGGAGACCTGCCGCACCGAGCCGTCCTCGGCCCTGACCTTGGTCGGCTCCACGAGGACGGGGGCGGCGGGGGCAGTGGGGTCGGGGGCGGTGGAACCGGGGGTAGTGGAACTGGGGGCGGTGGAACCGGGGGTGGTGGATGGCGTGGACACGTGCGGCTCCTCAACAAGGGGTCGGGCGGTTGCGCCGGGTCCGTCCGGCGGTGTCCGGGGCGGTGCGTCGGGCCGGTGGTGCGGTGCGTCGGGCCGGTGGGTGCGGGGCGTCGGGCCGGTGGGTGTGGTGCGGGGGCGTGAGAGGTGCCCCGGGGCGCGGGGGCCCCGCAGCGCCGGAAGGGCACAGGGCCCTCAGGGATGCCAGGACCCTCAGGGACGCCGGCGACCTCGGAGGTGCCAGGGCCCTCAGGGACGCTGGGGACCTCGGAGGTGCCAGGGCCCTCAGGGACGCTGGGGACCTCGGAGGTGCCAGGGCCCTCAGGGACGCCGGGGATCTCACAAGTGCCAGGGGCCTCAGGGGCGTTCGAGGATGGCCGTGACGCCCTGGCCGCCCGCCGCGCAGATCGAGATCAGCCCCCGGGACGGCCCGTCCCGCTCCGCCAGGAGCTTGGCGAGGGTGGCGACGATCCGGGCCCCCGTCGCGGCGAACGGATGGCCCGTGGCGAGCGAGGAACCCGCGACGTTGAGCCTGTCCCGGTCCACGGGCGCGAGACCCTGCTTCTCCCAGGCCGCGAGGGTGGCCAGTACCTGGGAGGCGAAGGCCTCGTGGATCTCGAACAGGTCGAAGTCCTCGATGGTGAGCCCGGCGCGCTCCAGCATGCGCGGCACGGCGTACGCGGGCGCCATCAGGAGCCCGTCGTCGCCGTTCACGTAGTCCACGGCCGCCGTCTCGTACAGGGACAGGAAGGCGAGCGGCTCCAAGTCGTGCGCGCGGGCCCACTCCTCGCTCGCCAGCAGGACGGTCGCGGCGCCGTCGGTGAGCGGGGTGGAGTTGCCCGCGGTCATCGTCGCGTCGGGGTGGTCGGTGCCGAACACCGGCTTCAGCGTGGCGAGTTTGCCGACCGTGGAGCCGGGGCGGAGGTTCTGGTCGCGGGCCAGCCCCCGGAACGGGACGACGAGGTCGTCCAGGAAGCCCCGCTCGTACGCCGCCGCGAGGCGCTGGTGGCTGGTGGCCGCCAGCAGGTCCTGGGCCTCGCGGGTGATGCCCCAGCGGCGGGCGGTGACCGCGGCGTGCTCGCCCATCGAGAGACCGGTGCGGGGCTCCGCGTTGCGCGGGACGTCCGGGACGAGGTGCCGGGGGCGTACGCGGGCGAGCGCCTTGATCCTGGCGCCCGTCGACTTCGCCCGCCGGGCATCGAGCAGCAGCCTGCGCAGCTCGTCGTTGACGCCGAGGGGCGCGTCGCTCGTGGTGTCGGTGCCGCCCGCCACCGCCGAGTCGATCGCCCCGAGCATGATCTTGTTCGCCGCGGCGACCACGGCCTGGAGGCCGGTGCCGCAGGCCTGCTGGACGTCGTACGCCGGAGTGCGCGGGTCGAGCGCCGAGCCGAGCACGGTCTCGCGGGCCAGGTTGAAGTCGCGGCTGTGCTTGAGCACGGCGCCGGCCGCGAACTCGCCGATCCGCTCCCCCCGGAGCCCGAACCGCTCGACCAGGCCGTCCAGGGCGGCCGTGAGCAGCTGCTGGTTGGAGGCGTGCGCGTACGGGCCGTCGGAGCGCGCGAACGGGACGCGGCTGCCGCCGATGACCGCGACCCTGCGGGGCTGCGGGAGTGCGAGGGGGATCATCTCGACCAGCTCCTGACTCTTGAGTAACCTTACTCTGGAGTAAATCTACGACCGAGCAGGGAGTCTGGACAATGGCCGACCGCTATCTGCACTTCACCGGCACAGCACCCGGCCGCTTCCTGACCCGGCGGCTCGGCCTCCCGCAACCCGCCCGCCTGCGCCGCTGGTCGCCAGGGACCCCGACGCTGGACGGCCCCGTGCTCCACCTCACCGCCGGGGACTCCACCGTCACCGAGGAGCTCGCCGCCCTCCTGGCGGCCACCGGCCTCGACGTCACCGACCGCGCCGAGCGTCCGGCCGGGATCGTGCTCGACGCGACGGCCGTCGTCACCCCCGGCGGGCTCGCCGGTGTCCACGCGGCGCTGCACCCCGTGATCCGCTCCCTCGCCCCGGGCGGGCGCGTCGTGGTGCTCGGGGTGCGGCCCTCGGCCGACGACCACCACCAGGCCGCCGCCCAGCAGGCGTTGGAGGGGTTCGTGCGCTCCCTGGGCAAGGAGATCGGCGGGGGCGCCACCGTACAGCTGCTCCGCGTCGACCCGGAAGGCGTCGCCTCGGCCGAGTCCACCCTGCGCTTCCTGCTCTCGCCCCGCTCCGCGTACATCAGCGGCCAGGTGATCGGGCTGACCGCCGCCACGCCCGCCCCCGTGGCCGACTGGACGGTCCCGCTCGCCGGGCGCACCGCGCTGGTCACCGGCGCCGCGCGCGGCATCGGCGCCTCCGTCGCCTCGGTACTGGCCCGGGACGGCGCCCGGGTCCTCTGCCTGGACGTCCCGCAGGCGCGGGACGAGCTGGCCCGCACCGCCGGGGAACTGGGCGCCACCGCGCTGCCGCTGGACATCACCGCCCCCGACGCCGCGGAGCGGATCGCCGCCGCGCTCCCCGACGGCCTCGACGTCCTCGTCCACAACGCGGGCATCACCCGTGACCGCCGCCTCGCCAACATGCCCGCGGACCGCTGGGCCCCGGTCGTCGACGTGAACCTGGACAGCGTGCTGCGCACCACGGACGCCCTGCTGGCGGCGGGCACCCTCAACCGCGGCGGCCGGATCGTCGCCACCGCGTCCATCGCGGGCATCGCGGGCAACAACGGCCAGACGAACTACGCGGCCAGCAAGGCGGGCATCATCGGACTGGTCCGCGCCCTGGCCCCGCGCGCCGCCGCCGACCACGGCGTCACGGTCAACGCGGTGGCCCCCGGCTTCATCGAGACGAAGATGACCGCGGCCGTCCCCCTCCTCATCCGGGAGGCGGGCCGCCGGATGAACTCCCTCGGTCAGGGCGGCCTCCCGGTCGACGTCGCCGAGACGACCGCCTGGTTCGCCCAGCCCGCCTCGACGGCCGTCAACGGCCAGGTCGTACGCGTCTGCGGCCAGAGCCTGCTGGGAGCGTGACCCCCGTGCCGAACCTGAACGCGGCGCTCGTACGCGGCGCCGTCACCTCCCCGTTCAAACGCCCCGGCCGCCCCGGCGCCGTCCTGCCGGCCGGCCGGGCCGTGCGCCCGGCCGCCCCGGCCGCCACCGCCCCGCTCGCCGCGTACCGCCGCGTCTGCGGCTTCCCGGCCCCGGGCCCGGCCGACGTACCGGACGCGCTGCCGCTCACCTACCCGCATGTGCTGGGCTTCCCGCTCGCCATGCGGCTGATGACCGCCCGGGGGTTCCCACTGCCGGTCGTCGGCCTCGTCCACACCTGGATCGAGATCACCCGGCACCGGGTCCTGCGCCCCGCCGACCCGCTCGAACTCACGGTGTACGCCCAGGAGCTGGCACCGCACCGGCGCGGCACCGAGGTCACGGTGGTCACCGAGGCGCGGCTGGCGGGCGAGCCGGTCTGGGAGTCCCGCAGCGGCTATCTCTCCCGGCACCCGACGACCGCAGCCCCACCGGCCGAGCGCCCAGCCCCGGCCTCCGCCCCGGAGCTTCCCGCCGTCGCCGAGTGGCACCTCCCCGGCGATCTGGGGCGGCGCTACGGTGCCGCCTCGGGCGACCGGAACCCCATCCACCTGTACCCGCTCACCGCCCGGCTCTTCGGCTTCCCCCGGGCCATCGCCCACGGCATGTGGACGGTCGCCCGCTGCCTGGCCGAGGAACCGCGCCCCGACGGGATCAGCTGGGTGCGGGCCGACTTCAGGGCCCCCGTCCTGCTGCCCGCCACCGTCACCTACGCGGCGGACGCCACCGGCTTCCAGCTGCGCGGCGCCGGCCGCGTCCACCTCACCGGGCGGACCCGCCGCGCGCCCGGCCCCCGGACGGATCCGGCGGCTGCCAGGGACGGCCGTTCATAAGGCTCTCCAGGCCCGCCCAGGAGAAGTTCATCAGGGTGGCCGCGGCCTCCTTCGCCGAGACGCCCGGGGTCTCGTTCGCCCATCCGGCGAGCGACTCCGCGGCCCCCACGAGCGCCTGCGCCAGCCCCGCCACATCGCGGTCGGGCAGCGCCGGATCGTGGTGCGCCTCGCGGGCCGCGGCCCCGATCAGCTCCGTCACGAAGGCGACGATCTCGTCCCGCATCGCCGTCACCTCGTCGGCGAACGGCTCCCCGTGCGTACGCGCCTGGCGGTGCAGCACCGCCCACCCGTCCGGATGCTCCGCGGTGTGCGTGAAGAACGCCCGCAGCCCGGACCACAGTTGCCGGTCGGCCGGAAGCCCCGGCTCCGCCCCGGCCCGTACCGCTTCGACCAGCGCCTTCGCCTCGCGCCGGATACAGGCGGTGAAGAGCTCCTCCTTGGAGTTCAGATACAGATAGACGAGCGGCTTGGACACCCCCGCCAGCTCGGCGATCTCGTCCATCGACGCGGCCCGGTACCCGCGCTGCCCGAAGGTCCGCACCGCGGCGTCCATCATCTGCTGCTCGCGCACGGCCCGCGGCATCCGTCTGCTCTTCACCGCACCCACGTCGACTTCCTCCCGCCCCCGGTGTGCCCGCTCCCCCGGCAAGGGTACGGCGCGGGCCTCCGCCCCGCCGCGTACGACAGCGCCCCCGGTCCTGCCGCGGGGGCGGGGACCGGGGGCGCTGCCATGTGCCGTGCGTGCGCGGGGGTTACGCGGCGACCGGAACCCGCTCCGGCTCGGTGTCGCGCACCTCGTCGCCGTCGACCGGCGAGGAGGAGGCCGAGTTGTACGCGTCGTGGTCGAGGATCTTCTCGCGGGCCGAGACGATCACCGGGACCAGCGCCTGCCCGGCCACGTTGGTGGCCGTCCGCATCATGTCCAGGATCGGGTCGATGGCCATGAGCAGACCGACGCCCTCCAGCGGGAGGCCCAGCGTCGAGAGCGTGAGGGTCAGCATGACCGTCGCGCCGGTGAGACCGGCGGTGGCCGCCGAGCCGATCACCGAGACGAACGCGATCAGGATGTAGTCGCCGACGCCGAGCTGCACGTCGAAGATCTGCGCGATGAAGATCGCCGCCAGCGCCGGGTAGATCGCGGCGCAGCCGTCCATCTTGGTGGTGGCGCCGAACGGGACCGAGAAGGAGGCGTACTCCTTCGGGACGCCGAGGCGCTCGGTGACCTTCTGGGTGACCGGCATGGTGCCGACCGAGGAGCGGGAGACGAAGGCCAGCTGGATCGCCGGCCAGGCGCCCTTGAAGAACTGCACCGGGCTGAGCTTGGCGACGGTGGCGAGCAGCAGCGGGTACACCCCGAAGAGCACCAGGGCGCAGCCGATGTAGACGTCGGCGGTGAACGTCGCGTACTTGCCGATCAGGTCCCAGCCGTAGTCCGCGATCGCGTAGCCGATGAGGCCGACGGTGCCGAGGGGGGCGAGGCGGATGACCCACCACAGGGCCTTCTGGAGCAGCTCCAGGACGGACTCGCTGAGGGTGAGGATCGGCTGCGCCTTCTCACCGAGCTGGAGAGCGGCGATACCGGCGACGGCGGCCATGAAGACGATCTGGAGAACGTTCAGCTCGGTGAACGGCGTGATCACGTTGTCCGGGATGATGCCGGTCAGGAAGTCGAGCCAGGAGCCCGCGTGCTCCGGCAGCTTGCCGTCCTTCGGCGTGAGGCCGGTGCCGGAGCCGGGGTTGGTGATCAGGCCGATCGCGAGGCCGATGGCGACCGCGATCAGCGAGGTGATCATGAACCAGAGCAGGGTGCGGGTGGCCAGCCGGGCGGCGTTGTTGACCTTGCGCAGGTTGGTGATCGACACCAGGATCGCGAAGAAGACGAGGGGCGCGACGGCCAGCTTCAGCAGCTGGACGAAGATGTGGCCGACCTTGTCGAGCGTGGTGTAGAGCCAGCCGATGTCGTATGTGCGCGTGAGCCAGCCGAGCACGACACCGAGGACGAGACCGGCGACTATCTGGGCCCAGAACGGGACCTTGGGTATACGGAAACCGGAGCCGGACGGGCTGCCGGCAGCGGTGGACGCGGGGTTCGCGGACACGGACACACTCCAGATGTGACGCATCGGGACGCACGGGGACGACTGTGCGGGGGACGGGGGGTGCGGCGCCCGCGTCAGGGGCGGCGCCGCTGCATGGTGCCGTTCAGACGTTGCGGCAACAGACCGCGGACATACAGCGGCAGAGGTCGACGTGCAGGCGCTCCACGAGCGGGACGCTCGCGGCGAATCGATGGCGCACTGCTGTCTTCATGTCGAACACGTTAACACTTGAACTTTGAGAACCTCAAAGGTCTTCTTTGACCCGGCCGGGCCCGCACCGCACCCGCGCCCGCGCCCCCGGGCGCCCCGGACTCCCGCCGGAACGACAAAACCCCAGTACAGGAGCGGACGCTCCGGTGCTGGGGTTTCGAATGAAAAGGGCGCGGGTGTGAGGAAGCTTACGCAGTCCTTACGTGGCTCTCACTCCGTCGCGGGCGCCGCCGTCACGGGGTGACGTGGTCCTCGCGGGTCCGGTTGGCCTCCAGGCGCTCCTTGGCGCGGTCGACCGTGGAGACGATCTGCACGGACATCTCGTCGCGCTGCTTGCGCAGCAGTACGTAGCTGAGCGGCGCGGACAGGACCAGGGCGAGCAGAATCACCCAGACGAGATTGGAGCCGTTCGTCCCGGAGGGCAGCAGGCCGAAATGGACGGCCACGGCCGCGATGGCGAAGCAGCCGACGAAGATACTGAGGCGCATCGCGGTGTACCGGATGGTCGCGCTCGGCTTGGCAGCGGACACAGTTGGCCTCTCTCTCGGCGTATGACGGTCCTTCGTTCCTGCCCGACCAGTGAAGCATGCCCCGGAATCGATCAGTTCGGAGGGCTCCGCCAAAGGAGGTGGCGCGGCCGGGCGGGCCGGGGCGGGCGGGGCTCAGCGGCCGAGCGGCAGCAGCATGATGATGTCGTCGCGGTCGTCCCCGTCGGCGACCCGGATCGCGTCGGGCACCCGTCCGACCTCCTTGTACCCGCACGAGGCGTAGAACCGGTCGACGCCGGTCCCACCCCGGCAGGTGAGCCGGACGGCCTCGATCCCGTCGATGCCCCGGGCGGCCCGCGCCGCCGCGTCCATCAGATCGCGTCCGTACCCCTTGCCCTGGTGGCGGGGGTGGACCATCACCGTGTACAGCCAGAGCCAGTGGGCCATCAGCCGGTGGCTGTTGAGGGCGAGGAAGGCCGTGGCCGCGACGGCGCCGTCCTCGTCGCGGCCGACCAGCAGACGGGTGCGCCCCTCGGCCATCGCGACCAGGTGCCTGACCAGCTCGGGCCGGATGTCGTCGGTCGTGACGGGCGGTACGAAACCGACCGCGCCGCCCGCGTTGGAGACCTCGGTCCACAGCTCGGCGACACCGTCCCGCAGCGCGCGGTCGAACGGGGGGTCCAGCTCAAATGTAAGTGCCATAGATGCAGATTAACTATTACTTGCCGTGAGCCCCAAACCCGGTCCAGCACGCGAGAAAGCCCCGGCCGAAGGCCGGGGCTCCCGTGGTACCGAACCGCTGACGATCCCGCGGGTCAGACGCGCATCGGCTGCGGCGACTCGCGCCGTCCGGCGTCCGGGCCCGGGTACTCGCGGATGATCTCGTAGCGCGTGTTGCGCTCGACGGGCCGGAAGCCCGCGTCGCGGATCAGGTCCAGCAGGTCCTCGCGGCCGAGCTTGTTCGGCGTGCCGTAGTTGTCCGCGTCGTGCGTGATCTTGTACTCGACGACCGAGCCGTCCATGTCGTCGGCGCCGTGCTGGAGCGCGAGCTGGGCGGTCTGCACACCGTGCATCACCCAGAAGACCTTGACGTGCGGGACGTTGTCGAAGAGCAGCCGCGAGACCGCGAAGGTCTTCAGCGCCTCGGCGCCGGTCGCCATGGTCGTCCGCGCCTGGAGCTTGTTGCGGATCTTGCCGTCCTTCATGTCCACGAAGTCGTGCTGGTAGCGCAGCGGGATGAAGACCTGGAAGCCGCCGGTCTCGTCCTGGAGCTCGCGCAGCCGCAGCACGTGGTCGACGCGGTGCCGGGGCTCCTCGATGTGCCCGTACAGCATGGTCGCCGGGGTCTTGAGCCCCTTCTCGTGGGCCAGGCGGTGGATCCGCGACCAGTCCTCCCAGTGGGTGGCGTGGTCCACGATGTGCTGACGGACCTCCCAGTCGAAGATCTCCGCGCCGCCGCCGGTCAGCGACTCCAGACCGGCCTCGATCAGCTCGTCCAGGATCTCGGAGGCCGAGAGTCCGGAGATGGTCTCGAAGTGGTGGATCTCGGTGGCGGTGAACGCCTTCAGGGAGACCTGCGGCAGCGCTTCCTTGAGCGCGCTCAGCGAGCGCGGGTAGTAGCGCCACGGCAGCGTGGGGTGCAGCCCGTTGACGATGTGCAGCTCGGTGAGGTTCTCGCCCTCCATCGCCTTCGCGAGGCGGACGGCCTCCTCGATGCGCATGGTGTACGCGTCCTTCTCGCCCGGCTTGCGCTGGAACGAGCAGTAGGCGCACGACGCGGTGCACACATTGGTCATGTTGAGGTGCCGGTTGACGTTGAAGTGCACGACGTCGCCGTTCTTGCGCGTGCGCACCTCGTGGGCGAGGCCGCCGAGCCAGGCCAGGTCGTCCGACTCGTAGAGGGCGATACCGTCCTCACGGGTCAGCCGCTCCCCTGCGCGGACCTTCTCCTCCAGCTCGCGCTTGAGCCCGACATCCATGCGGCTGCCTCCCAGTTGTCGACGTACTGTGCGTTTCCCGGTGCCCGGTGATGGGCGATACCGGGGCGAACCCCCGGTCCCCCGGGGGCTCCACCACGTTACGCCTACGGCTCCTCGGGAAGTTCTCCGACCCGGTTCTCCCACTTGGTGGAGAGCACGATCGTGGTGCGGGTGCGCGAGACGCCCCGTGTGCCGCTGAGCCGGCGGATGGTCTTCTCCAGGCCGTCCACGTCACCGACGCGCACCTTGAGCATGTACGAGTCGTCGCCCGCGATGAACCAGGCGTCCTCGATCTCCGCGAGGTCCTTCAGCCGGCGCGCCACGTCCTCGTGGTCGGCGGCGTCGGAGAGCGAGATACCGATCAGGGCCGTGACCCCGAGCCCCAGGGACGCGGCGTCGACGGTGGCACGGTAGCCGGTGATGACACCGGCGGTTTCCAGCCGGTTGATGCGGTCGGTGACGCTGGGCCCGGAGAGCCCGACGAGCCGCCCCAGCTCGGCGTACGAGGCCCTGCCGTTCTCCCTGAGGGCCTGGATGAGCTGCCTGTCCACCGCGTCCATATGACTGAAACCTTCCATTGTTCAGCAGTATCGCGAGTCTACGTGTAGAATCTAAGGCATGCAGGCTTCATCGCCTGCAAATCTTTCCGAACATCCAAAAAATGCTTTCGAATCTTCAGGAGTGAGAACACCGTGTACTCGATCGAGATGGCCTACGCCCGGATGCGCGAGCTGCAGGACCTGGCCAACCGCTCGCGTGCCCACCAGCCCGCCGCCGCGCACCGGGTCGACCGGACCCGCAAGCCGCGCGCCATGAAGAAGCGCTGACCACACCCTCAGCCACGGGAGTCACGGGAGCCGCCACCCAGCTCCCCCTCCCACCGGCGGTACAGCTCGTGCGGCACGCCCGCCGCGTCCAGCACCCGCCCGGCGACGAAGTCCACCAGGTCCTGGATGTGCGTCGCCCCCGCGTAGAACGCCGGAGAGGCGGGCAGCACCACGGCTCCCGCCTCGTCCAGGCTCACCAGATGCTTCAGCGTCTGCCCGTTGAGCGGGGTCTCCCGCACGGCGACGACCAGCTTCCGCCGCTCCTTGAGCGTCACGCTCGCGGCCCGCTGGAGCAGATCCTTCGAGAGACCGAGCGCCACCCCCGCCACACAGGCCGTCGAGGCCGGGACGATCAGCATCCCCTTGGCCGGGTACGAGCCCGAGGACGGGCCCGCAGCGAGATCACCGGCCGCCCAGTGCCGTACGCCCGCCACGTCCACGTCGAAGGTGTGCGGCTTCCCGTCCGCCCCGCGCGCCAGCCAGCCGCGCAGGTCCTCCTGCCAGTGCGCGTCGCGGAAGGCGATCCCGGTCTCGTCCAGCAGCGTCAGCCGCGAGGCCCGGCTCACCACCAGATCGACGCTCTCCCCCGCGGCCAGCAGACCGCGCAGCACGGCGGCCGCGAAAGGGGTGCCCGAAGCGCCTGAAACCCCGACGATCCAAGGCTGTCGTCGTTGCTGACTCACTGAAGTCCCGGAATCCACACTCCTGAGCCTATCCGGCAGTACGGAACCGGAACCGAACAAGGTGCCCCGGGCGTTCCAGGGGTGGAACGGATACGGCAGGGGACGACAGGGACCGGCAGGGGCCGACAGGGGGGCACGATGGCCGCATCGTCACATCAGTCCGCGACGGCGTGGGACGCGGGCGGTCGCGCGAGGACCGCGGCCAAGGTGATGCTCGGCTGGGTGGCGTTCCTCTGGCTGCTCGAAGTCGTCGACGTCTCGACCGGCCATGCGCTGGACACATTCGGAATAGAGCCCCGCCGGGCCTCCGAGCTGCTGGACGTGGTGCCCGCGTCCTTCATCCACTTCGGCTTCGGCCATGTCGCCGCCAACAGCCTGCCACTGCTGGTCTTCGGCTTCCTGGCCGCGCTGAGCGGCATCCGCAGATTCGCCGCCGTGGCCGCGATGATCATCGTGGTCGACGGTCTCGGCGTCTGGCTGGTCTCGCCCGGCGGTTCCAACACGGCGGGCGCGTCCGGACTGGTCTTCGGCCTCTTCGGCTATCTGCTGGTCCGGGGGTTCGTCGACCGCAGACTGCTCGACATCGGCGCCGGTCTGCTGATCGGCGCGATATGGGGTTCGTCGATCCTGGTGGGGATCTCCCCCGCCAACACCTCGGTCAGCTGGCAGGGGCATCTGTTCGGGCTGGCGGCGGGCGTCGCGGCGGCGTTCGTCTTCCGCCGCCGCGGCACGCCGGTGTCCGCCCGGCCGCTCATACCGTAGGGCGCGGACGGAACCCGTGGCGCGGGGCGCGGACGGAACCCGTGGCGTCCGGGTCAGCCCTCGCCCTGACCGGCGCTGCCCATCGGGCCGACCTTCACCGCGGAGCCGGAACCGTCCGTGACGGGCAGCGTGGCGGCGCCCGGCCATTCGAGGGAGAACGACTTCGTCTCGTTCGGCGGGGTCACCACGAGGCCCGTGACGCGGACGCCGGAGCCGCCCGAGGTGTTGAGCGGGTAGTTGATGCCGAAGTACACCGACTTCCCGCTCTTGAGGGTCATCGGGGTGGACTTCTGACCGGTGCGCTCCGCGGAGATCGCCCCCTCGGCGGTCTTCAGGTCGATGCCCGCGTACCCGGAGAGCACACAGTCCGGGCCGCCGTTCTTGAACTCCACCGCGACGGTCCCCTCGCTGTCGCCGCCGATGGTGCTGTCCGTCGCGCTGATGTCCAGGTCGTCGGTACGGCACTTGCCCGCGCCGCCGCTCCCACCGGACCCGCTCCCGCCGGACGCGTTCCCGGCGGACCCGTTACCGCCAGACGTGTCCTGCCCGCCGGTCCCCTTTCCGGCCGAGTCCTTCCCGCCGTCCTGGTCCGCACCGCCCGAGCCCGCGCCACCGCTCGTGGAGGACGCGGACGGCGGGGCGGTCTGCCCCAGGTCGTCCTCGCCGTTCTGGCAGGCGGTGAGCGAGAGACCGGCGACAACGGCCAGGGCGGCGAAGGTGAGCTTCTGTACGCGCATGGTTTCTTCCTCGGTGTCGGTGGGGGGCCGGCTGCTCGTTCCGCGTCGGTACGAGCGGGCGTTCCTGATCACCAAGAGCCACCGGGCCCGGCGCACCGTTCCGCCCAACCGCCCGCTAATACACCCCTGTTACACGCGCCACCGGGCACGAAGCGCAGCACCGCCGGGCGGCTCCCACCCGCCCCGGACCCGCTCCAGCCGCCCTCCGGCAAGGAAAACGGGGGCCTGCGCGGCGCCCACCGCGCCGCCGCGAGGGCGGTTCCCACGCCCGTTCGGCACCCGTCGCGCACGCGGTCCCCTGGGACGGACCCGTGACGCGGCGGTCCTTGACGCACCACCCCGCCCGGCCCGCCCGCCCCGCCGACCCTGCACGCGGTCCGGCCCCGGCCGGGCTCAGACCGTCAGGCCCCGCACCAGCAGGTCCAGCAGCGCGCACGCGAAGAGCGCGATCCCGATGAATCCGTTGACCGAGAAGAACGCCCGGTTCAGCCGGGACAGGTCGTGCGGCCGCACCACCCGGTGCTCGTACACGAACGCGACGGCGACGATCACCATGCCGATCCAGTAGAACAGCCCGGCCTCCGTGGCCAGCCCGAACCAGACCAGCAGCCCGGTCGTCACCGCGTGGCAGACCCGCGCGCCCCACAGCGCGGCCGGGACACCGAACCGGGCCGGCACCGACAGCACCCCGTGCGCCCGGTCCGCCTGGACGTCCTGGCAGCCGAAGATCAGGTCGAAGCCGCCGATCCAGATCCCGACCGCGAGGCCGAGGATCACCGCGTCCCACGACCAGCTGCCGGTCACCGCCAGCCAGGCGCCGACCGGCCCCATCGCCTGCGCGAGACCGAGGATGGCGTGCGGGTAGTGGGTGAACCGCTTCCCGTACGGATAGACCACCATGGGGACGACGGCGACCGGCGCGAGGGCCAGGCAGAGCGGGTTCAGCAGCGCGGCCGCGCCGAGGAAGACCACGACGGCGACGAGCGCCCCCGTCCACGCCGACCTCACCGAGACCGCCCCGGTGACCAGCTCCCGGCTCGCGGTGCGCGGGTTACGGGCGTCGATCTCCCGGTCGATGATCCGGTTGCAGGCCATCGCGAAGGTCCGCAGCCCCACCATCGCGACGGTGACGAGCAGCAGGGTGACCCAGTCGATGGACCCGTCCGCCCGGAACATCGCGGTCAGGGTGGCGATGTACGCGAAGGGCAGCGCGAAGACCGAGTGCTCGATCATCACGAGCCGGAGGAACGCCTTGACCTTGCTGTTCGGTTGTACGGGCCCGGAGCCCAGTGCTGCTTCGGCGGCGCTCACAGTCCGTATTCCTTCCACCGGCGGTCGACCTTCGCCGCCGTCTCCGGGTCGGACTCGACCATGTCCGGCCAGCCCCCGTCCCGGGTGTAACCCTCCTCGGGCCACTTCTTCGTCGCGTCGATACCCGCCTTGCCGCCCCAGAACTGCTGGTAGGAGGCGTGGTCGAGATGGTCGACGGGCCCCTCGGTGACCGTCAGGTCCCGCGCGTAGTCCGTGTTGCCGAGCGCCCGCCAGGCGACCTCGTGCAGATCGTGGACGTCGCAGTCGGAGTCCACGACCACGATCAGCTTGGTCAGCGACATCATGTGCGCGCCCCAGATGGCGCTCATCACCTTCTGCGCGTGCTTCGGGTACTTCTTGTCGATCGAGACGATCGCGCAGTTGTGGAAGCCGCCCGCCTCCGGCAGGTGGTAGTCCACGATGTCCGGCACGATGATCTTGAGCAGCGGCAGGAAGAACCGCTCGGTGGCCCGCCCCAGCGGCCCGTCCTCGGTCGGCGGCCGGCCCACCACGATCGACTGGAGCAGCGGACGCTTCCGCATCGTCACGCAGTCGATGGTCAGTGCGGGGAACGGTTCCTGCGGGGTGTAGAAGCCGGTGTGGTCGCCGAACGGCCCCTCGGGGAGCATCTTCCCGGGCTCCAGCCAGCCCTCGATGACGACCTCGGCCTGCGCCGGGACCTGGAGCGGCACGGTCTTGCAGTCGACCATCTCGATCCGCTTGCCCTGGATGAACCCGGCGAAGAGGTACTCGTCGATGTCCCCCGGCAGCGGGGCGGTCGAGGCGTACGTCACGGCGGGCGGGGCGCCGAACGCGATGGCGACCGGCAGCCGCTCGCCGCGCTTGGCGGCGACCTGGTAGTGGTTGCGGCTGTCCTTGTGGATCTGCCAGTGCATCCCGATGGTGCGCCGGTCGTGGCGCTGGAGCCGGTACAGCCCCAGGTTGCGCACGCCGGTCTCCGGGTGCTTGGTGTGCGTGAGCCCCAGGTTGAAGAAGGAGCCGCCGTCCTCGGGCCAGGTGAAGAGCGCGGGCAGCCGGTCCAGGTCCACGTCGTCTCCGGTGAGCACGACCTCCTGCACCGGGGCGCTCTCCTGCTTCACCTTCTTCGGCGGCACGTGCACCATCGAGCCGAGCTTCCCGAAGGCCTCCCGCACCCCGACGAAGCCGTGCGGCAGCTCCGGCTTGAGCAGCCCGCCGATCTTGTCGCTGATGTCGTCGTAGGACTTCAGGCCGAGCGCCTTGAGAAGCCGCTTGTCGGTGCCGAAGACATTCATGGCCAGGGGCATCGAGGACCCCTTGACGTTCTCGAAGAGCAGCGCGGGGCCGCCCGCCTTGTTCACCCGGTCGACGATCTCGCCGACCTCCAGGTAGGGGTCGACCTCGGCCTTGATGCGCTTGAGCTCGCCCTCGCGCTCCAGGGCCCGGAGGAGGGAACGAAGATCGTCGTAAGCCATGCCGTCCAGTTTGTCATCACCGTCGACGATCACCCGGGGTGCCCCACCCCGGCGGCCCCGGCCCGGCGCCTCCGGCGCGACGCGGCCGCCCCCGCACACCTGGAATCCAGCGGCCCGGCCCGCTCGGCGCCGGTTCACCCGGCTCGCCGTGGTATGTCACGGACACCGGCTACGCTGGGCCCCAACCGGGGCGGGACAAGCCCCGCCAACTCTCCGCAGGGGGACTTTTCCACCATGTTCCGGGCCCTGATCTATCTCCTGCCTCTGGCGCTGACGATCTACGCGTTCATCGACTGCCTGAACACCCCCGAGGACGAGGCCAAGCACCTGCCGAAGATCGCCTGGGTCTTCATCATCCTGCTGTTCTGGATCGTCGGCCCGATCGTCTGGCTGGCCGCCGGCAAGATGCGCCACGCGCCCGCCGGAGGCCGTACGCCGTCCGAATGGCACCGCAACCACCGTGCGCGGTGGGTGGCGCCGGACGACAACCCCGAGTTCCTGAACGCGCTGAAGGAAGAGAACAAGAAGGACGAGTCGGTCCTCAAGGACTGGGAGGCCGATCTGCGCCGCCGCGAGGAGGAGCTGAAGCGCCGCGAGAACGGGGAGAGCCCGAGCCCCTCGGGCGAGTAGGCCCCCGGGCCGGGAGGACCCCATGCGCGACGCGGACATGCTCGCCACCGCTCTGGACGAGGCCCGCGCCGGTCTCGCCGAGGGCGGGGTGCCCATCGGCGCCGCCCTGTACGGACCGGACGGCGTCCTTCTCGGCCGGGGCCGCAACCGGCGTGTCCAGGACGGCGATCCCTCCCTGCACGCGGAGACCGCGGCCTTCCGGGCGGCCGGGCGGCAGCGCTCGTACCGGGGTACGACGATGGTGACGACGCTCTCCCCCTGCTGGTACTGCAGCGGCCTCGTGCGGCAGTTCGGGATCTCCCGGGTGGTGATCGGCGAGGCCCGGACGTTCCGCGGCGGGCACGACTGGCTGGCCCGGCACGGCGTGGAGATCGTGCTGCTCGACGACACCGCGTGCGAGGCGCTCATGCGGGGCTTCGTGCGGGACCACCCCGACCTCTGGAACGAGGACATCGGCGCCGGCTGATCCCGCCGCGCTCCACGCACCGCCGCGCCCTGCGCACCCCACGCACCGCCGTGCCCTGCGCACCCCGCGCGCACGCGCGCCCCGTCAGAACGTTCGAAAATCCTCTCCACTCCCCAACAGCCCGGCGATATCCTTGTGTTGACGCTGTGACAGATCGAATCAAGCGTCGACGCCGGGGGGTGCTGTGGAGAGAGAGCTGTACGGACGCGAGGCGATCTTCGACGACGACGGACTCGCCGCGCGCCTGACCGGCCTCACTCCGTACGGCTCCGCCCGGGTCGCCTACGAGCACCGCGACGATCCGCCGGTCGCCGTGCTGACCGGCGGGCGCGGCATGGGCAAGACGGCCGTCCTCAAGCAGCTGCGCCATCTGTACCGGGAGACCACCCCGGTCGCCCTGATCGACTGCGAGACCGTCGTGGCGCCCGAGGACGCGGGCCCCGGCTGGACCCCGGTCACCGGGGCGCTGCCGGAGTTCGCCACCCAGCTCACGGCGCGGGTGCGCGCCGCGCGTCCGGTGTCGTTCCCCCGGCTGAGCCTCGGGCTCGTGGCGGTCGCCTCCATCTCCTGGACCCGCGAGGACGAGACGCGGGCGCGCCGGGACCTCCAGTCGCTCGGCCCGATCCTGGCGACCGTCGACGGCCGCGGGGACGCCGCGACCGGCTGGGTCACCAAAGTGCTGACGAAACTGGCCGCCAACGCCTTCGACTCGATGGCCCCGATGGCCGGGATGATCGCGGAAGCCACCATCGAGACGGTCCTGGAGGAATCGTTCAGCCGCTTCCAGCGCCGTTCCGCGGACTGGTACGGGAGCTATCCGCACGCGGGCGGCAACGGCCGGATCGGGCTGCGCCAGCTGGCGGTCGACTTCGAGCGCGGCGGGGATCTGCGCCGCCGCGCCGAGGACCATCTGGTGCTCGCGCTGGCCGCGGACCTGGTCGGGGCGTACGGGGGGCTGTCCTGGGGCGCCCGGCGCGGCCGCCCGGTGCTGCTGATCGACAACGCGCACACACCGCTGGGCCGCCAACTCGTGGAACCGCTGCTACGGCAGCGGGCCGCCGGGGTCCGGGACCGGATCGCGGTGTTCGCCTCCTCCCGGGTCCGGGACCACGAGGGGCTGAGCCACGCGGTGCGCCGGCGGCTTCCGGAGGTGGCGCACGCCTCGCGCTGGTCCAGGGGGACGGGCGTGACCTCCGGGATCCTCGCCGTGGAGCTGACCCCGCTCGATCCGGAGCAGGTGCGCGCCGCGTTCGACCGGCACGACCGGGCGGGCCGCATCCCCGCCGGGCTGGCCCGTGGTGTGCACCGGCTGACGGGCGGGCGTCCGCTGGCGGTGGAGCTGCTGGCGCTGGCGGCGGGCGAGGCGGCGGAGCCCGCGTCGCTGGTGCCGGGTTCGCTGCTGGACCGCACGGTGGAGGTGCGCGAGGACCGGGCGCCCGCGCAGGTGGCGGACGAGCTGCTCGCGCGGCTGCTGCCGGAGGCCGGGCAGCGGCTGGACTTCCTCTCCGTGCTGGCCGCCGCGCACGGCGAGGACTCGGCGCGGCTGCTGGCGGGGAGCCGTCTCGGCCGGGGTTCGCCGGACGGGGACGTGGCGCTGCGGATGCGCGACGCGCTGCGGGCGGACGACTGGCCGGTCGGGCCCGGCCACTTCGTCGCCGATCCGCTGCTGCGGTCGCTGCTGCTGCACCGGCTGCGGTTCCAGGACGGCGACCATCCGTCCTACGCGGTGTGGCAGGCGGTGCACGTCTCGCTTCGCGGGGCGTACGCCCCCGGTGGCCGCCACCCCAGCGTCCCGCGTCTGCTCCACCAGAAGCTGGTGCTGGGCGACGCCGAGGCGTGCGTGAGCCATCTGCGGCTGCGGTTCGACGAACCGGACGTGTCGGCGTGGCTCGCGCTGCTGCGCTTCATCGCCTCGGCCCCGTACCCGCGCACCCGGGGGTCCGTCGGCCCCGACCCGCGGCGCGCGGTCGCGCTCGGCCGGGCGGACAACACCGCGCCGAGGGGGCTCGACCCCCCGGCGGCCGAGCTGCACGTACTGCTGCGCCGGCTGCTGCACGGCGTATGGCTGCTGTCCGATCCACTGGCCCTGCCGGACGAAGAGGTGATCGACAAGATGGCGCACGAACTGCGGCAACTGTCCGGCAGACATCCCACCGGCAACAGCGTGCTGTGGGACGCGGCCACGCACTGGCCCCGGGACGTACGGGCCTGGCGGCCGCTGTCCATGCCGCCGGGCGGGCAGCGGCCGGGGGACGGCGGGCCCGATGCGTAATCCACTGCGCTACCGCCTCTGGTACACCGCGCGGCAGAGGGTCGTCACCTCGGTGGTGCTCGCCGCCCTGGTGATCACGTCCGGCTGGTACGGCATCGGCCGCCTCACCGCCCCCGAGGACCGCTCCTGCGCCCCGGGCGTCGAGCGGCCGCAGGGCAGTGACGAGTGCGTCGGGGTCTCCGGCGACGGCTACGACTTCGGGCAGTCGGAGCTGGCCGGGGTCGCCGCGGCCATCGACCGGGAGAACGCCACTCTGAAGCCCGGCCGGTACGCGACGGTCGCGCTGCTGCTGCCGCTGACCTCGACGGACGCGGCGATGCGGACGAAGATGCAGCGCGAGTTGCAGGGCGCGTTCGCCGCGCAGTACCGGGCCAACCGCCTCTCCAACGACCAGGTGCCGAAGATCCGGCTGGTACTCGCCAACACCGGCAGGAACAACCTGCTGTGGCGGCCGACCGTGGACCGGCTGAAGGGCATGACCGGGGCCCCGGACCACCTGCGGGCCGTATCGGGGGTCGCCACCAGCAGTACGCAGGTCAAGTCGGCGGTCAAGGAGCTGACCGCCGCGCACATCGCGGTCGTCGGCACCACGATCACCGCCGACGACATCGCCAACGGCGCGAAGGGCGACCCGTTCCCCGGCCTGGCGCGGGTCTCGCCGACCAACCGCGACGAGGCGCGCGCCCTGGCCCACTTCGGGCGGGTGAAGGCGGACAAGGCGCTGCTGGTGCAGGACACCCGGACCGGGGACCACTACACGGACACCCTGCGGGCAGCCTTCACCTCGCTGGTCAAGGGCACCCGCTACCAGCCGGAGCTGTTCACCTCGCGCAGCGACCCCAACGACGAGGGCACCACGGCCAACACCTTCCAGCAGATCACCCATCTGATCTGCGACACGGACGCGGATACGGTGTTCTTCGCCGGCCGCCACGTCCAGCTGCGGCAGTTCATCAACGCGCTCGGGGCCCGGGGCTGCCAGAACCGCGCGTTCACGATCCTGACCGGTGACGAGGGCTCGTACCTCGGCAGCGACAAGAAGCTCGACCGGAGCGCGCTACGCCGGAAGGTGACCGTCCGCTATGCCTCGCTGGCGCACCCGGACGCCTGGGCCGCGGCCTCGGGGAAGGGCGGGACGACGACGGGCGGTTCCCCGGCGGACTACCGGGACTTCCTGGAGCTTCTGGCCACGGTGTCGAAGCCGCCCGCAGGCCCGATCGGCCCCACGGACCACCGGGCCCTGACCGACGGCCAGATCATCATCGCGCACGACGCGATGGCCCTGGCGGTGCACGCCATCCGGCAGGCGACCCCGGAGGGCCAACGGCTGCCGCAGCTCACGGACGTGGGCGAGCAGTGGCCCCGGGTGAAGGGCTCGCTGAAGGTGTCGGGGGCCAGTGGCTGGATCTGTCTGGACAACCACGGCAACCCGTACAACAAGGCGGTTCCGGTGGTGGAGCTGTCGCCCGAGGACGCCGGTCAGCGGTTCGTGGCGCTCGCCTGGCCGGAGCGCACCCCGCCGGACGCCACCTGTCTGCCGCCGTCATCGGCGCCCTGACCCCGGCCGGTCACCGCTCGGCCGCCACGTACTCCTCCCGCAGCGCGGCCCACCGGACCGGGGTCCACTTCGTCCAGTCGGCGGGGTATCCGCCGAGCGCGTCCACCAGGTGGAGGAAGTGGTCGTGCCAGCCCGCCAGGCAGTCGAGGCGCAGCTCGTCGTCGCCCCGGAGCTCGTTGGTGAACCGGAGCAGCACGTGGTCGCCGCGCGGGGGCTCCAGATGGAAGCGGACCCGGCCGTGGAGCCCGTCGAAGGTGTATTCGGCGATCCGTTCGATGTCCCAGGCGGTGACGGTGCCGGAGGCGACCGTGGCCCGCCCGTCCTGGCCGGTGTTGAGCCAGTGGAGTGTGATCGCTCCGCCCATGCGCGGCTCGAAGGGGTCGGCGGCGGCGAGCCAGCCGGGCAGCCCCCCGGAACTGGCGACGGCTGCCCACACCCGCGGGACGGGGTGGGGCAGCCGTAGCGTGAACCTCAGGGTGTGCAGGTCACCGTGGGTCTCGCTGGTGCCGGGCTCGATGACGGGGGTCGCATCGGTCATGGTTCCAGCGTGGCCCGGTGGTGCGGAATCCGCACCCTTGCGTGACGGGATCAGACGCCGGCGTAGGAGTGCTTGCCGGTGACGAAGATGTTCACGCCGTAGTAGTTGAAGAGCCAGCAGCCGAAGGCGATCAGCGCCAGATAGGCGGCCTTGCGGCCCTTCCAGCCCGCGGTGGCGCGTGCGTGCAGGTAGCAGGCGTACGCGACCCAGGTGATGAAGGACCAGACCTCCTTGGGGTCCCAGCCCCAGTAGCGGCCCCAGGCGTCGCCCGCCCAGATCGCGCCCGCGATGATCGTGAACGTCCACAGCGGGAAGACGGCGGCGTTGACGCGGTAGGAGAACTTGTCGAGCGTCGCGGCCGCGGGCAGCCGGGAGAGCACGGACTGGGCGAACGAGCCGGGCTGCCCGCCGTTGGCGATCTTGTTCTCGTAGCTGTCGCGGAAGAGGTACATCAGGGTGCCGGCCGCGCCGATGTAGAAGACGGCACCGCAGATGATGGCGGTGGAGACGTGGATCCACAGCCAGTACGAGTGCAGCGCGGGCACCAGCTGGTCGCTGGAGGTGTAGAGCACCGTGGTCGCGATGCCGAGGTCCAGCAGGACGGTGGTGACCAGGAGCAGCCCCATCCAGCGGACGTTCTTCTTCAGGGCGAGGAGGATCAGGTACGCGCCGACCGCCACCGTGGAGAAGGTGATCGAGAACTCGTACATGTTGCCCCAGGGGGCACGCTGCACGGACAGCGCGCGGGCGACCACCCCGGCGGCCTCGACGAGGAAGGCGAGCACGGTCATGGAGACCGCCATCCGCCCGTACAGATCGCCCTTGAACGTGCCGCCGGCCGCGCCGGGCCCGTCCGGCACGTCGCGGGAACCGGCCGCCGCACGCGTGATGATCTTCGGCCGGTCCAGTACGGCGGTGCCGCCGCCCTGCTGCGCGACCTGCACCTTCACCGAGCCGGCGGCGTCCGCGCCCTCGGCGCCGGTCAGCGCGGCGGCGGTGCGGCCGACCTTGCTGCGGCTGCCGAACACCCACTCCGCGATGTGCGCGAAGAAGGCCAGGGTGTAGACGGCCATCGACGAATAGATCAGCACATTGCTGGTGTGCGCCAGGTTCTCGTTGGTTGCGGCGGCGAGATTCACTTCTCAGCCCCTTCGGCAGGTTCTTCGGAGGATTCTTCGACGGAGTCGGACTCCGGTTCGGGGGAGGAACCGGGCTCGGTATCGGTGCCGGGCGCGGTGTCGGCCTCGGGCGCGGCGGGCGCCGAGGCGATGAGCGTGACCGCGAGGTCGGCCAGCTCCTCGGGGAGCTTCGCGGACTCGCTGCGGCCGAGACCCGCCATTTCGACGACCGTGACGCCGTCCGCGCCGGGGGCCACCCGCACCCAGACCCGGCGCCGCTGGATGAAGAGGGAGCCCGCGAGTCCGGCGATCGCGGCGACCGCTCCGGTGAGCGCCCAGCCGCTGGCGGGCTGCTTCGAGATCTGGAAGCTGGCCCACTCCTGGATGCCCTCGAAGGTGATGGAGCCCGCGCCGTCGGGCAGCTTCATCGTCTCACCGACCAGCAGACGCTGCTTGAGCTGCTTGCCGTCGGCGTCCTTGAACTCCTTCATCTTGGTCTTGTCCAGCTGGTACACGTTCTGCGCCAGCCCGGAGTCGGGGCCGAGGTAGCCGTAGTAGCCGTTGAGGGCCAGTACGGGCATGTCGGGGGCCGGGAACTGCGAGAACATCGTGCCCTTGCCGTTGCCCGCGAAGGTCGGCACGAAGAACGCCTGGAAGCCCAGCTGGGTCTTCTTGCCGTTCTTGTCGCGGTAGCCGTCGAAGACCTTGATGGCACCGGTCGAGGTGACGTTGTTGTCGATGGGCAGCAGCGGCACCGCGTTGCGGTAGACCTCCTTGCCCTTGCCGTCCTTGACCGAGACGACCGGCGCGTAGCCGTGCGCGTTGAGATAGACCTTGGTGCCGTCGACGACGAGGGGCTCGTTGACCCTGATGACGGTCTTCCGCGGCTTGCCGAAGGCGCCCTTCTCGTACGTCACATGGGCCTCGTAGGTCCTGGGCGTACCGATCTGGGGGCCGCTGCGCTCGTAGGTGCCGGTGAACTTGTCGAGCGTGAAGCTGAACGGGGCGAGCGAGTCGTCGTCGAAGAGCGAACCGGACTTGAAGTCGTCGTACTGGGTGATCGTGTTGGAGAAGCCGTCGCCCTCGACGATCAGCTTGCCGCCCTCGGACTTGAAGAGCTGCCCGTAGGCGAAGGACACCAGCATCACGATCAGGGCGACATGGAAGACCAGGTTCCCGGCCTCGCGCAGATAGCCCTTCTCCGCGGCGACCGCGTCGCCCACGGTGTGCGCGCGGTAGCGCCGCTTCCGCAGCACCGCGAGCGCGGCCTCGCGGACCTCCTCGGGCTCGGCCCCGGTGCGCCAGGTGGTGTACGCGGGCAGCCTGGTCAGGCGCTTGGGGGCGCCCGGCGGCCGGCTGCGCAGCTGGCCGATGAACTGGCCGGTGCGCGGCACGATGCAGCCGATGAGGGAGACGAACAGCAGGATGTAGATCGCGGAGAACCACACCGAGCTGTAGACGTCGAAGAACTGGAGCTTCTCGTAGAGCGGCGAGACGGTGGTGTGGGCCTTCTTGAAGGTCTCCACCTTCATCTCGTCCACGCTGTTCTGCGGGATCAGCGAGCCGGGGATGGCGCCGAGCGACAGCAGGAAGAGCAGGATCAGCGCGACCCGCATCGAGGTGAGCTGCCGCCAGAACCAGCGGATCCAGCCGATGACGCCCATGGCGGGCAGACCGGCCGCGCTCTCCTCGCGCGGGGCGGTGGAGAGCTGGGAGCCGGCCGCGCCCAGCTCGCGGGCGTTCTCCCGGTCCCGCTCGTCGCGCGCCTTCCGCTCGTCGGGGCGCGCGCGCTCCGGGGCGGGGGGGTTGGACTTGGTGTTGCTCATGGAACTCAGATCCCCACCGTGAAGCCGTTGGACCAGCTCTGCAATTGCTGCATCATCGTGCCCCACACACCGGTCAGCAGGAGGAGACCGGTCGCGATCATCATGACGCCGCCGATGCGCATGACCCAGGCGTAGTGCCGCTTGACCCAGCCGAACGCGCCGAGCGCCTTGCGGAAGGCGATGGCGGCGAGCACGAACGGGACGCCGAGGCCGAGGCAGTACGCGATGGTCAGTATCGCCCCGCGCCCGGCGGTGCCCTGGTCCATCGCGAGGATGCTCACGGAGCTGAGCGTCGGGCCGAGGCAGGGGGTCCAGCCGATCCCGAAGAGGGCGCCCAGCAGCGGTGCGCCCGCCAGCCCGGTCACCGGCCTCTTGTGGATACGGAATTCGCGCTGGGTCATCCAGGGCATCAGGCCCATGAAGAAGATCCCCATCAGGATCATCAGCACGCCGAGGATCTTGGTGAGGATCCCGCTCTGCTCCTGGAGGGTCTGGCCGAAGAAGCCGAAGAGGGCGCCGCCGGAGACGAACACGGCGGTGAAGCCGAGCACGAAGAGCGAGGCACCCGTGACCATCCGCCCCCGCCGGGCCTGCGCCAGGTCCGTGCCGCTGACCCCGGTGACGTAGCTGAGGTAGCCGGGGACGAGCGGCAGGACGCACGGCGAGAAGAACGAGACGAGCCCGGCGAGCACGGCAAGGGGCAGGGCGACGATCAGCGCCCCGTCCACGATCGTCGAGTTCTCGCCCTGGAGCGCGGCAAGGGTGTGCACGGAATCACTTCTCCGCGATCAGCGGGTCGATCATCTTGTGCAGCTTGTCGGAGTCGAGGGCGGCCAGGGAGCGGGCGGCGATCTTGCCGTCCCGGTCCAGGACCACGGTCGAAGGAATGGCCTGCGGACGCAGCGTGCCCTTGGGGAAGCGCAGAATGAGCTTGCCGACCGGGTCGTAGAGGCTGGGGTAGGGGACCCCGTAGTCCTTCTCGAAGCTGATCGCGGGGCCCTTCTCGGAGTCCCTGGTGTTGATCCCGACGAACTGGACGTCCTTGTCCTTCATCTCCTTCGCCACCCGGGAGAAGTACTGGGCCTCAAGGCGGCAGGGCCCGCACCACGAGCCCCACAGGTTCAGTACGACGACCTTGCCCTTGTAGTCGGCGACGTCGAGCTGCTTGCCGTCGAGGGTCTCGCCGTTCAGCTTCGGCGCGGCCTTGCGGTCGCCCTTGTCCACGGTCGAGATCCCGCCACTGCCAGTGACGAAGTTGGTGTTGCCACCGCCTCCGGCCTTGTTGCCGTCCCCGCCGCACGCGGTCAGCGTGAGGGCGAGTGCGGCGGCCGCGGCGGGGGCGGCGAGCAGGGTGAAGCGGCGTCGGGGTGCGCGGCCATAGCTCATGTGAAAAGTTTCGCATGGCGGTTTCGGCGATCTCTGGCACCCCCCTCGGTGCCCGTAAAGCCCGTTGTCAGGCTTGTTTAAAGAAGGCGTTCCAGCCGCCTTCGGGCGACTCCCCGACCCCCAGCGAGCGGAGCTTGTCGAGCACGGCCGGGGTCTGGACGTCGAGCCAGTCGACGAACTGCCGGAAGGAGACGAGGCGCACGTCCGGCTTGCCCGCGATTTTCTTGAGCACTTCCTCGACGGCGTCCATGTAGATACCGCCGTTCCACTCCTCGAAGTGGTTTCCGATGTAGAAGGGCGCGCGATTCGACGAGTACGCGCGGTTGAAACCGGCGAGGTACGACTGGGTGGCCTGCTCGCGCCATCCGGGATAACGCGAGGGCATGCCCTTGGTCGAATTCAGCGACTGGTTGGCGAGGATGTTGTAGTCCATCGAGAGGACTTCGAAGCTGTGCCCCGGGAACGGCATGGCCTGGAGCGGCAGGTCCCAGACGCCCTCCCGCTTCTTGGGCCAGACCTGCGTGCCACCGGGCGAGCTGGCGTCGTAGCGCCAGCCGAGCTTGCTCGCCGTGGGCAGCAGATTCTCCTGGCCGAGGAGACAGGGGGCGCGGCCGCCGATCAGTTCCTTGCGGTAGTCGAAAGGAAGTGGATCGAGGTCGGTCCAGCCGGTGTTCGTGCGCCATTCGGTGACGAAGGAGACCGCCTGGTCGATTTCGCTCCGCCACTGGGTGGAGGACCAGTTCGCGACCGATCCGGAACCGCTGCAGAAATGCCCGTTGAAGTGGGTTCCGATCTCGTGCCCGTCGTACCAGGCCTGCCGGACGTTCTTCAGCGTCTCCTTGATGTGGGCATCGGTGAGATATCCGATGTCGGAGGCGCCGACGGGGTTGTTGGGCGGGCGGTACATGGACTTCTTCGACTCGGGCAGCAGATAGAGCCCGGACAGGAAGAAGGTCATCGCCGCGTCGTGATCCTTGGCCAGTTTCAGAAAGCGCGGGAAGAGCCCGTTGCCGACCTCGCCCGCGCCGTCCCAGGAGAAGATCACGAACTGCGGGGGCGTCTGGCCGGGTTCCAGCGGCACCGGCTTGGCGGGCTGGTGGGGCTGCTTGCCGGTGTCCGCGGTGGAACCGTCCCCGATCTTCCGGGCGTCCTTCTTCGCGGATCCGGTCCCGCGCGTGTTTCCGTCGGACCCCTTCTCCCCCGTGGTCCCCGACCGGCCCGAATCGGAGGAGCCGAAGGCGCCGCAGCCCGCCACTCCGACTGCGGCTGCGGCTCCTAGCCCGGCTCCGAGCAGACCCCTTCGGCTGATGTCGCGCATGATTACCCCATCTGCGGTCGTTTTGCCTCAAGTCCATACAAACTGGCGAAGGCTTAGATGGAAGAATCAACACGGGGGTTCCGCGATCTAGCACATGATTCTTTGCGTTACCAGACCCCAGCCATGACCGAACGCATGACCTAGCAGGTGGCGTGGGGCAGGGGCGGCGCTTCAAACCACCGCTTCGGACGAACAATCACCGGACGGTCGGCCGACTGCCGGGCAGATGGCGTACTGCCGAGCGGATGACCGGTTCGCCGGGGGCGGATGACCGCCCCACCGAGCGGGCGACCGTCGGACGGGCGGTCGTCGGACGGCTGCTGGACGGCTGCTGGACGGCCGCTGGACGGACGACCGTCGGACCGGCGATCGATTCGCTGCGCGCTTGACCGGCCGCAGGGCAGACGGAGAACGCCGGACGGGCTCGTCGGAGCCCCGCCTGTCCGGCGATCGAGGACAGCGCGGCGGGTCGTGGAGAGCGTGGCGGTCACGGACAGCACGGGGGGCGTGGACAGCACGGGAGTCGTAGGCAGCACGGGGGTCACGGACAGCACGGGAGTCGTAGGCAGCACGGCGGTCACGGGCAGCGCGGCGGCCGAGGGCGAACGGCGTCGGCCGAGGGCGGGGCCCCCGCGCCCCCGCCCCGTCGGCCCGCGGCCCCCGGCCCGGCTACGCGCCGAACGCCTTCGACTTCCCCTTCACCGGCTTCGCCCCGGCCAGCAGATGCGCCGGCACCAGGTCCCGCGCCGGCTCGGTGTACCCGACCGACACGATCCTGTCGCCCTGGTACGTGAAGCTGGTCAGCGAGGCGAGGGTGCACTGCCGCTTGCGCGGGTCGTGCCAGAGCCGCCGCCGCTCGACGAAGCTCCGCACGATCCAGATCGGCAGCTGGTGGCTGACGCACACCGCCTCGTGGCCGCGTGCCGCGTCCCGCGCGGCATCCAGCGCGCCCATCATCCGGACGACCTGGTCGACGTACGGCTCGCCCCACGACGGCCGGAACGGGTTCGTCAGGTGCTTCCAGTTGTCCGGCTTGCGCAGCGCGCCGTCGCCGACGCCGAAGGTCTTGCCCTCGAAGACGTTGGCCGCCTCGATGAGCCGCCGGTCGGTGGCCAGCTCCAGGCCATGCGTCGTGGCGATCGGCGTGGCCGTCTCCTGGGCGCGCTCCAGCGGGGAGGCAACGACATGGGTGATGTCGCGCGCCGCCAGGTGCTCGGCGACCCGGTCGGCCATCTGACGGCCGAGCTCGGAGAGGTGGTAGCCGGGGCGGCGCCCGTAGAGCACGCCCTCCGGGTTGTGCACCTCGCCGTGCCGCATCAGATGGACGACGGTGATGTCCTTGTCCGCGCGGCCTCCGTCGTCCGCGCGGCTGCCGGTCCCGGTCTCCTCGCGGTTTCCGTTCTCGCTCATGCGGTGGCCTCCGAGGCGGCGCGGGCGGCGGCGGGCAGGGCGGCGGCGATGCGCTCGACGGCCCGGGTGTCGTGCGCGGTGGAGACGAACCACGACTCGAAGGCCGACGGCGGCAGATAGACGCCCTGCGACAGCAGCGAGTGGAAGAAGGCGGTGAAGCGGAAAGCTTCCTGCTTCTTCGCGTCCTCGTAGGTGCGCACCGGCCGGTCGGTGAAGAAGACGGAGAACATGTTGCTCGCCGCCTGCACCGTGTGTGCCACGCCCTCCTTGGCCAGCGCCTCGCTGACCAGGCCGCGGATCTCCGCGGAGACCGCGTCCACCTTGGCGTACGCCGCGTCGTCGAGCAGCCGCAGCTGGGCGAGACCGGCGGCAGTGGCGATCGGGTTCCCGGAGAGGGTGCCCGCCTGGTAGACCGGGCCGACCGGGGCGAGGTGCGCCATCACGTCCGCGCGCCCGCCGAAGGCCGCCGCCGGGAAGCCGCCGCCCATGACCTTGCCGAAGGTCATCAGGTCGGGCCGCACCCCGTCGACGCCGTACCAGCCGGCCTTCGAGGTACGGAACCCGGTCATGACCTCGTCGGAGATGTAGAGCGCGCCGCCCGCGGCGCAGAGCTCCTTGAGCCCCGCGTTGAAACCGTCCAGCGGCGGCACGACGCCCATGTTGCCCGGCGAGGCCTCGGTGATCACACAGGCGATCTCGCCGGGGTGCGCGGCGAACGCCTCGCGGACCGCGTCCAGGTCGTTGTAGGGCAGCACGATGGTGTCGCCGGCCTGGGCGCCGGTGACCCCCGGGGTGTCCGGCAGGCCGAAGGTCGCGACCCCGGAACCGGCGGCGGCGAGCAGCGCGTCGACATGGCCGTGGTAGCAGCCGGCGAACTTCACCACCTTGGCGCGGCCGGTGAATCCGCGGGCGAGACGGATCGCGGACATGGTCGCCTCGGTGCCGGACGACACCAGCCGCACCTGCTCCACGGGCTCGATCCGGGCCACGATCTCCTCGGCGAGCGCGACCTCGCCCTCACCGGGCGTACCGAACGAGGTGCCGCGGGCGACGGCCTCCTGGACTGCGGCGATGACCTCCGGGTGGGAGTGGCCGAGGATCATCGGCCCCCACGAGCACACGAGGTCGACGTACTCACGGCCGTCCGCGTCGGTGAGGTACGGACCGCTGCCGGACACCATGAAGCGGGGCGTACCGCCCACGGCCCGGAAGGCACGGACGGGAGAGTTCACGCCGCCGGGCGTCACGAGGGACGCGCGGTCGAAAAGCGTCTGCGAAACTGGGGCGTCATAGGGAAAGCTCACACAAGCCATGGTGTCAGAGCCACGGACGGTCTTGCGGACTGGTGTTTCACCGCACGCCCGTGGGGGAGGTCACTGACACGATGATCGGGTTGCGCGGCGGGGGCTGTGTCTCCTAAGTAGTAGTCGGGTGGATGAGATATGCATCGCGGTGGCGGAGTGGGCGAAGGGACCGACGACCTGGGGCCCGAGCCTGCCCGGCGGGGTCGGCACCGGCGTGAGGCGGAGCGCGAGCAGGGCATACGGGCCGCTGGTCCGCAGGGTGGCGAAGCCGGAAGCAGGAGTGGTGGCCGGGTGGGGGTGACCTACAAGTACTTCGGGGCCCCGGACGGGGCGACCGCGGCACGCGTGCCCATCTCGATGCGCCCCGAGGAGCTCGGCGGCGACGAGCTGGGCATGGGCGGCATGTTCACCAAGATCAAGCCGGAGACCGTGGCGGCGATGGTCCTCACCGGCATACAGGGCATACCTCTGCACAGGGTCCCGCCGCTCGAACTGGTGGTGCTGCACCCGGACTACGCGGTGGTCAAGCTTCCGATGACGGTCGTCGACCCGCTGCGCGGCGTCGGCGAGGAATCGGTGGGCGCCGCGGCGTTCATCTGGTCCACGGTGCCGGACCGCGGCGGCCCGAGCGACGCGTACAACGTCTACCAACTCCTGCACGAATGGCAGGATTTCAGCCATCGTCTGCACGATGCGGGACATCAGGCGTACTGCCTGGTGTGGCCCTGATCGGGGCCGTTCCAGGCGTGGCCGGGGTCAGGGGCCTTTCCGTACGTCGCGGGTGAGTGGTGCGGTCCGGTGCGGTGCGGTGCAGTCCGGCGCGGTGCGGTGCGGTGCAGTCCGGCGCGGTCCGGTGCCATGCGCCGCGGTGCGCCGTACGCCTTCGGTGCGTGGTGGCGTACGCCGCGCGGCGCGTGGTGTGTGGTGCGCGATGTGACGCGTAGTGCGCGATGCGTAAGCCGTGTGCCGCGCCGTGCTTGAGCGGTCCGGTGCGCGGATGCGTACGCCGTCCGGTACGCCGTCGCGCGCGGGCGGGCACCCTGACGCGGGGCGCGGGGCGCGGGCGGCTCCGGAATGCCGCGCGGCGCGGGCCGCCCGGCGGACGCGAAGCGGCGGCGGCGCGGCATCCTCGCCCGCACCGCCGCCCGCACACGTCAAGATCAGGCGGCCACCGCGGCGGCCGAGCTCACCTTCTCGATGACCTCGGTGAGCGCGGTGACGACCTCGGCGTCGTCGGCCGGGTGGGTGTCGGCGAAGCGCGTCACGGAGCCGGGGATCGACAGCTTGACGTCCTCCAGGACCACGCCACCGGCGACCCCGGCGGACTTGCGGGCGTCGTCCTGCGCCCAGACGCCGCCGTACTGGCCGAAGGCGGTACCGACCACGGCGACCGGCTTGCCGGAGATGGCGCCGGCGCCGAACGGGCGCGACAGCCAGTCGATGGCGTTCTTCAGGACGGCGGGCATGGTGCCGTTGTACTCGGGCGAGAACAGCAGGAACGCGTCGACGCCCGCGGCCACCTCACGCAGCCGGGCGGCAGCCGCCGGGACACTTCCCTCGACGTCGATGTCCTCGTTGTAGAAGGGCACGTCGGCCAGGCCCTCGAAGAGCTCGATCTCGGCACCCGCGGGGGCGTGCTTGGCGGCGGCCTCGGCGAGCTGACGGTTGTGCGAACCGGCGCGGAGGCTGCCGACGAGCGCGAGGATGCGTACGGACATGAGGTAACTCCCGGAAGGCGGAGAGGCGGATACGTCAACCAAACGGACCGTGGTCCGTTTAATGTTGTACCACCTAAACGGACCACGGTCCACTTATTCTTCCCGGGCGCTACGCTGGGTTCATGACCGGCCCCGACACCCACACCCCGAGGCTGCCCGAACCCGGAGAGGCGCGGACGAACCTCCCGCTCGCCCCGACCGACGAACCCCCTCAGCTGCGAGCGGACGCGGCACGCAACCGCACCCTCCTGCTGGACGCCGCCTCCCGGCTCCTGTCCGGATGCGGAGCGGCGGAGCTGACCATGGAGTCGGTGGCCGCCGCGGCGGGGGTGGGCAAGGGAACCGTCTTCCGGCGCTTCGGCGACCGGGCCGGACTGCTGCTCGCGCTCCTGGACCACCGGGAGAAGCAGCTCCAGGCCGCCTTCCTCTCCGGCCCGCCCCCGCTGGGCCCCGACGCCTCACCGGCGGAGCGGCTGCACGCCTTCGGACCCGCCGTCCTGCGCCACGAACGCGACCACCACCCGCTGATCCTGGCCAGCCGGACCGACGCGCTGCGCCACTACGGCGTCCCGGCGTTCCGGCTGCGCGTCAACCACCTCGCGATGCTGCTGCGCCAGGCGGGCGTGCCCGGCGACCCGGAACCGCTCGCACACACCCTGCTCGGCTCCATCGACACCGCCCTCGTCCACCACCTCACCGTCGAACGCGGCATACCGCCGGAGCGCTTGGAGGAGACCTGGCACCACCTGGTCAACCGGCTCGGCGCGACGGCATGACGGCGTGACCGCATGACGGCATGAGGGCGTAGGGGCGTGAGGGCGTGAGGGGCGACTGCGTGACGGCGTAACCGGGCAACGGCGTAACGGGGCAACGATGTGGTGGACGGCCGCGTAACCACCTGGCCACGCGACCACTGGCCACGCGACCGCAGGCGCCGGGCAGACCCCGTCCGCCGCCCCGTCAGCCCGCCCGGCCGCCCCGTCAGCCCGCCTGGCCGCCGCCTCGCCGCCCCGCCCCGCACACGGAAAATGCCCGCTTCAGGACGAAAGTCCCGTATCGCCTCGGCGGGACTTGATACATGCTGGAGAGACATCGACAGTTCCCGACCTCCGGGGGTCCGATGTCCACCCAGACGCTCAGCAACGCCGTGGTGACCGAGCTGGTCGCCGACGCCACCGCCGCACCGTCCATGCACAACGCCCAGCCCTGGCTCTTCCGCTACGGCCGGCACAGCCGCACCCTCGCCCTCCGGGCCGACTTCGAGCGCCGGATACCGGAGGCCGACCCCACCTGCCGCGCTCTCCACGTGGGCTGCGGCGCGGCCCTGCTGAATCTGCGGGTGTCCGCCGCCCACCACGGCCTGGGCGCGGCCACCACACTGCTGCCGGAACCCTCGGATCCGGCCTTCCTCGCCGCCGTACGCCTCTCCGCGGGTCCGGACGACGGCGCCGGCGCCTCCGGCGAGACGGAAGACGGAGCCGGTGTCCCCGGCGAGACGGAAGACGGCGCCGGTGTCTCCGGCGGAACGGACGACGAGGCGCTTCGCCCCCTCCACCCCGCGATCGCCGAGCGGCACACCAGCCGCTTCCCGTTCGACGAGCAGGCGATCCCCGACGACGTCCGCGCCCGCCTCGGCCACGCGGCCCGCGTCGAGGGCGCGAACCTGATGTTCCTGAGCGGGCCCCACCTGGACACCGTGCTCGATCTGATCCGGGACGCCGAGGGTTACGACCGCGGCGACCCGGCGCGGGAGGCCGAGCAGGAGCACTGGGCCCGGTACACGAAGACCGACGCGCCGGTCGACGGAATCCCCGACTACGCCTTCGGCCCCCGCGATGCCGCCGAGCGGGCGACCAACCGCGACTTCGCGGGCAGCGTCCCCGTCACCGGCCGGGCCCACGTCCCGTTCGAGCACCGGCCCCAGCTGGTCCTGCTGAGCACCGGGGGCGACCGCCCGGCGGACTGGCTGCGCGCCGGACAGGCCCTGGAACGCGTCCTGCTCACCGCCACGCTGGACGGGCTGTCCACCTCGTTCGCGACCCAGCCACTCGAATGGCCGGACCTGCGCTGGGTCGTGCGCGACCCGGTCCACGGCACCGGACACCCCCAGATGATCATCCGGCTGGGATACGGGCCCACCGGCCCCCGCACGCCGCGCCGTCCCCTGGACCGGGTGCTGACGATCGAACCGTAGGGACGCCGGGAAAGCGCCGACCACGCGCGCGGGCCCGGCCGGATCCGAGCAACCGGATCCGAGCAACCGGATCCGAGCTCCGAGCAGAGAGGGCGGTGGGAGCGATGCGGCTCCCCGTGGTCGTCGGAGTGGACGGATCGGAGAGCAGCCTGCGGGCGCTGGACTGGGCGGCGGCGGAGGCGGCGCGCTCCCGGCTCCCCCTGCGCATCGTGCACGCGTCGCTGTGGGAGCACTACGAGGGGCTGCGCCCGCCCGTCGACCCCGCGCACCCCGTCGAACAGGTCCTCGCCGAGCGTCTCGTCGACTCGGCCCGCAACCGCGTACGGGGGCTGCGGCCCGAGGTGGAGGTGGAGGCCGACGTGCAGCCGGAGGACCCGGTCGCCGCACTCGTACGGGAGAGCCACGAGGCGGCCGCGATCGTCCTGGGCTCCCGGGGCCGGGGCCGGATCGCCGGAATGCTCCTGGGGTCGGTCGGGCTGGCACTCGCCGGCCGGTCCCACTGCCCGGTCGTGGTGATCCCGGCGAGGCCGCCGCGCGCCACGGCGGAGCCCGGCCGCGTCGTCGTCGGGATCGGCGACGCCGCCGAACCCGCACCCGCCGCGTTCTTCGCGTTGACCCGGGCCGCGTCGCGCCACGGCGAGCTGATCGCCGTAAGGGCCTGGCGCGGCCCCGCGCACGCGCTCCTGAACCGTCAGCCTCTCCCGGGCTCCCCCGAACCCACACACCGCCGGAAGGCCGAGGAACACCTTGAAGCGGTCCTCGCCGCGCTGACCGCCCAGGACGGCTCCGGGACCCTCGTGCACCGGACGGTGACGCAGGGGCCCACGCACCAGGTCCTGATCGAAGCCGCCGAGGGCGCGGAACTGCTGGTCGTCGGCGCCCGGCGGAGCAGCGGATGGCACGGGCTCCAACTGGGCCCGGTCGACCACGCGGTACTGCACTACGCGCCCTGCCCGGTCGCCGTCGTCCCGGACACGTACGCGCACCGGAGCTGAGGCACACCGGAACCGGCGCACTCGGGAGCCGGGGCGGCGCGGGCGCGCGGCCACGGCCGTACCGTTCTCCTCGTACCGTTGCACTCACGTTCGATTCGATGCGAGTCGACGCGCCCACGCACGAGGGGGAGGGCCCGTCCCATGGCCGATGTCGCCGCAGCACACCTTGTCACCACGCTCACCGCACCGCTGGACCGTGCGCCGGGCACGGCCGACGCCCCGTGGCTCCTGCGGTGGCCCGCGCCCGGTGCCGGGCGGCCGACGGGCGGCCCACGGCTGCTCGTCCAGCGCGGCGACGACGAGCTGATCGCGCTCGACCCGGGCGCCCCGGACACGTCGGCGGTCCGCTTCCCCGCGCCCTGGCCCCGCCGTTTCGGCACCAGCACGGTGGCACCGGACCGGAGTCTCGCGGTCTTCGCCGGGGTCCACGCGGTGCGCGCGGTGGACCCGAGCGGCGCGGTCCGCTGGGAGATCGGGCACGGATGCTGGGAGGGCAGCTGCCACACCCTCCACACCACGTACGAGGAGTACGCGAGCGACCGCCGGCATCTCTACGCGGACAGCGGATCGGCCGTGTTCTCGGCGGACGGGACGCTCGTGTGGGCCCATATCCGCGGCCCTGTCGCCGCGTCCGGACCCGATCCGGAGGCGCTGGACGAGTGGCTGGTCATCGACGCCGCCGACGGGCGGGTCCTCGGCCGGGCGGACGCGGAGACGGCGGCGGTCGGCTCGCATCACGTCCCGCACCCCGACCCCGCCCGGATGGGGCTGTGCGTGGGCGAGGGGCAGGACGGGGTGCCGATGCTGTGGGGCAGCTGGGACGGCGGAAAGCTCACCGTCCAGCGGTTCTGCGACGACGAACGGATCCTGACGGACGTGAGCCCCTCGGGCGAGCGCTTCCTGACGGTGACTCACTACGAGGAGACGCTCGGCGTGCACCGGACCGACGACGGTTGCGTCCTGTCCGAACTCGACACCGAGCACGCCATTCCCCGCCACCCCGGGGCCGATCCCGACGACCAGGACGCCGACGAGACGCTCTGGGACTACACATGCGGCTTTCTCGACGAGGAGACCGTCGTCGCCGGTACGTCGCAGCGGGACGAGGAGTACGGCGAGCCGCGCCACTGGCTGGTGAGCACCGCCGGGGGGCCGATGCGGGTGTCGGCGCTGCTCGCGTACCCGTTCCCGGTGTCCGGCGCGCCCACGGCCCTGGGCGACGGCACCTGGTACACGACGTCGGAGACCGGCGACGCCCTGCATGTGTGGAGTCGATAGACCAGCGGGGGCGGGCTCGGAAGGAGGGACAGTCCTGGGACGTACGGCGCTGAGGAGGGACGGGCCTGGGGAGGGACGGCCCTGAGGAGGGACGCGCCTTGGGGAGGACGCCCCTGGGGCGCACTCACCATGGCAAGCACCCGCTTTAGGATCGCCGCCATGACAGGTCCTCGCCGCGACACCCGGGGCATCGTCGACGCCCCGGCGCTCTTCACCCAGGTACGGTTCCGCCGCCGCGAGCCCGCCGCCGAGCTGCGGCCGTACCTGGAACACTACTGGCTCATCGACTGGGACCTGCCCGAGCCGTACGCCTCCCACCTGGTGCCGCACCCCTCCGTGAACCTGGTCTTCCAGCAGTACGGGAGCGGCGCCGGACCGGGCCGCGCCGGGGACTCCAGCGACACCGGATTCGCGGAGGTCTCGGGCATCGGGCTGGAGCTCTTCACCCAGAAACTGGAGGGCCGGGGCCGGGTCTGCGGGGTGCAGTTCCGACCCGGCGGCTTCCGGCCGTTCGCGCCGGACCGGCCGGTCTCGGACTGGACGGGGCGGCGGCTGCCCGCCGACGAGGTGTTCACCCCGCCCGCCCCGCCGTCCGACGTCCTCGGCCCGGCGGACGAGGACGCGCGCGTGGCGGCGCTCGATGCGTACCTGCTGGCGCTCGACCCGGAACCGGACCCGCAGGCCGAACGCGCGATGGCCCTGGTCGACCTGGTGCGCACGGACCGCACGGTGCGCCGCGTCGACGAACTGGCCCGCGCCGAGGGGCTGTCGCCGCGCTCGCTCCAGCGGCTCTTCGCCGGGTACGTCGGCGTCGGCCCCAAGTGGGTCATCCTCCGCTACCGCATCCACGAGGCGCTGGAACGGGCCGAGTCGGACCGGCGGGTGGACTGGGCGGAGCTGGCGGCGGAGCTCGGCTACAGCGACCAGGCCCATCTGGTACGGGACTTCACGGCCACGGTCGGCGTGCCTCCGACGGCCTTCGCCCCGCACTGATTTCCGGCCGACCGGCCGTTGTCAGTGCCGCGTCCTACAGTTCCGGCATGGGACACACCACGTCATCACCCGTACGTATCGAGCCCTGGTCGGACACCGATCTGGAGCTGCTCCGCCGCGCCAACGCACCAGAGTTGATGGACCACTTGGGCGGCCCCGAGTCGGAGGAACAGCTCATTGCGCGCCACGGGCGCTACGTGCGGCTGAGCGCGGACCGCGCGGGCCGGGGCAGGATGTTCCGCATCGCCCTGACAGACGGTGCCGATGCCGTGGGCACGATCGGCTTCTGGGAGCGCACCTGGCAGGGCCAGGAAGTGTACGAGACGGGGTGGGCCGTTCTCCCCGAGTACCAGGGCCTGGGCATCGCGACGGCCGCGACGAGGGCCGTCGCCGAGCAGGCCCGATCCGCACGCAGACACCGTTTCCTGCACGCCTACCCGTCCGTGGACAACGGCGCGTCGAACGCGGTGTGCCGCAAGGCGGGATTCACCCTGATCGGCACGTGCGACTTCGAGTACCCGCCCGGCCACGCACTGCTGACGAACGACTGGCGGCTGGACCTGAAGCCGGAGTCGGAGTCGGAGTCGGAGTCGACACTGACATCGGAGGCCGACTCCCACTCGGGGGCGGACGTGAGCGCGAGCCGGGCATAAGCGCGATCCGGGCGTGAGCGCGCTGCGGACGCGAATACGCCCGGGGACGCGCCGGGGGGACGCGGACGCGCCCGGGGAGGCGTGGAGGCGGACGTTCCGGGGGGAAGCGGACGCGCCCGGCGGAGGGAGGGAGCGCGGAGGCGGACGTGCCGGGGACTGCGGACGCCCCGCCGGGCGGGACGTGCCGGGGGGGACGCGGACGCCCCGCTGGGCGCGGCCCGGGAGTACCGAGCCCGGCGTACGGCCCCCAGGAACCCGGCCCCGCGCCCGGCGGGCCGACCTCGCCGGGCCGCCCCCGCCCCCGCGCCCGCGCCCGGCGGGCTGACCTCGGCGGGCCACCCGCCCATCCACGGCGCTCGAAACCGTTTGACGGTCGGTCCGTCCTGCCGGATATTTATCTGCGCCACGCAGCTTATTCGCGTCGCAGTAATATTTTCCGTACTCAGAGGGGACACCTCCACCATGCACACGCTCGTCACCGGCTGCCGCGGCCGTATCGGCTCCACGCTCGTCTCCCTGCTGCGCGACGGCGGTCACACCGTCCGCGCGGCCTCGCGCACCCCCGGCGACCTCGACTCCGCCGCGCTCCCCGCCGACGTACCGGTCGTGGCCTGCGACCTCAGCGATCCGGCCACCTTCGGGGCCGCCCTCGACGGCGTCGACTCCGTCTTCCTCTACGCCGAGCCGTCCGGCATCGACGCCTTCCTCTCCGCGGCCCGGTCCGCCGGGGTCGGCCACATCGTGCTGCTCTCCTCCAGCTCGGTCCTCGCACCGGACGCCCAGGACAACGCGATCGCCGCCTCCCACCACGCGGTGGAGCAGGCCCTGACGGCCTCGCCCCTCACCACCACGCTGCTCCGCCCCGGCGCTTTCGCGAGCAACGCCTATCAGTGGGCGCCTTCGGTACGGGCCCACGGCTCGGTCGACCTCCCGTACCCCGACAGCCACACCAGCCCCATCGACACCACGGACATCGCCGAGGCCGCCTTCGCCGTGCTCACCGACCCCCGTCTGCGGGGCGCGGCGTACCATTTGACCGGCCCCGAATCGCTCACCGTCGCCGAGCAGATCGGCCTCCTGGCGAACGCGTCCGGGCGCCCCATCGCCATCAACACCGTGACCCCGGCGGCCTGGAAGGAGTCCGTGGCCGCCTTCGTGCCCGAGCGGATCGCCGATGCCCTGCTCGCCTACTCGGCCGCCACGGTCGACGTCCCGGCCGAGGTGACCGACAACATCGAGAAGCTGACCGGCCACCCGGCCCGCACCTTCGCCGCCTGGGCCGAGGAGCACGCCGCCGCCTTCCGCCCCTGAGCCCAAGCGCCGCGCCCGGCGCGCGCGGGCGGCCGAAACCCCCTGGCCGCCCCGCCGCGAGCGATGACATCCTGGCGGGGTGAACGGACCGGAGATCCACCTCGAAGTAGCCCCCGAGCTGCGGCTCTTCGTCGCGCACGACCGCCGCCGGGGACGCACGGCCGTCACCACCGACGGTTCCTCCACCCTCGGCCATGTCGTGGAGTCGCTCGGCATCCCGCTCACCGAGGCCGGACAGATCCTGGTCGACGGCCGGCCCACGCCCGTCTCGCACATCCCGAAGGCCGGTGAACTGGTCGAGGTACGGGCCGTGGACCGCCCCCAGCACGTCCCGGGCGCACCCCTGCGGTTCCTGCTCGACGTCCACCTCGGCACGCTGGCCAGGCGGCTGCGGCTGCTGGGCGTCGACGCGGCGTACGAGAGCGAGGACATCGGCGATCCGGCGCTGGCCGCCCGGTCGGCGGACGAGCGGCGCGTCCTGCTCTCGCGGGACCGGGGGCTGTTGCACCGGCGGGAGATCTGGGCCGGGGCGTACGTCTACAGCGACCGCCCGGAGGACCAACTCCGCGACGTGCTGGGACGGTTCGCCCCGCACCTCGCCCCCTGGACCCGGTGCACCGCCTGCAACGGCCCGCTGAAGGCGGCCGACAAGGACACGGTCAGCGAGCACCTGGAGCACGGCACCCGTAAGTCGTACGACGTCTTCGCGCAGTGCACGGAGTGCGACCGGGTCTACTGGCGGGGCGCCCACCACTCCCACCTGGAGGCGATCGTCACCAAGGCGCTCCACGAATTCGCGCCCTCGTCCGCCGGAGGACCCGCCGACGCACCCACGTCGGCGTCCGTGGACGGCGGCGCGTAGGTCCGGGGCGGCGCGGCGCGTAGGGCCGTGGACGGCGGCGGCGTCGCGTAGGTCCGTGGACGGCGGCACGTAGCCCGGGGGCGGCGTCAGCCCCGCCCGGAAGCACCGGTCGCGGTCGTGTCGCGGTCCTCCTTCAGGGCCTCGGCCTGGCGCGCGCTCAGTTCGACCGTGCGCCGCATGTGCGTGATGAGCAGGGCCACCTCGTCGTCGTCGTACGCCTCGAACATCGACGTCCACGCCCCGTTCAGCCGCTCCCACACCGCGCCGACCGCCGCCATCCGGCCCGGCACGGTCGTGACGAGCACCCGACGCCGGTCGACGGTGTCCCGCTCGCGCGTCACGTACCCGCCCCGTTCCAGCCGGTCGACCAGCCGGGTCGCCGAGCCCGTGGTCAGCCCGGTCAGCTCCGCGATGCGGCCCGTGGTGACCGGCGCCGCCTCCAGACCGAGCAGGTTGAGGCACTGGAGATCGGTCGGGTGGAGCCGCAGGTGGTCCGCGACGGCCTGGTTGAAGAGCGCGTACGCGGCCATGTAGCGGCGCGACTCGACGGTCAGCTCGGCCATCAGCGCGCTGCGGCGGGGCCGGGACATCTGCGACATGCAGAAAGTGTACGAAGCAGACGCCCTACGCTCCCCACGCTCCCGACACAGCCGCTCACCGCCCGCCACGCACCACGCACCACCCGCCGCTCACCACGCACCGCTCACCGCCCACCCGAACCGTCGGCTACCGCATCCCGGAGCGATCACTCCTCCGCGCGCACCGAGCGACCGCTCTCACGGCGTCTCGGCGGTCAGATAGCGCTGGACGGTGGGCGCGAGCCAGGCGATCACCTCGTCGCGCGACATCTCGACGGCCGGTCCGAACCGCAGCACGTAGCGCGTGAGCGCCATCCCGAGTATCTGCGAGGCGACGAGCGCCGCACGCTGCGGCGCTTCGGCCGGAACGGGGCAGACGCCGACCGTGACCGCACCGATCTGCTCGGCGAAGACCGCCCTCATCCGCTCCGCACCCGCTTCGTTGGTGACACCGACCCTGAGCATGGCCGTGAGCACGCCGTCACCCTCCCAGCGGTCCAGGAAATGCGCGACGAGGACCGCGCCGAGGTGCTTGCCCGGCATGCCGCCCAGTTCGGGCAGCCGCAGGTCGATCGCGGAGGCGGCGACGAACAGCCCCTCCTTGTTGCCGTAGTAGCGCATGACCATCGACGGGTCGATGTTCGCGTCACGGGCGATGGCCCTGATGGTCGCGCGCTCGTACCCGTCGGCGGCGAACCGCTCGCGCGCCGCGTCGAGAATCGCGGCCTTGGTGGCGTCCGAACGGCGGGGCGGGGCGGCGGGCTTCGTCATGCCAACAAATGTAGGCCAACAAGCGTTGACATGCCAGCCGTGCCGGGTCTACCGTTGCCAACAAGCGTTGACCAACGTGCGTTGGCACGAGTCGTCGCAAGGGTGACAGCAGCACCGCAGAGACCGCAGAGACCGCAGAGAACCGACAGCACGCACAGGCAGCAGGCGCAGACAGCAGACAGCAGACAGCAGATGAACGGGCCCAGGAGGCAGGCATGACCACCACCCCGAGCACCAGCACCGCACCCGAGACCGTCGACGTACTCGTCGTGGGCGCGGGCCCCACCGGCCTGCTGCTCGCGGGGGACCTCGCCGCACAGGGCGTCTCCGTCACGCTCGTGGAGCGCCGGCCGCACAGGACGAGCAACATGACGCGCGCCTTCGCCGTGCACGCCCGCACGCTCGAACTGCTCGACAGCCGGGGCCTGGCCGACGAATTGATCGCAACGGGCACCACGCTCACCTCCCTGCGCTTCTTCGGCGAGCTCTCGCTCGACCTCTCCCGGCTGCGCACCCGCTTCCCCTTCGTGCTGATCACCCCGCAGTACGAGGTGGAGCGCGTGCTGGAGCACCGGGCCCGCGCCGCCGGTGTCCACTTCCGGTACGACACGGAGCTGACCGGGCTCCGGCAGGACGCCACGCCGGAATCCGTCACGGCCGAACTGCGCGAGGAGGACGGCAGCCGGACCGACCTCGTCGCCCGCTATCTCGTCGGTGCCGATGGAATGCGCAGCTCCGTGCGGCACGCGCTGGGCCTCCCCTTCCCCGGAAAATCCGTGATCCGGTCGATGGCCCTGGCCGACGTACGGCTCGCCGAGGCCCCGCCCGACGTGCTGACGGTGGGCGGCGTCGGGGACGCCTTCGCCTTCGTCGCGCCCTTCGGTGACGGCTGGTACCGCGTGATGGGGTGGAGCCACGCCCACCAGGCCGCCGACAGCGATCCCGTCGACCTCGACGAGGTGCGCCAGATCACCCGCCGCGCCCTCGGCAGCGACTACGGCATGCACGACCCCCGCTGGATCTCCCGCTTCCACAGCGACGAACGCCAGGTGCCGTCCTACCGCACCGGCCGCGTCTTCCTCGCCGGGGACGCCGCCCATGTCCACTCACCGGCAGGCGGCCAGGGCATGAACACCGGCCTCCAGGACGCCGCCAACCTCTCCTGGAAGCTCGCCGTGGTGATACGGAACCAGTCGGCGGACCCGGAGGCGCTCCTCGACAGCTACCAGGCCGAACGCCACCCGGTCGGCGCGAGCGTGCTCCGCTCCAGCGGCGCGCTGGTCCGCCTCGCCATGGCCCGCACCCCGCTCCAGCGGTCGGTACGGAACGTCGCCGCCGGGGCACTGTCCACGCTCCGGCCCGTCTCCGACAAGGCCATCGGCATGGTCTCCGGCATCTCCATCGCCTACCGGGCCCCACGCGGTGCCCACCCCCTGACCGCGAAGCGCGCCCCGGACCTGAGCCTGCGGGAGGGCCGCCTGCACCAACTGCTGCGCGACGGGACATTCGTCCTCGTCACGCCCCCCGGCACCACCGCTCCGGCATCATCCACCCCGCTGGTGCACGCCCACTGGCGGAACGGCCGCACCACCAGCCTGCTCGTCCGCCCCGACGGCTACATCGCCTGGGCGAGCAACCACACCGACCCGGCGGCCCTGCGCGCCGCACTCGCCCTGTGAACCCGGCCCCCACCCACCACCGACCAGTCGCTCCCGTACATGCCGCTGCTGTACAAACCACTGCCGTACATGCCACAGCCGCACATGCCACAGCCGCACATGCCGCAGCCGTAGATGTCGCTGCCCTGTTCCGAAGACCCACCACGCCCGATGACGAAGATCCCGCGTGACACGCTGGGGCCATGTCCATCACTCGCTCCGTAGCCCTGTTCGTCGTCGCCGCACTCTTCGAGATCGGGGGCGCCTGGCTCGTCTGGCAGGGGGTGCGCGAGCACCGGGGCTGGATCTGGATCGGGGCGGGCGTCATCGCGCTGGGCGCCTACGGCTTCGTCGCCACGCTCCAGCCGGACGGCGAGTTCGGCCGCATCCTCGCCGCGTACGGCGGTGTCTTCGTGGCGGGCTCGATCGTCTGGGGCATGGTCGCCGACGGCTACCGCCCCGACCGCTGGGACGTGATCGGCGCGCTGATCTGCCTGGCGGGCATGGCCGTGATCATGTACGCCCCCCGCAACCACTGACCCCGCGCCTGCCTATCCTGGCCCCGTACCGATCAGCTGTCCGAGGAGTCCGCCATGGCCGCCACCCCGATCGCCGTCATCACCGGAGCGAGCAGCGGCATCGGCGCCGCGACCGCCCGGCAGCTGGCCGCAGCCGGCTACCGCGTCGTACTGACCGCCCGCCGCAAGGACCGCATCGAGGCGCTCGCCGCCGAGATCAACGAGGCGGGCCACCAGGCGACGGCGTACGCGCTGGATGTCACCGACCGCGCCGCGGTGGACGAGTTCGCCTCGGCGTTCCGCAGCCTCGCCGTCCTCGTCAACAACGCCGGCGGCGCACTCGGGGCCGACCCCGTAGCCACCGGCGACCCCGCCGACTGGCGCCAGATGTACGAGACGAACGTCATCGGCACGCTCCACGTCACCCAGGCGCTGCTCCCCGCCCTCACCGCGAGCGGCGACGGCACGGTCGTGATCCTCTCCTCCACCGCGGGCCTGTCCACCTACGAGGGCGGCGGTGGCTACGTGGCCGCCAAGCACGGCGAGCACGTCCTGGCCGAGACCCTCCGGCTGGAGATCGTCGGCACCCCGGTCCGCGTCATCGAGGTCGCCCCCGGCATGGTCAAGACGGAGGAGTTCGCCACCACCCGCTTCCGCGGCGACGCCGAGAAGGCGGCCAAGGTGTACGCGGGCGTCGACGCCCCGCTCACCGCCGACGACGTGGCCGACACCATCACCTGGGCCGTCACCCGCCCCAGCCACGTCAACATCGACCTCCTGGTGGTCCGCCCCCGCGCCCAGGCCTCCAACTCCAAGGTCCACCGCACCACCTGAGCGCGCCCCGCGCACGTCCCGCGCACACCCCGAGCACGCCCCGTGAGCGGATGGGGAGCGAAGGGAGAGTGGAGGGGGAGCTGCCCGAGGAGCGACAGGGGCGCGATCGGGTAACGACCGGAAGCGGATGGAAACGGACTGAAGGGTACGAAGGGATACGGAAGGTAACAGAAGCGGATGGAAGCGGGTGGACGGGAAGGGCTCCGGACACACCACCCGCGCCCGGAGCCCTTCCGTCCCGTTGTGCGCCGAGGGCCCCTCAGCCCTTCACGCACACGATCTGCTTGAGCTTGGCGACGACCTCCACCAGGTCCCGCTGCTGCTCGATGACCTGCTCGATCGGCTTGTACGCGGCCGGGATCTCGTCCACCACGCCGGAGTCCTTGCGGCACTCCACGCCCCGCGTCTGATCCTCCAGGTCACGCGTCGAGAAGCGCCGCTTCGCGGCGTTCCGGCTCATCTTCCGGCCGGCGCCGTGCGAGGCCGAGTTGAACGACTTCTCGTTCCCGAGGCCCTTCACGATGTACGAGCCGGTCCCCATCGAGCCGGGGATGATCCCGAAGTCCCCGGAACCCGCGCGGATCGCGCCCTTCCGCGTGACCAGCAGGTCCATGCCCTCGTACCGCTCCTCCGCCACATAGTTGTGGTGGCAGGAGATGACCGGGGCGAAGGTGACCTTGGCCTTCTTGAACTCCTTGCGGACCACGTTCTGGAAGAGCGCCATCATGATGGCGCGGTTGTGCTTCGCGTACTCCTGCGCCCAGAACAGGTCGTTCCGGTACGCCGCCATCTGCGGGGTACCGGCGATGAACACCGCCAGGTCGCGATCGATCAGGTCCTGGTTGTGCGGCAGCTTCTGCGCCTGCCCGATGTGGAAGTCGGCCAGCTCCTTGCCGATGTTCCGCGACCCGGAGTGCAGCATCAGCCAGACCGAACCCGACTCGTCGAGGCAGAACTCGATGAAGTGGTTACCCGATCCGAGCGTCCCCATCTGCTTCGTGGCACGTTCCTGACGGAACTTGACCGCATCGGCCACTCCGTCGAACCGCCCCCAGAAGTCGTCCCAGCCCGGCGCCCGGAGGCCGTAGAGATGGTCCGGCTCCACGGCCTCGTCGTGCATGCCCCGGCCCACCGGGATGGCCTGTTCGATCTTCGACCGGAGCCGGGACAGATCGCCCGGCAGGTCATTGGCCGTCAGGGAGGTCTTCACCGCGGACATGCCGCAGCCGATGTCCACGCCGACCGCCGCCGGACAGACCGCGCCGTGCATCGCGATCACCGAACCGACCGTCGCCCCCTTGCCGAAGTGGACGTCCGGCATGACGGCGAGACCCTTGATCCAGGGCAGCGTGGCCACATTGCGCAGCTGCTGCATCGCGACGTCCTCGACGGAGGCCGGGTCGGCCCACATACGGATGGGAACCTTCGCCCCCGGCACCTCTACGTAAGACATACTTCCTCGATTCCCCCGAAAAGCCTGAAAGCGCAAAACCGGTGCCAAGATCGGCAAATGAGTTGGCCGACCGGCATTCACAGCGGCGCGTGCGATACACATTGTGTCCACCGGTCGCCAATGAGCGGCAACCGTTTTTCGCACGAAGGGAGCCCAGGACCGTGCGACGAATGGCCTACGTAACCGGCACCGCGCTACTGGCAGCGCTCGTCGTCGGCTGCAGCGCCGACACCGGAACCGGTGGTTCCGCAGCAGACGGCAAACCCGGCGAGACAACCGTCGCCGCCGCGGCCCCCGGCAAGTACCGCACCCTTCCGGAGCCCTGCGGCGCCGTCGCGCTGTCCACGCTGAAGGATCTGCTCCCGGGCGCCGCCGAACTCTCCGAGGAGCAGCAGAAGAAGGTGTACGAGGGCACCGCCGCCGTCACCTACAACACCGACCGCCGGGTCGGCTGCAACTGGAAGTCCGAGGACCCCTCCTCCTCGCACACCCTGTCCATCGACTTCGAGCGCGTCGTCTCCTACGACCCCGCGGTGAGCGACGACGACCGGGCCCGCGAGGTGTACACGAAGAAGGAGACGTCCGCCGGTCTGTCCTCCCCGACCGCGAGCCCCGACAGCGCGGACGGCGGCACGGACACCGGCACGGGCGACGACAAGAGCGACGACAAGGGCGACAGCAGCAGCGGCAACAGTGGCAACAAGGGCGACAAGAAAGACAAGAAGGACAAGGACGACAGCGCGAAGGGGATGAAGTCCAACGCCTCGACCGATTCCGATGCCGCCTCGCACGCCCTGACCTCCCCCTCCTCCACCGCCTCCGAGAGCGGGAGCACCGACGCGACGGCCGACGAGAACACCGACGACGCCACCGACGACTCGCCGGACAGCCTCCAGCCGCGCACCCTCGACGACCTCGGCGACAGCGCGTTCCTGAACGATCTGCTCACCCGCGCGGGTTCCTCCGCACAGCACCGCACGGTGAGCGTGGTATTTCGCACATCGAACGTCATCGTGACCGTCGAGTACACCGAGCAGCCGACCGTCTCCACCGTGGTCCCCGACAGCAAGGAACTCCAGGAGAAGGCCCAGGCAGTGGCCCGGAACCTGGTCGACAAGTTCAGCGAATGACCCCGTCCCGGGCGCCCCTGGCCCCCGGCGCCGCGCGCCGCCGGGCCCCCGGTCGAGGCGGCGCCCGGCCGTGGTCCGTCGTACCGTGGCCCTCCGGAAAACCTCCGGAGCAGCTTCCGGGACACCCTCCCGAACACCGTCCGACCACCCGACCACCCGCCCGATCGGCAGACCGGCAGACCACGCCCCGCCGTCCGACCACCCGCCCGGCCGCCCGGCCATCCACCCGACCGTCCGCCCACCACCTGGCAGCCCGCCCGCCGCGCCACCCGAGTGAAGGAACCATGCACCGTTCAGCCCCGCGACTCTCCCGCATACTCGCCTGCGCCGCCGTTCCGGTGATGCTCGTCGTCGCCGGCTGCTCGTCGGACTCCGGCGACACGAAGGGATCGGACTCGTCCGAGTCGTCCCCCTCGTCGAGCGCGAGCAAGAAGGCGGAACCGACCGTCGAGCCCGCGAAGTTCGCCGCGTTGCCGGACCCGTGCAAGTCGCTCGCCAAGAAGACGGTGGCCTCGCTGGTTCCCTCGGCGAAGTCCAAGAACGGCACGGCCGCCGGTTCCAGCGACACCGCGTACCGCGCCGGCTGTTCCTGGAACGGCCTGGACGACAACGGGGTGAAGGGCTCCCAGTACCGCTGGCTCGACGTCGGCTTCACCCGCTTCGACTCGGACCAGGCCCTGGGCAGCGGCGCCAAGCGCGCACAGCAGGACTTCGACAAGCAGGTCGCCAAGGCCAAGGCGTCCGAGGGCGCCAAGAAGGTCGCCGAGGCCCCCGTCGCCGGCATCGGCGAGCAGGCCACCAAGGTCACCTACGACCTCTCCAAGACGGGCGAGGACTTCAAGTACGCGACGGTGGTGACCCGGACCGAGAACGTCGTCATCACCCTCACCTACAACGGCGCCGGCTACGCGGGCGCGAAGACCCCGTCCGCCGACGACATCCTGAAGGGCGCCGAGAAGGCGGCCAAGGAAGCCGTGGCCTCCGTCGTCGGCACGGGATCGACCAAGCCGTCGGACACGACCTCGCCGAGCGGGAAGACCTCGGACGACAAGTCGAGCGACGACAAGTCGACGGACAAGACGGACAAGAAGACGAACGACAAGTCGGACGACAAGGCGGACAACAAGAAGGACGACAAGGCCGACGACAAGAAGGACGACGGCAAGTCGACGGACAAGAAGACCTCCGCCCACACGTCGTCCGTCAAGAAGACGAGCTAGCAACGCCCCGTCCCGGAAGCAGCCTTACGGAAACGGCCTCCCGGAAACGGCCCCGCGGAATCGGTCTCCCGGAAGCGGTCCCACGAAGCCCGGTGCTCCCCCGAGCACCGGGCTTCGCCCCTCCCCGCGCAACACGCCGCGTTCCCATGTGCCAGGCTGTGCCCGCCAGAAGTCGCAGCAGGACGCCGGACAGGCCGTCGGAGCACGGCATCGGACAAGGCATCGGAACGAGGCTCCGGAACACGGCGCCGGATACGGGAAACGGAGAGGTGAACGCGGGTGGCCGCCATGCAGCTGACACGCACCCACCGGATACTCATCGGTCTCGTGGTCGCCGGTGCGGTGCTCATCGCCGCGATCGGGTTCGCGGGTTCGTACGCGGCGGTGCGCGAACTCGCCCTCCAGAAGGGTTTCGGGGACTTCTCGCTGGTCTTCCCGATCGGCATCGACGCGGGCATCTGCGTCCTGCTCGCTTTGGACCTGCTGCTGACCTGGCTGCGCATCCCGTTCCCGCTGCTGCGCCAGACGGCCTGGCTGCTGACCGCCGCGACGATCGCCTTCAACGGCGCCGCGGCCTGGCCCGACCCGCTCGGCGTCGGCATGCACGCGGTCATCCCGGTGCTGTTCGTGGTCTCCGTCGAGGCCGCCCGCCACGCGGTGGGCCGGATCGCCGACATCACGGCCGACAAGCACATGGAGGGCGTCCGCCTCACCCGCTGGCTGCTCTCCCCCATCCCGACGTTCAAGCTGTGGCGCCGGATGAAGCTCTGGGAACTCCGGTCGTACGAGCAGGTCATCAAGCTCGAACAGGACCGGCTGATCTATCAGGCCCGGCTCCAGGCCCGCTTCGGCCGCAACTGGCGCCGCAAGGCCCCCGTCGAGTCCCTGATGCCGCTGCGCCTGGCGAAGTACGGCGTCCCGCTGGCCGAGACCGCCCCGGCCGGCCTCGCCGCCGCGGGCATCGAACCCGCCCTGCTGCCCCCGGCCCCCGCCCTGGCCCAGGTCGAACCGGGCGAGTCCCAGCCCGAGTTGCCGTACGCCCCCGAGCCGCAGGACGCCCAGCAGCCCGAACACCTCCAGCACGACACCCTTCAGCACCAGCAGCAGCACGGGCCTCAGGAGCAGCAGCAGTACCAGCAGCACGGCCACCCCTCCGACCCGGCCGACGCCGGGGACTGGCCCCAGGAGGGCCCCGGCTCGCACGAGAGCCCGTGGTTCGCCTCGGCCCGGGTGCCGGACGACGCGTACGAGGGCGACTACGACCCGGCGTACGTCGAGGGCCGGGAGCCGGCCCCGGTGATGGTCCCGTCCGGCCCCGGCGGCCGCACCCGCCCGCTGGGCGACGTGGGCACGATCGGCGCCGTCCCGGCCTCCCGCACCCCGGAGCAGCACCAGCAGGAACAGCTCCAGCAGGAACAGCTCCAGGAACAACAGCCCCACCAGCCCCAGCAGTCCCAGCAGTCCCAGGAACAGCTCCAGGAACAGCTGCCGCTCCAGGAACCGCAGCAGGCGCCCGAGCCCGAGCCGGACCCGGCCGAGTGGGCCCAGGAGGACGCCGAGTTCGCCGAGATCGCGTACGACGTCTTCGCCGCGTTCGTGAACCAGCACCATGACTACCCGAGCGTCGACGCCCTGGACATACACGTCACGGACGGCCACAACGTCAGGCACCCGCGCAGCGCGGCCCTGATCCGCCGCCTGATGCCGGAGTTCAAGAACCGCTACCACGCCGAGCTCGAAGCCGACCACATCGCCTGAGCCCCACCCCCGCAGCACCACCCGCGCCAACGGCGGAGGGCCGTCACCCGATCCACCGGGTGACGGCCCTCCGCACAAACAACCTCCGTACAAGTGCAAACAGCCCCCGCACGGACAAGCTCCGCACGGACGAGTTCCGTGCGAACGAGCTCCGTGCGAACGAGCTCCGTGCGAACGAGCTCCGCACGGACGAGCTCCGTGCGGACGAGTTCCGTGCGGACGACGCCTACGCGCCCAGCAGCCTGCGCACCCGCTCGGCGCCCACGGCCAGCAGCAGCGTGGGCAGCCGCGGCCCCGTGTCACGGCTGACCAGCAGTCGGTACAGCAGCGCGAAGAACGACCGCTGCGCGACCTTCAGCTCGGGCGTCGGCTTGGCGTCCGGCTCCAGGCCCGCCAGGATCTTCGGCACGCCGTAGACGAGCGTGGTGAGCCCGTCCAGCGACCAGTGCGAGTCCAGCCCGTCCAGCAGCAGCCGCAGCGACTGGCGGCCCTCCTCGTCCAGCGAGCCGAGAAGCTCCTTGTCCGGCTCGTCGCGCACGATCGTGCGGGCCTCGGCCGGGACCTGGCTGGTGATCCAGTTCTCGGCGCGGTCGAGACGGGGCCGCGCCTCGTCCAGCGAGGCCAGCGGGTTCTCCGGGTCCAGCTCGCTCAGGATGCGGAGCGTCTGCTCGTCGTGCCCGGCCGTGATGTCGGCGACCGACGCGAGCGTGCGGTACGGCAGCGGGCGCGGCGTGCTCGGCAGCTCACCGGCGGCCGTGCCGATGGCCCGCGCGTACGCGGCGGCGTCGGCCGGCAGCACCGAGCCCTCGGCCACCTTGCGGCCCAGCGAGTCCCACTCGTCGTAGAGCCGCTGGATCTCCTGGTCGAAGGCGATCTTGAAGGACTGGTTGGGCCTGCGGCGCGCGTACAGCCAGCGCAGCAACGGCGCCTCCATGATCTTCAGCGCGTCGGCCGGGGTCGGCACCCCGCCCTTGCTGGAAGACATCTTCGCCATGCCCGAGATCCCGACGAAGGCGTACATCGGGCCGATCGGCTGCACGCCGTCGAAGATCTCGCGGACGATCTGGCCGCCGACCACGAACGAGGAGCCCGGCGAGGAGTGGTCCACACCGCTCGGCTCGAAGATCACGCCCTCGTACGACCAGCGCATCGGCCAGTCGACCTTCCAGACCAGCTTGCCGCGGTTGAACTCGTTCAGCCGCACGGTCTCGGCGAAGCCGCAGTTCGTGCAGGTGTAGTTCAGCTCGGTGCTGTCGTCGTCGTACGACGTGACGGTCGTGAAGTCCTTCTCGCAGTTGCCGCAGTAGGGCCTGTACGGGAAGTAGCCCGCCGAACCGCCGCTGCCGTCGTCCTCGCTCGCCGCACCGGAGCCCGCCTCGGCCTCCAGCTCGGCCTCGTCGACCTTCTTCTGCTGCTGCGGCTTCTTGCCGCCCTTGGCACCCGCCGCGGCCGGGTCCTTCTTCGTCCGGTACCGGTCGAGGACCGCGTCGATGTCGGCGCGGTGCCTCATCGCGTGGAGGATCTGCTCGCGGTAGGCGCCCGCCGTGTACTGCTCGGTCTGGCTGATGCCGTCGTACTCGACGCCCAGCTCGTCCAGCGCGGCCGTCATGGCGGCCTTGAAGTGCTCGGACCAGTTCGGATGGGCGGACCCGGCCGGGGCGGGCACCGAGGTCAGCGGCTTGCCGATGTGCTCGGCCCAGGACTCGTCGACGCCCGGGACGCCGTTGGGGACCTTGCGGTACCGGTCGTAGTCGTCCCACGAGATCAGGTGCCGGACGGTGTACCCCCGGCGGCGGATCTCGTCGGCGACCAGGTGCGGGGTCATGACCTCGCGGAGGTTGCCCAGGTGGATCGGGCCCGACGGGGAGAGGCCGGACGCGACGACGACCGGTTTGCCAGGCGCACGACGCTCCGATTCGGCGATGACATCGTCCGCGAAGCGGGAGACCCAGTCGGCCTCGGTGCTGCTCTGACTCTGAGCCACGGTCTGCACGTCCTTCTCTCTTGTAGGACTCGTAGGAAACACCCCGGTGGGACGCATAGGGGGCACCGCCCATTCTCCCAGGTCCCACCGGCAGCGCGAAAACGGCTTTACACCCCGTGGGATACTGGGCGTGATCCCTTGTACTCCTACGGAAACGGCAGCCAGCTCATGGCCTCGGTCAATTCCCTCGCTTCCACGCTCCAGCAGCAGCTCGCGGACGCCCTGACGGCAGCCCTGCCGGATGCCGGCACCGCGGACCCGCTGCTGCGCCGAAGCGACCGGGCCGACTTCCAGGCCAACGGCATCCTGGCCCTCGCCAAGAAGCTCAAGGGCAACCCGCGCGAGCTCGCCTCGCAGGTCACGGCCGCGATCCCGGCGGGCGACCTGATCAAGGAGATCGAGGTCTCCGGCCCCGGCTTCCTCAACATCACGCTCACCGACAAGGCGATCACCGAGACCCTCGCCGCCCGCGCCGCGGACGACGCGGGCCGGCTCGGTGTGCCGTACAACAGCGCCGCCGGCACGACCGTCATCGACTACGCCCAGCCGAATGTGGCCAAGGAGATGCACGTCGGCCACCTGCGTTCCGCGGTGATCGGTGACGCGATGGTGCAGATCCTGGAGTTCACGGGCGAGTCCGTGGTCCGCAGGCACCACATCGGCGACTGGGGCACCCAGTTCGGCATGCTCATCCAGTACCTGACCGAACACCCGGACGAGCTGACCCACGAGGGCGACGGCGGCGAGGCGGACGGCGAGGCCGCCATGTCCTCGCTCAACCGGCTCTACAAGGCCTCCCGCGCCCTCTTCGACTCCGACGAGGAGTTCAAGGCCCGCTCCCGGGACCGCGTCGTGGCGCTCCAGGCGGGCGACGCGGAGACGCTCGCCCTGTGGCAGCGCTTCGTCGACGAGTCGAAGATCTACTTCTACTCGGTCTTCAACAAGCTCGACATGGAGATCCGGGACGCCGACATCGTCGGCGAGTCCGGCTACAACGACATGCTGGAGGAGACCTGCCGCATCCTTGAGGAGTCGGGCGTCGCCGTCCGCTCCGAGGGTGCGCTCTGCGTCTTCTTCGACGATGTGAAGGGCCCGGACGGCAACCCGACGCCGCTGATCGTCAAGAAGTCGAACGGCGGCTACGGCTACGCGGCGACCGACCTCTCCGCGATCCGCGACCGGGTGCAGAACCTCAAGGCGAGCACCCTGCTGTACGTGGTGGACGCCCGGCAGGCCCTGCACTTCAAGATGGTCTTCGAGACAGCCCGCCGGGCCGGCTGGCTCAACGAGGACGTCAAGGCCGTGCAGCTCGCCTTCGGCACGGTGCTCGGCAAGGACGGCAAGCCGTTCAAGACCCGTGAGGGCGAGACGGTCCGGCTGGCCGACCTCCTGGACGAGGCGATCGACCGGGCCTCCACCGTCGTGCGCGAGAAGGCCAAGGACCTCACCGAGGACGAGATCACCGAGCGGGCCACTCAGGTCGGCATCGGCGCGGTGAAGTACGCCGACCTGTCCACGTCGGCCGCCCGCGACTACAAGTTCGACCTGGACCAGATGGTCTCGCTGACCGGCGACACCAGCGTGTACATCCAGTACGCGCACGCCCGGTCCCGCTCGATCAAGCGCAAGGCGGGCGAGCTGAAGTCCCAGCCCCACCCGGAGCTGGAGCTGGCCCCGGCCGAGCGCGCCCTGGCCCTGCACCTGGACCAGTTCGCCGAGATCGTGGCCGAGGTCGCCGCCGCGTACGAGCCGCACAAGCTGGCCTCGTACCTCTACCAGCTCTCCTCGCTCTTCACCACGTTCTACGACCAGTGCCCGGTGCTCAAGCCCGAGGTGCCGGGCGATGTGGCCGAGAACCGCCTCTTCCTCTCGGACCTCACCGCCCGCACCCTGCACCAGGGCATGGAGCTGCTCGGCATCCGGACCCCCGAGCGCCTCTGACCGACGCGGGGCGTTCGTACGCGCCGGCGCGTACGCACCCGCCCGTACGCGCCCGCCCGTACGCACCGGCCCGGTGCGGTGACCCCGGTTCCTACTCCTTGGTCACCCACTGGGCCGTGTCGTACCGGTACGTGTACTCCGGCCGGGCCTTGATGCTGCTGGTACGGAACGGCTTCCCGCCGTCGTCGATGCGCAGCGTCCCCTTGCGGCCGCCGCTGCTCCACTCCAGCTCCAGGTACCAGCTGACGTCGTGCCCCTCGACGTGGGCGTTCAGGTCGAGCACCTCCACATCGGTGGAGGAGACCCGGAACGGGAAGTTCTTCGGCGGCACCCGCTCGTCCTGCTGCTGACCCTCCACCGGGGTGAGAGTCGGCCGGCCGTCGTCGAGGTCGATGTCGAAGGACTGCGGGGTGATGCCGCTTCCGCAGCCCTCCCCCATCGAGTACGCCGACCAGGCCAGCGGCGCCTTCCGGGACAGCGTCCGCACATGCATTCCGTTCAGCACGACGGCCTGCCCCGACTTTCCCTGCACGGTGACCTCCAGCAGCATGTCGCCGCCGTCCACCCCGCCGAGCGCCCTGGCCCAGCCGCGCGTGTCCTGCGGCGGGGGCGGCGGCGGCACGTCGTTCGGCTTCTGGTCCAGCACGTAATACTTGCCGCAGGGCTCTTCCCAGTTGTACGAGCTGATGGTCGCGCTCAGCGGTACGCCCCCGCTCTGCCGCCCGCCGCCCGACCCGGCTCCCGTGTTGTCGCCGCCGGACGCGGCGGTTCCGCTGCCGGTCGCCGGGGACGAGGCCCCCGCCGTACCGGACAGGACCGGCTTGCCCGGCTTCTTCTCCTTGTCGGGTGACGCGGTGGGGCCCGCATCGAGGCGGGGCCGGACGGACGCGATCTCTTCCGGGTCCCGGCCGTCCACGGCGGGGACGTTGCTGAGGTCGGCGTCGTCCTTGCTCGACAGATTGCTGACGATGATCGAGGTGGGCACCGTCAACGCGACGACGGCGGCAGCCGCGAGCAGCACGCGCGTCCGGGCGGAGGGCAGGAACCGCCGGGACCGGCTCGCCCCACCGGTCACGACCTCGGACCCGGCCCCGGACTCGGACCCGGCCCCGGACTCGGGCTCGGACCCGGACCCCGAGCCCGACCCTGTTCCGGACGCGGACGCGGACGCGGACGCGCCGATGCCCTGGCCCGCGTCCGAAGCCGCGTCCGAGCCCTCTTCCGAAGCCGCTTCCGGAGCCGCTTCCTGAACGGGCTTCGCGGCTTCCTCGGGAACTCTGTCCGAAACCGCCCCCCGGTCCGGCTCCCCCGCCGACGCCGCAGCAGCCCCAGGAACGGACCCCACGACCGGCTCCGCGGCGGCGGCCGGGCGCCGCCGGGCCGCGTCCGCCACGATCCACCGCCGGTGCAGCTCCACCAGCTCGTCCGGGTTCGCCCCGCACAACCGCGCCAGCCGTTCCACCGGGGCGTACTCATTGGGCACCGCGTCACCGTTGCAGTAGCGGTGCAGCGTCGACGTGCTGACGTGCAGTCTTCCGGCGAGAACTCCGTAGCTGCGCCCCGAACGGTCCTTCAGTTCCTTCAGCAGAGCCGCGAATTCCCCGGCCTCCGGCGTCGCCATCGAGGCGTTCCCCCTCCTGGTCCGTCCCGGAATGCCGTTCCAGGGACGTGGAATCTGCCCAGGTCACAGTACGCGCAGCCATTCCAGCGTCCCCAATGGGCCGTTCGGCGTTGCGGACGGAATCCGCCGCCCCGCAATCTGTGGACACACCGCAGCGACCACCGGGACAACGCAGTGCGACTCCACTTCCGCATCGACCGCGTCGATGCCGTGGCCATCGGCGTGGTGATCCTTTCCACCGCGATCGTCATGGCCCTGATCTTCCACACCTGATCTTCCACACCTGATCCTCCGCACCTGACCGAACGACGCATCACCACCTGACACGGGGAGTTCCACCACCATGCGCAACCACATCCGCACCACCGCCCTCGCTGCCACCGCCCTCCTGGCCGCCTTCTCGCTCACCGCCTGCGGCGGCGACGACAGCGCGGACGCCGGCAAGGCGGCCCCGGCGGCCAACAGCACCGCCACCGCCGGCACGGGCAAGGACGCGAAGGACACCAAGGACACGAAGGACGCCACGGACACCGAGAAGTCCGGCAACGGCACGGCCGACGCCCCCGCCGAGAACGCCTCCGCCACGTCCAAGGGCTCCACCACCGGCGGCGGCCACGGCGGGAAGAGCGCCACCGGAAGCGGCAGCAAGTCGCCCGTCACCTGCACCGGATCGAACACCAAGGTCACCGTCAGCAAGGTCAGCCGCCCCATCAACCACCTGCTGCTCACCGCGACCAACACCGGCTCCGTGCCCTGCTACGCGTACCACGCGCCGGCGCTCCGCTTCGACGACGCCCAGGCCGTCTTCCCGGTCCTGCGCGACAGCATCCCGCAGGCCGTCGTCACCCTCGCGCCGGGACAGTCCGCCTACGCCTCCATCGGGCTGTCCGGCGAGCCCGACGGGCAGGAGCTGCACAAGAGCACCCACCTCGGCGTGTACTTCATGGGCAAGAGCAACCAGGGGTCCACGGGCGCCTCCGCCGAGCTGACGCTCCCCGCCGGCACCACCTGGGGCGACAACGGCTTCGTCACCTACTGGCAGAGCGAGATGGCCGACGCGCTCACCTACTGAGCCGACGCGCCCACCTGCTGAGCCGACACGCTCACGTACCGACCCGCCGCACCGGCGCTCCGCACCACCCCGACCACCCCCACCACTACTCCACGTACTCCTCGTCGCTCTCGTTGGAGAGCGTCCCGCTCAGGAGCGCCCCGGGGACCAGCTGCCATTCGCCGGTCCCCGGGGCGCGCTGGTATTCCTGGACCAGGTAGTCCAGCGTGGTCGGCACGTCCTCGAACCCGAACTGGTCGTCGCTGCCGGACAGCCGCACCTCGAACCGCAGGACCCTGCCTTCTTCGAGCACCCAGCGCTTGACGCGGCTCTCCACGTCCCGCTCGAACTGCTGGTTGAGGCTGTTGCTCATGGGGGCGAGGTTGCGCGGTTCGGCGGGGCCGTGCAGATGGTGGTTGAGGAGGTGCCCGCGAACGGCGCCGAGCCCCCAGGCACCGCCCTCCGGCTCGAAGCCCGCCTGCCCGGCCGGGGGCCGGAGGGTGAGCGGGGCGGCCACCATCGACGTGCCCATCGTGACGGCGACCTTGTCGCCTTCGTGGTCGACCTCGTAGAAGTCACCGGTCGTGAACGTGACCGAGGTCACCGGCAGCTGGTCCAGCGGCGCGGTGCCGGGGTGCTGGGCCCCGTACGCGCCGACCGCCCGGTACGCGGTCTCCAGGACCTCCGCGACCACCTCTCCGTACGCCCGGGTCCAGGGGAACCTCAGCCGGTTCCACAAGGCGGCCGCTTCGGAGTCTCCTCCGGCCTGCTCGACCCGGTCGAAGTCGAGCGTTTCCTTCGGGTCGGGGCCGCTCCCCGTGTGGTCGATCAGGTGATCCACCTTCCCTGCCTGGTCGATCACCACCTTCTGCTCGTACCCGTCGGCCATCACTGTGCCGTCGTCGTTGAGCTCGACGACATGGCAGGTGATCCCCTGCGGCAGGGGGTCCGTGGGCAGGCCGTGCACCACGACCTCGTAGCGGAAGGTGCCCCGGTCGTTGTAGACCATCTTCTTGAGGGGTTCCTCGACCAGCCTGCTGTGCTTGGCGTTGAGCGGCTTCCGGAATGGCGCGAGGTTCTCCGGGGTGGCCGGGCCGTGCAGATGAGCGTTGAGCAGGTGCCCCTCCACCGCTCCGCCGAGGTCGGCGTAGGTGCCGGTGGTCGCGTCGGAGCCGGCGGCGCCGCGCAGCGTCAGCGGATCCGCCAGCACGGACGTACCGCGCGGCACTCCCCCGGCGTCGATGACCGGTCCGAACCGGACGACGCTCGCGGGTACGTCGTTGTCCTCGCCGAACTTGTTGCCGAGGGCCTGCTGCACCTCGCCCATGCCGCTGTCCCAGCCGTTCGACAGCTTCTGGTAGGTCAGCAGGATCTGGTGGACGTCCACCGCGGTGGGAGCGGACGCGGAGGCCCGCAGGGTGGCCCAGTCACGCAGTGGCGTGGTGTCCCCGGGCGCCGGGTCGTGGCCCCGCAGCAGTTCTATGCCCGGACCGGGGGCCCGCTGCACGACCTCCCCGGCCCCCGCTCCGCCCGTCTCCTCGGGGCCGGGACCCGCCCGGTCGGGCACGGGACCGGACATGACCCGCCGGGCATTGGCCTCGGCCTCGCGCTCGAAGCGGTCGGCGGGGTCCGAGACGCGCAGCCCGGCGCCGTCGTCCTCGCCCGCGACGGGGCCCTGCCGCTGCTGGACGACATGGGTGAGCTCATGGGCGAGGGTGTGCCGGTCGCCACCGCCCTCACCGATGACGACATGGTCGCCGGAGGTGTACGCACGGGCGCCGACCTCGGCCGCCGACGCCCTGGCGGCGCCGCCGTCGTGGATGCGGACCTGGGAGAAGTCGGCGCCCAGCCGGGCCTCCATCTCGGTCCGGGTGGCCCGGTCGAGCGGGCGCCCGCCGCCGCGCAGGACGTCCTGGACGGCGGCGCCCCCTTCGGGCCGCCCCTCGTCCCCCAGCGCTCCGGACGCGCGCAGCATCTGTACGACGACATCGTTCCCGACGGCGGCCTGGAGGCCGAAGAGGCCCGGCTCGGGCGCCGGTCCCGCGTACGGGTCGTGGGCTGCGGCGACCGGAGGCGCCGCAGCCGCGCGGCGGTCGGTCCTGTCGTCGCTGTCGCGGTTCCGCGCGGGCACTTTTCCGGGTCGCTGGGCCATGCCTCCTGCATAGCGGCCAACGGCCTGCGGGGGCAGTCGCGTTCAGGACATCGGCGGGCGCTGCGACCGGACCCGGCCGGACAGCCGCCCACCCCCGCACCGGAGCTCGCCCAGCAGCCGCCCGCCCCGGCTCGGTCCGGACGGGAGGACCTGACATCGGCCCCATGGCGATGCTCGTGCGCCTGACACCCGCAACGAACGCGGCGCGCGTCCGCCGTGCGTGCACCTGACACCCCAGCGAACCCGCCGCGCGTCCGCCGTGCGTGCACCTGACACCCGCGGCGAACGCGGCGCGCGTCCGCCGTTCCGGCATACGGGCCGTCAGCCACGGCCGCGAGGCGTCACTGCCTCGGGGCCTCTCCTGCTTCCCCGTACTCCCCTCGTACACCCTCACGCACCAGTGGCTGCGCGAGCCGACGCGGCGCGGCGGGCCGCGTGGCCTCGTCGCCGTGCACCTCCGGCTACCGGACGACGAACCCGTCACCGTGGGCCAGTACCACCGCGGCCCCGCCGCCGTCACGGCCGCCGAGGCCGTACGCCGTATCGCCGCCCTGCCCGAGCAGCTCACCCGGGCACTCCACTGGTTCTCGCTGCGCCGACGCGGACCACCCGGCCCCGGAAGTCCGCCGGGCCCTCGTCCGGGCCGTCGCGGCGTGGCAGTCCCCCGCGGCCGCGGAACTCCTCAGCCGCCTCGCCGGGGCCCGGACCGAGGTGTCCGTGCAGCCGTCGAGTTCAACGCTCCCGCGCCCCCGTCCTGCCCCCCGCGCACACCCGTACAGATTTCTTGTACGGGTCGGGCACGCGTGACGCGGGCACCTGGGTGGAAGTTCGCCCGGTATGCACCCGAGGAAGAAGAAGCGCAAGAACGCATCGGCCATGAAACTCGTGGGGAGGCTGGTCGCCGTCTTCCGCATGGCCGCCCGCCTGACCCAGCAGCAACTCGCCGAACTGGCAGGCCATCAAGTGGAGACGATCGCCTCCATCGAGCAGGGCAGGCGCGCTCTGCTGCCTTCGCTGGCCCTGAAGCTCGACCAACTGCTGGACACCAAGGGCGCGTTGTCGGCGGCCATCGAGGAGATGCCCGAAGTCGACCTGATCCCGGCCTGGGCGGGCGAGTATCTGGAGCTCGAACTGGAGGCGCTCGCGCTCTCCTGGTACGACAACCAGGTCATGCCGGGGCTCCTCCAGACGGAGCGGTACGCGCAGGCGATGTTCCGCAACCGGATTCCGGCCTTCAGCGAGGAAGAGGTCGCGTTGCAGACGGAATCCCGTCTGAAACGTCAGGAGATCCTGCACCGGCCGTCGCCCCCGACCATCAGCTTCGTCGTCTGGGAACCGGTCCTGAGCCTCCAGCTCACCGACGACGAAGCGCACGCGGAACAGCTGCGGCACCTGCTGGAATGCGCCGCGCTCCCCGGCATCTGCCTCCAGGTCCTGCCCCTGAACCACCGCACTCACGCAGGCCTCGCTGGCCCCTTCATCCTGCTGGAAACACCGGAATACCAACGCGTCGCCTACTCCGAGACACAGCGCGGCAGTCTGCTGGTCTCCGACCCCGACGAGATCAGCATCCTCTCCCAGAAATATGCGATGCTGCGAGCCCAGGCCCTCAGTCCCGAAGAGACGATGGCCCTACTGAAACGTCTGCTGGGAGAGCAATGAGCACCGCACTTGAATGGTTCAAGTCCAGCTACAGCAGCGACGAAGGCGGCGCCTGCCTCGAAGTCGCTTACGAATGGCGCAAGTCGAGCTACAGCGCAGACGAGGGCGGGCAGTGCCTCGAAGTCGGCTACCACTGGCAGAAGTCGAGCCACAGCGCCAGCGAGGGCGGGCAGTGCCTCGAAGTCGCCGCGCACACCGCCGCCGTCCACGTCCGCGACTCCAAGAACCCCGGGGGCCCCGTCCTCACCGTCGCCCCCACCACCTGGACGGCGTTCGCCGGGTTCGCCGCCGAGAGGCACACCGGCTGAGACCGCCCCGAGGGAGGAACCGCACCACCATGGCCGTCATCCACCGCACCACCCTGTCACCCACCAAGCTGGAACTCCTCGCCGTCTGGCTGCCCGCACAGCCCTGGTACCGGGGCAAGGCGCACCGGCCCGAGCTGGCCAGGACCGGCGGATTCCGGCTGGACGACCCGGAGGGCGAGGTGGGCATCGAGTTCATGGCGGTCACCGACACCTCCGGCGCCCAACCGGTCACGTACCAGGTGCCGTTCAGCTACCGCGACGCACCGCTCCCCGGCGCCGAGGAAGCCCTCATCGGGACGTCCGAGCACGGGGTACTGGGACAGCGGTGGGTGTACGACGGAACGCGTGACCCGGTCCTGGCCGCCCAGCTGTTCGCCCTGCTGACCGGCGAGGCCGAACCGCAGATGCAGAGCACCAGCGACACCCCGGACCCGTCCGTCACCGCCGGGATCGACGCGTCGGAACGCGGCACGGAGATCGCCTCCTTCACCACCACCGACACCCCGGACGGCACGGACATCCTGGTGGCGACGGCACCCGCGGGACGCCTGCTGACCCTCCGCGTCAACCGCGTCCTGCGGCCCGGCCAGGACGCGGACGGCCGGGCGCTCGGCCAGGTCACCGCGCCCGCGCCACTGCCGGACGGCACCACGGCCCCCATGGCGTACGTCGTCGTCCACGCCCACCCGTAGCCCGTAGCCCGTAGCCCCACTCGTTGCCCCATCCGTAGCTCCATCCGTAGCCGCCCCGATCAGCTGTCGTTCCCGCACCGCAGCGGCCCCGCCCGGCCGTTGTCAGTGGCCGCGCCTAGAGTTCCGGTCATGGCGACGCTCCCGAATCCGCTCCCGTCCCTGGCCACGTCAGGGATCCAACTCCCGCCCGGCTCACTGGTGGACGCCACGATCGACGGCCCCTGGCACGAGCCGCTGCTCTGGTGTGCCGACGAGCCCGCGTCCCCCGGGACATGGGCCGCGCTGCGCGCCGCCGGGCGTCCGGTCGGCCTGCTTCCCGTGCTGGTGGACGGCGGCAGACGCGACCAGTGGCCCGCCGACTGGGACCTGACGCCGGACAGCACGTCGTACCCCGGCGACCACGACGCCGAGGAAGTGCTCACCGAATACTGGGAGGACTGCGCGCCCGAGGAGTTGGACGCCTCCGAGGGCGACTGGCCGGGCCTGGCCCCCGTCCCGGCCGCCGAGGGCCAGAGCACCCCGGACGACCTGGCGGCCGAGGTCGTCGACGAATACGTGGGGCCGGGCGACTGGTACCCCGGCGCGCGGATGGCGCTCGTCCCGGCCCGGCGCAGCGCGGACATACCGGCGGCGATCGGCTGGTCGGGACCGCTCAACTTCGAGGAGGACACGGCCCGTCTCTCCGCCGTGCTCCGCTCCTGGGAGGACCGCTTCGGCATACGGGTGGTGATGCTGGGCTTCGACACCCTGACCGTCTCGGTCGGACGGCCGCCCACCACCCTCGCCGAGGCCCGCGCGGTCGCCGCCGAGCACTTCGCGTTCTGCCCGGACAACATCGAGCAGAACCCGCCGTACAACCTCGACGCCTACGCCGAGAAGAGCGTGCTGAACCAGGAGACCTGGTCGTTCTGGTGGGACTGAACCACCGGTCGGGCACCCGCGCGGCCGGGCTCCGGCCCGGCAGGGGGAGCCCACGGCCATGACGCATCCGGACGCCTGTGGCCCCCGGCCGATCCCGGCCTGCGCCACCGAGCGGGCAGGGCCCTGCCGGCGGCGTTGAACGACCCCGAGGAGGATCTGGTGCGCCAGTACGCGGCGATGGCGCTCGGTCCCTGCGCCTCGGACGACCCGGCGGTCGCCGGGGCCCTGTTCGCCGCCTCGGGACCCGGGGAGGACCCCCTCGTCCAGGCGTGCGCGAGGTCCGCCCTGGAAGAGGCGGGCCTCGTCTGAACGTGCCCGGCGCGGAGCCGGGAGATGACTGCGGCACGGCCGGGAGCCGACTGCCGCACGGGCCGGAACTGACTGCGGCACCGCCCGGAGCCGACTGCGGCACGGCCCGGAACTGACAACTGGACAGAGCAGCACTCTGCGCATTGGTCTTGACCAATATCCTATTGTGTGAAGAACTTGGCCGAAGCCGCCACGGAATCTTTACAAGCACCTCCGCTGGAGAGACACGCCCCATGCGCATATCCGCAACCGCCGCCGCCGCGTCCGCAGTGCTCGGCGGAGCCCTCGTCCTCGGCCTCACGGCCGTCCCCGCCGCCCAGGCCACTCCCCGCGCCGACACGACGGGCTGCACCACCGACGCCTTCGGAATCGCCGGAAAGTACGGCGAGTTCGTCCTCGGTGACGACGTCCACTCCCCCGACGCGGAAGGCGCCGTCGCCGTCGGCGGCAACGCCGACTTCCGTGGCGGCTTCAGCGTCGCCAACGAACTGACGGCCGCGGAGGTCGACGCCCTGCCCGGCCGGGCCTCGCTCGTCGTCCGGGGCGACCTGCTCAACGGCAACTCGGTCACCGCGGTCATGAAGGGCAACGCGGCCGTCGGCGGCAAGGTCAGCGACCGCGCCCTCGAAATGCACTCCGGCACCTTCAGCCAGAACGCCGGGCTGATCGACTTCGACGCCGAGTTCGCCAAGCTCCGGAACTACTCCTCCGCCCTGGCGAAGGAACCGGCGACCACCGGCACCGACGTGCAGCTGTCCGGCAGCAGGCTGACCCTGACGGGCGAGAACAGCACCCGCAACATCTTCAAGGTGACGGCCGATCAGCTGGAGAAGGCCAAGGACATCTACCTCAAGGTGCCCGCGGGCGCCACCTCGGTCGTCGACGTGAGCGGCGAGAGCTACGACATGGCCAAGGCCGGCACCACCGGCTTCTTCCTCTCCGGCGGCCAGGACTACGTACTGGACGACAAGCTCCAGAGCGCCTCCGACGGCAAGGTCCGCGCCCGCCTGCTGTGGAACTTCCCCGAGGCCACCACGGTCACCAAGAGCAGCCAGGCCGCCTGGCCCGGCAGCGTGCTGGCCCCCAAGGCCCACCTGGAGCTGGGCACCGGCGCCCCGGTCAACGGCTCGGTGTGGGTCGCCTCGCTGCACGGCTCGGGCGGCGCGGAGACGCACCACTTCCCCTTCACCGGCTGCCTCCCGGAGCCCGGCAAGACCCCGCCGCCCACCACCCCGACCCCGGGCAACACCCCCGGCACCACCCCGCCGGTGACCGGCACGCCCTCGACCCCGGCGAGCACCCCGCCGGCGAGCGGCACCCCGTCCGACAGCCCGTCCGAGTCCGCGCCCGCCACCCCGGCCCCGTCGCAGAGCACCCCCGGCGGCAAGGACGGCGACCTGGCCTCCACCGGCAGCAGCGGCACCATCCCGCTGGTCATCGGCACCGCCGCGGTGCTCGCCGCGGGCACCGGCCTGGTCGTGATGGCCCGCCGCCGCTCCAAGCGAGCCTGACGAACCAGCCGATCAGGGCCTGTCCGCCCCCGGCCGGGGACGGACAGGCCCACCATGGCCATGCACCGCACGCGAAAGGGCCGGGAAGCTCCCGCTTCCCGGCCCCTCGCACACCTCACCCGCGTCAGGCGCGCCCCAGCCGCTGCGCGACCTCCGTCGCCCAGTACGTCAGAATCATCTGCGCCCCGGCCCTGCGGATCCCGGTCAGGCTCTCCAGAATGGCCGCCTCCCGGTCGATCCAGCCCTTCTCCGCGGCCGCCTCGATCATCGCGTACTCACCACTGATCTGGTACGCGGCGACCGGCACGTCCGTCGACTCGGCGACCTTCGCGAGGATGTCGAGATACGGCCCGGCCGGCTTGACCATGACCATGTCGGCGCCCTCCGCCAGGTCGAGCGCCAGCTCGCGCAGCGACTCACGGGCGTTCGCCGGGTCCTGCTGGTACGTCTTGCGGTCGCCGCTGAGCGAGGAGCCCACGGCCTCGCGGAACGGCCCGTAGAACGCCGAGGAGTACTTCACGGTGTACGCGAGGATCGAGACGTCCTCGTGCCCGGTCTGGTCCAGCGCGTCCCGGATCACGCCGACCTGGCCGTCCATCATGCCGCTCGGACCCACCACATGGGCGCCCGCGTCGGCCTGGACCTGCGCCATCTCGGCGTACCGCTCCAGCGTCGCGTCGTTGTCGATCCGGCCGTCCGGCGTCAGCACACCGCAGTGGCCGTGGTCGGTGTACTCGTCCAGGCACAGGTCCGACATGACGACGAGATCGTCACCGACCTCCGCGCGCACCGCCCGCAGCCCGGCCTGGAGGATGCCGTCGGGGTCGGTGCCCGCCGTGCCCCGGGCGTCCTTCTTCTCGTCCGCCGGGACGCCGAAGAGCATGATCCCGGAGACCCCGGCCGACACCGCCTCGACGGCGGCCTTCCGCAGGGTGTCCAGAGTGTGCTGCTGCACGCCGGGCATGGCCGAGATGGCGACCGGCGCCTCGATGCCCTCGCGCACGAACGCGGGCAGGATCAGATTCGCCGCATCGAGCCGTGTCTCGGCGACCATCCGCCGCATCGTCGGGGTCGTCCGCAGCCGCCGGGGGCGGGAGCCGGGGAAGTTTCCGTACACAGTCATCCTTCGAGATTAGACCCGTACACATCAGCGTCTTACCGACACCCGTGCCGGGAAAAGGCCGCGAAACGGGCAGCGGCCCGGCTGCCGAAGCAACCGGGCCCCTCGCACTCCTCGACCTCCGCGACCCTTCGGCCCGGACTCAGGTCGTCGTACGGCGCCGCCTCGCACCGGGACGCCGCTCGCTCGGCCGCGTCACCGGGTCACCGGCCTCCTTCGCCGCCTCCCGGCGCCGCGCACCGAACTCGGCCAGCGCCTCGGCCAGCTTGTGCACCGACGGTTCCGGGGAGAGGACGTCGACCCGGAGCCCGTGCTCCTCGGCGGTCTTCGCCGTCGCCGGGCCGATACACGCGATGACCGTCACGTTGTGCGGCTTGCCCGCGATGCCGACCAGGTTCCGCACGGTCGACGACGAGGTGAAGAGCACCGCGTCGAAGCCGCCGCCCTTGATGGCCTCACGCGTGTCGGCCGGCGGCGGCGAGGCGCGGACCGTGCGGTACGCGGTGACGTCGTCGACCTCCCAGCCCAGCTCGATCAGCCCGGCCACCAGCGTCTCGGTGGCGATGTCGGCACGCGGCAGGAACACCCGGTCGATCGGGTCGAAGACCGGGTCGTACGGCGGCCAGTCCTCCAGCAGCCCGGCGGCGGACTGCTCGCCCGACGGCACCAGGTCCGGCTTCACCCCGAAGTCGACCAGCGCGGCGGCGGTCTGCTCACCGACGGCCGCGACCTTGATCCCCGCGAAGGCACGGGCGTCGAGCCCGTACTCCTCGAACTTCTCCCGGACGGCCTTCACCGCGTTGACGCTGGTGAAGGCGATCCACTCGTAACGCCCCGTGACCAGCCCCTTGACCGCGCGCTCCATCTGCTGCGGCGTACGGGGCGGCTCGACGGCGATCGTCGGGACCTCGTGCGGCACGGCACCGTAGGAACGAAGCTGGTCGGAGAGCGAAGCGGACTGCTCCTTCGTACGCGGTACGAGCACCTTCCAGCCGAACAGCGGCTTGGACTCGAACCACGCGAGCCGGTCGCGCTGGGCGGCGGAGCTGCGCTCACCGACCACGGCTATGACGGGCCGGTGCCCCTCCGGCGACGGCAGCACCTTCGCCTGCTTCAGGACCTGGGCGATCGTCCCGAGGGTCGCCGTCCAGGTGCGCTGGCGGGTCGTCGTACCGGCGACCGTCACGGTCAGCGGGGTGTCGGGCTTGCGGCCCGCCGAGACCAGCTCCCCGGCGGCCGAGGCCACCGCGTCGAGCGTCGTCGAGATGACGGCCGTCGCGTCGCTGGCACCGACCTCGGTCCAGCAGCGGTCGGAAGCGGTGCGCGCGTCGACGAACCTGACGTCCGCGCCCTGCGCGTCCCGCAGCGGCACCCCGGCGTACGCGGGCACGCCCACGACGTTGGCGATGCCCGGCACGACCTCGAAGGGGATACCGGCGGCGGCGCAGGCGAGCATCTCGGCACCGGCGTCACCGTCCAGCCCCGGGTCGCCCGCGACGGCACGGACCACCCGCCTGCCGCCCCTCACTGCCTCCATGACAAGATTGGCCGCATCCCTGAGAACGGGAACACCGGCGGCTGCTGACTGCGCGTCAACAACCGTCAGCTCAGGTGTGCTTACGCTTGCCCGCGCATGGCAGCGAACAACGCCGAGAACGTCCGGCTCGGCGACAAGGACGTCCGCGCTCGCAAGCGCCTCGACGGCGCGCAGAGTCAGCAGTCCCGGATCGCCGGGACCGGCGCCGAGGAAGGTGACGTGCCCTTGTGCGGACAGGGCCGGAAAGTCGGATGCGGCGGGGCCGGTGGGGCTCAAAGTGCTCGCTCCCCCATAAGACCGGCCGCACCCTTGGCGAGCATCTCGGACGCGAGTTCGCGACCGAGGGCCGCCGCGTCGTCCTGCGACGTGGGAACGGGACCGGTGGTGGACAGCTGCACCAGCGAGGAACCGTCGGTGGTACCGACGACTCCGCGCAGGCGCAGTTCGTTGACAGCCTGTCCGTCGACCAGGAGGTCGGCCAGCGCACCCACAGGTGCGGAGCAACCGGCCTCCAGGGCGGCGAGCAGGGCACGTTCGGCGGTCACGGCGGCCCGGGTGACCGGGTCGTCGAGCTCCGCGAGCGCGGCGGCGAGGTCGGCGCTGCTCGCAGCGCACTCGATCGCCAGTGCTCCCTGGCCGGGAGCGGGCAGGACGGTGTCGACCGACAGGAAGTCGGTCACCTCACCGCTCCGGCCGAGACGGCTGAGCCCGGCCGCGGCGAGTACCACCGCGTCCAGCTCACCGCTTCGGACGAATCCGATACGCGTATCGACGTTCCCCCGGATCGGCACGGTCTCGATACCGAGGCCGTGAGCACGGGCGTACGCGTTGAGCTGCGCCATGCGGCGCGGCGAACCGGTCCCGACGCGGGCACCGGACGGCAGCTGCTCGAAGGTCAGCCCGTCCCGCGCCACCAGCACGTCGCGCGGGTCCTCGCGCACCGGCACCGCGGCCAGCACGAGGCCCTCGGGCTGCGCGGTCGGCAGGTCCTTGAGCGAGTGGACGGCGAAGTCCACCTCGCCGCGCAGCAGCGCGTCGCGCAGCGCGGCGACGAACACACCGGTGCCGCCGATCTGCGCGAGGTGCTCGCGCGAGGTGTCGCCGTACGTGGTGATCTCGACGAGCTCGACGGCGCGCCCGGTCACCTCGCTGACCGCCTCGGCGACGAGGCCGGACTGCGCCATGGCGAGCTTGCTGCGCCGGGTGCCCAGCCGCAGCGGCTTGTCGGCGCGCGTGCCCAGGGGTGAGTTGTCGGTCATGACCGCCCTCTATTCGGGTCGTTCAGGTCTGCCCGGGAGACGGCGGCCACCGTCTGCGGGTCGAGGTCGAAGAGTTCCCGCAGCGCATCGGCGTACCCGGCGCCGCCGGGCTCGCTGGCGAGCTGCTTGACCCGCACGGTGGGCGCGTGCAGGAGCTTGTCGACGACGCGGCGCACGGTCTGCGAGATCTCCGCGCGCTGCTTCTCGTCCAGGTCGGGGAGGCGCCCGTCGAGCCGCGCGATCTCGCCCGCGACCACTCCGGCGGCCATCGTGCGCAGCGCGACGACGGTCGGGGTGATGTGGGCGGCGCGCTGGGCGGCACCGAAGGCGGCGACCTCGTCGGAGACGATGGCGCGCACCTGGTCCACGTCGGCGGCCATCGGGGCGTCCGCGGACGCCTCCGCGAGCGACTCGATGTCGACGAGGCGCACCCCGCCGAGCCGGGCCGCCGCGCCGTCGATGTCGCGCGGCATGGCGAGGTCGAGCAGGGCCAGGCGTACGGGCCCGGCGCCCCGCGCGGGCGCGGTGACCGGGCGGACGGCCTGGCGGACCGTACCGGCGCTGCCGTTCTCCACCCACGCGGCGTGCCGGTCGGCGTCGGCGGGGGCGGGGAGCACGGGCGCGGCGGGCGGCTCGGCGGCGACGTCGAAGGTCAGGCCGAGCGCCCCGGCGACCGCCTCGGCGGTCAGCACCAGACCGGTCGCGCCGGTGCACGAGACGACGACGTCGGCACGTGTCAGTTCGTCGCGGACGGCGGCCATCTCCGCGGCGCGGGCGGCCACACCCGTGCCTCCGGGCTGGGCCAGGATCTCGACGAGCCGGTCGGCGCGGGCCCGGGTCCGGTTGGCGACGACGATCTCCGCGACCCCGGCGCGGGCCAGGGTGGCGGCGGCGAGCGAGGACATCGAGCCCGCGCCGATCACCAGGGCGCGCTTGCCGCGGGCCCAGTCGGTGACGTCCGCACCGGCCGCGAGCTGTTCCAGGCCGAAGGTGACGAGCGACTGCCCGGCCCGGTCGATCCCGGTCTCGCTGTGGGCCCGCTTGCCGACCCGCAGGGCCTGCTGGAAGAGGTCGTTCAGCAGCCGGCCCGCGGTGTGGAGCTCCTGCCCCAGCGCCAGCGCGTCCTTGATCTGGCCGAGGATCTGGCCCTCGCCCACGACCATCGAGTCCAGCCCGCACGCCACCGAGAAGAGGTGGTGGACGGCCCGGTCCTCGTAGTGCACATAGAGATACGGAGTGAGCTCGTCCAGCCCGACGCCGCTGTGCTGGGCGAGGAGCGTGGACAGCTCGGCGACGCCCGCGTGGAACTTGTCCACGTCGGCGTACAGCTCGATGCGGTTGCAGGTGGCCAGCACGGCGGCCTCGACCGCGGGCTCCGCGGCGAGGGTGTCCTGGAGGAGCTTGGCCTGGGTGTCGGCGGCCAGCGAGGCCCGCTCCAGCACGGAGACCGGGGCGCTGCGGTGGCTCAGCCCTACGACGAGAAGGCTCATGCGGGCATCACGGCGGGCATGTCCCCGTCAGGTCCCTTCCGTCCGGCGGAGGCCGGGCGCACCGGGGGCGCGGACGCGTCCGGGGTGCTTCCGGCGGTCTCCTCGCCGGCCTTGCGCTGCTCGTGGAAGGCCAGGATCTGGAGCTCGATGGAGAGGTCGACCTTGCGGACGTCGACGCCGTCGGGCACGGCGAGCACGGTCGGCGCGAAGTTCAGGATGGAGGTGACGCCGGCGGCCACGAGCCGGTCGCAGACCTGCTGCGCGGCACCGGCCGGGGTCGAGATGACACCGATCGACACCCCGTTGTCGCCGACGATCCGCTCCAGCTCGTCGGCGTGCTGCACGGGGATCCCGGCGACCGGCGTGCCGGCCATCGCGGGGTCGGCGTCGATCAGCGCGGCGACCCGGAAACCGCGGGAGGCGAAGCCGCCGTAGTTGGCGAGCGCGGCACCGAGGTTGCCGATGCCGACGATCACGACCGGCCAGTCCTGGGTGAGCCCGAGTTCGCGGGAGATCTGGTACACGAGATACTCGACGTCGTAGCCGACGCCGCGCGTCCCGTACGAACCGAGGTAGCTGAAGTCCTTGCGCAGCTTGGCGGAATTGACCCCCGCCGCCGCGGCGAGCTCCTCGGACGAGACCGTGGGTACCGAGCGCTCGGAGAGCGCGGTCAGTGCGCGCAGGTACAGCGGAAGTCGGGCGACGGTGGCCTCGGGAATTCCTCGGCTACGGGTCGCCGGTCGGTGAGTTCGGCCAGTTGCCACGGTGCTCCTGCGGGATGAGCGGGGCTGCAGGCGGCCGTATTTCCCAAGACCGCCCCGTCGAATGCAGGCTATGTCTTTGTGAACGCGTGCACAAAGATAGTGTCCGTTTTGTCCGGTCAAAGTGACCGGGGTCACGCACATTCCTCGCGCGATCCAGGAACCAGGGATCGCATCAGCCCGTTGCAGGCCCGAAGGGGGCAAAGCGGCACACACTCCTCACAACCACTCCCCCGAGAGCACTCAAAACGCCCATGATGGTAACCGGCTTTCGCTCACGCCCGCAGTGCCCCGCGCAGCCTCGCCGGATCCACCCGCCAGAACGTGTGCTGCTCGTCGTCGATCAGCACCACCGGGATCTGCTCCCAGTACTCCCGGTACAGCTCCTCGTCCCGGGTGATGTCCTTCTCCTCCCAGGACGCACCGGTCTCCTCGCACACCTCCCGCACCACCTGCCTCGCGTCGTCGCAGAGGTGACATCCGGGCTTCCCGATCAGGGTCACCACACGTTCCTCGGGCGTCTTCTTCGTACGTCGAAACAAGGCAGCACTCATGCCTTCATTCTGCGCCGGACGGAACCGGTTCCTCCCCCGGGGCGCCGCGCCCGCGGCCACCCGTTCGACAGACCGGCAGCCGAGAGTTCACGCCGCGTCATCCCGGCAGGTCGGGAACGGCCGAACCGACTGGTTATGCTCACCGCATGGCCGCTCTTGGATGGCTCACCCCCCGTAGGCGCCCCGCGACAGCACGGAGTGTGCTGGCAGGCGAGGCGGCAGCTGAGGCAGCGCGGAAGTCCACCCTCCCCGACGATCAGCCGCCCGGCACCGCGCAGGACACCACCACGAAGGCGAAGACCGAGGAAGCACCCTTCCCCGTGGTCGGCGACGACCGGGCCGCCGCCTTCTTCGACCTGGACAACACCGTCATGCAGGGCGCGGCGATCTTCCACTTCGGCCGCGGCCTGTACAAGCGGAAGTTCTTCCAGCGCCGCGAGCTGACCCGGTTCGCCTGGCAGCAGGCCTGGTTCCGGCTGGCGGGCGTCGAGGACCCGGAACACATGCAGGACGCCCGCGACAGCGCCCTGTCCATCGTCAAGGGCCACCGCGTCTCGGAGCTGATGTCCATCGGCGAGGAGATCTACGACGAGTACATGGCCGACCGGATCTGGCCCGGCACCCGCGCCCTCGCCCAGGCCCACCTCGACGCCGGGCAGCGCGTCTGGCTGGTGACCGCGGCCCCGGTGGAGACCGCCACGATCATCGCCCGCCGGCTCGGCCTGACCGGAGCGCTCGGCACGGTCGCCGAATCCGTCGGCGGCGTCTACACCGGCCGCCTGGTCGGCGAGCCGCTGCACGGCCCCGCGAAGGCCGAGGCGGTCCGCGCCCTGGCCGCCGCCGAAGGGCTGGACCTGGACCGCTGCGCGGCGTACAGCGATTCGCACAACGACATCCCGATGCTCTCCCTGGTCGGACACCCGTACGCCATCAACCCCGACGCCAAGCTCCGCAAGCACGCCCGCGCGCTCGACTGGCGGCTGCGGGACTACCGGACGGGCCGCAAGGCCGCCAGGGTCGGCATTCCGGCCGCGGCCGGCGTCGGCGCGATCGCGGGCGGCACCGCGGCCGCCGTCGCCCTGCACCGCCGCCGCCGCTGACACCCCCGGTCCGGGCGGGCCACGCCCGGACCGGCGCGGCCGATCGGAACCCCTTACCCACCGACGCCTCCGGCCAGTCGCCCTGCGTGCAGACGGCCACAACCCGTCGCCCCGGAAGACAGATCACGAAGTAATTCGATCAATAAGTGATCACGATGTGCTACTTGATGTGTCGTTTAATCGCTCCAGAAACGACGTAATCGGTGATTTGAGCAACTGGGTGTAGCACTGCCTGTACGAAGCGTTATTCTCCTCAGACGCATTCCGGAACCCACCACTCACTACGACGAGTGACGGTTTCACACTGAACGTGATGGAAGCTCTGCCTCTGGGAGTCCCGTGTACCCACACGTCGGGGTTGACGCCTCGGGCCTGGCTACGCTGCGCGCATCGGTCGCCGACCGCTTGCGCGGCTTCGTCCCCACCGCGTACGCCGTACCCGCATTTGCCACCCCTGCACCTGCCGGCCCCTGCTACGCCCTGGCCGAACGCAGTGCGGCGGTCGGAAGACGCGGCAACCGCGGCGCAACGACCACCTCCGCCGTCCGCCGTCCCACCGCCGACAGCGACAGCGCGCGCATGATGGAGCTCGTCGAGCGCGCCCAGGCCGGCGAGGCCGACGCCTTCGGCCGCCTCTACGACCAGTACAGCGACACCGTCTACCGCTACATCTACTACCGCGTGGGCGGCAAGGCCACGGCGGAGGATCTCACGAGCGAGACCTTCCTGCGCGCCCTGCGCCGCATCTCCACCTTCACCTGGCAGGGCCGCGACTTCGGCGCCTGGCTGGTCACCATCGCCCGCAACCTGGTCGCCGACCACTTCAAGTCCAGCCGCTTCCGGCTGGAAGTGACCACCGGCGAGATGCTCGACGCCAACGAGGTCGAACGCAGCCCCGAGGACTCCGTCCTGGAGTCCCTCTCCAACGCCGCGCTCCTCCAGGCCGTGCGCCGGCTCAATCCCCAGCAGCAGGAGTGCGTGACCCTGCGCTTCCTGCAAGGGCTCTCGGTCGCCGAGACCGCCCGCGTCATGGGCAAGAACGAGGGGGCGATCAAGACCCTCCAGTACCGAGCCGTCCGCACGCTGGCCCGGCTCCTCCCGGACGATGCCCGCTGATCCCACCCCCGGCCGAATCACTCTCGGCGACACGACGCTCACGCACTGGTCCGATCATCCTTCGTGCGTAACCCAAGTGCCGAGCCCCTCGTTGTGCCGGTTGCAGGCCCCCTGTCGTCGCCCCATGTCCGCCGACACTCACTCATTCGTGTGGAAGCGCTCAAGGTGTGCAACCTTCCGGACCCCCAGGGGAGTCGACCGTCATGACGAGAGGAGGTGCCGCCAGTGATCGCAAACGTCTCGGCACACCGGCGGGCGAACGCCTTCGCCCAGGCCCTGGAGGAGCAGTCGCTCCGCGGTGCGGCGGCCGAACAGCCCGAGGACCCGGCCGAACCGGCCGACCACGGACCGCTGTTGGCCCTGGCGAACGGCCTCGGCGAGGTACCGCGGCCGGAGTTGGATCCCGAGGTCAAAGTGGTGCAGCGAGCCCAGCTCGTCGCCGCCATGGAGGCCATGCTCACCGAGGGCGGCGCGTCCGCGGGCCCTACGGTGCCCGAACAGCGCACCAAGGGAGCCCACCGGGCCTCCCCGCTCCGGAAATTGCGTCCGCGTTCGCGCTGGACGAAGGGGCTCGCGGCCGGCGGGCTCACCGTCGGTGTGGCCGCCGGCGCCTTCGGCGGAGTGGCCGCCGCCAGCTCCGACGCCCTCCCCGGTGATTCGCTGTACGGGCTCAAGCGCGGCATGGAGGACATCCACCTCGGCATGGCCAGCGGCGACACCGGCCGCGGCGAGGCCTACCTCGACCAGGCGTCCACCCGGCTCAGCGAGGCCCGCAGGCTGATGGAGCGCGCCCGCTCCGGCGCCCTGGACCACGAACAGCTCGGCGAAGTCAGGCGCACGCTCAACGGCATGACGCACGACGCCAGCGAGGGCCACCGCCTGCTCCACTCCGCCTACCAGCAGAACGGCTCCATCGGCCCCATCCAGACCCTGGACTCCTTCTCCCGCTCGCACCGCGAGACCTGGAGCAGCCTCCGCGACCGGCTCCCCGTCCAGCTGACGGACATCGGCAACCAGGTCAGCTCGGTCTTCGACGCCATAGACGAAGAGGTCCAGCCCCTTCAGTCGCTGCTCCCCCGCACCCCCGGCAGCGGCGGCGCCCAGCAGTCGGACACCGCGCGACAGGGCACCGAGCCGTCCCACAGGACCCCCTCGGCCCCCACCTCGCCGCAGGCCCCGCACCGTCATACGGGCGACAGCGCCTCGCCGCACCCGTCGGGATCGGACAGCACCCCGGCCGAGGGCCTGATCGGCGGCGGCACCGACGGCCTCCTCGGCACCCCGCCTTCCGGCACCGACCCGTCCACCGACGGCCGGGCCACCACCCCGCCCGCCCCGGACGTCACCCTCCCGCCGCTCCTCCCCGGCCTGCTCCCGGGCCTGGGAATCCACGGCGAGGACGTGAACGACTAGGACGTCCTCTACGCGGAGGGGGGCGGGCTCCACGAGCCCGCCCCCCTCCGCGTACCGCCACACCCTCAGAAGAACACCGACCTCCGCTGCACCAGCAGCCGGTACAGCGTGTGCTGGATCTGCTCCCGCACCTGGTCCGTCAGGTTGAACATCAGCATCGGGTCCTCCGCCGCCTCCACCGGATACCCGCTCGTGGAGATCGGCTCCCCGAACTGGATCGTCCACTTCGTCGGCAGCGGCACCGCCCCGAGCGGCCCCAGCCAGGGAAACGTCGGCGTGATCGGGAAGTACGGAAACCCCAGCAGCCGCGCCAGCGTCTTCGAGTTACCGATCATCGGGTAGATCTCCTCCGCCCCCACGATCGAGCACGGAATGATCGGCACCCCGGCCCGCAGCGCCGTGGACACGAAGCCGCCCCGCCCGAAGCGCTGCAACTTGTACCGCTCCCCGAACGGCTTCCCGATCCCCTTGAACCCCTCCGGCATCACCCCCACGACCTCGCCCCGCCGGAGCAGCCGCTCGGCGTCCTCCGCACAGGCCAGCGTGTGCCCGGCCTTGCGGGCCAGCTCGTTCACCACCGGCAGCATGAAGACGAGATCGGCGGCGAGCAACCGCAGATGTCGGCCCGCCGGATGGTTGTCGTGCACCGCGACCTGGAGCATCAGCCCGTCGAGCGGCAGCGTCCCCGAATGGTTGGACACGATCAGCGCCCCGCCCTCGGAGGGGATGTTCTCGATGCCCTTCACCTCGACCCGGAAGTACTTCTCGTACACCGGCCGCAGCATCGACATCAGGACCTGATCGGTCAGCTCCTCGTCGTACCCGAACTCGTCGACGTCGTACTCGCCCGTGACCCGCCGACGCAGGAACGCCAGCCCGCCCGCGATCCGCCGGTCCCAGCCGCCGGACCCGTCCCGCCCCACGGGCCGCTCGGGCTCCTCCTGCGGCTTCGAGGCGTCCTGCTGCCCCGGAAGCGCGCTCACGGCCGCGGTCCCCACCGGGGAGGCCACCGAGGGCCCCCGGCCGCTCCCCGCGGGCCGGCGCCGTGCGGGACGCGACGAACCGCCCGCCCGCGAACGGTCGTCGTCGAACGGAATGACCTTGGCATCCGCCATCCTCGATGCGCTCCTCTACCTGGCGCTGGGGGCCGGCTCGGTGTCGCCGGCCCCGGTGGTCCCCGGAACATCGCCGCCCGCCCCGGCGAACGGCACGGCGGCCAGTCTCTCGACCGCCCTGCCCACCGCCTCGGGCGGCAGCAGTCCGGGCCCCTGACTGCGCGCGAACTCCGCGAACGTCTCCGCGGTACCGAACCGGGGGTGGAAGCCGAGGGTCTCGCGCATCTGCACGGTGGAGACCACCCGGCCATGGGTGAGCAACCGGATCTGCTCCGGCGAGAAGTCCGTCATGCCGACCGTGCGCAGCGCCTGGCCGACCCAGGTGACCGCGGGCAGCAGCAACGGCACCGTCGGCCGCCCCAGCCGCCGCGAGCACTGCGAGAGCAGCAGCACCCCGTCCCCGGCGATATTGAACGTGCCGCTGTTCAGCGTCCCGCGCCGCGGCTCCCCCGACGCGACACCCAGTACGTCGACGACATCGTCCTCGTGCACGAACTGGAGCCTCGGGTCGTACCCGAACACCGTGGGCAGCACGGGCAGCGACAGATAGTCGGCGAGCGGCGAATCGGCCCGCGGCCCCAGGATGTTCGCGAACCTCAGCACGCACACGGCCACATCCGGACGGCGGCGAGCGAAGCCCCGTACGTACCCCTCGACCTCCACCACGTCCTTGGCGAAGCCGCCGCTGGGCAGGGACTTGGGCGGGGTCGTCTCGGTGAAGACCGCCGGATCGCGGGGCGCCGAGCCGTACACGTTCGTACTGGACTTGACCACCAGCCGCCGCACGCTGGGCGCCTTCTGGCAGGCCCCGAGCAGCTGCATGGTGCCGATGACGTTGGTCTCCTTGACCGTCGTCCGGCCCCCCGTGCCGACCGCCTTGGCCGAGACGTCCAGGTGCACCACCGTGTCGACGGAGTGCTCGGCGAGGACCCTGGCGATCGCCGGCTGCCGGATGTCCGCCCGCACGAAGTCGGCGCCGTCCAGGCTGTGCCCCGGAGCGACCGCGTCGACGGCGATCACCCGGTCCACGCCCGGATCACGCCGGATGCGCCGCACGAAACGGCCCCCCAGCTGCCGGGCCGCTCCCGTGACCAGCACGACCTTCCCCAAGACCCGCGCCCTCCGTCGAAAGGTTTCCCCTGGCCGTCACCGTAGCGGGTGGATGTTGCCCTGTGACGACCGCGCGGCGCCCTTCTCCCGAGACTTTGGCCCGAATGCCCTCCGGTACGCGGACCGGCGACCGCCCCCACGACGCGCCGCAGCCCTCCCACCGGACCGGCGGGAGGGCTGCGGATTCACGAACTGCGTTCGCCTACTTCTTGTTGCGACGCTGAACGCGCGTGCGCTTGAGCAGCTTGCGGTGCTTCTTCTTGGCCATCCGCTTGCGCCGCTTCTTGATAACAGAGCCCACGACTACCCTCGCTCACTTCTTCTTCACTGGTGCGGGGCGTCTGGGCCCACACGACCTACGTCGGCCTAGCCTACCCGCCAGCGCGTGAGGGGCGTAATCCGAGGTGAACCTCAGGCGGACTCCACCCCCACGAAGGACTCGCGGAGATACTCGTGAACCGCTTGCTCCGGTACCCGGAAGGACCTGCCCACCCGGATCGCCGGCAGATGACCGCTGTGCACCAAGCGGTACACGGTCATCTTCGACACTCTCATGACCGAGGCGACTTCCGCCACGGTCAGAAACTTGACCTCGTTGAGAGGCCTCTCGCTGCCAGCAGCCATGACCCACCTGTACCTTCCGCACGAGACGCGCACCGGCTTCCCCTCCGGTGACTCTTCGTCGTTGTGCGCTCACTGCCCAGGTTAGGGGCGGGTGATGCGAGTGGGGAAGAGGGGAGACGATCGCCCGCCTACCGTGACAGAAACGCCCGATTGAGTACATAGCGAGTGAGCGGACGATAGTAGGCGGACGGCACGGCGTCATCGAGCGGCACGGCCACCGCCACCCGCCCCTCGGCCTCCCCGACGAACAGCGCGGGATCGTCCGTATCGGCGAGACCGATCGCCTCGATGCCCAGCTGACCTGCCCCGCAGACCCATCCGTGATCCCCGACGACCAGCTCCGGCAATCGCCCCCGCCCCTCCGCGGCCGCCTCCAGGGCGACCCTGACCGGCAGCGGGGAATGGGTATGTGCGCCGGTGTCACCACCGGCGGCCCGCACGCCGGGTTCACGCACCATCGCGACTCCCCGTACGTAATCGAGGCTGCACGTGCGTACGCCGAACCGGGTCGTTATGTCGATACATCTCCCCTGCGCGGGGGTGAGTACACAGCACCCCGCCGCCGACATGGCGTCTGCCAGCGCTGCGTAGAAACCGAGCAGCCGGTGAGGATGACCGGTGCCGAACAACACCGGCGCCCGGCGGACCGCCGCATGCGCCAGCCGCTCCGCGAAAGCGTCCAGACCTGCCAGGGTCCGCTCCGGATCGATCACATCCGGCCCCGAGACATGGGCGGGATCGTCCGAGACCCCGCACCGGTCGGCCATCAGCCGCAGCAGATCACGTTCCTCCCAGCCCCGCCCGGGGTCGAGGCCGAGCGTCACCCGGGGGTCCCTGGCCGCGAAGAGCCGGTAGCTCCGCAGACTCGTCTCCCGCGAGGTCGCCACGGGTCCGGCCAGCCGGGCCGCCAGCAGATGCGCGCGCAGCGCTCCGGTGCTCAACACTCCACCGATGCTCCCGCAGCCGCCCGCACGGGGGGCCGGAAGCCTGATTACGCCCCACAGTTGGCGCAACCATTACGCGCCACCGCACGGAAACGTCCACGCCATGACCACCCCCGCCCGGCTCAGGTCAGCAGCCCCCGCAAGGGGAACACCGCCCGCCGGGTCGCCAGCACCGCCTGGTCCAGCCGGTCCGCGGGGTCGTACCCCTCCTCCCACGGCTTCCAGGAAGGAGTACGGCCGTCCGTCATCCGGGCCGGTCCCAGCTGCCGGGTCCGGGCGTAGACCTCGTCCCGCCACGACGCCGGAATCACCGACTCCGGGTCCACCGGGGCATGGGCGGCGATCCCCACCAGATGCGTCCAGGACCGCGGCACCACATCGACCACCGCGTAACCGCCCCCGCCGAGGGCCAGCCAGCGCCCGCCCTCCGCATGCTCATGGGCGAGGTCGTGACAGGCCGCCATCACCGCGCGCTGCGCGTCCAGCGACACCGCGAGATGGGCGAGCGGATCCTCGAAGTGCGTATCGGCCCCGTGCTGACTCACCAGCACCTGCGGCCGGAAGTCCGCGAGCAGCTCCGGCACCACCGCGTGGAAGGCCCGCAGCCACCCCGCGTCCCCCGTACCGGCGGGCAGTGCCAGATTCACCGCACTGCCCTCGCCCGCCCCGGAACCGGTCTCCTCCGGCCAGCCGGTCTGCGGGAAGAGCGTCCGCGGGTGTTCGTGCAGCGAGATGGTCAGCACCCGGGGGTCCTCCCAGAACGCCGCCTGCACCCCGTCGCCGTGGTGCACGTCCACATCGACGTACGCGATCCGCTCGGCGCCCAGTTCCAGCATCCGCGCGATGGCCAGGGCCGGGTCGTTGTAGACGCAGAACCCCGCCGCACCGCCCGGCATGGCGTGGTGCAGCCCGCCCGTGAAGTTCACGGCGTGCGTGGTGTCCCCGCGCCACACGGCCTCGGCCGCCGCCACCGACTGCCCGGCGATCAGCGCCGACGCCTCGTGCATCCCGGCGAACGCGGGGTCGTCCACCGTCCCGAGGCCGTAGCGCTGGTCGGCCCGCTTCGGATCCGCCGAGGCGGCGCGCACCGCGGCCACGTAGTCCTCGCGGTGCACCAGCCGCAGCGTGGAGTCCCCGGCGGGCCTGGCCGCCACCACGTCCACCGCGCCGTCGAGCCCGAACGCCCGGACCAGCCCCATCGTCAGGGCGAGCCTGACGGGGTCCATCGGGTGGCTCTCCCCGAAGTCGTATCCCGTTACTGCGTCATCCCACATCAACTGTGCGCGGCCGCTCATGCCCGCCACCGTATCCGGCGTTCTCCGCCCCGAACGACTTGGCGTACACCAGCGTCGCGAGCACCAGCACCATCGGTACGAGCATCGCCCCGCGGTAGCTCCAGGCGTCCCCGAGCGCCCCCACCAACGGCGATCCCACCAGGAATCCCACGTAGTTGAAGACGTTCAGCCGCGCGATGGCCGTGTCGCTGGCCCCGGGGAACATCCGCCCGGCGGCGGCGAAGGTCTGCGGCACGATCACGCAGAGCCCGAGCCCCAGCATGGTGAACCCGAGCATCCCGGTCCACGCCCCACCGGCCAGCGCCACCACACCGAACCCGGCGGCGGCCAGCACGCTCCCGCTCCGCACCACGGCCACCGCCCCGAACCGCCGCACCCCGAAGTCCCCGACGGCCCGCCCCAGCAGCGTCGTCACCATGTACACGTTGTACGGAACGGTCGACAGCTGCTCCGAGCTCCCCAGCACGTCCTGCAGGTACTTCGCGCTCCAGTTGGAGACCGTCGAGTCCCCGATGTACGCGAAGCTCATCACCAGGCAGAGGGGCATCAGCAGACGGAAGGAGACCCAGGTCGCCCCCCTGCTGGGCGTCTCCTCGGCGCCGTCGCTCTCCGACGCGCCCTCGGTGTACCACCGGCTCCCGATGAACGCGACGGGCAGCAGCACGACGACCGCCGGCAGATAGGAGACCAGCAGCGAGAGGTCCCAGTGCGCCCCGGCCCAGGCCATGGAGGCCCCGGCGATCCCGCCCAGGCTGTACGCGGCGTGGAAGCCGAGCATGATGGAACGCCCGTAGGCCCGCTGGAGGCTGACCCCCATCATGTTCATGGAGGCGTCGAGCGCCCCGACGGACAGCCCGAACACGCCCAGCGCCAGGGCCGCCTCCCAGACCGCGTTCCCGGCCCCGGCGCCGAGCAGCGCGAGCATCACGACGGGCTGGGCCCAGCGCAGCACGATCCTCGGCCGCACCCGCACGACCACCTTCTCGGTGACCACGCTGCCCGCCCCGGCCAGGATGGGCACCGCCGCCAGGAAGACGGGCAGCAGCCCGTCGGATATCCCGTACTGGTCCTGGATGGCGGGAATCCGCGTCACCAGCAGAGCGAAGGTGACTCCCTGGACGAAGAAACTCAGCGTGAGGGAGGCCCTGCCGTGCCGCAAACGAGCATCTGTCATGGCCGCGAGCGTAAGGCCAGTCTCTACCGGTGGGTAGATGGATCAGGCGAGCAATTCCCGGAGTTGGCTCATGTCGGAGAAGTGCCCGGTCACCCCGGGGAGACGGTCCGCCGGCATCATCGACGTAAACCCGTACACATCCATCCCCGCGGCCCTGGCCGCCTCCACTCCGAGCGGGCTGTCCTCGATGACGACGCAGCGCTCGGGGGCGACCCCCATCCGCTCGGCGGCGAGCAGGAACAGGTCGGGGGCCGGCTTGCCCCGCTCGACGTCGTCCGCGCTGAAGATCCACTCTTCCTCGAACCACTGGTCGAGCCCGGTCCTGCGATGCCCGACGCGGATCCGCTCGTGGCTTCCGGAGGACGCGACGCAGTACGGGACTCCGTCGGCGACGAGCTTCCCCAGCACGTCCTCGACCCCTGGCACGGGCTCCAGCTCCCGCTCGAACCCGGCGAAGATCCGCGCGTGCAGGGTCGCGTCGAAGTCCGCCGGCAGCTTCTCCCCGGTCCTCGCCTCAACGAGATCGTGCACCCGGTGCACGGCGGCCCCCATGTAGTCCCGAAGACTCTCCTGGTACGAGGTGGGGTGACCGAGCTCCGTGAGGTACCCGGCCAGGATGGTGTTGGAGATCGGCTCGCTGTCCACGAGCACACCGTCGTTGTCGAAGATGACCAGTTCGTAGCGCATGGTTCGAGACTAGACGCTCGGAACGCAGAAAAGCCCCGTGCCACAAGGGCACGGGGCTTTTCAACAAAAGGAGTTCGGCGGCGTCCTACTCTCCCACAGGGTCCCCCCTGCAGTA
>NZ_JBHVJA010000018.1:93016-122350 GCF_042799335.1 Streptomyces sp. NPDC057697 | reverse complement strand
TGACGGCTGAAATTCACAAACGCCTCCGGCGTCGCCATCACCGTCACCCCACCCGCGAGCGCCAACTCACACTCACCCGCACGCAACGCCTGGACGGCGAGATGCAGCGCCACCAACGACGACGAACACGCCGTATCCACACTCACCGAAGGACCCTCAAGCCCAAACGTGTAAGAAAGACGACCCGCAATCACACTCGTCGCATTACCCGTCCCCATCAAACCCTCAAGATGCCCCGGCACCTCCCGCAGACGCGACGCATAATCGTGATACATCACCCCCGCGAACACACCCGTCCGACTACCCCGCAACGCCGCCGGATCAATACCCGCCCGCTCGAACACCTCCCACGACGTCTCCAACAGCAACCGCTGCTGCGGATCCATCGCAAGAGCCTCACGCGGCGAAATCCCGAAGAAACCCGCATCGAAATCCGCCACCGAATCCAGGAAACCACCCCGACGCCCATACGTCTTCCCAGGACGATCCGGATCAGGATCGTACAACCCCTCCACATCCCAGCCACGGTCCACCGGAAACTCAGAAATCACATCCGCCCCCGACAACACCACCTCCCACAACCCCTCCGGAGAAACCACACCCCCCGGAAAACGACACCCCATCCCCACAATCGCAATCGGCTCGCTGGAGGCGGCGCGCAGGGCGTTGCTCTGCTGGCGCAGCAGCTCCGTTTCCTTGAGTGCGGCACGAAGTGCTTCGACGACCTTTTCGTTGGGCGTTGCCATGATGTGCTCCGGAATACGAGGTGGGTCAGGATTCTTTTCCGTCGAGTGCCATGCGAATGAGGTTGTCGACGTCCATCTCGTCGATGGATTCGGTCTCCTCACCTCCCACAGCGGTCTCTTGCTGCCGTTCCGGATCGGCGAGTTGCAGTACCAGGTCCAGCAGACCGGCCGCGCGGAATCGGGATATGGGGATGGCGGAAATGGCCTCCCGGAAGGCCTTCTCCTCGGGGTCGTCCTGCTCGAACGCGGCTTCTTCCGGCATGATCTCCAGCCGGATCTGTTCGGCGAGCAGGGCGGAGTTCGGGTAGTCGAAAATGAGCGTGGCGGGTAGGCGTAGCCCTGTGACCGCGGTGAGGCGGTTGCGCAACTCCACCGCAGTCAGCGAGTCGAAGCCCAGCTCGGTGAACGACCTCTTCGGGCCCACGAGGTCCGGAGACACGTGCCCGAGGACGGCGGCGACCTCGCTGCGCACCAGATGGACCAGGTGCCGTTCGGCTTCGGCTTCGTTCATACCTGCGAGTCGTTCACGCAGACCGCGGCTGCTGCCCGTCGCCGTCTCCGCGGCACGCCGGGACCGGGTGCGGACGAGCCCACTGAGCAGCGCGGGCAGCCGTCCGGAGTCGGCGAGCGTACGGAGGGCGGGGAGGTTGAGTCGTACGGGGACCAACAGGCCGCCGCCTTGGTCACCCGCGACCGCCCGGTCGAGCAGTTCAAGCCCTTCGGTCTCGCTCAGCGCTTCCGCACCGAGCCGCGCGATCCGCTGACGGTCTGCCTCACCCAGTCCTGCGGTCATCGCGCTCGCCTCGGCCCATAGCCCCCACGCCAACGAGAGACCGGGCAATCCCTCAGCACGACGAACCTGGGCAAGAGCGTCCAGGAACGCATTCGCCGCAGCGTAGTTGCCCTGGCCGGCGTTCCCGAAGACACCCGCAGCGGACGAGAACAGCACGAACGCCGACAGATCGAGGTCACGGGTCAGCTCGTGCAGGTTCCACGCGGCATCCACCTTCGGACGCAACACCTTGTCGAGGCGGGACGCGTCCAGGGCCTCCAGCACACCGTCATCCAGCACACCCGCCGCATGGATCACGGCGGTCAGCCGACGCCCGTCCAGGACCCGCGCCAACGCGTCACGATCAGCCGCATCACACGCCAGTACCTCTACGGTCGCCCCCGCCTCAGTCAGCTCACGCTGCACCTCGGCCATTCCGTCGGCTGCCGGACCACGCCGGCTGACCAGCACCAACTCCCGCACACCATGCGCCGACACCAAATGCCGGGCCACAAGCCCGCCCAGCACCCCGGACGCCCCGGTGACCAACACGGGACCCTCCCCGAACGATGCAGCACCGTTCGCCTCGGCCTGCATCCGCACCAGACGGGGAACGCTCACAGTGCCCTGTCGCACGGCCCACTGCGGCTCGCCGCATCCCAGCCCGGCCGCCAGCTCCTCCGCACCCGCACCCACCGGAAGATCCGCCAGAACGAACCGCCCCGGAAACTCCGACTGAGCCGCACGCACCAAACCCCACACCGGAGCAACCCGCACATCCACCAACTCACCACCCAACACACCCACCCCACCCCGCGTCACCACGACCAACCGCGAATCCGCCAACCGCTCCTCAGCAACCCACCGCTGCACCACACCAAGAACATCAGCCAGCTGATCCCGCACCGCAACCGGTACCGAACCCGCACTCTCACCCGCCGGACACTCCAACACCACCGTGCCCGGCACAACCGAACCGGAAGCCGCAAGCAGCTCATCCACATCCGCGAACGCGAGACCACCATCGCCCAGAGGCGAATCCCCCAGCACGGCCCATGCCTCGCCGACCGTGTTGGAAGTCGCCTGCGCCGGCACCCATTCCACCCCGAACAGCGACTCGCCTGCTGTTGCCGAAGCCGCTGCCGCCATCTGTTCCCTCGACATCTCCCTCAGGCTCAGCGACTCGACCTGGGCGACTGTCACTCCTGCCTCGTCGAAGAGGTCCACGGTCACGCCCTCGCGTCCGTCCGGCGCGATCCGCACCCGCAGCGCCCTGGCACCCACGGCGTGCAGGGCCACCCCCGACCATGCGAACGGCAGCCGCATCCCCTCGCCGTCGGCGAGCGGAAGCAAACCGATCGCGTGCAGAGCGGCATCCAGCAGCGCCGGGTGCAGCCCGAACGCATCCGCCGCGTCCGCAGCCTCCTCCGGCAGCGCGATCTCGGCGAACACCTCGTCACCGCGCCGCCACGCAGCCTGCAGCCCGCGGAAAACCGCCCCATAGACCAAGCCCTCGGCAGCGAGCGTGTCGTACACGTCGGAAACGTCGACCGGCGTGGCACGGGCGGGCGGCCAGGGCCCGTCGAATGTGCCGAGAACGGCATCGGTGGCCGCCAGGACGCCGTCCGCGTGTGTGCTCCACTCCCCGGTCCCGGCACCAGCCAGATCGCAAGGACGCGAGTGGATCTCGACCGTACGACGGCCTTCTGCATCCGTCTCCCCGACCGACACCTGAAGCTGCACCGCACCAGCCTCCGAAAGGACCAGCGGCGCCTGGAGCGTCAACTCCTCCAGCCGACCGCAACCCACCTCGTCCCCGGCCCGCAACGCCAGTTCCACCAGTGCAGCCCCCGGCACCACAACCGTGCCGTAGACCGCGTGATCCGCCAGCCACCCCTGGGAAGCGACCGACACCCGACCCGAGAACACCATCCGATCCGACCCGGCCAACTCCACCGCAGCCCCCAGCAACGGATGCCCCGTCGCACTCAGACCCACAGCCGCAACATCACCGGCCCCAGCCGGGGCATCCAGCCAGTACCGCTCATGCTGGAAGGCATACGTCGGCAACTCCACCCGCCGACCACCCGCAAGCACCGCCGACCAGTCGACCCAGACCCCGGCCACATACAACCGACCCACCGCGGACATCAACGCCCGCGCATCGCCCTGATCCCGGCGCAGCACCGGCACAGCGGCCACACCCGCCTCGAACGTCTGCCCGACCAGCCCGGTCAGTACGGCATCCGGGCCCACCTCCACGAACCGCCGAACACCCAGCCCGTCCAGGGCCTGCAACGCGTCCGCGAACCGCACCGCCTCCCGCACATGCCGCACCCAGTACCCCGGCGCGGCAACCTCCGCGCCCACCACCGAACCGGTCACCGCCGACACGAACGGAACCGACGGCTCACGGAACGAAAGCCCCTCCACCACCGTACGGAAGTCCTCCAGGACCGGTTCCATCAACGGCGAGTGGAACGCATGACTCACAGCAAGCCGCTTCACCCGACGACCCCGGCCCTCCAGGACGGCAGCCACCCCCTCGACCTCGGCCCCGGCACCCGAGACCACCACGGCCTCGGGCCCGTTCACCGCCGCAACACCCACCCGGCCCCCGATCCCCTCCAGCAGCGGCAGCACCTCCGCCTCGGACGCCTGCACCGCCACCATCACCCCACCACCCGGCAACGCCTGCATCAACCGGCCCCGCGCCGCCACCAGCACACACGCATCCCCCAACGACAACACCCCACTCACATGAGCAGCAGCAATCTCACCGATCGAATGCCCCGCCACCACATCCGGCACAACCCCCCACGACTCCAACAACCGGAACAACCCCACCTCCACCGCGAACAACGCCGGCTGAGCAAACTCCGTCCGCGACAACACCTCCCCGTCCCCGCCCCACATCACCTCACGCAAACCACGCGACAACACCCCATCCAGCTCCGCACACACCTCGTCCAACGCATCCCGGAACACCGGGAAGACGTCATACAGCTCGCGCCCCATACCCAACCGCTGAGCACCCTGACCCGTGAACAAGAACGCAGTACGCCCCGAAACGGCCGCGAAAGACTCCGTCAACGCGTTCAGTGCAGTGAGGAGTTCGTCCCGCTCAGTACCGATCACCACCGCCCGGTGCTCCAGCGCCCCACGCGTCGTCGCAAGAGAGAACGCCACGTCCACCGGCCGCAACTCAGCCCGCCCGGCAACAAACGACCCCAGCCGCGCGGCCTGCGCCCGCAGAGCTTCCGGAGAAGCACCCGAGAGCACCCACGGGACCACCGGCAGAGAAGACTCCACCGCACCCTCATCAGCGGAGCGTGCCGGAGCCTCCTCCAGAATCACATGCGCGTTCGTGCCGCTGAACCCGAACGACGACACCCCAGCCCGCCGCGCCCCGCCCGACTCCGGCCACACCATCTGCTCACCGAGCAGACGCACCTCACCCGCAGACCAGTCGATATGCGGCGACGGCTCCTCCACATGCAACGTGCGCGGAAGCACACCCGCCCGCAACGCCATCACCATCTTGATGATCCCGCCGACTCCCGCGGCAGCCTGCGTGTGCCCGATGTTCGACTTCAACGACCCCAACCACAGAGGCCGTTCGTCGGTGCGGTTCTGCCCATAGGCCGCCTGGAGCGCCTGCACCTCGATCGGATCACCCAACGACGTCCCCGTGCCATGTCCTTCCACCACGTCGACGTCAGCGGGAGTGAGGCCGGCAGAGGCGAGCGCCTGCTTGATGACGCGCTGCTGCGACGGCCCATTGGGCGCCGTGAGACCATTCGACGCACCGTCCTGGTTGACCGCGCTGCCCCGCACCACCGCAAGAACCGGATGCCCCAGACGCCGGGCGTCGGACAACCGCTCCACCAACAGCATCCCCACACCCTCGGCCCACCCGGTGCCGTCCGCACCCGACCCGAACGCCTTGCACCGACCATCAGCCGCCAACCCACGCTGACGGCTGAAATTCACAAACGCCTCCGGCGTCGCCATCACCGTCACCCCACCCGCGAGCGCCAACTCACACTCACCCGCACGCAACGCCTGGACAGCGAGATGCAGCGCCACCAACGACGACGAACACGCCGTATCCACACTCACCGAAGGACCCTCAAGCCCAAACGTGTAAGAAAGACGACCCGCAATCACACTCGTCGCATTACCCGTCCCCATCAAACCCTCAAGATGCCCCGGCACCTCCCGCAGCCGCGACGCATAATCGTGATACATCACCCCCGCGAACACACCCGTCCGACTACCCCGCAACGCCGCCGGATCAATACCCGCCCGCTCGAACACCTCCCACGACGTCTCCAGCAGCAACCGCTGCTGCGGATCCATCGCAAGAGCCTCACGCGGCGAAATCCCGAAGAAACCCGCATCGAAATCCGCCACCGAATCCAGGAAACCACCCCGACGCCCATACGTCTTCCCAGGACGATCCGGATCAGGATCGTACAACCCCTCCACATCCCAGCCACGGTCCACCGGAAACTCAGAAATCACATCCGCCCCCGACAACACCACCTCCCACAACCCCTCCGGAGAAACCACACCCCCCGGAAAACGACACCCCATCCCCACAATCGCAATCGGCTCGTCATGGGCCATGACGACGGTGCGGGTGGAATTCTCAGGCGTTTCGCCACTGTCGCCAACAAGGTCATTCAGGACGCGGTCGGCCAGTGCAGCGGACGTCGGATAATCGAAGATGAGCGTGGCGGGCAGGCGCAGTCCTGTGACCGCGGCGAGGCGGTTGCGCAACTCCACCGCAGTCAGCGAGTCGAAGCCCAGCTCCGTGAAGGGCTGCGTGGCTTGGATGGCGTCCGGGGTGGCGTGGCCAAGGACGCCCGCGACTTCGCGGCGCACCAAGTCATCGACGTACTGTTCCCGTTCGGCCGACGACAGGCCGGTCAGACGGTTGATCGACGCGCCACCGCCCGCAGCTGCGCCCGCCGCCCCGGCCGCGGCCTGACGTCGCACTGTCGCGGGCGCCAACGCCCGCAGCAGCGCGGGCAGGGTGCCCTCCTGAGCCTGGGCACGTAGCGCCGAACGGCTGAGCCGCACCGGTACGACAAGCCCCGGGGCGCCTTCACCGAGCGCCCGGTCGAGCAGTTCAAGCCCCTCCGCCTCGCCCAGCGCTTCCGCACCGAGCCGTGCGATCCGCTGACGGTCCGACTCACCCAGCCCTGCGGTCATCGCACTCGACCCGGCCCACAGACCCCACGCCAACGACAGACCAGGCAAACCCTCAGCACGACGAGCCTGGGCAAGAGCATCCAGGAACACGTTCGCCGCAGCGTAATTCGCCTGACCCGCGTTCCCGAAGACACCCGCAGCGGACGAGAACACCACGAACGCGGCCAGGTCCAAACCACGGGTCAGCTCGTGCAGGTTCCACGCGGCATCCACCTTCGGACGCAACACCCCGTCGAGGCGAGACGCGTCCAGGGACTCCAGCACACCATCATCCAGCACACCCGCCGCATGGACCACGGCCGTCAGCTCACGACCGTCCAGGACCCGCGCCAACGCGTCACGGTCAGCCACATCACACGCCTGCACCTCTACAGCCGCACCCTGAGCGGCAAGCTCATCACACAGCACGTCCATACCCTCAGCCGCCGGACCACGCCGACTGACCAGCACCAGCTCCCGCACACCATGCACCGACACCAGATGCCGGGCCACAAGCCCACCCAGCGCACCGGACGCCCCAGTGACCAGCACCGGACCCTCCCCGAACGCCGGAACACCGGAGATACCTGCCTGCGCACGAGTCAGACGCGGGACACGAACCGACCCGTCCCGCACCGCCCACTGCGACTCACCACACCCCAGCCCAGCCGCCAGCTCCTCCACACCCGCACCCACCGGAAGATCCGCCAGCACGAACCGCCCCGGAAACTCCGACTGAGCCGCACGCACCAAACCCCACACCGGAGCAACCCGCACATCCACCAACTCACCACCCAACACACCCACCCCACCCCGCGTCACCACGACCAACCGCGAATCCGCCAACCGCTCCTCAGCAACCCACCGCTGCACCACACCAAGAACATCAGCCAGCTGATCCCGCACCGCATCCGGAACCGAACCACCACCAACCGGCACACACTCCACAACAACCGTGCCCGGAACAACCGAACCAGACGCCGCAAGCAGCCCATCCACATCCGCGAACACCCGGCCACCCTCGGCCAGAAGCCCACCGCCAGCACCCAGCACCGCCCACGAACCGGCCTCCACCGAGCCACCACCGACCGCGGAAACCCACTCCACCCCGAACAGCGAGTCGGCGCCGACCCCTGCAGAAGCCGTGCCCATGGCCGCGATCACCTGATCGCGCGACATCTCGCGCACGTTCAACGACTCGACAGCGGCCACCGGCGCGCCCGTCGGGTCGGCCGCGGTCACCGAGAAGCTGTCGGGGCCGGTCGGTACGATCCGCACGCGCAGTGCCGTGGCGCCGACCGCGTACAGGGAGACCCCGGACCAGGCGAACGGCAGCCGGGTGGCACCGTCGGCGACGAGGGAGGTCAGTCCGATCGAGTGAAGGGCGGCGTCGAGGAGGGCCGGGTGCAGGCCGAACCCGCCGACAACGGATGCCTGCTGTTCGGGCAGGGCGACCTCGGCAAACAGTTCCTCTCCGCGTCGCCAGGCGCGTAGCAAGCCCTGGAAGGCGGGACCGTAGGAGTAGCCGCGGTCCGCGAGGCTGTTGTAGAAGCCCTCGACGTCCACCGGTTCAGCGGCGCGCGGCGGCCAGGCGGTGAAGTCGTTCGACGGTGCCGGGACGGGTGTGCTCGGGACGAGGAGGCCGGTGGCGTGACGGGTCCATCCGGTGTCGGCGCTCTGGGCGTGTTGCGGGTCGGGCTGTGGTCGGGAGTACACGTGGACGGGGCGCTCCCCCCGTTCGTCGGGCGATCCGACGGTGACCTGCACCTGCACGGCGCCCTCGGGCGGCAGCACCAGCGGCGCTTCGAGGGTGAGGTCGTCGACGCGACCGCAGCCGACCTCGTCACCAGCGCGCAATGCCAGCTCCACCAGGGCCGCGCCCGGAACGAGCGTGACCCCTTCCACGATGTGGTCGGCCAGCCAGGGCTGGGCCGCCAGGGAGAGCCGGCCCGTGAGCAGGACGCCGTCGCCCTCCGCGAGGGCGACGGACGCGCCGAGCAGTGGGTGGTGGGCAGCACCGAGGCCCGCCGCGCTCATGTCGCCGGTGCCGACGGGGACGTCGAGCCAGTACCGCTGCCTCTGGAAGGCGTAGGTGGGCAGGTCCGCCCGTTGGGCGCCGAGCCCTTCGAGGACGACCGCCCAGTTGACGGACGTGCCGGCCGTGTGCAGCCGGGACACGGCCGTGAGCAGCGCCTTCTCCTCCGATTCGGCGCGGCGGAGCACGGAGACAACGACCGCCGGAACGCGGGGGACGGCCGCGTCGGCCTCACCGTCACCGTCCGCGTCCACTGGCCCGTCCAGCGTGTCCAGGGTCTGCTGGACCATCGGCAGCAGTGCAGCCGACGGGCCGACCTCGACCCAGCGGCCGACGCCCTGCGTGTGGAGCTCGGTGATGGCGTCGGCGAAACGGACGGTGGCACGGACGTGGGTGACCCAGTAGTCGGCGGTCCGCATCTCCTCCGGGTCGGTGGCGCCGGTGACGGTCGACACGATCGGAATGCTCGGCTCGTGGAAGGTCACACCCCGGAGGGTGCGCCGGAACTCGTCAAGCATCGGCTGCATCAGCGGCGAATGGAAGGCGTGGCTGACCCGGAGCCGTTTGGTGCGGCGGCCGCGTTCCGTGAGCACGGCGACGATCTCCCGTACGGCCGTGTCCGCGCCGGAAAGAACGACCGAGCCGGGCGCGTTGACGGCGGCCACGCCGGCCTCGTGCTCGTGTCCGGCGAGCAGCAGCAGGACCTCGTCGGGGTCGGCCTCGACGGCGACCATGGTGCCGCCGGCCGGAAGTTGCTGCATGAGCCGGCCACGGGCGGCGACCAGGGTGCAGGCGTCCTCCAGCGAGAGGACACCGGAGACATGGACCGCGGCGATCTCGCCGATGGAGTGCCCGGCGAGCACATCGGGCCGTATGCCCCACGACTCCAGTAGCCGGAAGAGGGCGACTTCGAGGGCGAAGACGGCGGGCTGGGTGCAGCCGGTGGTATCGAGTGCCTTGGCCTCCTCGGTGCCCGGCGCGGCGAACATCACCTCGTGCAGGGGCCGTTCGAGCAGCGGATCGAGTACGGCGCACACCGCGTCGAGGGCCTGCCGGAACCGCGGGAAGCGGTCACGGAGTTCGCGTCCCATACCGGCCCACTGCGAACCCTGACCGGAGAACAGGAACGCGGTCGCGCCCTGCGTCCCCGTGCCCGTCGCGACCTCTGCACCCTCTGTACCCTCGGCGAACCGTGCCACGGCGTCGAGGAGTTCGGCGCGGTCGGTGCCGAGCGCGACGAAACGGTGGGGAAGCGCGGCACGGGTGGCGCCGAGCGAGTACGCGACGTCGGCAGCGGTGTGGTCCGGGTGGGCGAGCAGGTGCGCGTGCAGCCGGGCCGCCTGGGCGCGCACCGCGTCGACGCCGCGCGCGGAGATCGGCCAGGGAAGGAGAGCGGGGCTGACGGCGGACGTCACCTCATCGTCCGCCTCGGTGTCCGGCTCCGGAGCCTGCTCGATGATCACATGCGCGTTGGTGCCGCTGACACCGAACGACGACACCGCGCCCCGGCGCGGGTGGTCGGCCTCCGGCCACGGCGTCGCCCCGGTGAGCAGCCGTACCGCACCGGCCGACCAGTCGACCTGGTGCGACGGCTCGTCCACGTGCAGGGTGCGCGGCAGCACACCGGCCCGCAAGGCCATCACCATCTTGATGATCCCGCCGACGCCCGCGGCGGCCTGCGTGTGCCCGATGTTGGACTTCAACGACCCCAGCCACAAAGGCTGTTCGTCGGTCCGGTTCTGCCCGTACGTCGCCTGGAGTGCCTGCACCTCGATCGGGTCGCCCAGCACGGTGCCCGTGCCGTGTCCCTCGACTACGTCGACTTGCTCGGGGGTCAGATTCGCGGCGGCGAGCGCCTGTCGGATCACGCGCTGCTGGGACGGCCCGTTGGGCGCCGTGAGACCGTTGGACGCACCGTCCTGGTTGACCGCACTGCCCCGCACGACGGCCAGCACGCGGTGCCCCAGGCGCTGGGCGTCGGACAACCGCTCCACCAGCAGCATCCCCGCACCCTCGGCCCACCCGGTGCCGTCCGCACCCGCCCCGAACGCCTTGCACCGGCCGTCAGCGGCCAGCCCCCGCTGACGGCTGAACTCGACGAACGTGTCCGGCGTCGCCATCACGGTGACACCTCCGGCAAGAGCCAGGCCGCACTCCCCCTGCCGCAGCGCCTGGATGGCGAGGTGCAGCGCGACGAGCGACGACGAGCAGGCGGTGTCCACCGTCACCGCCGGCCCCTCCAGGCCGAAGGTGTAGGCGATACGGCCGGTCGCGATGCTTCCGGCGCTGCCGTTGCCGACGTACCCCTCGATGCCCTCCGGCGGCGCGGCCGCACCCGCGCCCGTGCCGAAGCGCGCGCCGTAGTCGTGGTACATGACACCCGCGAAGACTCCGGTACGGCTCCCCCGCAGCGTCGCCGGGTCGATGCCCGCCCGCTCGAACGCCTCCCACGACGTCTCCAGCAGCAACCGCTGCTGCGGATCCATCGCCAGGGCCTCACGCGGCGAGATCCCGAAGAACGCCGGGTCGAACTCGGCCGCGTTCCGCAGGAAGCCGCCCTCGCGGGAGTACGTCTTGCCGACGCTCGACGGGTCCGGGTCGTAGAGGGCGTCCATGTCCCAGCCGCGATCGTCGGGCATGACGTCGATCGCGTCCCTGCCCTCGGCGACCAGCTCCCACAGATCCTCCGGCGACTCGACACCACCCGGGTACCGGCACGCCATGCCGACGATCGCGATGGGCTCGTGACGGGCTGCCTCGGCCTGTCCGAGACGGCGCCGGGTCTCGGCCAGGTCGGTCGTCACCCGCTTGAGGTAGTCGCGCAGCTTCTGTTCGTTGGACATCAGTCAGTCACCATTCGAGTCGTCGTCGGAGACGATCGGAGTCCGGGTCGGCTTCGGGGGATCAGCGTCGGTGTGGCCGCCCCCAGGAGGGGGCTGGGGGCGGCCGGCTGGAGGGGGTACGGCGCTCAGCCGAGTTCGGTGTCGATGAAGGCGAAGATCTCGTCGTCCGTCGCCGCGTCGATCTTGTCGGCGACCCGCTCGGCCTCCACCGGCCTCGCCGCCTTGTCGAAGCGGGCGAGCAAGGTGGCGAGGCGTCGCTGGATGTCGGCGCTCTCCTCGTCGGTCGGGTCGACGTCGGTCAGCATCTGCTCGATCCGATCGAGTTCGCCGAGCAGGCCCTCCGGGCCCGCCGCAGGCAGGTTCGGTATCTGTGTGCGCAGATGACGGGCCAGGTCGGCGGGGGTCGGGTGGTCGAAGACGACCGTGGCGGGCAGCTTCAGTCCCGTGGCCGTGTGCAGCCGGTTGCGCAACTCCACCGCCGTGAGCGAGTCGAACCCGAGGTCCTTGAAGGCACGCTCCGGCTCGATCGTCGCGGCGGAACGGTGTCCCAGCGTCCCGGCGACCTCCGTACGCACCAGGTCCAGCAGATGCGCCGCCCGCCGGCTGTCGCTCATCGCCGCCAGCCGCTCGGCCAGCCCGCCGCCCGAGCCCGCCGCTGCTCCGGCCGCGGTCTGCCGCCGCGTCCTGACGGACACCAGCGCACGCAGCATGGCGGGCACGCCTTCGGAACGGCCACGGAGAGCGGGGAGGTTGAGCCGGACGGGGACAAGCAGGCCGCCGTCCTGGTCACCCGCGACCGCCCGGTCGAGCAGTTCAAGCCCTTCGGTCTCGCTCAGCGCTTCCGCACCGAGCCGCGCGATCCGCTGATGGTCTGCCGTACTCAGCCCGGACGTCATCGCGCTCGACCCGGCCCACAGACCCCACGCCAACGACAGACCAGGCAAACCCTCAGCACGACGGGACTGGGCAAGAGCATCCAGGAACACGTTCGCCGCAGCGTAGTTGCCCTGGCCGGCGTTCCCGAAGACACCCGCAGCGGACGAGAACACCACGAACGCCGACAGATCGAGGTCACGGGTCAGCTCGTGCAGGTTCCACGCCGCATCCACCTTCGGACGCAACACCTTGTCGAGGCGAGACGCGTCCAGGGCCTCCAGCACACCATCATCCAGCACACCCGCCGCATGGACCACGGCCGTCAGCTCACGACCGTCCAGGACCCGCGCCAACGCGTCACGGTCAGCCGCATCACACGCCTGCACCTCTACAGCCGCGCCCTGAGCGGCAAGCTCATCACACAGCCCGTCCATACCCTCAGCCGCCGGACCACGCCGACTGACCAGCACCAGCTCCCGCACACCATGCACCGACACCAGATGCCGGGCCACAAGCCCACCCAGCGCACCGGACGCCCCAGTGACCAGCACCGGACCCTCCCCGAACGCCGGAACACCGGAAACGTCTGCCTGCGCACGGGTCAGACGCGGGACACGAACCGACCCGTCCCGCACCGCCCACTGCGACTCACCACACCCCAGCCCGGACGCCAGCTCCTCCGCACCCGCACCCACCGGAAGATCCGCCAGCACGAACCGCCCCGGAAACTCCGACTGAGCCGCACGCACCAAACCCCACACCGGAGCAACCCGCACATCCACCAACTCACCACCCAACACACCCACCCCACCCCGCGTCACCACGACCAACCGCGAATCCGCCAACCGCTCCTCCGCAACCCACCGCTGCACCACACCAAGAACATCAGCCAGCCCGCCCCGCACCGCATCCGGAACCGAACCACCACCAACCGGCACACACTCCACAACAACCGTGCCCGGCACAACCGAACCGGAAGCCGCAAGCAGCTCATCCACATCCGCGAACGCGAGACCACCATCACCCAGAGGCGAATCCCCCAGCACCGCCCACGTCTCGCCGACGGCGTCCGAAGTCGCCTGCGCCGGAACCCACTCCACCCCGAACAGGGAATCGGCATCGTCCCGGACCGACAACTGCTCCGGACTCACCTCACGCAGTACCAGCGACTCCACCGACGCGACCGGCAGCCCGGACTCGTCGAACAGGTCCACGGTCACGCCCTCGCGCCCATCCGGCACAATCCGCACCCGCAGCGCCCTGGCACCGACCGCGCACAAGGAGACGCCTGACCATGCGAACGGCAGCGGCGTGCCCGACCCCTCCCCCGCAGAGGCGAAGCTCATCGCATGCAGAGCGGCATCCAGCAGCGCCGGGTGCAGCCCGAACGCATCCGCCGCGTCCGCGGCCTCCTCCGGCAGCGCGACCTCGGCGAACACCTCCTCGCCTCGCAGCCAGACCCGACGCAGACCCTGGAAAGCAGGCCCGTAGTCGAAACCCCGCTCGGCCAGCGCATCGTAGAAGTCAGCCACCCCGACCATCCGGGCGTCCTGCGGAGGCCAGACCTCAGCGAACTCGACCGGAGCACGGTGCTCGTCGGTGGCCGCCAGGACGCCGTCCGCGTGTGTGGTCCACTCCCCGGTCCCGGCACCAGCCAGATCGCAAGGACGCGAGTGGATCTCGACCGTACGACGGCCTTCTGCATCCGTCTCCCCGACCGACACCTGAAGCTGCACCGCACCAGCCTTCGGCAGCACCAGCGGCGCCTGGAGCGTCAACTCCTCCAGCCGACCGCAACCCACCTCGTCCCCGGCCCGCAACGCCAGTTCCACCAGTGCAGCCCCCGGCACCACAACAGTCCCGTAGACCGCGTGATCCGCCAGCCACCCCTGGGAAGCGACCGACACCCGACCCGAGAACACCATCCGATCCGACGCGGCCAGCTCCACCGCAGCCCCCAGCAACGGATGCCCCGTCGCACTCAGACCCACAGCCGCAACATCACCGGCCCCAGCCGGGGCATCCAGCCAGTACCGCTCATGCTGGAAGGCATACGTCGGCAACTCCACCCGCCGACCACCGGGCAGCGCCGCCGACCAGTTGACCGAGACCCCGGCCACATACAACCGACCCACCGCGGACATCAACGCCCGCGCATCGCCCTGATCCCGGCGCAGCACCGGCACAGCGGCCACACCCGCCTCAAGCGTCTGGCCGACCAGCCCGGTCAGTACGGCGTCCGGGCCCACCTCCACGAACCGCCTGGCCCCGAAAGCATGCAGGGCATGCAGTGCGTCGGCGAACCGTACCGCCTCCCGTACATGCCGCACCCAGTACTCCGGCGCGGCGATCTCCGCGCCCACCACCGAACCGGTCACCGCCGACACGAACGGAACCGACGGCTCACGGAACGAAAGCCCCTCCACCACCGCACGGAAGTCCTCCAGGACCGGATCCATCAACGGCGAGTGGAACGCATGACTCACAGCAAGCCGCTTCACCCGACGACCCCGGCCCTCCAGGACAGCGGCCACCCCCTCGACCTCGGCCCCGGCACCGGAGACCACCACGGCCTCGGGCCCGTTCACCGCGGCAACACCCACCCGGTCCCCGATCCCCTCCAGCAGCGGCAGCACCTCTGTTTCGGATGCCTGCACCGCCACCATCAGCCCGCCAGAGGGCAACGCCTGCATCAACCGGCCCCGAGCCGCCACCAGCACACACGCATCCGCCAGCGACAACACCCCACTCACATGGGCAGCAGCGATCTCACCGATCGAATGCCCCGCCACCACATCCGGCACAACCCCCCACGACTCCAACAACCGGAACAACCCCACCTCCACCGCGAACAACGCCGGCTGAGCAAACTCCGTCCACGACAGCACCTCCCCGTCCCCGCCCCACATCACTTCGCGCAGCCCACGCGACAACACCCCGTCCAGCTCCGCGCACACCTCGTCCAGCACATCCCGGAACACCGGGAAGACGTCATAAAGCTCGCGCCCCATACCCAACCGCTGAGCACCCTGACCCGTGAACAAGAACGCAGTACGCCCCGAAACAACAGAGGCAGACTCCGTCAATGAACCGAGCCCTTCGGCAAATTCACCCAGGTCGCCACCCACAACGACGGCCCGGTGCTCCAGCGCCCCACGCATCGTCGCAAGAGAGAACGCCACATCCACCGGCCGCAGCTCAGACCGCCCCACAACAAACGAACCCAACCGCGCCGCCTGCGCCCGCAGAGCTTCCTCCGACCTGGCACTGATCAACCACGGGACCACCGGCAGAGAAGACTCCACCGCACCCTCATCAGCGGAACGCGCCGGAGCCTCCTCCAGAATCACATGCGCGTTCGTGCCGCTGGCGCCGAAGCTGGAGACACCGGCTCGGCGGGGGTGCCCGGTTCCGGGCCACTCCCGCGGCTCGGCGAGCAGCTGTACGTTCCCCGCCGACCAGTTGATGTGCGGCGACGGCTCCTCCACGTGCAGCGTGCGCGGAAGCACACCCGCCCGCAAGGCCATCACCATCTTGATGATCCCGCCGACTCCCGCGGCAGCCTGCGTGTGCCCGATGTTCGACTTCAACGACCCCAACCACAAAGGACGTTCCTCATCGCGCCCCTGCCCGTAGGTCGCCAGCAGGGCCTGCGCCTCGATGGGGTCCCCGAGAGTCGTGCCCGTGCCATGGGCCTCCACTGCGTCGATCTGTCCGGGCTCCAGTCCCGCGGCGGCGAGCGCCTGCCGGATCACGCGCTGCTGGGACGGGCCGTTGGGCGCCGTGAGGCCGTTGGACGCACCGTCCTGGTTGACCGCGCTGCCCCGTACGACAGCCAGTACGCGGTGCCCCAGACGTTCGGCGTCGGACAGCCGCTCCACGAGGAGCATGCCGACGCCCTCACTGAAGCCGGCGCCGTCCGCACTCGCGCCGAACGCCTTGCAGCGGGCGTCGGGCGAGACGGCGCGCTGACGGCTGAATTCAAGGAACATCTCGATCGACGACATGACGGTGACGCCGCCGACGAGTGCGAGCGAGCATTCGTCCTGCCGGATCGCCTGCATGGCGAGGTGCATCGCCACGAGGGACGACGAGCAGGCGGTGTCGACGGTCACCGCCGGGCCTTCCAGGCCGAAGGTGTAGGCGATACGGCCGGTCGCGATGCTTCCGGCGCTGCCGTTGCCGACGTACCCCTCGACGTCCTCGGGCACGGTGCCCGCGCTGAGCCGGGCGCCGTAGTCGTGGTACATGACGCCCGCGAATACGCCGGTCCGGCTGCCGCGCAGGGTGGCCGGGTCGATGCCCGCGCGCTCGAACGCCTCCCACGACGTCTCCAGCAGCAGTCGCTGCTGCGGATCCATCGCCAGGGCCTCACGGGGCGAGATCCCGAAGAACGCCGGGTCGAACTCGGCCGCGTTCCGCAGGAAGCCGCCTTCACGGGAGTAGATCCGTCCGGGGACGCCGGGGGTCGGGTCATAGAGGGTTTCGAGGTCCCAGCCACGGTCGCCGGGCATGGTGTCGATCGCGTCGCGGCCCTCGGCGACCAGTCGCCACAGGTCCTCCGGGGACGCCACGTCGCCGGGGAATCGGCAGCTCATGCCGATGATCGCCATGGGTTCGTCTGCGGCGGCCGGGGGGCTCGGGTGGGACGCCGGGGCGTCGTCGGCCGGGCTGGTGCCGCCGAGTTCGGACCACAGCAGGCGGGCGACGGCGGTGGCATTCGGGTGGTCGAAGACCAGGGTCGCGGGCAGGCGGAGCCCGGTGGCGGCGCCGAGCCGGTTGCGTAGTTCGACGGCGGTGAGGGAGTCGAAGCCGATGTCCTTGAAGGCGCGTTCGGGTTCGACCGCGTCGGCGGAGGCGTGGCCGAGGACGGCCGCGACCTCGCCGCGGACCAGATCGAGCAGGAACTCCTCACGCCGGTCGGCGGGCAGTGCGGCGAGCCGTCCGCCGAGGTCGCCGCCGTCGGCCGACGCGGCACCGGCAACCATGCCGGCCGCCTGTCGGCGGGCGCGGTGCGGGACCAGGGCGCTCAGCAGCACCGGCAACTCGGAGGCGGCAGCGCGCCGCCGCAGGGCCGCGAAGTCCAGCCGTACGGGGAGCAGGTACGCCTCGTCGGTGCGGGCGGCCGCGTCGAGGAGGGCGAGGGCCTGTCCGGTCTCCATGGCGGCGATGCCGAGCCGGGCGAGCCGGTTCAGGTCGGTCTCGCCGAGCCGACCGGTCATCGCGCTGGTCTCGGCCCACAGCCCCCAGGCCAGCGACAGGCCGGGCAGTCCCTCGGTGCGGCGGGCCTGGGCGAGGGCGTCGAGGAAGACGTTGGCGGCCGCGTAGTTGGCTTGGCCGGCGTTGCCGAAGGTGCCGGCGCCGGCGGAGAACAGCACGAACGCCGACAGATCGAGGTCACGGGTCAGCTCGTGGAGGTTCCACGCGGCATCCACCTTCGGACGCAACACCTTGTCGAGGCGAGACGCGTCCAGGGACTCCAGCACACCATCATCCAGCACACCCGCCGCATGGACCACGGCCGTCAGCTCACGACCGTCCAGGACCCGCGCCAACGCGTCACGGTCAGCCGCATCACACGCCTGCACCTCTACAGCCACGCCCTGAGCGGCAAGCTCATCACACAGCCCGTCCATACCCTCGGCCGCCGGACCCCGGCGACTGAGCAACACCAGCTCCCGCACACCATGCACCGACACCAGATGCCGGGCCACAAGCCCACCCAGCGCACCGGACGCCCCAGTGACCAGCACCGGACCCTCTCCGAAGCCCGCAGCCTCACCGGCCGAGACCCCCGCCCGCACCACACGGGGTACGCGCACGACGCCGTCCCGCACCGCCCACTGCGACTCACCACACCCCAGCCCAGCCGCCAGCTCCTCCACACCCGCACCCACCGGAAGATCCGCCAGAACGAACCGCCCCGGAAACTCCGACTGAGCCGCACGCACCAAACCCCACACCGGAGCAACCCGCACATCCACCAACTCACCACCCAACACACCCACCCCACCCCGCGTCACCACGACCAACCGCGAATCCGCCAACCGCTCCTCCGCAACCCACCGCTGCACCACACCAAGAACATCAGCAAGCTGATCCCGCACCGCATCCGGAACCGAACCACCACCAACCGGCACACACTCCACAACAACCGTGCCCGGCACAACCGAACCAGAAGCCGCAAGCAGCCCATCCACATCCGCGAACACCCGGCCACCATCACCCAGAGGCGAATCCCCCAGCACCGCCCACGAGTCGGCCTCCGCCGTGCCACCACCGGCAGCGGGAACCCACTCCACCCGGAACAGCGGGTCGGCGTCCCCCGGAGCCGCGGCCGCGAGCTGCGCCTCGGACACCTCACGCGTCGCCAGGACGTCCACCGTGGCCACCGGCCCACCGGAGGCGTCCGCCACGTCGAGCGTCACCGTCGTCGGATCACCGGCGACCGGGGCCATGCGTACGCGCAGGGTGGTCGCGCCGACGGCGTGCAGGACGACCCCGCGCCACGAGAAGGGCAGCCGGTTCCCGGTGGCACGGTCGTCGGCGGGGGCGAAGAGCGTGAGCAGCCCGGACTGGAGCCCCGCGTCGAGCAGCGCGGGATGCAGTCCGAACTCGCCGGAGGCACTCGCGACCCCTTCGGGAAGGGCAACCTCGGCAAAGACTTCGTCCCCGCGGCGCCAGACGCCGCGCAGGCCCTGGAAGGCGGGGCCGTACTCGTAGCCACGGTCGGCCATCGTCTCGTAGAAGCCGTCGATGTCGAGGGCTTCGGCGTCCCGCGGCGGCCAGACGGCGAGGTCGCCCCGGCTGCCGGCGGGCTCGTCGGCGCCGGGCATCACCGTGCCCGTCCCGTGCAGCGTCCACGCCCCCTCCGCGCCCGGCTCCTCCGGCCGCGAGTAGATGTCCACGCTGCGTACTCCGGCGTCATCGGCGGCGCCGACAACGACCTGGACCTGCACCGCGCCCTCGGACGGCAGGACGAGCGGGGCCTGGAGTGTGAGTTCCTCCACGCGTCCGCAGCCGACCTCGTCGCCCGCGCGGACGGCGAGCTCGACCAGGCCGGTGCCGGGCACGAGGACGACACCGCGTACGGCGTGATCGGCGAGCCAGGGGTGTGTGGCGAGGGAGAGCCTGCCGGTCAGCAGGGTGCCGCTGCTGCCGGCAAGGGTGACGGCCGCCCCGAGGAGTCCGTGTCGGGCGGCGCCCAGCCCGGCTGCCGCGACATCGGCGCCGCTGCCGGAGGTGCTGTCGAGCCAGTACCTCCGGCGCTGGAACGCATAGGTCGGCAGCTGTACCGGGCTCACGCTCGGTACGAGTCGTGACCAGTCGACCGTGACCCCGGCGACCCACGCCTCGCCCAGCGAGGTGAGCAGCCGCCGCGCACCGCCCTCGCCCCGGCGCAGCGTTCCACAGACCGCACCCCGCGCACCGGCGGCCTCCAGCGTCTCCTGCACCCCCACCACCAGCACCGGATGCGCGCTCACCTCCACGAACGCGTCGAACCCCCGGCGCGCCAGCTCCCGCACCGTCTCCTCGAAGCACACCGTCTGCCGCAGATTGCGGTACCAGTACCCGGCGTCGAGTCCCGTGGTGTCGAGGACTCCACCGGTGACGGTGGAGTAGAAGGGCACCTCGCCCGTCCGGGGGGAGACGTCCGCCAGGACGTCGAGGAGTTCTTCCTCCGTCTGTTCCACGAAGACCGAGTGCGATGCGTAGTCGACGGAGATGCGCCGCACTCTCACTCCGTCGCTTTCGAGTGCGCTCACGAACTCGTCCAGTGCGTCGACGTGTCCGCACACCACACTCGATGCCGGGCCGTTGACGGCCGCGAGGGACAGGCGCCCTTCCCATGGCGCCAGCCGGTCCCGCACCGCGTCGGCGGCCAGGGCCACCGACGCCATACCGCCCTTGCCCGCCAGCAGGCCGCCGATCACCGCACTGCGCAGTGCGACCACGCGCGCACCGTCGCGCAACGAGAGTCCGCCCGCCACCACCGCGGCGGCGATCTCACCCTGGGAGTGGCCCACCACCGCGGCAGGCTCCACCCCGCAGGCCCGCCACAGCTCGGCCAACGACACCATCACCGCCCACAGCACCGGTTGCACCACATCGACGCGGTTCGAGAGCTCCTCGTCCCCGCCCCGTACGACCTCCAGCAGATCCCAGTCCACGAACTCGTTCAGTGCCTCGCCGCAGGCGAGCATCGACTCCAGGAACGCGGGTGACGAGTCCAGCAGCTCCACCGCCATGCCCACCCACTGCGACCCCTGCCCCGGAAACACGAACACGGGCTTGGTGCCGAGATCGGCGACTCCCTTCGCCAGCCCGTTCCCGGGCCGGTCGGCGGCGAGGGATTCGAGGCCGGCGAGCAGTTCGTCCCGATCGCCACCGACGACGAGGGCGCGCCGGGCGAGTGCGGACCGGGTGGTGGCGAGCGAGAACGCCACGTCCGCGGCGGCCGGTCCGGGCCGCGCGGCCACGTGCCCGCGCAGCCGCTCGGCCTGGGCGCGCAGGGCATCCGGGGAAGCGGCGGACACCGGCCAGGCGACGATCTCCGTCCCGGAGAGTGCGGGCGTCCTCTCGTTGCCGGATCCGCCTTCCGGGTCGCCGGGGGCCTCGACGGCCTCGGCCTCCTCCACGATCACGTGTGCGTTCGTCCCGCTGATCCCGAACGACGACACGGCGCCCCGGCGCGGACGGCCGGCCTTCGGCCACTCCCGCTCCTCGGTCAGCAGCCGCACGTGGCCCGCCGACCAGTCGATGTGCGGCGACGGCTCGTCCGCGTGCAGGGTGCGCGGCAGCACACCCGCCCGCAGCGCCATCACCATCTTCATGATCCCGCCGACTCCCGCGGCGGCCTGTGCGTGGCCGATGTTGGACTTCAACGAGCCCAGCCACAGGGGCTGTTCGTCCGGCCGCCCCTGGCCGTAGGTGGCCTGGAGCGCCTGCGCCTCGATGGGGTCGCCGAGCCTGGTGCCCGTGCCGTGCGCCTCCACGACGTCCACCTCGGACGCCTGCACCCCGGCGTTCACCAACGCCTGGCGGATCACCCGCTGCTGGGCAGGCCCGCTCGGCGCACTCAGCCCGTTCGACGCACCGTCCTGGTTGACCGCGCTCCCCCGCACCACCGCCAGCACCCGGTGCCCCAGACGCCGCGCGTCCGACAGCCGCTCCACCACCAGCATGCCCACGCCCTCACCGAAGCCCATGCCGTCGGCGGACGCGGAGAACGCCTTGCACCGGCCGTCGGCGGCGACACCGCGCTGCCGGGAGAAACCGGTGATGGTGTGCGGGGTGCTCATCACGGCGACACCGCCGGCAAGGGCCATGGTGCACTCGTTGCGGCGCAGCGCCTCGCAGGCCAGGTGGAGCGTGACGAGGGAGGAGGAGCAGGCGGTGTCGACGGTGAGCGCCGGACCTTCGAGGCCGAGGACGTAGGAGACCCGGCCGGAGACCACGCTGGAGACGCTGCCGGTGACGAGGTGGCCCTCCAGGCCCTCCTCCACCTCGGACAGGCGAGCCCGGTACTCCTGGTAGTTGCAGCCGACGAACACACCGGTGCTGGAGCCGCGCAGGGTGGCGGGGTCGATGCCGGCGTGCTCCAGGGTCTCCCAGGCGACCTCCAGGACGAGTCGCTGCTGCGGGTCCATGGCGAGCGCCTCGCGCGGCGATATCCCGAAGAACTCCGCGTCGAACTCGGTGGCGCCGGTCAGGTAGCCGCCCTCGCGGGCATAGGTCGTACCGGAGATCCGCGCCTCGGGGTCGTACAGCGCCTCGACGTCCCAACCACGGTCGGTGGGCAGGCCGCCGACAGCGTCGACGCCTCCGTGCACCAACCGCCACAGATCCTCCGGCGAGGCGACGGAGCCGGGGTAGCGGCAGCCCATGCCGACGATCGCGATGGGCTCGTTGCTCTGTGCCTCGTACTCGCGCAGCCGCTGCCTGGTCTGCTGCAGATCGGCCGTGACACGCTTCAGGTAGTCGACCAGCTTGTCGTGATCCGCCATCAGTTCCTACCCCTGTGAGTCGCTGAGTACGTGGTGCGTGGTGCTGCGGGCCTCGTGCGGGCTCGCCCCCGGGGACGAGCCCGCACGACGCGGAGTGCGTCCGTTCAGATGCCGAGTTCGTTGTCGATGAAGGCCAGCACCTCGTCGGCGCTGGCCGATTCGAGGGTCGCGGCGGAGGTGTTCGTGGCCGTTTCGGCCGTCGTACGGCCGCCGTCCGGCTCGCTCCACCGTGTGAGCAGCGAGCGCAGCCGCAGGGTGATCTCGAGCCGGGTGTTGGTGTCCGGGTCGATGGACGCCAGCCGCTGGGACAGTGCTTCCAGGTCGGTGAGGACGGAGCTGTCGTCGTCGGCGTCGTGCCCGTACAGCTCGGTCTTGATGTACGCGGCGATGGCGAGCGGTGTCGGGTGGTCGAAGACCAGTGCGGCGGGCAGGGCGAGGCCGGTGGCCGCGGCCAGCCGGTTGCGCAGCTCCATCGCGGTGAGGGAGTCGAAGCCGAGGTCGCGCAGGGCGCGGTCCGGGTCGAGCTGGTCGGGGCGCTCGTAGCCGAGCACGGAGGCGGCCTCGCCGCGGACCAGGGTGAGCAGGGCGCTGTCCCGGTCGGCGGGCGGCAGGTCGGCGAGCCCGGAGCCGCGCTGCCCCGGTTCGGGGGCCGGGCCCGCTGCCGCCGGTGCGGTGAGCGCCCGGATCTGCGGCAGGTCCTCGAACAGGGGTCGCGGGCGGGCCGCGCTGAACAGGGGGAAGAACCGTTCCCAGGCGACGGGTGCCACGGTGAGCACGGTCTCGTCCCGGTCCAGGGCGTGTTGCAGCGCGGTGAGGCCCAGTTCGGGTTCGATGAGGGGCAGGCCCCGCCGGTGCAGCTGGTCGAGGTCGACGGCCTCGGAGATGCCGCCGGCACCCTCGACGCCGAACGCGTTCCACACGCCCCAGGCGATGGAGGTGGTGGGGATGGAGCGGGCCCGGTTGTGTTCGGCGAGCGTGTTGAGGAACGCGTTGGCGGCCGCGTAGGCGCCGTGGTCGCCGCTGCCCCATACGCCCGCGATGGAGGAGAACAGGACGAACGCGTCCAGTTCGTCGTGGTCGACGAGTTCGGTGAGGTGCAGGGCGCCGTCGACCTTGGCGGCGATTCCGGCGGCGAACGACTCCGGGCCGGTGTCCTCCAGGGAGGTCAAGTCCGCGACGCCCGCGGCGTGCAGCACCGCGCGTACGGTCTCCCCGGCGTCGGCGAGCTCGTCCAGGAGCGCCGCCACGGCCTTGCGGTCGGAGACGTCGCACGCGGCGAGGGTGACGCGGGTGCCGGTCCCGGCGAGCTCGTCGCGCAGCTGCTCGGCGCCGGGCGCGTCGGCTCCGCGGCGCCCGGTGAGCACCAGGTGTTCGGCGCCCTCGGCGGCCAGCCACCGGGCGAGGACGGCTCCCAGGGCGCCGGTGCCGCCGGTGACGATCACCGTGCCCCGCGGACGCCAGGTGCGTCGGGCGGACCGCTGCTCGCCGGGGGCGTGGGCGAGCCGGCGGATGAAGGTGCCCGACGGACGCAGCGCCAGCTGGTCCTCGACGCCGTGCCCGGCGAGCGCGGCGCACAGCATGCGGGCGACCCGGGCGTCGGTGACGCCGGGCAGGTCGATCAACCCGCCCCACCGGTCGGCGTGTTCGAGGGCGGCGACCTGGCCGAGGCCCCAGATCAGCGAGCCGAGCGGGGCCCGCGGGTGGGTGTCCTCGCCGACCGCGACGGCCTGCCGGGTCACCATCCACAGCGGGGCGTCGATCCCGGCCCGGCCGAGGGCGCGCACCAGGGCGAGGCTGGTCGCCAGCCCGCTCGGCATGGCCGGGTGGTCGGGGTGGCGTTCCTCGTCCAGTCCGAGGAACGACACGATTCCGGCCGGTGCCGGGCCGGGCCGGGAGACGAGGCCGCGCAGCCGCTCGGTGAGCCGGTCCAGGTCGGCGTCGGCGTCATCGGCCGTCATGCGGACGACCTCGGCCCCGGCCTTCGCCACGGCGTCCAGGGAGGTGGTGACCGACGGGTCGTCCAGGTGCCGTTCCGGTACGACGGCCAGCCAGGGCCCGGTGAGGACCGGGGCGCCGGGCCTCTCGGGCAGGCGCTTCCAGGTGGTCCGGTAACGCCACGCGTCGACGGCCGCCGTGGCCCGCATGCGCTGGCGCCAGTCGGCGAGCGCGGGCAGGACGGTGCCGAGCGGGGCGTCGGGCGCGACGTCCAGTCGGGCGGCGAACCCGTCCAGGTCGGTGTGCTGGACCACCTCCCAGAACGCGGCGTCCTGGTCCGAGGCGGGTCCGTCACCGGGGTCGGCGGAGGTGCCGTCGAGCCAGTGGCGCCGGTGCTGGAACGCGTACGTCGGCAGCTCCACCACGTCGCCGGCCGGCACCAGCCGAGACCACTCGACCCCGACCCCCGCGACCCACGCCTCGCCCAGCGAGGTGAGCAGCCGCCGCGCACCGCCCTCGCCCCGGCGCAGCGTCCCGCACACCACACCCCGCGCTCCGGCCGCCTCCAGCGTCTCCTGCACCCCGACCACCAGCACCGGATGCGCGCTCACCTCCACGAACGCGTCGAACCCCCGGCGCGCCAGCTCCCGTACCGTTTCCTCGAAACGCACCGTCTGCCGCAGATTCCGGTACCAGTACCGGGCATCCAGCCCTGCCGTGTCGAACAACTCGCCCGTCACCGTCGAGTAGAACGGCACGTCACCGCTACGCGGCTCCACCGCTTCCAGAACGCCGAAGAGCTCCTCCTCCGCCTCCTCCACGAACACCGAATGCGACGCGTAGTCCACCGCGATTCGCCGTGCCCGTACGCCTTCGGCCTCCAGGACGGCCACGAACTCGTCCAGCTCGTCCACGTGACCGCAGACCACACTCGCCGAGGGTCCGTTCACCGCTGCCAGCGACAGCCGGTCCGCCCACCGCGTGAGCCGCTCGCGCACCGCGTCCGCCGGCAGCGCCACCGACGCCATGCCGCCCCGGCCCGCCAACGACCGGCCGATCACCCGGCTGCGCAGCGCCACCACCCGTGCGCCCTCCCGCAGCGACAGTCCGCCGGCCACCACCGCGGCGGCGATCTCACCCTGGGAGTGGCCCACCACCGCGGCGGGCTCCACCCCGCAGGCCCGCCACAGCTCGGCCAACGACACCATCACCGCCCACAGCACGGGCTGCACCACGTCCACGGCCTCCAGCACCGACGCGTCCGCACCGCGCAGAACCTCAAGCAGGTCCCACTCCACGAACTCCGTCAGCGCCTCCCGGCACTGCGCCATCGACTCCGCGAACACCGGCGACGAGTCCAGCAGCTCCACCGCCATGCCCACCCACTGCGACCCCTGCCCCGGAAACACGAACACGGGGCGGCGGGAAGGAGCGGCCCCCTCACCCAGCACGGCCCGGGGGGCGGGACGGCCGGCGCTCAACGCGTCCAGGGTGACGAGGAGTTCGTCGCCGTCGCCGCCCACGGCGACGGCCCGGTGCTCCAGCGCCGTACGCCTCGTCGCGAGGGAGAACGCCACGTCGCCGGGGGTGGTTCCGGGGCGCTCGGTCACCAGCCCGCTCAGCCGTTCGGCCTGGGCGCGCAGGGCGTCGGCGGACGCGGCGGACAGCACCCACGGCACGGCCCCGGGCGCGCTGCCGAGAACGCCGGCGGGCGCCTCGGGCGCACCGTCGGTCTCCGGGGCGGCTTCGAGGATCACATGGGCGTTGGTGCCGCTCACGCCGAAGGAGGAGACAGCGGCCCGGTGCGGACGGCCGTCCTTCGGCCACTCCCGCTCCTCGGTCAGCAGCCGCACGTGGCCCGCCGACCAGTCGATGTGCGGCGACGGCTCGTCCGCGTGCAGGGTGCGCGGCAGCACACCCGCCCGCAGCGCCATCACCATCTTGATCACACCGCCGACTCCGGCCGCGGCCTGTGCGTGGCCGATGTTGGACTTGAACGATCCCAGCCACAAAGGCCGTTCGGCATCGCGGCCCTGGCCGTACGTGGCGATGAGGGCCTGCGCCTCGATGGGGTCGCCGAGTCTGGTGCCCGTGCCGTGCGCCTCCACGACGTCCACCTCGGACGCCTGCACCCCGGCGTTGGCCAGCGCCTGGCGGATCACCCGCTGCTGGGCGGGCCCGCTCGGCGCGCTCAGCCCGTTCGACGCACCGTCCTGGTTGACCGCGCTCCCCCGCACCACCGCCAGCACCCGGTGCCCCAGACGCCGCGCGTCCGACAGCCGCTCCACCACCAGCATGCCCACGCCCTCGGCCAGACCGAAGCCGTCCGCGGACGCGGAGAACGCCCTGCACCGCCCGTCGGGGGACAGGCCGCGCTGGCGGGAGAACTCGACGAGCATGCCGGTGCTCGGCATCACGGTGGCACCGCCGGTCAGCGCCATGTCGCACTCACCGGTGCGCAGCGCCTGGCACGCCTCGTGCAGGGCGACCGCCGACGAGGAGCAGGCGGTGTCGATCGTCAGCGACGCCCCCTCCAGGCCGAGCACGTAGGAGAGGCGCCCGGAGGCGACGCTGCCGGTGGAACCGAGGAACAGGTGGCCTTCGACGGCTTCGGCCTGCGCGGTGGGCTCGCCGGCGCGGGGGCCGTAGTCCTGGGCGATGAGGCCGAGGAAGACACCGGTGCGGGAGCCCTTGAGGGCGTGCGCGTCCAGCCCGGCGTCCTCGATCGCCTCCCAGGCGGACTCCAGGACGAGTCGCTGCTGCGGGTCAATGGCGAGCGCCTCGCGCGGCGATATCCCGAAGAACTCCGCGTCGAACTCGGCGGCGTCGTGGAGGAATCCGCCCTCGCGCTGGAGGAACCGGCCGGGGCCGCGCATCTCGGGGTCGTAGCCGTCGGCGATGTTCCAGCCGCGGTCCGTGGGCAGCGGGCCGATGGCGTCGACACCGGCGCGGACCGTGCGCCACAGGTCGGCGGGGGATCCTATGCCGCCCGGGTAGCGGCAGGCCATGCCGACGATCGCGACGGGCTCGTCGTACGGCGCGGTCGGGCCCCCCGTGGCCGGGACGGGCTCGCTGTCGGCCGCGGTGCCGAACAGCTCGGCGTCCAGGTGGGCGGCGAGCGCGTCCGGCGTGGGGTGGTCGAAGACGATGGTCGGGGAGAGCCGCAGCCCGGTCGCGGAGTTCAGCCGGTCGCGGATGCCGACGGCGGCGAGCGAGGTGAGGCCGAGGTCCCGGAAGGTGCGGCGGCCGTCGATGGGGTCCGTGTCGTCGCCGTCGAGTGCCGAGGCGACGCACTCCCGCACCACGGTCAGCAGTCGGGTGTGGCGTTCGGCCGGGTCGAGCGGCGCCAGGCGGGCGTGCAGCGCCCGGTGCGGGGCGTCGCCGTCCGCCGTCTTCTCGCGCGGCCCGGCGCAGAGGAACGCCTCCGGCAGCCGTACGGCCTCGGATGCGGGCAGCACGCTGGGCATGTCCGTGTCACCGCCGGACACGTGCAGCTCGGCCAGCGACGCGAGGAAGCGGGACGGACCGCCCTCGCCGCGGCGCAGGGTGCCGAGGACGGTGGCCGTGCGGCCCGCCCGGGTCGCGGAGACCTCCATGGCGGTGGTCAGCACCGGGTGCGGGCTGACCTCGACGAACCTGGTGTGCCCGGCTTCCAGCGCCGCGCGGGTGGCGTCGGCGAAGCGGACGGTGGAGCGCAGGTTGTGGCACCAGTAGTCGGCGTCCATGGGCGTGCCGTCGAGCGCTCCGCCGTGCAGCGCGGAGTAGACGGGGATACGGGGGGCGTGGGCGCGGATGGGGGCGATGTCCTCGCGGATGCGAGGAAGGATCGCGTCGATGTGCGGGGAGTGCGCGGCGAGCCCCACGTCGACGCGGCGGGCGTGGACGCCCTCGGCGGTGAGGTGGGCGACGAGTTCCGCCACCGCGTCCACATCACCGGAGGCGACGGTCGAGCCGGGGCTGTTCTCCGCGGCGACGGCCAGCCTGCCCGGCCAGCGCCGGCCGAGCAGGTCGGCGAGTTCACCGGCGGGCATGAGCACCGACACCATGTCGCCGCGCCCGGCGAGGGTGGCCTGCGCCTGGCTCCAGCGGGCGACGACCCTGGCGCTGTCGTCCAGGGACAGCGCCCCGGCGACCTGCGCGGCGGCCAGCTCACCGAGGCTGTGCCCGAGCACGGCGCCGGGGGCGGCCCCGGCCACGCTCCACAGGTCGGCCAGCGCCACCATCACCGCGAACAGCGCGGGCTGCACCACGTCGGCGCCGGCCGGTTCGGGACCGTCGGCCGCGCCCGTCACGGAGTCCAGCAGACAGTGGTCCAGGTAGGGGGCGAAGGCGTCGGCGCAGTCGTGCAGCGAACGGGCGAACACCGGTGCGGTGTCGAGGAGTTCGCGGGCCATGCCGGTCCACTGCGAGCCCTGACCGGGGAAGACGAAGACCGGTCCCGCCGGGGAGGCGTCCGTGCGGGTGCCGGTGACCACCGCCGGGTGGTCGGCGCCGGCGGCCAGCGCGGCGAGCGCGTCCAGGGTCTGCGCGCGGTCCCCGGCGAGGACGACGGCCCGGTGGGGACCCGCCTCGGCTCCGGCCCCGACGACGAGGGCCTGTCCGACCCCGGCCGACGGCCATGCGTCGGTCGCGTCGAGATGCGTGCGCAGAGCCTCGGCGCGGGCCCGCACGGTGGCGGCGCCGGGCCCTGTCAGGACCCAGGGCAGCACGGTCCCCGTCCGGGGGAACAGTGCGGAGCCGCCTGCGCTGCCACGGTGTTCGGACACGTTCTTGCTCCCGTCGTCGTTCTCTTCACACAGGTCTGCGGTACGTATGGCCCGCGGCGGTGGGGGGGGCGGGGGGGGCGGGCCGCCCCCCCCCCCCCGGCGCCGGGCCCCCCCCCCCCCGGGGGGAGGCCGCGGGGCCCCCCCCCCGCCCCCCG
>NZ_JBHVJA010000018.1:0-93006 GCF_042799335.1 Streptomyces sp. NPDC057697 | reverse complement strand
CTGTTTTTTTTTTATCACACACTTTTGTGCCCCGGGGGTTGTTACACTACACCTGGGTGGGGGGGGGGGGGGGCGGGGGGGGGGGGGGGGGGGGGGGGCCCCGCCCCCCCCACCGCTTACGGCCGGCGGGCCCCCACCGCCGGGGGATACGGCGGAGGCCCCGCGAGCCGTCCTCGGGTCGGCCGGCGATCGCCGGCCCGCAGTGGATCAGTTGTCGTCACGCAGCGACCGGAGGTGCTGCGCGAGGCTGCGCGGTGTCGGGTTGTCGAACAGGTCGGCCAGCTTGATGCGCGTCCCCGTCACGTCGTCGACGCGCTGCACCAGCTGGGCGCCGAGCAGCGAATGACCGCCGAGCGAGAAGAAGTTGGCGTCCGCGCGCGCGGGTTCCGCGAGGTCGAGGAGGTCGCGCCACAGCCCGCGCAGATCTCCCACCAATCCGTCGGGGTCGTCCTGCTCTCCCTCCGGTTCGGCCGCCGCGAGCGCCAGCAGCGCCGCCGTGTCCCAGCTCCGGTCGGGGCGCAGCGGAAGGGCCTCGGTGCGGATCACCCGGGCCGGCTGCACCGCGCGCGGCAGCATCCGGGCGGCGTGAGCGGCGACGTCGTCCGCGAGACCGGGCCGCTCCTCCGCGGCGACGAACGCGAGCGCCGTCCCGTCCGCGACGACGAAGGCCGCCCGGGTGACCTCCGGATGCGCCGACAGTACGGCCTCCACCCGCTCGGGGTGCACCGCCCGGCCGTGCAGCAGGGCCACGCGCCCGGCGTCGCCGTACAGCTCCAGCGTGCCGTCGTGGCGCAGGCTGCCGGTCCAGCCGGTGGCCACGTGGGTGGCCCCGTCGGGCCGTACGAGGCACACCTCGCCGCGCACCCCTGCGGGGAGCCGGTTGCCGGCCCGTCCGACGACGGCGACGTGCCGGGCGTCGAGCGGGTGGACGACGTAGGGGTATTCGTAGTCGGCCGCGCAGCGAGCCGCGGCGGCCGAGAGGGCGAGCGCCGCACCGTCGGGGGACGCGCGGAACGCGTCGAGGTCGCGGTCGGCCTCGACCGCGGTGTCCGGTACCGACCGTGCCGTGCCCGAGCCGGAATGCGCGCGGTCCTCGGCGCTCCACACGTCCAGCTCGCCGACGGGCCGTTCGGGTTCGGCGGCGACGGTGTGCAGCAGGGCGGCGTAGCGCTGGGCCAGCGCCTGGGCGTCGGCCCGGTCGAGCACTTCGGAGCAGTACAGGAAGCGCAGGCCGATGTGGTCGGCGCCGGACTGCACGAACAGCTCCAGGTCGAACTTGCTGAACCCGGTCTCGACGTGCAGCGCCCGCACCGGCAGCCCGCCCAGCGTGAGGTCCCCGGAGGACTCCACGGGCACGTAGTTGAACATGTGCTGGAAGAGGGTGTCGCGCCAGGACACCGTCTCGCGCGCGTTCTCGTGGGCAATGGCGTCCACGGGTACGTCGCTGTGGGCGAGCGCGCCGAAGAAGCCGGTCCGCGCCTCCTTCACCAGGTCGCGGAAGCCGCGGCCGGGATCGACGGTCAGCCGCAGCGGCAGGGTGTTGACGTGGTAGCCGATCGAGGACTGCGCCTCGGGCGGCCGGACGTTGACCGGGGAGCCGACGACGAGGTCGGGGCCGGCGCCGTGCGCCACGAGCAGCAGGCAGAAGGCGGTGTAGAGGATGACGGCCTCGGGTGCGCGCAAGGTGCGCTGAAGTCCGCGCAGCAGGTCCCGGGTCTCGTCGTCCAGGGCGTGCAGGACGGTGTCGCCCACCAGGGTCGCGCGGGCCGGTGCGGGGCGCGTGCAGTCCAGGTCGAGTCCGGCGGGGTCGAAGCCGTCGAGCACGGTGCGCCAGTGGGCGAGGCTCTCCTCGCGGGGCGTGGCTTCCCGCAGGGCCGGGGCGGGGGCGCGCAGTTCGGCCGGCAGTTCGCGGCCGGCGGCGCAGGCGTCGTAGGCGGCGGCGAGTTCGGCGATCAGGACGGGCACGGAGGCCGCGTCGAAGACGAGGTGGTGGACCGCCACGGCGAGGGTGTCGGCGTCCGGTCCCCGGAAGACGGTCACGCGCAGCATGAGCCGGCCGTCGCACCGGATCGGGCTCGCGGCGAACTCTCGCAGCGCCTTCTCCGGTACGCCGGCCACGACGTCGTGGACCGTCACGCGCGGGCCGGGGGTGTCCTCGCCGAGCACCTCGCGGACGAGGCCGGCCTGCCGGTCGAGATAGACCGTGCGCAGCACCTCGTGACGGCGCACCACGGCATCGACGGCGGCCTGGAGGGCGGCGGTGTCGAGCCGTCCGTCGACGCGGACGGCGAGGGGAACGTTGTTGACGCCGGCGTCGGGCAGCAGCCGGTCCAACAACCACAGTGCGCTCTCCTTCGGCGTGGCGGCGTCCAGCCGCCGCTTCCGGGTCAGTGCGGCGAGCAGGGCCGCCGCGGCACCATCGGCGGGCTTGGCGTCCTCGGCTGACTGCACGGTGGGATCACCCTTTCACTGGTGGTCGATGGTCACGGTCGGCACGGTCCGGCGCTCGCCGGGCGAGGGCCTGGATCCGGTGTTCGGACGGGGCTCCGGTGCTACGGACGGGTCCGGGTGAGCAGGCCGGTGAGGACGTCCGCGGTGGTGGGGCTGCGCAGGATGTCCTCGTGGTCCACGTCGACGGGAATGATCCGTCCGGCGTAGCGGGCGTGCGGGTCGGCCGCGGGGGTGGTCAGCGCGGTGGCACCGGCCCACCGCACGGCCGGGTCGAACACGGCGGCTGCCGCGATGTAGGTGACGAACGACTGGTAGGCGCCGATGAGTTCGTCGGCGAGCTCGGCGGGGAGCCCCGCCCGGTCGAAGGCCGCGCGGGTGATGCTGGTGAAGACCTCGGCGAGCGCGGCGCCGAGCTCGGCGACACCGGCGCTCTGCCGGGCCGCCTCTTCGGCGGCCTGCCCGGCCAGCGCGGACTCCTCCGGGCTGAGCACCGAGCGCAGCCGTGCCACGGCGGCCCGGAAGTCCGCGACCATGCCGTCCTGGTGGGGCGGTTCGGGATCGAGCAGGACGACGGCCGGTGCCTCGTCCTGCCGCGCCGCGAGGAGCTCCGCGACGCGTGCCGCGTACAGGCCGCCGACGCAGTAGCCCAGCACGGCGCGCACGGGGCGGCCGGTGTCGCGCACGCCCCGCACCCAGTACGTCGCGAGCTCCTCGCCGTCGAGGACCCGGGCCTGCTCCGGTGCCGGCTGGCGGGTCTCCCAGAGCGGGATGCCGGGGGCGAGGAGGCGGCCGAGTTCGCCGAACGTGGACTCGGGGCGGCCGGAGACGGCGAAGTCGACGGCCAGCACCAGGGGTTCGGTGCTGCTTCCCTCGTTGAGGACCTTCCAGGCCTTCGGTGCGGTGGCCAGGAGGGGCTGCTCCACGGTCACGTGGGCTCCTTCAGTGAGCGGCGGCGCAGATGTGGGCGGTGTGGCCCGTGGAGAGGCGGAGCGTGTCCAGGACCTCAAGACCGGCCTCGGTGATCTGGGACCGCTGGACCTCGTCGGTGCGGCCACGCGTGCCGTCCTCGCAGACGACCATCTGGAACAGCACCCGTATCCAGTCGACGTCGGTCTCGACCAGCGGTTCGATGACCAGCAGACGGGGCTGCTCGTCGGCGGGCCGTCCGGCACCGGCGCGCTCCATGGCCTCCCGGATGCGGCCGAGGATCACGACGCTGTGTTCGCGGTTCCAGTTGTGCAGCACGTTCTTGACGGTGTACAGGTCCGCGTCGACGGGCACCGCCTCAAGGAAGTCACCCGGCTGATAGGTGAGCCGTTCGGCCAGGTGCTTGCGGGGGGAGGTGGCCAGTTCCGCGGCGGCGCGGGCACAGACGTCGGGCCGGTCCAGGCACGTGCCGGTCAGGTGCGGATGGGCGGTGAGCAACCCCTTGAGCAGCTCGCCGCTGTTGCCGCCGATGTCGAGCACACTGCGAACGGCGCCGAAGTCGTAGGACTCGACGAGGGCGGCGGCGACGGGCCTGGCCAGGTCGGCCATGGCCTTGTCGTACAGGTCGGCCTCGTCGGGGTGCTGTTCGAGATACTCGTAGATGCGGGTGCCGTGCAGGTGGCGGAAGGCGGACTCACCGGTGCGCAGGGTGTGCGTGACGGCGGAGAACGTGTCGGCGTACAGGCCGCCGGAGAGCATCACGTAGTGCCGCATCGACTGCGGATGGCTGTCGCGGAGCTGGTCGGACAGCCCGGTATTGCGGTAGACGCCGGCGTCGTCGCGACCGAAGACACCGATCGTGGACAGGATCCGAAGCAGCGCTTCGAGCGTCTCCGGGTGCGTGTCCGTCTGCTTGGCGAGTTCCTCCGCGGTCATCGGACTGCCGTCGAGATGGTCGGCGAGGCCGAGTTCCGCGGCGGCGGTCAGCGACTTCGCGACCCAGCCCAGTCCCGCCAGGCTCATGAGGCTGACTTCCACTGTCGTCCCTTCGTCGGGTTCGTACGGCGTCTTGCACCGGTGAGGCGGCCCGCCACCACGGCGGGCGGCGCGGCGAGAACCGCTGTTCCACGCCACGCCCCCACTACCGCGCCGGAGCTCCGCGAGGTCCTCGCGGCTGCTCCTGTGCGTGTCGACTCGTACGGGTCGGGATCACCGTCTCGCCTCACAGCGGCGGCTTCGTGGCTCGCCTCGGACAGAATCTACGGAGCCACCCCCACCCGAGCTGAACCCGTACGACCCCCTAGTCAGGGGGTCCCCCGTACGGGCCGGATAAGGGGTGTGGACCACTGCTCCGCTTCGCATTACAGTGGCGCCGAATTATTCAGGCAACCAGGGAGAAGATCAATGCGTGCCCTCGTGACCGGGGCAGCCGGGTTCATCGGCTCAGCTTTTGTTCGGAGCTCCCTCGGACATTCCTTTCCCGCATTCCGGGACATGGAGATAACCGCGTTCGATGCGCTTACCTACGCAGGCAACCTGGAGAATCTCGCCCCGGTCGCCGACCATCCGCGTTTCACGTTCGTCCGCGGCGACATCGCGGACCGGGAACTGCTCGCCGAGGTGCTGCCGGGCCATGACGCAGTCATCAACTTCGCGGCGGAGACCCATGTGGACCGGTCCATCGAGGGGCCGTCGGTGTTCGTGCGGACCAACGTCCTGGGCACCCACACGCTCCTCGAAGCCGCACGTCGCGCCGGGGTCGAGCGGTTCGTGCAGGTCTCCACGGACGAGGTGTACGGGTCGATCGACACGGGTTCGTGGACCGAGGAGTCCCCGCTCTCCCCGAACTCGCCGTACGCCGCTGCCAAGGCCGGCGCCGACCATCTGGCGCTGGCCTACGCCCGTACGTACGGCATGCATGTCTGCATCACCCGGTGTTCCAACAACTACGGCCCCTATCAATTCCCGGAGAAACTCATCCCGCGGTTCGTCACCCTGCTGATGGAGGGGCACAAAGTGCCCCTGTACGGCGACGGCGGGAACATCCGGGACTGGTTGCACGTGGACGACCACTGCGCCGGAATTCGCTTGGTACTGGAAAAGGGAATATCCGGCGAGGTGTACCACATAGGCGGCGGCACCGAACTGACCAATGCGGAGCTCGCGCCGCTGCTGCTGAAGGAATTCGGTCAGGGCGCCGACCGGGTCGAGCGGGTCCCCGACCGGCTGGGCCACGACCGGCGCTACTCACTCGACGACTCGAAACTCCGCGCTCTGGGGTACCGGCCCGGCGTCCCGTTCACCGAGGGCCTGCGGGCGACCGTCGCCTGGTACAGGGAGAACACCTCGTGGTGGAAGCCGCTGCTGCCCTGACACGGAGCCGGAAGGACATCATGCGTGGAATCGTCCTGGCAGGCGGGTCCGGGACGCGGCTGAGGCCCGTCACCCGCGTCGCCTCGAAGCAACTCCTGCCGGTCTACAACAAGCCGATGATCTACTACCCCCTGTCCGTGCTGATGCACGCGGGTATCCGGGAGATCCTGATCATCAGCGTCCCGGGCTTCCTCGGTTCCTACCGCGATCTGCTCGGCGACGGCCGATGGCTGGGCCTGGAGATCTCCTATGCCGAACAGCCGAGCCCCGACGGCCTCGCCGACGCCCTGCGCATCGGCCGGGGCTTCGTGGGGGACGACGAGATCGCCCTCATCCTGGGCGACAACATCTTCTACAGTCACCAGCTGCCCACGATGCTCCAGCGCGAGCGGCAACGGCTGGACGGCTGCACCCTGTTCGGCTACCCGGTCGCCGACCCCGAGCGGTACGGCATCGCCGTCACGGACCCCGACGGGAAGCTCGTCTCCCTGGAGGAGAAGCCGGAGAAGCCCCGGTCGAACCTGGCGGTGACCGGTCTGTACTTCTACGACAACGACGCCCTGGACCTGGTGCGGCAACTGACCCCCTCGGCCCGCGGGGAGTTGGAGATCACCGACCTCAACGCCCTCTACCTGGAGGCCGGCCGGGCCCGCCTGGTCAACCTGGGACGCGGCAGCACCTGGTTCGACACGGGCACGCACGACAGCCTGCTCGACGCGGCGACGTTCGTGCAGCTCATCGAGAAGCGCCAGGGCATACGCATCGCCTGCATCGAGGAGGTGGCGTACCGCATGGGCTTCATCGATGCCGACCAGCTGTTCGAGGTCGGTCGGCGGACCGGAGTGAACACCGAGTACGGCCGGTACGTGATCGACCTGGCCAGCACCTGAATCCGAGGAGTCCACATGACCGAACCGCGCCCCGCACGCCACTACCTCTTCTTCGCCGCCCCCGCCCACGGGCATGTGCGGCCCACCCTGCCCGTCGTCGCCGAGCTGGTACGGCGCGGCCACCGGGTCTCGTACGCCACGACCGAGCTGTTCGCCGCCGAGATCGGTGCGACGGGTGCCGAGGCCGTGGTGTACGACCCGGCCGTGCCCGACTTCGTCGGGGCCGTGCCCGGCGACTCCCCCGACTGGCTCCCGCTCGCGCTGACGGCAGCCATCGACGAGTCCTCCTCGCTGATACCGGCGATCATGGACCACTTCGGCGCCGCCCGGCCGGACGTGGTGGCGTACGACACGACGATGAATCCGGCCGGCCGGCTGCTGACCCGGCTGTGGCAGCTGCCCGCGGTGGAGTTCTCCCCGGTCTTCCTTCCGCAGCGCACCAGCAACCCGGCGTTCTCCCTCGCGGCCCTGCTGGACGGGTCGGCCGAGCGGCCGGCGGTGCGCAGGTTCCAGGAGAAGCTGACCGGGCTGCTGGCCGCGTACGGGGCGTCGGACGTCTCGCCGCTGGACTTCGCCACCGGCTTCCAGGGCCTGCGCATGGCATTCTTCCCGCGCGCCTTCCAGCCGGGCGGCGACTCCTTCGACGACCGGTACGTCTTCGTCGGGCCGTGCCTGAACGCGGCCCCGCCCTCCCCCGCCTGGCAGCCGCCCGAGGACGGCAGGCCCGTCGTGCTGGTCTCGCTCGGCACCTCCTACGGCAACCGCCCCGAGTTCTTCCGCACGTGTGTGAAGGCCTTCGCGGACAGCCCCTGGCACGCGGTGCTGACGGTGGGCCGCGCGGGGGTCGATCCGGCCGAACTCGGGCCGCTGCCCGCCCATGTGGAGGTCCACCGCTGGCTGCCGCACCTCGCCGTGCTGCCGCACGCACGAGCCTTCGTCTGCCAGGCCGGCATGGGCAGTGTGATGGAGGCCCTGGCCTGTGGGACGCCGCTGGTACTGGCCGCACAGGCCCGGGAGCAGCAGATGGTGGCACGCCGTGCGGTCTCGCTGGGCCTGGGCACCGAGGTGCCGGGCGGGGAGGAGCTGACGGCCGAGGCGCTGCTGGACGCCGTGCGTTCGGTGACGGATGACCCGCAGGTGCGCACGAGCGTGGCCGGTCTGCGCGAGCGAGTCCGGGAGGCGGGTGGCACCCTGCGTGCCGCGGACGTCCTGGAGGGCCTCGGCATCGGCTGACGGAGTGCCCCGAGCACGGAGCGGGAGGGGAACACACGGCGTGTGTTCCCCTCCCGCTCCCACCGGCCGGGGCCGGGCCGCTCAGTAGGAGACCAACGGTTGGAGGCTGGCCGTCGGCAGGTCCTCGCGGCTGTTGACGTTCAGCTTCCGGTAGACCCGGGTGAGGTGTTGCTCCACCGTGCTGATGGTGATGTGGAGGCGGTCGCCTATCTCCCGGTTCGAGTACCCCATCGATGCCAGAGCGGCCACCTTGCCCTCGGCCCTGCTCAGTTCGTCGATCCCCTCGCTCTGCCGGGCGGGAACCGCCTCGGACTCCAGCCGCTGGTTCGTCTCGGCCGCCGGTTCGGCCGTCCGTGCGGGGCGCAGCCGTGCGACGATTCCGGCGGCGCCGCACGCCTGCGCGAACCGCAGTGCCTTGCACGAGGCGTGCCGTGCCCGCGCGCTCTCGCCGAGGGCCTCATGGGCGCGGGCGAGGTCCGCCAGCGTCTTGGCCAGTTCGTAACGGTCGCAGCAGCGTTGGAGGATCTCCGCGGACTGTCTCAGCAGCGCCGGCCGCCGTTCCGGCCGGGTGACCGCGGCGCACATCCGCAAGGCTATTCCGGCGCTGCGGCCGGTTCGGTTCCTGGCCAGCAGGGCCCACTGTTCGTCCATCATGGACTTGGCCCGCGCGTGGTCCCCCAGGCCCAGCAGGGCCTCGGCGGCTCCGGCCCGCCACAGCGCGAGGCCCGGTGCGTCGAGGTTCCACCGCCGCATCAGGGCGCCGCAGTCGAAGAAGTCCCGCAGTGCGGCATGGGGGCGGCCGGCGGCGAGATGGTGATGGGCGCGCGCGTAGCGGTACTGCAGGCCGTAACGGCTCTCGTGCATGGGTCCGGCTGCGGGAAGTTGGAGCAGTGCGTCGGCCTCCTCCATCCGTCCCATCGCCACGTGGGCGAGCACCAGAGTGGAGAGGGGGGCACCGATCTCCACGCCCCATCCGTCGGCACCGATGTCGTCGATCGCCCGCTCGGCGAACCGGACGGCGCCCTTCAGGTCGCCCTGGCGCACGGCGATCTCCGCGCGCAGTGCCGACAGGGAGGCATGCCAGGCGGGGGCATCGACGGTCTCGATGTCGTCCATCAACGAGGTGCACCATGAACCGGCGCTGTCGAGGCGGTCCGCGAAGATCAGCGCGGACACCCCCATCACCAGCGGTTCGACGGTGGCCTCGGCCACCTGGTAGAGCCGCAGAACCTGTTCGACCTCGCTGATCAACCCGCTGTCCGCGCCACCGCTCAGCACCCCGACCAGCAGACTGGCGGACTGCCACTGCAGTTCGTCCCGGCCGGTGACCGGACCGCCGCGTCGCGCATCCGGGCCGTGGTCGTACGGGAAGTGCTCGGCCACCGCGGGGAAGGAGCCGGCCAGCCACAGCTCCAGCAACCGGAGTTCCGCGCTCACCGCGTCGGGGAGCGAGTCCGCCTCGCGGTGCAGCCGGTGCAGTATCCCCTCCGCCTCCTGGTGCCGTCCGCTGCGCAGCAGATAGCGGACGAGCAGCAAGGTGTACGGGGTTCCGAACCGCTCCTGTGCGAACGGTTTGGTCATCCGGTCGAGATAGCGCACGGCCGCCGTCGGGCTGCGCCCCCACTGGACGCGGGCGAGGTGGAAGAGGATGGCGCCCCCCTCCGTCTTGTCGGTGCAGAGCTGGTGGGCCTGCCGCAGCCATGCGATCGCCTGCTCGACCCGATTGTCGGCGAGGGCACGGTCAGCCGCGTCCCGGAGGACCGAGACCGCCCACGAAGCCTGCTCGGCGCACAGCTCGATCTGCCTCACCTGGCCGAGGAGGTGACCGGCGACCTGGGTGGTGGGCGCCCCCGTGTCGTAGAGCAGGCGGGCGACGCGCAGCTGCATCCCCGCGCGGTTCTGCTCCGGGATGCCCTCGATGACCGTGGCTCTGCCCACCGGGTGACGGAAACGTCCTTCTCGGGTCACGCCGATGGCGTCGAGCAGACGCAGTAACCGTTGGACGAATTCCGGGCTGGTGCCGAGACACTCGACCAGGAGCTCCTCGCAGGTGCTCTCACCGAGGAGCGCCACCCACTGCGCGGCCTCCAGGGCCTTGGGTCCCGACCGGCGCAGGCAGGTGACCACGGCCTGCGCGAAGTGGCCCCCCATCACCGGTTCGCACTGCTCGTGGACTGCCGATTCCATATCGGCCAGATCACGCAGTAAAGCATTGAGCAGTGCTGGACTTCCACCACTGATGTCATGGAATTCGGTTCCGACCAGGTGGCCCTTGTCCACTCCCAGACGGTCCGTCAGCACTTCGGTGACACCCGCGGGGCTGAGCCGCCCGGTGCGAATGTGACTGAGCGCGGGAAGGCGCATTATTTCGGCCCGGAACAGTGGGAAGCGCGGCTGTGGATCGTCCGTGTCGGACAGCACCATGGATACGCGCACCGTGCGCACCCGGCGAATAAAATAGAGCAGGTACGCCAGGGAAAGCGCGTCTGAATTTCTTACATCATCGACGAGAATGACGACGTGGGCGCGTTCGGAGAAGGCTGCCAGGAGACCCCACAGCCCCTCGGCGATCCTGGCGTGCGCCGGGGTGATGGCCGTGACGATCTCCCCCGCGCCCGTCTGCACACCTTCTGCCAGCAGGTCGGTCAGCCGACTGGCAGATTCTGGTGCGAGCGGAAGGCCGTCGAAGAGCTGACGCACCGCGGCCAGTGGTACATCCCGCTCCAGCGGCGAGCAGGTGACGGTGACCGGGACCGATCCCCGTTCGGCCAGGCATTCGGCCGCTTTCTGCAATAACGCGGTCTTGCCGCTTCCCGCCACGCCGCTGACTACGGCGATTTTTCCGTAACCAGCCTTCGCGTCCGAGACCAGCTCACACAGGGCGGATATTCCGCCCTTTCTTTCGACGAGCAAAGCCAATGAAAACAACCCCCGCTGTGCCATTCGCACAAACCCGCTACTTACCGCGCGTTTACGTTTCTTTACGAGTTGATCACGACTATTTAAATCTAACCATACAGGCATCCAGGCAGAAGTAAAGGAAGCGCAACAAGAGCGCAAAGGGTCCGAAGGCCGCCAGATTTTCGACATATGCGAACTTAAACGCAAACCTCGCACGACAACCCGGACTTCAAGGGCGTTTCAGCACTCCCTCACGATGCCGGTCGTGGCGCACACCCCGGCGCGTCGCCTTGACTCCCTCCCGTCGACACCTTCCGGACAGTGGGCGGCGAGCGGTCACAGGCCCCGCCGGCCACACCGGAAGGGCCGAGGGTACGCCACCGCGGCGTCCGGGGAACGGGGGTGACGCCGCATCACCCGGCAGAAGGCGACGGGCGGAGGCGGGCGGATCGGCTCACCTCACCCCCTGCACGCCGGAGCCGGGAGGGCGCCGATCACCCGCTTGCCCGATCGATGAGTCAACTGACATAGTGAGCCTATGCTCAAGATGTTTCATGACTCACTAAGGAGGTGTCTGTGACCCAAGACCCCGAGGGCACGGCTTCCGAGCTGGTGACGGCACTGACGGAGACGGTGTCTCCGCTCCTGCGCCACGCCGGAACCGTGTTCGCCAACCATCAGGTCCCCTTCTCCCAGGCCAGCCTGCTGACCCACCTGTACGAGCAAGGGGCTTCCCAGCGCATGAGCACGCTGGCGCAGGAGTTCGATGTGGCTCCGCGCACCGTCACCACCCTCGTCGACGGTCTTGAGCGCCGCGGGCTCGTCCAGCGCGCCCCCGACCCGCACGACCGTCGCGCCGTCCTGGTCAGCGTCACCGACAAGGGCAACACGTTGATGGAGGAGATCGAGTGGGGCAGACAGGCCCTCGCCGACGAACTCGTCAACGGCCTCACCCGCGACGAACGCGTGGAGTTCGCGCGCCTGCTCAACAAGCTCCGTCCGGCAATCAAGAGCGAGAAGGAGTCACAGACATGACCGCGGGCGTCGCAACGGCGATGGACCAGGCGGCCGTAGAGCGCGACCACCGCAACCGCTGGTACGTACTCGCGGTCATCGCGACCGCCCAGCTGATGGTGATGCTCGACGGCACGATCGTCCAGATCGCCTTACCTTCCGTCCAGAAGTCGCTCCACATGTCCGACGCCAACCGGCAGTGGATGGTCACCGCGTACGCGCTGGCCTTCGGCGGACTGCTCCTGGTCGGCGGCCGGCTCGCCGACCGCTTCGGCCGCGGCCGGACCTTCCTCGTGGGCCTGGTCGGCTTCGCCGTGGTCTCCGCGATCGGCGGTGCCGCGCCCAACACCGAGACGCTCATCGCCGCCCGCGCGCTGCAGGGCGTCTTCGCCGCCATCCTCTCGCCGGCCACGGTGTCCTTGCTGACCACCACCTTCACCGACACCAAGGAGCGGGCCAAGGCGTTCGGCCTCTTCAGTGGCATCGTCGGCAGCGGCGCCGCCATCGGGCTGATCATCGGCGGTGTGCTCACCGAGTACGCGGGCTGGCGCTGGTGCCTCTATGTGAACGTGCCGATCGCCGCCGCCGTGACCGCCCTGGGCATCGCCACCCTGCCGCGCAACCGTGGCCACCGTGACATCAGCCTCGACCCGGTCGGTGCGGTCCTCGGCTGTCTGGGGCCGGTCGCCCTCGTCTACGGGCTGTCCGAGGCACCGGAACGCGGCTGGGACTCCCCCCTGGTGATCGGACTGCTGGCCACGTCCGTCGTGCTGATCGGCGCGTTCCTGGTCTCCCAGAACCTCATCAGGCAGCCGCTGCTGCCGCTGCGCGTGGTCGCCGAACGGACCCGCTCGGGGTCCTTCCTCGGGGCCGCGCTGCTCAACTTCGGCATGATGGGCATCTCGCTGTTCGCCACGTACCACCTGCAGATGGTCATGCACTACAAGCCGCTGAAGGCGGGATTCGCGTTCCTGCCGATGGTCGGTGCCGTCATGGTGACCGCGACGCAGGTGGTGGCGCGCGTCATGGGACGGATCCCGACGCGCTGGCTGGTCGGGCCCGGCCTCGCCTTCACCGCGGCCGGGGTGTGGATGTTCACCACGCTCTCCGAGGACAGCTCCTATCTCTTCGGGGTGCTGCCGGCCTGGCTCCTGCTGGGCGTCGGCATGGGCCTGAGCTACTCCCCCACCGCTCACGCCTCCCTGGCGGGGGTGGCGGAACGCGACTCGGGCGCCGTGTCGGCCTTCCAGACGACGGCCCGGCAGATCGGCGGCGCCATCGGCCTCGCGCTGAGCAACACCCTCGCGGCGAGCGCGGCAGCCTCCTACTACGCCGACCACAAGGGCCAGGGTTCACCGGACGGGCTGCTCACCAAGTCCCTCGTGCACGGCACCGCGGCCGCCGCGTGGTGGGTCAGCGGCATTCTGCTCATCGGCACGATCATCTGCACGATCATGATAGACGCCGACCCCCGCAAGCCCCGGGAGGCCGCCACGGAGGTCGAAGCCGCACCCGACCCCGACGCCGTCATGATTCGGGGCCATGTCGTCTGGTCGGAGGACGTACCGGTCTCCGAAGCGGCGCTCACCCTGGTCACCCACGACGGCCGCGAGGTCGCGCGGACGTCCGCCGACCGCAACGGCGCCTATACGCTGCGGGCGCCCGGACACGGGCCGTACCTTCTCATCGCCCGCTCGGACACCCACCGTTCGACCGCCACGCCGCTCGCCGCCACGGCGGGATCGTCGGCGATCGAGCACACGGTCACCTTCCAGGACGAAGGCTCGGTCACCGGCATAGCGCGCGACGAGGCGGACGGGGCACCCCTCAAGGGCACGTCCGTCATACTGACCGACGTGACCGGCCGCCTCGTCCGTTCCCTGTCGACGGACGAGGACGGTTCGTTCCTCATCGACAAGCTGGCCTACAGCCCCTACGTTCTCGTCCTCCACCAGGACGGCTACCGGCCCAGGGCCATCGACCTCACGGTCAGCGAGGCACAGCAGATCACCGTGACGGCGGAACTCGCCTCGCACTCCCGTCTCGGCAGCCTGAGCGGGGTGGTCAGCGACAGTGAGCACACCTTCGTCAACGACGTACGGCTCACTCTCACGGACGGCTCCGGTACGAGGCTGACCGCCACCTCCAAGGAGGACGGCAGCTTCCGGTTCGCAGACGTACCGGTCGGCAACTACATCCTGATCGCCGCAGGCCACCCGCCGACGGTGAGCCGACTCGAAATCTCCGAGGCGACCAACCAGCACGACATCCATCTGGACGGGCAGGGGGAGGCGCCCTCGAAGTAATCCTGACCCTCGACTCCCTTCCCGCCTCGGCGAAGGAGCCTCGCCCCGCACACGACCGGGTCGGCTCCTTCGCCGAGGTTCGCCTGTTGCGCGGGAGTGTCCGGCCGGGTGTCCAGGGCCGGTTGGACGAGTGCGGGCGGCACCGTCCGTCGTCCCTCGGGCCACCTGCCCGAAGCCTCCCGCATCGCGAGGTCCATGACGGGCCCGCCTGTGATGCCGCCGAGCAGGATCATCGGGAGCCGCGCGGCGGCGCGGACCTGACGGGCGTGCTCCGGCCGGTCTACCGCGGCGGGTACGGGCTCAGCGTGCCCCGTACACCGGCAGGGGTGCGTCGGCCGCCGCGAGGAGTTCGGAGGCGGCCGCCCCGGCCTCGGCCGGGCTCCACCGGGCGCCCTTGTCGGCGGTGGGGCCGGGCCGCCAGCCCTCCATCACCGTGATCCGTCCGGCCTCGGCCTCGAAGACCCGGCCGCTGACCCCGGCGCAGGCCCCGGAGCCGAGCCAGACGACGAGCGGCGAGACGTTCTCCGGGGCCATCGCGTCGAAGGCCCCTTCCGCAGGGGCCGCCATGGTCTCGGCGAAGGTCTCCTCGGTCATCCGGGTGCGGGCGGCCGGGGCGATCGCGTTGACCTGGACGCCGTAGCGGCCCATCTCGGCGGCGGCCACCAGGGTCAGGGCGACGATCCCTGCCTTGGCGGCGGAGTAGCAGCCCTGGCCGACACTGCCCAGCAGCCCGGCCCCGGAGCCGGTGTTGACGACCCGTGCCTCGGGCACCCGGCCGGCCTTGGCCTCCGCGCGCCAGTGCGCCGCCGCGTGCTTGAGCGGCAGGAAGTGGCCCCTGAGGTGGACGCGGGTCACCGCGTCCCAGTCGTCCTCGTCCAGGTTCACCAGCATCCGGTCGCGCAGGAACCCGGCGTTGTTGACGAGGGTGTCGAGGCGCCCGAAGGAGTCGAGCGCGGTCGCGACGAGCGACTTCGCGCCGTCGGCGGTGGCGATGTCCCCGTGGTGCGCGACGGCCTCGCCGCCGGCCGCGCGGATCTCCTCGACGACCCGCTGTGCGGGCCCGGCGCCGCCGCCGGAGCCGTCGAGGCCGACGCCGAGGTCGTTGACGACGACCTTCGCGCCCTCGGCGGCGAAGGCCAGGGCGTGGGCGCGGCCGAGCCCGCGGCCCGCGCCGGTGACGACGGCGACGCGTCCGGCGCACAGAGCGGTCGATGGGGTCATGTCGGATGTCCTCTCGCTGGGCGGCGGGCGATGGACGGGGAACGGGGTGCCGGGCCGCCGGGGCGTGTGTCGAAAGCCCCGCCGGGCCCGCCCTCCGGGCGGACGACGCCACCTTCGATGCACGTCCCAGCGGCCCGACGCTCTCCCGCGGCGTCCGCATCGCTGCTACGTTGAACCAAACAAACGTTAGGTGGAAAGGTAGCTGATCTGCTCATGGGTGTCTCCACCTCCGCCCCGGAAGAGGGCGTCGCCGTCGTCACCGTGGACTTCCCCCCGGTCAACGCCCTGCCCGTGCACGGCTGGTACGAACTGGCCAGGGCGGTGCGCGCCGCCGGGGCCGATCCGGACGTCCGCTGCGTGGTGCTGACCGCCGAGGGCCGCGGGTTCAACGCGGGCGTGGACATCAAGGAGCTCCAGCGCGCGGACGGGCCCGAGGCGCTGATCGGCGCCAACCGGGGCTGCTTCGAGGCGTTCGCCGCCGTCTACGAGTGCGAGGTCCCGGTGGTCGCCGCCGTCCAGGGCTTCTGCCTGGGCGGCGGCATCGGCCTGGTGGGCAACGCGGACGCGATCGTGGCCTGCGACGACGCGTCCTTCGGGCTGCCGGAGCTGGACCGGGGCGCGCTCGGCGCGGCCACGCATCTGGCCCGGCTGGTTCCGCAGCACCTGATGCGCACCCTCTACTACACCTCGCGCACCGTGACGGCGGAGGAACTGCACCGGCATGGCTCGGTGTGGAGCGTCGTCCCGCGCGACCGGCTGGGCGCGGCCGCCCTGGAACTGGCCCGGGAGATCGCCGCGAAGGACGGCCGGCTGATCCGGCTGGCCAAGGCCGCCATCAACGGCATCGACCCCGTCGACGTGCGCCGCAGCTACCGCTTCGAGCAGGGCTTCACCTTCGAGGCCGACCTCAGCGGCGTCGCCGACCGCGTGCGCGACACCTTCGGCACGGACAAGGAGCACCGGGCGTGACACAGGACAAGACGATGACGGCCGACGAGGTCGTCGGCCGGCTGGAGAGCGGCATGACGCTCGGCATCGGCGGCTGGGGGTCGCGCCGCAAACCGATGGCCCTGGTCCGGGCGCTGCTGCGCGCGGACGTCACCGATCTGACCGTGGTGTCGTACGGCGGCCCCGATGTCGGCCTGCTCGCCGCCGCGGGCCGGATCCGCAAGCTGGTCACGGCGTTCGGGACCCTCGACTCGATCCCCCTGGAACCGCATTTCACCGCCGCCCGGCAGCGCGGAGCGTTCGAACTGGCCGAGCTGGACGAGGCGTTGATGATGTGGGGTCTGACGGCGGGCGCGCAGCGGCTGCCGTTCATGCCGGTGCGCGCCGGTCTCGGCTCGGACCTGATGCGGGTCAACCCTGCGCTGCGCACGGTCACCTCGCCGTACGACGACGGGGAGGTGCTGGTCGCGGCGCCGGCCCTGCGGCTGGATGCCGCCCTGGTCCACCTCGATCGTGCGGACGTCCGGGGCAACGGCCAGTACCTGGGCCCCGATCCGTACTTCGACGACCTGTTCTGCGAGGCGGCCGACGAGGCGTACGTCTCCTGCGAGCGGATCGTGGAGACGGCGGAGCTGCTGAAGGAGCACGGCCCGCAGACCCTGCTGGTCAAGCGGCCGTTCGTGACCGGGGTCGTCGAGACGCCGAACGGCGCGCACTTCACCTCCTGCGCGCCTGACCACGGCCGGGACGAGAGCTTCCAGCGCGCCTACGTCCGGGCGGCCCGCGACCCCGAGGCCTGGCCCGCCTTCGTCGAACGGTTCCTGTCCGGCGACGAGGCCGCCTACCAGGCCGCCGTCACCGCGTTCCACCAGGAGGAAGCATGAGCCGCACCGGCACCGCGGCGGCGAGCCGCGCCGAGTACTGCGTGGTGGCCTGCGCCGAGGCGTGGCGGGGCGCGGGCGAGATCCTCGCCTCCCCGATGGGGACCGTCCCGGCCATCGGGGCGCGGCTGGCCCGGCTCACCTTCTCGCCCGAGCTGCTGCTGACCGACGGGGAGGCGCTGCTGATGGGCGACACCCCCGCCATGGGGACGGCTCCGGGGACCGTGGAGGGCTGGCTGCCGTTCCGCAACCATCTGACGCTCACCGCCACCGGCCGCCGTCACGTGATGATGGGGGCCAGCCAGATCGACCGGCACGGCAACCAGAACATCTCCTGCATCGGCGACTGGGCCAGGCCCGTGCGCCAGCTGCTCGGAGTGCGCGGCGCACCTGTCAACACCCTGAACAACCCGACGAGTTACTGGATCCCCAAACATTCGGCGCGGGTGTTCGTGGAGCGGGTCGACATGGTCAGCGGGGTCGGGTACGAACGGGCGGCGGCCGCCGGGCCCTCCGCGACCCGTTATCACCGCATCCCCGAAGTCATCAGCGATCTGGGGGTCTTCGACTTCGAGACGCCCGACCGCACCATGCGGCTGCGGTCGCTGCATCCCGGGGTGAGCGTCGAACAGGTCACCGAAGCGACCGGGTTCGCCCTCACGGTCCCCGCCGAGGTGCCGTTCACCCGGGAGCCCACGGAGGCGGAACTCCGGCTGATCCGCGAGGTCATCGACCCGGCCGGACTGCGCGGGCGCGAGGTCCCGGCATGACCGGGCCCGCTCCGCTGCCGACCGCGCTCACCGAGCTGACCGGGGTGCGGTACCCGATCGTGCAGACGGGGATGGGCTGGGTCGCCGGTCCCCGGCTGGTGTCCGCCGCAGCGAACGCGGGGGCGCTCGGCATCCTGGCCTCCGCGACGATGACCGTCGAGCAGCTGCGCGCGGCGGTCCGCGAGGTCGGCTCCCGTACGGACGCGCCGTTCGGCGTCAATCTGCGCGCGGACGCGGGGGACGCGGGCGAGCGGGTGCGCATCCTGATCGACGAGGGGGTGCGGGTGGCGTCGTTCGCGCTCGCGCCGTCGAAGGAGCTGATCGCCCGGCTCAAGGACGCGGGCGTCGTCGTCATCCCGTCCGTGGGGGCCCGGCGGCACGCGGAGAAGGTCGCCGCGTGGGGCGCCGACGCGGTGATGGTGCAGGGCGGCGAGGGCGGCGGCCACACCGGCAGCGTGGCCACCACCGTGCTGCTCCCCCAGGTCGTGGACGCCGTCGGCATCCCGGTCGTCGCGGCGGGCGGCTTCCACGACGGCCGCGGTCTGGTCGCCGCGCTCGCCTACGGCGCGGCGGGGATCGGGATGGGCACGCGCTTCCTGCTCACCTCCGACAGCACGGTCCCGGCGGCGGTGAAGGCGAAGTACCTGGCCGCCACCGTCCAGGACGTCACGGTGACGGACCGGCTCGACGGCCTGCCGCACCGCATGCTGCGCACCGCGATGGTCGACGCCCTGGAGCGTTCCGGGCGGGCGGCCGCCCTGCTCAGGGCGGTCCGGCACGCCTCGGCCTTCCGGAAGGAGTCCGGTACGAGCTGGCCCGGACTGATCCGCGACGGGCTGGCCATGAAGCACGGCAAGGAGCTGACCTGGAGCCAGGTGCTGCTGGCCGCCAACACGCCGATGCTGCTGAAGGCCGCGCTGGTCGAGGGCCGCACCGACCTCGGGGTGATGGCCTCGGGGCAGGTGGCGGGCCTGATCGGGGATCTGCCGTCCTGCGCGGAACTGGTGGAGCGGATCATGGCCGAGGCACGGGCCACGCTGAAGGCGCTGGGCACCGACTGAGCGACCGCCGGGCCGGGGCCACAGGCCCGGGGCCGCCATGTCGGAAGGCCCCGGGCCGGAAGGCGTGCTCAGAGGCGTTCGATGATGGTGACGTTGGCCTGGCCGCCGCCCTCGCACATGGTCTGCAGGCCGTAGCGGCCGCCGGTCCGCTCCAGTTCGTGCAGCAGGGTCGTCATCAGCTTGGTCCCGGTGGCGCCGAGCGGGTGGCCGAGGGCGATGGCGCCGCCGTTGACGTTGACCCGCTCCGGGTCCGCCCCGGTCTCCTTCAGCCAGGCCAGGGGGATCGGGGCGAACGCCTCGTTGATCTCCACCAGGTCCATGTCACCGATGGACATCCCGGTCTTCTTCAGCGCGTACGCCGTCGCCGGGATGGGCGCGGACAGCATCCGGATCGGGTCCTCCGCGCGCACCGAGAGATGGTGGACCCGGGCCCGGGGTGTCAGGCCGTGCTCGGCGACGGCCCGCTCGGAGGCGATGAGCAGCGCGGAGGCGCCGTCGGAGACCTGCGAGGAGACCGCGGCGGTCAGGCTGCCGCCCTCGACCACCGGCTTGAGGCCCGCCATCTTCTCCAGCGAGGTGTCCGGGCGCGGCCCCTCGTCCACCGTCACGTCGCCGTAGGCGACGGTCTCGCGGGCGAAGCGGCCCTCGTCGATGGCGCGCAGGGCCCGGTGGTGCGAGCGCAGCGCGAAGTGCTCCATGTCCTCGCGGCTGATGCCCCACTTGCGCGCGATGAGTTCGGCGCCGTGGAACTGGTTGACGGGGGCGTCGCCGTAGCGGGCGCGCCAGCCCGTGGAGCCCGCGTAGGGGCCCTCGGTCAGTCCGAGGGGTTCGGCGGCCTGGCGGGAGGCGAAGGCGATGGGGATCATCGACATGTTCTGGGTGCCGCCCGCGACCACCAGGTCCTGGGTGCCGGAGAGGACCCCCTGGGCGGCGAAGTGGACGGCCTGCTGGGAGGAGCCGCACTGCCGGTCGACGGTGGTGCCGGGCACCTCCTCGGGCAGGCCCGCGGCGAGCCAGGCGGTGCGGGCGATGTTCCCGGCCTGCGGGCCGACGGTGTCCAGACAGCCGAAGACCACGTCGTCGACGGCGGCCGGATCGACTCCGGTGCGCTCGATCAGGGCCTTGAGGACATGGGCGCCGAGGTCGGCCGGGTGGGCGGTGCTCAGTCCGCCCTTGCGCCGGCCGACGGGGGTGCGCAGCGCTTCGACGATGTAGGCCTCTGCCATGACTGCTCCTTCGCGAGCGAGGTGGTGGGGTGTCAGGTGCGTGGGGCGATGCCTTCGAGGACCATGGACAGGTACGGGCGGACGATCTCCTCCGGGCTGTGGACGCCGCCGGGGCGGTACCAGGAGGCGGCCACCCGGACGGTGTCGCGGATGAACCGGTGGGCCGGCCGGACGTCCAGGTCGGCGCGGAAGACCCGCTCGGCGACGCCGCGTTCCAGCGTGCGCAGCCAGGCGTTCTCGAACTTCGGCCGGGTGCCGGCGAGGCAGGCGAAGCGCGGCCGGGCCCAGAGGTGACCGGACTCCCTCTGGTAGATGGCGACCCCGGGTCCGTGCCGGTCGATCTGCCGGAAGGGCTGGGTGACGAGCGCCTCGATGGTCTCGCGGGGTCCTGGTCCGGCGGCCAGGACGGTTCCGTAGCCCGCCCACAGCTCGTCCAGGAAGGCCGAGAGGATCTCGTGCGGCATCGGCTCCTTGGGGTCGAAGTGGTAGGAGAGGCTGCCCGCGAGCAGCCCCGCGTCGTCCGCGATGCGGCGGACGGTGGTGGCGTTGCAGCCCCGGGCGGCGAACACCTCGGCGGCGGCCGCCAGGAGGGCGGCGCGTCGTTCGGCGCCGGCGTTGCCGGTGATCGCCCTCACGCCCTCTGGCTGCTGACGGAGACGGTCTCGCCGGTCAGGTAGGAGGAGTAGCCGCTGGCCAGGAAGACGATGACGTTGGCGATCTCCCAGGGCTCGGCGTACCGGCCGAAGGCCTCGCGTTCGGTGAGTTCGACGAGGAGTTCCGGTGTGGTGACCTTCACCAGGTGCGGGTGCATGGCCAGGCTCGGTGCGACGGCGTTGACGCGTACGCCGAAGTCCGCGGCCTCCAGGGCGGCACACCGGGTGAGCGCCATGACGCCGGCCTTGGCGGCGGCGTAGTGGGCCTGGCCGCGCTGGGCGCGCCAGCCGACGACGGAGGCGTTGTTGACGACGACGCCGCCGGTGCCGCGGTCCTTGAGGTGGCGCAGGGCGGCGCGGGTGCAGCGGAAGGTGCCGTTCAGGGTGACGTCGAGGACCTTGGACCACTGCTCGTCGGTCATGTCGACGAGGTCGGCGGTGCCGCCGAGCCCGGCGTTGTTGACCACGATGTCGAGTCCGCCGTGGTGCTCGGCCGCGCGTGCGAACAGGGCGTCGACCTGCTCCTGGTCGGTGACGTCGCAGGGCAGCGCGGCGACGCGGTCCGCGCCGAACTCCTCGGCGAGGGCGGCGGCGCACTCCCCCAGGCGGCGTGCGTGGGCGTCGCCGATGACGATCCGGGCACCCTCCTCCAGGAATCTGCGGGCCGTCGCTCCGCCGATGCCGGCGCCCGCGGCGGCGGTGATCACGGCGGTGCGTCCGTCCAGGAGGGAGTGGCCCGCTACATAGGGCGGCCGGTCGGTCACGGGCGGATCTCCTTGGGCAGGCCGAGAACGCGCTCGGCGATGATGTTGCGCTGGATCTCGTTGGAGCCGGCGTAGATGGTGTCGGAGCGGGAGAAGAGGAACAGCCGCTGCCAGTCGTCGAGTTCGTACGGTGGCCCGGCGGCGGTCAGGCCGTCGGCGCCCAGGACGCTCATGGCCAGTTCGCCGAGTTCCCGGTGCCAGGTGGCCCAGAAGATCTTCCCGATGGACGCCTCGGGGCCGGGTGCGCCGGCCGCCACGCCGTCGAGCATCCGCAGGGCGTTGCACCGGATGGTCTCCAGTCCGGTCCAGGCGCGGGCGAGCCGGTCGCGGATCAGCGGGTCGTCGGCGGCGCCGTTGCGCCGGGCCAGGGCGATGAGGGATTCCAGTTCGCGCCGGAAGCCGACCTGCTGGCCGAGGGTGGAGACGCCGCGCTCGAAGCCGAGGGTGGCCATGGCCACGCGCCAGCCTTCGCCCGGGGCTCCGACGATGTGCTCGGCGCGGGTGCGGGCCCCGTCGAAGAACACCTCGTTGAACTCGCAGGTGCCGGTCAGCTGGGCGATCGGCCGGATCTCCACGCCGGGTCCGTCCAGCGGGACCAGGAGGTAGGACAGTCCTCGGTGGCGGGTGGAGCCGGGCTCGGTGCGGGCGACCACGAAGCACCACTGGGCCTCGTGGGCCAGTGACGTCCAGACCTTCTGTCCGGTGACGACCCAGTCCTCGCCGTCCCGCTCGGCCCTGGTCCGTACGTTCGCCAGGTCGGACCCGGCGTCGGGTTCGCTGTAGCCCTGGCACCACAGCTCCTCGACGGCGACGATCGGCGGCAGGAACCGGGCCCGCTGCGCGGGGGTGCCGAAGGCCACCAGGGTCGGCCCGAGCAGTTGTTCCCCGATGTGGTTGACCCGGGCGGGGGCGTCGGCCAGGGCGTACTCCTCGTGGAAGGCGACCTGCTGCCCGATGCTCGCGCCGCGGCCCCCGTACTCCTCGGGCCAGCCGACACAGGTCCAGCCCGATGCCGCCATGTGCCTTTCCCAGCCCAGCCGTTCGGCGAAGGCCTCGTGCTCCCGTCCGGGTCCGCCGCGGCCGCGCAGACCCGCGAAGGAACCGGTGAGGTTGGCGGCCAGCCAGCCGCGGAACTCGGCGCGGAACTCCTCGACGGTGCTCATGGCGGTACGTTAATCTACCAAACACTTGTTAGGGAAGGAGTGGCCGATGCCCGCTGCCCACGACGGACCGGTGCGCTACGAGAAGCAGGGCCCGGTCGCCACGGTGACCATGAACCGGCCCGACTACCGCAACGCGCAGAACTCCGCGATGACCTACGCACTGGACCGGGCGTTCTACCGCGCGGCCGAGGACGACGAGGTGAAGACCGTCGTCCTGGCCGGGGCGGGCAGGCACTTCTCCGCCGGCCATGACATCGGCACCCCGGAGCGGGACGCCCATCTGCCGTTCGAGCGCCGGGCGGGGCTGTGGTGGGACCACTCGGACAAGGAGGGCGGGGAGAGCCGCTTCGCCCGCGAGTCCGAGGTGTATCTGGGGATGTGCCGCAGATGGCGGGAGCTGCCGAAGCCGGTGATCGCCTCCGTGCAGGGCGCGTGTGTGGCCGGCGGGCTGATGCTCGCCTGGATCTGCGACCTGATCGTGGCGAGCGAGGACGCGTTCTTCGCCGATCCGGTGGTCCGCATGGGCATCCCCGGCGTCGAGTACTTCGCGCACCCCTGGGTGATGCCGCCCCGGATCGCCAAGGAGTTCCTCTACACCGGCGACCGGATGAGCGCCCGGCGCGCCTACGAGGTCGGCATGGTCAACCGGGTCGTTCCCCGGGAGGAACTGGCCGAGCGGACCGCCGAGTTGGCGCTGCGGATCGCCGAAATGCCCCGGCTGGGCCTCGCCCTGACCAAGCGCGCCGTCAACCAGGCCGAGGACCTCCAGGGGCTGCACAGCGGCCTGGACTCGGTGTTCGGCCTGCACCACCTGGCGCACGCCCACAACGCCGAGACCGCCGCCGACCCGCTCGGCGGCATGGACATCGGGGCGATGAAGAAGGCGGGTTCCTGATGGACCTCGATCTCGACGCGGCCGACGAGGCGTTCCGCACCGAGGCGCGCCACTGGCTGGCCGCCCACGTCCCGGCCGCTCCCCTGCCCTCCCTGGAGACCGCCGCGGGCTTCGCCGCCCACCGCGAATGGGAGGCCACCCTGGCCGCGGACCGCTGGTCGGTGGTCTCCTGGCCCGAGGAGTTCGGCGGGCGCGGCGGTTCCCTGCTGCGCTGGCTGCTCTTCGAGGAGGAGTACTACGCCGCCGGGGCCCCCGGCCGGGTCAGCCAGAACGGGATCAATCTGCTGGCCCCCACCCTCTTCGAGCACGGCACCGCCGGGCAGCGGGCCCGGATCCTGCCCGCGATGGCACGCGGCGAGGTGATCTGGGCGCAGGCCTGGTCGGAGCCGGAGGCCGGTTCGGACCTGGCCTCGCTGAGGTCGACGGCCGTGCGGACCGAGGGCGGCTGGCTGCTCGGCGGGCAGAAGACCTGGTCGTCACGGGCCGCCTTCGCCGACCGGGCCTTCGGCCTGTTCCGCAGCGATCCGGAGGCGGACCGGCCGCACCGGGGGCTGACGTATCTGATGTTCCCGCTGGACGCCGAGGGGGTCACGGTGCGGCCCATCGGACGGCTCGACGGAAAGCCCGCCTTCGCCGAGATCTTCCTGGACGGGGTGTTCGTCCCGGACGAGGACGTCATCGGTGAGCCCGGACAGGGCTGGCGGGTCGCGATGAGCACCGCGGGCAACGAACGCGGACTCACCCTGCGCAGCCCCGGCCGGTTCACGGCCGCCGCCGACCGGCTGACCGCCCTGTGGCGCGCGCACGGGGACCCTGCGGACACGGCGCTGCGCGACCGGGTCGCCGACGCGGTGATCGGGGCCCGCGCCTACCGGCTGTTCTCCTACGCGGGGGCCTCCCGCATCCTGCACGGCGAGGGCGGACCCGCCGGCGCCGCCTCCTCCCTCAACAAGCTCTACTGGTCGGAGCTGGACATCGCCCTCCAGGAAACGGCGCTCGACCTGCTCGGCCCGTACGGCGAACTCGCCGACCACGCGGACGAGGCGCCCGCCGGCGGCGGCTGGGCCGAGGGCTACACCTTCGCCCTGGCGGGGCCGGTGTACGCGGGCACCAACGAGATCCAGCGCGACATCGTCGCCGAGCGGCTGCTCGGCCTGCCGAAGGGACGCCGGTGATGCGCTTCTTCCCCGACGCCGAGCAGCGGGAGTTCGCCCGCTCCCTCGATGCCCTGCTCACCTCCTGCGGCACCCCCGCCGTGATCCGGTCCTGGGCCGCGGGCGAGCACGGTCCGGGGCGCGCCCTGACGACCCGGCTGGCCGAGGCCGGGGTGTTCGCGCTCGCGGTGCCGCGGGAGCACGACGGATTCGGACCGCTGCCCCTCGAACTGGCCATCGCCTTCGAGGTCCTGGGGCGGCACGCCGTTCCCGGGCCGCTGGTCGAGACGGTGGCCGCGGCCGCCCTGCTGGACCGGCTCGGCGACGACCGCATCGCCGCCGAACGGCTGCCCGGCATCGCCTCGGGCAAGTCCGTCGTCTCGCTCTGCCTCACCGCCGTCGGACCGTACGCCCTGGACGGCGACGCGGCCGACACGGTGTTCGTGGTGGACGGCGACATCCTGAGCGTCTCCACCGGCCCCGGCCCGGTACAGCCCTCGGCCGACCCCGCGCGGCGGCTGTCGCGGCCCACGGCCGGCACGGTCCTCGCCCGGGGCGGGCCGGTGGCCGCCGCCGCCGGGTACGCCGCCGATGTGGCCGCGCTCGCCACCGCGGCGCAGGCGCTGGGGGTGGGCCGCACCCTGCTGGCCCGTACCGTCGCCCATGTCACGCGGCGCACCCAGTTCGAAGTGGCGATCGGCTCCTTCCAGGCCGTCAAGCACCGGCTGGCGGACACCCTGCTGGCCCTGGAGTTCGCCGAGCCGCTGGTCCACGGCGCCGCGCTGGCACTCGCCACGGGCGACGACGGCGCGGGGCGGGCGATCGCCGCGGCCAAGGTCACGGCGGGCGAGGCCGCCTACGGGGCGGCGCGCACGGCCCTCCAGCTGCACGGGGCCGTGGGCTACACCGATGAACTCGACCTGTCGCTGTGGATCCGCAAGGCGCGGCCGCTGCGCGACGCGTGGGGCACCCCGTCCGCGTGCCGGGCCCGGGTCCTGGCCGTCTGACCGCACGGCGAAGGGAGCGGCCGGGTGAGGCTGACCGAGGAGCAGGACGAGCTGCGGTCGATCGTACGATCGCTGCTGACGAAGCATCAGGGGGATGCGGGCTGGGCCCCGTTGACCGAGCAGGTCGGTGCCGCCGCGCTGAGCGTGCCCGAGGCGTACGGCGGGATGGGCGGCGGCGCCCGGGACGTCCATGTGCTGATGGAGGAGCTGGGCCGGGAGCTGAGCCCGCTGCCGTGTCTGGGCTCGGCGGTGCTCGCGGTGGGGGCGCTGCTGGCCTCCGGCGACCAGGAGGCGTGCGGGCGGCTGCTGCCGGGGCTCGCCGGGGGGACCTCGGTGGGCGCGCTGGCCTGGGCCGAGCGGGGCTCCTGGGACCCGGAGGCGGTCCGCGCGCGGGCGGCCGCGCAGCCGGACGGCCGCTGGCTGCTCACCGGGACCAAGGACCACGTACTGGACTGGCCCGGGGCCGATGTGCTGCTCGTCGCCGCCCGCACGGCCGCCGGGGTGTCGCTCTTCGAGGTGGCGCCGGACGCCGCCGGGGTGCGCCGGGACCCCGTCGTGACCATGGACTCCACCCGGGGCCTGGCCCGCTGGGTGCTGGACGCCGCCGAGGGGCGGCTGCTGGGGCCGGACGGCGACGGCGGGCGGTGCCTGGCCCATGTACGGGACCTGGCGTGCACGGCGCTCGCCGCGGAACAGGTGGGTGCGGCCGGACGCGCCCTGGAGCTCACCGTCGCGTACACCCGGGACCGGGTCCAGTTCGGCCGGCCCATCGGCTCGTTCCAGGCCGTCAAGCACCGGCTGGCGGACGCCTACGTCCTGGTGGAGTCGGCGCGTTCGGCGGCGCTCGGGGCCGCGTTCGCCGCCGACGAGGACCCGGGCGCGCTGCCGCGGGCCGCCGCCGTCGCCAAGTCCGTCTGCTCCGAGGCCTTCTCGGCGGTGGCCGGCGAGATGATCCAGCTGCACGGCGGGATCGGCATCACCTGGGAGCACGACGCGCACCGCTACTTCAAGCGGGCGCACGGGGCGGGCGAACTCTTCGGGGCGCCCGCGCACCACCGGGCACGGCTCGCCGCCGGGCTCGGGCTGACCACACGGTGACTCCCGGGCCCGAGCGCGGCCCGGCCGGCAGACGGAGAGGCCCCAGACCATGCACATCGACAGCCCGTCGGACTTCACGGGTCGCGTGGTGATCGTCACCGGCGGCACCAAGGGCATCGGGGCCGCCATCGCCGGGGCGTTCCTCGGTGCCGGGGCCGAGGTGGTGGTCTGCGGCCGCACCACCCCGGACGCCCCGCCGTCCGCCGGGGGCCGGGAGGCCGTCTTCGTACCGGCCGACGTACGCGATCCGGCGGCGGCCGCCGCGCTGGTGACCACCGCGGTGGAACGATTCGGCCGGCTCGACGTCCTGGTCAACAACGCGGGCGGTTCACCGGACGCGGACGCCGCCACCGTCTCGCCGCGCTTCGTGGAGAGGGTCGTCGCGCTCAATCTGCTCGCGCCGTTCTACGTGGCGCAGGCGGCCCACCGGGTCATGCGGGAGCAGGAGGGCGGTGGCGCGGTCGTCAACATCGGCAGTGTCTCCGCGCACCAGCCGCAGCCCGGCACCGCCGCCTACACCGCCGCCAAGGCCGGGCTGCTGGCCCTCACCAGGGCGCTGGCCCTGGAGTGGGCGCCCGCGGTCCGCGTCAACCACATCACCACCGGGCTGATCCGCACACCGGGCGCGGCGGCGGTCTACGGGGCGGACGGCGGGCGGTCGGTGGCAGGCGTGATCCCGATGCGCCGGATGGCCGTGCCCGAGGACGTCGCCCGTGCCTGCCTCTTCCTCGCGAGCGAGCGGTCCGGCTATGTCAACGGGGCGGATCTGGCGGTGCACGGCGGCGGCGAGTTCCCCGCCCGCTACCTCGCCGCGAGGGCGGCGAGCCCGGCGGAATGACGGCGGGGCGCCCCGGTCCCGGCCGCCTCCGGCCGCGCGCGGGGCACGGCGCCGGGGCACGCGAGCCCGGCCCGATCCGGACGAAAGGCCCGGGGTCTCCGGTACGGTGTCGAACGCTTCGCGCCCGACAGGACGCGGAGCGCTTCGCCGACACCGTGTGACCACGGGACGCCGACCGGCGTATCCGTGCGACATCGCCCGTCCTGACGCCACGCGCTCGTGACACGACTGGGGAGTCTGATGTTCGACAAGGTACTGGTCGCCAACCGTGGGGAGATCGCGATCCGCGCGTTTCGCGCGGCGTTCGAGCTCGGAGTCTCCACGGTCGCCGTGTTCCCGCACGAGGACCGCAACTCCCTCCACCGGGCGAAGGCCGACGAGGCCTACCGGATCGGGGAGCCCGGACACCCCGTGCGCGCCTACCTCTCGGTGGACGAGATCATCGGGGCCGCCCGGAAGGCGGGCGCCGACGCGGTCTACCCCGGCTACGGCTTCCTGTCGGAGAACCCGGACCTCGCCGCCGCGTGCGCCGCGGCCGGCATCACGTTCATCGGACCTCCGGCTCCGGTGCTGAACCTGACCGGGAACAAGTCCCGGGCGGTCGCGGCCGCCCGGGAGGCCGGCGTACCGGTGCTGAAGTCCTCCGCCCCCTCGGAGGACGTGGACGCGCTGGTGGCGGCCTCGGCGGACATCGGTTTCCCGGTCTTCGTCAAGGCCGTCGCGGGCGGCGGGGGGCGCGGCATGCGCCGGGTCGCCGAGGCGGGCGAGCTGCGCGAGGCCATCGACGCGGCGATGCGCGAGGCCCGGTCCGCGTTCGGCGACGCGACGGTCTTCCTGGAACAGGCCGTGATCGACCCGCGCCACATCGAGGTGCAGATCCTCGCCGACGCCGAGGGCAACGTGGTGCATCTGTACGAGCGGGACTGCTCGTTGCAGCGCCGCCACCAGAAGGTCGTGGAGATCGCGCCGGCCCCGCACCTCGATCCGGCCCTGCGCGACCGGATCTGTGCCGACGCCGTCGCCTTCGCCCGCCACATCGGCTATGTGAACGCGGGCACGGTCGAGTTCCTCGTCGACGGGCGCGGCAACCACGTCTTCATCGAGATGAACCCGCGCATCCAGGTCGAGCACACCGTGACCGAACAGGTCACCGGACGCGATCTGGTGATCGCCCAGATGCGCATCGCCGCGGGCATGACCCTGCCCGAACTCCACCTCACCCAGGACGACATCACCCTCAACGGCACCGCGATGCAGTGCCGCATCACCACGGAGGACCCGGCCAACGGATTCCGGCCGGACACCGGGACCATCTCCGCCTACCGCTCCCCCGGCGGGCCCGGCGTCCGGCTGGACGGCGGCACGGTCCACACCGGCGCCGAGGTGTCCGCCCACTTCGACTCGATGCTGGTGAAGCTCACCTGTCACGGGCACGACTTCGCCAACGCGGCCCGCCGGGCGCGCCGGGCCATCGCCGAGTTCCGGATCCGGGGCGTCGCGACCAATCTGCCCTTCCTGGGGGCCGTGCTGGACCAGCCCGACTTCCGGGCGGGGCACGTCACGACGAGTTTCATCGACGCGCACCCGGAGCTGATCCACGCCCGCCCGTCGGCCGACCGGGGCAGCCGGATGCTCGGCTACCTCGCCGAGACCACGGTCAACCGGCCCTACGGCCCACGCCCCGCCGTCATCGACCCGGCGGACAAGCTGCCCGCCCTGCCGCCCGGCACGCCACCGGCCGGTTCACGCCAGCGCCTCGCGGCCCTGGGTCCGGAGGGCTTCGCCGCCGAACTGCGCGCCCGGTCGGCCGTCGCCGTCACCGACACCACGTTCCGCGACGCCCATCAGTCGCTGCTGGCCACCCGGGTGCGCACCCGTGACCTGCTGACCGTCGCACCGTACGTCGCCCGGACCACGCCGGAGCTGCTGAGTCTCGAATGCTGGGGAGGCGCCACCTACGACGTGGCGCTGCGCTTCCTCGCCGAGGACCCGTGGGAGCGGCTGGTGAGGATCCGGGAGGCGGTGCCCAACATCTGCACCCAGATGCTGCTGCGCGGCCGCAACACGGTCGGCTACACGCCCTACCCCACCGAGGTCACCGACGCGTTCGTCGCCGAGGCGGCGCACGCCGGGATGGACATCTTCCGGATCTTCGACGCCCTCAACGACGTGTCCCGGATGCGCCCGGCGATCGATGCCGTGCGGGCCACCGGCACCGCCGTCGCCGAGGTGGCGCTCTGCTACACCGCGGACCTCTCCGACCCCGGCGAGACCCTGTACACACTGGACTACTACCTGCGGCTGGCCGAGGAGATCGTGGCGGCGGGCGCCCATGTGCTCGCCATCAAGGACATGGCGGGACTGCTGCGCCCGCCCGCCGCCCGCACGCTCGTCACCGCGCTGCGCGAGCGGTTCGACCTGCCGGTCCATCTGCACACCCACGACACGGCGGGCGGCCAGCTCGGCACGCTGCTCGCCGCGATCGACGCGGGGGTGGACGCCGTCGACGCCGCGGTCGCCTCCATGGCCGGCACCACCAGCCAGCCCCCGCTGTCGGCGCTGGTGGCCGCCACCGACCACACCGCACGCGCGACGGGCCTGTCCCTCCAGGCGGTCGGTGATCTGGAGCCCTACTGGGAGGCGGCCCGCAAGGTCTACGCCCCCTTCGAGTCCGGGCTCGCCTCGCCGACCGGCCGGATCTACCACCACGAGATCCCCGGCGGGCAGCTGTCCAATCTGCGTCAGCAGGCCATCGCGCTGGGCCTGGGCGACCGCTTCGAACTCATCGAGGACTGCTACGCGGCGGCCGACCGGATGCTCGGGCGGCTGGTGAAGGTGACGCCGTCGTCGAAGGTGGTGGGCGATCTGGCGCTGCATCTGGTGGGCGCGGGGGTCGGGGCCGCGGACTTCGAGGCCGACCCCGGGAAGTTCGACGTACCGGACTCCGTGATCGGCTTCCTCCGCGGTGAGCTGGGCGACCCGCCGGGCGGCTGGCCCGAGCCGTTCCGCACCCGTGCGCTCCGGGGCCGCCCGGCGGGGGCGGGGACTCCGGAGCTGTCGGACGAGGACCGCGAGGGCCTGAAGTCCTCGCCGCGCCCGACGCTGAACCGGTTGCTCTTCCCGGGCCCGGCCAAGGAGTTCGAGGCCCACCGCGCGGCGTACGGCGACACCTCCGTGCTGCCGACCCAGGACTTCCTGTACGGGCTGGAGCCGGAGACCGAGCACACGGTCACGCTCGAACCCGGCGTCACCCTGCTGATCGAGCTGGAGGCCGTCTCCGAACCGGACGAGCGCGGGTTCCGCAGCGTACTGACCACCCTCAACGGGCAGTTGCGTCCGGTGTCGGTGCGGGACAGGTCCGTCGCCACCGAGGTCAAGGCGGCCGAGAAGGCCGACCGGGGCAACGAGGGCCATGTCGCGGCACCGTTCGCCGGGGTCGTCACCCTCCAGGTCGCCCAGGGCGCGTCGGTGTCGGCCGGTCAGACCGTGGCCACCATCGAGGCGATGAAGATGGAGGCGTCGATCACCGCCCAGGCCACCGGGGTCGTGCGGCGCCTCGCGATCGGCGGCGTCCAGCAGGTCGAGGCGGGGGACCTGCTCATCGAGATCGGCTGAGCCGGGTCCGGCCCCCTCGGGCGCCTTCGCGCACCGGGGGCCGGACGTCCGACGGCCCGTTCCGCTGTTACGCCTCGTCGTCGTCGACCCAGCTCATGAGCTTGCGCAGCTCGCGGCCGGTGGTCTCCAGGAGGTGGTCGCCGTCGGCCTTCTTGTACTCGTTGTACTTGGGCAGGCCGTTGTGGTACTCGGCCATCCAGTTCTTGGCGAAGGTGCCGTCCTGGATCTCGGCGAGGACCTTCTTCATCTCGGCCTTGGTGGCGTCGGTGATGATGCGCGGGCCGGTGACGTAGTCGCCCCACTCGGCGGTCTCCGAGATGGACCAGCGCATCTTCTCCAGGCCGCCCTCGTACATCAGGTCCACGATGAGCTTGAGCTCGTGCAGGCACTCGAAGTAGGCGATCTCCGGCTGGTAGCCGGCCTCGGTCAGGGTCTCGAAACCGGCCTTGACCAGTGCGGCGGTGCCGCCGCAGAGAACGGCCTGCTCGCCGAAGAGATCCGTCTCGGTCTCCTCCGTGAAGGTCGTCCTGATGACTCCGGCGCGGGTGCCGCCGATGCCCTTGGCGTACGACAGGGCGAGCGCCAGGCCGTTGCCCGAGGCGTCCTGCTCGACCGCCACGATGCACGGGACGCCGCGGCCCTCCTCGTACTGACGGCGCACCAGGTGACCCGGGCCCTTGGGGGCGACCATGCAGACGTCGACGTCGGCCGGCGGCTTGATGAAGTCGAAGCGGATGTTCAGGCCGTGTCCGAAGAACAGCGCGTCGCCGTCCTTGAGGTTGTCCTTGATGGACTCCTCGTAGACCTGGGCCTGGATCGGGTCCGGGACGAGGATCATGATGACGTCGGCCTCGGCGGCGGCCTCGGGCGGGGTCACCACGCGCAGGCCCTGTTCCTCGGCCCTGGCCTTGGACTTGGAGCCCTCGTGCAGACCGACCCGGACGTCGACACCCGAGTCTCGCAGCGACAGCGCGTGGGCGTGGCCCTGGCTGCCGTAGCCGATGACCGCGACCTTGCGGCCCTGGATGATGGACAGGTCGGCATCGTCGTCGTAGAACAGCTCGGCGGGCATGATGGTTCTCCTTGATTCCTGGAACGTGAGGGTGTGGACGGGAGGTTCGGCGCGCGCCTCAGGCGCTCTGTGCCTCGGCGGTCGCCGGGGCGGTGGTCGGGGTGAGACGGATCGGGCGGGCCTCGCGCGCGGAGCGGTCGGCCAGGGCCCGGGAGCCGCGCCCGATCGCGATCGCGCCGGACTGGACGAGCTCCTTGATGCCGAAGCCCGCGAGCATCCGGAGCATCGCGTCGAGCTTGTCGCCGGAGCCGGTGGCTTCGAGGGTGACGGCGTCGGGCGAGACGTCGACGGTTCTCGCCCGGAACAGCTCGGCGATCTGGACGATCTGGGCCCGGGTGCCGTTACCGGCGCTCACCTTCACCAGGACCAGTTCGCGCTGGACGGCGGATTCCGCCTCCAGCTCGACGATCTTGAGGACGTTGACCAGCTTGTTGAGCTGTTTGGTCACCTGCTCCAGGGCCAGTTCGTGGTCGACCCTGACGACGATGGTGATGCGGGACAGCTCGGGGTGTTCGGTGGTGCCGACCGCGAGCGAGTCGATGTTGAAGCCGCGGCGCGAGAACAGGGCGGCGACACGGGCGAGGATGCCGGGCGTGTCCTCGACCAGGACGGAGAGCGTGTGCTGGGACATGTCAGAGGGTCCTCTCAGTCGTCCGCGGAGTCGCCGAAGTCGGGGCGTACGTCGCGTGCGGCCATGATGTCGTCGTTGGAGGTTCCGGCCGGGACCATCGGCCACACCATCGCGTCCTCGTGGACGATGAAGTCCACCACGACGGGGCGGTCGTTGATCGCGTTGGCCTTGTCGATGATCGCGTCCAGCTCGTCGGGGTTCTCGCAGCGCAGGCCCACACAGCCCATCGCCTCGGAGAGCTGGACGAAGTCGGGTACCCGGGTGCCGCGGTTGGTGTCGGAGCCCACTCCGCGGGTCGAGCCGGTGGTGGCGTTGGTGGCGCCGTCGTGGAGCACCGTGTTGGAGAACCGCGCCCCGTAGAAGAGGTTCTGCCACTGGCGGACCATCCCGAGCGCGCCGTTGTTGATGATCGCGACCTTGATCGGGATGTTGTTGAGCGCGCAGGTGGTGAGCTCCTGGTTGGTCATCTGGAAGCAGCCGTCGCCGTCGATCGCCCAGACCGTGCGTTCGGGGCGGCCCGCCTTGGCGCCCATCGCGGCCGGCACCGCGTATCCCATCGTCCCGGCGCCGCCCGAGTTGAACCAGGTGCCCGGCTCCTCGTGCGGCAGGAACTGGGCCGCCCACATCTGGTGCTGGCCCACCCCGGAGGCGAACAGCGTTCCCTCCGGTGCCAGCCGGCCGATCCGTTCGATGACCTGCTGCGGGGAGAGCAGCCCCGGGTCGGCGGGGAGTTCGTAGCCGCGCCGGTAGGTGGTGCGCCACTGGTTCAGCTCCCGCCACCAGGCCGGATAGCCCGTCCGGGCGGCCTCGCCGGGCGTGCCGTCCTCCCGTTCGGCGCCCACGGCGGCGGCCAGCGCGACCAGGACCTCCCGGGCGTCGCCGACGATGGGTACGTCGGCGTAGCGGTTCTTGGAGATCTCCGCCGGGTCGATGTCGGCGTGGACGACCTTGGCGTGCGGGGCGAAGCCGTCCAGCTTGCCGGTCACCCGGTCGTCGAACCGGGCCCCGAGGGCGACGATCAGGTCGGACTTCTGGAGTGCGGCGACCGCCGCGACGTCCCCGTGCATGCCGGGCATGCCCACGTGCTGGGGGTGGCTGCCGGGGAAGGCTCCCAGGGCCATCAGGGTGGTGACCACGGGCGCCCCGGTGAGTTCGGCCAGGGTGCGCAGTTCGTCCGTGGCCCGTGCCTTGAGCACTCCGCCGCCGACGTAGAGGACCGGGCGGCGCGAGGCGCCGAGGAGTCGGGCGGCCTCGCGGATCTGCTTGGCGTGCGGCTTGGTGACCGGGCGGTAGCCGGGCAGGTCCGTCGTGGTCGGCCAGCGGAAGGTGGTGGCCGCTTGCAGGGCGTCCTTGGAGATGTCGATGAGGACCGGTCCCGGGCGGCCGGTCGAGGCGATGTGGAAGGCCTCGGCGACGGTGCGCGGGATGTCGTCGGCGTTCGTGACGAGGAAGTTGTGCTTGGTGATCGGCATGGTGATGCCGGCGATGTCGGCCTCCTGGAAGGCGTCGGTGCCGATCGCCGTGGAGGGGACCTGGCCGGTGATGGCGACCAGCGGCACGGAGTCCATGTACGCGTCCGCGATCGGGGTCACCAGATTGGTGGCGCCCGGCCCCGAGGTCGCCATGCACACCCCGACCCTGCCGGTCGCCTGGGCGTAGCCGGTGGCCGCGTGTCCGGCGCCCTGTTCGTGGCGGACCAGCACATGACGGACCCGCTCCGAGTCCATCAACGGGTCGTACGCCGGGAGGATGCAGCCGCCGGGGATGCCGAACACGGTGTCCGCGCCGGCCTCCTCCAGCGAGCGGACGAGGGACTGGGCGCCCGTCACGGGCTCGGCGCCGGAGTCCGGCTGCTGCCCGGCGGTACGGGGCCGCGCTTGCGGGAGGAGGGCCGCGGGGGCCTGCTTCACAGCGTTTGACATCGTCAGTTCCAAAAGTCCGTAGGGGTGTGGGCGGGGACGTATCGGTGACCGGTGGGGGCGGCCGGGTGGAGCGTGCCCGCCGCCGGGTGGTCACCGCGTCGGTGCACCCGGCGGACTTCGGTGGCGGTCAGGGCGGGGTTCTTGCCGTCTGCAGGGCGTCGCAGGTGTGCCGTACGACGTCGAGTCCGGCGAGCTTCCTGACCAGGAGGCCGTCCGCGGTGAGTTCGCCGCGGACCGCGACCGCCGCCGCGTAGCCGCGGTCCACCGGGACGTCGAGCAGGGTCCAGCCGGACGGCGGGTACGGGCCCCGGGGGCCGCCCGAGCCGACGTAGTCGAGGGCGGGGTCGCGGCCGAGCCCCGTGCCGAGGCCCTTGAGGTAGGCCTCCTTGCGGGTCCACAGCCGGGCCAGGGCCCGGGGCCGGGCCGGCGGGCTCAGCGCCGCCAGCTCGGCCTGCTCGTCCACGTGCAGCATCGCGGCGAGGTCGGCGGTGCCGTCCTCGTCCGGCACCAGTTCCACATCGACCCCGATGGGGGCCGCCGCGGTTCCGACGACGGCGAGGTCGCCCCGGTGGGACAGCGAGAAGAACAGCCGCTCGTCGGCGTCGAGCACGGTGGGCCGTCCGTGCGGTCCGCCGCAGCAGGGACAGGTGTCCCGGCCGAAGTGGACCTCTTCGGGGCGCAGGCTCAGATACGAGCCCAGCAGCCGGCGAAGGGCGACATGCGCGGCCGTGAACCGGGTCCGGTCGGCGGCGTGCATGAGGGTGGCGGCACGCTGACGCTCGGTCGCGTCGAGTACCTGTTCGTCCAGGATGCCGGTGGGGACATCCGAGACCCGCAGGAGCCAGAGATCGAGTGAGCCAGGGGGTGGCAGCTCACGGACGACCCACGGCAGGGTTTGTTCCACGGGGTCTCTCCTGTTCGTACGAGAGTGACAGGCGAGTCGGGTCTCACGGCGTCACCGGAGCGACCGGCAGGTCGCGCCTTCGGCGCAGCGGCCCGATCAGCAGGAGCAGCGGGGTCAGGGCGAGTCCCGCGGTCAGCAGCCACAGGGTGGGCCGCAGGCCGAGGGCGGTCCCGAGGATCCCGCCGAGCAGGGAACCGAAGGGGATGGCGCCGAAGTTCGCGACCGAGACGCTGGCCGAGACGCGGCCGAGCAGCTGGGGCGGACAGTAGCGCTGGCGGAAGGCCCCCTGGATCACATTGGCGAGCACCACACCGAGCGAGAGGACCGCGCTGCCGGCCACCAGGGCGGACAGCGTCCAGTCCGTCCCGGTCATCGGGATGAGCAGGGCGAACGGTGCGCTGGCGATTGTGGCGACCAGCAGTCCGCGGGCCGAGCCGAACCGGGCGATCAGGCGTTTCGCGGTGGTGGCCCCGAGGATCCCGCCGATGCTGCTGGAGGCGAGCAGCCAGCCGGTGGCGCCTTCGGGTACCCGGAGCTCACGGATGATGAAGACCGGCAGGATCGCCGCCTCGGCCGTCAGCAGCAGGTTGGTGGCGGTGCCGTAGAGGGTGAGGACGCGCAGGTACGGGTCCCTGAAGGTGTAGCGCACGCCTTCCTTGATGTCCTGTCGCAGGGCCCGCTGTTCCGCGGGTTTCTCCGGGTGCGGTTCGGTGCGCCGGATGCCGAGCAGGCAGAGCGCGGAGACGAGGAAGGTCGCCGAGTTGACGAGGAGTCCGGAGGCGGCGCCGAACGCCTGGGCGAGCAGGCCGCCGCCGCCGAGGCCCGCGACCTGGGCCACCGATTCGCTGCCCTGGAGCTTGGCGTTGGCCTCCTGGAGGTCCTCCGACTCGACGATGGAGGGCAGGTAGACCTTGTACGAGATCCCGAAGAAGACCGCGGCGAATCCGTTGATCAGTGCCACGACCAGCAGTTGGGTCATCGTCAGCACACCGAGCCAGCCGGCCACCGGGACGCTGGCCAGGAGCACCAGCGGGACCAGGTTGCAGATCAGCATGATCGGCCGGCGCCGCATCCGGTCCACCCAGGCACCGGCGGGCAGGCCGATGAGCAGCCAGGGCAGCCAGGGGGCGGCGGCCAGCACGCTCACCCAGAAGGTGCTCGCGTCGAGCGTCACCACGGCGACCAGGGGCATGGCGACCCCGGTGATGTTGATGCCGACGCGGTTGGTCGTCTCGCCGAGCCACAGCAGCCGGAAGTCGTGGTGGCCGAGCAGTCCGCGGCGCGGCGGCGGCTCGTCCGCCTCGCGGGGAGGGCGTTCGGTCAGGCGTGCCGACATGTCGTCACCGCCCCGGTCACGGCCTGGGTCAGCAGTGCGGCTCCGTCGGACCAGCGGGTGCGCCGCGCGGTCGACTCGGCCAGGAGGGCGTCCCGTCGGGCCTCCAGGGCGCGGATTCCGTCGGCCGTGGAACCGGGCCCGCCGCCGTGGGCGCATGCCGCGGCCACCCGGTCGGGGGCCAGCGCGCCGTCGTCGACGGCGGCGAACCGGGCCGCGTCCACCAGCGAGCGGCCGGATTCCAGGGCGTCGAGCACGGTCGCGCCGACCTGGTGGTGGGCGGCCCGGAACGGTGTCCCGTCCAGGACGAGCCGCTCCGCGAGGTAGGTGGCCGCGGTGAAGCCGTCCTCGGCACGGGCCGTCATGCGTTCCCGCTCCGGTTCCGTGCCCGCCACCACCAGGCTCAGCAGCGTCACCGCGTCGGTGGTGCTGCTCAGTCCGGGCCAGAGGTGCCGTACGGACTCGGTGCCGACCGCGATGGCGTTGGTGTAGCCGCCGGTGGTCATCGCGGACGCCGCGCCGACGAAGGCGCCGAGACTCGCGGTGGACCTGCCCTGGATGTGTTCGAGCAGGAAGGGGTTGCGCTTCTGCGGCATCATCGAGCTGGAGCCGACGAGGGTGTCGCCGACCCGCAGCAGCCCGAACTCCTCGGAGGTCCAGGTGCTCAGGTCGCGTCCCGCGCGGGCGAGCGCGACGCCGAGGACGGCGGAGGCGGAGAGCAGGTCGAGCACGAAGTCCCGGGAGGCCACCGCGTCGACCGAGTTGGGCGTGGCGGAGCTGAAGCCGAGCAGTTCGGCGGTGCGCCGGGGATCGATGGGGACGGAGGTCCCGCCGATCGCGCCGGCGCCCAGCGGGTTGACGTCGAGCTGGCGTCCGGCGTCGAGCAGCGACTCGTACGCGCGCAGCACCGCCGCGGCGACTCCGGCGAGGTAGTGGCCGTAGCTGATCGGTACGGCCGGCTGGCCGTGGGTGTAGGCGGGCATGATCACGTCGCGGTACTCCTCGGCCTTCGCCAGGAGCACCCCCGCCAGCCGGTCGACCGCGTCGAGCAGGGCGCGGTAGGGGCCGCGGGTCTTGAGCCGGGTGGTGGTGGCGTTGAGGTCGTTGCGGGAGCGGCCGGTGTGCAGGATGCCGCCGGTCTCGTCGCCCAGCCGGTCGATGAGGTGTCCCTCGTACGCCAGGTAGACGCCGCGCGGCATCGGGGTGGCCCGGACCGGTGCGAAGTCCTGCCCGCGCAGCTCCTCGATGGTGCGCAGCAGGGCCGCGGCCCGGTCCGCGTCCACGATGCCGCGCTCGGTGAGCATGATCAGGTGGGCCCGGTCGACCTCGCTGATGCAGCGCAGTTCCTCGCCGAGTCCGTCCGCGGTGTCCGGCAGGTACTGGTCGTAGACGATGCGGTGCGCCTCGGCGTCGAGCGCGGCCTTGAGCCGGCCGGTGTCGACGCCCCGCGCTGTCGCCGCGGTCATGCGAATGCCTCCTCTGTGTGCAGGTGGGCGTAGGTCACGGCCCCGCCGAGCAGGGCCACGGCCCGGTCGGCGGCCTCGGCCGCCCGGACCGAGCGGTCGGCGACGGCGATGGCGTGGCCGACGCGTCCCCGGAAGTCCTCGGCGGGGCCGACGGGTTCGCCCGGGGCGCGGTAGAGCACGGCCTCGACGGTGCCCGGGACGGTACGGGCGCGGGCCACGGCCTCCGTGAGGGCGGCGGACCGGGCGAGGATGCCGTCCTGTGCGGCGGTGAGGAATCTGATCGAGGCGCGGGCGTATCCGGAGCGCTCCAGCTCGGGAGCGCTGCCGAGGGCGGCCAGCACCTGGGCGCGCACCAGGTCGATCCCGCAGGCCCTGCGGACGAGTTCGGGGATCATGCCGCCGGCCAGCCGGGGGTTGACCTCGATGACCTCGGCGGTCCGGGGTCCGGTGAGGCGCAGTTCGACATGGGCGGCTCCCCAGCCGAGGCCGAGCGCCCGTACGGCGCTGACCGCGGTCTCGCGCAGCGCGATCTCCTGTTCGCCGGGCAGTGCGGCGGGCACGTCGTGACCGATCTCGACGAAGGAGGGCAGCGCGCCGACGTGCTTGGCGACGGTGACGACGGCGTCGGTGCCGAACACCTCGACGGAGAACTCCGGCCCCGTCAGGTACTCCTCGACCAGGATCCGGCCCGGTGCGGCGATGCCGCGTTCGTTGACGGTGGCCGCCAGCAGCGTCCCGGCGTGTTCGGCGACCTCGTCGAGGTCCGCGCAGAGGCGTACGCCCAGGCTTCCCGATCCCTGTACCGGTTTGACCACGACGGGCAGTCCGATGGAGCGGGCCGCGGCGAGCGCGTCGGCGGTCTCCGAGACCACGGCGAACTCCGGTGAGCCGACGCCCGCGCCGGTGAGCACCCGGCGCTGCTCGGCCTTGTCGCGGCAGGCCCGCACGGCCTCGGCCGAGGGGCCGGGGAGCCCGAGCCGGTAGGCGAGCGCGGCGGTGGCCGGCACGTAGTACTCGGAGCTGGTGAGGACGCCGGCGATGGTGGTGCCGCTCTCCAGGGTGCGGACGGCCGCCCACAGCGCGGCCTCGTCGGAGGTGTCCACGACGACCGTCCGCAGCCCGTCCTCGGCGGCGTACGGGTAGCGGTCCGGGTCCGCGCACAGCAGTACGGGCACCACGCCCAGCTCGGCGGCGCGCCGGGCGAACAGCCGTCCCGTGCCGGTGGTGTTGCTCTCCACCAGGAGCAGCAGGCCCTCGCTCATGACCCGACCACCGGCAGCACGACGTCGTCGAAGCCGCGGCGGGCCCACAGCAGCCTCGACCAGACGGCGGTGGCGTCCAGCGGGTGCTCGACGGTGACCGGGCCGTCGACGGCGGGGGCGGGGACGATCCCCTGCTCGTCGAGCCAGCTGTCGTTGTAGACCGTGGACTGGTAGCGGTAGCCCTCGTCGGGGAGGACCATCACGACGGTGCTGTCCGGGTTCTGTTCCGCCCACCACGACGCCACCTGGAAGGACGCGCCGCTGGTCGGGCCCATGAACAGGCCGTGTTCGCGGTAGAGCTGGTGGGTCGCGTGGAAGGCCTCGGGGGCCGTCACCCAGTGGACCTCGTCGTACGCCGCGTGCTTGACGTTGCCCGGGTGGATGCTGCTGCCGAGCCCGCGCAGCATGCGCGGTCCGTCGGGGCTGCCGAAGATGATGCTGCCCTGGGTGTCCACGCCGACCAGGTGGAGTGCCGTGCCGGTCTGCCGCAGCGCGGTGGCGAGGCCGCCGGTGGAGCCGCCCGAGCCCACCGGTCCGACCAGGCAGTCCACGGCGCCCACGGTGCTGCCGATCAGGTCGGCGACGGTGCCGTAGGCGCCCGGGTTGTCGGGGTTGTCGTACTGGCCGGGGACGAAGGCGTCCGGGTCCCGGCGGCGCAGCTCGGCGACGCGGGCGAGCCGGGCGCCCTGGATGCCGCCGGCCTGGCCGGTGTGCTCGACGATCTCCACCGTCGTGCCGAGCATTTCGAGCCGGGTGCGCAGGTCCCGGTCGATCGCGGAGTCGCCGACGATGGTCAGCGGGTAGCCGCGCAGGCGGCAGACCATGGCCAGGCCCAGGGCGAAGGTGCCCGAGGAGGTCTCGATGATCCGGGTGCCCGGGGAGATCAGGCCGGCCGCCTCGGCCCGGTCGAGTATGTAGCGGGCGGGCAGCAGCTTCATCAGGCTGAAGGCCGCGGCGTAGAGGTTGTCGGTCACCTTGATGATGCGTGGCAGCTCCGTGGCCTCCACGACCGAGGAGTGAGCCTTGGGCAGAGTCGTCGTCGTCATGTCAGTCACCCGTTGTGTAGTTCCACTGCTCGTGAATTCCGAGCTCTTGCAGGAGGTCCTGTGCCAGGTCGGTCCGCGCCTCGACCTCGGGGTCGTCCCGGTCGAAGAGAAGTCCGGCGATGTCCCCGCTGTGCGCCGCCTGTACGCCGACGGCTCCGGCGGTCCGTGCGATGTCACGGATGCGGTCGAGGTCCGGGATCGGCAGATGCCGCTGGTTGATCTCCGTACTGGCCGTGGCCACCGAGCCCAGCAGGGCCACGTCCTTCATCTGGATGGCCTCCCGCAGCATCGCCTGGAGCCGGGTGAAGAGGTCGATGTCGTCCTGCCCGTAGCGGGCCGGTGAGAGGGCCAGGGTGTCCACGCCCCGCCCGCCGCCCTCGGGCCGTGAGCCGAAGCCGAGCACCCGCAGGGCGGGCATCCGGTAGCCGAAGTCCTCGATCACGGTGCCCTCGCGCTGGGCGAAGAGGACGGTCGACTCCTCGAACATCAGGGAGTCGGACGCGGTCTCCGCACGCACCGCGATCCGGGCGACCTCCTGCGGCGGCAGCGGGCTGACGAACGCGTCCTTCACCGCCCAGATGGCCGCGAGCACATCGCTGGTGGACGAGCCGAAACCCCGGCAGAGCGGGACGTCGCCGGTGAGGTCGAGATGGCCGCCGGCCGGCTCGGCGCCCGGCGGCGTCACGGCGCGGACCGCGAGTTCGGCCGCGCGCCGCGCCTTGCCCTTCCAGTCCGGCGTGACGGTGACCTCGGCACCGGGGGCGGGGATGAACGTCGCACGGGTCGCGTGAATGGTGCAGGGAAGAGTGACGAGACCTCGGGTGAGCCCGCCGTCACCGGGGAACACGCCTTGCAGGATCTCGCCGTGGTGGACGGGGGCTGAAGCTACCCCGACACGCCAGCCGGAATGATCAACCATTTCCTTGACTTTCTGTTGCCGGGAGCCGTGGCCTGCGGATGGCTTCACGCTATGCAGGCCGGAACCCGCCGCCCGGCGGCATGAGCGGCAGCACGCGGGCAATTCGGCGTACGAGGAGGGCGGCGCACGCGAAGGTGCCCGGGTCCGCCGTCATCGGCGGACCCGGGCACCCGGGGTGGTTCCTGGGTCAGTGGCGCACCCCGCGCAACTCCTCGGCCAGCGCCTTGCCGATCTCGCGCAGCGGCTCGGCGGTGGTCATGTCCCAGTGCTCGCAGTCGATGTCGTACTCCTCGACCCGGCCCGCGACATGGGGGGCCCAGGCGTCGGCGCCGCCCGTCGCGGCCGGTGTGCGGGCGGCGTTGAAGAACACCGCGTCGCCGCCGAACCGACGCCGGGGGACGTACCGGTAGCGCATCTCCAGGTTGCCGGCCGTCGCGGCGACGACGGCCTCGGCCTGGGCCGGTTCCAGCGCGCCCAGGATCGCGTCCTCGGCGCGCAGTACGGCGGCCAGTTCCCCGGCGTCCGGGGCGGTGTCGGCGCACCGCACGTCGAGTCCGGCGCCGCGGCCGCCGAGCAGGGCGGTGAGCACCTCCCGGCCGGTGATGGCGGGTGGCCGGAAACCGTTGGGCAGCGGGTAGGAGTCGAGCAGCGCCAGGACGGCCACTTCCTCGCCCTGCTCCTCCAGCCGGGCGGCCATGGCGTGCGCCACCAGGCCGCCGAACGACCAGCCGAGCAGGTGGTACGGGCCATGGGGCTGGACCGAGCGGATCTCGGCGACGTAGCCGTCCGCCATCTCCTCGATCCCGGCCGGCCGGTCCGAGGGGCTGGTCAGCTCCTTCGCCTGGAGCCCGATCAGCGGCCGCCGTCCGCCGATGTGCCGGAGCAGTCCGGCGTACGACCAGCTCATCCCGGAGACCGCGTGGACGCAGAACAGCGGGGCCAGGGAGCCGGAGCCGGAGGCGGCCCGGATCGGCAGCAGCGTCTCCATCGGGTCGCCGCCGGTGTTCGTGGCGATGTGCTCGGCGAGCAGTACCGGCGTCGGGTACTGGAACAGGTCCCTGATGGTGACGCGGGTGTCCCAGATGGAGCGGATCCGGCCGATCAGCCGGGTGGCGAGCAGCGAGTGGCCGCCGAGCTGGAAGAAGTGGTCGTCGATGGTGACCGAGGTCAGCCCCAGGACGTCCGCGAACAGGCCGCACAGGACTTCTTCCGCCGGGGTGCGCGGCGCGCGCCCTCCCGCGGTGTCGGTCTGCTGCGGCTCGGGCAGCGCACGGCGGTCGAGCTTGCCGTTGACCGTCAGGGGCAGCGCGTCCAGCGGCACGATCGTGGCCGGAACCATGTACTCGGGCAGGGCGGCGACGGCGTGCCGGCGCAGCTCCGCCGGGTCCGGCCGGCTGCCTTCGGCGGGTACCACGTACGCCACCAGCCGTTTGTCGCCGGGCCGGTCCTCTCGGATCAGCACCGCCACCTGGGCGAGGGAGGGGTGCCGCAGCAGCGCCGATTCGATCTCACCCGGCTCGATGCGGAATCCCCGCAGCTTGATCTGCTGGTCGGCCCGGCCGAAATACTCCAGTGCGCCGTCGTGGCTCCAGCGGGCCAGGTCGCCGGTCCGGTACATCCGCGAGCCGGGGGCGCCGTGCGGGTCGGCGACGAACCGCTCCGCGCTCAGGCCGGGCTGTCCGATGTAGCCGTGGGCGAGGCCGTGCCCGGCGACGTAGAGCTCGCCGGGGACGCCCGGCGGGAGCAGGCGCAGGTTCTCGTCCAGCACGTAGGCGTGCTTGCCGGCGATGGGCCGTCCGATCGGGATGGCCGGTTGCGGGCGGGTGAGGGTGTGGGCGGTGGTGAAGCCCATGCTCTCGGCCGGTCCGTAGCCGTTGACGAGGTGGAGGTGGGGGTGGTCGGCGAGTGCCTTGGCGGTGTGGGCGGGTGAGGCCGCCTCACCGGCGGTCATGGCCTCCTTGATCCGGGAGAAGACCGCCGGGTGCTCGTCGAGCATGTGGTTGAAGAGGCTGGCCGACATCTGGAGGGTGGTGATCCCGTGCCGTTCGACCAGTTCCGCGATCTGGTGCGGGTCGGTGTGCTGGCCGGGCTGGAGGACGCAGACGCCGCCGTGCAGCAGCGGTCCGAAGACCTCCAGGGCGAAGGCGTCCCAGGACACCGGGGAGCTCTGCAGATAGGTCTGGCCGGGGCCGAAGTCCAGGTAGTCCGGGCCGATGAACGTGGCGGCCAGCGCCCGGTGCGAGGCGGCGACCCCCTTGGGGACTCCGGTGGATCCGGAGGTGAACATCACGCAGGCGAGGGACTCGGGGTGCCCGCCCGTCTCCACCGGGGCGCCCGGCAGCGTGCTGATGGCGGGGATCTCCGCGGTCAGGTCGACCAGGGTGGCGGGGGTCGACAGGGCCGTCAGGTGGGCCTGGGTGACCAGCGCCGCCGGGTCGGTCTGCCCGAGCACGGTGTTCAGCCGGTCGGCCGGGAACTGCGGGTCGAGCAGGGTGTATCCGGCGCCGGCCTTCAGCGCGGCGAGCAGGGCGGCGATGAGTTGCGGGGACCGTTCCAGGTGGATGGCGACGATGCTGCCCGGGGTGACCCCGCGTGCGGTCAGGTGGCGGGCCAGCCGGTTGGACCAGATGTCCAGCTCCTGGTACGTGACCTGTTGTTCCTCGTGGACCAGCGCCACCGAGTGCGGGGTGCGGGCGGCCTGCTCCGTGAAGAGCGCGTCGAGCCCGAGGGCGGGCGCCGGCGACTGCGCGCCGCTCCACTCCCGCAGCTGCTCCCGCTCCTGCCCGGACACCAGCTCCAGCTCCGGGAGCGGGAGATCGGGGGTGGCCACGGCGCCGGTGAGGAGCCGGACGAGGCGGTCCGCCGTGGCCTCGATGGTGCGGGCTTCGTACAGGTCGGTGGTGTACTCGATGAGGATGTCCAGGCCGTCGGGGCTGCCGTCGGCGGCGCGGTTCTCGGCGAACGCGAAGGTGAGGTCGAATTTGGCGACGGAGACCGGCGGGACGGCGAACTCGCTCTCCAGGCCGGCCAGTCGGGGCGCCTCGCCGCTGGTGTCGCCGACGGTGAGCATGACCTGGAAGAGGGGGTGGCGGGCGGTGGTGCGCTCGGGGTTGAGGGCCTCGACCAGCCGGTCGAACGGCAGGTCCTGGTGGGCCCAGGCGGCGAGGTCGGTCTCTCGGACCCGGGTGAGGAGCTCGCGGAAGCTCGGGGAGCCGCTGGTGTCGGTGCGCAGGACCAGGGTGTTGACGAAGAAGCCGACGAGGTCGTCGAGCTTCTGGTCGGTGCGCCCCGCGACGGGTGAGCCCAGCGGGATGTCGTGCCCGGCGCCCGAGCGGGACAGCAGCGTCGCCACGGCCGCCTGGGCCACCATGAACAGGGTGGTCCCGGTGTCCTGGGCCAGCTCCATCAGGGCGGTGTGCAGTGCGGCGGGGCAGTGCACGGCGTGGGTGCGGCCGCGGTTGGAGGCGACCGCGGGGCGGACGTGGTCGGCGGGGAGCGTGGCCTCTTCCGGAAGGTCGGCGAGTGTTTCGCGCCAGTGGTCGAGCTGGCGTTCCTCGTCGCGTTCCAGGAGTCGCTGCTGCCAGAGGGAGTAGTCGGCGTACTGGACCGGCAGCGGCTCCCACGCGGGGGCGTCGCCCTCGGTGCGGGCCTCGTAGGCGGTGGCCAGGTCGCGGAAGAGCGGTCCGTTGGACCAGCCGTCGGAGGCGATGTGGTGGATCACCAGCACGAGCACATGGTCCTCGGCGCCGAGCTCCAGCAGCTGTGCCCGGCACGGCGGTTCGGCCGCCAGGTCGAAGGTCCGGCCGGCCAGCTCGGCCAGCCGTGCGGTGAGCTGTTCCTCGGTGGTGGTGATCAGCGGGAGGTCGAAGGCGGCCGGGGGCAGGATGTGCTGGTGGGGGGTGCTCTCGTGGGTGGGGAAGACGGTGCGCAGGCCCTCGTGGCGGGTGGTGACGTCGGTGAGGGCGAGCCGGAGCGCCTGGTGGTCGAGGGGGCCCTTGAGCCGTAGGGCGAGCGGGATGTTGTAGGTGGCGGAGGGTCCTTCCATCTGGTCGAGGAACCACAGCCGCTGCTGTGCGGAGGAGAGCGGAATGATCTCCGGCCGCTCCTCGGGCATCAGCGCGGGCCGCCGTTCCCCGCTGCCCTCGGCCTCGATCCGCTCGGCCAGCTGGGCGACGGTGGCGTACTGGAACAGGTCCCGGATGGTGATCTCGGTTTCCCACACGGCCCGGATGCGGCTGATGAGGCGGGTGGCCAGCAGGGAGTGCCCGCCGCGCCGGAAGAAGTGGTCGTCGATGGTGACCGAGGGCAACCCGAGCACGGCCGCGAAGAGGCCGCACAGGACTTCCTCGGCGGGTGTGCGGGGCGGGCGCCCGCCGGTTCCGGTGGTCTGCCGGGGCGCGGGCAGGGCGCGCCGGTCGACCTTCCCGTTGGTGGTGAGCGGGATCTCGTCGAGGACGACGAAGGCGGACGGGACCATGTACTCGGGCAGCGCGCCGGCGAGTTCGCGGTGGACGGCCTCGGTGACGATCCGGGCTCCGTCGGCGGCGACCAGGTAGGCGACGAGGCGCTTGTCGCCGGGCCGGTCCTCGCGGACCACCACGGTCGCCTGGCCCACGCTCGCGTGGGCGGCCAAGGCGCTCTCGATCTCACCGAGTTCGATGCGGAAGCCGCGCAGCTTGATCTGCTGGTCGGCGCGGCCGAGGTATTCGAGCGAGCCCTCGTGGTTCCAGCGGACCAGGTCGCCGGTGCGGTACATCCGGGTACCGGCCGGGCCGTACGGATCGGCCACGAAACGGTCCGCCGTCAGCGAGGCGCGGTTGAGGTAGCCCTGGGCCAGTCCGGCCCCCGCGATGTACAGCTCACCGGGGGCGCCGGGCGGGACCAGCCGCAGGCCGTCGTCCAGGACGTAGAGGCGGTGGTTGTCCAGGGGCTCTCCGATCGGGACGGCGCCCGCATGGTCCAGGGGGCGGCGGATGCGGTGGGTGGTGGCGAAGGTGGTGGTCTCCGTGGGGCCGTAGCCGTTGACGACCGTGACGTCGGGGCAGTGGTCCATGACCCGGCGCACCGCCTCCGGCGGCACCACGTCACCGCCGGCCCACACCTCACGCACCCCGGCGAACGCCTCGGGCGCCTCCTCCGCCATGACCCGGAAGAGCCCTGCGGTCATCCAGAGCGCGGTGATCCGGTGCTCGGCCAGCAGCCGCTGGTAGTCGGCGGGGGCGAGGTGTCCGCGCGGTGCCACCACGACGGCGCGGCCGTTGAGCCACGGCACCCAGATCTCGTACGTGGAGGCGTCGAAGGCGGCCGGCGAGTGGAACAGCACGCGCCGGTGGTTGCCGTTGGCGTACATGGTCTGCGCGGCCAGGTCCGCCACGTTGCGGTGGGTGACCGAGACGCCCTTCGGGACCCCGGTCGAGCCCGAGGTGAACATCGCGTACACCGGCTGGTCGGGGTGGATGGTGTGGGCCGGGGCGGTGGCGGGCTGCCGGTCGAGGTCGGTGGTGTCACCGAGGACGACGATCCGTGCCCGCGCGTCCAGGACGACCTGGTGGTCCGAGAGCGCCTGGTCGGTGAGGAGGACCGGCGCCCGGGTGTCGGCCAGGATCTGGACGAGCCTGCTGTCGGGGTCGGTGGTGTTGAGCGGGGCGTACACCGCACCGGCCTTGACCACGGCGAGCAGCGCGGTGAGCAGGTCGGTCGAGCGTTCCATCAGGACGGCGACCACGTCGTGCCGCCGCACTCCCACCTCGATGAGGTGGTGGGCCAGCCGGTTGGTGACCTCGTCGAGCTCGGCGAAGGTCAGATCGTGGTCCTCGTCCACCAGGGCTATCGCGTCGGGGGTGCGGGCGGCCTGTGCGGCGAACAGCTCCGCCAGGCTCATCCCGGACGTGCCGGTGTCGGCGCCGCTGCGCTCCTCCAGGAGGAGCCGCCGCTCGTGCTCGCCGAGCAGGTCGAGGACCGGGAGCGGGGTGTCGGGCGAGGTGACCACGGCTTCCAGCAGCCGGTTCAGCCTGGCCATGAGGGCGTCGATGGTCCGGGCGTCGTAGAGGTCGGTGGCGTACTCGATGGTGATGTCCAGGCCGTCCGGGCGGCCGTCGCGGGTACGGTGCTCCGCGAAGCCGAAGGTCAGATCGAACTTGGCGATCTGCAGGGCGCTGTACTCGGTGCGGGCGTCGAGACCGGGGAAGCCGATGACGTCCGAACCGGCCTCGCCCATGGTGAGCATCACCTGGAAGAGCGGGTGGCGGGAGGCGGAGCGCTCGGGGTTCAGCACCTCGACGAGCCGGTCGAACGGCAGGTCCTGGTTGTCCCAGGCGGCCAGGTCCGTCCTGCGGACCCGGGAGAGCAGCTCGCGGAAGCTCGGGTCGCCGCTCAGGTCCGTGCGGAGCACCAGGGTGTTGACGAAGAAGCCGACCAGGCCGTCGAGCGCCTCGTCGATGCGCCCGGAGACCGGGGAGCCGATGGGGATGTCGGATCCGGCTCCGGAGCGGGAGAGCACGGTCGCCACGGCGGCCTGGACCGCCATGAACAGCGTGGCGCCGGACTCCCGGGCGAGATGGGTCAGCCCGATGTGGAGTTCCGCGGGCAGATGGACGTCGCAGGTGGCGCCGACGTACGAGGCGGAGGCGGGACGCGGGCGGTCGGCCGGCAGGGTGGCCTCCTCCGGCAGCTCGGCCAGGGCCCGGCTCCAGAAGTCCAGTTGGCGCGATCCGGCGCTCTCCGGGTCGTCGCCCTCGCCCAGCAGTTCCTGTTGCCAGAGGGTGTAGTCGGCGTACTGGACGGGGAGCGGCTCCCAGTCGGGCACGACGCCCCGGGCGCGGGCCTCGTAGGCGGTGGCGAGGTCCTGGAGCAGGGGGGCGGTCGAGCCGCCGTCCGACACGATGTGGTGCATCACGATGAGCAGGACGTGTTCCTGCTCGCCGAGGGCGATCAGACTGGCCCGGACCGGGAGGTCCACCGCGAGGTGGAAGACCTGGGCGGACTCGTCGGCGAGGACGGTGGGCAGCGTCGCGGCGTCGGCCGGGACGACCCGCAGTTCGAGTTCCACGTCCTCCTCGGCGAGGATGTCCTGGTACGGGGTGCCGTCCTGGTCGGGGAAGAGGGTGCGCAGGCTCTCGTGTCTGCCGACCACGTCCAGGAGCGCCGACTGGAGCGCGGGGCGGTCGAGTTCGCCGTTGAGCCGCACGGCGAGCGGGATGTTGTAGGTGGTCGACGGCCCTTCCATCTGGGCGATGAACCAGAGCCGCTGCTGGGCGAATGACAGGGGAATCACTTGGTCACTCCCATCCGGCGCATCGGCCGAAGTCTGGGCCGCGCGGCCTCGGCGCCGTCGAGCTTCTCGACGAGCGTGGCCACGATCGGGTTTTCGAAGAGGGTCGCCACGGAGAGCTCGACCCCGAGTACGGTGCGGATCCGGCCGACGAGCCGGGTGGCGAGGAGCGAGTGCCCGCCGAGGTTGAAGAAGTGGTCGTCGATGGTGACCGAGGGCAGTCCGAGGATCTCCGCGAAGAGGCCGCACAGGACTTCTTCCCTGGCCGTGCGCGGTGCGCGCCCGGTGTTCTCGTTGGTGAACTGCGGGGCGGGCAGGGCGCGTCGGTCGACCTTGCCGTTGACGGTGAGCGGGATCTCGTCGAGGACGACGAAGGCGGACGGGACCATGTAGTCGGGCAGCAGCCCGGACACCTGTCGCTGTACGTCCCCGGGTTCGATCCGGGCGCCGTCCTCGGCGGTCAGGTAGGCGACGAGGCGCTTGTCGCCGGGCCGGTCCTCCCGGACCACCACGGTCGCCTGGGCCACGCCCGGCCGGCCCGCGAGAACGGTCTCGATCTCGCCCGGTTCGATGCGGAAGCCGCGCAGTTTGACCTGCTGGTCGGCACGGCCGAGGTATTCGAGCGAGCCCTGGGGATTCCAGCGGACCAGGTCGCCGGTCCGGTACATCCGGGTACCGGCCGGGCCGTACGGGTCGGCCACGAAACGGTCCGCGGTCAGCGCCGGGCGGTCCAGATAGCCCTGGGCCAGTCCGGCCCCGGCGATGTACAGCTCACCGGGCGTGCCCGGCGGGACCAGCCGCAGCCCCTCGTCCAGGACGTAGAGGCGGTGGTTGTCCAGCGGCTCACCGATCGGCAGGGCGCCCGTGTAGTCCAGGGGGCGGTGGATGCGGTGCATGGTGGCGAAGGTGGTGGTCTCCGTCGGGCCGTAGCCGTTGACGACCGTGACGTCCGGGCAGTGGTCCATGACCCGGCGCACCGCCTCCGGCGGCACCACGTCACCGCCGGCCCACACCTCACGCACCCCGGCGAACGCCTCCGGCACCTCCTCCGCCATCACCCGGAACAGACCGGCCGTCAGCCACAGCGCGGTGATCCGGTGCTCGGCCAGCAGCCGCTGGTAGTCGGCGGGGGCCAGGTGCCCGGCGGGGGCGAGGACGAGGGTGCCGCCGTTGAGCCAGGGCACCCATGTCTCGTACGTCGCGGCGTCGAACGCCATCGCGGAGTGGAAGAGCACCCGGGCGTGGTCGCCGTTGGCGTACATGGTCTGCGCGGCCAGGTCCGCGACATTGCGGTGGGTCACCGCGACACCCTTCGGCTCCCCCGTCGAGCCCGAGGTGAACATGGCGTACACCGGCTGGTCCGGATGGACCGGCACCGAGGGGTCGGAGGCGTCCGTCGGGGCGCCCTCGCCGTCCGGCACCGCGCTCAGCACCCGCACGCCCGCCGGCGGCGCCGCCGCACCCGGGTCCCGGTCCGTCACCAGATGGGTGACGCCCGACCGGTTCACGATCAGTTCGACCCGGTCGGCGGGGTAGCGGGTGTCCAGCGGTACGTACACCGCGCCCGCCTTCACCACGGCCAGCGTCGTCACCACCGCGCTCACCGAACGCTCCTGGAACAACGCCACCCGACTGCCCGGCCGCACGCCCTCACCGATCAGACGCCGCGCCGCACGGTTGGCCAGCGCGTCGAGCTCCCGGTAGGACAGCTCACGCCCCTCACCCACCACCGCGACCGCGTCCGGGGTCCGCACCACCTGCGCCGCGAAGAGCTGCGCGAGACCCGCGTCGGGCGAACCGGTCACCGCACCGGCCCACTCGTCCAGCAACAGCCCGCGCTCGTTGGCCGAAAGCAGCTCCAACTCGCCCACCGGGACGTCCGGCGTGGCCACCACCGCGTCCAGCAGCCGGACCAGCCGCTCGCCCGCCAGCTCCACCGAACGGGCGTCGTAGAGGTCGGTGGCGTACTCGATGGTGATGTCCAGGCCGTCCGGGCGGCCGTCGCGGGTACGGCGCTCCGCGAAGCCGAACGTCAGGTCGAACTTGGCGATCTCCACCTTCGAGAACTCGTACTCGGCTTCCAGCCCCGGGAGTTCGGGGGCGTCGGCGGCCATGTCGCCGACGGTGAGCATGACCTGGAAGAGGGGGTGGCGGGCGGTGGTGCGCTCGGGGTTGAGGGCCTCGACCAGCCGGTCGAACGGCAGGTCCTGATGGCTCCAGGCCGCGAGGTCGGTCTCTCGGACCCGGGTGAGGAGTTCACGGAAGCTCGGGTCCCCACTGGTGTCGGTCCGCAGCACGAGCGTGTTGACGAAGAAGCCGACCAGATCGTCGAGCGCCGGGTCGGTGCGGCCCGCGACGGGTGAGCCGAGCGGGATGTCGTGCCCGGCGCCGGAGCGGGACAGCAGCGTCGACACCGCCGCCTGGGCCACCATGAAGAGCGTGCTGCCGGTGTCCTGGGCCAGTGAGGTCAGCGAGTCGTGCAGGCCGGCCGGGCAGTGCACGGTGTGCGTGGTGCCCCGGTTGGACGCGGTGGCCGGCCTGGGCCGGTCGGCCGGGAGCGTGGCCTCTTCCGGGAGGTCCGCCAGTGTCTCGCGCCAGTGGTCGAGCTGGCGTTCCTCGTCGCTTCCCAGGAGTCGCTGCTGCCAGAGGGAGTAGTCGGCGTACTGGACCGGCAGCGGCTCCCACGCGGGGGCGCTGCCCTCGGCGCGGGCGGTGTAGGCGGCCGTCAGGTCGCGGAAGAGCGGCCCGTTGGACCAGCCGTCGGAGGCGATGTGGTGGATGACCACCAGCAGGATGTGTTCCCGCTCTCCGAGCGAGAGGAGATGGGTGCGGACGGGGGGCTGGACGGCCAGGTCGAAGGTGGCCGAGGACAGCTCGGCCAGCCGTCCGGTGACCTCCTCCTCGGTGGTGGTGATCAGCGGGAGGTCGACGGCGGCCGGGGGCAGGACGTGCTGGTGGGGGGTGCCCTCATGCGTGGGGAAGACGGTGCGCAGGCCCTCGTGGCGGGTGGTGACGTCGGTGAGGGCGAGGCGCAGGGCCCGGTGGTCGAGGGGGCCCTTGAGCCGCAGGGCGAGCGGGATGTTGTAGGTGGCGGAGGGTCCTTCCATCTGGTCGAGGAACCACAGCCGCTGCTGCGCCGAGGAGAGCGGAATGATCTCCGGCCGCTCCTCGGGCATCAGCGCGGGCCTGGGCAGTTCGCCGCTGCCCGCGCTGACGCACTCCGAGAGCGCGAGCACCGTGGGGTTCCGGAACAGGTCCTTCACCCCGAGCTGGACGCCGAACGCGCGCCGGATGCGGCTGATCAGGCGGGTGCCCAGCACCGAGTGGCCGCCCCGGTGGAAGAAGTGGTCGTCGATGGTGACCGACGGCAGTCCGAGGACGGCCGCGAAGAGGCCGCACAGGACCTCTTCCTGCGGTGTGCGCGGGGCACGCCCGTTGCTGGCGTGGGAGACCTGCGGTGCCGGCAGGGCACGCCGGTCCACCTTGCCGTTGGTGGTGAGCGGGATCTCGTCGAGGACGACGAAGGCGGACGGGACCATGTACTCGGGCAGGGCGTCCGCGACATGACCGCGCACCTCGGCCACATCGATCCGGGCTCCGTCGGCGGCGACCAGGTAGCCGACGAGGCGTTTGTCGCCGGGCCGGTCCTCGCGTACCACCACCGTCGCCTGGCCGACGCTCGCATGGGCGGCCAACGCGCCCTCGATCTCACCGAGTTCGATACGGAAGCCGCGCAGCTTGACCTGCTGGTCGGCGCGCCCGAGGTATTCGAGCGAGCCCTGGGGATTCCAGCGGACCAGGTCGCCGGTGCGGTACATCCGGGTACCGGCCGGGCCGTGCGGATCGGCCACGAAACGGTCCGCCGTCATGCCGGGTCGGCCGAGGTATCCGCGGGCCAGTCCGGCCCCGGCGATGTACAGCTCACCGGGCGTGCCCGGCGGGACCAGCCGCAGCCCCTCGTCCAGGACGTAGAGGCGGTGGTTGTCCAGCGGCTCACCGATCGGGACGGCACCCGCGTGGTCCAGCGGACGGTGGATGCGGTGGGTGGCGGCGAAGGTGGTGGTCTCCGTGGGGCCGTAACCGTTGACGACCGTCACGTCCGGGCACCGGTCCATGACCCGGCGCACCGCCTCCGGCGGCACCACATCACCCCCCGCCCACACCTCACGCACCCCGGCGAACGCCTCCGGCACCTCCTCCGCCATCACCCGGAACAGACCCGCCGTCAGCCACAGGGAGCTGACGCCGTGCTCGGTCAGCAGCCCGCCCAGGGTCCCCGGGTCGAGGTAGCCCGGGGGTGCCACCACGACCGCTCCCCCGTTCAGCCACGGCACCCAGATCTCGTGCGTCGAGGCGTCGAAGGTGTGCGGCGAGTGGAAGAGCACCCGGGTGTGGTTGCCGTTGGCGTACATGGTCTGCGCGGCCAGGTCCGCGACATTGCGGTGGGTCACCGCGACACCCTTCGGGACCCCCGTCGAGCCCGAGGTGAACATCACGTACAGCCACTGGTCGGGGTGGGCGCGGGGCGCCGGTGGTGTCGACGGGAGGTGGGCGAAGGCGGCGGTCCGGTCGAGCACGACGGTCTCGGCGGTGGTGCGGGCGACGATCGGGTGGTCGGCCAGCGCCCGGTCGGTGAGCAGGACCGATGCCGCGGTCTCGGTGAGGATCCGGAGCAGGCGCGGGTCGGGGTCCGCGGTGTTGAGCGGGGCGTAGACGCCTCCGGCCTTGACCACGGCGAGGAGCCCGGTGAGCAGGTCGGCCGAGCGCTCCATCAGGACGGCGACGACGCTCTCCGGCCGGACGCCGAGCGCCACCAGGTGGTGGGCCAGGCGGTTGGTCTCCGCGTCCAGCTCCGCGTAGCTCAGCTCCCGGTCGCCGTCGACCAGGGCGATCGCGTCCGGGGTGCGTGCCGCCTGGGCGGCGAACAGTTCCGCGAGGCCGGCGCCCGAGGAGCCGGTGACCGCGCCGTTCCATTCCTCCAGGAGCTGGTGGAGCTCGTCCGGGCCGATGAACTCCAGTTCCCCGACGGGGGTTCCGGGCCGTTCGACGGCGTCACCGAGCAGCCGGACCAGTCGGCCGGTGACCGCCTCGACGGTCGCGGCGTCGTACAGGTCGGTGGCGTACTCGACCCTGATGTCCAGCCCGCCGGGACGGCCGTCCGCCGTGCGGTGTTCATGGAAGGAGAAGGTCAGGTCGAACTTGGAGATCTCCAGCGTCGTGAAGCCCGACTCCGCGTGGACGCCCGGGAGTTCGAGGGTGGGTGTGACCGCCTCCTGGAGGGTGAGCACCACCTGGAAGAGGGGGTGCCGTGCGGTGGAGCGCTCGGGATTGAGGGTTTCCACCAGCCGGTCGAACGGCAGGTCCTGGTGGGCCCAGGCGGCGAGGTCGGTCTCCCGGACCCGGGTCAGCAGCTCACGGAAGCTGGGATCTCCCGTCAGATCGGTGCGCAGCACCAGGGTGTTGACGAAGAAGCCGACCAGGTCGTCGAGCGCCTGCTCCGAGCGGCCCGCGATCGGGGCGCCGATCGGGATGTCGTGCCCGGCGCCGGAACGGGACAGCGCGGTGGCGACGGCGGCCTGGGCCACCATGAACATCGTGCTGCCGGTCTCCCGGGCGAGCCGGGTCAGCCCGTCGTGCAGCTGTGCCGGGACGTGGACGCTGTGGGTGTTGCCGCGGTAGCTGGCGACGGCGGGGCGCGGGCGGTCGGCCGGCAGGGTGGCCTCGTCGGGCAGCCCGTCCAGGGTGGCGCGCCAGAACTCCGCCTGCCGTTCCCCGTCCGCCGCGAGCAGTTCCCGCTGCCAGAGGGTGTAGTCGGCGTACTGGACCGGCAGCGGCTCCCACGCGGGGGCGTCGCCCTCGGCGCGGGCGGTGTAGGCGGCCGCCAGGTCCCGCAGCAGCGGGGTGGTGGACCAGCCGTCGGAGGCGATGTGGTGCATCACCACCAGCAGCACATGGTCCTCGTCGCCGAGCGCGAACAGCACCGCCCGGACGGGCAGTTCGGATTCCAGGTCGAAGCTGCGGGCGGCCTGTGCGGCCAGCTCCTCGTCGAGTGCGGCCTCGCTCTCCGCGATGACGGGCAGCTCCACCCGGACCTCGGCCGCCGGGAGCTGCCACTGGTAGGCGGCGTCGTCCGCCATGGCGAAGAGGGTGCGCAGCGACTCGTGCCGCACCACCAGGTCGGTGAGGGCGAGCTGGAGTGCCTGGTGGTCGAGCGCGCCGGTGAGCCGCAGGGCGAGCGGAATGTTGTATGTCGCCGAGGGCCCCTCCAGGTGGTGGAGGAACCAGAGGCGCTGCTGGGCGGAGGAGAGCGGCACCCGGTCGGGCCTGGCGGCCTCCTGGAGCACGGGCCGCCGCACGGCCTCGCCGCCCGCTTCGACGTATTCGGCCAGCGACGCCACCGTCGGCCCCTGGAAGAGGTCCCGGACGGTGATCTGGACGCCGAAGGTCTGGCGGATGCGGCTGATGAGGCGGGTGGCGAGGAGGGAGTGCCCTCCGAGGTGGAAGAAGTGGTCGTCGATGGTGGCCGAGGGCAGCCCGAGGACTTCCGCGAAGAGGCCGCACAGGACCTCCTCGACCGGTCCCCTGGGCGCCCGCCCGGTGGCGTCGTGGCCGGACTCCGGTACGGGCAGGGAGCGTCGGTCGACCTTGCCGTTGACGGTGAGCGGGATCTCGTCGAGGACGACGAAGGCGGACGGGACCATGTACTCCGGGAGCACGCCGGCGAGTTCGCGGCGTACCGCCTCGGTGTCGATCCGGGCTCCGTCTGCGGCGACCAGGTAGGCGGCGAGGCGCTTGTCGCCGGGCCGGTCCTCGCGGACCACCACGGTCGCCTGGCCCACCTGCTCCCGGTCGGTCAGCACGGTCTCGATCTCGCCGAGCTCGATGCGGAAGCCGCGCAGCTTGATCTGCTGGTCGGCGCGGCCGAGGTATTCGAGGGAGCCCTCCCGGTTCCAGCGGACCAGGTCGCCGGTCCGGTACATCCGGGTACCGGCCGGGCCGTACGGATCGGCCACGAAACGGTCCGCGGTCAGCGCCGGGCGGTCCAGATAGCCCTGGGCCAGTCCGGCCCCGGCGATGTACAGCTCACCGGGCGTGCCCGGCGGGACCAGCCGCAGCCCCTCGTCCAGGACGTAGAGGCGGTGGTTGTCCAGCGGCTCACCGATCGGGACGGCACCCGCGTGGTCCAGCGGACCGTGCATGTGATGAGTGGCGGCGAAGGTGGTGGTCTCCGTGGGGCCGTAGCCGTTGACGACCGTGACGTCCGGGCAGTGGTCCATGACCCGGCGCACCGCCTCCGGCGGCACCACATCACCCCCCGCCCACACCTCACGCACCCCGGCGAACGCCTCCGGCACCTCCTCCGCCATCACCCGGAACAGACCGGCGGTCAACCAGAGCGAGGTGATGCCGTGTTCGGCGATCAGCGCCTCGTACGCCGCCGCGTCGAGATGGCCGGCGGGGGCGACGACCAGGGTGCCGCCGTTGAGCCAGGGCACCCACATCTCGTATGTCGAGGCGTCGAACGCCATCGCGGAGTGGAAGAGCACCCGGGTGTGATTGCCGTTGGCGTACATGGTCTGCGCGGCCAGGTCCGCCACGTTGCGGTGGGTGGCCGCGACGCCCTTCGGCTCCCCCGTCGAGCCCGAGGTGAACATGGCGTACACCGGCTGGTCCGGATGGACCGGTACCGAGGGGTCGGAGGGGTCGTCGCCCGTGTCGCCCGTCACCGGGTCCAGCACGCGCACGCCCGCCGGGACCGCCCACGAGACCGGGCCCCGGTCCGTCACCACGTGCGAGACGCCCGACCGGCTCACGATCAGTTCGACCCGGTCGGCGGGGTAGCGGGTGTCCAGCGGTACGTACACCGCGCCCGCCTTCACCACGGCCAGCGTCGTCACCACCGCGCTCACCGAACGCTCCTGGAACAACGCCACCCGACTGCCCGGCCGCACGCCCTCACCGATCAGCCGCCGCGCCGCACGGTTGGCCAGCGCGTCGAGCTCCCGATAGGACAGCTCACGCCCCTCACCCACCACCGCGACCGCGTCCGGGGTCCGCACCACCTGCGCCGCGAAGAGCTGCGCGAGACCCGCGTCGGGCGAACCGGTCACCGCACCGGCCCACTCGTCCAGCAACAGCCCGCGCTCGTGCTCGGACAACAGCTCCAGCTCGCCCACGGGAGCGTCCGGCGCCATGGCCGCCGCGTCCAGCAGCCGGACCAGCCGCTCGCCCGACAGCTCCACCGAACGGGCGTCGTAGAGGTCGGTGGCGTACTCGATCGTGATGTCCAGGCCGCCCGGCCGGCCGTCCGCGTCACGGTGCTCCGCGAACGAGAAGGTCAGATCGAACTTGGCGAACCGCAGCCAGGTGAACTCCGAATCGGTGTCCAGGTCCTCGGCGACCAGCGTCGGCGTGGCCGCGTCCGTCAGCGTCAGCATGACCTGGAAGAGGGGGTGGCGGGCGGTGGTGCGCTCGGGGTTGAGGGCCTCGACCAGCCGGTCGAACGGCAGGTCCTGATGGCTCCAGGCCGCGAGGTCCGTCTCCCGGACCCGGGTCAGCAGCTCACGGAAGCTCGGGTCCCCACTGGTGTCGGTCCGCAGCACGAGCGTGTTGACGAAGAAGCCGACCAGATCGTCGAGCGCCTGGTCCGTGCGGCCCGCGATCGGTGAGCCGAGCGGGATGTCGTGCCCGGCGCCGGAGCGGGACAGCAGCGTCGACACCGCCGCCTGGGCCACCATGAACACCGAGGCGCCCGCCTCGCGCGCCAGCTCCGCGAGCGAGGAGTGGACGTCCCGGGAGAGGCGCACGGTGTGGGTGGCGCCGCGGTAGGAGGCGACGGCGGGCCGCTGCCGGACGGCGGGCAGGGTGACCTCCTCCGGGAGGTCGGCCAGGGTCCGGCGCCAGTAGTCGAGTTGCCGGGCGGCGACGCTCTCCCCGTCCTCGGGGTCGCCGAGCACACCGCGGTGCCACAGCGCGTAGTCGGCGTACTGGACCGGCAGCGGCTCCCAGGCGGGGCGCTCACCGCGCGAGCGGGTCGCGTACGCGGTGCTCAGATCGCGCATGAGCGGCTGGTAGGACCAGCCGTCGGAGACGATGTGGTGCATCACGACCAGCAGGACGGACTCCTGCTCGCCCAGGCGGAACAGCCGGGCGCGGAAGGGCAGATCGGATGCCAGGTCGAAGACGCGCTCGGCCTCGGCGGTCAGCAGCGCGGCGATGCTCTCCTCGGTCGCCGGGGTGACCGGCAGCTCCACCCGCACGCTGTCGGCGGGCAGGATGCGCTGGCAGGTCTGCCCGCCGGCCTGGCCGAACACGGTGCGCAGGCTCTCGTGCCGTCCCGCGACGTCGGTGAACGCGGACTCCAGGGCGGCGACGTCGAGTTCGCCCCGTACCCGGACGGCGAGCGGGATGTTGTACGTCGCCGACGGGCCCTCCAGCTGGTCGAGGAACCACAGCCGCTGCTGGGCCGCGGAGAGCGGCAGCGGCTCCGGGCGCTCCTGGGCGGTCAGGGCCGGGCGGGCGGATTCGCCGCCGCCGGTGGCGACGTACTCGGCGAGCAGGGCGACGGTCGGGTACTCGAAGAACTGGCGCAGTGTCAGCTGGACGTCCAGGACGGTACGCACCCGGCTGACCAGCCGGGTCGCCAGCAGCGAGTGGCCGCCGAGGGTGAAGAAGTCGTCGTCGATGCCGATGGACGGCAGGCCGAGGGAGTGGGCGAACAGCCCGCACAGGACCTCCTCGACGGGGTTGCGCGGGGCCCGGCCGCCCGCCACCGCGCCGAGCCGGGGGGCGGGCAGCGCGCGCCGGTCCAGCTTGCCGTTCGGGGTCAGCGGCAGGGTCCCCATCGGGACGACGGCCGAGGGCACCATGTACTCGACGAGCTGCTCCGCCGCGTGCCGGAGGAGTTCGGCGCCGTCCAGGGCGCCTTCCTCCGCGGGTACGGCGTAGGCCACCAGGCGCTTGTCGCCCGGCCGGTCCTCGCGGACGATGACCGCGGCCTGGGCGACGGAGGGGTGGCGGACCAGCACGGTCTCGATCTCGCCGAGCTCGATGCGGTTGCCGCGCAGCTTGACCTGCTGGTCGGCGCGGCCCAGGAAGACGATCTCGCCGTGCTCGTTCCAGGCGGCCAGGTCACCGGTGCGGTACATGCGGCTGCCGTCCGGACCGTACGGGTCGGCGGTGAAACGCTCGGCGGTCAGGGCGGGCAGCCGGCCGTAGCCCTGGGCGAGGTGCGGTCCGGCGACGTAGAGTTCGCCGGTCTCGCCGGGGGCGGTGTGGCGCAGTTCGCCGTCCAGGACGTACATGGCGGTGTTCGCCATCGGGATGCCGAGGTGCAGCCGGTCGAGGGTGCGCACCTCGGGGGTGAAGGACTGGTAACTGCAGAAGACGGTCGCCTCGGTGGGCCCGTAGACGTGCACGAACGTGGTGTCGGGGCAGTGGTCGAGGGCCCGTTGGAGTGCGGTGGCGGACAGGACGTCGCCGCCGGTCCAGATCTCGCGCAGCCGGCCCAGGGCGTCGATCGCCTCGCTGGCCATGGCGTCGAAGAGGGCGGTCGTGAAGTAGGCGGCGGTCGCGCCGTAGCGGGTGATGGCGTCCGCCAGCTCGCCGATGTCGACCTTCGGGGCGGCCAGGACGACCGCGAGCCCGCCGCGGAGCAGCGGCACCCACAGTTCGTAGGTGGAGGAGTCGAAGGGCAGCGGCGAGTAGGCGAGCACCCGCTCGTGGGCGGCGGCGCCGAAGCCCGGGTCCAGGGCCAGTTCGACCACGTTGCGGTGGGTGTTCACGACACCCTTGGGGGTGCCGCTGGAGCCGGAGGTGAACATCATGTACAGCGGCTGGTCGGGGTGGACCGTGACGTCGGGCGCGGTGGCGGAGGTGTCCGCGGTGGCGCTCGCGTCGTCGAGCACGAGGGCGGGCAGGTCGCCGGCGAAGCCGGTCTCCCCGGCCGGGCGGTCGGTGATCAGGAGGGTGGCCCCGGTGTTGCCGAGGATCCAGGCGAGGCGGTCGCCGGGCTGGCGGGGGTCGAGGGGGACGTACACCCCGCCGCTCTTCAGCACGGCGAGGACCGTGACGACGTAGGCGAAGGAGCGGTCGAAGAGCAGGCCGACCGCGTCGCCCGGCCGTACGCCGTCGGCGACGAGCCGGTGCGCGAGGGCGTTGGCCGCGCCGTCCAGCTCCCGGTAGGTGAGACGGCGGTCCTCACGGACGAGGGCGACGGCCTCGGGGGTGCGGGCGGCCTGCGCGGCGAAGAGAGCGTGCAGCGCGCCTTCGGGGAGGTTCTGGGCCGTGTCGTTGTACGTGGCGACGTGCGCGGGAACGCCGACGCCGGGGGAGAGAGCCGGATCGGTTTGCGGCTGGGACATCTCGACACCTTCTTGGTAGCTCGGATCTCGTGGTCTCGCGGCGTGCCGGGAGACCGACGGAGCCACGGTGGATGACGTGCACATGGTGCGAAGTGGAGTGGTGGTACGGGGGTGGAGCGGGTGGGATCAGCCGGTGCGGGAGGCCGTCGCGGCGTCCGCCGGCAGCAGTACGTCGTCCGCTTCCAGGGCGTTGGCGTGGTACTTGCCGACGGAGCTGATCAGCAGCCGGAGCTCAAGGGCGATGGACTCGGCCAGGCGGACGAGACCGGCCTCGGCGTCCTCGTCCACGGCGAGCAGTGCGGCGCGGCCGAGACCGACGGCGCGTGCGCCGAGCGCCAGCGCCTTCGCGGCCCGGCCGCCCTCCCAGATCCGCCCGCTGGCGAGCAGGCAGTGGTCGGTGCGGCCGATGCGGGTGAGGCATTCGCCGAGCGGGAGCCCGACCTGGCCGAGGAAGGCGGTCGGCGCCCAGGCGGTGCCGCCCTCCGCGCCGTCCACCGTGACGGAGTCCGCGCCGGCCGCCCAGGCGGTGGCCGCGGCGAGGGCCACGTCGCGGCCGGGGTGCAGCTTCACCCACACCTTGACGCGGGGGAAGTTGTTCCGCATCAGCCGGATCTGCTGGCGCAGGATCTCCTCGGTGAAGGTGCCGGGGCTGCTGATCCGCAGCACCGAGTCGCTGTCGGCGCCGAACACCGCGTCCATGGCGTACTGTTCGGCGACCCGGCCGCCTGCCTCGCGGCCCAGGACGGTGAGACCGCCGAGGCCCGGCTTGGCGCCCTGGCCGACCTTCAGCTCGAAGGCGAGCCGGCCGGTGGCGAGCAGCGGTTCGGACACCGGGTCGCTGTAGACCAGGTTCCACACCTCGGCGTCGGCGTCCTCGGTGGACTGCTGCACCACCACACCGCCGTGCTCGTCGTCGGCGGCGGCCGTGTAGGCGGCGATCCGGCCGAGCAGCGGGGACGCCGCGGAGTCGGCGGCGGCGCGGTAGCCGTTGACCGGGACCACGTTCTCGCCGATGACCATCGGGATGCCGAGCCGTCCGGCCTGGCGTCCGGCGGCCTCGCCCAGGTCGTGGCTGGCGACCTGCGTCGAGCCGAACGCGGAGACGTAGAGCGGCAGCCGGGAGGCGAACCCGCCCACGCGGGTGTCCAGTCCGACGTCCGTGTAGAGCGGTTCACGGGCCAGGTCGATGAGCTTCTTCAGCCGCTCCGGCATGAACACCGGAGGGACGATCCTGGCGCGTTCCAGCAGGTCGTACGGGTCGTGACCGGCCGGGACCGCGCCCAGCAGGCTGCTGCCGTAGTGCTCCACCGCGGGGAAGACCGCCGCCGCTCCGGATCTGGCCCGGTGCCGCACCTGTTCCTCGGGGAAGCCCTCGGCGCTCAGTACGGTGCTCATGCCGACACCACACCGGGGAGCTTCGGGTAGGCGCTCGCCTCCCAGGCGGCGGTGCGACCGGTGACGTACCGGGTGAAGCGCTCCAGGCCGATGCCGAAGCCGGAGCTGGCGGGGATGCCGCGGCGGGCCAGGTCGAGGTACCAGCCGTACTTCGCGGGGTTCTCGCCGGTCTCGCGCATCCGGGTGACCAGCGCCGCGTAGTCGTGCTCGCGCTCGCTGCCGCTGGCCAGTTCGCCGTAGCCCTCGGGGGCGATGAGGTCGAAGTTGCGCAGCACGCCGGGGCGTTCGGCGTCCTCCTGGTCGTAGAAGCCGCGTGAGCCCTTGGGGTAGTCGACGACGAAGAACGGCCGGCTGGTCTTGGCGGAGAGGATCTCCTCGCCCTCCCAGTCGATCTCGGCGCCCGGGTCCTGCGGGTGGCCCAGCGCCACCAGGTCCGCGGTGGCCTCCCGGTGCGTGGTCCGTCCGAACGCCCCCCGCACCACCTCGCGGAAGGCGTCCCGGTCCCGGCCGAGCAGCTCCAGGTCCCCCGGCATCTCGCGGACGACCTCGTCGACGACATGAGCGACGAGCCGCTCGGCGAGCTCCATCGCGTCCTCGCGGCGGGCGTCGCGGATCTCCACGTCGATCTGGTGGAACTCGGCGAGATGGCGGTGCGTGACGGCCGTCTCCAGCGGTTCCAGGCGCACGTTGGGAGCGATGTAGAAGATCTTGTCGAAGGCCAGCAGCGACGCCTGCTTGTAGAGGATCGCGCTGGTCATCAGCTTGTACTTGTGGCCGTAGAAGTCGACGTCCACCTGCTTGGAGCCCCGGATACCGGGGTCGGTGACCGGGCCGATGACCGGTGGCAGCAGCTCCTGGAATCCCTGCCCGGTGAGGAAGGCGCGGGTCGCCGCGAGCATCCGGCTCTGCACCCGCAGCGTGGCACGGGTCGGCTCGGCCATCAGGTGCTGGTCGGGAGAGGCCGGGAACGTGGGTGCGACGTGGCCGTGGGACTCGGCGATCGTGGTCATGATGCTACCTCCTGGGTGTGCTGCCGACGGGCTGCCGGGCGACGGGCCGCCGCGGGGAGCGAGGGGCGGGAAGCGGACGGGGGGACGATGCGGTCGTGGCGGCGCTGGACGAACGACAGGGCGTCGAACAGCCCGGCGGCGGTGAGCCGCCGGCCGCGGTCGCGGACGGGCCCGAGGGGCATCGCCCCGATCTCGGACCAGGTCAGGCGGCCGGACCCGTCGATATGACTCCGGGTGCGGCCCGCGTTGTCGGGGTGCAGGCAGTAGGGAACGTCGAGGTATCCGCGGGCGAAGGCCTTCAGCAACGCCTGGCCCAGGTCCTCGTCCAGGTTCAGCACCGCCTCCACCAGGGCGCGGGCCTCGGCGTGCACCGCGTTGTCCGCGGGGTCGTCGAGCGGGGCGGGGGCGTTGCCGGAGGGGGCGCCGAGCGCCGTCCGGCGCCGGGCGGCGGCCCGCGCGGCGGTCTGGAGGGCCTCGACGTTCTCCGCCACGGTCGGGATGCGGTGGGCCTCGGCCACGGTCTTCACGATCAGCCGGGCCGCCCCGGTCTCCACGGCCAGTTCGGCGGAGCGCTCCAGGAGTTCCAGGGAGCCGTGCCGGGTCTGCGGGTAGAGGCCCATGTAGGTGTAGAGGACGATGTGCCAGTCGGTGTCCGGGAGGAACTCACCGGCCAGCCGCCGCAGCGCGTGCACCGCCTCCCGGTCCTGGGCCGCGTTGGTCTGCTGGGCGTAGCTGAGCGAGATGCTGCGCAGCCCCGCCCGGTGGAAGAAGATCGCCTCCAGCGCGCTGATCGCGACGAGCAGTCCGGGCGGGCACAGCTGGCCGAGCATGCAGCCGCCGAAGGTCTCCAGGTGCGGTTCCGCCCCGGTGCCGCGCAGTTGGGCCAGGACGTCGCAGCTCTCCTGCCAGTTGCGTACGGAGTCCAGGAGCGGGGTGCGTCCGTAGGGCAGGCAGTAGGAGACCGGGCCGCCCTCCGTGGCGTCCAGGCCGAGCCGGGCGAGCGCCGCGACGATGCGCTGGGGGCGCGCCGATCCGTGCCGGATCTGTACCGGGAAGCCCGCGTCCCGGATGCCGTCCAGGACCCAGCGCGAGGTGTGCGGGCTGTAGGAGGTGATGGGGAAGCCGTTGAGCGGGACGCCGCCGTCCAGGGCACGGGCGGCGGATGCCTCGTCGTTGACCCGGGTGTAGCTGTCGATCGTCATGGTGCCGACGACCGCGTCGGCCGCTTTCTTGGTGGCCTTCAGGCCGGCCCGCATCAGCGCGGGGTCGGAGAAGCCCATCCGGGGCTGTACGACGAGTGTTCCGCGGGCCTGCGCCCCGGCGACGAAGCGGCCGAAGGAGAGCGGACGGCGGTGCACGGTGGCGCGGCTCCCGGAGTCCGGCCCACGGGCCGGGGCGGTCATCGTTCCACCTCCTTGGGCAGCGAGTCGACGTAGGACTCGAAGGCGGAGATGTCGACCCCGTCCTGGAAGACCGCGTCGAACCCGGCCCTTCTGAGGGCCTCGGCCTCTTCCTCCCCGTTCCCGGACACGCCGAGCTTGCCGCCGATGACCGCCGGCAGGCGGGTGAGCTCCCAGCGCGACCGGATGGCTCCGATCAGCGGCTCGGCGTCGTGGAAGCCGTGTCCGTTGACACTGCTGACGACCAGCAGGTCCGGCTGGTACTTGCAGCAGGACTCGACGATCTCGTCCTCGGGCACACAGGAACCCAGGTTGACGACCTTGTGTCCGAGGTCTTCGAGCAGCAGTTGGATGTAGATGAGATTCCAGGTGTGCGCATCGGACTGAAGTCCGGTGACAACAACGTCCAGCGGCCCGGATCGATGACGAGCCGCCCATTCCGCAGGCTTCATTGTTCGCTTCGTCCACATCATTGGATGACAAGGGAGAAAGGGGCCCGGGACGTGCCCGGAACTTCCTTTCGGCCACCACCGTAGATTCGCCGCGGAGGCGTTTCCGGCGTCACCGGCGGCAACTGGGCGGCAGCACAGCAGCAGTTGACGCATTGCCGGGTGCCGGGCGCCCCGGGGAACGTGAGACTGGCGGCACTGCACCCGCAGAATTCCGCGCCCGGCCCCTGCACCCCGCCGGCGAGAGACCGAGGAGTCATGACATGGCAGAGACCGGCCACAGCGTCCGTGCGGCGGACGTGCTCGCGGACGTCCTGGCGGAGGTACGGGAACGGGTCGACCGGCGCGAGGCGCTCGGCGAGGCCCAGGTCGCCGTGCTCGAAGCCGCCGTGAATATCGTCCGCGCAGGTCAGCCCGGGTTCGAGGTGATGCCGGTGGAGCGCTCGGAGCTGGTGCGCGAGGCGCTCGGCGCGGTGCGCGCGGCCACGGTGGCGACCGGGGTCGCGCTGACCTGCGCGCACCGCAGCTCGCGCGTGCTCACCTGATCCGGCGGTACGGGGTGCCGCCCTTCTGCCTGGGCTTCTGCCCGGCGAACCGGCCCTCGGCGCCTAGCATTTGATGCAGCCGAGATACTCGGGCGCACGCACCCGACGACATCACGAAAAACTCCGTCCAACCGAGGTGGAAATCATGGCAACCAACCCGTTCGAGGACTCACAGGGCCGCTATGTAGTGCTGGCCAACGAAGAGGGACAGTACTCGCTGTGGCCGGCCCGGATCCAGCAGCCGGCGGGCTGGGAACTGGTGAAGGACGAGGGCAGCAAGCAGGAGTGCGGCGAATTCATCGAGGCCAACTGGACCGATATGCGGCCGCGTTCGGTGGTCGCCGCCATGGGTGGCTGAGCCCTTCGTTCGTCCCGTTCCGGAAGGGCGGGTGCGAGGCGCGAGACCCGCGCCCCGCCCCCGCCCTTCGGCATGTCCGCGACCGGGAGGGCGCGGCCGTGTGCGGGGGCCGCGGGGCGGGGAAACGGCAGGGGCGGACATGCGCGAAGGCTCCTGGCGGACGTGGGCGGCCTCGGCCGTGCACCCATGTCCGCCAGGAGCCGATCGGTGTGTGCGATCAGTCCTGGATGCCGCGCACGCACCACTCCAGGACGGCGGCGGCTGCGGTCATCTTGTGGTGGGCCTGCCGCCAGGCCCGGCTCGACGGGCCGTCGAGCACCTCGTCGGTGACCTCCTCGCCGCGCACCGCGGGCAGGTCGTGCAGGAAGACGGTACGCGGACCGGAGAAGCGGTCCAGGAACGCGCGGTCGATCCGGAAGCCGTCGAAGTCCCGGATCCAGTCGGGGTTCTCCTTCGTCACCCCCATGGTCTGCCACCGGCTGGTGTAGACCGCGTCCACCGGTCCCTCGACCTCGTCGGCGGTGACGACCTGGCGCACCAGGGCCTTGCCGCCGCTGAGCTCGGCCGCCAGGTCCAGGGTCTCCTTGGGCACCTCGTATCCGCGCGGGCACAGCAGGGTCAGGCGCAGGCCGGGGGTGAGGGCCGCGGCGAGCGCGAGGGCCGCGCCCGAGCTGTTGCCCTCGCCCACGGCGAGCAGGTGCAGCCCGTCGAGCGAGCCGAACTCCTCGGTCAGGGTGGCGAGATCGGCTATGGCCTGGGTCGGGTGCTCGTCCAGGCTCAGGGCGTTGACGACGGCCAGGTCCTCGCTGCTGCCGAGCCGGCGGATCTCCTCCACGTCCCCGTTGGTGCGCACGACGAGGGCGTCCAGGTACTGCCCGAGCACCCGGGCGGTGTCCTCGACCGTCTCCCCGGTGCTGAGCTGGAGCTCGTTGGGGCCGAAGGTGATCACATCGGCGCCGAGGCGGGTCGCCGCGCTCCAGAAGGACGTACGGGTCCGGGTCGAGGACTTGCGGAAGTAGAGACCGATCTGGTGTCCGGCCAGCGGCTTCGGCACGATGCCGTCGCGGCCGAACGTGACGGCGCGCCGGACGATGCGGTCCAGCTCGGCGGGGGTGAGGTCGGCCAGGGAGATCAGGTTGCGCATGGGTGCGGTGCCTTTCACGAGGACGGGGTCGGACTGCGGCTCGGGGAACGGGAGGCCGCGGACGGTGTGCGGACGCGGGGAGGGCGGGACGGGGGAAGGAAGGGGCGTGGGGTGTGGAGCTCTCATTCGGCCAGGGCGACGGCCAGGGCGGCGGACTCCCGCTCCTGCTCCGCGTCGAGGACCGCGCGGACCAGGTTGAGCACGGTGAAGCCGACCGGTTCGCCCGCCGTGGCGGGAAGCCTGCGGATCAGCCCGCGGACCAGCAGGGCGTGCACATCGCGGGCGGTCTCGGCGAGGGCGGTGCCCCGGGCCCGCGCGGCGACGTCCACCGTCCAGGGGTCCTCCAGCGACGCCAGTGTGCGCAGCAGCTCGGCGGCCTGCGGGTCGAGACCGGTGACGGCGGCGCCGAGCCGCTCGCCCAGGGTGGGGCCGGCGGCGGGATCGGCGGGCGTGACCCCGTCGAGCAGGACCAGCGGTGTGGTCCGGGCGATGTCCAGGAGCTGCTGGGGGGAGTACAGCAGCAGCCACGAGGCGGCGGCCTCCAGCGCCTGCGGCATGCCGTCCAGGGCCCGGCAGATGTGGGCCACGGTGGTGACGACGGAGTCGGTGGGGAGGAAGTCGGGTCGCATGTAACTGACGTGGGAGAGCGTCAGCTCGACGGCGTGCCGGTCCGCGACGAGGGAGGTGCCCACCGGTCCGGCGGCGAGGTCGGCGGCGGTCGGGACCGCGAGCGGGGCCAGCGGCAGCAGCCGTCCGCCGGGCAGCTGGACCGGGCGGTCGGTGGTGGTGAGTATTTTCAGGCGCTCGCAGGCACGCAGCAGACTCAGCAGCCGAGGGGTGACAGATGGTGACGCATCGTGACCATCCAGCACGATCAAGGTCGCCTTGGACCCTATGAGCGCGGCCAGTTCCTCGAATTCCTCGCCGTCACGGACGAGTGCGCGCACCCATCCGGTCACGGTCGCCTGCGGGTTGTTGGCGACCGCCGCGTCGCTTTCGGCCGTGTCGTCCAGGGATACCCACAACACCGGGACCCGGTCCCGGGCGTGAATCACCGAAGCGGCTTCCTGGGCCAGCCGCGACTTCCCCACTCCCGGCAGTCCCACCAGGGTCAGCAGCCGCTCGTGGTCCGTCCTCAACCGGGCGGTCAGCGCCTCCAGTTCGGGGCGCCGCCCGATCAGCGGGCGCAGCGGAGGGGGCGGTGTGGCGAGGCCCGCTCCGTAGATGTCCTGGAAGACGCGCCCCGCGGCCTTTGCATCGACGGCGAGTTCGAGCTCGACGCGCCTCGCGTCGCTCAGTCTCATCGCATGGGCGAGCAGCTTCAGCGTTTCTCTGCGCGGGTGCTGCACACGGCCCAGTTCCAGGTCTCGAATGGCCCGTACGCTCACAGTGGAAAGTCCGGCGAGCTGTTCCTGGGTGAGTCCCGCCCGCCGGCGCGCATTCTGCAGCAGAACGTCGAGCCCGGGTGCGGGCTGGGAATTCATCATTGTCTCCTCGGTCTCCACATGCTCAGAAAACGCAATGGCCGGTTACCCGACCGCCCAGGACTGTCCGGAACACACGGCCCGGTCCGGATCTTTCGGACTCCGCTCACGCTCCGTGCGCTCCATGCTGTCCGTGGCAGCGAAGGCCTGCCGTCGATGAACAGACTCCATCGAGCCATTCCCGAACTCTTCCCGGTGCAGTACCGCGAGTTCCTTCCGCAAGAGCTACGATCGCCTCGCGCTGGTGAAGCGCTGTCGGGTGCGCCGAACCGAGGGGGAGGATGCGTGTCAACTGCAGAAGAGTTTCGGCTGCGCTTCAACATTCTTGGCCCGATAGAGGGATGGTCCAACGGAACGCGGCTCCGACTGGGCGGCGTCATACAGGAGCGAGTTCTGGCCACTCTGCTTCTGGAGCCCGGAAAGGTGCTACCGGTTTCCCGGCTCGTCGAGGCGGCCTGGGACGAGGATCCGCCGCCGACAGCACCTCACCAAGTACGCAAGGCGGTTGCGGATCTTCGAAGACGGATACCCGGGGGTGCCGAGGTCCTCGTGACCGACGGCCCCGGATATCGCGTCGCTCAGGAACAATGTGAAATCGATGTGGCCGAATTTGGCCTACTGATACGCAAAGCGAAGCTCGCGGCGGCGGACGGCCGCACGGCCGAAGCGGCCGAGATATTGCGCGGCGCCCTGGCCCTCTGGCGCGGACCCGTTCTGTCGGGGAGCGGTGGTCCGGTCATCGAGGCGGCGTCGACCTCCATCGAGGAACGCCGGCTGACCGCGGCGGAACAGCTCTTCGAACTCCACCTCGCGCTCGGCGAGGCCGCCGAACTCGTCGTGGAGCTGCGGGAGCTGGTCCAGCAGCATCCCCTGCGCGAGTCCCTGCGCGGCCAGCTGATGATCGCCCTGTACCGGTCCGGGCGGCAGGCCGAGGCCCTGGACGAGTACGGCAAGGTGCGCGAGCTGCTCGCCGATGAACTCGGCATCGACCCCGGCCCCAACCTGACCAAGCTGTACGAGGGAATCCTGCGGGAGAGCCCCGAACTGGCCGGGCCGGAACCGGCGGCCGCCCCCGTCGTGGCCGTGGCGCTGCCCGCCGAACCCCCCAGCACCCTCCCGTACGACCTCGCGGACTTCACCGGCCGGGACCGGGAGCTGACCGAAATCCTCGAAGGTGCCAGGAGCGGCGGGGAGCAGGGTCCGCAGATCGTGGCCATCGACGGCATGGGCGGCTGCGGGAAGACCTCGCTCGCGGTGCGCGCGGCCCACCGGCTCGCCCCGGACTACCCGGACGGCCAGCTCCACATCGATCTGCGCGGCTACACCCCGGGCGACCAGCCGGTGACCGCGGGCATCGCGCTCGACACCCTGCTGCGGGCCATCGGCGTCCCGGGCAGTCTGATCCCCGACGACGTGGCCGCCCGTACCGCCCTGTGGCGGGCCACCCTGGTCGGCAAGCGGCTGCTGATCCTCATCGACAACGCCGCCGACGCCGCCGCCGTCCGGCCGCTGCTGCCCCTCTCCACCGGCTGCCTCGTCATGGTCACCAGCCGGGCCCGTCTGGTCGATCTGGACGGCGCGCAGTGGATCTCCATCGGCGAGATGCCGCCCGAGGACAGCGCGATGCTGGTGGCCGAGACGCTCGGCGCCCAGCGCGTCGCCGCCGAGCCCGAGGCCGCCGCGGAGCTGGCCCGGCTCTGCGGGCATCTCCCCCTCGCCCTGCGCATCGCCACCGCCCGGCTGCGCAACCGCCCGCGCTGGACCCTCCAGTACCTCGCGGAGCGGCTGCGTGACGAGACCCGGCGGCTCGACGAGCTGAGCTCGGGGGCCCGCAGCGTCTCCGCCACCCTGCGCCTGTCCTACCAGGCCCTGGACGAGGAGTGCCGCAACGCGTTCTCGACGCTGGCCCTGCACCCGGGCAGCGACATGGACGTCCACGCGGCCGGTGCGCTGCTGGGCGCCTCCGCCCGGGACGCGGAGGACCTGCTGGAACTGCTGCTCGACGTCCATCTCGTGCAGCAGCCGGAGATCGGTCTCTACACCTTCCACGACCTGGTCCGCAGCTTCGCCCAGAGCCTGCTCGTCGAGTCCCCCGAGGACTCCGGGGCGGTGGAACGGCTGCTGGGCTACTACCTGACCGCCACCGAGGTGGCGTGCGACCTCCTGTACTCCGGGCGGCGCAGGCGCAGCACCGGCATCGAACCCTCCACGGCCGAACTGCCCGACCTCGGCACTCCCGAGCGGGCGCGGAAGTGGTTCCTGCGCGAGCAGACGTCACTCCTCGCGGCCGTCACGCTCGCCGAGCGCAGGGGGCACGACCGCCATGTGGTGTGTCTGGCCCGCAATCTCGTCTTCCAGCTCAACGACCTCGGTCTCCTGGAGGAGTTCGGCGAGCTGAGCCGGGTCGCGGTCGCCGCCGCGGGCCGGCTGGAGGATCTGGCGCTGCTGGGGGTGAGCCTGTCCAACCTGGGCGTCGCCTGCTGGAAGCTCGGCCGTCTCACCGAGGGACTGGAGGCCGCCCGCAAGAGCCGGGACGTCGCGGTCCGGCTCGGTGATCTGCACACCCAGGCCCACAGCGAGAGCATCCTCGGCCAGTTCAACAGCCTGCTCGGCGACTTCTCGGCGGCCCTGGGGCACATGGAGACGGCCATCGCGCACGAACGCGACCTGGACATGCCGCGCGCGGAGGCCGAGAGCCTGACCATCCTCAGCACGCTCTACGAACAGTGGGGGCGGTACGAGGAGGCGCGGGACGCGGCCCGGCGCTCGGCGGAACTGAGCCGGAAGCTGGGGCAGCACGAGGGCCTGCCCGGTGCCATCACCGACCTCGCCTTCGCCCATGTCGGACTGGGCGCGTACGAGGAGGCCGACCGCTGTCTGGCGGAGGCCCGCGCGCTGTACGGGGAGACGGGAAACGAGGTGAACCTCGCCCTGACGCTGGCGCTCTCCGCCGACGTGGAGCACCGGCTGGGCAAGCCGCCGCGCGTCCCGGACCAGGCGGAGCTCGCCCTCGACCTGATGCGGACGAACGCCTCGCCCCTGCGCCGGGCCAAGGTGGAGAACGTGGTGGGACGGCTGCGCCACCGTCAGGGCGACGCGGCGGCGGCGCTCGAACTGCACACCCATGCCCACGAACTCGCCTCCTCCCTCAGCTACCGCATCGAGCAGGCCTACGCCCTCGCGGGCATGGCCGACGCCCTCGGGGACACGCCGGACGCGGCCCGGTTCCGGGCGGAGGCCGAGGAGCTCTTCGCCGGGATGGGAGTGCCGGCGGGCCACCGCCGGGGCTGACGGCCGCCCGCCGCACCCGTACCCGTGACCCGGGCTCGGGAGGTGCGCGGCGGCTGCCCCGCCGGGTCCGCCGCCCTGTGCCGGACATCGATGAGCCCCGCACCGTGACGGCCGGTGCGGGGCTCAGGTGTCGAGGCGGTGGGGGGATCACATCACGGGGGACGTCGGGCCCTTGTCGTCGTCGGTGCCCTGGGTGCCGATGACCGTGGGGCCCTTGTCGTCGTCGGTGCCCCGGGTGGCGATGATCGTGGGGCCCTTGTCGTCGGCGAGCAGGTGGGTACCGATCACGGTCGGACCCTTGTCGTCGTCGGTCCCGCGGGTACCGATGATCGTCGGGCCCTTGTCGTCGGCGAGCAGGTGGGTACCGATCACGGTCGGACCCTTGTCGTCGTCGGTCCCGCGGGTACCGATGATCGTGGGGCCCTTGTCGTCGGCGAAGACCTGCTGGACGCCCCGGGGACCGTGCGACTGTCCCGCCTCGACCGCCGTGCCGATACCGAAGGCCAGCGTCGCGGCGACGATCCCGAAGATTCCAGCAAGCTTGCGTCCCATGGTCCCGCCCCTAAGTGGTGTTTGTGTGGTTCTGCGGTGTTCCGCTTCCCGACACCACTGATGTTGCTGATCGGCGTTCCCGGTCCGTTCCTGCCCCGATACCGCCGCCGGGAACTGCCGCGGGAACGGACCGGCACCGGCTACTCCACGTCGAGCTGGCAGGCGGCGACCCGGGGCCCGACGGGGGTGAGCACCACACGCGTGCGGGCCGTTCCCGACTCGTGGCCGGCCAGGTCGAGCAGCGATCTCACGAGGGAACGGAGTACCGCGCGCTCCGTCTCGTCCAGGACCGCGGGACGCGCCCCGGCCCCGGGCGGCCACTCCACGATGCCGGAGACCGTGTGCATGCCGTTCTCGGTTCTGGTCTCGACGCTCAACTGGGGCCCCTCCCAGGACTCCGGCGCGGTGTACGGGTGGGACTGGACACCGGACGCCACACGCTCGGCCCACCGTTCCACGGTGGACAGGTCCTGGAGGGCCTGACGCAGTTCCGTCCCGTCGGGCGAACGATCCCTGGGGTCCTTCACGTGAGTACTCCTTCTGCAGACAACTACGGGAGGACCCTTGCCTTCCCGGCTCCTCTTTCCCTCCCGAATCGTTCCCGCCTCCTTCCCGTTCCCGTGTTCGCTAAGGGAACGCAGCGGTAATCGATGGCCGCATGATGACCCCGTTCGATTCAGACAGGGATCCGTGGTGATCCGTAGAGGATGCGACATCCTGGGGGATTGAGGCGTGGCAACCAAAGCAATCGACGGCTCGGGCACGAGGTGCCGGATGCCGGTGCACATGGGATCCGGGTCCTGATGGGCACCCGGATATCGACGGACATTCCCGGTCGTTTCTCGGGAATGGGGCCCTTTCTCCTCGTCTGGTCCGGTCAGGCGGTCTCGCTCGCGGGCAGCGCGGCAGTCCGGTTCGCCTTCATCGTGGAAGTGTGGTCGTCCGGCGGGAACGCGACGGCCGTCACCGCCCTCTCGCTCTGCGCCATGCTGCCCCAGGCCGTGTTCAGTCCGATTGCGGGTGCAATCGTCGACCGCATAACCAAGCGTGCCGCCCTCCAGATAGCCGACGCCGGCGGACTCCTCGTCGTGGGCACCCTGGCCCTGCTCCACTACCTCGGCGCGTTCCAGGCCTGGCAGGTCTATCCGGCCGCCGTACTGCTCGGTGTCTGCGCCGCCTTCCAGTTCCCGGCCCTCTCCTCGGCCGTTCCGCTCCTGGTGCGCAAGGACCAGCTGGACCGCACCAACGGCCTGTTGGCCGGTGCGAAGAGCGCCGCCGGGATCGGCGGCCCCGCACTGGGCGGTCTGCTCGTCGCGCTCTTCGGGATCGGCCCGACACTCCTGGTCGACCTGGCGAGCTACGCGTTCGCCCTCGTCGGCATCAGGATCGTCCGCTTCAACGGCGACCGGGTGGCGAAGAAGGACCCCGACGCGCCGCGCCGCCGGATCACCGCCGATGCCGTCGAGGGGCTGCGCTACCTCTTCCGGGTGCCCAGTCTGCGCGATCTGATCATCAACTTCTGCGTGGTCAACCTGGTCATGGTCTTCGGCTTCGCCCTCATCTCGCCGATGGTGCTGCTCCGGGCGGGCAACGGCGCGCTCGCCGCGGTCAACACCTCGGTCGGCGTCGGCGGCGTGGCCGGCGCCCTGCTCATGGCGGCCTGGGGCGGTCCCGCGAACCGGGGCCGGGGCATGATGCTCGGCGTGGTCGGCATGTGCCTGTCCGGCCTGGTGGTGATGGGTCTGGTGACCGGTGTGGCGGGCTGGTGCCTGGCCATCCTGGTCGGCGCCCTGCTCATGACGGTGGTCAACGCCTCGATGCAGACCATCGTGCAGACCAAGGTCCCCCATGAATGGCAGGGCCGGGTCTTCGGAGCGGTGATGTTCCTCTCCCAGATCTCCGTCCCACTGGCCATGGCGGTCTCCGGGCCGCTCGCCGACCACGTCTTCGAACCACTGGCCACCCGGGGAACCGGGCTCTTCACCGTGCTCGGCCCGCTGGTCGGGCACGGCCCGGGGAGCGGCATGGCGGCCATGTTGTTCCTCGCCGGCATCGGCGGGACCGCCGTCGCCCTCTGGGGACTCGCCAGCCGCTCGATCAGGGACATCGACGACCTGCTGCCCGACCTCGACGCACCGCGGGAACCGGCCGAGCAGAGCGGACAAAGAGGAGGTGAGCGGGATGAGGTGCGTGCATGAGCTGTTCGAGGAGCAGGCCGCCCGGACGCCCGGCGCGACCGCGCTGATCCACGAAGGCGAACGGATCGACTACGCCGGACTCGACGAACGGGCGGCCCGGCTGGCGGGGCTGCTGGCCGCGCGGGGCATCCGGGCCGGCGACACCGTCGGCGTGTACCTGGAGCGTTCCACCGCCCTCGTCGTGACGGTGCTCGGCATCCTGAAGGCCGGTGCCGGTTACGTGATGCTGGACCCCGGTTTCCCCGCCGAACGGCTGCGCGCGATGGCCGAGGACGCGCGGGCGGTCGCGGTGGTCTCGGCCCGTGACACCGCGCCCGGGGCGTTCGACGTGGCGCGGGTGCACATCGAGGACGCCCACGGGGCGCGGCCGTTGCCGCGCGGCGCCGTCCCGGTCCGCCCCGACGACATCGCCTGCGTGATGTTCACCTCCGGCTCCACCGGGCGGCCCAAGGGCATCGCCTCGTCGCACCACGCGATCACGGCCACCCTCACCGGGCAGACCTTCGCGTCCTTCGGTCCCGGCTCGGTCTGGCTCCAGTGCGCGCCGCTGTCCTGGGACGCCTGCGCGATGGAGCTGTGGGGCCCGCTCATGAGCGGCGGGACCTGCGTCCTGCACCCCGGGCGGCGTCCCGAACCCTTCCTGATGGCACGGCTCGTCGCCGAGCACGGCATCACCTCCATGTATCTGTCCGCCTCCCTCTTCAACGTCGTCGTCGACGAGTACCCGCGGGTGCTGGACGGGCTGCGGGAACTCGTGGTGGGCGGCGAGGCGCTGTCCGTGCCGCACACGGCCCGCGCCCTGGAGCGCAGTCCCGGGCTGCGGCTGAGCAACGGCTACGGGCCCGTCGAGTGCATGGTCTTCCTGACCGTCCACCCGGTCTCCGCCGCCGAACTCGGCGACGGCCCCATACCCATCGGCCGTCCGCTGGCGGGCAAGCGGGTGTACGTCCTCGACGAGAACCTCTGCCCGGTGCCGGACGGCTGCACGGGTGAGCTCTACGCCGCCGGGGCGGGTGTCGCCCGCGAGTACCGGGGACGGCCCGCGCTCACCGCCGAACGCTTCGTCGCCTCCCCGACCGGCGAGCGCGTCTACCGCACCGGAGACCTCGGGCGGCGGCGTGCCGACGGCGTCCTCGAATACCTGGGCCGGGCCGACAGCCAGGTCAAGATCCGGGGCTTCCGGGTGGAGCCCGGTGAGGTCGAGAGCGTGCTGACCCGGCACCCCGGCATCGACCGGGCGGCGGTCGTCGCCCATGAGCACCCGGCGGGCGACCGCCAGCTGACCGCGTACGTCGTACCGCGCGGCGGCGACCGGCACGCCTTCCGGGAGGCGGAGCTGCGCGCCTACGCCCGGGGCATCCTGGCCGACTATCTGGTCCCGGCGGTCTTCGTGCCGCTGGACGCGCTGCCGCTGACCCTCAGCGGGAAGCTCGACCGGGCCGCCCTGCCGGAGCCCGGACCCGCGACGGCCCCCGCCCCGGCGGCGGCGAGCGGCACCGTGGCCGCGCTCTGCGCCCTCTTCTCCCAGGTGCTGCACCGGGAGAAGGTCGGCCCGGACGACGACTTCTTCTCGCTCGGCGGCCACTCCCTGCTCGCCGCCCGGCTGCTGGGCCGGATCCACACCGTGCTCGGCGCGGAGATCGACATCCGCGGCCTCTTCGAGGCGCCCACCCCGGCCCGGCTGGCCCCGCTCGTCGACACCGCTCCCCCGGCTCCGCCCACCGCTCCCGCCCCGCCCGGCGCCGCCTCCGGGACGCTCCCGGTGTCGCACGCCCAGCACCGGCTGTGGTTCCTGGACCGGATCGGGGCCGGTGCCGCGTACAACCTGCCGATGCTGGTCCGGCTGCGGGGCGCGGTCGACCCGGCCGCGCTGGACGACGCCCTGGCCCTGGTCGCCGACCGCCACGAGGTGCTCCGTACCGTCTTCGAGGAGCGTGACGGCTCCCCCGTACGACGGGTGCTGAGCGGGGCGGCCGCCCGGCCTCCCTTCCGGCATCTGCGGATCGCCGCGGAATCGCTGGACCGGGCGATCGAGCGGGAGGCCCGCCACCTCTTCGACCTGCGGGCCGAACTCCCCGTCCGGGCAACGCTGTTCACCACCGCGGAGCGGCCCGACGAGCACGCGCTCCTGGTGCTGGTCCACCACATCGCCGGGGACGGCTGGTCCCTGCGCCCGCTCTTCCGTGATCTCTCACGCGCCTACGGGGCCCGTGCGCGGGGCGCGGACACGGCCGCGCTCCCCCCGCTCGCCGTCCCGTACGCGGAGCACGCCCGTCACCAGCTCGACCGGCTCGGCTCGGCGTCCGACGCACATGCGCTGGCGGCCCGTCAGCTCACCTACTGGCACAAGGAGCTGGACGGGCTGCCGGCCGGCGGGGCGCTGCTGCCCCGCCGCGCCGGGCGCCCCGCCGCACCCGGCCCGGCCGCGCGGGTCGTGGTGCGCGGGCTGGACGCGGCCGCCCACGCCCGGGTGATCGAATCGGCCCGCTCCCGGGGCGCCACGCTCTTCATGGCCCTGCACGCCGCGCTGGCCACGGTGCTGGTGCGGGCCGGTGCGGACGAGGACCTGGCGATCGGCGCCCCGGTGGCCGGGCGCGCCGGGGACGGCAGCGTCGAGGACGTCGTCGGGTTCTTCGTCAACATGCTGGTGCTGCGCACCGACCTGTCCGGCGACCCCACCCCGGCCGAGGTGCTCGCCCGGGTCCGGGAGACGGACCTCGCCGCCTTCAGCCACCAGGACGTGCCGTTCGAGGACGTGGTCGGGGCCCTCAACCCGCCGCGCTCCCCCGGCCGTCAGCCCTTCACCGACGTGGTCCTGGCGCTCCAGAACAACGCGCGGGCCGAGGTCGCGCTGCCCGGTGCCGAGCACGGTGTCGAGATCGTCCGCACCGGCGCCGCCCGGTTCGAACTCCTGGTGGACGTCACGGACTCCACCTCGGCCTCGGGCGAACCGGACGGGCTGACGCTGACGTTCGAGTACCGCGAGGACGCGCTGGAGGCGGACTTCGTCCACTGGCTTGCCCATGCGCTCCCCGAGGCCCTGGAGGCGTTCGCGGCCGCTCCCGGCACGCCCGTGTCCCGGCTGGAGCTCACCGAGCCGCCCAGGCGGGCCGGGGAGAGCGACCGGATCGTGCCGCCCGCCCGGCAACGCCCCGCGGCCGAGCGGCCGATGACCGCCCTGGAGCGGGAGACCGCCGCGGTGTGGTGCGAGGTCCTCGGAGTGCCGAGCGCCGGTCCGGACGACGACTTCTTCGCACTCGGCGGCAACTCGCTGCGCGCGGTGCGCGCCGTGGCCCGGCTCGGTGCCGGGCGGCCGGTGACCGTGGCCCAGCTGTTCGCCGCGCCCACCGTCGCCGCCTTCGCCGCAGAGCTGGAACGGGCGGTAGCCGGGCCCGAGCCCGCCGCCGCGTCCCCCATCCCGCGCCGCCCCAGGGTGCCGCGCCGTCCGCAACCCCAGAACCAGACCGGCAGCAAGCAGGAGGAGTGGCAGTGGACCTCAGTGTGATGTTCTTCGGTGCGGACAGCACCACCGCCGGCGGGGCCCGGCACACCGAGACGTACGAGGACATCCTCGCCGTGGCCAGGACCGCCGACCGGCTCGGGTTCCACGCCGTCTGGACCCCCGAGCGCCACTTCCAGCAGGTCGGGCAGGTCTTCCCCAGTCCGCCGGTGCTGAGCGCGGCGCTCGCGGTCGCCACCGAACGGATCGGGATCCGGGCGGGCAGCGTCGTCCTTCCGCTCCACCACCCCCTGCGGGTCGCGGAGGACTGGGCCGTCGTGGACAACCTCTCGCACGGGCGGGTGGGGCTCTCCGTCGCCACCGGCTGGCACTCCAGGGACTTCACGCTGGCCCCCGGGCAGTACGCGGACCGGCGGCGGACCGCCCTGGAGACGATCCCGCGGCTGCGCTCGCTCTGGGCGGGCGAGTCCGCCGAGTACCCCGACGGCACGGGCACCCCGGTCCCGGTCACGCCGCAGCCCCGGCCCGTGCAGGACACCCTGCCGCTGTGGGTCACCACCTCCGGCAACCCGGAGACCTGGGAGGCCGCCGGACAGCTGCGCGCCGGGGTGCTCGGCGCGACCGTCGGGCAGAGCCGGGACGAGCTGGCCGACCGGATCGCCCGCTACCGCGCCGCCTGCGCCGCGGCCCCCGACCAGCGGGGCACCGACGCGCACGGCCGGGTCACGCTGATGGCGCACACCTACGTCGGCACCGACGACGCGGAGGTCCGCCGGATGGCGAGCGCCCCGCTCAAGACCTATCTCGCCTCGTACGTCCGCCAGACCGCGGCCAACCGTGCCGCGGACGCCGCGACCGCGAAGCTCACCGAGGAACAGACCGCGATGCTCGCCGACTTCGCGTTCGAGCGCTATCTCAGCTGGGGCAGCCTGCTCGGCTCCCCCGGCCACTGCGCCAAGATGCTCGCCGATCTGGCCGAGCTGGGCGTCGACGAGGTCGCCTGCTTCATCGACTTCGGCATCGGACGCGACGACGTACTGGCCGGGCTGCACCGGTTGGCCGAACTGAAAGAGAACCTGTGATGAGCGCCCCCACCGTTTCGCGCCCCGTCCCGGGTGCCGCGTCCCCCTCCATGGCCGAGCGGTTCGTCGCCCTCGGCAGGGAGCAGCGGATCCGTCTGATGCGCCGCCTGCTGGAGGCGGGGCGGTCCCGCGAGATACCCGCCGTCATACCGCCGCGCGACCCGGCCCGCCGGGTGCCGCTCAGCCCCGCCCAGCACGACCTGTGGGTGTACGACTCGCTGTATCCCGGGACCCCGGCGCTCAATCTGTGCGCCGCCTACCACTTCGAGCAGCCCGTCGACCCGGCGCACCTGGAGGGGGCGCTGACGCTGATCCGCAGTCACCACGACATCCTGCGGACCCGGATCGTGACGGACCCGTCGGGCGAGCTGCACGTCGAGTTCCACGACGAGGGGGCCTTCGGCCTGGAGCACGAGGATCTGCGGGGCACCGGCAGGACGATCGACGAGGCATTCGAGACCTTCCGCAGCCGCCCCTTCGACCTCGGCCGGGACACGCTGATCCGGGCCAGGTTCGTCCGGGTCGACGAGCGGCGTTCCACCCTGATGCTGAGCCTGCACCACACCATCAGCGACTGGTGGTCGTTCGATGTGCTGCAGAACGAGTTCGCACAGGCGTACGGCGCCCTGCGCGACGGTCTGGAGCCGCCGCTCACCCGGCCCGCCGTCCAGTACGCCGACTTCTCGGCCTGGCAGAGCGAGCTGGCGGAGTCCGGGGTGTTCGCGAGCCGGCTCGACTTCTGGCGCCGCTATCTCGCCGACCCGCCCGGTCCGCTCACCGTGCCGGGCGGCGCCGCCTCCCCCGGCGGGGACGACGGCATCGCCCAGGTCCCCTTCCACATCGACGCACGGACCACCGCGGCCGTACGGGCACTGGCCCGGGAACGCGGGGCCTCGGTCTACGTCGTCCTGATGGCCGCCTTCGCCGTCCTGGCGCACCGGGTCAGCGGCGCCGACGACCTGGTGATCGGCACCCCCATCGCCAACCGCGCGGCCAAGGGCCTCGACCGGGTCATCGGGTACGTCATGAACGCCGTGCCGACCCGCTGGCAGGTGACCCCGGACCGGTCCTTCGCGGATGTGCTCGCCGGATTCGCCGTCGACTTCCCGGATCTGATGGCCAACGCGGACGTGCCGGTGGGCCGGATCGTGTCGGCCGCCGCGCCAGAGCGCAGCGCGGGCCGGGCCCCGCTGTACCAGTGGGTGTTCATGCACCTGACGCAGCAGCCGAGCGTCTCGGTGCTGAAGGAGTTCGCGGAGCCGGAACGCATCCACACCGGCGGCGAGCACGACCTGGTCGGCGTGGTGAAGGACAGCGGCGACGGCATGGAGGGCAGCTTCGGGCTGCGCACCGATGTCTTCGACCCTCGGACGGTGGCCCGCTGGACGCAGTGCTACGTCGAGCTGCTGCGGCGGATCACCGACGACCCCACCGCGCTCATCGGGGACATCGACCTGGTGCCGTCGGCCCTGCGCGGCGAACTGCTCGCCCGCTCCGCCGGGCCCACCGCCCCCGCACCCCTCTCGCTGCCCGAGCTGGTGTCCCGGCAGGCGGCCCGCACACCGGACGCACCGGCCCTGGAGGCCCCCGGGCACACCCTGAGCTACGCCCGGCTCGACGACCGGGTGGCCCGGCTGGCGGGCCGGCTGGTGCGGCTCGGGGCGGGCCCCGGCCGGATCGTCGCCCTCGCCCTCGCGCGCGGCAGCGACTGGCCGGTGGCGGCGCTGGCCGTCCAGCGGGCGGGAGCCGCCTATCTGCCCCTCGACCCCGCCCATCCGGCGGAGCGGATCCGCCGGGTCCTTGCCGAGGCGGCGCCCGTGCTCCTGGTCACCGAGCCCGGCGCCACGCCCCCGGAGACGGATCTGCCGGTCCTGGTCCTCGACGAGGACGCCTGGGCCGGGGAGCCGCTGACGGCGGCCGGCCCGGCCCCGCACGATGCCGCCCATGTCATCCACACCTCCGGCTCCACCGGCACCCCCAAGGGCGTGGTGGTCACCCACGCGGGCGTGGCCGCGCTCACCCGGAGCATGGTGGACGGCCTCGGTCTGGACGCCGAGAGCCGGGTGCTCCAGCTCGGGCCGCCCTCCTTCGACATCTCCGTCGGCGAGCTGTGCCTGGCCTTCGGCTCGGGCGGGACCCTGGTGCTGCCGCCCGCCGGTCCGCTGGTGGGCGAGGCCCTGGGGGCGGTGCTGGCCGAGCGGTCGGTCTCCTGCGCGTTCGTCCCGCCGTCCGTGCTCGCGACCGTACCGGCCGGGCCGCTTCCGCGGCTGCGGGCCCTGGTCGTCGGCGCGGAGACCTGCCCGCCGGAGCTGGTGGCGCGCTGGGCCGTCGCGGGGCGGCGCTTCCACAACGCCTACGGGCCCACCGAGTCGACCGTCGTCTCCACCATCTCCGGACCGCTGGCCGCGGACGGAGCGGCGCCGCCCATCGGCACCCCGGTGGCGGGCACCACCGCCTACGTCCTCGACGACCGGCTCCGCCCGGTGCCCGCCGGGTCCGGTGGTGAGCTGTACCTGGCCGGTCCCGGCCTGGCCCGCGGCTATCTGGGACGTGCCGCGCTCACCGCCGAGCGCTTCGTCGCCGACCCGTACGGTCCGCCCGGCAGCCGGATGTACCGCACCGGCGACCTCGCCCACCGCGACGACGACGGCAGCACCTACTACCTCGGGCGCGGCGACGAGCAGGTGAAGCTGCGCGGGCTGCGGATCGAGCCGGGTGAGATCGCCGCCGCGCTGACGGAACACCCCGGCGTGGCACGGGCGGTGGCCGTGGTGCGGCACGACCGGGGCGGCGCCGCGCAGCTGGTCGCGTACGTGGTGCCCGCGCCGGGCGCGCAGATCGACGAGGACGCGCTGCTGCTGCACGCCTCCGGGCGGCTGCCCGCGGCGATGGTCCCGGCCGCCGTGGTGGCCCTGGACGCGCTGCCCCTGTCGTCCCACGGGAAGCTCGACCGGGCCGCGCTGCCCGCGCCCGCCGCCCGGACCTCGGACACCGTCCGGCTCCCCGGTTCGGCGCGCGAGGAGATCCTCTGCGGTCTCTTCGCCGAGCTCCTGGAACTCGAACGGGCCGGTGCCGACGACGACTTCTTCCGCCTCGGCGGCGACAGCATCATGGCGATCCAGCTCGCCGCCCGCGCGCGGGCGGCCGGTCTGGTGCTCTCCCCGCACGATGTGTTCACCGTGCGCACCCCGGCCCGGCTGGCCGTGCTGGCCCGGACGCCCGAGACCGGCACCGAGGAGCGGGAGGACACCGGGACCGGGCGGCTGCCCCTCACCCCGGTGATGCGGTGGTGGCGCGAACAGGTGGTGGACACCGCCGCGTTCACCCAGTCCATGCTGTTCCCGCTGGTCTCCGGCACCGGGCTCGCGGCGATCGAGGAGGCCGTCTCCGTGCTGGTCGCACGGCACGCCGTGCTGCGGATGCGCCTAGTGCGGGAGGACGACACCGGCTGGGAACTCCAGGTGCCCGAGGAGAGCGCGCCCGCCGGTGCGCGGGCCGTCCGGCTGGCCGTCCCGGCGGACGCCGACCTCCACTCCCGGGCGACGGAGGTGGCCCGCACGCTCACCCTCCGGCCCGAGGACGGCGAGATGGTGCGGGCGGTCTGGCTCGACCCCGGTCCCGGCCGGCCCGGCGCCCTGCTGCTGACCGTGCACCACCTGGCCGTGGACGGGTTCTCCTGGCGGGTGCTCGGCGAGGAGCTCGCCGCGGCGCTCGACCCCCGGCCCGGGGACGGGACCGCGCCCGCCCGGACCGCCTCGTTCGCCCGCTGGTCCCGGCTGCTCACCCAGGAGGCCGGGCTGCGGCTCGACGAACTGCCCTGGTGGGAAAGGCAGCTGGCGGACGACACGGCCCGCCTCGCCGCCGGTCCCGGAGCGGCCGGGCGGCGGCGGGAGACCCTGACCTTCGACCTGGACCCCGGGCTCACCCGCAGTGTGCTCGTCACCCTGCCCGCCGCCTTCAACTGCCGTCCCGACGCGGTGATGCTGACCGCGCTGACGGCGGCCGCAGTCGAGCGGCGGGGCACCGGGTCCGCGCTCCTCGTCCATCTGGAGGGCCATGGGCGCGAGAACGTCTCCGCGCGGGTGGACGTGTCCGGCACCGTCGGCTGGTTCACCACGCAGTACCCCGTGCGCCTGGACATCGGTGCCGCGTCGGTGGCGCCCGGCGGCCGGCCGGGCGAGGCCCTGAAGTGTGTGAAGGAGCAGCTGCGGGAGGTGCCCGCCGGCGGGCTCGGCTGGGGACTGCTGCGCTACCTCAACCCGGAGACGGGCCCGGCGCTGGCCGCGCTCCCGGTGCCGGACGTCCGCTTCAACTATCTGGGCCGGTTCGCCGCCGGCGACGCGGCGGGCGGGCGGCTGCTCGAACCCGGCCCGGACGCGGTGCCGCTGGCGCACACCCTGGAGGTGGACGTGCTGGCCCGCGAGGAGAACGGCGCGTCCGTACTGGAGGCGAGCTTCTCGTACCCGTCGGGGGTGCTCGGCGAGGACGAGGTGCGCGCGCTGGCCGAAGCGTGGTCCGAGGCGCTCGGGGTGCTGGCCGACCACTGCGGTCCGGATGCCGGGGCCGTCCACGCCCCGTCCGACTTCCCGCTCGTCGATCTCACCGGCGACCAGCTCGAACTGCTCGGTCAGGACATGGACTTCGACGGCCTCGACGACGGCCTCGACGGGCCGGACGACAGCGGCTCCACCGGCGGCGAAGGAGAGCGACGATGAACGCGCGCATCGCGGACGTACTGCCGCTCTCCCCGCTCCAGGAGGGCCTGCTCTTCCAGGCCGCCCGGCAGACCGGGGGCCCCGACCCCTATCTGGTGCAGGCCCGCTTCCTGACCGGCCCCTCGGTCACCGGGGAGACGGTGCGGGCCTCGGTCACCGCGCTGCTGGAGCGGCATCCCAATCTGCGCGCCTGCTTCCGGCACGAGGGACTGGACCGGCCGGTCCAGGTGGTGCCGAAGGCGGTCCGGGTGCCATGGACCGAGGTGGACCTGACGGGTCTCGCCCCGGACGCGGTGGCGGCGCGCGTCGACGAGGTGCTGCGCGAGGACGCGGCGCTCCGCTTCGACGTGGCCCGTCCGCCCCTGATCCGTGCCACGTTCCTGCGGCACGACACCGGGGCCGAGCTGGTCGTGTCCTTCCACCACATCGTGCTGGACGGCTGGTCGCTGCCGGTCGTCGAGCGGGACCTGGCCGCCCTCGTGGCGGGCCGGCCGCTGCCGCCCGCCGCTCCCTACCGGGACTATCTGGTGTGGCTGGGCGGCCAGGACCGGCACAAGGCCGAGGCCGCCTGGGCCGAGTCCCTGGCGGGCCTGGAGCGCCCCGCGCTGCTGGCCCCCACCGGCCCCGACGCGGCGCCGGACCGTTCCCGGCTGTGGCTGACGAACAGCCTCACCGAGCTGCTCGTCCGGCGGGCCGCCGAGGCGGGCGTCACCCTCAACACCCTGGTGCAGGTCTCCTGGGCCCTGGTGCTGGCCAGGCTGACGGGCTCCCGCGACGTGGTCTTCGGCGCGGTCGTCTCGGGGCGCCCGCACGATCTGCCGGGCGTCGAGTCGATGGTGGGCCTGTTCATCAACACCCTGCCGGTGCGGGTACGGCTGCGGGACGACGAGCGGGTGGAGGAGCTGCTCCAACGGATCCAGGACGAGCAGTCCCGGCTGCTGGAACACCACCACGCCCGCGCCGCCGAGGTGCAGCGCGCCGTGGGGGCCGGTGAACTCTTCGACTCGATCCTCGCGTTCGAGAACTTCCCGAGGGGGGCCGGGAGCGACGACGGCCCCGCCGCCGTCCGCCTGGCGAAGGTGGCCGACGCGACGCACTACCCGGTCACGATCGCGGCGGTCGCCGAGGACCGGCTGCTGCTGTCGGTGAGCTGCCGCCGGGGGATCTCCGCCGCCGCGATCACCGAGCGCCTGGCACATGTCCTGGAGCTGCTGGCCCGGTCGCCCCGGACGCCGGTGGCGGAGATCGACGCACTGCCCCCGGCGGAGCGGGAGCGGCTGCTGGCCCTGGCCGCCGGCCCGTCCCGGCCGGTGGTGGAACCCGCCACCCTCACGGGCCGGTTCGCCGCCCAGGCCGCCCGTACCCCGGACGCCCCGGCGCTCGACACGGACGGCGAGACCCTCAGCTACGCCGGGCTCGACGCCGCGTCGGACCGGCTGGCGGGCCGCCTCGTGCACGCCGGGGTGGCACCGGGGCACACCGTGGCCCTGCTGCTGCCCCGCTCGGCCTCCGTGGTCGTGGCCCAGCTCGCGGTCCTCAAGGCGGGCGCCTGCTGGCTCCCCCTCGACCCGGGGCACCCGGCGGAGCGGCTGGCCCGGCTGGTGTCGGCGGCGGCGCCCGCCCTCGTCCTCACCGACCGGCCGGACTCCGCCGCCGCCCTGCTGCCCGAGGGCACGGCGGTGCTGGACATCGCCGGGGCGTCCGGGTCCACCCCCTTCGAGGGCGTACCGGCCCATCCCCACTCCGCCGCCTGCGTGATCTACACCTCCGGTTCCACGGGCGAGCCCAAGGGGGTGGTGGTCCCGCAGCGGGCGATCGCCGAGCTCGCCGCCGACGGCCGGTTCGCGGGCGGTGCCCACCAACGGGTGCTGCTGCACAACCCGTACACCTTCGACGCCTCGACCTACGAGGTGTGGGTCCCGCTCCTGAGCGGCGGGACCGTGGTGGTCTCCCCCGCGGAGGCGGTCACCCCCGATCTGCTCGGGCGGATGGTCGCCGAGCGGGGGGTCACCGCGCTGATGCTCACGCCCGAACTGCTGCGCACCGTCGCGGAGATCGCGCCCGCCGCGTTCGCCGGGCTGCGCGAGGTGTGGTCCGGCGGCGACGTCCTCGCGCCCGACACGGTCCGCCGGATCCGGGAGCACTGCCCGGACGCCGTGGTCGTCAACGGCTACGGCCCCACCGAGACCACGGTGTTCGCCGCCGCGCACACCGCCGGGGAGCGGGCCGGGCACTCGGGCGCCGTCCCGGTCGGACGCCCCCTGGACAACACCCGCGCCCACGTCCTGGACGAACTGCTGCGCCCCGTCCCGGCGGGCGCCACCGGGGAGCTGTACCTCGCGGGCACCGGGCTCGCCCAGGGCTACCTGGGGCGGCCGGTGTCCACCGCGGAGCGGTTCGTCGCCGAGCCGTACGGACCGCCGGGCAGCCGTATGTACCGCACCGGGGACCTGGCCCGCTGGACGCCGGACGGCGTCCTGGAGTTCGCGGGCCGGGCCGACGACCAGGTCAAGGTGCGCGGCTTCCGGGTGGAGCCCGCCGAGGTCGAGGCCACGCTGGCGGGCTGCCCCGGCGTGGCGCGGGCCGTGGTCGCCGCCCGGCCGGACGCGGCGGGCGGAAAACTGCTGGCCGCCTGGCTGGTGCCGGCGGAGCGGGAGGACGGGGACGAGCGGTGGCACCGGACCCTCGCCGCGGTGCGGGCCCATGCCGCCGAGCACCTGCCCGCGCATCTGGTGCCGTCCCTGTGGGCCCGCATCGACGAGGTGCCGCTCACCCGCCATGGGAAGGCCGACCGGGCGGCGCTGCCCGACCCCGTGCCCCAGGGGGAAGCGGCGGCCCCGCGCACACCGCGCACCCCGCGCGAACGGGAACTGTGCGCCCTGTTCGGGACCGTGCTCGGGGTGCCCGCGGTCGGTCCGGACACCGACTTCTTCCTGGCGGGCGGCCATTCGCTGACCGCGCTGCGCCTGAAGTCGAAGATCGAGGCGGTCCTCGGCGTACGGATCCCGGTCTCGGCCCTGTTCGACGCGCCGACCCCGGCCGCGCTCGCCGCCCGGCTCGACGCCCCGGCGCCCCCGGGGACCGCTTCCCGGACGCCGCTGCGCGCCGCGCGCGACCGCGCCCCGGCCACGACGGCACCGGACCAGCCGCACCACAACAGCCTGGAGCCGGTGCTCACCCTGCGGACCGGCGGCGACCGCACCCCGCTCATCTGCGTGCACCCCGGACTGGGGCTCAGCTGGTCGTATGTGAACCTGCTGCCGCATCTGGACCCGGGCCGCCCGGTGCACACCCTGCAGAGCCCCGCCCTGCTGACCGGTGTCGGCACGCTCCCGGGCACGATGGGCGAGCTGGCCGATCTGTATCTGCCCCATGTGCGCGCGGTCCAGCCGAAGGGGCCGTATCTGCTGGTCGGCCGGTCCTTCGGCGGTCCGCTCGCCTACGAACTGGCGGTGCGGCTGCGCCGGGCCGGCGAGGAGGTCCGGCTGCTCGCCGTGGTCGACGCCATGCCGATGCCGGACCGGTTCAGGCGCACCCCGCCGGACCCGGCCGCCGTCGAGGACGAGATGCTGCGCATCCTGCTCCACTCCCACGCCCCCGGACTCCCCCTGCCGACCGGCCCGTTGAAGCGGTCCGCGGTGTTCTCCGCGGCCCGCGGGGGAGCCTTCGACGGCCTCTCCCCCGCCCAGCTGCACACCCTGGTCGACGTCGGAACACACCACACCGCGCTGGCCCGCGAGTGGCTGCCGTCCGGCTACGGGGGCAGGGTGACGCTCTTCTCCGCGACGCGCGACGACTGGCCGGGCACGGCCGAGAAGACCGAGGCCTGGCAGCGCGTGGCCGCCGCGCTCGACGTGCACGAACTGGACTGCGGTCACAGCGACGTACTCACTCCGGGCCCGGCGGCCGAGATCGCCGCGGTCCTCGAAACCGCCCTCCGAGGGGACTGAAACCCATGACCGTCGACGCCGTCGATCTCATCGACCTCTACGCCGCGGAGGGCGGTGGGGGCGAGGAGTACGAGTTCCCCGCCTCCGACGCCCAGAGCCGCCTGCTGGTCCTCGACCAGCTGAATCCGGGCTCCCCCCAGTACAACGTCCCGGTTGCCTTCGCGGTGCACGGGCCCTTCGACACCGCCGCGTTCGGCCGGGCGCTGGACGCGCTCGTCGACCGCCACGAGGCGCTGCGGACCGTCTTCCGGACCGCGGAGGACGGCACCCCGGCGCAGCGGGTCTCGGCCGTCGGGCGGGTGCCGCTCACCGTCCACCGCGACGTGCCCGCCGACGAGGCGGAGGCCCTGCTGCTCGCCGAGGCCGCCCGCCCGTTCGACACCTCGGCGGGGCCGCTGCTGCGCTGCACCGTGTACGCGGTCGACGACGGCAGCCACCGGGTGCTCCTGGTCGCCCACCACCTGGTCTGCGACGGCTGGTCGCTCGGCCTCATCCTGGAGGAGCTGTCCGAGGGGTACCGGAACACCTCCCGGGGCCTGCCCCACCGCCCGGCCGAACTCCCGCTCCAGTTCCCCGACTACGCGGCCTGGCAGCGCGAGTGCGCGGCGGACGGCGCGTTCGAGGCGTCCGTAAAGCACTGGGTCGACCGGCTGCGCGGCGCGCCCGCCACGATGGAACTGCCGCTGGACCGTCCGCGCCCGGCCGTCCGCACGGCCGCGGGGGGCACCGAGCGCTTCGTGTTCGGCGCCGAGGTCAGGGAGCGGCTGGCCGAAGTGGCCGCCGCCTCGGGCGCCACCCCGTTCATGACGATGTTCGCGGCGTACGCGGCGTTCCTCTCCCGGCTCTCGGGCGGCGAGGACCTGGTCATCGGCTACCCGGCGTCCGGGCGCGAGCGGCCGGAACTCCAGCAGATGGTCGGGATGCTGACCAACACCCTGGCGATGCGCGTGGACGTGTCCGGCGACCCCTCGCTGGACGAGCTCACCCGCCGTGTGCGGGCCTCGATGCTGGCGGCGCACCCCTATCAGGACGCGCCGTTCGAGGCGGTCGTGGACACCCTCGCCCCGGTCCGCGAGACCAGCCACGACCCGGTGGTGCAGGTGGCACTCAGCTACGACGACGAGCCGGCCCCGGAGCTGCGGCCGGCCGGCGCGACGGCCGAACGGCTCCCGCTGGACCTGGACACCGCGAAGTTCGACTTCCATCTGTTCATGGAGCGGTGGGGCGCCGGGCTGGCCGCGCAGTTCATCTACCGCAGCGACCTGTTCGACGCGGCCACGGTCCGGCGCTGGACGGAGAACTTCCGCACCCTGCTGGCCGGGCTCCTCGCGGACCCGTCCGCGCCGCTGTCCCGGGTGGAGCTGGTCGGTGCCGAGGAGCGCCGCCGGATCATCGCCGGTGCCGACCGCCTCGCGGAGGCCGCGCCGCTGGACCGGCTGGTGCCCGATCTGATCGCCGACCGGGCCGCCGAACGCCCCGATGCCACCGCTCTGGTCTGCGGCGGCCTCCGGCTGAGCTACGCCGAACTGCTCGCCCGCGCCGACGCGCTGGCCGCCCGGCTGCGCGCCGCCGGGGTGCGGCCGGGCTTCCGGGTCGGTCTGCTGCTGCCCCGCTCGGCCGAGCAGGGCATCGCCGCCCTCGCCGTCCTGCGGGCGGGCGGCGCGTACGTACCGCTGGACCAGGCCCACCCCGAGGCGCGGCTCCGCCACATGGTGGAGAGTTCGGGCACCGGCCTCCTGCTGACCTCCCGGGAGACCGCTGCGAAGGCGGACGGTCTGGAGGTGCCGTGCATCCGGGTCGACCGCCCGGCCGTCACCGACCCCGTCGCACCGGGCCCCGCCGCGCCCGGTGCCGTGCCGGGCCCCGGGGACCTCGCCTACGTCCTGTTCACCTCGGGCTCCACCGGCGTCCCCAAGGGCGTCGCGATCGAGCACCGGGCCCTGCTCAACCTCACCCGGGCGGTCCGGCACTCCTTCCCGGTCGACGCCGACGACCGGGTGCTGCAATTCGTCTCGTTCGGCTTCGACGTCGCCGTCTCCGACCTCTTCTTCCCCTGGGTGGCCGGAGCGGAGCTGCACGTACCGGCCGAGGACGAGCGGATCGGCGAGGCGCTGCTGGAACGGCTGCGGGACTCCCGCATCACCTATGTCTTCCTGCCGCCGTCCGCCGCGATGCTGCTGCCCGACCTGAAGGGACAACTGCCCGAGCTGCGCACCGTCGCGGTCGGCGGCGAGGCCTGCCCCGCCGAACTCGTGGAGCGGCTCGCCGCGCCCGGCCGCCGGATCGTGAACGCGTACGGCCCCAGCGAGGTGACCGTCTACGCGACCACCGGCGAACTCTCCCCCGGTGAGCCCGTGGTACTCGGCGGCGCCGTGCCCGGGGCCCGGGTGTACGTCCTCGACGAACGGCTGCGGCCGGTCCCCGCGGGGGTCGGCGGCGAGATCTACGTGGCCGGTGCCTCGCTGGGGCGCGGGTACATCGGGCGGCCCGGTCAGACCGCCGAACGGTTCGTCGCCGACCCGCACGGCGCGCCGGGCACCCGGATGTACCGCACCGGCGACCTCGGCCGGATCGACGCACACGGTCTCATCCACTACCTCGGGCGCTCCGACCTCCAGGTCAAGCTGCGCGGCGTGCGTGTCGAACTGGGGGAGATCGAGACCCTGCTGGCGGGTGCGCCGGGGGTCGCCCTGGCCGCGGCCACCGTCCGTGGCACGGGCACCGCGCAGCGGCTGGTGGCGTATGTCGTGGGCCGGGACGGGGCGGCGCCGCCGGACGCGGAGCTGCGCGCCCATCTGGCCCGGCGGCTGCCCGGGTCCATGGTGCCCGAGGTGTTCGTGCGCCTGGACGAGATGCCGCTCAGCAGCAACGGCAAGATCGACCGGGCCCGGCTCCCGGAACCCGCGACCGTGCGGTGCCGGCCGGACGGCTCGACCACCGTCGCGGGCACCGCGACCGAGCAGCTGGTGGCCGGTCTGTGGGCCCGTGTGCTCCATCTCGAACTCGTCGCCGTCACGGACCACTTCTTCGACCTGGGCGGCAATTCGATCCGGCTGCTGAGCGTCCTGTCGGCCCTGCGCGAGCTGGGTACGTACGGCGAACTCAGCCTGGTCGACCTGTTCCGCCACCCCACCGTCAGCTCCCTCGCCGCCTTCCTCGACAAGGCGGCCGCCGGGACCGACGCCGGGTCCCCCGCTCCCGCCGACACGGCCGCCGCGCGCGGCGGTGACCGGCACGCCCGACGCACTGCCGCAGCCCGACGACTCAGCTACCGGAAAGGCTCCACACGATGACCGAGAACGCAAGCGCCGCCGAGCCCCTCGCAGCCGACTCCGCGATCGCGGTCGTCGGAATGAGCGGCCGCTTCCCCGGCGCCCCCGACCTGGACACCTACTGGGCGAATCTGCTCGGCGGGCTCTGCTCGGTGACCGACTTCACCGAGGAGGAACTGATCGCGGACGGCGCCGACCCGCAGGAGGTGCGCGGGCGCGACTACGTACCGTCCAAGGGCCGTCTCGCGGACGCGGACCGCTTCGACGCCGAGTTGTTCGGCTTCAACCGCACCGAGGCCGCGGCGCTCGACCCCCAGCACCGGCTGCTGCTCCAGACGGCCTGGGCCGCGCTGGAGGACGCGGGCCGCAGCCCGCTCGGCGGGACGGCGCGTACCGGCGTGTACGTCGGCGGCGGGCCGACCGAGCACATGCTGGCCGCGCAGACCGATCCGGGGCTCGCCGCGTCCATCGGGGCGCTCCAGGTGCGCATCCTCACCGACCGTGAGTTCCTCGCCCCGTGGGTCTCCTACCGGCTGGGGCTGGAGGGCCCGAGCCTGACGGTGCAGACGGCGTGCTCCACCTCGCTGACGGCGGTGCACCTCGCGGTGCAGTCGCTGCTGCTCGGCGAGTGCGACACGGCGCTGGCCGGGGGCGTGGCCGTGGACGCGGTGCACAAGCGGGGGTACGTCCATCAGCAGGGCGGCATCTACGCGCCGGACGGCCGCTGCCGCCCGTTCGACGAGCGGGCCGGCGGCACCGTGCCCGGCAACGGGGTGGGCGTGGTCGTGCTGCGCAGGCTGTCCGACGCGCTCGCCGACAACGACCCGGTCCGGGCGGTCATCCGGGGCAGCGCCGTCACCAACGACGGTGCCACCAAGGTCGGGTTCACCGCGCCCGGCGTGGACCAGCAGACCGCCGCGATCGTGGAGGCGTGGGCCGCGGCGGGCCTCGATCCGGCCGACGCCCAGTACCTGGAGGCGCACGGCACGGCCACCGCGCTCGGGGACCGGATCGAGGCGGCCGCGGCGAGCGCGGCGTTCAAGGGAGCGCTCGGCACCGGCCGGATCGGGATCGGCTCGGTGAAGTCGAACATCGGTCACCTGGACGCGGCGGCGGGCGTGGCCGCGCTGATCAAGTCGGTGCTGATGCTGGAACACGCGACGCTGGTCCCGAACGCCGACGCCGGCCGCCCGCACCCCGAACTGGGCTTCGACGACTCCCCGTTCCACCTGGTGCGGGAGGCGACCGCCTGGCCGGAGCCCGGGTTCGGTCCCCGGCGCTCCGGGGTGAGCTCGGTCGGTATCGGCGGCACGAATGTGCACGTGGTCCTGGAGGAGGCGCCGGCGCGCGCCGCCGCCGGGGAGCCGGACGCGCAGGGCGCGCCGGAGATCCTGCTGCTGTCCGCCCGCACCCGGGAGGACCTCGGCGCGCTGGCCGGCCGGCTGGCGGGCGCGCTGCGGGCGCCGGGCGCCCCGTCCCTCACGGACACCGCGTACACGCTCTCCGTGGGCCGTGCCCCGCTGGCCGTGCGCGGTTATGTACGGGCCGGGGACCGGGCGCAGGCGGCGCGGCTGCTCGACGAGCTGGCCTCGGGCGGCGGTCCGGGCCTGGGCGGGCCCGATCCGCTCGGCGCGGCCTGGCTGGCGGGCGAGCCGGTGGCACGTGAGGGCGGCGGGCGCCGGGTCGCGCTGCCGTCCTACCCCTTCGCGGGCGAGAGCCATGGCGCGTACCGCCTGGTCCCGCCGGCGGCGGTGGCGCCCGGCGGTACGGAACCGGCCCGGGGCGAGGGCCCCGCGGACCGGGAGCAGGGTGTTCGCGCGTTGCTCGCCGAGGCCCTGGGGCTGGCGGACACGGACGACCCGGAGATGACGTACTTCGCGGCGGGCGGGGACTCGCTGACCGCCGTGCACCTGGTCGGCTGCCTCCGGGACGACTTCGACCTCGACGTCCCCATCACGCTTTTCCTGGAGCAGCTGACGCTGCACGAGATGGCCCGCCGGATCGTCGCGACCGGGGAGGGCGACGAGTCCCTCGACGCCCTGCTCGCGGAGTTCGAGTCGGAGTGAGCACGGGCACCGCACAGGGCTCGGGCCCCGACCCGGAAGGGGGTCGGGGCCCGAGCCC
>NZ_JBHVJA010000017.1:0-133239 GCF_042799335.1 Streptomyces sp. NPDC057697 | reverse complement strand
GCGCCCCCGAGCACCCCCTCCGCTCACGGGGGTTGCCACCGCCCAGTGAGTACCCTGCACCCCCGGCGGCGCGCCCGGCCCCGGGGCCGCCCGACGTGCGTCTCCCGACGGCGTCGACGGGCGCTGTCGGCGAAGGACACGGGGTTCCCCGTCACCCTCGGCGTGTCGTGGGTGACGGGGAACCCCGTGTCCTTCGCCCGGTCTCACTCCCGCATCACGGCGTCGACCAGGTCCTCGGCCAGGTCCAGGGTGTGCCGGACCGGCAGTCCGTGGTGGGTGTACCAGTCGGCGGTCGCCTCGGGATGCGGTCCGGTGACCGCCACGCGGCCGTCGCCGTACCGGGTCGCGAGGGCGGCGACGGTCCCGTTGTCGTAGGTGGCGAGGATCGTCGCGTCGGCGTCCTCGTCGAGTTCGAAGAGGGGGCCGTCCTGGAAGTACACGGTGCGCCGGCGGCCGCGCCAGGTCACCGGGACCACCGTGTCGCGCTCGTCGTGGACCGAGGCGCCCGGCGAGGCGATGTACTGGTCGGTGTCGCCGGGCAGCAGGCCGAAGCCCGGGGTGGCTCCGGCGAGGTAGCCGCCCAGGCAGAAGCCCAGATAGCGTCCGCCGTGGCGGACGAAGTCCCGCACCACGCGGTGCTGCCGGCGCAGGGTCCGGTACGCGGAGTCGAGCGTGCCGCCGCCGGGCTGGGCGTACAGCGTGGCGTCGGAGAGGTTCCGGGCCGTCGGATGGAGCGCCTCATCGGGGCCGGTGAAGCGGACCTCCAGATTCCATGGTGTGGCGGCGAGGAGTTCCGCGACCGCCTCGGGGCAGCCGGGCCGCGAGGCCGGTCCCCGGTAGACGAGGGCCAGGCGGCGCTGCCCGGCGGCCGCTGCGTCGTAGGTGCCATAGGTCATGACGGCCTCCCTCACCGCCCGGCCGGGGCCGGTTCGCGGGCCGCGCACGCGGCGGGTGCCGCGGTGGCACCTTCGGCGGGGAGCCCCTGCCAGTTCGTGCCCGAGGTCAGCCGCTCGCCCTTCATGACCAGCGACAGCGCCCCGAGCCGGACGTCGGCGCCGACCACGGTGTCGTAGAGCACGACGGTCCGTGTGCCGATGCTCGCCCCGGGGCCGATGTCCACCGTCGACATCTTCATCACACGGTCCTCGAAGAGGTGGCTCTGCAGCGAGACGTTCAAGCCGATCTCGGCGTCGTCGCCCACCTCCACCAGGTCGAATTCGGTGAGGAAGGTGGTACCGATCCAGGTACGCCGCCCGATGCGGGCCCCGAACCCGCGCAGTACCGGCGGCAGGAACGGCGTCCCCACCAGGAGGCCCACGCCGACCGGGACCGCGGCCGCCTCGAAGAGTCCGGTGACGAACTCCGTACGGCGCACGAACAGGCTCCACAGGGGCTCGACGCGCGGCCGGTACTTTCCGGCGACCACCCACTTGGCGGCCAGGCAGTACGCGACGACGGCCAGCGCGGCGCCCATGGCGAGCAGCGGCGACACCAGCAGGGGCACGAGCGGTCCGGCGGCATGGGCGACGGCGGAGAGCCCCAGCAGGTACAGGCAGCCGCCGGCGGCCAGGACCGAGGCGGGCATGGTGGTGCGGAGGAACTCGATGGCCAGACGGCCGGCCACGGCGCCGCGGGAGGGCGAGAACGTCAGCCTCTCGGGGTACGTGCCGCTGTCCTGGCGCACGGGGAGCCGCAGGGCGGGCGAGCCCAGCCAGGTGCTGTCGGCGGGCACCCGGTCCGTGGGCGGAACCGTGCCCACACCGATCAGGCAGCCCGGTCCGAGCCGTGTCCCGGCCGGGACGAGCGCCGCGTTGCCGACGAAGGACCGTGCGCCGACCCGGGTCGGCTCGAAGGCCATGCGGTCGGCGGCGAAGGAGGCGACGCCGATGCCCGCCATGTCGGCGACGAAGCTGCCGTCACCGAGGGTGAGCAGATCCGGGTCGACGTGCGACACGGTGGACACCTCGGCGCGGTGGCCGATGCGGGCGCCGAGCAGGCGCAGCCACGGGGCCGTGTAGAGCGTGGCGTACAGCGAGTTGGTGAACATGAGGCTGTGTTCCAGCAGCTTGTCCACGATCCACTTGCGTACGCCGAGGGCCGAACGCGCCGGGTGGATCCCCGGGGGTGTCCTCGGCAGCACCAGGCGCTTGCCGACGGCGACGGTCAGGCACACCGTGAGCACGAAGACCGGGCCCGCCAGCACGGCGCCGGCGATTCCGGCGACCGGGCCGCCGTGCAGCCAGGCCCACCAGAGCAGGGTCAGGCTCGGCAGGGCCGTGGCGACCGCGGCCGTCTCCAGCAGGACCAGTCCGAGCAGGACGGCCGCCAGCTGCCCCGGCCGCCAGCGGTCCGCTGCGCCCCGGTCGGCCAGCATCGCCTCGACGGCCGGGGAGAGGGCGGTGACGGGACGCGCGGGCGATCCGGCACGGCGCGCCCCGGCGGGCACGGGGTCGTCCGGGCCCGCCACGGACTGCTCGCCGAGCCCGGCACCGGGTCCCAGGCGGGTGCCGGGTTCGCAAACCGCGTTGGCGCCCACGAAGGCCCGCTCGCCGATGGTGATGGGGGCGACGGTGACCCACCCGTCGGAGACCCGCCAGGGGCGCAGCACCGCGCCGTAGCCGATCGCTGCGTCGCGGTCCACGCGCAGCAGCGACGGCAGGCCGATCAGGCCGGTGGCGATGGTGGTGCCGGGGCCGACGCGGGCGCCCAGGAGCCGCAGATAGGGGCCCATCAGGGGGGATCCGCTCAGGACCCGCAGGGGGCCGATGCCGTGCACGAGCACGTCCAGCACCCACAGCCGCAGATAGGTCGCTCCCCACAGCGGGTAGCGGCCGGGCCCGATACCCGCCGCCAGCGGCCGGGCCACCAGGACGGGCACGATCCAGCGCACGCCGAGGTATCCGGCCAGCACCGTGAGCGTCGACCACACCGCGCCCCAGCCGGAGATCTGGCCGTGATCGACCGAGTAGGAGAGGGCCACCGGTCCGGTCAGCAGCAGGAGCAGCCCGTAGACCGCGGCCAGCTGGGCCAGTCCGGCCCGCGCGATCCGCCCCCGGCGGTGCCGCAGGGGTGCGGGGCGGGGCGGCCGGGCCGGGCCGGGCCGCACGGCCGGGGTACCGAGGTGAGCCGCGAGCTTGCGCACGGTGGGGTTCTCGTAGAGGTCGCGCAGGGTGGCACCGGCCGCACCGGCCCGGTCGCGCAGCGCGGAGACGGCACGGGCGGCGAGCAGGGAGTGGCCGCCGAGCTCCGTGAAGAAGTCGGCCTCGGCCGACACCTCCGCGGGCGCGATGCCGAGCACCTGCGCCCAGACGTCCCGCACCCTCGTCTCCAGTTCGCCGCGGACCGGCACCACGGGTCCGGTACCGGCGAAGCGACGGCCGGCCGGTGCGGGCAGCCGTCCGCGGTCGGTCTTGCCGCTGGGCATGACCGGCAGCCGGTCGAGGAAGTCCAGGGTCGCGGGCACCATGTAGGCGGGCAGCGACCGGCTCAGCCGCTCGTGCAGCCGGGCGGTGAGGTCGTCGTCGGAGACCTCGCGGTCCTCGGTGCGTACGACATAGGCGGCGAGGGTGCCGTCGCCGTCGCGCGCGGTCGTGAGGGCGGTGCCCGCCTGGGCGACCCCGGGGTCCTCCATCAGTACGCTGTCGATCTCCTCCAGCGACACGCGGTACCCGCGGATCTTCACCTCCGCGTCGGCCCGGCCGAGGTATTCGATCTCCCCGCCGGGCGTCAGCCTGCCGAGGTCCCCGGTGCGGTAGAGCGTGCCGCCGCCGGGTGCCAGGGGGTGTGCGACGAAGCGGTCGGCGGTCAGGTCCGGCCGTCCCACGTAGCCGCGGGCCAGGCCGGGGCCGCCCAGGCAGATCTCGCCGACGGCGCCCGGGGGCACCGGGTGCCGCTGTGCGTCGAGGAGGACGGCCGAGTACGTCGGCAGGGGCCGGCCGATGGTGACCGGCCGCCCCGGCAGGAGTTCCTGCCAGGTGGCCGTCACGGTGGCCTCGGTCGGGCCGTAGGTGTTGAGCATGCGCCGTCCCGGCCTGCTCCAGCGTTCGACGAGTGCGGCGGGGCACGCCTCACCGCCCACGACGATGCTGCGCAGCCGCGGGAGGTCGTGCGGGATCGTCGCCAGCAGCGTGGGTACGCAGTACAGGACGGTTATCCCGTGCGTCTGGAGGAAGTCGGCGAGTTCGGCACCGAGCCGTCCGGGTCCGGCCGGTCCGGCGACGAGTGTCGCCCCGGCGGCCCAGGTCGGCCAGATCTCCTCGATGGAGAAGTCGAACGAGATCGCCATGCCCTGGTACACGCGGTCCCGCGGCCGGACCCCGTAGACCGGGGAGACGACGCGCAGGAAGTTGCAGATGCTCGACCGGGCGATCTGCACGCCCTTGGGCCTGCCGCTGGACCCGGACGTGTAGATGACGTACGCGAGCGGATCGTCCTCGCCCCCGTCCTCGGTGGGCGGGCGCGAGGACGGCAGCAGGCCGAACTCCTGCGCGCACGTGTCGGTCTCGACCACCGCGCACGGCGGGTGCGGCCCCGCCCAGGCGGCGCCGGAGGCGAGCGCGGAGGTGGTCAGTACCGCGGAGGCGCCCACGTCCCGCAGGATGAAGGCGACCCGGTCGGGCGGGGTCGCGGGGTCGATGGGAACGAACGCCGCCTCCGCCTTGCACACGGCCAGCAGACACACGTACGTCTCCACGGAGCGAGGCAGCAGCAGCGCCACGACGGCGCCGGGGCCGAGGCCGCTCCCGCGCAGATGGCGGGCGACCTGGTTGGCCCGGCGGTCGAGGTCGGCGTAGGTCAGCCGGTCCGCGCCGCATTCGAGCGCGATGGCGGACGGTGTGCGGTCGCAGGCCGCCTCGAAGAACTGGTTCAGCCGGTCCGCGCCGGTCGCTCTCCCGGGTCCGGTGCGCTCACCGGCCAAAGGAACGCGCAGCGCAGTGGTATGGGTGGCCATGAACTCCCCCTGGTCCGATGCGGAAGGTGCTCGGTCACCTCAAGCCTCGGCAACCCCGGCTGAGAGGAAGCTGAGCCCGCCCGGAGCACCGGACGGGCCGCCCGGCCCCGGGGCGTCAGGCGTACATCCGCAGTTCGGGCCAGATCGTGCCCCAGGAACGGCGGGGGCCGGTGCAGACGAAGACCTGGCCGCCCCATTCGATGTTGTGCACGCCCTGGGGGTTGGAGAGGGTGGCGGCCACGCGGACGTGCCGGAAGTACCGGCGCAGCCGGGCGGCGTACCCGGGGAGGTGTTCGGGGCCCGGTGCGACGGCCACCACCGTCGTGGCGTGCGGGTTGCCGGGGCCCCACCACCAGTCGGTGTTCTGGGCCCCCGCCGCGGTGGGCAGGCCGAAGTCGCGGCCCAGTTCGTCGATGGCTCCGGCCTCGCTGTAGTCCGCCGCGAAGACGACCGCGTCCGCGCGCTGTCCGGGTGTCAGTCCCGTCCACACCTGCCGCACGGTGGTGACCAGTCGGGGCCAGCCCAGGGTCTCCCCCGAGGTCTCGCTGACGCCGTACGTCCAGGCCGTCGCGGAGGGCGGCAGCACCGGGAGCACGATCACGGCGGAGAGCGCGGCCGAGACGGCGGTCGCCGCCATCAGGCCGCGCAGCCGCGGCCGCCGGGCGCGCAGCCATCCGTCGAGCCCCACCGCCCCGGCCGCCAGCAGGCACACGTACAGGCCGCCCAGGTAGTAGACCTGCGCCCCGGTCGTCACGGCGAAGAGCACGAACAGCACGGCGTACGCGATCACCAGGCACCGCCACATCGGCCGGCCGGACCGCCACAGGAACCGCAGGCCCGCCATCCACAGCACCGCCATCGCCAGGCAGGCCATGCCGAACTGCCCGGTGATCCAGGTGAAGATGTTCCCGGGGCCCCCGTGCTCGTCGTTCAGGGCCCGGGTCATCTCGAACATCGCCCAGCCGTGCCGTGCCTGCCACCAGAGGTCGGGCAGGACCAGCAGTACGGCGATCGCCGCCCCCGCGAGCAGTCGGCGGTCGGCCACCGTGCGCCGTGCCGGGCCGAGCAGGGTGGCGGCCAGCAGCACGGCCCCGAATACCGCCGCGAGATGGTTGAACTCCGCGCCCACGCCGACCAGCGCCCCCGCGGCGAGCCACCACCGGGTGTCGCCGGTGCGGCCGATCCGTGCGACCACGAGCGCGATCGCGGCCCACGCCAGAATTTCGTACGACGTCGTGTTGGCGACGTGCCCGCTGCTCAGCAGCACGGGCATGGTGCCGGTCGCGACCGCCGCGAGCAGCTGCGCCCGTCGCGCACCGCCGAACTCCCGCGCGGTCAGGGCGCCCACGGCCACCGTGCCCGCGGCGGCGAGCGCGGGCCACAGCCGCAGGCCCGCCTCCGAGACCCCGAACAGGGTGAGCGAGACCCGGGCCAGCAGCGGCGCCAGCAGCGGCTGGTCCACGTAGCTCGCCTGGAGGTGCCTGGCGCAGTCGAGGAAGTACAGCTCGTCGCGGTGGAATCCGTAACGGGTGGACAGCGCCATCAGCACGGCGAAGACCGCCCCCGCCACGACGAACACCCGCCGGTCCAGCGGTGCCCGCCGGCCGGTGTCCTCCCCCTCCGCGTGCACACGCCCCGTGTCCGTCATCCGCGCCACCCCCGGCACTCGGCCCCGCGGGCGCGTCGTCGCGCGGGCGGGGCGGTCCGGTGCGCACGGCTCCCGGGCCGGTCGTACTGTACGTACCCGGCCGGCCCGGGGCCGAGCGGTTCCACCGGCGTTTCCCGGTGCGGCCCGGCCGCCGCCCCGCGAGGCCGGGCGCCGCCGATTCGCCCCTGCGGCGCGGAACGTTCACCGGGGTGCTCGCACCGACCGGCGACACGGTTCGGATCATGGGGGTACCGTGTCCGAAACCCGGGCCCGACCTGGCCCTTTCGCCGCACGAGGTGACACGATGAACGACAACGCGCTGTCCACGACGCATCCCACGAACGCGCACCCCGCCCGCGTCTACAACGTCTGGCTGGGCGGCAAGGACCACTATCCGGTGGATCAGGAGGCGGCCGAGCTGGCCGCTTCGGCGAACCCGACGATCGTGCCGTCGGTCCGGGCCAACCGGGCCTTCCTGGGCCGCGCCGTGCGTCACCTCGCGGAGTCCGGGATCCGGCAGTACCTCGACATCGGCACGGGCATACCCGCCGCCGAGAACACCCACGAAGTGGCCCAGCGGGCCGCTCCCGAGTCGCGGGTCGTCTACGTCGACAACGACCCGATCGTCCTCACGCACGCGCGGGCCCTGCTGGTCAGCGGCCCGGAGGGGCAGACCGACTATGTGCAGGCCGACGCGCGGGACGTGGACGCGATCCTCGACGCGGCTTCCCGCACCCTGGATCTGGACCGGCCGGTGGGCCTCATGCTGGTGGCGATCCTCCAGTACATCAAGGATGTCGAGGACCCCTGGGACATCACCCGCCGGCTGCTGGACCGCCTCGCCCCGGGCAGCCATCTCGTCCTGTCCCACCCGGCCGTGGACGTCACCGCTCCCGAAGTCGCCGAGTCCATGCGGATCTACAACGAGCGGGCCGCCAGCCACGCCTCCGCCACGCCGCGCACCCGGACGGAGGTGCGGCGGTTCTTCGACGGACTGGAGATCCTGGAGCCGGGCGTGGTCAACCTGACCCGCTGGCGTCCCGGGCCGTCCGACGTCCCGGACGACACGCTGCCCATGTGGTGCGCCGTCGCCCGCAAGCCCTGACCGGGTGACGTCCGCGGTGTGCCGGCCGGAGCGTGCGGGCGACGGTCCGCGTGCCCGCCGGCCACCGCGGTCTCAGGCGCCGGTGCCGGGCTTCGTCCCCCATACGTAGACGGCGTCGTCCAGGGCCAGGAGGTCCCACAGGGCGGCGGCGTCGTGGACGGTGAGGTTGACGCAGCCGGCGGAGCCGCCGCCGTCGAAGAGGTTGCCCGGGTGCCCGTGCAGGGCCTGGCCGCCGTCGAAGAACTGGGAGTACGGCATGGGGGCGTCGTCGTACAGCGAGGAGACGTGGTCCTTGTCCCGCCAGTAGACGGAGTGCCAGCCGGGCCTGGTCTCCTGCGCTTCGCGGCCGGTGCGGATCGGCACCGGGCGGAAGTCGATCCGCTTGCCGGTCTGCACCCACAGCAGTTGGCGGTCCATGTCGACGCAGGTGACGCGGTAGGTGCGGACCGGGCAGTGCCCGGCGGCGTTGGGGTCGTCGGCGGCCTTCACCGCGAGCATGAAGCGGTAGGTGGCCAGTTCCGGGTACCCGTCGGTGCGGGGCACGTGGTTCTTCGTCTGGAAGGCGCGGACGGCCTCGCAGTCCGCCTCCGACTGGACCCCGTCGACCGGCAGGCCGAGGTACTCCTCCATCGGCCGCTGGTAGGGGCCGGTCGGTGCGGTGCAGTCGGCGCGGGCCTCAGCGGCGCCCGCGTCCGGGGCGGCGAGCGCCGCGGACACGAGGGCCGCTGCCGCAGAAGCGGCCAGGGCACCGGATATCAGGGCAGGGCGCACGGCGTGAACCTCCAGGTGCACGGGGGGGGGAATGCGTCCCTGCCAGTGAATCAGCGTGCCGGTCCGGCCGCCCAGTTGTGGGTGGCCGAACCGGTGACCGCCCCGGAACCGGGGCGGGTCGTACGCCGGATCACCCGCCTAGCAGCTCTTGCCCTTGCAGGGCTCGCCGCGCTCGTTGGAGAGCGTGACGTCCACTCCGGTGGAGCTGTTGCCCTCGGTCACGTCGTAGAGCCCGGTGACCGGGTTGTCGGGCAGGACGTATCCCTCGGGCACGGCCGTCTCCCGCAGGTAGTACGCGCCGAGCGGCAGGTTGCCGAAGGTGCACCGCCCGGCGCCGTCGGTGGCGCAGCCGGGGCCGACCCGGGTGTCGGGGTCCGGTCCCGTGGTCTGCAGCCCGGCGATGCCGTTGGTCTCGCGCCAGGCCTCGAAGACGGCGCCCGCCAGGGGGCGGCCGTTCTTCCGGTCGGTCTTGGTCAGGTGGATGGCACCGGTCGTGGGCGGCACGGGGGTGGGGGTGTCACGGGCCACCGCCTGCACACCGCTCTCCGCGTTGCCCTCGGTGAGGACCAGTGGTCCGAACACGTCGGGGCTGGGGAGGTCGTAGCCGTCGGGCGCCGAGGTCTCGCGCCAGTAGTAGGTGCCGGTCGCGGTGGTGACGGCGCAGCGTCCGTCGGCCGCGGTGACACAGGTCGTCACGCGGGTGTCGGGGTTCGCACCGCCGGTCTGAAGCCCGGGGACGTCATTGGTCTCGCGCCACAGCTCGAACCCGGCGCCCGGCAGGGCCTCCCCGGTGTCGGCGTCGGTCTTGAGGACCCGTACCTCGCCGGTGACGGGGGGCGTCCCCGCGCAGTCGGGCAGGTCGCCGTCGAAGGGGTAGGCGTGGAACTCCTGGCCTCCGCCGCCGCCGGCGGTGCTGGTGTGGGTGAGCGAGCCGGTGGTGAAGAAGCGGCCGTTGATGCCGGGCAGGGTCACGGTCGTCATGGACGACTGGTCACCCATCAGGAAGCTGCCCTGCATCTGCCCGGTGCCTTCCAGGTGGACGGAGGACGCGTCGGGAATGTTCCACAGCAGGCGCTCGCGGTAGGCGTTGAGCGGGTCGGTGCTGTCGTCGATGGCGCCGCTGTAGGTGTTGATGGTGCGGTCGGCGCCCAGGATGTTGACCAGGACCGTGGCGTCGGCGGGGATGTTCTCGAAGACGATTCCCTGCTGGCCGCCGCCCGGCGCGGTCAGGTCGAAGTCCACGTTGAAGACCTGGAGCGCGGAGGTCCCGTCACCGCGGAAGAGGGTCCGGGTGCCTTCGTTGACGGCGGTGCCGGTGGCTTCCCGGGGCCGGCCGTCGACCCGGGCGTAGCAGCGGCTGGCCGTGGTGAGCTGGTCCCGCAGCCCCGCGTAGGGCCGGGCGGCGTCCGGGTCGTGGACGAGCTGCCCGGAGACCGTTCCGGACTCGGTTCCCGCGTACCGTACGACGCCCTGCTCGCCGACCAGTCCGCCGGTGGTGTCGAGGCGCTGGCCGCTCGCGATGGTCACGTTCCCGCCGGTGGTCAGGAAGTCCGCCCCGTTGGGCGGCGGCACGCGCGAGCCCACGCCGACGATCCCGAGGTTGTACAGGCCGCTGACTCCCGCCTCCTTCCGCTGGTCGAAGTCGTCGAGCACGACCACGCGGCCCTCGGCCTCCGCCGCCCGGCCCCGCACCAGGAAGTCGTCGCCGACGAAGATGTTGATGGCGTTGTCGCGGCCGGCGATCGGCCCGTTGTTGATTCCGGGGAACGGGTTTGGGCAGGAGCCGGGAACGCACGGGCCGAGGCCGCCGGGAAGCGGGGCGGCGTAGGCGGGGACCGTTCCGAGGCCGAGGGCGAAGGCCGGCACGGTGGCCGCCGCCACGGCCAGGGCCGTTCCGGTGGCGCCGGCGCGGGCGCGCAGCGCACCGAGGCGCTGGGAGATACGTCTCATGTGGGGAATGGTCGGTGCCCACCGTGCTCCGACCGCCCGCATGACACGGGGCCGTGTCCGGATCCCGCGAGCTCTCATGCGAACGGCGTACGCAGATGGGTGTGCGGGGAGGGTGAGGGCCGCCCGTCCGCGTCCCGCGCACGACGCGCGCCGCACCCGTCGTCGACGGGTGCGGCGCGCGTCTGCGGTCGGGCAGACGGGACTTTCGGTACACGCCTAGGCGTTCCGGTGGAGGCCCTTGTGGTTCGGGGGCTTGTGGTGCGGAGGCTTGTGGTGCGGGGTGCTGCCGACGTCGATGGTGACCTGGTCGGGACGGCTGACGATCTGGTTGCCCTGCGGGTCGGTGCCCGCCGCCACCGCCACGTTGGTGACGGGGCAGGTCTCCTCCCCGCCTCCGCCTCCCTTGGTCCTGCCGGGCTTCTCGCACCGGTCCTTGTCGGCCTGGGCGATCGTGTACGTGCCGTGGCAGGTGGTCGTGGCCCCGGGCGCCAGCGTCGTCGCGTCGCAGACGACGTCGTAGACGCGGTCGTCGCCGACGTGCACGTCGCGGAGCTGTGTGGTCCCGGTGTTGGTGACGGTGTAGGAGTACTCGACCTCGTCACCGACTCCGTACGGCGCGGGCGTCACCACACGCTTCTCCAGGGTGAGGTGCGGCGCCCCGACCGGCAGGGTCTGCTGGGTCTGGGGGGAGGTGACGGTGGTGCCGTCCGTCCTTCCGGTCGCCGTGGCGGTGTTGGTGACGGATCCGGCCGTGCCGTCCTCGGCGGTGATCGTGTACGTCCCGGTGCAGGTGGTGGTGTCGCCGGGACGTCCCGCGGGGGCGAGTTCGGTCGCGGCGCAGGTGATGTGGCCGACGCGGTCGTCGTGCACCGCGATGTCGGTGAGCTCCGTGCCGCCCGTGTTGCGGACGTCGTAGGTGAAGGTGACCGTCTGCCCGACCGAGTAGGGTCCGGGCGTCTGTGCCTTCTTCTCCACGACGAGGCCGGGCGGCTGTTCGAGCGGCACGTTCTGCGAGGAGGGCGGCGAGGTGACCGGTTCCCCGTTCGAAGTGCCCCTGGCGACGGCGGTGTTGTCGATGGAGCCGTGGGCCACATCGGCGGCCGTGACGGTGTAGGTGGCCGTACAGGTGACGGTGCGGCCGGGTGCGAGCGTCGTCGTGGGGCAGGACACCGGGCCGGTCTTCGGGTCGTCGACGGTGAGCCCGGTGATGTCCGACCCACCGGAGTTGGTGACCACGAAGTCGTACGGCACCCGCGATCCCGCCACCAGGTCGCCCGGCAGCGGCTCCCTGACCTGCTTGACGAGGTTCAGCGCGGGCAGCGGCCGGTCACTGCTGACGAGCACGTTGCGGATGAGGTGGACATCGGTGAACAGCCCGGTGGAGGCCGCGAAACCGAATTTGTACGAGGGCGGCACCGGCTGCGGGGCGGGTGTGCTGAGGACCTGGTGGAAGCCGGTCCCGTCGTTGAAGTCGACCGACACGTTCAGCACGGGGCTGGGCGCGGGGGTGAGCTGTACGTGGACCCGCCGGCGGGAGGGTTCGAGCGCGGTCTCGGCCTGCACGGGGGTCGCGCCGGGGGGCAGCGACGTCAGGGGTCCCTGAAGGTTGCCGGGGAGCGTGGTGGGCCAGGGCCCGGTGGTGGTGAAGTTGTCGGTGGTGGCGGTGAGGAAGCAGTACCCCTCGGTCCCGTCGCCGGGGCCGCGGACCGTGACCATGTCGGCCCCGGGCGCCGGGATGCGGAACTGCGTGCCGGCGGGCGACCGCTCGGCGCAGCCGTTGCCGCGGTGCTCCCAGTCGCCGAAGTAGTTCCCGAGGACGTCGAGCCCCACGCCGAGGTAGCCGCGGTCCACGCCGGGCAGGAAGGTGGCGGAGGGGTCGTCGTCGGGGAGTTTCTGCGCGTATCCGAGGCTTCCGCCGAAGGCGCCCGGGTGGGTGAGTGCGCCGTCGCCGTTGACCAGGAAGAACGAGATGCCGTCGGCGGGGGTGGCCGGGGTCGTGCTGCCGTACTGCCACTGGTCGAACGTGACGTCGAGGCCCTCGTTGGCGGGCAGGGCGTGGTTGTAGAGCACGGCTCCGGACTGGTCGTTGGACGCGTCCGTCAGCCGGAGGTATCCGTGCGGCGCGCCGTCCGGGGGCGGCACCGGCCCGACACCCTCCGGACAGCCGCCCAGCGGGTGGTCCCCCGGTCCCGGTGCGGCGGCCGCCGGGGCGCCCGTGAGACAGGCGGAGCCGACGCCGGTGAACTCCGCCGCCGTGGCCTGCGTGAAGGTCTCGTCGAGCAGCGGCGAGCCGGCGGCGCGCGGTTGCGCCTGGACGCTGCCGCCGATTGCCAGGGGCAGGACGGCGGCGCCGACCGCGACGGTCAGCGCCGCCGCGGCCAGCCGGGCGGTGCGGACCCGCGCCGCTCCGGGGTGCCATGGATGCAGTCTTCGCTTCATGCCCTCATCTACGGGCATCGCTCCGTACCGACTGCTCCGTGACAAGCCGTGAGTGCGTCCGATGGCCGTGTGCCAGACCCCGATTGGCGGTGTCGGCGCGGCGGCCGGTGGTCCGCCCGCGGAGGGTGCGGGTGTCAGGCGCCGGTGCGGCGCCGGGTGACCGTCACCCGCTGACCGCCGTGCACCGTACCGTTGTTGATGTTTCCGTTCGGGGCCCTGTTCGTCACCCGGATGCCCGCGGACGGGTCGCGCGGTCCGTCTGCTTCCGGGGCACCGTCCGTGTCCCGGCCCCCGGAGGGGGTGTCGTCGGGCGTGTGCGGGGCGTGCGCCCGGCCGGAGGGCAGCGGCACGTGGATCCAGGCGCGCTGCGCGAACCGCTTGCCCTCGACCGTCGCCGGTACCTCGATGAAGTGGTCCGGATGGCGTCCCGTGTACCCGCCGGCGACCGCGTCCTGGTAGCAGCGGTCCGAGAGGATGGCCGCCACGTGGGTGACGTTCTCCCTGGACGAGGCCAGCACGGCCTTGACCGGGCGGGAGTCGAGCAGGCGGTGGGTGTCGTTGCGGGCCGTCCCGTTGCCGCCGAACGCGTCGCCGGTGTCCGGCAGGGGGCCGATGTGCAGGCTGACGCGGAGCCTGATCGGCAGGGCTCCGAGCGCGTGGACGTTGAACTCGGTCAGCACCTCCTGGAGGGTGAAGAGCCAGGGGTGGATGACGAAGGGCATCAGCGAGGGGTCGAATCCGAGGACGTATCCGTCGCCGGTGGAGGCGGGGAACCGGCGGTCGTTCCACAGCTCGGCCAGTCCCGCCCGGTCCAGCGAGGTCCTGATCAGATCGGGCACGGTGCGGCTGACGACCTCGTGCTCGATGGCGGGGAGGCCGGTGAAGTCCTTGGCGTCCACGGCGATGATCCCCCGGGTCGGGGGCAGCGGGCGGCTGCGGGTGTAGGGGGCGGCGGTGGCCCGGGGCAGTGCGCTTTCCTGTTCCTGCATCGTCACTCCTCTGTGCGTTCCCGTCCGGTGGCGCGGCCGGCCGGACGGGAACGGTGTGGTGCGTCTTCTCGGCGCCCTGTGAGCGTCACAGGGCACCGGGGTGTCTTCCGCTCCCTCGGTGCGCAGGACCGGTGATCCACGCCACGGTTCGGGTCAGGCGGCGGCCCGGCGGTCGGCCAGGCGGCGCAGATACGGCGCGTCGAGCACTTCGATGCGTGTCCTTCCGAACCGCACCCGGTGGGATCCGAACCGTTCCAGCGCCTCGGTGATGGAATTCCGGCCGACCCCGAGATGCTGCGCCAACTCCACTCTGGTGAGAGAAAGGGAGCGTGCTCCGGAGATCTCGGTCAGATGGAGGAGTGCCGCCGCGAGCCGCCGGTCGATGTCGCCCTCGCACGCCTCGGTCTGCTCGCGCAGTCGGCTGTGTGCGTGGCGGGCCAGCTGAGGTGCCAGGGCGTGGCGTTCGACGAAGTCCTGGAACGCAGCCGCGGGGATCACCGAGACTTCACACCTGCTAACGGTCAGGACGTGGGCGAGCCGCCCTCCGCCGTCCTGCACCGCCACTTCCCCCAGCACCTCCCCCGGCCCCCGGAAGGCGAGCAGCCTGTCCCTGCCTTCCAGATCTCCGCGTACCACCTTCACGACGCCACTGATCAGCGCGAGTACACAATTTCCGGACTCCCCCTGGCGTAAGAGGACGGTGCCTGCCGGACGCGACCACCGGGGGAAGTCCGTCAGGCCCTGCCATGCCGGTTCCGGGACGAGATCACGCAGCACCCGCGCCGGCGACATACGAATCAGTTCGCTCATGCGATCACGCTAGACGACGCCCGCGCCACTCCGGAGCGGAACGAATAATTCCCCTTTTCGCCGGATCGTCGATTCCGCCCCCGCGCATGAACACCCCCTTCTTTTCACCCCGGATTACCCATGACATTCCGGACTTTATTTACCGAACAATCCACTCGCCCCCGACTTCGGGGCGCGCGTTCGCATCCGAAAGTTCGAATGTTCGGAATGTGACGGCCGACATATCCCATCCGCACTGCGGGAGCGGTGACCGATCCGGCGCCACGGAATTCTCGAATCGCCAAGGAAAACCCCGGCGGCCTTTCGGCCCGGCCGGCCCACTCCCGGAGGAGCCATGCGAGAACACGACAGGAACGCGGGCGGCGCCGCCCGTGCGCGGCGGGCCGAGGTGCCCGCGGACTTCGGCATCGTCCACCCGCTGCCCGGCCCGGCCCGTGAGCCGGAGCGGGACGCCCACGGCGAGGACGCGGTCCTCGACGCGCTGCTCGGCGCGGGATACACGCCCGCCCCCGAGGAGCTCGACCGGCTCAACCGTCTGCTGCGCTCGCTGCGGCGCACCGGGGCCACCGGCGCGGAGCCGCCGGCGCCCGCACGGACGTACACCGCGCTCAACGCGCCCCGGGGCATCATCAACACCGGTCTCGTCCACGGCGGACAGCACGTCACCGACAGCGCGGCCGCCGGGGACCGCGTCCGGGGAGCCGACGATGAGCGCTGACACCGGCTCCGTCGACGGTGCGCTGCGGACCGTCCTGTCCGAACTGGACCGGAACGAGGGGATGGTGGTGCTGGCGCCGCACGGCACGGTCAACACCGGTGTGGTCCAGGGCGACCAGCGGAACGTCTCCGGCCTCCCGGGGACGGCCGACGGCCCCGCGGCGCCGGTGCGTCAGGGGCCCGTCCGGGCGGCGGACTTCGGACTCGCCCGGCGCCGCTTCGTCCGCCCGCCGGCCTTCGAGGCCGGACTCGCCGCGCTCGAATCGAGCATCCTCTTCCTCGTGGGAGAGCCGGGGACGGGACGGCTGACACTGGCGCTCAACCTGCTGGCCCACGAGCGCGCGGCCCCCGCGCTCGTGCAGATCGACGGTGCGGTGGACCTGACGCGCTGGCGCCCCCGGCCGCGCGGGGTGGACGGCTACCTGGTCATGGAGCCGGGCGATCCGTTCGCGCTCAGGCCCTGGGACCTGGCCAATCTGGAAGCGGCCCTGCTGGACGCGGAGGCGCGCCTGGTCATCGTGGTTCCGGAGGTGCCGGGCCTGACCCGGTCCCTGGAGCGGGACTTCGGCGCCCAGGTCGTACGCCACCGTCCGCCCGGCCCGGCCGAGGTCTTCGCCGCCCATGTCGCGGACATCCGCCCCGATCCGCGCGACCGTACCCGGCTGCTGGAGTCGCTCGAACCGGGCCTCCTGCCCGCGCTGCTGCCCCCGGGGCTGCCGCCCGGCTACGCGGCGCGGGCGGCGGAGGCCGTGTGCCGGTCCGGCACCGGGGACCGGGTCCGCCGCGACGAGGTGATGTCCGGCCTCGCCCTGGCGGAGGCCCAGGAGCTCCTGGGCCGGGCGGAACACGACCCGGAGCTGCTGAGCCACCTGTTCTCCGTCTGCGTCCACGGAGGGCTGGACCGCGGCACCGTCGTCGACCGGGCCGCGGACCTGGCGGCCCCGCCGGGTCCCGGCCCGGATCCCGGGTCCGCCGATCACGGATCGCAACAGCCGCTGGGCGGCCAGGAGTTCGGCCTCGTCCGGCAACGCCCCCTCGGGGACATCCTGCGCGGCATCGGCGCGCGCCGCGTACCCGGCGACGGCGGCGACGAGGCGGGCACCGTCGCGTTCTTCTGGCCGGAGACCGGGGAAGCCGTGTGGGACGTGGTGTGCCGCGAGCACATCGGTCTGCTGCCGCTGCTGCACCACTGGCTGGGCCGGGCCGGTACCGCCCCGGAGGAGATCGGGCGGGCCGGCCGGGCGGTGGCGGGGATGGCCGTGCGCACCGGAGGACGCACGTTCGGACTCGTCCGGGAGCTCGCCCTCTCCCCCGGCCGCACGGCCTTCGAGGTCGCGGCCCGGTCGCTGGGCGCGGCGGCCCTCGACCCCCGGGTCGCCCACCGGGTCGGCGGCCTGCTCCAGGAGTGGAGCGAGGCGCCCGAGACGGTGCTGCGCACCGCCGTCGCGTACGCCTGCCGCTCCGATCCGGGCGGGGTCGGGGCGATAACCGCGCTGACGTTGCTGCGCGATGTGGCGAACAGGGGAGGCGACGGCCCCGAGGACACCTCGGTGGCCCTGGCCGTCGCGGAGACGCTGATGCAGCGCTTCGCGGCGGGGGATCCGGACACCCGGGAGACGATCACCCACCACCTGGCCGACTGGGCACGGACGGAGGACACCGCGGGCCTGGTGGCCGCCCTCACCTTCCCCGTCCTGGTCGACCTCGACCGCGCCTGGTTCGGCGACCGGCTGCTCGCCGGTCCGACGACGGCCCCGGACATCGTGGAGCTGGTCCGGAGGTCGCTCAACGAGGCCGCTTCGTTCCCCTCGATGAGGGACGCGCTGCTCGCCTGGTGCCGCGGCCCGGACGAGGCGGCACCGCCGGACCGGGCCGTGGAGGAGCTGTTCGCCCGGCTCGTCGATTCCCGGGAGCACGGCGTCCTGCGCCTGCTCCTGCTGATCCAGCGCGGCGGCGACGCCATGCCCGGCAACGCCCTCGCGGAGCGCAGCCTCGCCGAGTGGCGCAGCAGGAACCACTTCCAGCAGACCGACTGATCAGGAGGACGACCATGGCATCACCCTTCGGCCCCGGACTGTTCGACTCCATCGAGCGGGAGTTCACGCGCCGGGCACCGGCACCCGGGCTGCGGCTCGACGACGGCTCCGGCACGGCGGGGGCCCCGCTCACCCCGGCCGGGGCGCGCCCCATCCTGTACGACCGCTCGGCGGCCCCCGCCCTGCGGACCTCGCTGTGGCGGCAGGCCGTCGCGCTGGCGCGGGCCGATACGGACCGGTCCGGCTGGCCGCTCTGCGCGGTGTGGCTGGCCCTGCCCGGACTGCGCCGCACCGTGTTCCGGATCTCGGAGCGGTTCGGCACCCCCCGCGAGGACGTCGAGGCCGAGCTGGTCACGGCCTGCCTCGAAGCCCTGCGCACGATGGGTCCGGAGACCGCCGAGCCCGGGTCCGTGCTGCTGCGCTCCGCGTGCACCCGGGCGTGGAACACGGCGCGCCGCGCCCGTGCCGAGACGGCGGTGGAGGACATCGACGCGGTCGCCGGGGCGCGCCGGGAGACCGGCGGCCGCTGGCAGGTGGAGTTCGAACGTGCCGAACGGCCGGCGGGTCTCGCCGCGCCCCTGCGGATCACCGTTCCGGCCGACCGGGCCGAAGGCGTACGGGTCGGGGCGCTGGCCCGGGAGTGGGGCCTGGCCGACACCGTCGGCGACACCCGCCGCCTCCGGCGCGGACGCCGGGTCGGAACCCTGTCCCTGCGCGGCCCGGGGAGGCTCGGATGAGCAAGCGCGACCAGACGCCCCTGACCTTCCGCGAGATCTTCGACCTTCCGGTGAGCGTGAACCTCAGAACGGCGGCGCGCGCCTTCGGGATGTGCATGAGCACCGCGTACCGGATGGTCGGCAACGGGACCTTCCCGTGCGAGACGGTCCGGGTCGGCCACCGCCACCGGATCGCCACCGCCAACCTGATGCGGGCCCTGGGCATCGACGAGAGGCCCGTCTACGCCGACGACATCGCGGACGGCGTGGCCCTGACGCTCTTCGACTGACGCGGCCGCACCGGGCCTGGACGGCTCCGGCCCGGTGCGCCCTCGGTATCCCCGTACACCGTCGGTGTCCCCGCACATCGAACAACCCCTGGAGGACTTCACCATGCCCATCTGCTTCGCGATCGGCCCGAACGGCGACGCCGGTGCCGCCGACGCCCCGGCCCACGAGATCGAACAGCGCTCCACCGTCTTCTACGAGGAGGTCGTGCGACCCGTCTGCGAACGGCTCGGCATGACCCTCGTCCGGGCCGAATACGAGTCCGGCGCGGGCCCGTTGTCCGACCGCTCGATCCGCCACCTCATCGACGACGACCTCGTCGTCGCCGACCTCACCCGCGTCGGCCCGGAGGTCGTCTACGGGCTCGGTGTCCGGCACTCCACGGGACGGCGCACCGTGCACCTGCGCGAGGCCGGCGCCGCGCCGTTCGCGGCGGCCGTGCTCCCGGCCATCGAGTACCCGGCGCTGCCGCTCGGCTCGGCCGAGGCACGGCAGGCGCTGATGGCCACCCTCTCGGAGGGGCTTCCCGGGGACGGGTTCCCCGGGGGCGGGCCGCTGCTTCCGGCCGCGCGTGGGCCGCTGCCCGGCGCGCCCGGCGGCGAGGACCCGGCCCCGTCCCGCGCCCCGGCCCCGTCCTCGGTGGAGGAGGACGATCCCGGGCTCTGGGACCGGGTGGCCGCCGCCGAGACCGCGATGGAGGCGATCGTGGACGACATGGCCGAGGTGGACGCGGCGCTCCTGGACCTCGCCGCGATGGGCGAGTTGGTCAACGAGGACATGGTCAGGGCCGGTCTGCCGGGCACCCCGATGAGCGCCCGGCTGGCCGTGCTCAACCGCTTCGCCAAGGCCATCGAGGGCCCGGCCGACGACCTGGAGGGGGCCTCGGGGCGCTTCGTCGAACGGATGGGGATCACCGCGGACGCCCTGACCGCGTTCCTTCAGTGGGCGGGGGCCACCCCTCGCGACGAGTGGCCCGACGAGGTGGACGAACTGCTCGACCAGGTCATCGGGATGGCCCTGGACGTACGGAAGTCGGCGGCCGACGTGCAGGAGATCGAGCCCGTGATCGAGATGCTCGGCATGACCAGCCGTCGGCTGCGCAGGCCGAGCCGGAAGATCGGTGCCTCCCTCCGGGCCATGTTCACGAGCCTGGCCATGTTCGACGAGTGGGAGAACACGGCCCGTGAGCTGAAGCGGAGCTGAGCGGCGGGCACGCGCGAGGGGCCGGGGCCGCCCGTGGCCCCGGCCCCTCCCGCACGAGGTCTGGCGGCCGGGGGCGCGGGCGGGCGGCGGCCCCGCCCCCCCCTCTCACATCCCGGGAGGGGGCCCCAGGAGGACCGGCCACCCCTCCTCGGCGTCCGGCGCGCGGTCCGGGCCCCCGGTGAAGACGGCGGTCGCGGGCGCCGCCCGCGCGTACAGCTCCGGGTCCGCCTCCGTCTCCGCGCTCAGGACCAGCACCGCTGCCGGGTCGGCCGCCGAGCGGCCGGGGAACTCCCCGGGGTCCGCGCCGATCTGCCCCAGCGCGGTCGGGAACACGGCGACGCGGACCGTCAGCCGGGCGCCGTCGAAGGTGTGCTCTGCCCAGCCGTCGGTCTGCGACAGGAACAGGACGCCGTCGCCCTCGTAGCAGTAGTCACCGAGCCGGGCGAGGGCGCGCTCCCCCGGCGGGCCGTCCGGGTCGACGCGCAGGGTCACCACGGGTGCTTCGGGGTCGTCGGGGTTGACGCCGGAACGGATCTGGAGCCGGGCCACGGGGCCTCCGGTAGAAGCGGGTTGGACGGGGCGGGTGGGGAACCAGTACAGCACGGCGGTCCCGGCGCGCGGACCGGAGATCAATCGAGCCGATTCGCCACGAGGGCTAGGCCCGCACAGCACTCTTGCTATACGTTCCGTCTAACAGCTTGCTAGACGTGACGTCTAACAAGCGATGGAGGCGCTCGTCAGCCAGGGATCCCGCCGAGCGGGCAGCACGGGGATCGCGGCCGGCCGGCGCCGGGTCGATCTGTCGAATCGAGGAGCCGCACCATGGCAAGCAGCACCGTTCGGCCGCAGGACCGGGACCGGGGCGACGACCACGACGTCGCCCGGCGCCTGCTCGAATCGTCGGCGAAGCTGTCGTACGACCCGGTCACCGAGGTGGACTGGGACACCCCGCTGGACAAGGACTTCCACGGCGCGAGCCCGGAGTGGAGCACGCTCTACGGCACGGCGTACTGGAACGAGCTGACCGACGCACAGCGCAAGGAGCTGACACGTCAGGAGGCCGCCTCGGTGGCCAGCACCGGCATCTGGTTCGAGATGATCCTGCAGCAGATGGTGCTGCGCGACATCTACACGACGGACGCCACCGATCCGCGGTTCCAGTGGGCCCTCACGGAGATAGCCGACGAGTGCCGGCACTCCATCATGTTCGCCCGCGGGGCGGCGAAGCTGGGCGCCCCCGCCTACCGGCCGCGCCGCGCGGTGGTCGAGCTGGGCAGGGCGTTCAAGACCCTGGCCTTCGGCGAGGCGGCGTACGCGGCGATCCTGGTCGCCGAGGAGGTGCTCGACGTCATGCAGCGGGACTGGATGCGGGACGAGCGGGTCGCCCCCTTCGTACGCACCATCAACAACATTCATGTGGTCGAGGAATCGCGGCACATGAAGTTCGCCCGCGACGAGACCCGCAAGCGGCTCCGGGACGCGGGCCCGCTGCGCCGCCGGATCAATGCCTTCGTGATCGCCGTCGCGTCCTACTTCATCGTCACCAGCATGGTGAACCGGCAGGTCTACGCCAACGCGGGGCTCGACCCCCGGCGGGCGCTCGCCGAGGCCGCCGCGAACGAGCACCACAAGTCCCTGATGCGGTCCAGCTGTTCGGGCCTGATGGAGTTCCTGGCCTCGGCCCGCCTCCTCACCCGGCCCGCGCTGGCCCTCTACAAGCGCGCCCACCTGATCTGATCCGCGCCGAGCCGACCCGAGCTGACGAGATGACCTACGCCATCACCCAGACCTGCTGCAACGACGCCACCTGTGTCGCCGTCTGCCCCGTCAACTGCATCCATCCGACACCGCAGGAGCGGGCGTTCGGCAGCACGGAGATGCTGTACGTCGACCCGAGGTCCTGCATCGACTGCGGCGCCTGCGCCGATGCCTGCCCGGTCGACGCCGTCTTCCCGGTGGACGCTCTGCCGGCCGGTCAGCGGGAGTACGCCGCGATCAACGCCGCGTACTTCGCCGGCCAGGAGCCCGAACCGGTCGTCACGGGACCGAACTTCCACCGGTGGAGCGCCCCCTCCTTCGAGCGCGGCCTCCCCTCCGACTTCGCGCCGATCCGCGTCGCGGTGGTCGGTACGGGCCCGGCCGGGATGTACGCCGCCGAGGACCTGCTGCTGCACACCAACGCCGAGGTGACCCTGGTCGACCGGCTGCCGGTGGCGGGCGGCCTCGTCCGGTACGGCGTGGCGCCCGACCACCCGGCGACCAAGAAGGTGGGCGAGGCCTTCGCGCGCTTCCACACCCACCCCCGGGTACGGATGCACCTGGGAGTCGAGATCGGCAAGGACATCACCGCGGCGGAGCTCGCCGCCCACCACGACGCGGTGATCTACGCGGTGGGCGCCTCCACCGACCGCCGCGTCGGCATCCCCGGCGAGGACCTGCCGGGAAGCATCTCGGCGACCTCGTTCGTCGCCTGGTACAACGCCCATCCCGAGGTCGCAGCCGACGCCGTCGACCTGTCCGCGGAGCGGGTGGTGGTGGCCGGAAACGGCAATGTCGCGCTCGACGTCGCCCGCATCCTGGTCGCGGACCCGGCGGCCCTGGCCGGGACGGACATCGCGGATCACGCGCTCGCGGCCCTGCGCGCCTCGAAGGTGCGCGAGGTGGTCCTGCTCGGCCGGCGCGGCCCGGAGCACGCGGCGTACACCGGCTCCGAACTGCTCGCGCTCAAGCATCTGCCTGGCGTGGACCTGCTCGTCGACGACCACGACCCGCGCACCGGCGCGACGGTCGACGGCGCGGCGCCGGACGCGAAGGCCGCCCTGCTCCGGGGCCTGGCACGCGAGAGGGTGGACTGGTCGCGTCCACCGGCGGCGGGGCGGCGCATCGTCTTCCGGTTCCACTCGGCCCCCCTCCGGGTGCTCGGCGACGACGCCGTGCGGGCCGTGCGGGTGACCGGCGACGGCGGCGAGACGGAGATTCCGGCCGGCACACTGCTGCGGGCGGTCGGCTACCGCGGCCTTCCCGTCGCGGGGCTGCCCTTCGACGAGGCGACCGGCACCGTCCCGCACCGGGGCGGGCGGGTGACGGGACTGCCGGGGACGTATGTCGTCGGCTGGATCAAGCGCGGGCCCTCCGGCGGCATCGGGGCCAACCGCGCCTGCGCGGCCGAGACGGTCGGCACGCTCCTGGAGGACGCCGTCGCGGGCGCCCTGCCCACTCCGGAATCCGCGCCCAAGGCGTTCCAGCGCCTGGTCCGGAGCCGTGGCCGCCATGTCGTCGACGCCAGGGGGCTGGCCGCCATCGACCGGGCCGAGCTGGCGCGCGGCCGCGCCGGCGGACGCCCCCGGGTCAAGTTCGGCACGGTGCCGGAGCTGGTCGCGGCGGCGCGGCACGGCCGCTGGAGGCCGTCGGCCTGAGCCACCCGGACGGGGCCGCCCGGCCCCGTCCGGGAAGCGCCGCCCCGGCCTCCCCCGATACGTTCATGATCGATTCACCAGGAAGTCGACCGGGCCGCACCACGGCCTGGCACGCGCCCCCTAGCGTCTCTGGTTCAGACCGGTTATCCAGCCGTTACACAACCAGGGCCGGGAAGTCCGCAGGGACTTCCCGGCCGGAGAACAGGGACCCCCGTGAGACTCACCCCTCTCGTGATCGCCGCGACCTCCGTCGCGCTGGTCGCCCCGGCCGCCGCGCAGGCCGACTCCCCCACCTCCCGCACCCCGTCCGCCCCCGGCGTCAGCGTGCCGGGCGGCCGCTACGAGCACGCGGTCGAGCTGACGTTCCGGGCCGAACGCGGAACCACCGTCCGCTACACGCTGGACGGGACGACCCCGACCCGCGACAGCCGCGCCTACTCCCCCGGCCGTCCGCTGCGGATCAAGAAGGACACCAATGTCACCGCGGCGGCCTTCCGGGGCGACCGGAGCAGCGTCCCGGTCGCCCGCGGCTATCTGATCAGGACGCGGGAGAAGCCGCTCGCCCGGCTCGTCGTCATGTCCGATGTCCATGTCGGCAGCCACGCGACCGCCGACAAGAAGTACGAGAGCTTCTTCGACACCATCGGGTCGGTCTTCCCCCGCCCCGACGCGATCCTGTCCAACGGCGACATGATCAACGACAACGGCGACGGCAAGGGCCCGGACCACCGGATCGTCTCCGAGATCTTCCAGAAGGAACTGGCCCGCAAGGGCATGACCGGCACCCAGTTGCTGATCTCCAACGGCAACCACGACGCGAGCCTCGCGGCGATACGGGCCGGTTACCCCCGGGCCTGGTTCCCCGACTCGGGCGGCGGCTACTACGAGTCCGATGTGAAGGGCCTGCACGTCCTCACGGTCAACACCGAGACCTACGACGCCGACACCGCCCAGCGCACCTGGCTCAAGAAGCGGCTCGCCGCGATCACCTCCGACCGGGCCTACCGGGGCAAGCCGGTCCTGGTCCAGGGCCACCGGCCCACCACGGGCACGACGATGGACGGCCAGCAGGCCTCCAACCCCGGGCTCGCCCAGGACCTGAGCGCCTTCCCGCAGGCCATCCTCTTCTCCGGCCACTCGCACCTGAACATCAACGACGACCGCTCGATCCACCAGCGGGACTTCACCTCGGTCAACGACGGCTCGATGTCGTACGTCGAGGTCGACCACGGCTACCAGATGGTCACCGAGAAGGGCCTCGCCGACCGCTTCGAGACGCCCACCGCGCAGGCGCTCTTCGTCGAGGTCTACAAGGACCGCACGGAGATCGCACGGGTGAACATGGCCGCGGACCCACACGACATCTACACCGGGGGCCAGTGGTCGGCGAACTGGCAGCCGCCCTACGCCAGCGCGGGCACCCTCGCCGGGTCCACCTGGACCGTCCGCCTGAAGGGGTCCACGAGCCGTCGGATCAAGGAGAACTTCCGCTACACGGACACCGCGCGCAACACCGTGGCGCCGAGGTTCACCACCCGGAAGCCGCTGTCCCGGGTGCGTGACGCCGAGGGCGGCACGGCGCTGCGGATCGCGCAGGCCGAGGACGACCAGATGGTCCACCACTACGACGTGGCCATCACCGACGCCGCCACCGGTGCCCCGGTCGTCTCGTCCAGGGTCCTCTCGGACTTCACCTTCGTGCCCCGCCCGAACGTCCTGGACATCCCGGTGCCGGGCGCGGTCCGAGGCGGCCGGTACGTGGCGCGGGTGGTCGCCGTGGACGCGTACGGGAACGCCTCCCCGGCCGCGTCGCTGACCTTCCGGAAGTAACGTCGCCGAACCGGGCGGCGCCCTCCCGGGAGTGCCGCCCGGTCCGTGTCGCGCCGGGCGGTCAGGTCGCGTCGGGGTCGACCGCGACGCGCCCCCTGGCGCGCCTGCCGACCACCGCGGCCGCCGCGACGGCACTGCCCGCGAAGGCCAGGGCGACCGTCCACGGCTGGTCGAAGAGATGCCGGGTGGCATGGTCGACCGAGTAGCGGCCCGGCCCGGTCAGGCCGATCGCCGCGGCGGTGAAGCCGAGGAAGGCCGGGTACTCGTAGCCGCCGCCCTGCGCGAAGAATCCGGCGGGCGCGTGGACCGCCACGGCGCCCGCCATCGCCCCGGCCGCGGCCGCACCGGCCGCCGGGGTGGCGAGGCCGAGGGCCAGCAGCACTCCGCCGCCCGCCTCACCGAGCCCGGCGGCGACCGCGCTGTGCTTCGGGGGGTGGAAGCCCATCGCCTCCATCGCGGCGGTGGTTCCCTCGATTCCCCCGCCGCCGAACCACCCTGCCAGTTTCTGGGCGCCGTGCGCGGCCAGTACCGCGCCGGTGCCGACGCGCAGGACGAGCAGGCCGAGGTCACGCCGGTCGAGGCAGGCCATGGGTGTCTCCGCAGGGGTTCGGGGGCGGGCGGCACGAGCGGGCGGCACCTGTCCCGTGCCGGGCGGATGCCACCGGTTCCACTCTCCGTGGCCCGGGGCGCCGACGGGGCCCGGTGCTACGCCGTCCGGGGGACGGCGCCGTGTCCGGCACTGAGACCCACGCCATTATGCAACTTGTTGCACAAGGGTGTTCCGGTGGTCTACAACTGGCGCAACCGACACTGCGCGAGGAGCCGCCGCATGAGCCCGTACCCGCATCTGCTGAGCCCGCTCGACCTGGGCTTCACCACGCTTCCCAACCGTGTGCTGATGGGCTCGATGCACATCGGCCTCGAAGAGGTGGAGCGCGGCTTCGAGCGGATGGCCGCCTTCTACGCGGAGCGTGCCCGGGGCGGCGTCGGCCTGATGGTGACCGGCGGCATCGCGCCCAACGTCCGCGCCTGCTCCCTGCCCGGCGGCGCCAAGATGACCACCGAGGCGGAGGCCGGGCAGCACGCCCTGGTCACCGAGGCCGTCCACGCGGCGGGCGGCCGGATCGCCATGCAGATCCTGCATTTCGGCCGCTACGCGCACCACCCCGATCTGGTGGCACCGAGCGCGATCCAGGCGCCGATCAGCGCCTTCACCCCGCACGCCCTCACCGACGACGAGGTCGAGGAGACCATCGAGGACTTCGTCCGGGCGGCCGCGCTCGCGCGGCGCGCCGGGTACGACGGGGTCGAGATCATGGGCTCCGAGGGCTATCTGATCAATGAGTTCATCGCCGCCGCCACCAATCACCGCACCGACCGCTGGGGCGGCTCGTACGAGAACCGCATCCGGTTCCCGGTCGAGATCGTGCGCCGGGTCCGTGAGCGGGTCGGCCCGGACTTCATCCTGATCTACCGGCTGTCGATGCTGGACCTGGTGCCGGGCGGCTCCTCGCTGGAGGAGGTGGTGCGGCTCGCCCGCGCGGTCGAGGCGGCCGGCGCGACGATCATCAACACGGGGATCGGCTGGCACGAGGCCCGTATCCCCACCATCGCCACCTCGGTGCCGCGCGGCGCCTACACCTGGGTCACCGGGAAGCTGCGGGGAGCCGTCTCCGTGCCGCTGGTGACGAGCAACCGCATCAACACCCCCGAGGTCGCCGAGGAGATCCTCGCCTCGGGCCGGGCGGACATGGTGTCGATGGCCCGCCCGTTCCTCGCCGACCCCGACTTCGTCGCCAAGGCGGCCGGGGGCCGCGCCGACGCGATCAACACCTGCATCGGCTGCAACCAGGCCTGTCTGGACCACGTCTTCAGCGGCAAGGTCACCTCCTGCCTGGTCAATCCGCGCGCCTGCCACGAGACCGAACTCACCCTGTCGCCGACCCGCACCGTGAAGCGGGTGGCGGTCGTCGGCGCCGGGCCCGCCGGTCTCGCGTGCGCCGTCTCGGCGTCCGGGCGCGGGCACGAGGTGACCCTGTTCGACGCGGCCGAGGAGATAGGCGGCCAGCTGAACGTGGCGCGCAGGGTCCCCGGCAAGGAGGAGTTCGACGAGACGCTGCGCTACTTCCGCACCCGGCTCCGGGAGGAGAAGGTCGGACTGCGGCTCGGCACCCGGGTCACGGCCGGTGCGCTCGACGGTTTCGACGAGGTCGTCCTCGCCACCGGCGTCACCCCGCGCTCCCCCGGGATCCCGGGCCAGGACCACCCCAGCGTGGTCGGCTACCTCGACGTCCTGCGCGACGGGGCGCCGGTCGGCGAACGGGTCGCGATCATCGGCGCGGGCGGGATCGGCTTCGACGTCGCCGAGTTCCTCACCGACACGGGCGACGCGGCGAGCCGCGACCCCGAGGTGTTCTTCCGGCAGTGGGGCGTCGACACCGACTACCGCGACCGCGGCGGGCTCCGTGCCCCAAAGCGCCCGAAGGCCCCCCGGACCGTCCATCTGATCCAGCGCAGGAGCGGCAAGGTCGGCGCGGGCCTGGGGAGGACGACCGGCTGGATCCACCGCACCGAGCTGCGGCACCGGGGCGTCACGACGATCGCGGGCGCCGCGTACGACCGGATCGACGACGACGGCCTGCACCTCACCGTCGACGGCGAACAGCACCTGCTGCCCGTCGACACGATCGTGCTCTGCGCGGGCCAGGAGCCCCGCCGCGAGCTGTACGAGGAGCTGCTCGCCGCCGGGCGGACGGCCCATCTCGTCGGCGGCGCCGACGTGGCGGCCGAGCTGGACGCCAAGCGGGCGATCCGCCAGGGAACGGAGCTCGCGGTCTCGCTCTGACGTACGGGCCCGGCGGCGCGGGGCGGCCCCCTGCGCCACCGGGCCGTAGCCGACCGTCCCTAGGATGCACCCCATGTCACTGCCCCATGCGATTCTCACCGCCCTGCTGGAGAAACCGTCGTCGGGGCTGGAGCTGACCCGCAGGTTCGACCGCTCGATCGGCTACTTCTGGTCCGCCACGCACCAGCAGATCTACCGGGAGCTGGGGAAGCTGGAGCAGGCCGGGCAGATCCGCGCACTGCCGTCGGCGCAACCTGCCCGCGGGCAGAAGAAGGAGTACGAGGTGCTGCCGGCCGGACGCGAGGCGCTCGCCGCCTGGGTGGCCCGCCCGGAGGACCCCAAGCAGATCAGGGATCCGCTGCTGCTGCGGATGCGGGCGGCGGCGGTCGTCGGGGCGCCCGGTCTGGACGAGGAGCTCCGCCGTCATCTGGGGCTGCACCGCCGTCAGCTGGCCGAGTACCTGGAGATCGAGGAGCGGGACTTCCCACCCGGCCGGAACTCCGAGGAGGACCGGCTGCGCCATCTGGTCCTGCGGGGCGGCATCGATCTGGAGAACTTCTGGATCGGCTGGCTGACCCGGGCGCTGGACGGGGAGCGGGAGCCGGGCCCGGCCTCCGGCTGAGGCCCGGCCCGCCGTCCGCCCCCGGGCGCCCGGTGCTTCCCGTTACGGCCCGGCCACCGGCGCCCGGCCGGGTTCGGCCCGCAGCACCGGGCCGCTCCTCGGCCCCGGGCTCCCGGTCACCACCCGCGACGGCGCCGCGCCCGCCGGCTCCGGGACCGCCGCGGCCCCGTCACCGAGGGCCCCGGTCCGTGCCTGGGCGCGGCTGAGCAGAATCACCCCGCGCACCGCGGCCACCGTTCCGAGCAGGGCCAGGAGCAGACTGGCCGTCCCGCCCTGGAGGCGTTCACCGAGCAGCGCGAGGCCGATGGCCGCCGCCGCCACCGGGTTGGCGAGCGTGACGACCGCCAGCGGTGCGCCCAGGCCGCCCCGGTACGCGGTCTGGGAGAGCAGCAGCCCGCCCGTCGCGAACGCGGAGACCAGCAGCGCGACGACCACCAGACGCCAGCTGAGCAGCGGGCCCGTGTGGTCGGTGACCGACACGGTCAGGGTCTGGGTGAGTGCGGAGGCGACGCCGGACGTGATGCCGGACTCGGCGGCGTGCCGCAGTCCGGGGCGCGCTCCGGGCCTGCTCAGCCCGGCGACGACCGCCATGGTCCCGGCCCCGACGGCCAGGGCCTCGGGCAGGCTGAGCGTCTCGCGCGGGGCGCTGCCGCCCGCGGTCAGCAGCAGGGCGCCGAGGCCGAGCAGGGTGAGGATCGTGCCGCGCCATTCGGTCCGGGTGACCCGGCGCCCCGCGGCGCGGGCCCCCAGCGGGACGGCGGCGACCAGGGTGAGGGCGCCGAGCGGCTGGACGAGGGTGAGCGGGCCGTACTTGAGGGCCGCGACGTGGAGCAGCGCGCCTGCGGCGTTCAGCGCGACCGCCGACCACCAGGCGCCGCGGCCGAGCAGCCGCAGCACCCCGGTGCCCGGTTCGGTGCGCCCGGCGAGCCGGGCCTGTGCCACGGCGGCCGACGCGTAGGCGGCGGCGGAGACCAGGGACAGCGCGACGGCCATCGCGGTGGCGTTCATCGCCGCGCTCCGGTCGAGGCGTACGGGGGCGCGGGGCAGGCGGCCGCGACGGCGGGCTCGGGCACGGACGGTGTCGGCAGGGGTCCGCCCGAGGCGGACGGCCACGGGAGCGGGGGGCTCACCGGCTCGGTGCGCGGCAGTCGCAGGGCCGCGAAGGCCACCGCGAGCAGCGCGGAGACCACGATCGAGTCGAGCCAGTAGTGGTTGGCCGTGCCGACTATCACCAGCAGGGTGATGAGCGGATGCAGCAGCCAGAGCCAGCGCAGACGCGTCCGGGTCGCGACGATCAGCCCCACGGCGACCATCACCGACCAGCCGAAGTGCAGCGAGGGCATCGCGGCGAACTGGTTCGCCATCGAGTCGGTCGACGGCGTCGCCCCGTAGACGGTCGGCCCGTACACCTGGCCGGTGTCGACCAGTCCGGCGGCGGAGAGCAGCCGCGGCGGGGCGAGCGGGAAGAGCAGGTGGAGGGCGAGCGCGGCGCCGGTCAGTGCGGCGAGGACGCGGCGCGACCAGACGTAGTGGCGCGGGCGCCGCCAGTAGAGCCAGCCGAGGAACAGCAGCGTGGCCGGGAAGTGCACGGTCGCGTAGTAGGTGTTCGCGAGGTGGATCAGCGTCTCGTCGTGCAGCAGCAGGCTCTGCACCGCGCCCTCGCCGGGCAGGTGCGCGGAGCGCTCGAAGTCCCAGACGCGCCCGGCGTTGCGGTACGCCTCGTCGACATGACCGTTCGCGGCCTGCCGGCCGAGCTTGTAGATCACGAAGAGTCCCACGACCAGAAGCAGCTCGCGGACGAGGGGCGGCCGGGCGGAACCGTCCGGCGCCCGGTCCGACGGCTCGGTACCGGCGTACATCACCCGGTGCCCCTTTGCTGACGAAGCGGTGTTACGGCGGCATGGCCCGTCCATGCCGTATCGATACGCCAGTGTACCGATACGCGAACGTATCGGTACACGCGCGTATCGGTACACTGGCGTATCGAAGGACCTCGTCGCAGATTCGCCGAGAGGGAAGAGACATGCCGCCGCAGGACGTCGCACCGGAAACGGCACACACGCCACGCCGTTCGAAGATCACCCCGGAGCGGGCGCAGGAGTTCTACGAGGCCGTGCTCGACATGCTGAGGGAGTCCGGCTACGAGGCGCTGACCATGGAGGGGGTCGCCTCCCGGACCCGCTGCGGCAAGTCCACGCTCTACCGGCAGTGGGGCTCCAAGCCCGAACTGGTGGTGGCCGCGCTCCACGGCACCCGGCAGGCGCTGCTTCCCCACATCGACACCGGCACGCTCGCGGGGGACCTGCGCGAGGCGGCGCGGGCGATCGGCGAGGGCTCGGGGCGCGACACCCCGCTGATGCACGCGCTCAGCCATGCCGCGCTCCAGAGCCCCGAGCTGCTGTGCGCGCTGCGCGAGGCGCTGATCGTGCCCGGAGTGGCGGCGATCGACGCCATGGTGCGGCGCGGCGCGGAGCGCGGCGAGATCCCGGCGGACAACCCGGCGGCGGAGTTCGTCTCCGCCCAGCTCCTGGGCGTGGTGCGCGTCCGGCCGATGCTGGAGGGGACGTACGCGGACGAGTCGTATCTCACGCGCTTCGTGGAGAACGCGGTCCTTCCCGCACTCGGACTGGACGCGCCCGCGCCCTAGTCCCGACAGACGTGGGCCGCCGTCCGAGCGGATGGCGACGACCCACCGAGCGCCGCACCGTGGGGACGGGGGCGGCGCACCGATCCGGGCGGCCGGTGACTCCCCCGGGAGTCGCCGGCCGCCCGCGGTCGTATCCGGACCCGGCCGCGGGCGGCCACGCACATCCCCCCTTTCTCGTCCTCTTGACGATAAACAGTGTTTCCCTTTATCGTCTCAGCGACGAGAACAAGGGGGTCCGACATGGCCGACATCACGAGGCGCTTCGGCTGGCGCCATCTGCGCTCCGCGCCCACCGCGCACATCCGCCACCACAAGCGCGGCCGGCTCGCCCACGACGGACCGGGGCTGAGCTTCTGGTACCGCTCCCTGAGCGCCGCGCTCTCGGAGGTCCCGGTGAACGACCGGGAGCTGGCGATGGCCTTCCACGCCCGCACGTCCGACTTCCAGGACGTCACCGTGCAGGCGACCGTGACGTACCGGATCAGCGACCCGGCCGAGGCCGCCGCCCGGCTGGACTTCTCCATCGACCCGGACACCGGGGACTGGCGCGGCGCGCCGCTGGAGCAGATCGCCACCCTGCTGACCGAGACCGCCCAGCAGCACACCCTCGACGTACTGGCCAGGACGGCACTGGCCGAGGCGCTCGTCGACGGTGTCGCCTCGGTGCGCGAGCGGGTCGCCGCGGGGCTCGCCGCCGAACCCCGGCTGCCCGCCACCGGGATCGACGTGGTCGCGGTGCGGGTGGTCGCCATCCGCCCCGAGGCCGAGGTGGAACGGGCCCTGCGCACCCCCGCCCGTGAGCAGATCCAGCAGGAGGCCGACCGGGCCACCTACGAACGCCGTGCCGTGGCCGTGGAGCGGGAACGGGCCATCGCCGAGAACGAACTCGCCAGCCAGATCGAACTGGCCCGCAGGGAGGAGCAGTTGGTCGAGCAGCGCGGCACCAACACCCGCCGCGAGGCCGAGGAGCACGCGGCCGCCGACGGGGTGCGCGCCGAGGCCGAGGCGGCACGCACGGTGCGGCTGGCCCGTGCCGAGGCCGAGGCCGCCCGCGAGGTCGGGGCCGCGCGGGCCGAGTCCCAGGCGGCCTGGCTGCGGGTGCACGGCGAGGTGGACGCCTCGACCCTGCACGCGCTGGCGGCGACCCGGCTCGCGGAGAACCTGCCGCGCATCGACAGCCTCACCCTCTCCCCCGACGTGCTCACCGGCCTGCTCAGCAAGCTCGGCGCCCCCGGCCCGGAGCCCCGGGCATGAGCCTCGCCCCGCGCGCGGTACTGGTCCACCGCACCACCGAGTACGAGGAGTTGCTGGCCCGGCACGGCACACACGGGCAGGCCGCGTTCTTCCTGTCCAGCCGGGGCCGCTCCATCGACGAGGTGGCCCGGCGGCACGGGCGGACCCGGCAGGCGCTCGCCGACGTGGCGGCGGCCGTACCGCTCCAGTGGCGCCAGTCCCGGGTGGAGCGCGCGGACCTCGACCGTTTCCTGTTCGGCCCGGAGGACGTGGTGGTCGTCGTCGGGCAGGACGGTCTGGTCGCCAACACCGCCAAGTACCTCTCCGGCCAGCCCGTCGTGGGCATCGACACCGACCCCGGGCGCAATCCGGGCATCCTCGTCCGCCATCGCGCCCGGGACGCGGCCGCCCTGCTCCGGGCGGCCGCGTCCCCCGGCTGCGCGGCGGACGAGCTCACCATGGTCGAGGCGGTGGCCGACGACACCCAGCGCCTCCTCGCGCTCAACGAGATCTACCTCGGCCCGCCCGGCCACCAGACCGCCCGCTACCGGCTCGGTCCGGACGTTCCCGGGGCCGCCGCCGAAGCCCAGGCGTCCTCCGGCGTCCTGGTCGGCACCGGCACCGGCGCCACCGGCTGGATCCGCTCGCTGTGGCAGGAACGCCGCAGCGGGCTCCCGCTCCCGGCACCCACCGATCCCCGCCTCCTCTGGTTCGTCCGGGAGGCCTGGCCGTCCCCCGCGACCGGCACCTCGCTGGTCGCGGGCGAGCTGGCGAGCGGGCAGGGGCTGCGGCTCACCGCCGAATCCGACCGGCTGGTGGTCTTCGGCGACGGAATGGAGAGCGACGCGCTGGAACTGACCTGGGGCCAGACGGTGCGGCTCGCCGTCTCCGCGACCTCGCTGCGGCTGACCGTCTGACCTCCCGGACCGCGCGACCGGCGGGCGACCCGCGCGGAGCACGGCCGCACGGGCCTCTCGTAGGCTGCCGGGTACGACCGGAGTGCCGGGCCCGCGCCCTGGGTACTCCCCCGCCCGCGCACCCCCAGGGAGCACCATGCACACCCCGCCCCCGGACACCTCTTCCCGCAACACCCGTCCGCCACAGGCCCAGGCGGCGCTCGGCGTGGGCGTCGTCGTCCAGGACGCTCAGGGACGGATCCTCCTCGGCCGGCACCGCGGCGGGACGTGGGAACTGCCCGGAGGCAAGGTCGACCCCACCCATGAGTCCATCGCCGAGGCCGCCGTACGCGAGCTGCGCGAGGAGACCGGGCTGGAGGCCGACGCGGGAAGCGTACGGGTCTTCGCCATGGTCCACGACGTGGTCGGAGGCATCAACCGGGTCTCGATGGGCGCCGCGGTGACGGTCACCTCGGCGAGCCCGCGGGTGACCGAGCCCCATCTGATCAGCACCTGGCAGTGGACCGGCCTCGACGCCCTCCCGGGACCGTTGTTCGCGCCCTCCGCCCAGGTGCTGGCGGCCTGGCGGCCGGACCTCCCGATCGAGCACCCGCCCGCGCACCGGCTGATGATCGCCGACGGCGCATAACCTTGCCCCATTAACCATTTGCCTAGGCTTCGTAGGCAGGGTTAGCGTCCCCCGCATGAAGGCCGTGACTGAGCAGGACATCCGCACATCGTTCATCAACTGCTCCAAGGGGGAGGCCAAGCGGCTGCCGCTGCCCCGCGATCTCGACGAGCTGCCCTGGGACGATCTGGACTTCCTGGGGTGGCGGGATCTCTCCGCCCCTGGACGCAGCTACATCGTCACCGAACGCGCCGGTGAACTCGTCGGCGTGACCCTCCGCTTCCCCTCCCAGCAGCGTGGCTTCCTCCACCGGAGCATGTGCTCCCTGTGCCTCACCACGCACCCGGGGAACGGGGTCTCGCTGATGACCGCCCGCAAGACCGGCACGGCCGGGCGCGAGGGCAACTCGGTCGGCCTGTACATCTGCACCGACCTCGCCTGCTCGCTGTATGTCCGGGGCAAGAAGATCCCGGCATCCGGCGGCCGCTTCAAGGAGAGCCTGACGCTGGAGGAGCAGGTGGAACGGACCAGGACCAACCTCGACGCGTTCCTGGGCAAGCTGTTCGCCTGAGCCGGGCCTCCGCGCACCGCACCCACGAGCGGTGCGCCGGACCCCGACAACTCAGCGGACGGGAACAGGGCTTGTGCGCCGACGTCACGACGACGGCGCATTCTCCCCGCCCCCGGAAACGACCAAGAGGCCGTGTCGGAGAATTCCGATACGACCTCTTGCCTGCGACTCTCACGAGTCGGGACGACAGGATTTGAACCTGCGACCCCTTGACCCCCAGTCAAGTGCGCTACCAAGCTGCGCCACGTCCCGATGCGCTTCCCCCCGGTGTCACCGGGCGGCCTCGCAGGACAAACATTACCTCACTCCGAGGCCCGGATCGACGCCCGTGCCTGGTGGGCGTGGTTCGCCAGGGATTCCGCGCCGCAGGCGGTGGCCAGTTTGTGGGCTCGGGCGAGTTCGCGCGGTGAGCGGATCGCGATGCCGTAGTCGACGAGGGCCAGCGCGTGTTCGTACGCGGACGGGGACGCCTCCAGGTGACGGACCGACTCGGCCAGCAGGTGGGTGGCGTCCTCGGGAGCGGCGAAGAGGGAGACACAGCGCAGGGCCTCACCGATCGCGGTGTCCGTACCGAAGCGTTCGGCGTGCGTCCGGGCCGTGGCGGCGAGTTGGGCGGCGCGGGCCGGGTCCTCCTCGGCCAGGGCGCGGGCGAGGTCGCCCGCCCAGGGAGCCCAGACGCCGTTGAACCTGCCGCGCGGTTCGAGTGCCTGACCGGCCGCTTCGAGTTCGGCGATCGCCTCCTTCGTACGGCCTTCGGCCAGCAGCAGCCGGCCACGTACGCACGGGCCGTCGGGCAGCACCATCGCGCTGGGGTAGGGCGCGCCGAAGGCGTAGCGGTCGGCGATCTCGCGGGCCTCGGTGACCCGGCCTCGGGCGACCAGGGTGTCGATGAGCAGGCAGGCCGCGTCCCAGTGGACCGGGAGTCCGCTGCCGACGCGGTCGGCCAGGCGCAGTCCCTCGCGCAGGAAGCCCTCGGCCTCGGCCAGCCTGCCGCGACGGCGGTGCACCAGCCCCAGCAGGGTGTGCGCGAACGCGAGGTGCGCGCCGCTCCAGCCGGAGATCTCGAAGGCGCGGACGGCCTCGCCGAAGAGCTGCTCGGCCCGGTCGAGCTGGTCGGTGAAGGCGTAGGTGATGCCGACGAGGGTCGGCAGTTCGAAGCCCCACTCCGTGTCGGTCCAGCCGAGTCCGCGAGCGGGGTGGCCGTCGACCAGGGCGCGTTCGCAGAGGTCGACGACGAGCTGGGAGTTCTCGCCGCGCAGCATGGCGTCGAAGGCGCGGAGCGTGAGCAGGGCGCGTTCGGCGTTGTCGCGGCCGTGCAGATGGTCGGCGTTGCGGGCGAGCCGGCCCGAGCGGCCCGGACCGTCCTCCTCGCTGGCCTGCATGCCCTCCCAGAGGAAGTGGGCGGCCTGGAGGCGCATCAGGCCGGGGCCGGGTGCGGTGCGCGCCGCCTCCGCGGCGAGGGAGCCGGCCGCTTCCTTGAGCTGGTTGTTGTGCGAATGCGCGGCCGCGAGCCGGTAGGTGGCGTCGACCCGCTGGTCGTCGTCGAGTCCGGGCATGTCGAGGGCGGCACGCAGGTGCTGGACGGTGGTGGCCGGGGAGCTGAGCAGTGTGGCGCAGCCCAGTTCGTAGAGCAGGGTGGCTTTCACGCGCTGGCGCGGTGGTTCCTGGAGGGCGCGTTCGAGGCAGCGGCGGGCGGCTTCCGGGGCGCCGACGGCGAGGTGCTGCTTGGCCGCTTCGCGGAGTTGTTCGACGAGTTCCTGGTCGTCGTCCGGGTGGACTTCGAGCAGGTGCCGGGAGGCCGCGGCGGGGCCGAGCCCGGCCCGGGTGATCGCCCAGGCGGCCCGGCCGTGCATCGCGGTGCGGGTGGCCGGCGGGATGGACCGGTAGACCGCGCTCGCGATGAGCGGGTGGACGAACTCCAGCGGGTCGAAGCCGGTGACGATGCGGGCCTCGCGCAGCCGTGCGGTGCAGTCGGCGGCCTCGGCCGGGCTCATTCCGGCCAGGGTCGCGGCGAGGTCCTGGGAGATGTCCGTGCCTAGGACGGCGGCGGCCCAGGCGAACCGGTTGGCGTTGGTGCCGAGCCGTTCGAGCCGGGCGACGAGCCCGCTGCCGCGTGCCGATGCGCCGAGTTCGCGCAGCAGCCCGGCCGACTCCTCCAGCGGCACCAGTTCGCGGTCCTGGACCTTGGCGACGAGCTCGACAGCCTCGTAGGGGTTGCCACCGGTGACGGCCCACACCTCGCGGCAGAACGGGTCGTCGGCGTGCTCGCCGAGGGCCGCGCGGACCAGCTCCGCCGTGGCGTCCGGGGTGAGCGCGCGCAGGGCGACCCGCACCTGGGACGGGTGGGCGCTGCCCGGTCCGCTCTCCTTCTGGCGTGCGGCCAGTTCCTCCGGGCGGTGGGCCTGGACGACCAGGACGGGGAGTTCACCGAGGCGGGCGGTGAACGAGGCGAGCCAGGCGAGGGATTCGCCGTCCGCCCAGTGCGCGTCGTCGATGATGAGCAGCAGCGGGCGGTGGCTCAGCCGGGACGCCAGCCGGGCCACGACGAAGTCGAGGCCGTCGCGCACCCCTTGCGGGTCCGGCTGCGGTCCGGTCGGTTCGGCCAGTCCGAGGGCCGGCGCGGCGATCTCGTACCAGGATCCGAACAGGGCCCGCACCTCGTCGGGCGGGAACCGGTCGAGTGCCGGTTGCAGCAGTTGGCGTACGACGTGGAACGGCACGGACGTGACCGTTTCGCCGCCCCGTGCGGACCAGACCGTGCAGCGGTCGGCGGCGATCGTCCGGATCTCGCCGAGCAGTGCTGTCTTGCCGATGCCTGCCTCGCCGCTGAAGATCAGCAGCCCTCCGACGGCCTGGGCGCCGCAAAGGGCGTCCACGGCCTGTGCGGCGGTGGCGAGTTCCGGTTCGCGCTCGTACAGCGGCCGGGACGGCTTCATGCCTACCCTCCCCAGGGTGGTGCGGATGACTTTCGACACTAGTCGTGTTCAGTGCTCCACGGACAGTGGTTCGCACAGTTCGGCGCAGGTGCGGGGCACAATCGTGGAGTGGACGAGACGCGCAGGGACCGTGACACCGAGGGCAGGGCACGCAACGCGCGCCCGCGTGACGGGCTGGGGCGGCCCCTTCCGTACGGGGCCCCGGGCGTCGGGCGGCAGCCGGAGGGGGTGGTCCGTACCCCCGAGGAGACCGTGCGGGAGGCGCAGCGGCTGCTGGACGCGGGGATGCCGTTCCATGCGCACGAGGTGTTCGAGGACGCCTGGAAGTCGGGCCCGGCGGCGGAGCGGGAGCTGTGGCGGGGGCTCGCGCAGCTGGCGGTGGGGCTGACCCACGCGGCCCGGGGCAACGCGACGGGCGGTTCCCGGCTGTTGCGGCGCGGCACGGCGGCGCTCGCGGAGTTCGCCCCGGCCCGGCCGTACGGGATCGATGTCGACGGGCTGACCGGCTGGGCCGGGGAACTGGCGGACCGGGTGGCGGCCACGGGTGCCGGACCCGTCGACGCGGCGGCCGAGGCGCCGTGTCTGCGGCCCCCCGTCCGGTAGTCCGGACCGTGCCGCCGAGGCGGCGGCACGCGGCGGACCCGGGTCGTGTCCGCCGTTCGTCGCCCGGAGGGGCGAACGGGGCCGCCCGCAGCCATTACCATCGCGCCTCATGAGCACTTCTGACCAGGACCGGTCCGCCGACACCCCGATACCCGCCCCGGACGACGAACCCGAGGCCGTCGCGGAGACGGACCCCGGGACCACCGACGAGGCCGTCGCGGAGACGGACCTCGGGACCACCGACGAGGCCGGGGACCGGAAGCTGACACCACGCCAGGCGAGACGGCTGCGCATGGCCCTGTCGTCGGTCGGCATGGCCGCGATGGCCGTGGTCCTCGCACTGCGGATCGCCAGCCGGTCGTCGGTGCTGGTGGTCGGGGTGTACGGACTCGCGCTGATCCTCTGCGGGATCGTGATCGAGCTGAGCCGGAACGGACGGACCAGGCTGGGAAGTTGGCTGCTGGCCCTCGGACTGGTGGCGGCGATCGGATCGGACTGGCTGCTGATTCCCTGACCGGTGGTCAGCACACCGAGATCCGTACCGGCCCGCCGTGCGGATCGACCCGGTCGAGCCATCCCGCGCGCAGCGGGAACGGACGGTCCGGCACGGCCGGGCGCAGCAGCCGCTGCCGGTGGAGTTCCCGGCCGTCCTGGCGGGCGACGAGCAGCGGCGAGGAGAGCCCGCGGGTGGTGCGCAGGGTGAAGCGGCCGTCGAGCGGGGGGCCGCCCCCGGGGCCGACGAGGTTCGGTGCGATCCAGAGCAGCGGGGGGTCGACCACGACGGACGGCCGTCCGGTGGGCCAGTCGCCGGTGGCGAGATGACGCAGGACGGGGGCGGCGACGGACCGGCCCTCGGCCAGGGCGACGCCCGCGCTCTCCACCCCGTGCAGCAGATTGCCGACGGCGAAGATCCCGGTCGCGCTCGTGCGGTGGGCGGTGTCGTACGCGGGGCCGCGGGTGCCGGGGTCGAGGACGGCCCCGGCGCGCCGCGCCAGTTCGTGTTCGGGGATCCAGTCGCCGGTGAAGACGACGGTGTCGCAGCGCAGCGTCGCGGTCCGGCCGTCGTGGTGGCGCACCGAGACCCCGGTGAGCCGTTCCCGGCCGGTCAGCGCGGTCACGGTGGTGCGGGTGAGGACCGGGGCGCGGTCGCCGCCGCGGGTCAGGGCGGCGAGCCTGGCGGGTGGCTGGTCGGTGACCAGGGCGACGACCTCGGCGCCGGCGACGCGCAGGGTGTCGGCCGCTGCGTGGGCGACGGGTCCGTCGCCGATGACGACCGCGCGGCTGCCGATCCGCTGCCGGTGCAGATGGACGGCCTGCTGGAGTTCGCCGGTGGTGTAGACGCCGGGGGGCCTGCTGCCGGGGACGAGGCGGGCGCTGCGGGAGCGTTCGCGGGCGCCGGTGGCGAGGACGACCGCGCGGGCGGTGATCCGTTCGAGGCCGGTGGGTGCGGTGGTGTCCACGGTCAGCGGTCCGGCCCAGCCGGTGACGGTGACGCCGGTGCGCAGGGTGGCCCCGGCGCGTACGGCGGCGGCCACGCATCCGCGGGCGAACGCCGGTCCGGTCGCCCCTCCGCCGCCGAGGGTCCGGCCGCCGAATCCGCCGTGGTGGCAGTGGCGGGGAACGCCGCCCGCGGTCTGTTCGCGTTCCAGGATTTCGACCCGTCCGGCGCCGGAGGCGGCGAGTTCGGCCCCGGCGCCGAGGCCGGCCGGGCCGCCCCCGACGACCAGCACGTCGACGGTACGTTCGCGCCGGGTCATGACCGGCCCTCCTCGAACAGGGCGCGGACCGCGGCCCCGCAGTAGAACCCCTGGCACCGGCCGTTCCCGGCCCGCGTCCTGCGCCGCAGGCCGTCCGGGGAGTGCGGTGGCACCGGACCGGCCAGGGCGTCCCTGATCTCGCCCGCCGAGACGCGTTCGCAGTGGCAGACCAGGGTGCCGTACGCCGGGTCCGCGGCGATGAGCCCGGCGTCCTGGTACGGGCGCGGGAAGGCCTCGCCGAGGTTGGGCATGGTGACGGGCGGCAGTTCGGCGGGGGTGCCGAGCGCGAGTCCCGAGTCGCCGAGCAGGCCCACGACATGGGCGGCGATGGCCATGGAGGCGGTGAGTCCGGTGGAGCGGATGCCGCCGACGGTGATGGTGCGCCGGTCCGGCCGGGAGCTGATGCGGTAGTCCTCCTGGCCGGTCGCCGCGCGCAGTCCCGCGTAGACGGCGGTGACTTCCTCGTCGAGCAGTTCCGGCAGGATGCGGCGCCCCTTCTCCCGGAGCAGGGCGATGGCGTCGGCGGTCGATCCGGTGGCGGTCTTGTCGTCGAGGTCCTCGGCGGTGGGTCCGAGCAGTACGTTGCCGAAGACGGTGGGCGCGACCAGGACGCCCTTGCCCGCGGCGGTGGGGACCGGAAGCAGGATGTGGTTCACCAGGTCGCGGGCGAGCTTGTCGAAGACGATGAGCTGGCCCCTGCGCGGGGTGACGGTGAAGTCGTCGTATCCGAGCTGCCGGTCGAGTTCGTCGGCGTGCAGTCCCGCGGCGTTGATCAGATGGCGGGTGCGCAGTGTGCCCCGGGTGGTGGTGAGGGTGTGGAGCTCGTCGTCGCTGTCGATGTGCCGCACCCGGCAGCCGAGGTGCAGATGGACTCCGGCGCGCACGGCCTGGGTGGCGTGGGCGAGCGGGGTCGTCCAGGGACAGATGATGCTCTCGTCGGGGATTTCCAGGGCGCCGAGGGCGCCGGGGCCCAGACGCGGTTCGCGGGCGCGCAGCTGGTCGGCGTCCAGGAGACGGGCCGCGTGGTATTCGTTGCGTTCCGCCTTGGCCAGCAGGGCCGGGAGCGCGGCCAGTTGCTCCTCGTCCCAGGCGACGAGCAGGGCTCCGACGCGTTCGACGGGAATGCCGGTCTCGGCCGCGTAGGCGCGCAGGCGCTGCTGCCCCTCGCGGACGAGCCGGGCCTCCAGGGAGCCGGGCACGGCGTCGAAACCGGTGTGCAGGATGGCGGTGTTGGCCTTCGACGTTCCGTTGCCGATGTCGTCGGAGGCGTCCAGGAGCGCGGTGCGCAGCCGGTAGCGGGCCAGTTCCCGGGCGATGGCGGTGCCGACGACGCCCGCGCCGACGACGGTCACGTCATAGGCGGGGGTGCCGGGCTCTCCGTCCGCCGTCAGTTCTCCGGCGGTGGTGATCGTGGGGCTCATGGCGCGGCTCTCGTGCGTCTCAGGCATGGTCCAGCAGGGTCTGTACGGCGCCGCGGAACCGGGCGAGCCGTTCGGCCGCCTCGTCGGCGCCGATCCGCGGTTCGTACACGGCGGCGGGCTTCCAGTCGGGTACGGCCTGCCGGGCGGTGAGCCGGGGGTCGAGGCCGAGCCGGGCGACCGCTCCGACGCCCAGTGCGGTGACATCCGGCAGGGCGGACACCTCGACGGGCCGTTGCAGCAGGTCGGCCTGGGTCTGCATGAGGAGTGCGGAGCGGGTCAGGCCGCCGTCGACGCGGAGCGAGGTGAGCGGGGAGCCGAGGTCGGTCGCGGCCGCCTCGGTGAGTTCGACGACCTGGGCCGCGATGCCCTCGCACAGGGCGCGCACCAGATGGCCGGTGGTGGTGCCGAGGCCCAGGCCGGTCACGGATCCGCGCAGGTCGCCGCGCCACCAGGGGGCGGCGAGCCCGGCGAGCGCCGGTACGAAGGTGACGCCGCCGGAGTCGGGGACGGTCCCGCCGACGGGGTCGAGGTCGGCCGCGCCGGAGATCACCCCGAGGCCGGTGAGCCAGTCGACGGCGGACGCGGCGGTGTAGACCTGTCCGTCGAGGCAGTAGTCGGTACGGCCGCCGAGCCGCCAGGCGACACAGCTGACCAGTCCGGTGGAGCCGCGGCGCGGGGCGGGGCCGGTCTGGGCGAGCAGGAAGGCGCCCGTCCCGTAGGTGCACTTGGCGTTGCCCGGGTCCAGGGCGTTCTGGGCGAGCAGGGCGGCCTGCTGGTCGACGAGCAGTCCGGTCAGCGGGAGTTCGCCGCCGAAGGCGGTGGTCGTGCCTGCCGTGCTGTCGCAGTCGACGACCTCCGGCAGCCGTTCGTCGCCGAGGCCGAAGACCTCCAGGGCGCGGGGGGACCAGGCGGCCCGGTCGAGGTCGAGCAGCTGGGTGCGTCCCGCCGTGGCCGCGTCCGTGACGAACGCGCCGGTCAGCTGATGGACGAGCCAGGAGTCGGTGGTGGTGACGACGCCTTCGCGGGTCAGTTCCCGGCGGATCCAGGCCATCTTGGGCGCGGCGAAGTACGGATCGAGGGGCAGTCCGGTCAGGTGCGTCAACTCGTCGTCGTACGGGGCGAGTTCCGCGCAGATCGGGGCGGCGCGGCGGTCCTGCCAGACGATCGCCGCGGTGAGCGGCCGTCCGGTCTCCGGGTCCCAGGCGAGCACCGTCTCGCCCTGGTTGGCGAGGCCGACCGCAGCGACGGGTTCGGCGGCTTCCCGCAGCGCCCGGCGACCGGCCTCCAGGACCGAGCCGAGCAGTTCGGCCGGGTCCGCCTCGACCACTCCTCCGGCCTCGTGGCGGTTTCTCACCGGAACGGATGCGGAAGCGATCACGCCGCGTTCGGGACAGATCACCAGGGCCTTCGTTCCCGACGTGCCCTGGTCCACGGCGAGTACCGGGCCTGTCATCGACTCTCCAGCGGTGCGGAAGCTCTGCGGCTTGAACGGAATCGTGATCACTGAACTCGCCGCCCAGAGTGGTGCAGACCACCGCGTACGTCAAGGGCCGCCCAACCGGCGACCGGAACAACCGGTACATCTTTCAACGTCTTGGTGAATCAACCGACTTGAGTAAGATCCGCGAATCGGCCCGGAGTTCGGTGTGACTGGCCTTACACTCACCGCCGAGCAACAACCGGACGCTTTCGAGCAGTTCGTCTGCCGACAGCTGCTTCACCCCCCACGTCCTTGAGGATTGATGAGACCGACACCCTGTCCCGAGCCGCGATTCACCGGATCCCGCGCCTTCCGCAGCTGCACGGGTTCCATGCCACCGCCGGGTTGCGTGACGTGCTGAGAAGATCTGCCGAACACCGCATGCCCGCCTGTCGTACGGGGGCAGGGCGAGTCCATGGCCAACAGTGATTTCCGGCCGGTCTACCACCCGGCCGGCCACGACAACGATCTGCGCGTCGCGTTACAGGATCTGCGCACCGGACGCTGGATGTCCATGCGGAGCCTGCTGGAGAGCACACCGGACTGGACCCTGTGGACCCAGCGCACCCAGGTGCTCGGAGCGGTCGCGGCCGGTTCGGACGCGGTACAGGCCTGGCTGGCCGAGGATCCCCGGAGCGTCGCCGCCACGGTGATGCAGGCACGGGTCGTCGTCGAGCGCGCCGTACGCGCCCACCGCGAGGGCCATCACCGGGCCCGGGAGCTGTGGCAGGAGGCCTGGCAGGCCTGCCGTACCGCGGCGAACGCCTCGCCCGCGGACCCGGTGCCCTGGGTGTGTCTGCTGGCCCTGTCCCAGCTGGACGAGCGGCAGCAGCTGGCGGAACACCGGCTGCATCCGCCGGGGCCGATGCTCTTCCCCGGCCCGTGGGGGCTGCTGGCGGAGGCCGACAAGCGCGATCCGTGCAACCGCGAGGCGTACCACCGGATGCTCCAGTTCGTCTACGCGCGCAAGGCCGGCGGATCGCTCTCCGAGGCGGTCAACTTCGTCCAGTGGGCGGCCTCTTCGGCACCCGACGGCTCCGCGCTGCACGCGCTTCCCCTGTATGTGCGGGTCGAGCGCTACCGCCGCGAGCAGGGCCACGAGAAGGCCCTGGACCTGCACTGGGTCACCGAGGACGCGGAACGGGACGCGGCCCGCGCGCTGGAGCTCTGGTTCCGCCGCACGCCCCCGATCTCCCACTCCCTGCTCGACCTCAACCACCTGGCGCACGCCCTGTGGGGGGCGCTCCAATTCGCCGAGGCCGCCACGGTGTTCGAGGAGCTCGGCCCCTACTTCACCTCGGTTCCCTGGGTGTACCGCACGCGCGGTCGCAAGGGCCCGGGGGATGCCGAGGACGTCTTCCTGCGCGCCCGCAGCCGCTGTCTCGCGGCGCCCCGCACCCCCGGACGGGGGCCGCACCACTGAGCACGGGCCCCGTCGCGGTGCCCGCTCCCCGTTCCGACCGATTCCTTCCGTCCCGTTTTCCGTTTCGCGTTTCCCATCCCGCTCATGGAGGTTTTCCCGATGTCCATATCCACCCCGACCCAGTCGGGTGCGGAGGCAATGCCGCCGAAGGACGAGGAGGAGCGGCTGCGCGAACTCGGCTACCAGCCGGTGCTCGCCCGCCGCATGGGAGGCTTCGGCAACTTCGCCATCAGCTTCTCCGTCATCTCGATCCTCTCCGGCTGCATGACCCTGTACGGCTTCGGCATGTCGACCGGTGGCCCGGCGGTGATGCTCTGGGGCTGGGCCGGGGTGGGACTCTTCGTGCTCTGCGTCGGCATGGCGCTCGCCGAGGTCACCAGCGCCTACCCGACCTCGGGGGCGCTGTACTACATGGCCGACCGGCTCGGCGGCCGCAAGTGGGGCTGGTACACCGGCTGGCTGAATCTGCTGGGTCTGCTGGGCGCGATCGCGGGCATCGACTATGGTGCGGCGCTGTTCACCGGTGCGCTGATGAACCTGCAGTGGGGATTCACGCCCACGCCCGGCAAGACGATGATCATCTTTCTCTGCATCCTGCTGCTGCACGCCGTGCTGAACCTCTTCGGCGTCCGCCTGGTCAGCGTGCTCAACTCCATCAGCGTGTGGTGGCACCTCGCGGGTGTCGCGGTGATCGTCACCGTGCTCGCGATCGTGCCCTCGCACCACCAGTCGCCGTCGTTCGTCTTCACCGAGTTCGTCAATGACACCGGCTGGCACAACCCCCTGTACGTGGCGGCGATCGGCCTGCTGCTCGCCCAGTACACCTTCTGCGGCTACGACGCCTCGGCCCACCTGTCGGAGGAGACGTCGAACGCCTCGGTGACGGCGGCCAAGGGCATCGTCCGCGCGATCTGGGTCTCCTGGATCGCCGGTTTCGTACTGCTCGCCGGGCTGACCTTCGCCATCCAGGACTACGCGGGCGCCCAGGAGAGCTCCACCGGTGTGCCGCCCGCGCAGATCCTGATCGACGCGCTCGGCACCTCCGGGGCCACCGCCATGCTGCTGATCGTGATCGCGGCGCAGCTGTTCTGCGGCAACGCCGAGGTCGCCGCGGCGAGCCGGATGGTCTTCGCGTTCAGCCGTGACAACGCCCTGCCGGGCTCGGCGCTGTGGCACAAGGTGAGCGCGCGCACCCAGACGCCCGTCAACGCGGTGTGGCTCTCGGTCGTCGTCGCCGGGGTGCTCGCGCTGCCGTCGCTGTACTCCGCCACCGCGTACGGCGCGGTGACCGCGATCAACGTCATCGGCATCACGCCCGCCTACGCGATCCCGATCTTCCTGAAGCTGCGCTCCGGCAGCCGCTTCGAGCGCGGTCCGTGGCACCTGGGCCGCTGGAGCAAGCCGATCGGCTGGGTCGCCGTCGTCTGGGTCGCCCTCGTGACCGTGCTGTTCCTGCTCCCGCAGTCCTCGCCGGTGACGGTCGACTCGATGAACTACGCGTCGATCGCGCTGATCGCGGTGCTGCTCCTGGCCACCGTGTGGTGGTTCGTCGCCCGCCGTTCGTACAGCACGCCGTCGGCGTACGGGAACGCCCGCGAGCAGGCGGAGATCGAGGAAGGCATCGTCTGATCCGGTTTCTCCCCTCGACCCTCCCGGAACAGCCCCGTCGCGGGGCGCCCCGGGAGGGCCGCGTGCATGACGGCGGTGGGGCGTACGGGGCGGTCGGCGGCCCCGGACCACCGGGGGTGATCGCTATGCTGCGACCCGGGCGCTCACCGAAAGCGCTCAAACGAACAACGCGCGGCGGTACGGCGAAGGGGCCAGCAGCATGCGGGAGCCGGTGGAACTCAGGCGTCAGCGAATCCTTTCGGTGGTGGAATCGCGCGGTGCCGTCAAGGTCGGCGTGCTCGCGGCCGAGCTGGACGTCTCGGTGGTCACGGTCCGGCGGGACGTCGAGGAGCTGGCCCGGGCCGGCCGGCTGCGCCGCGGGCACGGGGTGGCCCGTCCGGTGCGGGAGCCGGTGCGCGCGGCCCGGGTTCCGGCGGGCCGGAGCGAGGTGCCCGCAGGGGAGGCCGGGGCGGTCGCCCTGGTCGTCCCGGAGCGGCATTCGTATCTGTACGAGACGCTGCACGGCGCCCGGTCGGTCCTGGAGGAGTCGGGGATACGGATCGCCCTGCACATCGCGCCGCCGTCGCCCGGTGCCGAACGCCCGCTGGTGGAGCGGGCGCTGGCGGACGGGGCGCGGGGGCTGCTGATCGCACCGCGCTGGCCCGGGGCCCGTTCGGAGGAGCTGGACCACGGCTGGCTCGCGGACGTGGGGGTGCCGACCGTGCTGATGGAGCGGCGGCCCCGGCCGGGCAGTGCGCTGCACGCCCTGGACTCCGTGTGTTCCGATCACTGGTACGGAACGCATCTCGCCGTCGAGCACCTGGTGTCGCTGGGGCATCGCCGTATCGTGCTGGCCGCCCGTGACGACAGCCCGACGGCGCGCAGCATCCGGGCGGCGTTCGCGGAGATCGCGGCGGCGCGTCCGGAGGTGGAGGACTGGACCGTGGTGCTGAGCTCCCCGCAGGCCGTGCCCGGTCCCGGCCCGGACTCCCCCGGCCCGGGGGCGGCCGCGCCGCCGCCTTCCCCGGCCGACGGCCGCGCCGCGCTCGATCCGGCCGCGCTGCTGCGGGAGCGGGGCGCCACGGGGGCGGTGCTGCACGGGGACGTGGACGCGCTGATGCTGGTGCAGCGGCTGACGGAGAGCGGGATGCAGGTGCCGCGGGACTGTTCGGTGGTGGCGTACGACGACGGGGTCGCGGCGCTCGGCAGCCCGCCGCTGACCGCGGTGGCGCCGCCGAAGGCGGAGATCGGCCGGGCCGCCGCCGAGCTGCTTCTCCACCGGCTGTCCGGGGCGGACGGCCCGGTGCGCCGGACGGAGCTGCTGCCCACGCTGGAGGTCCGTGGATCGGCGCGGGAACTGCCGCGTCCGTGACACCGTCCGGATTGATCGTTTGACCGCTTTCATTTTCTTCTGATCGATCTATTGACCCGTAACGATCAGCCGATCAGGATTTCCCGTGAGCCGTTTTCAGAAGCCGCGGGAGGCACCCATGCCGGGTCCGACACAGCCGCCGGTCCGTGCCCGCCACGGTCGCCGCCGTGCCGCCGAAGGACGCCCCCGGTTCCCCCGGCGGCGGACCCCGGGGGCCGCCCGCCGCCGTTGACACCCGCCCGCCCCGCGCCCGGACGCCGCCGGAGGGCCGGGGCCGTGGCGGGCGCCGCGCAGTGACCCCGCCACCACCCCGCCCCCCCTACCAGGAGAGAGATGCCCACCACCCCTGGCACCCCGGTACCCCGCGACCGGCCCCGCGCCGCCGCCGCCATGAATCCGGCCGCCGCCACCGCGCTCCTCGACGCCCGGTCGCTGGCCGCGCTCGACGAGGTGTGCGCTCTCGCTCCCCTGCCCGTCCTCGACGACTTCGGCACCGACCGGGCCCGCGCCGTACTGGCCGACACCGAACTCCTGCTCACCGGCTGGGGCTGTCCGCCGCTCGACACGGCCGCCCTGGACGCGGCTCCGCGCCTGCGCGCGGTGGTGCACACCGCGGGCAGTGTGCGCGGACACATCACCGAGGCCTGCTGGGAGCGCGGCATCGAGGTGTCCTCGGCGGCCGCCGCCAATGCCCTGCCGGTGGCCGAGTACACGGTCGCGATGATCCTGCTCTCCGGGAAGCGGGTGCTGGAGCGGGCCCGCGACTACCGGGCGGAACGCCGCCGCGACAACTGGCTCGCCGCCCCCGACCGGGTCGGGAACTACGGCCGGACCGTGGGCATCCTCTCCGCCTCGATGATCGGCCGCCGCGTCGTCGAACTGCTGCGGCCCTACGACCTGACCGTCCTGCTGCACGACCCGTACGTCTCCGAGGCGGAGGCCGCCGGGCTCGGCGTCCGGCCGGTCGGCCTCGCCGAACTGTTCGCGGAGAGCGACGTGGTGAGCGTCCACACCCCGCTGCTGCCCGCCACCCGCGGGCTCGTCAGCCGTGAACTGCTCGCCTCGATGCGCCCGGACGGGGTGCTCATCAACACCGCGCGGGGTGCCGTCGTCGACCAGGACGCGCTCACCGACGTACTGCTGCGGAACCGGATCCGGGCCGTTCTCGACGTCACCGACCCCGACACACTGCCCGCCGCGCACCCCCTCTGGGAGTGCGGCAACGCCCTGATCACCCCGCATCTCGCCGGCTCCCAGGGCAACGAGTTGCGGCGGCTGGTCGACCTCGCGGCCGACGAGGCCGGCCGCTGGGCCGCGGGCGACGGTTTCGCCCATCCCGTACGACGCGAAAGGCTGGCCTTCCTCGCATGACCGCTCCCCGTCCGACCTCCCCCATCGAACTCCCCGCCGAGGACCGGGTGTCGAGCCCGCACACCGGCTACACCCGAGCGCACTGGGAGGCCGCCGCCGACGGGCTGCTCCGGTCCGCCTGGCAGTGGGCCACACCGGGCGGCGCCCTGCTGGACCTGCCGGGCAGGCCGTCCGCGTCCGGGGTGCGCTCGGACGGTCTGGAGGGGTACGCGCGCACCTTCCTCGCCGCCGCCTTCCGGGTCGCGGGCGCGGAGGGCGAGGACCCGTACGGCTGGCTCGACCGGTACGCGGACGGGCTCGCGGCCGGCACCCTCACCCCCGGCCGCGACGACGCCGAGTCCTGGCCGCTGATCCGCGACCACACCGTCTTCGGCCAGCCCATGGTGGAGTCCGCCTCGGTCGCCATCGGTCTGCGGCTGACCCGCCCGTGGCTCTGGGACCGGCTCGACGCCGGGGTGCGGGACCGGACCGAGGAGTGGCTGCGCGACGCGCTGCGGCACGTGCCCTCCCCCAACAACTGGTATCTCTTCCCCTACTCCGTGGCCGGGTTCCTGGAGTCCGTGGGCCGCGGCGACGCCGAGACGGCACGGGCGAAGCAGCGGGCCCTCGACCTGCTGGAGGGCTGGTACCGGGGCGACGGCTGGTACGCGGACGGCGACGGCCGCGCCTTCGACCACTACAACGGCTGGGCGCTGCACCTCTATCCGGTGCTGGACGCGTACCTGTCGGGCGACACGGAGCTGTCCGCGCGCTACGGCGCCCGGCTGCGCGAACATCTGGAGGGCTTCTCGCTGCTGTTCGGCGGCGACGGTGCGCCGATCCACTTCGGCCGCTCGCTGACCTACCGTTTCGCGGCCGCCTCCTCCGTCGCGCTCGGTGCCCTCAGCGGACACACCCCCCTCACGCCCGGCGCCTCGCGGCGGGTGATCAGCGGCTCGCTGCGCTACTTCCTGGAGCGGGGCGCGACCGGTACGGACGGGCTGCTGAACCTGGGCTGGCACGGCCCGCACGAGGCCTCGATCCAGAACTACTCGGCGCCCGCGTCACCGTACTGGGCGTCCAAGGCCTTCGTCGCGCTGCTCGCCCCGGACGGCCATCCGCTGTGGTCCGCGACCGAGGAGCCCGCGCCCAGCGAGGGGCCCGACCGGGTGCTCGCGCTGCCGGCACCTGGGCTGCTCGTCCAGTCCACCCGCGCGGACGGGATCGTGCGGCTGCACAACCACGGCAGCGACCATGTGCGCCCGCACGAGGGCGAGTCGCAGGTGCAGGACGACCCGCTGTACAGCCGCCAGTCGTACTCCACGGTGACCGGCCCCACCTCCCGGGCGAACGCGGCGGACAACCATCTGGCGGTGGTCGTCGGCGGGGCGCGCAGCGGGCGCCGTGTCATCCGTGCGCTGGGCGCCGGAGGGGGCGACGGCTGGGGCTGGGCCGCCTCCTGGAACCGGCCGGTGTTCACCTCGGGCTCACCGATGGTGCCGGGGCTGCGGGTGGAGAGCGTCACCGTGGTGCGCGGCCGCTACGAACTGCGCGTGCACCGGGTGCTGGGCGCCCCGGACGGGGCCCGGGTGGAGCAGACGGGCTGGGCGACCGGCCGCGACGACGCCCTGACCTCCGCGCTGCACGGTCTGCACGGCTGGGAGTCCCGGGACGAGGTACGTGCTCCGCAGGGCACCGCGTACACGCCCTGGGCGGTGGTGCCCCGGCTGTCCGCGTCCATCGGGGGCACGGCGGTGCTGGTGGCGCTGGCCTCGCTGACCGCGCGGCCCGACGCGGAGCCGCTCGACGCGGCGGTGAGCGGGGTGACGGTGGACGGGGACACCGTGGAGGTCCGCTGGGCGGACGACGCGGCGACGACCCGCGTCCGCTTCGCGCCGCTGACGGTCACGCACGGCTGAGCGCCGGGGTGCGCGGCCCGCGCGCCGCGCACCCCGTCCGGTGGGACGGTCCTACGCGTCCGTCCTGATCACCACGGCCAGGGTGCGCGGACCGTGCACGCCCTCCACCCGCTCCAGCTCGATGTCGGAGGTGGCCGAGGGGCCGCTGATCAGTGTCGTCGGCCGCTCGGGCGCCAGCCGGGCCACCGCCTCCGGCACCCCGGTCTCGACGGTCGACAGGTCGACGACGCACACATGGAGGTCGGGGACGAGGGAGAGCGCGCGCCGCCCCTGGTCCGGCGAGCCGTCCAGGAAGATCGTGCCGGTCTCGGCGCAGCTGACGGCGGAGGCGGTGAGGACCCCGTCCAGGGCGTCGAGCCGGGGCGCCGGGATGTCGCCGGAGTCCTGCTGGACCTCACCGTCGTACGCGTCGAGCCACCGCGGGTCGAGCCCGGCCGGCACCCCGATCCGGCGTGCGCCGCACTCCCGCAGCACCTCGGCGACGACCTGGGCCGTGCGGTCGGCGGTGCAGGTGTGCACCGTGGCCTTGTAGTCGACGAGCCGGTCGGTGAAGAGGGCCAGGCGTGCGTCGTCGGCAAGGACGCGGCCGGTGCGGTAGGCGCGCGGCACGGTGGTCTCCGGTGCGGGGGCGAGGGCGAGGGCGTCCCTGATCCTCCCCAGCACCGTCTCACGGGCGGTCGTCACTTCTCCTCCTCGTTCTTCTTCCGGTTCTCCGCGTGCTCGTCGGCGGCGGCCCGCATCGTCGCGGCGCCCTCGGCCGACGCCAGCCAGGAGCGGAAGGTCTGCTTCGGCGGCACGGCGGTGTCCCGGCTCGCGCTCCAGCCGTCGAACGGCGGGGGGAGGTGCGAGATCGTGCCGTTCCGCCCGCCGACGACCCGGCCGAGCCCCGCGCCCTTCTGCGCGGCCGTGAAGACCTTCGGGTGCTTCATCACGGTGGCCGCGGCCTTCATGGCCAGCTTCTCCGCCGTCGTACCGGACTGTTCGGTGTTCTGGTGCCGCAGTTCAACCAGCAGCGAGGGAATGTCGATCTTGACCGGGCAGGCGTCGAAGCAGGCGCCGCAGAGGCTGGAGGCGTACGGCAGCGAGCTGTTGGGGTCGTCCTTGGCCGCGTGCATCCCGGCCAGCTGGGGGGTGAGGACGGCGCCGATCGGTCCGGGGTACGTCGATCCGTACGCGTGGCCTCCGGCCCGTTCGTACACCGGGCAGACGTTGAGGCAGGCCGAACAGCGGATGCAGTTGAGGGCCTCGCGCCCGATCCGGTCGGCGAGCGCCGCGGTGCGTCCGTTGTCGAGCAGGACCAGATGGAAGTCCTGCGGCCCGTCGCCGGGCGTCACCCCGGTCCACATCGAGGTGTACGGGTTCATCCGCTCGCCGGTGGAGGAGCGCGGCAGCAGCTGGAGGAAGACTTCGAGGTCCTGGTAGCGCGGCAGGACCTTCTCGATGCCCATGACGGTGATCAGGGTGTCGGGCATCGTCAGGCACATACGGCCGTTGCCCTCGGACTCCACGACGGCGAGGGTCCCGGTCTCGGCGATGCCGAAGTTGGCGCCGGAGACCGCCACCCCGGTCGTCATGAACTTCTCGCGCAGATAGGCGCGGGCGGCGGCGGCCAGATGCGCGGGGACGTTGTCCAGCCGCGGGTCGACCCCCGGGATCTCCTTGAGGAAGATCTGCCGGATCTCGTCGCGGTTGCGGTGGATCGCGGGAACCAGGATGTGCGAGGGCTTGTCGTGCGCGAGCTGGACGATCAGCTCGGCGAGGTCCGTCTCGTACGGGGTGATGCCGACCGATTCGAGGTGCTCGTTGAGGCCGATCTCCTGGGTGGCCATCGACTTGACCTTGATGACGTCGCTGCTGCCCGTGGCCCTGACCAGCCGGGTGACGATCTCGTTGGCCTCGACGCCGTCGCGCGCCCAGTGGACGGTGCCGCCGCGTTCGGTGACGTTCCGCTCCAGCTGCTCCAGGAGTTCGGGGAGCCGGTTCATGGTCTCGGTCTTGATGGCCGAGCCCGCGTCGCGCAGCGCTTCCCAGTCGGGCAGCTCGGCGGTGACGGCGAGGCGTTTGGCGCGGATCGTACGGGTGGCGCGGCCGAGGTTGCGGCGCAGTTGCTCGTTGCGCAGTTCGTCGTGGGCGGCCCTGGGGAACTTCCGGTCGCCGCGCAGATTGCCGGTCCCGTACGGGGAACGGGGCGGGGGCGCGGGCATGCCGAGGAAGGTGCTGCTCATCGGAGGGCCTCCGTGGGGGCGTACGGCGAGGTGCGGGTGGCGGAGAGGACCTGGGCGAGGTGCAGGGTGCGGGTGCCCGATCCGATCCGGGAGAGCCCGCCGCCGATGTGCATCAGGCAGGAGGAGTCCCCGGCGGTGCAGACACCGGCGCCGGTGGCGGCGATGTTGCGCATCTTGTCCTGGAGCATCGCGGTCGACGTCTCGGCGTTCTTGACGGCGAAGGTGCCGCCGAATCCGCAGCAGGAATCGGCTTCGGGGAGCTCGACGAGATCGATGGAGTCGACGGCGCGGAGCAGCTTGAGGGGCTTGTCACCGACGCGGAGCATGCGCAGGGAGTGACAGGTGGGGTGGTACGTCACCCGGTGCGGGAAGTACGCGCCCACGTCCACGACGTCCAGGACGTCCACGAGGAGTTCCGACAGCTCGTACGTCTTGGCCTTGACGGTGGCGACGCCCGCGCGCAGCGCCGCGTCCCCGTACCGTTCGGCGACGATCTCGTGCTGGTGGCGGACCGAGCCCGCGCAGGATCCGGACGGCATGACGACGGCTTCGATCGAGGCGTCGCCGAACTGGTCGGCGAAGTTCCGTACCAGGGGGGCGGGTTCGCGCTGATAGCCGGTGTTGACATGCATCTGACCGCAGCAGGTCTGCTCCGGCGGGAACACCACGTCGTGGCCCAGGCGGGCGAGCAGGACCGCGGTCGATTTCACCGCCTCGGGGAAGAGCGTGTCTCCCAGACAGGTGGCGAAGAGTCCGATGCGCATGGGTCTCTCCGATCGCTTCTCCATTTATATGGTCCGACCATACTAGCCTCGGTCCGGAACATGAAGGCTGCGGCACCACGGGCCGCACGCGACGGAATCCACTGTTAGTCATGCACCTGACAAAACAGGGGGCTCGTGCCCGGACGCGAGCCCCGGCCGGGGCTTGCGTCCGGGCGTCAGGAATCTCCCCGGGCCCGTTCGGAGTTCTCGTCGACCAGCGTGCCGTGCAGATTCCGGATGTGCCGCTCCACGAGGTCCGCGGCCCCGGCACCCTCCCCGGCGCGCACCAGCCGCAGCAGCTCGGCGTGTTCCGCGTTGAGCGTCGCGGCCGTGGCCGGCCAGTCCTCGGCCCGTTCCAGCGCCCGCAGGATCAACGGCCGCACCGACTCGCGGACGGCGGAGGTGAGCGTGGAGGTCAGTTCGTTGCCGGAGCCGCGGGCGATGTGCACATGGAACCGGGTGTCCAGGTCGTTGAACTCCGCCACCCCGACGTCCGGCTCCCCCATCCGCACGACCAGCGACTCCGCCTCGGCCAGGTCCTCCGGGGAGGCGTGCCGCGCGGCCGCCTCGAAGCTGGACCGCTCCAGCACGACGCGCGCCTCCAGGACGTCCTCCAGGCTGTAGCTGCCCAGGGCGAAGTGGAGGCGCAGCAGCCGTCCCAGCGCGTCGTCGGGGTTGCGTACGATCCGCGCCCCGGCGTCCGGCCCCCGGCCCGGCTGCGCGACCAGCACACCGATGGTCTCCAGCACCCTCAGCGCCTCGCGCAGCGCGGACCGGCTGACACCGAGCACCGGCGCGAGCTCACGCTCGGGCGGCAGCCGGTCGCCGGCCCTGAGCTCACCGGCGAACACCCGCTCCTCGATGCTCTGGAGCACGAGCTCATGCGTACGGGACTGCCGTACGGGCTGCCACTCGACGGGCATCCGTCACCCCCTGCCTCGGCCGGAATCGTCCGGTTGCCGTCGCTTCTGCTGCCGGTCCTCAACTATGTCACACACCACATATGGTCGGACCAAAGACCGGCGCCGCTCGGGCGTGCGCCCCGCTCCCGCCTCCCCGCCTCGTGCCGGGTCAGTAGGTGACGACGATGCGGCGGCCCACTCCGTCCACCTCGATCTCGCCGCCGTAGGGGATGACCAGCTGCGGGTCGGTGTGGCCGAGGTCGACATCGAGTACGGCCATGGTGTCGGGGGCGTACTCGCTCAACGCCCGCAGCACCGCCTGCCGTTGCTCCGTACGGAACCGCTCCCCCGCCTCGGGGCCGAGCGGCTGCTCGAACGACCAGTTCTTGGCCCGGCCCATGAGGAGCGCCGGGAACTGAGCGAGCAGGCCCCGCTCCCCCATGTTCCGCAGGATCCGGTAGACCTCGTCCGCCGAGGGCATCTCCTCACATGTTTCGAGGAACAGCACCCGCCCCGCGTAGCTGTCCACGGGACGTATCTCGCGGTCGGCCATCAGCATCCAGGAAAGGATCTCCAGACTTCCGCCCCAGCTCGCGCCCCGCACCGTCCGGCCGTCGGCGTTGTGCCAGATCCAGCCCTCGCAGGGCCGCATCTCGGGTTCGGTCTCGAAGGTGCTCGGCTCCTCCCACCGGCCGTTGGCCCCGCTGGTCTCCTCGGACGGGGTCAGTTCGAAGGCGCCGTGCGTGAAGAGCGCGGCCCGTACGGACGCGGCGGTCAGCGGGTGGAGCGCGCCGGGGCGGCCCATCTCGACCATCACGGTGGCGCCGTGGTAGCCGACGATGCCCAGGTTGTCGAGGAACACCAGCAGATTGGTGTTGTCGCTGTACCCGAAGAAGGGCTTGGGGTGGGCGCGCAGCAGCTCGCGGTCCAGGTGCGGCAGCACGGTGATCTGGTCGTCGCCGCCGATGGTGGAGATCACCGCCTTGATGCCGGGGTCGGCGAAGGCCGCGTGGATGTCGGCGGCCCGCTCCTGGGGCGTGGAGCCCATCTTCCGCGTCGTGGGGTACTCCACGGGTTCGAGCCCGAATTCGTCCCTGAGCCTGCGCAGTCCCAGTTCGTGGGGCAGCGGGAGGAGTCCGGGCAGGCCGGAGGAGGGGGACAGCACGGCGACGCGGTCGCCGGGCCGGGGTTTGGCGGGGTACGGGTTGGTCGGCATCCGCCGAGCGTAGGCGGGCGGCGGGGCGGCGTCGCGGCATTTCCCGTCCGGGCGGCCGGCGGGGCATTTCCCGTCCGGGCGGCCGGCGGGGCAGGGGCGGGGCCCACCGCCGCCCCGGGTCACCGGTCGAAGGATCCGTGGCGGCCCGCACCGCGTCCGAACCGCTCCGCCCCGGCCAGGGTCTCCCCCGCGGTCAGCGGCACCAGCCCGTGCCGGTACTCGGCGGCCAGCGCCTCCGGTTCGTCCAGGCCGTGCTGCTCGCGCACCGACAGCCGGTCGTGGCGCAGGCACAGCTGCGGGAACGCGGCGATCTCCCGGGCCAGCCGCTCCGCCGCACCGCGCGCCGTACCCGGCGGGACGATCCGGTTGGCGAGCCCCATGGCGTACGCCTCGGCGGCGGGTACGGGCCGCCCGGTGAGGATCATGTCCATGGCCCGGCTCTCGCCGATCAGACGGGGCAGCCGTACCGTGCCGCCGTCCACCAGCGGCACGCCCCAGCGGCGGCAGAACACCCCGAACACCGCGTCCTCCTCGGCCACCCGGAGGTCGCACCAGAGCGCCAGCTCCAGGCCCCCGGCCACCGCGTGGCCCGAGACCGCCGCGATGACGGGCTTGCCGAGCCGCATCCGGGTCGGCCCCATCGGCCCGTCGCCGTCGGCCAGGACCTGGTTGCCCCGTTCCGTACCGATGCCCTTCAGGTCGGCGCCCGCGCAGAACGTGCCGCCCTCGCCCCAGAGCACGGCGACGGACGCGTCCGGATCGGCGTCGAACACGCGGAAGGCGTCGGCCAGTCGGCTCGCGGTCGGTCCGTCCACGGCGTTGCGCACCTCGGGCCGGTCCAGGATCACGGTGAACACGGCGCCCTCGCGCTCGATCCGTACGGCTGATCGTTCGCTCATCGTTCGGCCTCCCCGGGAGAGCTGTGCGGGGCGGCGGGGATGCCGCCGTCCCGGCTGGTTCATGCGATTCTCACGCAACCGTTCTACGGTGGGGCGCGTGACCCAGATGACCCCGCCCGGCTGGCACCCAGACCCCGGGTATACAGGAATAGGCCCCCGCCACGAGCGCTGGTGGGACGGCGCCCAGTGGACCGACCAGCTCCGTGTGCCGCCCGCCGCGGTCCGGCGCCGCCGGACCCGTATCGCAGTGGGGGTCACCGCGGGCGTGGTGGTTCTCGCGGCGATCGGGGGCGGCCTCTTCCTGCTGTCGGACAAGTCCGGCGACACGACGGAACACGCGGCCACGACCCCGTCCTCCGCTCCTTCGGACGCCCCGCGCCGCGGACCGGGCGGATCCGGCGGATCCGGCGGGAGCGGCGGGAGCGGCGGCGAAAGGGGGCCCCGGCAGCAGATGCCGCAGGCCGAGGACGGTTACGCCACGGACCTGGCGAGCGGGATCAGCCTTCCGGTTCCCGACGGCTGGCAGGGAAGCTCCGGGATCGCGGGCGCGGGGGTGACCACCGGGGAGTACCCGTGCCCCGGCGACACGTCCGAGGAGTGCGTGCGCGGCGGGGTGTTCTCCATGCCCGCGAAGGGGCTGGAGCTCGACACCACGACGGCGAAGGCCACGGCGCTGAAGGACATCTCCGCCAACGCCACGCAGTCCTACGGCGAGAAGATCTACGGTGGCATCACCTCCCACCAGGAACTCAAGTCCGAGGCGGTCACCGTGGCCGGTGAACAGGGCTATCTGGTGCGCTGGAAGGTGGAGACGAAGAACGGCGACGACGGATACGTCCAGTCGCTGGCCTTTCCGTCGCCCCACGCCAAGGACATGCTGATCGTGGTCCGGTCCGGCTTCGACATCGGCTCCAAGGCCCCCGCGCTCTCCGTCATGGACGACATCACGAAGGGCATCAAGGCGGCCTCGGGAACCGGCTCCGGGTCCGGCACCGACACCTAGCACCTGGTGTCCCGCGCGACGCCATGAGTACGCGGAGCGGTCCGAACTGAGTACGCGGGCCGATCCGCCGGGTGCCGGTCGCTGGTCGAATGGCCACCATGCTTCCTGACGCACCGCTCCGCCCCCGTATGCAGCACGTCGCCTCGGCGGGTACGACCCTGGCGCTGGCCCTGGCACCGCTGGTGATCGGCGTGCTGTTCGCCAGGACCATGGCGACGGACCCCATGACTCCGGTGAACGCGCTGGCCACACGGGGCGGTCCGGCCCTGCCCGTCCCGCCGCCGGCGCAGTGGCGCGGGTGCGGCAAGCAGGCGCTGCGCGGCTGGGCGGACCCGCTGCGCGCCGGCCGGCGTCCCGGTGCGCTGGTACGGCGGTGTCCCGGGGTGCGGCGTCCGCGCCGGCCGGAGCCGCTGCGGGCCGAGCGCTGAGGGGGCGACGGGCCCGGCACCCGGGGCCGGGTGTCAGGCCCGTCGGCAGTGCAGGAACAACTGCGGCTCGGCCACCGCCGCCTCGTACTCCGGAGTGAAGAGGGTGCTCTGCTCCCAGAGCACCGAGAAGCCCGCCTCGGTGACCAGTTCGGTGAACTCCTCCGGGCCGAAGCTCGTGGCACGCACCTGGTGCCCCATGAAGACGACGTCGACATCCTCGACGTCCAGCGGCACCGTCGCCACGACCAGATGGCCTCCGGGGACCAGCAGCCGGGCGCAGGTGCGCAGGAGCCGGGCCTGGTCGGCGCGGTCCATCTGGAGCAGGGAGAAGTACGCGCAGACCGCGTCGAACGCGCCTTCTTCCAGAGCGAGTTCGCGGATGTCCGCGCATACGAAGGAAGCGTCGGGCACCTGTCGGGCCGCCAGCTCCACCATGACGGGCGAGACATCGACCCCCAGCACCTCGTGGCCGGCTCCGGTCAGGGCCAGTGCGGTCGGCCGCCCCGTTCCGCTGCCGATGTCCAGGATCCTGCCGTGCGGCGCGAGATCGCCCAGCAGCCGGTGCAGCGAGGCCCGGTGGGCGGCGGATCGGCCGAACGCCCGCTCGTAGTCGGCACCCAGCGCGTCGAACACCGTGGCGGCGGCGAGGCCGCGTCCCTCGTCCATCGATGCGGTTCCTTCCCTTGCCCCCTGCGGTCTCCCGGATCGTTTCATCATTCACCGTCACCTTCAACGCCCCACCGTGGCACCGCACATGGGATTCGATGGACCGGTGACCGACCCGAAGGAACGGGAGTTCGGCGCGCGCCCCCGTCGGCGGCCGCGGCCCGGAAATCCGGTTCCCCCGCCGGTATCCGGCTCACTACACTCGCCACGAACCGCACGCCGCGCCCGTCGCACGGCGCGCACCGTACCGAATGAGGGGAGACGAGCCGTGTGCCACCGCGCCGCTGTCATCGTTCCCCGGTCACGGTACGAGGTGTTCCTGGTGTCTTCGTGCACCCGGTGCGGGCTGCGCGGCCCGCACCGGACCCCGTGACGGACGACTGACCTCGCACGGCCCGGCGGCCCGGCCGCCGCGCGGCGACGCCGGTGCGAGGCACCACGTCGGAGGTCTTCGCCGGGCCCGTTCGCGGGCCGGTCCGTCCGGGGGATCGCGCGCCTTCCTGTTCCGGATCATTCCGAAAGGCCATGGCCGTGCGTACCGAACTGCACCGTCGCTCCACCAGCCCGCTCACCCACGTGCGCAACCTGGGCATCCTCGCCCATGTCGACGCGGGCAAGACCACCGTCACCGAGCGGATCCTCTATCTCACCGGCGCCGTCCACAAGCGCGGCGAGGTCCACGACGGAACGACCGTCACCGACTTCGACCCGCAGGAACGCGACCGCGGGATCACCATCTCCGCCGCCGCGGTGAGCTGTGCCTGGGACGGGCACCGGATCAATCTGATCGACACTCCGGGCCATGTCGACTTCTCCGACGAGGTGGAGCGTTCGCTCCGGGTGCTCGACGGCGCGATCGCGGTGTTCGACGCCGTCGCGGGTGTCGAACCGCAGAGCGAGTCGGTGTGGCGGCAGGCCGACCGGCACGGGGTGCCGCGGATCGCCTTCGTCAACAAGCTGGACCGTGCCGGGGCCGATCTGGACACGGCCGTCGCGTCGATCAGGGACCGGCTGCACACGGTTCCGCTGGTGGTCCAGCTGCCGATCGGCTCCGAGGACGGATTCACCGGGGTGGTCGATCTGGTGCGCATGCGGGCGCTGGTCTGGGCCGACGGCGGTGACACGTTCCAGGAGGAAGAGGTCCCGGACGGGCTGCGGGAGGAGGCACGGCGGCGCAGGCGGCTGCTCGACGAGGCGGTGGCGGAGCTCCATCCGGCCGCGCTGGAGGAGTTCTGCGTACGGTCGTCGGTCTCCGAGCCGACGCTGACGACCGCGCTGCGCGACCTGACCCGTACCGGTGAGGGGGTCGTGGTGCTGTGCGGCTCCGCCTATCGCAATCGCGGGATCGAGCCGCTGCTGGACGCCGTCGTGTCCTGTCTGCCGTCTCCGCTGGACGTACCGCCGGTGCGCGGCACGCTGGGCGACGCGGTGCAGGAGCGGCCCGCCGACCCGGCGGCGCCGTTCGCCGCGCTGGTGTTCAAGGTCAACTCGACGGCCACGGGGCGGCTGACCTGTCTGAGGGTGTACTCGGGAACCGTCCGGAAGGGGGACACGGTGCTGGACGCGGGCGCGCGGCGCCACGAACGCGTCGGGCGGATCCTGCGGGTGCAGGCCGACCGGCACTCGGACGTGGACACGGCGGTGGCCGGGGACATCGTCGCGGTGATCGGGCTGAAGGCGGCCCGCGCCGGGGCGACGCTCTGCGCACCCGCCTCGCCACTGGTCCTCGAACCGCCCTCCCCGGCCGATCCGGTCGTCTCCGTGGCGGTCGAGGCCCGGCGGAGCACCGACACCGAACGGCTGGTGACGGCGCTGGCGCGGCTCGTCGAGGAGGATCCCTCGCTGACGGTCCGGACCGACCCCGAGACCGGGCAGACGGTCCTTTCCGGAATGGGGGAACTCCATCTGGAGGTGGCGGTCGAGAAGATCCGGCGCGCCCACGAGCTGGAGATCGGTGTCGGCAGGCCGCAGGTGGCCTATCGGGAGACGGTCGCCCGCGGGGTGTCCGGGCTGGTGTATCGGCATGTGAAGCAGGACGGCGGCGCGGGCCAGTTCGCCCATGTCGTCCTCGACACCGAGCCGTTGGAGGAAGGCGGTGACGACGGGGGCAGCGGCGGCGACGGGGGCTTCGTGTTCCGGTCGACCGTCGTCGGCGGACGGGTGCCGCAGGAGTACGTCCGCGCGGTGGAGGCCGGCTGCCGGGACGCGCTGGCCGAGGGTCCGCTCGGCGGGCACCCGGTGACCGGGGTGCGGGTCACCCTGACCGACGGGGCCACCCACTCCAAGGACTCCTCGGAGATGGCCTTCCGCACCGCCGGCCGGTTCGCGCTCCGTGAGGCGCTGCGCGCGGGGGCGATGGTGCTGCTGGAGCCGGTGGCGGAGGTCACCGTCACCGTGCCCGACGACGCCGTGGGCGGGGTTCTCGGTGATCTGGCGGCACGGCGCGGCCGGGTCTCGGGCTCGACCGCGCGGGCGGGCACGGCGGTGATCACGGCGACCGTGCCGCTGGCGGAGCTGTTCGGCTACGCGACCCGGCTGCGCAGCCGGACCCGCGGCCGGGGCACCTTCACCACCCGGCCCACCGGATACGCCCCGGCACCGGACTCCGTCTCCCCGGCCCGGTGACGGCCCGCACCGGCCCCTCCCGTTCGCGGGCGGGGCCGGTGCGGCCGTGCCCGCCACCGGGCGCCCCGCTCCCCGGTCCGGCACGGTCCGCGCGTACGCCTTCGCCGGACGGCCTCAGGGGTGCGCCGGGATCACGCAGTCGTCCTCGCGCGCGGGAGCCCGCCCGGTCGGCCAGGCCACCCCCTCGAACGTCAGCCGTTTCGAGCCGGGTGCGAGATGGACCACGGACAGGGCCTTGTTGTACGGGTTGCCCGCGTTGGTGAGGCATATCCAGCCACCCGCTCCGCGCACCCGCAGGTCGGCGTTGAGCTTTCCGAGGTCCTTGCGGATCCGGTCGGCGGACGGCGCCTCCTCCCCGCTGGTGTGGACCGCCCGCGGCAGTGCCCTGGCCGCGGTCAGGACGACGTCGTAGGTGACGATGGTGCGCCCGTCGTCGAGGTACGCGTCACCGATGGCACCGGCCTGTTCCGTGATGCCCCGCCGCAGGGCGTCCATCGCGTCCTGGGCCTCCCTGAGGTACAGCGGCGGGGACTGCCCCTTGTGCCCGGGGTCCCGCTGCCACCTCCGCAGCTCGGTGCTCCACGCGTCGGGGTGCGCCGGGGCGGCGTACCGGATGGTGACGGACGGTTTGCCGGATCCCGGGTCGCCCCGCAGCAGGGCGCGGTGCCGGTCGTCGAGGAGCTGGTCGAGCGTCGTGGCGTCGGAGCCGGTGATCACCGTGCAGGACTTCTTCTCCCGGCAGTAGGTGGTGGCCAGTTCGCTGACGAAGAGCTCTCGACGACCAGGTCCGCTCCGTCGCGTCCTGCCGGGACGTCGCTCGGATTGTTGACCGGCACGATGCCCCGGTAGCTCCTGAGCAGGGCGCCCAGCCACTGCCTGACGGGGGCGGGCGCACCCTCGACCTGGAGGACGAGCGCACCGGATCTGCGCTCGAAGCGCACCCGCTTGCGGGCGAAGCGCTCCCTGAAGCTCACCTGCGCGAGGACATCGTCCGGCCCCATCCGTACTCCCGAGTCGTCGGAGGGCGAATCGGCGATCACTGTAGTGTCAAGTAGGCGGATCCATACGGGAGTTGTGCATACGTCAGCTGTTGTGGAACCGTACGGCGCCGACCGCGCCCGCCATGGCTCAGTCCTGGCCCCGGGCGTGCCGGAAGCGGGCGAGCCCCTCGGCGAGATCGACCAGGGGGCCGGGGTAGTCGTACGCGGCCCGGTCCGGGCCCTTGAGCTTCCAGGGTTCGTGGATCCTGGCGCCGGGCAGCTCCGCGAGCTCCGGGACCCAGCGGCGGACGTAGGTCCCGTCGGGGTCGTACCGCTTGCCCTGGAGGACGGGGTTGAGGACCCGGTTGGGCCGGGTGTCGGTGCCCGTCCCGGCCGCCCACTGCCAGTTGAGCTGGTTGTTGGCGATGTCGCCGTCCACCAGGAGTTCGAGGAAGTGCCGGGCGCCCTCCCGCCAGTCGACGTAGAGCGTCTTGGTGAGGAAGGAGGCCGCGAGCAGCCTGCCCCGGTTGTGCATCCAGCCCTCGTGGGCGAGCTGACGCATCGCGGCGTCCACCACGGGATAGCCGGTCCGGCCCTCCCGCCATGCGCGCAGGTCCGCGTCGGCCTCCTCGCCGCGCCGCCAGTGGTCGGCCCTGGACCGGTAGTCCCGGGTGGCGGTCTCCGGCCGCGCGGCGAGCACCTGGCGGTGGAAGTCCCGCCAGCACAGCTGCCGTACGAAGGCCTCGGCTCCCGGGCCGCCCCGGGACCGCGCCCGGTGGACGGCCTCGGTCGCCGAGACCGCGCCGAAGTGGAGGTAGGGCGAGAGGCGCGAGGTCGCGTCGCCCCCGAGGTCGTCGTGGCCGCTTCCGTAGGTGTCGGCGTGCCGGGACAGCCAGGCCCCGAGCCTTCGGCGCCCCTCGGTCTCGCCCCCGGTGGCCAGCCCTTCGGAGACGCCGGTCACCGCGGCGCGCCCCCGCGGCTCCTGGGAGCGCAGCCCGTGCGGCACCGGCACCCTGCGGGGGGCCGCGAGGGGCGTGCGGAGCGGCTCGTCGGACCAGCGCCTGAAGTACGGGGTGAAGACGGCATAGTGGTCGGAGCCCTGGGGGACGACGTCCCCGGGCGGCACCACGGTGGTCACGGCGTCATGGACGTGGAGGCCGCGCCCGTCGTTCTCCAGCGCACGCCGCAGCCTCTCCTCCCGGGCGCGGGCGAACGCCGAGTGGTCGGCGGCCAGGTGCACCTCGTCGGCCCCTGCCTGCCGTGCGACGCCGCACACCTCGTCCACGGTGTCGCCGTTGCGGACGATCAGCCTGCCGCCGCGCTCCTTCAGCCCGGCGTCCAGGTCGGTCAGGCAGTCGGCGAGGAAGGCCAGCCGGTTGGGCGAGGCGAACCCGGCCCGGTCGACGGCGGGGTCCCGGACGAACAGCGGCACGACCTCGTCCGCCGCCTCCACGGCCGCGCGCAGCGCCGGATGGTCGTGCAGGCGGAGGTCGGAGGTGAAGAGGGCGACGGAGACGGTCATGGCGTCACTCCGGGGTTCGGTCACCGGACGGGGCGTGGCCCCGCGCCCGGTGCGCTGTGTCCGTGCTGGTGTGCGGTACGGGCCCGCCCTGCCGATGTGCGGCGGAGGGCTCTGCCGGTCCGCGCCACCGGCCGTGCGGTACGGGGTGCCCGGTGCGCGGCACCCCTCGTTCCTTCTGTTCCTTCTGCCTGCCGCCGGTCCTTTGGTACGGAGCCCCGGCACGCCCGGTCCGGTCTATGCGTCCTTCCTCGCCCCGGCTCTCCTTTCCGCGGTCCGCGCGATGTTCCTCGCCATGCCGCCGAAGACGACGGCGTGGAAGGGCGCCACGCTCCACCAGTACAGCTGCCCCGCGAGACCACGTGGATGGAAGAGGGCGCGCTGACGGTAGCGGGTCCGCCCGGCGTCGTCCCGTTCGGCGCGCATCTCCAGCCAGGCGAGGCCGGGCAGCCGCATCTCGGCACGGAGCCGGAGCAGGCTCCCCCGCTCGATCTCCTCGACCCGCCAGAAGTCGAGGGCGTCGCCGACCCGGAGCCGCTGCGCGTCGCGTCGGCCCCGGCGCAGCCCCACCCCGCCGACGAGCCGGTCGAGCCAGCCGCGTACCGCCCAGGCCAGCGGGAAGGAGTACCAGCCGTTCTCGCCGCCGATGCCCTCGATGACCTGCCACAGGGCGTGCGGGTCGGCCTCGACGGTCCGTTCGCGTTCATCGGTGTAGAGGCTGCCGCCCGCCCAGTCGGGGTCGGTGGGCAGCGGATCGCTGGGGGCCCCGGGCAGGGAGGCGGAGGACCAGCGGGTGGTGACCCGGGCCTCCTGGACCCGCTGGAGGGCGAGGGCGAGCGCCCTGTCGAAGGACACCGGGGTGCCGGGCGGGTCGGGCACGTACGCGGCGATGTCGTGCTCGGCGCAGACCACCTCGTACCGCAGGGACTCGGCGAGCGGGCGGGCGAGGGCGGCGGGCACGGGGGTGACCAGGCCGATCCAGTGGCTGGACAGGCGCGGGGTGAGCATGGGGACGGGCAGGATGAGCCGCCGGGGCAGTCCGGCGACCGCCGCGTAACGGACCATCATGTCCCGGTACGTGAGGCGGTCCGGGCCGCCGATGTCGAAACTCCGGTCGACGTCCGGCGGCATGGTCGCGCTGCCGACGAGATAGCGCAGCACGTCGCGGACGGCGATGGGCTGGACGCGGGTCCCGACCCAGCTCGGCGTCACCATCACGGGCAGCCGTTCGGTGAGGTAGCGGAGCATCTCGAAGGAGGCGGAGCCGGAGCCGATCACTACGGCGGCCCGCAGGACGGTGGTGGGGACGGCGGAGTCGAGCAGGATCCGGCCGACCTCGGCCCGTGAGCGCAGATGCGGGGAGAGCTCCCGCTCGGGGACGTCCGCCGGGGTGAGACCGCCGAGGTAGACGATGCGGCGCACCCCGGCGGCGTGGGCCTGCTCGGCGAAGGTCCGGGCGGCACGCCGGTCGGTCTCCTCGAAACCGTGCCCGGAGCCCAGGGAGTGCACCAGGTAGTAGGCCACGTCCACGTCGTGGAACGCGTGCCGCAGGCTCGCCGCGTCGGTGACGTCCCCCTTGACCACCTCGACCCGGTCCGCCCAGGGATGCCCCTGGAGGTTCGCCGGGGTGCGGGCGAGGCAGCGCACCCGGTGGCCGGCGTCGAGCAGCTCGGGGACCAGCCGGCCGCCGATGTAGCCACTGGCACCGGTCACCAGGCAGAGCGCCCGGTCGGGCACCGGTGCGGGTGAGGTCCGGGGGTGCGTCGCCATGGGGTGTGCTCCGTTCCGTCCCGAGGGCATGCCACGCATCCGATACGGGACATCACGGCAATTCTGGTCCAGTACCGGCGGCCACGGGCGGCGCCGCGCACAGGACGCGCCGCTTATCGACCGGTCTTTCCCGCGCACGCCCCGGTCACCGGGCCCCGAACGCACGAAAGGCCGCCTCTCACGGATGAGAGAACGGCCTCCGACCTGCGTTTCCGCACAGTCGGGACGACAGGATTTGAACCTGCGCCCCCTTGACCCCCAGGAGTGAGGGTCAAGGGTATTTTCTGGATATAGCGGATCTAATCCGGGCGCGAGTTGTGTGTAGGCATGCATCGTGCACCACCGCGCGTAGCGTGTGGTCCCCAGGTGGCCACATTCCGATTGTGCGGTCAAAGTGGCCCCAGGACCGGGTCGTAGAGTTGAGGACCTCCGCTGCCGTTCCCACGCCACGGCCAAAAGCGTGCTCGCTCGGTCACACGGCGGCCCACGCCAAGCTGCGAACTCGGCTCTTGATTCGGCCCTCGAAGCCGGCATCCCAGAGCACCCGTTCCCCCTTCTGCTCCTCGAACCATGTCCGAGTCAAGAAGCGCGCCACGGTGCGGATCCCCGGATCCCTGGCCGCCGCCAGCCCCTCTGCCACTCCGCCCAAGCATCTGACGGGCAGCCAGGAACGTTGGTGAAAGGTCAGCGTTTGAGAGCGCCAGGCCCCCACGATCCCCAGCGGCGCCGTTGAGTCCGGCGCGGTGAACGGCACACTGCGCATCAGACGCCCGAGGAGGAATGTCGCGGAAATGCTGCCGCACGGACACTGTGCCGTACATCCTCGCGAAGGATTTCCAGGATCGCGGCCGCCGACGCGGCCCGCTCCGGCGCTACGGCAGCGGCGGCCTCCGCCAATGTCGCCCGTCACATCGCCTCCGATCGCACTGAGCGTGACGGCGGCTGCCTGCACGAGGGAACCGTCCTCACTGTGCAGGAAATCCAGCGCTCGGTCACGGACCCACTCCCTCTCCTCGAGAACGGTGGCTGAAGCCGCAGCCAGGTACATGCCGTGCCCACGCAGGGACGCCGATGCCGAACCGATCTGGAACGAGCGCAGTGCATGAGCTCTGCCCGTCACCTCGGCGTCGAGGTGGCTCCCGTCGCGTTCTCCGTGCACAAAGGCCTTGCTGAACTGGAAGGTCGCGGCTTTGTCCTCTGCTGGCAGCCGGATCACGAGATTGCGGGCTCCGGTGAGCGCGTCCTGTCGGTTGAAGGCTGCTTCGCGCGGGTCACCCGCGACTTCCAAGAGCTTGGCGAGGCACCTCTGTCGGTCTTCCTCGTCAAGGAAGCCAGCCAGGAAGGAATCGGAAACCACGAGCGTGCCAAACTCGACGCGGTGAGGGTCCGGGTCAGGACGCCCGAGGATTCGGTCGCGCGCGTGAGCCGTTTGTACACAGACACCCGGATGGTCGGGGTCGAGTTCGGCGAGGATGACGTCGGCGAGATAGCGCTTCTTCAGGCCCGACACCTTCCCCTCCTCGGTCCGGAGATCACAAACGTTGAGAGAGGGGCTGATTGTTTCCGCGCGGGACTTCTGGCTCGTGAAGATGGTGTGAGAGGCCACGTCCGAAGCCTCGGGAATGCGAGAGCATCCCACGGCCTCCAAGGTTCTGCGGATCAGGCCGAGCATCAGATGCTCAGCGACTCGCGCCTACTGTAAAGGGTGTTGCAGAAGGTCTGGCTTGGGCAGATCGAAGGTGGAACTGATCCGCCCCAAGGCCCCGCGCATGGCCGCCCGACTGATCGACGAGATCTTCGACGCGCTCGATGAGCAGACCGTCGTCGTCCCGGGCTCCGGCAACCTGGACATCGTCGTCTCCCCTCCGGCCGCTTCCCTGACCGCCGTGCGCACCCGGCGCAGGGTGATGGAAGCCCAGATCAACGTCCTGCTGGAGGCCTAACCTCTTTCCCGGGTCCTGACATCGATGCCCGGCGACGGCACCAGCTTCCCCACCGGCGCCCACCTGGCCTCCTACGCCGACCTCGCACCAAGGACAAAGTCGTCGAGCACCTCGATCCACGGCGAACATCCACCCCGAGGCGGCAACCGGCAGCTCAAACGTGCGATGTTCCTCTCCGACTTCGCCTGCATGAACGCCGATCCGGCCTCCCGCGCCTACTACGACAAGCAACGCGCCCGCGGTAGAACCCACACCCAAGCGCAGGGCTTCGCCGATCCCTACACATCGCGCCAGCTCACGAACTCATGTCCTCCGCTCGCCGAGAGCCGTTCACTGAACGGGTGCACTTCGCCGGTCAGAGCCGCCACACACAACGCCGCCGCTCCGCCGTCGAGCACGGTCCAGCGGTTCGTCCCGTGTGGTGTCTGCCTCCGGAAGACAGCCACCCTCCAGTCGTCGGGAGCGCCCTCGCGCAGCCAGAACGCGACATCGCTGCTCGCCGAGTCCGCGAAGGGCAGCAGAGGCGGCAGCGCGCCTCCCAGTAGAAGTACGCCCAACTCATCGCGGTCCCGGCCCGAGAGGGCGGGTTCACCCCTGTCCAGGAGATCCCCGTACGGCGAGCCGGGGACCGGCGGCGTACTCACGGACAGGTACTCGTCGATCTCGCCGCCGCCGTACAACTCCACGAGCTCGCGGTAGTCGGCCGGGAACGCCAGGCCCGTCGTCCGCTCGATCTGCTCCCAGTCCACCGCGTCGCCGCCGGAGCCGGGTGGCGGGAGCAGCTCGCGCAGGCGGGCGACAGCGGGGTGGGGCATAGGGGGTTCCCTTCGCTTGCAGGGTGGACGGTCGGGCTCACGGCTGCCCCGGTAGCGGAACGTCGGCGCCGGTGCGACTGTCGATGGCCGTGCCCAGGTTCTTCCAACCCCGGCCGGCAGTGTAGATGAGGTTCGAGACCGTGGTGGCGTCGGTACCCGCAAAGCGGCCCCTGCTGTTCCAGGCCGTGTAGGACATCCGGAACTCGTGGGGGACGGTCCGGCTGCCGGTGTAGACCGGTGTCACCTCGTACCGGACGACATGGCGGGAATCGACGAGGGACCGGACGGTGTCCTCGAAGTTCAGCATGCTGTCCATCGGGGGAATCGGGCTCTGGGGCTTGCCGACGTAGGAGTTGGCGTCGGTTCCGCAGGTTGCCAGGTTCGCCAGATCGGTGCCCGATCCGCTCAGCTGGGCGCCAAGGAGGTGGCAGGCGTTGACGTCGCGGGGCCGGCCGCCCAGATGGCCGACGTAGGCGCGAGCCCAGTCGTAACCTGGCGGCTTGATGCCCTCCCGGGTCGCGGTCGGGGTGCCGGGGTGGGCGGTCACGTAGGCGAGGTCCAGGCAGGCTTCCACACCGGTGGCCCGGTTGCCGTGCGCAGCGTCCCGCGGTCCAGGGTCCACCCATCCGGTGCCCTGCCTGCGGCAGTCCTCCGAATTATCCTGATCGTCGCCCGAATCGGGGGCGGTTCCTGCGGCCGGATGCGTGACCGGCGCCCGGTCCGGCTCGAACTGGTCGTTGCCGACCAGATCCAGCATGTTCACCGCACTGACGACCATCTTCCAGCCGTCACCTGGCTTCCATCCACCGTTTTTGGGGTTCCAGTCGGGCTTGGGAACCGGCCTGTCGGGGGCAGGACGCGGGTTCGGACCGTTGTTGACGTTCTGGTCGATCACGGGCCGAGGCGGGCGCACCACGAGGCGGGCCGCCGAGCCTACGTACGACCCCGAGTAGCCACCGGCGTACGATCCGCCGTAGCTGCCTGAGGAACCCGAACTGCCGGAGTACCCGTAACTGCCCGAGTACCCGTAGCTTCCCGAGTAGCTGTAACTGCCCGAGTAGCCGTAACTGCCGGAATATCCGTAACTGCCGGAGTAGGACCAGCTTCCTCCCAAGGCCGGCAGCTGCCAGTTGTAGCCGTAGCCGATCACCGAGTTGACCGCCTTGTTCAAACCGTTGAACAAGGTTTCGCAGTAGAGCTTGCACGCGTACCCGATGGCTGCCGCCCCTGCGGCCGCCAGCGCCTCGGTGCCACCGAGCGCTACGGCTCCGCACGCGGGGCAGTGCCCGGTGGGGTCGGTCGCGTCGAGGGGTGCACCGCCTGTGTAGCCGTACCGGTTGGCCCGCGCTGACGGGGTCGGGTCCAGTTGCCAGGTGTCGCGTGAGGTGAAGCCGCCGGTGCCGGGTTGGTACCAGCGTGCCGCCATGTTGACGTCGCCCGAGTTCGGGTCGGTCCAGCCGGACTGGTATCCCAGGGCGGGGGTGGTGCCGTTGGTGGCGGTCTCCTGGCCGAAGGGGTCGTAGGCGGTGGAGCTGGTGACCTGGGTGCCGTCGGCCGAAAGTCCGGCGATCACGTCGGTGTGCTGGTCGGTGAGGGACCACTGAGGGGCCGCGGTGCCCTCCTGACTGGACAGCAGGGCACCGTCCGGGGTGCGGCTGTAGACGCTGGTGCCGTCGCCGAGGAGGTTGTTGGATCCGCCGTCGTAGCTGAACGTGGTGCTGCCCTGCTGGGCGACGCGGTCGAACGAGTCGTAGGTGAACGTCGCCGATCCGTCGTTGACCTTGCGCTCGAAGGCGTCGAACGTCAGAGCACGGGATGCGCCGGTGCCCTTGGCAACCGTGGCGAGGGTTCCGCGTGCGGTGTAGCCGTACGTGCTGGTGCCGTCGTCGGTCAGGCGGTTGCGGGCATCGTACGAAGCGGTGGCCGTTCCGGCCTTGACGCGGTTGCCCGCGTCGTCCCATCCGTAGGCGGTGGTGGTCGTGCCGCTGACCCAGGACGTTATCCGGCCAGCGTTGTCGTAGCCGTAGGTGTTCGTCCCCGCCCCCGCGGTTCCGCTCGTCGTCTTCTCGGTGAGGCGGTCGTCGAGGTCGTAGCCGTAGACGATGCCAGTCTTCTGCGACGTCTTGTCCGGGTTGGCGACCTTGTCGCTCACGAGCCGGCCGAGGCTGTCGTAGGTGTAGTCGCGGCGGGCGGTGGCCACGTACTTCGTGGAGCCCGTGGGCTTGACCGCGTACTCCGCGAGCAGGGGCCGTCCCGCGGTGTCGAAGTCGTACCAGATGTTGCTGTCGCTGAGGGAGTCCCACGCCCAGTCGATGCGTCCGCCGTCGTCGTACCCGTAGTACGACTCGGAGTCCGCACCCACTCGTTCGGTCATGTTGCCGTCGGCCTCGTAGCCGTAGGCGACCTTGCCTCCAGGGCCGTCGGCGGTCAGCAACTGGCCCCGGTCGTTGTAGGTGTAGGTGTTCCGGTTGAGTACGTTGTCCGTGCCCGCCGCGGTGATCCGGCCGACGAGGTCGTAGGTGAACGTGCGGTCGGCAGTGGCGGTCTCCGCGCCCGTGCCGGTCTCGCGGACGAGGCGGCCGAGGCCGTCGAAAGCGCGTCGGCGCTCCACGCCACCGGGCAGCAGCTCGGCGACGTCCTGGCCCGCCTTGTCGTAGACCGTCGTCCAGGTGCGGTCTGTGAGGGCCGGGTGGGCGGCGGTGGAGGGTTCGACGGTGGACTCGGGCAAGTTCCACGGCGTGAAGGTGTACGTCGTGGTGTTGCCCCGGCCGTCCGTCAGCCGGGTGCGGTTGCCGGACGCGTCGTAGCCGAAGGTCGTCGTGATGGACTTGGCGCCCGTCACGGGTTCGACCTGCTTGGTCATGTGCCCGAGGGCGTCGTAGGTGTACGTGGTGCGCGCCTGGGTGGCGGAGACGGTGGCCGTCCGGTTGCCGTCGGCGTCGAACTCCGCCTTCGTGGTGCGCAGCACGCTCTGTCCCGTGCCGAAATCCGCTACCGCGGTGACGTTGCCGAGCGCGTCGTAGGTGGTGGTGCTCCTGCGATCGGTCGGATCGGTCATCTGGGTCTGGCGGCCGAGCCTGTCATAACTCAGCCGGGTGACGCCGAAGACCGGGTTGGTCACCGTCGTCGGTTCGCCCGCCGGATTGTACGTGGCGATGGTCGTGCGTCCTGCGGGGGTGGTGGACTCGGTCTGGTTGCCCGCGTCGTCCCAGACGTACCGGGTCGTGAGGTTCTGCAGGGTCGGATACCGTTCGACGGTGGTGGCGGTCAGCTGCCGGCCGAGTTCGTCGTAGGTGGCTTCGGTCCTGGCCCCCGTCGGGTCGGTCGCGGACAGCTGCAGGCCGGTTGGGGTCCAGGTGAACTCCGAGACGCCCGCTCCGTCGAGATCGGTGGAGGCGCTCTCCAGCAGACCGGACTTCTCCGGCCCCAGAACGGTGGGAACGGTCCCCGCGACGGGGTCGGTCTGCCGGACCAGGCTCCCGAACTGGTCGTAGGTGTACCGGCTGGTACGACCCAGTGGGTCCGTCGTCGTGGTGGCTCTGCCGAGCGCGTCGTACGTGATGCTGCTGACGGCGCTGATCTTCGTGCCGCCCGGCGGCGTGTAGTCGGGGAGGGTGACGGCGGTGGGCCGTCCGAGGCCGTCCACGGTGGTGCGGGTGACGGCGCCTCGCGCGTCACGGGTCTCCGTTGCTTCGCCGAAGGTGTTGTAGCCGGTCAGGGTGGTGGCCCGCTCTGTGGCGGCCGTCCCGCCCTTGTCCTCGACCGACGTGGCCGGTGCCTTCGTCTCCACGAGACGCCCGAGCGCGTCGTACCGGTAAGTGGTCCGGTACGTGTCGGGGTCGGCACCTTCCGCGTTGCCCCTGGGGGCGACGGTGGAGGTGGGCAGCCCGCGCTGGTTGTAGGTGCTGGTGGTGATGTGGGTGGATGTGCCGTCGGTGATCTGCCGTCGGGTGACGTTGCCCGCGGCGTCGAACTCCGTGGTGGTGGTGAGCCGCTTCCCGGAGCCGTCGATCGGCAGGCTCTCCTCGGTCACCCGGTCGTCCTTGTCGTAGGCGAGGTCGGTAATCCTGTTGAGGCCGTCGGGGTCGAGGACGCTGCGGACGGTGCGTCCAGTCGCGTCCACGGTCTGCGTCGTGGTCACGCTGCCGCCGTCGGTGACCTGGCGGGTGAGGTTTCCGGCACCGTCGTAGGTGTTCGACTCCTGCTGGACATCGCGCCGGGTGCCGTCCGCCTGCTTCACCTGCCGGGCCGTCCTCGTCGCGGTGAGGCCGTCATCGAAGTAGGTGAACGCGGTGGTGGCACCCATCGCGTCGGTCGAGGAGGCCAGGCGGCCTGCGGGGTCGTAGGCGTTGGAGAGGACGACCAGGTCACGGATGTCACCGGTGGGCGATCCGGTCCAGTCGTTCAGAACGGTCTCGGCGTGCTGCCCGCGCGGTGTGTACGCGTAGGTGAGGCGGGTGCCGGTCGGGTCGGTCGTCGTGGTGACCCGTCCCATGGCGTCATGAGCGAAGGAAGTGACATGGTCCTCCGCGTCGGTGACCGTGTCATTCAGTCCGTGGCTGTCGTAGTGGTAGCCGGTGGTGCGTTTGACGTCTGCGCCCGAGGTGTCCTCGGCCGACTCTGTGAGCAGGTTGCCGTCAGCATCGTACGACCGGGTGATCTTCGCGGTGTGTGTGAGACCGGTGATCTCATTCTTCACACCGACACCGGACTCGGAGACGACGCGCGACATGGAGTCGTAGTCATAGGTGGTTGCCACACCCTCCGGGGTGGTGTCGGAAATCTGATTCTCGGCGGTCTTGCGGCCCAGGCCGTCATAGGTGAACTCGGTGACCAGCCCGGAGGGCGAGGTGATCACGGCGGTGCTTCCCGTGGAGAAGTATCGATAGGTGGTCACCGCGCCGCCGGGAGTCGCCTCCTTGGCGACCAGCCCCGCGGGGGTGGTCCCGCCCCCGACGGCCGCCTCGCTGCCAGTGGTGTAGTCGGTGGTGGCGGTACGGGCGTCCGCGAGCCGGGTGGTGCTTGGCAGGCCGAGCGGTGTGTAGGTCAGGGATGTCTTGTAGCGGTCGTCGTCCGGGCCGCTGGAGCGTGCGTCCCGGACGGCAAGGGGCTTGTCGTTGCGCGGGTCGAGCTCGTCGTCCGGATCGAGGTAGTACTCCGTGAAAGTGGTCCAGCACGAGTCGGCGTCACGACACGTCGTGGTGGTGACCGCGTTCCCCCGGGCGTCATGGCCGGTGATCGTGGCGTGCCCGTTGGGGTCGGTCACCGTGTGCACGAAACCACCGGTGTCGTAGCTGTAGGTGGTCACACCGCCTTCGGCGTCGATGACCTGTGTGGGCCGCATGCCCTTGAGCGCGTCGTACGACGTACGGACGGTGTGTCTGAACGGGTCGGTCACGCCGACGGTAGCCGCCAGCGAGGAGAGCCCGGACCGCTCGCGGGCCTGGTAGTGGTCGGCGACCTGGTCGGCCGACAACGCCTTTCGGTAGATGGCGGCTTCGTCGATCTGTCCGGTGAAACGGTAGGTACCGCTGGGCACTCCCATCCAGCCGGAACTCGCGTACCCGGCGCCGAGATAGGCGTACGTCAGTCCCTGCTCGGAGATCGTGCCTGCCAGCGTGCCGACGAGCACACCGTCCAGATAGAGCGACTGAGTGGTGCGCGCACCGGTGAGCACGGCGTGGTGCCACTTGCCATCAGTCACCGTCTGGGTGGATGTGATCGGCTTTGCTCCTGGATTGCCCGTCAGATACCACTCACCACGGAGCTTGCCCGACTCGTCGATGTTGAGCGCGGGGCGCCAGGAGGTCGGCGTGCCGCCGAGTTCGGTGTTCTGCAGTCCGAGCAGGACACCGGACTTCGTTGTGTTGAACCAAAGTTCGGCCGTGAGGTCCGTGGTGCCGGCCACCAGCTTGCCGGGGATCGAGATGGCGCCGGTCCCGGAGAGCTGGACCGCTTGCCCGTCGCCCGTGCCGAAGATCCCCGTGGTTCCGGCGGTCGCGTTGAGATAGGTGCCGTTGCCCTGGGCTGCGGTGACCTTGCTGACGGCAGTGGCCGCACCCTTGTTCTCGTCCAGTGGCCAGTATGCGGCCGGAGCGTCCCCGACGATCTCTCCACGGTAGTGCGCGCTGTCACCGGCGATCAGTGCGGACCGGGCCGCGAAGTGCTTCTTGACCGTTGCCGCGGTCATGGTGCGCTCGTACAGCGCGACCTCGTCCAGCTGACCGGTGAAGTGGTACGTACCCGCTGCCACGCCCATCCATCCGGAACTCGCGTAGCCCGCACCGAGGTAGGCGTACGGCCTTCCCTGGTCGGATATGGTGCCGGCCAGGGAGCCGACCAGCTCACCGTCCAAGTAAAGCGACTGCGTATTCACCGCTGCGGTCAGTACGACGTGGTGCCACTTGTTGTCCGTCACCGCCCGGTTCGACGTGATCGGATCCGCGCCCGGGTCGCCGGCGAGATACCACTCGCCGCGCAGCTTCCCGGCGTTGTCGATGTTCAGCACCGGTCGCCATGAGGTGGGGGTATCGCCCAGTTCCACGTCCTGCAGGCCCATCAGCACGCCGGGCTTGGCGGTCTTGAACCACAGTTCGAGAGTGGGGGTTGTCGGGCTGGTGGGCAGGTCGTTGGGCAGCTGGATGTAGGAGTCGGCACTGCCGTCAAAGGTGACAGCAGTGTCGTCACCGTCCGCGAAGACGCCCGCCGCGCCCAGGGCGGTCCCGTCGCCGTAGGAACCCTCCGATCCGTCGCCGACTGCGCTGACCGCCTTGGATCCGGAGCGCTCCCCCAGCCGCCAGTAGCCCTCCGGCGCGAAGGCCCGCACCTCGTCGGCGTACGTGACCGAACCGGCCGAGAAGTCAGGAGCGGAGACCTTCCACGTCCCGCCGTTGTCGTCGGTGTGCTCTGTAAGCCGGCCGGTGGCCTGGTCGTAGACGGCCGAGGCATGGGTCCTGCCCGAGGGAAGCGTCACCTTAGTGATGCGTCCAGCGGCCTCCCGCGCGGCGTAGTGCTCCCTGACGGTCGCCGCGTCAAGGGGGTGGCCGTAGACCGCGGCCTCGTCCATCGTTCCACTGAAGTGGTGGGTGTTTGCCGCTACGCCCATCCAGCCCTCGTTGGCCCAGCCCGCGCCGAGGTATGCCTTCTGGTCGTCGCGCATGCTGACGGTCCCGGTCAGGCTTCCTACCTTGGCCCCGTCCAGATAGAGGGTCTGCGAAGTGCCCTGGCTGGTCAGGACGGCGTGGTGCCAGGCGTTATCGATGACAGCCGTCGGGGAGACGATCGGCTTCGTCCCGGCGTACTCCACCGTGTAGAACTGGCCGCGCAGCTTGCCGTCGGCGTCCACATTGAGGAAAGGGCTGTACCGGGTCGGCTTCGATCCGATCTCGGCGTCCTGGAGGGTAGCGAGTACCCCGGGCTTGGCGGTCTTGAACCAGAGCTCGACCGTCAGGATGTCGGAGGTCTCCAGAGCTGCGTCGGGAAGTTCGACGACTGAGTCCTGGCCGTCGAACACGGCCGCGGTGTCGCTCGTTCCCATGAGCGCAGGAGCGGAGCCGAGGGTCACATCACGGTAGAGGGCGTCGTTGAGGCCGTCGCGGGAGGGCGCGCTGCTGCGGGCGGTCGAGCCTTCCTCCTCTCCGAGTGACCAGTACGACTGTGGGCCCGCGTCCAGGACCATGCTGTGGTACAGCGAACCGTTCTCGTAGACGTACCCGGTGCACTCGGTCGAGGACGAAGGCGTGCACACCTTCGTCAGCCGGTCGCCGGAGTAGCTGTACGTCCACGTGAGTCCGGCGACGCCAGCACCCACGGGGCTGGTGGTCACCGAGCTGATGCGGTCGCCGGTCCAGGTGAAATGGAGCGACCGTCCAGAGAGCTTGTCGGTGACCGTGCTCAACGTGCGGTTATCCGTTCCGCCGTAGGTCAGTGTCTGGACACGGCCGGCGTTGTCGGTGACGGATTTCAACAGTCCCGAGGTGTCGAACCGAACTGTCGTTCCTCCGCGTTGGCGCATCGCCCAGCCCGTCGAGTCCGCGACGAGGTCCGTGGTGCTACCGGAGGGGCCCGCGAGCGTGCCGTCCGGATTGCGGCCGAAACGCACCTGCGACCCGTCCGCCCGGGTGACCATCACGGTGTTGCCTACGGTCTCCTGGACCAGTCGCATGTCCCAACGCGTCGACCAGCCGACACCGAAGGCGTTGGTCCGGCGCGGGTCCAAGGAGTTGTAGGTACGAGTGACGGAGAGTTCCGGTCCGACAGTGGATATCGCCGCGTCGGTCGCCGCCGTCACATAGTTGCCGGAGCGGACGCCGATCTCACCCGTGCCGTCCGCGCCACCGAGGTGACTGGTCACCGCGGGCTGCGGGACGGACGTGGTGAAGACGGACGCGGGCGGCTGCGGCGAGGTCGCACTGCCGTCGTAGACGTATACGTACCAGGCGTAGGTCCTGCCCCAGGACAGCCATCCCGCCGGGACCGTCCACTGCTGTTTGGTGCTCCGCGTTCCCTTGCGGCAGTTCTTACGACTGTCGCTGCCCTCGATCTCGCAGACTTCGAAGGTGTAGCTGAGAGTCGATGCCGGATAGCGGTCGGTGTCCTTGCCGTTCGCCCAGAGGGCCGGAGTGAGGGAGTCTACGGGGGTGCCGCTCGCGGGAGCCTCGGCGGTGAGCACCGGCGGTATGTTGACCGCGGATACCTTGACGGCCGCGCCCGGCACCCCTGCCGACGTGAAGCGGGAGACGCCGAGATCCGTCATCGTCCACTCGATGGTGTAGGTAGCAGGCGGCAAGGGTGCGATCTTGGCGTCCAGCGTCACACTCTCGCCGGGCGAGATGTCGCTCGGCATGAGCGTGTACGCGATCTTCGAACTTTCGGTGATTTCGGTGCCGGAGGCGTTGTACAGGTTGTATCGCAGCTGGTAGTCGCCTCCCTTGCGCCACGTCGCCTGCCCCCGGTTGGTGACGGTGACCTTCATCGAGCCCTGGGTGGTGGCGGTGACCGGAGCGGTGAAGGAACCGAGGCTGTATGTCGCCCCGTACGGGGTCCACGTGACGTCCAGGCTCGGCTTCCCGTTGGGGTAGTCGTCAGAACCGAACTGTTTCCACCCCTTGGAGTCGGACGTCGAAGCCTTGACAGCCAGGCCGTAGTTCTTCTTACGACCGTGTGTCCAGTCGTCCACCAATGCGCGACCTGCGGAACCCAGCTTGATGGACTCCCACTTGGCGCCACCGCACGGATAGGCGGTCTGCCCCTCCGGGCGCCAGCCGTGCGCAAAGCTCTTGGAGGCGAGGGCGGAACCCGTGGACGGACCCGGGTACTTGGTCGTGGTCGACTCCGCCCAGTTCGAGGTGATCGGGTGGACCGTCACGGGCCGGGCCGTGCACGAGTAGGAGTACGTGTTGTACAGAGCCAGACTGGCGTTGACAACCCAAGCGTTTTTGAGGGTGGTCTCCAGCCCCGAGAACCGCAGAAAGGCTGCCGCCTTGTGGCCTCCCGCGTCGTAAGTGCCGGCCTTGAGCACGGTGTCACTGGAGAAGTTCTGGTTGTACGGAGACTGCACGTACGTCCCCGAGGTCGCGTCCACCGACTTCAGCGACGGGTCGACCCGCACCGGGAAGACACGCTCGGGGGCCTGCAGCCAGTCCTGATCCAGCGTCACCACGAGGACCTGATGCCCCGCCTCCTCCGTCAGGCCGAAGGACACGCCCGAAGAGATGTCGCCCTGGGCGGAGTTCTCAGCGCGATGGGAGTCCTCCATCCAACCGGCCGGCATCCACGCCCGCTCGACGCCGTCGGAGTCGGTGAAGGAAACCCCGCCGTGGCCGGCGATACGCGCGGTCAGGCCTTGTATGTGGAGGGGGAAACGCCATGTCGACGGCGCGTTCTTGCTCCGCAGGACCATGGTCTCCTTGAGCGTACCGCTGCCCGCCACGAACTCCAGGTCAGCCGTCTCACGCACTTCGGGGTACGTGATGACACTGCCGTCGACCCGCCCCTCGGAGGACTGCGCATCCTCCAGGCCGTAGCCCACCGACAGGCCGTCGCCCAGCCCCATTCTCACCACGGTCCCGGACGCGGCGTCGGAGGCGAACTCCAGCGGCATCTCGGTGGCACCGGTCCGCCAGCCCGGGTCGGCGTCGCTTCGGCTCATGGTGTGCGAGCCGGGCTCGGTCGCGGGCACCAGGGAGGAGTCCGCCTTCTGCCAATCGCCCCGGTCGTCCTGGAAATTGACCGGCTCGTTGTAGAAGCGGGTGGTGTAGGTCCCGTCCGGGTTAAGAAACGTGGACTCCCGTTCCTTGCGCTCCTCCTTGACCTCTCGGCTGCGCTCAGGATCGAACCCTGTCGGGGCCACGGCCTCCGGAGCGTCCACTTCAACAGTCGGCCCCGGGGCAGGGAGTGTCACCTCTCGATCCAGTGGCCGCCCCGCCGTGGCGCCAGCGGCCGGGAGCACTCCGGGCGCACCAGCCGCATTGCCACCGCCTCCACCCGCAACCGCTTCAGTGGCGTCGGTGGAGACCCTGTGGCTGCGCCCGGCAGCCGACCCCCACTCCTGGTCCGGCACCTCACTTATAGGCGCACGCACAACATCTGTTTTGTCGTAGGCGAGTGCCGCCTGTTCCGTTCCAGCCAGTACGGCCATCGCGAAAGCAACGACAACAACCACGGGACGCACTGCGCGCACAGAGGACTCCCACCCAGACGACCAAGACATGAGAGTTGTATGAGAATCGATTCCATTTGGGCAAGACCTGGATAACTTCTGTGATGATCATGTGATCATTCGACAGTCGAACCACTGTGCCGCCCAGGGGACTGCCGCCAGGTTGGGTGACACCTTGACCTGGCCCGTGGAGAGGCGGCCCGGAGGACTCGCGGTGCCTAAGCCGCATCCGAAGGAGTTTCGTGAGGACCTCGTGCGGGTCGCACGCAACTGCGGGCCGGGTACCACGCTGGAGCAGATCGCCTCGAACTTCGGCATCCCCCGTTCACGCTGGCGAAGCGGCAATGCCGTGCCAACACCGACGAGGCCACCAAGCTCGCACCGGCGTCAGACGCGTCGGCCGAGGTACGCGCAGCCTGCACACGCATCCAGCTCTTTGGAGCGCGGAAAGCGGTGCGGCGGAGGGCTCCGGCGTATCCCCAGCAAACCTGCCGACACAAGTACGGGAGCTGGTAATGGCGTTGGACCTGCGAGGAATTCGGCGTCACCGAGCCCGAGGCACGGCCCTGAGCGGGCGGAAAGTCCGCCGCGCATAGATGGCCAACACCGTTCCCGGCCCACTCGGCAACCTGGGCCGGGGGTATGCCCTTGTTGAGCCACGCGGTCAGGCAGGTGTGGCGGCAGTCGTACACGCGCATACCCGCCGGCGACGCGTACTCGTGGGGCTGGAGAACCTCAGCTCGGGCCTTGTCCCAGACCCGCCGGAAGACATAGCCCGCCAGTCTGCCGCCGAACTCTCCGGGGAAGAGGAGGTCGGTCGGCTTGAGGTTGTGCTTGACGATGATCTCGCGGAGGAAGGCGACGAGATCTGGGTGGATGGGCACAGATCGCGTGTCGCCCTCCGCTCGCCCCTTCAGGTCACGGTCATCGTGGGGCTCTCCGCTGTCGGTCCATCGGCTGCCGACCTCCGGCCGGGCACGGTGGACGATGAACTCACCCCAGTCCGCTTCCGGCAAGGTGGCGTCGCTCACGTGAAGCGCGACTGCTCCCTCCGGGCGGAGTCCGGCATAACAGAGGGTCACGAAGAAGGCCCGGTAGAGGGGCCCTCGCCGCAGGGGGCGCGTGCCGATCCATTCCAAAAGGGAGCTGACCTGCTCAGTGGGCGGTTCGTGAGTTGATGTCCGTTCCGGACTTGGTTACTGCTTCTTGCTGAAGGTGCCGGGCTCGGCCCCGGTGAGGATTCCCAGTGTGACCAGGCATTTCATCTTGGCGCGGGTGCATTCGACGTGTTTCGGCAGCAGCTCGAAGTCGAGGGCCTGACAGATGTCTCGGGCCCTCAGTGGACCGGTGGTGTCGTTGAAGACGGAAAGCATGCGGGGGTGGTCCTGGTGCTCGGGCAGCTCCAGACTTCCTGTTGGGGCGACCGTCTGGGCTGGGATTCGGTCGGCAAGGCCGATGATGGTCGTGCGGGTGATGGCGAGGTGTTCCAGACGTAGTTCGGCCTCACGGAGTTGGGTCTGCAGGGCGTCGATCTGCGTGCGGAGATCGACGGCCAGGGCCTGGGCAGCGTCTTCCTGAAGGCCGAGTGCCTGGAGGAGAGGGTTCAGGTTCACGCGCTGACCATCCGCGGATCGCGCCAGGTGATCGTGTTCGTGTCGGTGAGTCGACGGGCCATGACCCACGTCATGGCCCAGTAGACGCGTGAGGCGGAAGAGGCCGGGCGGTGTTCGTAGTCGCGGACCAGCCGCCGGTGCAGTATCAAGATCCCGAACGTCTGCTTCACCCGCCGCATTTCGGCTGCGGAACGAATCCCTGCTCCTCAGGGTTCCGCTGGACAATCTCGATGTCGATACCCAGGGCGACCCCGTGCGTGACAACCTGGTTCTTGAAGCCCTGGTCGACCAGGGCTTTGCTGACCGAGCCGCCGGCCGTGACGGCGACCTAGTGACCTGAGTCGGAGATTCGTCGGCAGTAGGCGGCGAGCGAGTTTGTCGAGGATCTCGTCGGCTGCCTTGGTCCAGACGAAGGGTTTGGGGTGTTCGTTCCAGTCGGCGAGCCAGGCCCGGATGTCGCGTTCGAGGGCCTGGACGGAGCGGTGGACGCCGCGCTTGAGTTTCTTCTGTGTGAGCTCGGCGAACCACCGCTAGACCAGGTTCAGCCAGGACGCGCTGGTCGGCGTGAAGTGCAGGTGGAACCGCGGGTGGGCCAGCAGCCACTTCTTGATGCCGGGTGTCTTGTGGGTCGCGTAGTCGTCCAGGATCAGGTGGACGTCGAGAGTCCCAGGGACTTCCTTGTCGAGCTTGGCAAGGAACTTCTTGAACTCCGCGGCCCGGTGGCGGCGGTGGAGGGAGCCGATGACCTTGCCGGTGGCGACTTCCAGGGCGGCGAAGAGGGTGGTGGTGCCGGCCCGGACATAGTCGTGACTGCGGCGTTCGGGAACGGGCATCATCGGCAGGACCGGCTGGGACCGGTCCAGGGCCTGGATCTGTGACTTCTCGTCCACGCAGAGGACCAGAGCCTTCTCCGGCGGGTCGAGGTAGAGGCCGACGACATCGCGGACCTTGTCGATGAACAACGGGTCGGTGGACAGCTTGAAGGTCTGGGCCCGGTGCGGCGCCAGGGCGAATGCCCGCCAGATCCGCGAGATCGTCGACTGCGACATCCCCGTGGCGGCCACCATCGATCTGGTCGACCAGTGGGTGGCGTTCCTGGGGGTTTCCTCGAGCGTCCTGACGATGACCCGCTCGACATCCGCGTCGGTGATCTTGCGCGGGACGCCGGGACGCGGGTCGTCGCACAGGCCGTCCAGGCCCCGTTCGAGGAAGCGTCGCCGCCAGGTGCGGACCGTGTCCGGGGTGATCCGCAGCCGACGGGACACTTCCATGATCGAGTGGCTCTCGGCGCACTCCAGCACGATCCGCGACCTCTGGGCCAGAGCCTGGGCCGTCGTCCTGCGACGCACCTAGCCCTCCAGCGCAGCCCGTTGGGCATCAGTCACTGACAACGGCGGAATCTTCGGACCCGGATGACTTATACCTAACCAACGACGAATCTCCGACTCAGGTCACTAGCACGCCACCCGGACCGAGCCGCTCGGCCACGTAAGCCGTTCACCAAGTAGCGTCGAACCGCAACCGTTCAAAGGCATCCTTGAGCTTGGCCTCAGTTGCCGACGGGATCGGATCATCGTCGAAATGGTACAGGTCGTGTTGAGACACAATCTCTTCTGCCTCAGCTCTTGAGAGGCGCGGCTCAAGCCTGAAGACATAGCCGTCAAGGCGCGGTTGGGTCGCATTCTCCATGCGCTGACGCGCCGCCTCTGTCGGGATGAGGTTCGCGAACAGCACACCTCGGTCGGCGCCAACGTCTTCCAGCTTGCCGATCAGTCCGTCGATGACACCGACGTCGACCCGTCGGCGACGCCACTTGCACTCGATAACGATCATGATCTCGTGCGGCCCGACGTTCGCTGTCACCAAAACGTCTATCTGCCGCGGCTTCCTGCTGATCCGCCCCATGACGTGGGCGTTGTGCTCCACCCGCGCGTCCGGGTACATGCGGCGCGCCTCTTCCGCGATCTGCTTTTCGAACCGCAGCCATTCGGCTTCTGCTTCTTGTCCCGTTACATCTCGCACGGGCTGAAGGTACCCCGCCCCTCTGACAGGAACTGTTCAAATGAACACTCCCGCTCTGCCCGTCCACACCCGCGCGGGCGAGAGCGCCCTCGGTTTCCGCCGCGACGGCGGCCCGATCTGGCCGATCAAGGGCGGCTCGGGCAAGGGCGGTGACCCGAGCGCACCGCCAGCCCCGTCCGGCGAGCAGGGCTCGCACCTGCCGAACACGGACCGGGGCACCCCGCCCGCACCGCCCGCCGCGGACCCGGCCAACGCGCAGCAGCAGGCGCCCGAGGCAGCCGAGCAGCGCGACCAATTGCAGGCAGCGCTCGAACCCGTGAACAAGGCGCTCAACCCCGACGGGGCCGAGGCCGGGCAGGACCCGGCCAAGCTCGCCGCTTACCGGGCCGCGGGCGAGCAGGGGCCCCGCGCCGACCGGCTGCTGAACAGCCGCTCTTCCGTTCCGGCAATCTCCGAACTTCATCTGGCCGAGGAGACGGCACGCTCGGCGCTGCGAACAATCCTGCGGTTGAGGGCGCCCCCACCTGTACCACGCGGCCCCGACCGGACCGCCGCGCGGCGGCGCCGAGTGCAACGACGCCCCGACGGGCGAGCGCCGCCTCGCTTCCCTGCGCAACGCCATCGCCGCCCGGTTCGACGCCTGACCCCCTAAAGATCATTTCGTTGGGAGTTCTGCGCGCGCAGCCCTCGGCGATAGCCCGCTCCATCAGCTCCTGTGCCTTCGCTCGCCGGGCTCGCGCGACAGGCCGCTCGTCCCCAGGCCTGCACTCGCAGGCAGTCACTCAACGTGCCCTTGGCAGCGCCTCCGGTGGCATGACGTCCCGTGCCACCAGGCCCGCCGCAACGGCCCTTCCTGAGGAGAATCGGGGGAGTATCGGCGGTCCTGGGAAGCGCGTGGGGAGAATCGACCGCGTAAGGCACCACGATCCCGAAAGACACTGAAAAACTTATCCGCGCAGGTCAGGGGTAGGTACAGTGGCATCGATGCAGGTCGGCGCCACCAGGTAGACAACTTCGTGACGTACGTGCCGAGATCGCGGGTAGGCGAGGTCTCCTGGGTCTGTGGCGCGCATGGTGACTAACTGATCGTTTCAGAATGAAGTCCGGAGTCGTCTCAAGCAGATGACGCTGCAGGCGAGTTGGAGCAGTGCGAGGTGGAGGTCGGCGCGTATCTCGTAGCGGGTGCGGAGTCGTTTGAACTGGTGGAGCCAGGCGAAGGTGCGCTCGACGACCCATCGGGTCTTGCCCAGGCCGGAGCCGTGCGGGGTGCCGCGGCGGGCGATCTTGGGTGTGAGCCCGCGAGCCCGGATCAGGCGCCGGTACTTGTCGAAGTCGTAGCCGCGGTCGGCGAACAGTCTCCGGGGCCGGTGCCGTGGCTGGCCGCGCAGCCCGCGGATGCGGGGTATCGCGTCCAGCAGCGGCATGAGCTGGGTGACGTCGTGACGGTTTCCGCTGGTCAGAAAGACGGCGAGCGGGGTTCCGTGCCGGTCGACGATCAGGTGGTGCTTGCTGCCGGGCCGGGCCCGGTCGACCGGCGAAGGTCCGGTGTGAGCCCCCCTTGAGGGCCCGGACATGCGAGCCGTCGATCGCGGCGTCGTCCATCTCCAGCAGGCCTTCTTTGCGTAGTTCCGCCAGCAGGACCTCGTGCAGGCGAGGCCGGACCCCGGCCTCGGTCCAGTCCCGCAGGCGCCGCCAGGCCGTCACCCCGCTGCAGCCAACCCGTTCCGTGGGGACGTCCCGCCAGCTCACGCTCTTGCACAGCACGTAAACGATGCCTCGCAGAGCAGCACGGTCATCCACCGGCAACCGCCCGGGATTCCGATGCCGCCGAGGCGGACGAGGAGGGAGCAGCGGGGCTATGCGTTCCCACAGGTCATCAGGCACAAGGTCAGCAGATACCCAACAGATCCTGCCGACCCAACACCCAACTGCCAATCCACTAAGCCGATTTCATTCTGGAACGATCAGTAACCAGCACAGGTGGGACCGGCGGGCAGCAATCTCCGCTACTCGGCATGCCAGACGTCATCGGCACCGCCGACATGACTCACAGTTGGGACCCTCTACGGATTAGCCACTCACGGGCTGATGCTGACCCTGCAAGTGCAGCGGCACGGTTCAGACGCTCGGCGTCCTGGATATCGCCGTTGAAGAATCTCAGTTGGACGAGCCCGTGCAGGGCGTGGCTATTTCCGGCCGCCGCTGCTGCGTGTGCCAGGTTCTCGGCGTGTTGATGGTGACCTCGTCCTTCCCTGTGCCATGACATCCACTCGAGAGCCTTCGGGTGCTTCGCAGCGGCGGCCGCACTGTAGAAGCAGGTGGCAGTGGCGTGGTCACGGTGGTCTGATCTTTCGCGGGCGAAGGCCACCAGGGCATCAGTGTGGCCGTGACCGGCGATGCGCCGACACAATCGTTGCGCATCGTCGGATGCTCCGGCGGTAACACGCAACTGAGCAAGCGCTAGGGCTGCGGACGGGCTTCCGTACTCCGTGAGGGCTGTGTGCGCTAGACGCTCTACCGCGATCCGATCGCCGCGGGCTTCGTGGTACGCAGTGAGCCACCGCGCGGCGACTGGGTCTCCGGTGTCGGCGGCCCATGAGTAAATGCGTGCGGCCGAGTGGCGCATGCCCAGCGTCAGCAAGTGGTGAGCCAGGCTACGCTGATCGTTCCGGTTACCGCTCACCTCGTATGCCCGGCGAGCCAGGCGCTCAGCCTCCTTGTAGTGGCCGGCAAGTCCGAGAGCCGCAGAGAGCTCGCCAAGGAGGAACCCGTCGAGACAGTGCCCCTCAATGATCTGTTCCGCCCGCTCGAAGCGTCTGAGGTCAATGAGGCGACGGGTAAACCAGCGAAGCACGCTTACGTCGCCGCACTCCGCCGCCTTCAGATAGAGCTGTTCACAGCTCACCACTCCCAGACGGCGCGCGGCCTGGGCGAGTTCCCGCGTGTCCGTGTCTGTACGCGAGTGTGCCGCTGCTGCTGCCCACAGAGAGAGGGGGATGTTCCTTTTCTCTAGTTGCCCGGCTCTTTTCATGGAGGAAGTCGGCAAGTTGATACAACGGGCTGTCGGTAGGTGGCTCGTAGGGTCGAGGCCGATGACGCATCAGCGGCCCAGGAAGCTGACAATGCGGTCGAAGGAGCTTGGTCAGGCGGGAGGCGAACCAGTCCTCGTCCAAGCTGTGCCATGTGGAGTCATCCACGTAGCCCTCACAGGCAACCCGCAAAAAGCTTTCAGACAGCAGGGGACCACGTCCACATCGGCGTGCGTCCATGGCAGCGTGAAGAATGGCACGGGCCGCCCCTTCGGACTGCTCGTAGCGTCGCCATGGATGTGGGGCTCCAGCAAGGAACTGAGCGATGCGTCCACTGGCAGCACGGGTTCGGGCCAGCGTCAGGCGCGGGTCGGAGTTGACTACAGCCTCAGCACGGGCCAAATCCGGTTCGCTGAACGCGGCAGGCATCCGGACAGTGACCGCCAGGTCGGCAAGCTGACCCACCGCGCCCATCCCAGTGGCGAGGTGGTCATCGTCCTCGACGGAGCACTCCGTCAGCTTTTCCCAGAAGCTCGGCCACATGGTGCCCAGGACCAGAACGGGCCCGCGCTGTTGGTTCGTCAACAGGTCCTGCAAGCTTGCTGAGACCTGTGCGGCGCAGTCCTTAACCAGCAAGTAAAGGTTTGCTTCGTTCAGCCACAGAACGGTTCGTGGCTGCAGCACATCCTCCTGCAACGCACGCAGGAGTGCCGCCGGCCGATCCGGAGCCAGCGGATGCACAATCTTCCAGTCTGGGAGTTCAGCCCGCACTGCTTCCCAGCAGGATCGTGTCTTGCCTGGTGAGGAGCCACCAACCACTATCACCAGTCGGCTCCCGTCGACCGCCTCAGCTACCTCGCGCCGCAGCGCGTCATCAACGCTGGCCGGACGGGCGATGTAGGGAGGGGGTACCGCTAGCGCACCAGGGGCTCCACCCATCTCGAAGGCGGGATGCACCTCGAAGCGCAAGGCGTCAGTGGGCTAGGGATAGCGCGGGGTGACTTGCTCGGTAGGCTCAATCTACACGACGAGACGTCGAGCGATTCAGAAAGCGCTTAGCTCCACCAACTCCTGTTCGGGAGCAGCCTCACTTTCTGCAGGTACGTCACGGACGGTGTCCGCCAAGTGTTTCCATACCCGACGGTGCTCCTGACCCAAGCCCGGCAGGATTCTCAGAAGGTCGTCCACGCCTTTCTGCGCAGCAGCGTACGCAGCCAAGCTCTGCAGCACCTCCAAGCCATGCGAGGGGCCAGATGCGGTCACACCTAGCCTGTGCCGGTCGGCATCCATTTCCCCGCCAAACGACTCCAGACTCTGCACGCACTGCCGGATCGTCTTGCGCCAGGGATCGCTGCTGCGAGCGATCTCCAACGTCCGTTTGACCTGCCGTTCCACGGCCAACTCGTAAGGGCCCTTACGGTTGAGAACCACCACGTCGTCCAGAGGGAGCTCCCCGCCCTGCTGCAGGCAGACCGAGTCCGGCACCACGTCCAGCCCCGGAACGCTCACGCCGCACAGCAGAGCGGCCAGGTCCAGGGCCGCGACTCGATACTCATAGATCGTGCCAGCCCCACCCGTGCCAATCGAGGAAGCCCCCCTGCTCAATCTCTCACTCCCGGTTAGATTCGCCGACCCGACTCCAAGGACGTTTATACCTACTGCCGACCCGGAGGCGCTGGCCACCGGTCGGTTGCTCCGCCAAGAGCAAGCCAAGGCAGTCGAAGTCAACACCGCAGCAGCGGCAACGCCGGGACGATCATGTCGGGCTGAGCAGAACGGCGGCGCGCCAGCTCTTCGCCGACGGACCGGCTGCGTTCGATCGCAGTGAAACCGGCTGCGTTCGATCGCAGTGAAACGGAGCAGCCTTCCAGTAGCGCGGATGGGTCGCACGGTCCAGTGCGGCGGTGTCGGCGTCCAGGTCGTCAGGGCATCGAGGAGACCCTGAGATACGAGCTGTCCCGCGTCACGCTCGAGAACGTGCTCCAGGACGTACTCGCGGCACCTCGCTAGCCTCCCCGTTACGCCCTGACATCACCAAGATCCCCATTCGGCACATGCCCTGATACCCCAGTCGCGTACGCGACGGCTGACGCATACGACGAATCTCATCGCCAACGGCAGCCACCCCCGAATATCTCGTCGCAAGCGAGGGGAACATAGCCGCACATCGCCGGTTAGCCAAACCGGCGTTTGCGCGGACGGTTGTTTTCCACCGTTTGCTCCGAGTGCCACGGCGGATCGATCCACCTGCGAGCAGCGCCATCTGCCGCCGACGGCTTTCCCCGGAATCACTTTTGTGCTCCATACCACCAGGAGATTCACCACACTTGCCCACCGAACCGATAGCAGCCTACACAGACCGTCAGCCGCGCACTAATAGTGCGGACGGTGCCCGTTTCGCCCAAGATGACAGCCGGTCGTTTCTCCTGGATAACGCTTGGTATTCGACGAGCGACCTCGCCGCCTGCCTGCGTGTAGATTCCTCTACCCTGCACCGTTGGCACACTGCTCGGCCTCCCCAGGGCCCGCCGTTCGCCTCCGTGTCGGAACGCGTCATCATGTACAGCGCGCTCGACGTTGAGGAATGGCTGCACAGCGTCCGGACCGTCCCGCCTCGAGATGCCTGATGGCCGAGAAAGCCGTTGTACCGGTCGGTGTCCGACTCACCACCGACATCGAGTACCGGCCTGATCGCCCCAACCCGTACCTCGCGCGAGTCCGCTGGTTCGATCCGGCTACGAAGCGGCGTCTGTCCCTGTCGGAGGGGAAGGCGGACGAGGATGAAGCGCAGGAGTGGTTCCAGTCCATCATCGAAGCGGCTGAGGCAGGGCTGTCCCCGTCGCTCGCCACCGTGAAGCTCGCCGAATACGGCAACGCGAACATGGATCTCGCCCTGCGCGGCCTGGAGCTGAAAACACTCGACCCCTACCTGGCAGGCTGGCGGGATGCGTGTCGTGCCCGCCCTGGGCCACGTCGCGGTCCGGATGATCACCAACGGCGCTGTCGACCGCACCGTGCAGAACTGGATCGCCGACGAGCTCAGCCGATCAACGGTGAAGAACACCATCGCCGTCCTGGTCCGTGTCATGGAGCAGGCAGTCCGTGACGGCATCATCAAGGTGAACCCCGCCCGGGTGACCGGATGGCAGAAGCTCTACAAGCAGGCCGAGGACGAACTCCTCGACCCGCGCGCACTCGCCCTGCCCGACTGGGAAACACTCGTCGCACTGGCCGACGCACTCGTGGCCGCCTCCCACGACGAGTACCGCGGCTGGGGAAACGTGGTCATCTTCGCCGCGTGCACCGCCGCACGGATCGGAGAGATCTCAGGCTGCCGCGTCGGAGACATCGACACCACCCAGTGGATCTGGACCGTGCGGCGTCAGACCACGCCCGCGCCCGGCGGGCTGACCGACAAGGGCACCCAAGGGCAAGCGGGCCCGCAAGGTTCCCATCGTCGAGGAGATCCGCCCCCTCGTCGCCCGGCGCATCCTGTCCGCCGGCCCCAATCCGGACGCCCGCCTGTTCACGGGCCCGCGAGGCGGACGTATCTCCACCGCCATCCTGCGCGATGCCACACACTGGGACGACGTGGTCACCAAGCTCGGCTACGAGCATCTGCGCCGCCACGATCTCCGGCACACCGGACTGACCTGGTTCGCCGACGCCGGGGTCCAGGTACACGTGCTCCGCAGAATCGCCGGCCACGGTTCACTGACCACCACCCAGCGCTACCTTCACCCGGACGTCCACAAGATCACGGCCGCCGGGGCGGCCCTCTCGGCCCACTTCAACGTGCTGCGCGCACCGCGCTTGCTGCCGAGCCCCACCGTCATGACCCGCTGACCCGGTCAAAGGACGCCGGACCTCCAGCTGGTCCCCAACTGGTCCCCAAAAATGATCAAGGGCCGGTTTCGGATAACTCCGAAACCGGCCCTGACCTGCGACTGTCTCCAGTCGGGACGACAGGATTTGAACCTGCGACCCCTTGACCCCCAGTCAAGTGCGCTACCAAGCTGCGCCACGTCCCGGTGCCCGTCTGACCTGGGGTTTCCCCTGGCCGAACGCGCATGAGAACAATACCGCACTCCGGTGGGTGGTCACGAACGCCTTTCCCCTCTTGACCTCGACCAAGCTTGATGTTCAACGCTGGTCCCATGACGAACTCCACCGCCGCGGCAGCACGCGGCCACCACGAGCTGAACCGCCTGATGAGCCTGATGACCGGGGACGAGAAGCACGGTCCCGCCGCGACCTCCACCCTGGACGTCCTCCGGGTGCTGTACGACCGGGTGCTGCGGGTGACGCCCGCCACGGCCGACGCGCCCGGCCGCGACCGGTTCCTGCTGTCCAAGGGGCACGGGCCGATGGCGTACTACGCGGTCCTCGCCGCGCACGGCTTCTTCGGCGAGGAGCTGCTGGCCGGGTTCGGCTCGTACGACTCACCGCTCGGGCACCATCCGGACCGGATGCTGGTGCCGGGCGTCGAGATCGGCAGCGGGTCGCTGGGCCACGGGCTGCCGCTCGCCGTGGGCAGCGTGCTCGGCCTGCGGGCGCAGGGGCTCACCGATCCACGGGTCTGGGTGCTGATCGGCGACGCCGAGCTGGACGAGGGCAGCAACCACGAGGCACTCGCCTACGCGGGCCCGGCCGGGCTGGAGCAGCTGCACACCGTGGTGATCGACAACGCCTCCGCCTCGCACGCCCGGCCCGGCGGGATCGCGGCCCGGTTCGAGGCGGCGGGCTGGTCGGTCGCCTCCGTCGACGGACGGGACCACGAGGCGCTGTACGCCGCCTTCACCGCACCGCACCCGGGACGGCCGAGGGCCGTGGTCGCGCGCGTCGCGCCGAAGAGCTGACCCGGAGGAGCGGCACCCACCGCCCCACGGGCCCCACCGCCCCGCAGACCGCACAGAGACACGAGAGGGACACTTCACATGGACACGATGCGTGACCGCTTCATCGCCACCACCTCGCAGCTGCTGGACGAGGACCCCCGCCTCGCCCTGGTCCTGGCCGAGATCAGCCGGGACGGCTTCGACCCGGCCGCGCGGGCCCATCCGGACCGGGTCGTCAACGTGGGGATCAGGGAACAGCTGCTGGTCGGAGCGGGCGCCGGGATGGCGCTCACCGGGATGCGGCCGATCGTGCACACCTTCGCCAGTTTTCTGGTGGAGCGGCCGTTCGAGCAGGTCAAGCTGGACTTCGGCCACCAGGGGGTGGGCGGGGTGCTGGTGAGCGCCGGGGCTTCCTACGACTGGCCGGCCGGTGGGTTCACCCACATGGCGCCGGGCGATGTCGCGCTCCTGGACACGCTGGACGGCTGGACGGTTCATGTGCCGGGCCACCCGGACGAGGCCGAGGCCCTGCTGCGGGAGGCCGCGGCCGGGGAGGGCCGGGTGTACGTGCGCCTGTCGTTGCAGTCCAACGAGCGGGCCCGGCCGGTCGGCGCGGGAACCGGGTTCACGGTGGTGCGGGAGGGAACCGGCGGGGTGGTGATCGCGGTCGGGCCGATGCTCGACAACGTCCTCGCCGCGACCGCGGGGCTCGATGTGACGGTGCTGTACGCGACGACGGTGCGCCCCTTCGACGGCGCCGGTCTGCGGCGGGCGCTCGGCGCCCTCGGGGCCGCCGACGTGGTGATCGTCGAGCCGTATCTGGCGGGCACCTCCACCACCGCCGCCAATGACGCGCTCGCCGAGCTGCCGCACCGTGTGCTGGGCCTCGGGGTGGGGCGGGCCGAGCTGCGCAAGTACGGGGAGATGGAGGAGCACCTGGCCGCGCACGGCCTGGACGCGCGGGGGCTGCGGGAGCGGATCGGCGCCTTCCTCCGCCGCTGACCCCGCCCGCCGACCCCGGCCGATGGATCGCGGCGGGCCGGATCGCGGCGGGCCGGATCGCGGCGGGCCGGATCGCGGCGGCGCCGCCGGCCGGAGGGCCGACGGCGCCGTGTACCGAGGTCGGTCTCCGTCGCCGGACGGGATCGACGGAGCGGACCGTCAGGGGTGGACGAGCACCTGGGACAGGGCCACCCGTCCGGTGCCGGAGGTCACGATCTTCACCGTGCGGGTGCGGCTGTCCAGGTCCAGGACCGTCGGGCGCAGCGCCTTGCCGCTGACATGGATCGTCGTGTCGTCCGTGATCACGTCGAAGTCGGCGGTCGTGGCGGAGGCGTTGTTCCAGATCTCGATCTGGCGGACGCGGTGCGTGCCGCCCAGGTCGACCTGCCACCGGGCGCCCGCCTCCGGGAGCGTGCGGGTGTCCGTGTTGGTGTCTCCGTCCAGGGCGAGTTCCGCGCCCGCCGCGCCCTCGGTGGAGGACTGGCCGGCCGTGCCGGAGCGGGCCAGGTCGGTGCGGAGTTGCTCGACGGGGCCGCCGTGGGCCCCGGCCCGGCGTGCGACGGCGAGCGCCTCGGCCGGCAGCCGGTCCAGACCCGTGAGGTTCTCCGTCATGACCGAGCCGGTGCCGCCGAGGGCGGGCGCGGCGGTGTCGGTCCAGTTGCCCCGGGCGGTGTTCTCGATGCCGTAGTCCGCCCAGTTGGAGACCCACTTGTAGCCGATGCGGGTGATGACGTTGCGCTCGACGCGGATGTGCGAGGACTGTTCGTCGAGGTAGATGCCGTTGCCGTCGCGCTCGGTGTTGCCGAAGGCGGAGCGGTTGATGTAGTTGCCGGAGACGACCGTGCCCGGCTGTGCGCCCTGGGTGTAGATCGCGCCGCCGTCGTGCTGCTCCTGGGCGACCTCCATGACGTGGGTGATCCGGTTGCCGGTCACCTTGTTGTCGCGCAGGACGGACTTCTGGGACTCGGGCTGGTTCCAGCCCCAGCCGACCGAGATCCCGGAGTACGGGAGGTGGTCCAGGCTGTTGTGGTCGACGGTCAGTCCGGCCTCGTACCCGGCCCAGATGCCCACCGAGTCGGTGTACTCGACGCCGGAGCGGGTGATGGTGTTGTACGCGACGGTGTTCCGCTCCCCCGCGAGCGCCGCCGACGGCATCGGCTCGGTGTCGCCGACATAGACGGCGCCCGACGACAGGTCGGTGAAGTCCGAGCGGGTCACCGAGCTGTCCTTGGTGCCCGCTTCGAGGATCGCGCCCGCCCCGCCGAGCCGGCTGAACCGGGCGTTCTCGATGCTGATGTCCCGGCCGCCGCGGACGGTCACCGCGGCGGAGGGCTTGGTGTAGAAGCGGCCCGCGTGGTCGACGGGGCCGGTGGCTCCGGTCAGGGTGAGACCGGCCTGCATGCCCGCGTAGCCCTCGTCGGTGTCCGGCTGACGGTAGGCCGCGTAGGAGAAGCCGATGCCGCTGACGGTGACGTCATGGGCACCGTCGACGACGAGGAGCTGTTCGGTGTGCGGGGTGACGGCCCGCGCACGGCGCATGTTCTCGCCCTCGCGCGGCAGGTACGTGACGGTGCGGGCCTCGGAGTTCCAGACGAACTCGCCTGGCTGGTCGAGGAGTTCGGGGGCGTTCTCGAAGAAGGCGACGCCGCTGTAGCGGGTGGAGTCGACCGTGGTGGAGTCCCAGGCGGGTCCGGTCCGGTCGGTGCCGCTCGCCGAGTTGGTCCAGCAGGGCTGGGCGAAGGTCATCACGTCGCCGTTCACGCCCGTGATCCGGCAGTGGTAGTTGCGCCAGCGGACCCGGATGACGGCTTCGGCGTCGGTGGGCCGCTGCCACCGGGCGATGCCGGTCGCGACCGCGCCGGTCATGCCGGTCTTCGTGGCGTCGCAGGTGCTCGCCGCACAGGACCCGCCGCGGGCGCGGGTGGCGCGCCTGCCGTCGACGAAGAGCTGGCGGGGGGTGACGCCGGCCGGGACGGCGGCGGTCCAGGTGCCGTCGGCGTTCTTCCGCCAGCCGGAGATGTCCCGTCCGCCGGAGAGGACGGGGCGGGCGCCGGGGGCCGCGGTCCAGGTGACGGTGTGGCCGTCCTTCCCGGAGTCGGCGGCGCCGAGCCTGAGCGGTTCGTCGAGTCCGTACGTGCCGTTCTTCAGCAGGATCCGGACATCGCGCCCGGTCTCGGTGCGGGCCCGGTCGCGGGCCCCCTCGGGGGTGCAGGGGCGGGCGGCCGTGCAGGAGCTGCCGTGTCCGTCCGGGGCCGCGTACAGGGTGCGGGCGCCCGGGGCGGCCTGGGCGGTGGGGGCGGCGAGAAGTGCGGCCAGGAGTGCGGCGGTGGCGGCAGCGGCGGTTCCTCGTACGACGTTCAGGGAGTGGCGGTTCACGCGGTGGCCTTCCAGTCGGGGTGGCCGGGCATGGGCGGGTTCACGGCTCCGAAGAGCCAGTCGCGCAGGAACGGGTCGAGGGAGCGGTCGCGGGTGACGTCGACGGTGTGCCGGATGAACGCCTCGCTGGTGTACGTGGAGTCCTTGAAGCGCTTCACCCACTCGCGCATGACCTTGTCGAACGTCCGCCGACCGGTCCGGAGGCTGAGGGCGTACAGGACGAGCGCGCCGCCGTCGTAGATGTTGGTGCCGCCGAGCGCCTTGGGCAGTCCGGGCGGGCCGTCGGTGGCGCGGACCGCGTCGAGCTTCTCGTACGTCGCCTTCATCTTGTCCTCGAGGACCGACCAGCCGCGCTCCTCTGCGTAGAGACCGGCGTAGTACACGGCGGGGCCCTCGTTGAGCCAGGCCTGCTGCCAGTCGTCCGGGGTGACGGAGTCGCCGAACCACTGGTGGACGAGCTCGTGGACCATGGTGGTCTCGTAGCCGGGCCGGCCGTTGGCGTCGGGCTTGAACCAGTTGGTGGAGAACAGCGAGAGGGTCTGGTTCTCCAGGGCGTCGGTGTAGCCGTCGTAGATGTGGACGCCGTAGACGGAGAACGGGTAGCGGCCGAACTTCGCCTCCAGCCAGGCCAGATGGTCCGGGGTACGGGCGACGATCGGGCCGTAGGTGTCCTCCTGGCCCTGCGGGACGATGTGGCGCAGGGGAAGGCCGCGGTGGCTGGTGCCGTAGAGATAGGTGCCCTTGACCACGGCGATGCCGATGAGTTCGGTCGCCATGCGCTCGCGCAGGGCGAAGTGCCAGACGGTGGAGCCGTCGCCGCGCGGGGTCCGGTGGAGCAGTTCGCCGTTGGCGGCGGCGACATAGCCCTTCGGGGCGCTGATGTGGAAGGTCCAGGTCGCCTTGTCGGACGGGGTGTCGTTGCAGGGCAGGAAGGTGTCGGCGCGGGAGGACTGGGCGGCGGAGGCGAAGCCGCCGTCGGTGCCGAACTTCCACCCGGTCAGGCCGAGCCGGGGGGCCTTGCCGTTGCCCCGGTAGCGGATCTCGGTGGTGAAGGCCTGCCCGTCGTGGAGCGGCCGGGCGGGGGTGACCGTCAGTTCCTGGCCGCTCTGGCCGGGCGTGAGCTCCCAGGTGGCGGGGCGTCCGGCGACGGTCACCGAGTCGATGGTGTGGCCGTCGGTGTCCAGGTTGAACGCGGAGAGGTCCTGGGTGGCCCTGGCCTCGATCCGGACCGCGGCGGTGAAGTCGTAGGTGACCGGGGTGAAGTCGAAGGTCAGGTCGTAGTGGACGACCTGGTATCCGCCGTTGCCGAGGGTCGGGAAGAGCGGGTCCCCGACACCGTCCGAGCCCGGCTTCGGGTCGAAGCCGGGCGACCGGGCGGAGGCGGGCGAGCCGAGGGAGGGTACGGCGACGGCCGCGGCCACCGCCGCGCCGCCGAGCTTCAGGGCCGCGCGTCGGGTCGTCACTTCTTCCCCTTCTGGAAGGCTTCCTCGAACTCGCCGCGGGCCTGCTCGCCGCCCTTGGCCAGGTAGTCCTTGACGAGCTGGTCGTAGGCGGACATGGGCTTGCGGCCCGAGATGATGTCCTTGAGCGCGTCGCCCTTGAGCGTGTTGAGGCTGCCGGAGCCCTTGGAGTCCCAGGTGGGCGAGGAGTACTGGAGGGTGGGGTCGGGCACCATCATCGGGATCATCCTGGTGAAGGTGGAGTGGACGTGGCGGACGCCCTGCTCCGAGTCGGCGCTGAAGACGGCGGGGACGCCGGAGGCCATGAACTTCCAGGGCACGGTGACGTCCTGGGTGCCCTGCTTGGTGAGGGCCGGGTTGCCCTTGGCGTCGCGGGTGAAGTCCTTGCCCTCCACGCCGTAGTTGATGAGGGTGTACTCCTGGCTGCCGAACGGGGAGGCGGCGAAGTCGGCGAGGGCGAGGATCTCCTTGACCCGGGCCCCGGGCGCCTTCTTGATGTGGGTGTTCTGCAGCGCGACGTTGTCCATCCAGGCGACGGCGTCCTTGCCGACCGGCACGAACGGGCGCGGGTCGTACTTCTTGTCGATCGCCCGCATCGCGGCGATGTAGCCGACGCCGGGTGCCAGGTAGGTGGGCATGCCGTCGTAGACGTAGGCGCCCTTGCCGTTCTTGAACATGTCCGTGTACTGGGCCTTCTGCGCCCCGGACATCTGGAGGGTGCCGGGGTAGTAGCAGCCCGCCTTGTACAGCAGCCGCGCGGTCTCCACCGCCTTGCGGTACTCCGGGGTCTCCAGGTCGGCGGTGAATTTTCCGGTCTTCTCGTCCAGCCGCCAGAAGCTGGGAGCGCCCGCGGACATGGCGAGCATGCTGGTGGCGCCCGCGATGATGGCGTACTGGTCCTTCTTGGGCCGGGTCAGCTCCTTGCAGACCTCGACGAAGCGGTCGAGGTCGGTGATCTGGTCCAGGCTCGTGACGCCGACCTCCTCGAACAGGTCGTGGCGGTAGAAGCCCGCGCCGCCGGTGCCGGTCCTGGCGATCGGGAGACCGTAGAGCTTTCCGCCGAAGATGGCGGACTGCCAGGCGCCCTTCGGGATCGCGGCCAGGTTCGGGTAGTCCTTGATCCTGCCCCCGGCGAGGAACGGGGTCAGATCGGCGCACTTGGCCTGGAGGAAGGCGGCCTTGTTGTCGACGCCGCCGCTCTCCGGGTACATGAAGAGGTCGGGCAGGCTGTCGCTGGCGACCATCGTGGAGAACTTGGTGCCGTAGTCGTCGGCCGGGACGGCGGTGATGTCCACCTGGCCGCCGAGGAGCTTCTCGATCTCCTGCCAGGCGGCGTTGCCGCCGCGGCCGGGCGGCGGCGGGGAGAAGGTCTCCATCGTCGCGCTGATCGGCTTCGCCCCCTTGAGCGGGGTGTTCTTCGTGGCGCGCAGCGGCTTGGCCGGGTAGCTGAAGAAGCCCTGCGGGACGCCGGCCGCGGTGCCCGCCAGATCGGGTTCGAGGCCGATGTTGCGGACCGCGGTGTCCGGCAGCAGCGAGGCGCTCTTGGCCTCCGCCTTCGCGGTGGTGCCGCCGTCGCCGCAGGCGGCGAGCAGCGGGGCGGCGGCCAGTCCCAGACCGACGCCCGCGCCCATGCGGAACAGTGCTCTGCGATTGATGGGGGTGGAGCTCGACACCTGAATCTCCTCGGGAGAAGGGAAGGAAGGAGTGGGGGGCGGTGTGGCGGTGGCTGTGCTCAGCCCTTGACGGCGCCGGTGAGCACGCCCTTGGTGAAGTAGCGCTGGAGGAACGGGTAGACACAGAGGATCGGTACGACGGCGATCACCAGGACCGCCATCTGCACGGCCTGCTGCGGGGCGAGCACCTCGCCGGCCGAGGCGGCGTTCAGGCTCTGGCCCTGGAGCACATAGGTGCGCAGCACCATCGGCAGCGGCCACTTGTCGGAGTCGTTGAGGTACAGGAGCGAGTTGAAGAAGGCGTTCCAGTACGTCACCGCGTAGAAGAGGCTGATCACGGCGAGGACGGCCTTGGAGAGCGGCAGCACGATCCGGACCAGGACCCGGAAGTCTCCGGCCCCGTCGACCTTCGCGGCGTCGTACAGCTCCTCCGGCAGGCTCATGAAGAAGGACCGCAGGACGACCAGGTTGAAGGCGCTGACCAGGGTGGGCATGACGAGCGCCGCGTAGGTGTCGTACAGGCCCAGGCCCTTGACCAGCAGGAAGTTCGGGATGATGCCCGCGTTGAAGAGCATCGTGAACAGGGCCGTCATCAGGATGAAGCGGGAGCCGGTGACATCGCGCCGGGAGAGGCCGTACGCCATGCCCACCGTGACCAGGAGGCTGGCGAGGGTGCCGAGGACGGTGATGCCCACGGAGACGACGAGCGCCCGGGTGACGACTCCGCCGGTGAAGATGGTGCGGTAGGCGTCCAGGGTGGGGTGGTCCGGCCACAGGACGAGGCCGGAGCTCTTGATGATGTCGGTCTGCGAGGCGAAGCTCGTGCCGATCACGCCGACCAGCGGGTAGGCGACGGCGAGGACGACCACCACGATGGCGACCGCCTTGGCGGTCTGCCCGATGCGGGTGGGCCGCTCCATCCACGGCGGGCGGCCGTCGGACTTCCGGGCGGGGGCGGGGCGGGGCGCCGGTGCGGTGGATTCCGTCGTGGCGCGCGTCTGCTCAGCGGTCAGCACCGCGGTACACCCCTTCGTGGCCGAGTCGGTGGGCGAACTTGTTCGCGCCCAGGACGAGAGCGGTTCCGATGACCGCCTTGACGAGTCCGACGGCGGCGGCGACGCCCCAGTCGTTGTCCTTGATGCCGTGGTAGTAGACGTAGGTGTCGAGGACCTCGCCGGCGTCCGGGCCGACCGCGTCGCGCTGGAGGAGGATCTGCTCGAAGCCGACGGAGAGGATCTGCCCGAGGTTGAGGATCAGCAGCAGGATGAGCACCGGGGCGATGCCCGGCAGGGTCACGTGCCACAGCCGGCGCCGGGGTCCCGCGCCGTCGATGGCGGCGGCCTCGTACTGCTGCTTGTCGATGTTCAGCAGCGCGGCGAGGATGATGATCGTGCCCCAGCCGGCGTCCTTCCAGGCGACCTGGAGGGTCAGCAGCCAGGGGAACGCGTCGGGGTCGCTCATCATGTCGTAGCGCGGCAGCCCGAGACCGCCGAGGACATCGGGCAGGAGCCCGGCGCCGCCCAGGATCTGCTGGAAGATCGAGACGATGATGACCCAGCCGATGAAGTGCGGCAGATAGACCACGCTCTGCACGAAGCGCCGGATCCGGTCGCTGGCGATGCTGTTGAGCAGCAGGGCCAAGGCGATCGGGATCGGGAAGAAGAACACCAGCTGGACCAGGGCGATCTCCAGGGTGTTGAAGGTCGCGGACCAGAAGGCCGGCTCACCGAACGCTGCGGAGAAGTTGGCGAACCCCACCCAGACGCTGTGCATGTAGCCGAGGTACGGCTGGTAGTCCTGGAACGCCACGACGTAGCCGAGCAGCGGCACGTAGTGGAAGACGACGAAGTACAGCAGACCGGGCAGGGTGAGCAGCAGCATCACCCGGTCCCGCTTGATCCGCTGCCAGAGGCTCAGCCGGCGCTGTGCGACAACGGCCCCGGCGGCTGGCGGGGAGGGTGTTTCAGCCTTCTGCCGCCGCTTTTCCCGCGGCAACGGGGGTGCTGTTTCAGCCATGGTGCGTCCTGTTCGGCTGGGTGGCGCGTGGTGGGCCTTCTGGGGCCGCAAGTTAGTAAGCGGTTAACCCAAGCGTCAAGAGATCCGGGCGAATGTCGTTGAGTCGCGATGCTCCGGCGGCTGAATCCAGCACCCCGTACCAGCAAATATGCCGCAGAAATGGACAGTTGTGAGAGTCGGGAGCTTGACGGTCGGCCGTCACTCTCCCTAGCGTGCCAGTCATCCCATAGAACGCGATTACTGTCCGGAGGCAGGGTGCGAACCACCGAAGAGGCACCGGCTCGGTCCGGTAGCGAGGCTGCGGCACCGTCCCCGCGACGGCCGCGCACGCTCCTGGTCATGAGCCCCGGACTGCTCGACGATGTCTTCCCGCCACCCGTACGGGCCCTTCTGGAGGAGACCGCGGACCTTCTCGACCCGTCCGTGATCAGCGAGTTCGACTCCCCGGAGGCATCCGCGGCGCTGCGTGGGGCCGAGGTCCTGCTCACCGGCTGGGGCTGCCCGCCCGTCGACGCCGCACTGCTGGACCGGGCGCCCTCGGTGCGTGCCGTGATCCATGCGGCCGGCACGGTGAAAACGTTTCTGTCCCCGGTTGCGTTCGATCGCGGGATCGTCGTCTCCTCGGCCGCCGCCGCCAACGCCGTACCGGTCGCCGAGTTCACCCTGGCGGCGATCATCATGGGCGCCAAGCGGGTGTTCCCGCTGGCCGGTCTCTTCCGCACCCGGCGCACCCACCGCACCGGCGCCGACCTCGACCGCCAGCACTGGCTGGGCACGCACGGGCTGACCATCGGGGTGATCGGGGCCTCCCGGATCGGCCGCCGGGTCATCGAACTCCTCCGGGTCCTCGACGCGGAGGTGCTGCTGCACGACCCGTACGTCGGCGCGGCCGAGGCGGAACGGCTCGGTGTCACCCCGACCGACCTCGACACCCTGATGGCCACCAGCGACGTGGTGACCGTGCACGCCCCCGACACGCCGGAGACCCGTGGGCTCGTCGACGCCCGCCGGATCGGACTGATGCGCCCCGGCACCCTGCTCGTCAACACCGCGCGCGGCCCCCTGGTGGACACCGAGGCGCTGACCGAACACCTGGTCAGCGGGCGGCTGGACGCGGTCCTCGACGTGACCTCGCCCGAACCGCTGCCGCACGGCCACCCGCTGTGGGACCTGCCGAACGTCTTCCTCACCCCGCATCTGGCGGGCGCCCAGGGCAACGAGGTCGGCCGGCTCGGCGCACTGGCCGTCGACGAGCTGGCGCGGTACGCGCGCGGTACGCCGTTCGACCACCCGGTGCACCGGGCCGACCTGGGGAGGATCGCGTGACTCCCCGGCTTCCGCAGGCTCTAGGCTCGGCGTCACACAACAGCCAACTGGGGGTGAGCCGGATGCGCCGGCAGAGCACAGCCGCGGATGGACAACGGCGCGCGACGGTCACCGACGTCGCACGGCGCGCGGGCGTATCGACGGCCACCGTCTCCCGCGTGCTGAACCGCAACTACCCGGTCGCCGAGGCCACCCGGGAGCGGGTCGAGTCCGCGATGCGTGAACTCGGCTATGTCGTCAACGCCCACGCCCGCGCCCTGGCCGGTGTCTCCAACCGCACCGTCGGCATCATCGTCAACGAGGTCATCGACCCGTTCTACGCGTACATCGCGCGCGGGGTGGAGCGGGAGGCGGCGCTAGGCGGGCGGCTCTGTCTGGTCTGCTGCACCCAGGGCGACCCGCAGCGGGAGCTGGCCTTCATCGATCTGATGCACGAGCGCAGGGCGGACGCGGTGGTCGTGGTCGGCGGCTCCATCGCGGACCGCGGCTACACCACCGAACTGGCCCGCCGGGCACGCGAGCTGGACGCGGGCGGCTCGAAGCTGGTGCTGTGCGGCAGGCCGCCGCTGGGCGAGCAGGCCCCCACCGTCGCGGTCGAGTACGACAACGAGGGCGGCGCCTTCGCCATCACCGACCACCTGCTGATGCAGGGGCACGAGCGGATCCTCTACCTCGGCGGCCCGCCCAAGCTCTCCACCACCCGCGACCGGCTGGCCGGGCACCAGCGGGCGCTGCGGCTGCGCGGCATCGCACCGGACCCCGGGCTGGTCCGGCCCGGCGCGTTCAGCCGCAGCTTCGGCTACCGGATGCTGGCCGAAGTACTGCGGGAGGGAACGGACTTCACCGCCATCTTCGCCGCCAACGACATGGTGGCCGCGGGCGCGGCACAGGCCCTGGAGGAGGCCGGGATCCGGGTGCCGAAGGACGTGTCCCTGGTGGGGTACGACGACATTCCGGTGGCCCAGGAGCTGCGGCCCCGGCTGACCACCGTCCATGTCCCGCTGGAGGAGATGGGGCGCCAGGCGGTACGGCTGGCCGTCAGCGGCGGGGACGAGGACGACTGGCGCGAGCCGACCACGGGTGCGCTGCGGCTCGGCACCCACATCGTGGTGCGCGATTCGGTGGCGCCGAGGCCCGGCCGCTCCGCCGCTGTGTGACCGGTTACTTCCCGCCTGTCCACAGTTGGCCATAGAAAATCACAGTAACTTCGTACCTCCCCTTGCCCCTGAATAGCAACCGCTTACATGCTGGCGCCGAGCAGCACCGTTCCGCACGCTTCCGCCCCTCACTCGTTTCCGCAGGGAGAGTTCCGCATGCGCATGCCCACAGACTCCGCCGGCTCCTCCACCGCCTCCGCCCCCGCCCGCTCCACGGTCGGCCGCCGTTCCCTCCTCGCCGCGGCCGCCGGTGCCGGAGCGGCCGTCGCCCTCGGCGCCACGACCGGAACGGCCCGCGCCGCCGGTGCCTTCGGCGCGGGACCGGACCACCGGGGCGGCCGCCCGGTCGAGCTGACCGTGACCGCCCGGCCCGCCGCCGAGGCCGAGCGGCTGCGGCTCGGACAGGCCCTGCGCGGCTCGGAGTTCCAGCCCACCGGTCTGTACGTCCCCGCGGGCGCCCCGCTCACCCTCACCGTCCGGCCCCACGACGGTCTGCTGCCCACCCTCTGGATCGGCGCCTGGGACTACTACGGCGAGGTCACCGAACCCCGCGCCTACCCGCTGACCAGGGGAACGAACACCATCACGGACCCGCACGGCGGCCCGGTCTACCTCACCCTGACGGGCCGCGGCGAGCGGGCCGGTGTGCTGATCCGCTCCGGTGCCGTGCCCATGCCGGTCTTCACCCTGGGCCGCACCTCGGAGGCCGGCTACCAGCGGCAGCTGGACACGCTCACCGCGTCCCCGTACGTCGAACTGCACGCCCCGCACACGATCATGACGCTCACCCGCGAAGGCGCGCTGCTGTACCGGAACGAGGACCACGCCGCGCTGCTCGGGCTGGTCGAGACCATCATCGACTCCCACGCCCGGATCAGCGGCCTGGACGGTTCGAGGCCGGTGCACCGGCGCAAGGCCGGTCCGTACCACTTCACCGAGGTCAGCAAGGTGCCCAGCGGGGTCGGCGCCTACGCCACCCACGGCTACAACGGCTTCCCGCGCGCCTATCTCGACCGGGCCACGACCGTGGAGGGGCTGCGGACCCGGGGCTGGGGGCTCTACCACGAACTCGGCCATCTCCACCAGCAGTTCGCCTACAAGCCCGGCGGTCTGACCGAGGTCACCGTGAACATCTACTCGCTGGCGGCGCAGCGCACCCTGAAGCAGCCCTCCAACCTCCTCACGGTCGACCCGGCGACGGGGCTCACCTACTTCCAGTCGGCACGGCAGAAGTTCGGCACGGCCGGACTGGCGTACGAGAAGTCCTTCGGCGCCTACGAGAAGCTCGTGCCGCTGCGCCAGCTGGAGCTGGCGTTCGGCGACGACTTCTGGCCCCGGATGCACAAGCTGGTCCGCGAGGAGAATCCGCAGTCCGACTACACGGAGGACGCCAAGCGCTACCGGGCGCTGGCCACGTACTCCAGCCGGGTCGCGGGCTACGACCTCACGGACTTCTACGTGAACACCTGGGCGTTCCCGATCGACGCCACGGGCCGGGCCGAGCTGGCCGCGCTGAACCTGCCGAAGCCGCCCGTCGACCCGGCCACGCTGGCCGACTGAGCCCGGCGCCCAGGGAGTTCACCGTGAATCTCAGCAGACGCACCCTGCTCGCGGCGGGCAGCGCCACCGCCGCGACCGCGCTCATGACGTCGACCGGCACCGCGCACGCCTCCCCCGCGACGGTCACCACGGCCGGGGCCCCGGCCACCGCCGACTTCGACACCCTGCTCCAGCGGGCCGAATCGCTGCTCACCGGCGGCGGGTTCGACCCGGCCGACCCCGATTTCACCGGCGCGGTCGAGGCCCTGGACACCACGGCGAAGGAGCTGTGGGACACCCTCGACCGCGACGCCGCCCGCACCGCGCTCTGGCCGGACCTCGCCCCGCTCACCGACGCGGGCAACTTCGGCCAGAGCTACACCCGACTGCGCACGCTCGCGACCGCCTGGGCCACCGAGGGCACCTCCCTCGCGGGTTCCCCGCAGGTGGCGGACGCCCTCGTCGCCGCACTGCGCTTCACCCACGACACCGCGTACAACCCGGCCAAGCGCGAGACCGGCAACTGGTGGTTCTGGGAGATCGGCGCCCCGCGTGCGCTGATGGACTGCTCCGTCGTCCTGCGCGACCGGCTCCCCGCCGCCGACCTGGCGGACTATCTGGCGGTCGTGGACCGGTTCTGCCCCGACGCGGACCGCCGCACCAACTCCCCCACGCTCTCCGAGACCGGTGCGAACCGCACCGACAAGGCCGTCATCGTGGCGCTGCGGGGGCTGCTGGGACGGGACGCGGCCAAGCTCGTCTCGGCCCGCGACGCGCTGTCCGACGTACGCGACTCGGGACGCAACAGCCTGTTCCGGTACACGAGTTCGGGGGACGGCTTCTACGAGGACGGCTCGTTCGTCCAGCACGACGTGGTGGCCTACACCGGGTCGTACGGCATCGTGCTGCTCGGCGGGACGGCGTATCTGCTCGCCCTGCTCGCGGGCTCCGAGTGGGCGGTGACCGACCCGGACGTCTCGGTGATGTACGACGCCGTGGAACGGACCTTCGCCCCGGTGGTCTTCGACGGGCTGATGATGGACTCGGTGCGCGGCCGGGCGGTCTCCCGGGAGCGCGCCGGTGACCACCGCGACGGTGCCACGGCCCTGGCGGCGATCCTGCTGCTGGCCTCCGGCGCGCCCGCCGCGTACGCGGAGCGCTGGCGCGCCCTGGTCAAGGGCTGGCTGACCCGCAACCGCACCACCCCCTTCGAGACGCTCGCGACGTTGCCGCAACTCGCCCTGGCCAAGGCGGTCCTGAACGACCCGGGGGTGCCTGCCGGGCCGCGCGACACCGGCAGCCATGTCTTCGCCGACATGGACCGCGTGGTGCACCGCCGCCCCGGCTGGGCCTGCGCGCTGTCCCTGTCGTCGAAGCGGATCTCGGCGTACGAGGCGGGCAACGGCGAGAACCTGCACGGCTGGTACACCGGCGACGGCATGACGTATCTGTACGAGGGCGACGACCTCGCGCAGTTCAACGACGGCTTCTGGCCGACCGTCGATCCGTACCGCCTCCCCGGCACCACGGTCGACACCCGCCCGCGGACCGATCTCGGCACCGGCGCGGGCACGTCCACCTACCGCCCGGCCAACGCCGTGGCGGGCGGCGCCGTGCTGGACGGCCGCTACGGCGCCGCCGCGATGGAGCTGATCGGCGCCGAGGGCACCACCCTGCGGGCCAGGAAGTCGTGGTTCCTGCTGGACAACGCGGTGATCGCGCTCGGCGCGGGCATCACGGCGAGCGACGGCCGGCCGGTCGAGACGATCGTCGAGAACCGCAACCTGGGCACGGACGGACGCCACCGGCTGACCGTCGACGGCATCCGCCGGCCGGCCGAGCAGGGCTGGAGCGGCGCGTTCGACCGGGTCCGGTGGGCCCATGTCGACCGGGTGGGCGGCTATGTCTTCCCGGGCGGGACCGCCCTGCGGGCCCTGCGCGAGCAGCGCACCGGCACCTGGCGGGCCATCGACACCGGGGCGGACACGGGCGGCGGCACCGACCCCGTCACCCGCCGCTATCTGACGCTCTGGACGGACCACGGCCCCTCCCCCGCCGACGCCCGGTACGCCTATGTGCTGCTGCCCGGCGCATCGGCCGCGGCGACGGCGGTCTGGTCGCGGTCCCGGCCGGTCCGGATCGTCGCCAACGACTCCACCGCCCAGGCCGTGGAGGCACGCCGGGAAGGGCTGACGGCGGTGAACTTCTGGCGCGCCGGAACGGCCGCCGGGATCACCTCGTCGGGCCCGGCGTCGGTCCTCGTGCAGCGCCGCGGCGGGCACGTCCGCGTCGCGGTCGCCGATCCGGGACGGACGCTCACCACCCTCTCGGTCGAGCTGCCGTTCCCCGTACGGTCGGTGGTGACGGCCGACGACTCGGTGCGGCTCGTCCCGGGCCGCAGGCCCGTGCTCACCGTCGCCGTCGGCGGCTCGCGCGGCCACACCCACCGAGCCGTACTCAACCGCTGACCCACCCCGCACCACCCGAGGAGCACCACCATGTCCGTCGCACCGCACCTGCAACTGCCGCCGCCCGACCGGCTCCTGTCCTCACGCACCGGCTGGACCCGGGCCCACTGGGAGGCGACGGCCGACCGGATGCTGGACGCGCTGGTGCCGTACGCGACCCCCGGCTTCGCCCAGTACCGGCTGCCCGGCCGGGGCAGCTGGTCGGGGGTCGTCTCGGACGGTCTCGAAGGGTTCGCCCGGTCGTTCCTGCTCGCCGCCTTCCGGATCGCGGGCGCGGGCGGGGCGGTGGACCCCGCGCTGACCGGGCGGTACGCGGCGGGGCTGGCTGCGGGCACGGACCCCGGCAGCGGGGAGGCGTGGCCGAGGCTGACCGACTGTTCGCAGCAGATGGTGGAGGCGGCGTCGGTCGCGGTGGCGCTGCACGAGACCCGGCCGTGGATCTGGGACCGGCTCGACGCCCGGGTGCAGGAACGGGTCGTCGACTGGTTCTCCGGGTTCGTCGGCGGGCGCACCTGGGACAACAACTGGCGGCTGTTCCAGGTGGTCTCCGAGCAGTTCCTCGCCTCGGTCGGGGCTCCGTACAGCCGCTCGGACATCGAGTCGAACCTGGACAGGATCGAGGACTGGTACGTCGGCGACGGCTGGTACACCGACGGGGACGGCCGGAACTTCGACTACTACATCGGCTGGGCCATGCATCTGTACCCGCTGCTGTGGTCACGGATCGCGGCCGGCGACGACGGCGGCAGGACCGAGGTCTACCGGCAGCGGCTCAGCCGCTTCCTGGAGGACTATCCGCACTTCTTCGGCTCCGACGGCGCACCGGTCCACCAGGGCCGTTCCCTGACGTACCGGTTCGCCGCCCTGGCTCCGGTGTGGATGGGGGCGCTGGCGGACTGCACCCCGCTGGCACCGGGGCTCACCCGACGGCTCGCCTCGGGCACGATGCGGCACTTCGCGGAGCGCGGGGTACCGGACGAGCGGGGGCTGCTGACGCTCGGCTGGTACGACACGTTCCTGCCGAGCACCCAGCCGTACTCCGGGCCCGCCTCGCCGTACTGGGCGAGCAAGGGCTTCCTCGGGCTGCTGCTGCCGGCCGACCACGCGGTGTGGACGGCGCGCGAACTCCCGCTGCCCATCGAGGAGTCCGACCGCTACACGGCACTGCCCGCGCCCGGCTGGCTGCTGCACGGCACCCGTGACGACGGCATCGTCCGGCTGATCAACCACGGCAGCGACCACAATCCGCCGTTCGACGCGTCGGCCGACCCGGCCGAGGGCACCGAGGATCCGCACTACGCCAGGTTCGCCTACTCCACGGCGACGGCGCCCGAGGCCGCCCCGCACGCGACGGCACGCTCCATCGACGGCCATCTGGCGCTCGTGGCGCCGGACGGCACGGTGTCGCCGCGCCGCCGGATCCATCCGCTGCGCTGCGAGGACCGCGTCGCGGCCTCCTGGTACGCGGCCCGGCTGCCCGGTGACGACCATCCGTACCGGATCGGGACGACCAGCGTGCTGCACGGTCCGTGGGAGATCCGGGTGCACCGGGTCGAGGCGCCCGAGGGCGTGGTGGTGCGGGAGGGCGGGCACGCCGTCTCGCACACGCGGAGCCCCTTCGCGCTGTCGGGTCCCGACTGGGCGCTGGCCCGCACGGCCGACGGCCTGAGCAGCGCCCTGGTCGCGCTGTACGGATGGGGCGGCGCCGCAGAACCGGCCGCGGTGGCACGTGATGTCCAGTCCAACGCGTACGGGCCGCATTCGGCGATCCCGTATCTGCGCAGCGGGCCGCACCCGGGCGGGCGGAGCGTGCACGTGTCGCTGGTCGCCCTCTCCCGGGACGCCCTGCATCCGGAAGCGCTGCGCGACGCGGTGCGGGTGCATGTGGGCGCGGAGTCGGTGGTGCTGACCTTCCTGGACGGTACGACGGTGGAGGTCTGAGCGCGTTCCGGCTCTCGGCCGGGGCACGCCCTGGGCCGGAGGTCCGGCCCCGCTCCGGGGCAGGTCGTGGCCCGGTCCGCCGGGCGGCCGGTCAGATCCCGAGGCCGTTCCCCTCCCGCTGATCGATGTGCCCGACGAGCTCCAGGGCCAGGGACTTGATCGTGTCGAGCCCCGCCCTGCCCCAGGGGCGGGGCACGGTGTCGACCGCGCAGACGGCGCCCAGGGCGATGCCCGTGCGGTCGATGAGGGGTGCGCCGAGATAGGAGCGGATGCCTATTTCGTCGACCACGGGATTGCCCGCGAACCTCGGGTAGTCGCAGACGTCCTCCAGGACGAGCGCCTTGCGCCGGACGACGACGTGCGGGCAGTAGCCGCGGTCGAGTGCGACGTACCGGCCGCTGCGGCTGCTGCCCGCGGCGGCGGCGCCCAGGTCGGATCCGTTGTGCGTACCGGCCGGGGTGTGCAGCCCGGCGAAGAACTGCCGGTTCCCGTCGATGAAGTTGACCATCGAGAAGGGCACTTCGGTCAGCTCCGCCACCCGGTCGGCGAAGGCGTCGAAGTTGTCGAACGAGGCGTCGGCGCGTTCCCCGAGCCCGAGCGTTCTCAGCCGCCGGGTGCGCACGACGGCATCGTGGTCGACGGGCGTGAGCAGCTGGCGGCCCGCGGCGTCCCGGGTCATGGACGGGCTCCGAAGCCGGTCAGCGGGGCCGGGGCCGAGGTGGCGTTGATCAGGTGCTGGACCAGGGTCACCAGTGCCCCGGTGCCCGAACTGGCGATCCGGGCGTCGCAGAGCACCACCGGCACGTCGGGGCCCAGGTCGAGTGCGGCCCGGATCTCCTCGGGTGCGTAGCGGTAGGCGCCGTCGAACTCGTTCACCGCGACGATGAATCCGATGCCGCGCCGCTCGAAGAAGTCGACGGCGGCGAAGCACTCGGCGAGCCGGCGGGTGTCCGCGATGACGACCGCTCCCAGCGCTCCCTGGGAGAGCTCGTCCCACATGAACCAGAAACGTTCCTGGCCGGGCGTTCCGAAGAGATAGAGGACGTGCTGCTCGTCGAGGGTGATGCGGCCGAAGTCCATCGCGACGGTGGTGGAGCTCTTGGACTCGATTCCGTCGAGGCTGTCGGTCGCGGCGCTGACCTGGGTCAGCAGCTCCTCCGTGCTCAGTGGCGCGATCTCGCTGACCGCGCCGACGAAGGTCGTCTTGCCGACACCGAACCCGCCTGCCACCAGGACCTTGAGCGCGACGGGAAAGCCCTCGGTGCCTGTGGGGGCGCCTCCTCCGGTGACGTTCTGGGCGCCGTCGGGTCCGCCGTGGCCGGACCCGGCCGCGTAGCCCTGCGCCTCCGCGTGGGCCTGCGGGTCGCCGCGGCTCTCCCCGTGGACCCGGGTGTGTCCGTGGGCCCGCGCGTCCCGGTGGTCCTGCGCGTCGCCATGGCCTTCCCCGTAGCTCCGCGCGTCGCCGTAGCCCGGCGCGTCACTGTAGCCGGGCGCGTCACCGTAGCCCCGCCCGTTCCCGTGGTTTCCCGGGTGTCCGTAGCTCTCCGGGCTCGCGTGGCCCTCCGGACGGCCATGGGCCCCGTGGGCTGCGAAACCCTCGGAGCTCGCGTTGTTCTCGTACGCGGCGGAGCTGCCGAAGCCGTCAGAGCTGTCGTCGTAAGCCATCGAGCACTGCCTCCAGCAGAGATCGGTCGGTGGGCATGTCGTGGAAGGCGGGCGGGTGCGCGGTGACTGCCCCGCAGTCGACCAGGTCGGAGACGAGCACCTTGGTGACGACTGCGGGCAGCCGCAGATGGGCGGCGATCTCGGCCACCGAGGTGGGACCGCCGCACAGCCCCAGTGCGACGGAGTGCTCCGGACCGAGATGGGTCTGCGGCTCGGTCCCCGTGGCCATGACCAGCGAGAGCAGATCGAGCACGGTCGTGGGACGGGTACGGCCGTTGCTCACGGTGTACGGGCGGATGAGCCGGCCTGCCGCGTCGTCGAGCAGCGGCCCGTCCTGCGGGACCGACACCCTCACAGCCCCGTGGCGCCGGGGGCCCCGGCCGCTTGTCTCACGGGCGTCATCAGATAGGGACGGACGCTCTTGACCAGCATGGTCATCTCGTAGCCGAGCACCGCCGCGTCCGCCTCGCGTCCGGCGAGGACGGCGAGACAGGTGCCGGAGCCCGCGGTGGAGACGAACAGCAGGGTCGAATCGAGCTCGACCACCACCTGCCGGACCTCGCCGCTGTCACCGAACCGCGCGCCCGCGCTGCGGCCGAGCGAGTACAGACCGGCGGCCAGCGCCGCCATGTGGTCGGCGCTGTCGGCATCCATGCCGTGAAGGGACTTCACCAGCCCGTCGGCGGAGAGGAGGACCGCGCTGCGTGTGTACGGAACACGCTGGACCAGTCCGCTCAGCAGCCAGTCGAGGTCCGAGACCTGACCGGACGGCATATCGGTCGTCATGGTGCATCTACTCCTTGGGGGTGTTCGTGTCGAGGGTGTCGTCGGGCGGTCCGGGGACCGTGTCCGCGGGGTACGGGGTGACGGTCGTGGTGAGACCGCGTACCGGCAGCGGTTCGAGCGGGGCGGCGGACTGCCAGGACCGCTCGGCACCCGCCGCCCCGGAGCCGGTGTCCGGTTCGGGGGCGGTGCCGTCCTCGGACTCGCTGCGGGCCTCGGCGAGTTCGATGCCCCGCCGGAAGGCCGCCATGAGCCCCGGGTCGTGCAGGGCCCCTTCGTCCTCGGTGCGCGGGGCCGGGGCCTCCCTGAGCTGGGGGACGAGGTGCTCCTGGTGGGCGCGCCGGGGCAGTTGGGGCCGGCCCATGGTGCCGCGCACGGCTCCGGGCCCGGCGTGCGGCCCGTCGGGGACGTCGCCCGGGGGCCGGACGTCGGGACGGGAGGCCGCCGGGTCGGAGCGGTCCGTCTGCCCGGTCGGGTCCGTTCGAACGGCCGGGTCCGGTCGCTCGGCAGGGTTCGTTCGCCCGGCCGGGTCTGGTCGCTCGGCGCGGTCCGTTCGCCCGGCCCGGAGCGGGAGCGGTGGGGCCTCACCCTGTCCCTGGGCCCGCTGGGGCTGTTGGTGCAGACGCAGCGGCTGGCTGGGAACATACGGCTGACGGCCGGTGTTCGCCTGCGGGCCCGGTGCGGTGCCCGGCCCCGGAGTCGGACCGGGGCCGGGGTGACCGAGGTGGCCCAGGTGGCCGGAGTGGCCGATCCTGCCGTCCTCGGCCGGTGGGCGGTGTGCGGGGCCGGGCGGCGGGGCCGGAGCCGCGCCCCCCTCGGCCGGAGCGTCCTCGTCCAAACCCAGCAGGGACTGCGGGAGGACGAGTACGGCCTGGGTGCCGCCGTAGATGTTGCTCTGCAACCGGACCGCGATGCCGTGCCGACGGGCCAGTGACGCGACGACGAACAGCCCGATCCGGCCGTCCTGGAGCAGATGGGCCACATTGACCTGGTCGGGGTCGGCGAGCAGGGCGTTCATCCGCTTCTGCTCGTTGCGCGGCATGCCTAGTCCCCGGTCCTCCACTTCCAGGGCCAGTCCGGCGGTGACCTGCTGGGCACGGAGCAGCACCTGGGTGTGCGGTGCGGAGAACACGGTGGCGTTCTCCACCAGTTCGGCCAGCAGATGGATCACGTCCGCCACGGCGTGACCGCGCAGCGTGCCGTCGATCGGCGGCACCAGCTTGACCCGTGGATACTGCTCGACCTCGGCGATCGCCGAACGCAGCACCTCCGTCATGGTGACCGGGTTGCTCCACTGCCGCCGGGACACGGCGCCGCCGAGGACGGCGAGGTTCTCGGCGTGCCTCCGGATGCGGGTGGCGAGATGGTCGACGTGGAAAAGGCCCTTGAGCAGATCGGGGTCCTCGACCTCGTGCTCCAGCTCGTCGAGCAGCTGGATCTCGCGGTGCACGAGCGACTGGAGCCGGCGGGCGAGATTGACGAAGACCTCGACCTTCTGGTCCTCGCCGGAGTGGTCGGCGAGCTGGGACGCCTGGACGACCGCGGCCACCGCGACGTCCTGCTGACGGCCGAGTTCCTGGGCGAGCAGTTCGAAGGCGTCGCTGCCCGGCGCCACGGGTTCGGCGGGCCTGCGGGCGGGCACGGGTTCGCCGTTGCGGAGCTGTTCCAGGACCCGTTGCAGCTCGGCCTGGCCCTGGGCGCTGTCGCGGCGCAGCGCCAGGCAGCGGCCGAAGACGGTGGTGGCGACGCGGCCGGCCGCGAGGTACGCGGCCAGCACCGCGGCGAGCGAGAGCGCGGCGGCCGTCCCCAGCGCGATCCAGAGCTCGGTGGAGGGCCGGGCTCCGGTGGAACGGACGGTGAAGATGACCGCCGCCGCTCCGCTCAGTACCGCCACGACGGTCGGCAGTACCGCGGTGCGCAGCAGTTGGGGTCGTATACGCGCCTCGCGGGACGGCTGGGCGGCGCGCGGTCTGCCCGTGGCCGAGTGGGAGCGGGCACCCGGTCGGCCGTGCCGTCCGCCCTCTCGGCGTTCCGGTCGCGCTTCGGGTGCGCGAAGTTGAGACATCAGTGTCCTCGGTACGTGGCGCACCTGGAATCGGCGTTCATGCGGTGGCACCTACGGTGGTCGGTCAGGCTCGGTTCATCGGTCGGGCGGGCTCGCACCTGATGAGCCCACTGTTGATCACCGGCCACACACGGTAGTCGTCAATCACAAGGGCGCGACGGCGAGTTGTCGAACTTGCCCGCCATCCGTCCCGCTCTGGTATGAGCTCTCGTACGGTCGACCGATTACGTCGCATTGACACCCGCCCGGCGGACACCCGAACGGCCTACGGCTGCGGACCCCGGACACGGAGAGGGGCTCGGCCCGTCCGGTCGTGCCGGACGGGCCGAGCCCCTTGCGCGTGTGATCCGTACGCCTCCCTAGGCGGTCGGCGCCACCTCGGCGTGGTCCGCCTCCGCGGCCGCGTCCTCGGGGACCGGGCCCGGTCCGGCCGACAGGTCCGTGATCCTGGCCGCCCCGGCGGGCCGGTGCTCCAGTGGCTGCGGCGCCACCGCACGCCACCAGGGCTCGGAGGGAATGATCCGCGCCGTGGGCTCGAAGGGCTCGCCGGGCCGCGGCAGCGCGACCCGGGCGCCCGCGTCCTGTGCGGCGGCGAGGGTCCCCTCGCCCGGCTCGGCCCACGGGTGCGGGGCGAGGTTGAAGGTGCCCCAGTGGATCGGCAGCATCGCCCCGAGCGGCTCACCGCCCTGGAGGTCCAGGTGGGCCCGCATCCCCTCGGCCGGTGTCATGTGGATGTCGGGCCAGTACTCGGAATAGGCACCGATCTGGATCATCGTGGCGTCGAACGGGCCGTGCTCGGCGCCGATGTCCGCGAAGCCGGGGAAATAGCCGGTGTCACCGCTGTGGTAGATCCGGTGCTCGGGTCCTGCGACGGCCCACGACGCCCACAGGGTGTGCTGCTGGTTGCGCAGGCCGCGGCCGCAGAAATGCCGCGCCGGGGTGGCGGTCAGACCGATCCCGGCGATCCTCGTGGTCTCGTTCCAGTCCAGCTCGCGCAGCCGGTCGGCGGACACGCCCCACCGCTCCAGATGGGCGCCGACACCGAGCGGGACGGCGAACACCGTGTCCGTACCGGCGAGCGCCTTGATCGTCGGCAGATCGAGGTGGTCGTAGTGGTCGTGCGAGATCACCACCGCGTCCACCGGTCCGAGCGCGGCCAGCGGCAGCGGCACGGGGTGCAGCCGCTTGGGCCCGGCGAAGGCGAACGGCGAACAGCGCTCGCCCCAGACCGGGTCGAAGAGCACCCGTCGGCCGTCGATCTCGGCGAGCACGCTGGAATGGCCCATCCAGGTGAGCCGCAGCCCGGTGGCCGGCGGTTCGGCCAGGTCGGCGTAGGTGGTGGCGTGGACGGGCACGGTGCCGACCGGCGTCCTGCGTGCCCGCTCCTCCTTGCGGAAGTAGACCTTCGCGAACTCCAGGGTGGATCCGGACGGCCTGGTGCGCGCCCCCACCGGATTCTGGAAGACGCCGTCGGCGAAGTTGGGCGACCGGCGGATGCGCTCCATGCGCGCGCCGTCCGGATCCGCGCCGAATGCGGCGGGGCGCAGCGAGCGCAGCCGGGTGCGGAGCGGAGGCAAGGGGTCGGCGCCGGTCACAAGGTCTCCTGGGGGAGTCGGTGTCGTCTCATTATGGACAGGGGGCGGTGCGGTGCGAGTGCGGAGGGTCCGCGGGGCCGGGAGCCGGGCCCGGCCGGGTCAGCCACGCGGCTGCCCGTACACGTGCGCGACGGGCAGCCGCAGCACGATACGCCGGTCCCGGACCATCGCCCTGCGGTAGTCGTCCCAGTCGGGGTGTTCGCCCTGGACGTCGCGGTAGAGCGCGACGAGCTCCTCGACCGTCGCGTCGTGCGGGTCGGCGGCGACCGGGGACAGCTCGGCGGTGGCGTCGACGACCGTCCACGCCCAGCGGTCCGCGCTGGTGACGTGGTAGCTCGCCCGGGGGTCGCGGCGCAGGTTCTTCGCCTTCGCCCGGTCGTCGGTGATCGAGACCCGGATGATGTGCTCCCGGGGGTAGTAGAAGTGATTGACGTTGGACAGCTGGGGTCTGCCGTCGCGCCGGAGTGTCACGAGCACTCCGCCGTTCTCCTCGGAGAGCAGCCCGAGCAGCGCTTCCTGCCGTGTGTCGAATCCCGTCATGCCGGATCCAACGTCCGTGCCCGCCCGAGGATTCCGCGTCCCGTCCGCTCCCCGTGTCACATCCGCGGGAGGCTCATCCGTCACACCCGTGGAAGCAGCCCCGGACGGCGTCCCACGACGCCGCCGGACGGCACCCGAGCCCGTACCGAAGGAGACCGGCCATGACCGCCCGAATCCCGCTCGACCCGCCCCGTACCCTCCTCTTCCGCGCCGTGTCGTGGTACTCGAAGCGTGCGTTCGGCAAGGTCATCGATCCGCTGCGGGCCAATGCCCACCACACCGGGGTGCTGTGGGCGGGAGCCCGCTTCGAGCTCTCGGTGGGCCGGTGGAAGAAGCTGGACGCGCAGCTCAAGGGGCTGGCCGTGATGGCGTCCGCGGCCACCGTCGGCTGCGGCTGGTGCATGGACTTCGGCTACTGGGAGAACCACCGGCACGGTATCGACCCGCGCAAGCTGCGTGATGTCCCGATGTGGCGGGAGAGCGAGGTGTACACCCCGCTGGAGCGTGACGTCATGGAGTACGCGGAGGCGATGAGCGTCACCCCGCCGGAGGTCGGGGACGAGCTGGCCAAGCGGCTGCGGGCCGCACTCGGCGAGGCGGGGTTCGTCGAGCTCACGACGGTGGTCGCGGTGGAGAACATGCGCTCCCGGACGAATTCCGCTCTCGGTCTGACCAGCCAGGGCTTCAAGGACCGGTGCGAGGTGGAACGCCCCGCCGGCCGCTGATCCGCACGGGCGGCCGTCGCCCCGCCGCGGTCGCCGCGCCGGGGCGACGGGCACGGGGGCGCCGGTCCGGAGCGCCGGCCGTGCCGTGCCGGGGCCGCACCCGGCTCCGCCCCGCGTCTTCCCGTGCGTGGCATATTCGTTAGGGTGACGCCGTGGCGAGAGTGCGGTTGAGCGTGGCGGAACGACGTGAAGAGCTCCTGCGCGCTGCCGTCGAACAGATCGAGGTGCGGGGAGTCGCGGCGGTCCGGATCGCCGATGTGGCCTCGGTGCTCGGAGTGAGCAACGCGCTCGTGCTGTATCACTTCTCGACCAAGGAGAAACTGGTCGCGGCGGCCTTCGCCCATGCCGCCGAGGCCGATCTCGCCCAGCTGCGCAAGGTCCTCGGCCGCCGCACCAGTGCGGTACGGCGGCTGCGCGCCGCCATCCGCTGGTACGCGCCGACGGGGCAGGCCAAGGGCTGGCGGCTGTGGATCGAGGGCTGGGCCGCCTCGTTGCGCGATCCGGCGCTGCGCAATGTGGCCGGCGATCTCGACCAGCAGTGGAAGGCCGAGCTGGCCGAGGTCATCGAAGAGGGTGCCGCGGCCGGTGAGTTCCACTGCGACGACCCGATGTCCGCGGCCTGGCGGCTGACCGCCCTGCTGGACGGCCTGGCCGTGCAGACGACGTCGTACGCCGGTCCGCTCTCCCGGGCCACGATGCTGGCCTGGACCGACGAGGCGCTCGCCCGTGAACTCGGCATCGACCGCGAGGCGCTGACGGCCTGACCCCGCCCGCCCCGTCGGCGGTCCGGGCGGTGGTCCGGCGGCGTGACCCGGGCGGCGGACGGCGGTCAGGTCTGGCGCACGGGTGCGTACGCGTCGCCCTGGAGTCCGAAGGTCCACGCCACACCGTCCTTCGCGGTCCTGGTGCCCGGCGGCACCCGCAGCCAGTAGACACGGTGCGTGCCGTCCGGCTCGGGGGTGGAGTTGACCACCTCGACCATCACGACGTCCTCGTCGCCGTCCAGCGCGATCCGCCAGAGGACACCCGTCTCGTCGCGGTGGACCGGCTCCGCGCCGGATTCGGTGAGGTAGCGGTCGTAGCCGTAGAACTCCAGCATCACGCGGCGCAGTTCCGCGTTCGCCTCCTCGCGTATCCGCGCGGGGGTGAGGGTCTTCAGCTCCTCCAGGAACTCCTCGGGCACGGGCATGCCGCGCCAGGCGTGGAGGGCGAAGCCGTCGCGGTAGGCCAGCGCCGGGCCGTCCCCCCGGTCGAGCCGCCCCGCCTCGTCCCGGTGCAGCGCCTCCGGGCGCTCGCTGATCACCACGACGCGCTCGTAGGGCCACCACCAGCCCGCGTGCCGGGCCACCTCCGCCAGGCCGTCGAGCCGGTCCCCCCGCCCGTCGAAGGCGGCGAGCCAGGCAGCGTCGTGCTGGCCGAGGACCGCGTCGAGCAGCACCAGCCGGACGTCGGACGCTTCCTCGGGGCTCCGGGCGAGGTCCGCGACCACGCCGGACCTGATCCGCTCGGCGAGTGCCGCGGTGGTCTCCCAGAGCTGGGCGCCGGTGGCGGACCACAGCGCGGACCAGCCCGCCGGGCCCAGTTCGTCGTACATCCGGCGCCGTTCCTGCGCCCACGGCCGGGTCCGTATCTCGTCGCGCACCGAGCGCCCGGCGTCGACGAGCTTCTCGACGGCCTCCACCGCGGCCCTCGGCGAGTCGACCCAGACGATCCGCTCCGGCTCGGCGAGTCCCGCGCTGCGGTAGGCGAGCCGCAGCCCGTCCTCGGCCGCGGACCGGTCGGCCGCTCCCGTCGCCGCCGCCACGGCCCGCCATGCGTCCACGTACTGCATCGGTCTTCCCCGTCCCCTGTGTTCTTCGAGTTCTGTTCTGTGTGCTGTGCGGTGTCGTCGGTGGCGCGCCGTGCGCGGGCCGTCAGTCGGCGACGACGCGGACCGCGCCGGGGGTGTACTCCCGCTGGCGCACCACGCGGTACCAGCCCCGGGACAGCGGTATCGCCGCGTGCTCCTCGTGCACCACCCGGCCACCCTCGGGGAGATGGAGCAGCATCGGCCCGAACACCCCCGCCTCGCGCATCAGCCGGCCCGGTCCCTGGACCGCGTGGGCGTGGCCGGTGACCTCGCCGAGCGCGAGGACCATGCGGCCCCGGCCGTCCCTCGGCTCACCCGGCGCGTCCACGAGATGCGCGGGCACCGCCGACTCCTCCAACGACACGATCAGTACATCGCCCTGCCGGTACACAGACGTCTCCCCTCGAAGGCCGCACCCGCTGTGCCGGCCATCGGGAAAACGCTAAGGGGAGGGTCTGACAGTCGGCCCGCGGACAGGACCGCCGGGGCCGCGTCGTCGCTCCCGCGGTCCCGGCCGCGCCGTTGTCAGTGCGGCTTGATAGACCTTGTGGACATCAGCCGTCCCCCAGTACCAGGAGCCCAGGGTCATGTCCGGTGTGGACCATCTGCACGAGTTTCTCGGCCTTCCCGTCGTCGACTTCCAGCATGCGACGGGTGAGGCGCCCGTGCAGGCCGCCGACGCGGCGGCCTGGCGCATCTCGGTCGATCCGTACGACGACGACTCCGAGAAGACCTGGGAGGAGGCCTTCCGCACGTTCCTGGACACGGTCGACCCGGCCGGGGTGCGCGCGCTGATCGTCGGTCAGTGGGGCGAGTCCTACGAGGTGACGTCGTCCTACCCGATCGACCTGATCATCGCCGCCGCGGACCGGCTGACCTCGCTGGAGGCCGTCTTCGTCGGCGACATGACCATGGAGGAGAACGAGATCTCCTGGATCGAGCAGTCGGACGTCACGGCGCTGCTGAACGCCTTCCCCGGTCTGCTCGAACTGGGCGTGCGCGGTGGCACGGACCTGGTCTTCTCCCCCGTGGAGCACGACCGGCTGCGGGCGCTGACCATCGAGACCGGCGGTCTGCCCCGTGCGGTGATCCTGGGCGTCCTGGACAGCGCGCTGCCCGCGCTGGAGCGGCTCGATCTCTGGCTCGGCGTCTCCGCCTACGGGGGCGACGCCGATGTGGCCGACCTGGCCCCGCTGCTCGCCGGCAGCCGCTTCCCCCGGCTCACCCACCTCGGGCTGCGCAACAGCGAGTTGCAGAACGAGATCGCGACGGCCGTCGCGAGCGCCCCGGTCGTCGCGCAGCTGCGCGTCCTCGACCTGTCGAACGGCACCTTGGGCGACGAGGGCGCGGCGGCGCTGCTGGACGGGCAGCCGCTGACCCATCTCGAACAGCTCGATCTGCACCACCACTTCATGACCGAGCCGATGGAGCGCCGGGTCGTGGCGGCGCTGAAGCCGCACGGGGTGCGGGTCGATGTCTCGGAGCGCGAGAAGCCCTGGGGCGACCGCGGCATCGAGGGCCGTTACACCTCGGTGTCGGAGTGAGGTGCGATGACTGACATCGGACATCCCGATTCCTTTCACGGCCTGCCCGTCCACACCCTGCCGGGCCCCGGTGCGGCCTCCGCCGCCCCGCTCCCGGACGCCGGTGCGGTCGCGTGGCGGCTGGAGAGCGCCTGGCAGGGCGATCTGACGTTCGACGCGCTGTGGCAGCTCTTCCTCGACACCGTCGACACGACGCGTGTGCGGGCGCTGCTGATCGGGCCCTGGTGGCAGGAGCACTACACACCCTTCGGCCCGGTCCTCGATCTGCTGGTCGGACACGCCGACCGCTTCCCGTCGCTGCGCGGGCTCTTCCTCGCCGATGTGGTCGGCGAGGAGTGCGAGCTGTCGTGGCTCGACATGTGCGACGTCACGCCGGTGATCGAGGCGTTCGGACAGCTGGAGGAGTTGACGGTGCGCGGCTGCGGCCGGGAGCCCGAGGACCGGCCGTCGCTCCACCTCCGGCCGGTGCGACACGCCTCGCTCAGATCGCTGCGGTTCGAGTCCGGCGGGCTCCCGTCCGCTGTCGTGCGGGCGGTCGGCGCCTCCGAGCTGCCCGCGCTGGAGCACCTCGAACTCTGGCTCGGCGTCCCGTGGTACGGCGGGGACGCCACGGTCGAGGACCTCGCGCCGCTGCTCTCCGGTGCGGCGCTTCCCGCCCTGCGCCACCTCGGTCTGCAGAACAGCGAGATCCAGGACGAGATAGCGGCGGCCGTGGCCTGCGCCCCGGTGGTCGCCCGGCTGGAGTCGCTCTCCCTCGCGATGGGCACCCTCGGCGACGAGGGCGCCGAGGCGCTGCTCTCGGGCCAGCCGCTCTCCCATCTGACCTCGCTGGATCTGCACCATCACTACATCAGCGACCCGCTGATGGACCGCCTGAAGGACCTGCTCGGTCCGGACCGGGTGAACGGCGAGATCCACGATGTCGAGTACTGGGATCCGGAGGAGGACGACGACCGCTATGTCGCCGTCGGCGAGTAGGACGACGGGCCCGGCGCCGCGCTTCGCCGTCGTGGGTGTGCCCGGCAACCGCCGGGTCACGCTCTTCCAGGACGCCGTGCGCTCCGCCGGGCTGCCTGCGGCGCGCGTCGTGCCCTGGTCGGACGTGCTGCGCGGCCGGGCCGGGTTCCTGCCCGGCGAGACCGTGCGGATGGACTCCCCCGGTGAGGACCCCGAGGTGGAACGGCTGCTGCGGAAGGTCGGGGATCCGACCCGGGTCGAGGGGAGCGCCGTCTGGTACGCCGGGTTCACCGCGGCCGTGCGGACGGTGGCACGGGCGGCGTCCGCCGCCGGTGCCGTGCTGCTCGACGACCCCGGGGACATCGCGGTGCTGTTCGACAAGCGGCTCTGCCACGCCGTGCTGGACGGCGCCGGGGTGCCGGTCCCGGCGTCGCCGACCTCGGGGGCCGCGGCGCCCGCGGTCGGGGGCTGGGCGGACGTGCGGGAGCGGATGGCGGACCACGGCATGCCCAGGGTCTTCGTCAAGCCCGCGCACGGCTCGTCCGCCTCGGGGGTCATGGCCGTGGAGACCGCCGGGCCCGGCCGGATCAGGGCCACCACCTCCGTGGAGCGCGACGCGTCGGGCCGGCTCTTCAACTCCCTGCGGGTGCGCCGGATCACGACGGAGCGGGAGATCGCGGAGATCGTCGACGCGCTGGCGCCGGACGGGCTGCACATCGAACGCTGGCTGCCCAAGGCCACCCACCGCGGCCGGGCTGCGGATCTGCGGGTCGTGGTGGTGGCGGGCCGGGCCACCCACGCCGTCGTGCGCACCAGCCACTCCCCCATGACCAACCTGCACCTCGGCGGCGAGCGCGGCGATCTCGACGACGTCCGCGCGGCCGTCGGGGCGGCGGGCAGCAGCTGGGCCGAGGCCCTGGCCGTGTGCGAGCGGGCCGCGGCGTGCTTCCCGCGCACCCTGTGCGTGGGCGTCGATCTGCTGCCCTCGACCGGCTGGCGGCGCTTCGCCGTCGGCGAGATCAACGCCTTCGGCGACCTCCTGCCGCGGCTGACCGGCCTCCCGGGCAGCGGCGCCGAGGGCCTGGACACCTACGCGGCGCAGGTCGCCGCCACCATGAACAGAGCAAGGAACCACCGTGCAACCGCCACCGCCTGACACCGCGCGTACCCCCGAGGACGCCCGCGACCCGGACATGAGCGAGGTCGTGGGCAGCCATGACCTGCTGTTCGTCACCCTGGACACCCTGCGCCACGACGTGGCGGCGGAGCTCGCCGCCGAGGGACGCATCCCGCATCTGGCCCGCCATCTGCCGGGCGGCGTCTGGGAGGAACGGCACGCGCCGGGAAGCTTCACCTACGCCTCCCACCAGGCGATGTTCGCCGGGTTCCTGCCGACACCGACCGGTCAGGGGCCGCACCCCCGCCTGTTCGCTGCCCGGTTCGCGGGCAGTGAGTCCACCGCCCCGGGCACCTTCGTCTTCGACACACCGGATCTGCTCTCCGGCCTGGAACGGGTGGGCTACCACACCGTGTGCATCGGCGGTGTCGGGTTCTTCGACAAGCGCGGGCCGCTCGGTTCCGTGCTGCCCGGCATGTTCCGGGAGAGCCACTGGGAGCCGGAGTTCGGTGTGGCGTCGCCCACCTCCTTCGAGGCGCAGGTGGCCCGTGCCGAGCAGGTCGTGGCCGGACTCCCCGCGGAGCAGCGGCTCTGCCTGTTCGTCAATGTGTCCGCCCTGCACCAGCCCAACTGGTTCCACACACCGGGGGCCACCCGCGAGGCGGGCGACTCCCGGGCCACCCACGCCGCGGCCCTGGAGTACGTCGACGCCCACATCGGCAGGCTCTTCGCGGCCGCGAGCAGCCGCCGCCGCTGTTTCGCCATCGTCTGCTCGGACCACGGCACGGCATACGGGGACGACGGCTACACGGGTCACCGGATCGGTCACGAGTCCGTCTGGACCGTTCCGTACGCGCACTTCTTCCTGGAGCCGGGGGCCACCGCACCATGAGCCGCACCACGACCGCCGCGCCGGCCACCCGGCCGTACCAGAGCTATGTCTACGCCTATCCGCACAAGACCGCCTACCGGCCGCTCGCCGAGCGGCCGGGGCTGCGCGAGCTGTGGGCGGGCGAGCGCAAGGACGCCCTCTCGCTCTACCTCCACATACCGTTCTGCGAGGTCCGCTGCGGCTTCTGCAATCTCTTCACCCGCATCGGCGCTCCGGACGAGCTGACGACCCGGTACCTCGACGCGCTGGACCGGCAGGCCACCGCGGTCCGGGAGGCGCTGGGGGACGACGGGCCGGTGCGTTTCGCCGCGGCCGCGTTCGGCGGGGGCACGCCCACCTTCCTGACCGCGGGCGAGCTGGAACGGCTCTGCGACATCGCGGAGAAGCGGATGGGCGCCGATCTGCGGTCCGTGCCGCTGTCGGTCGAGACCTCGCCGTCGACCGCGACGGCCGACCGGCTGGCCGTCCTCGCCGAGCGCGGTACGACCCGGATCAGCATCGGGGTGCAGAGCTTCGTGGAGGCGGAGGCGCGGGCCGCCGTGCGCCCTCAGCGGCGTGCGGACGTGGAGGCGGCGCTGGACCGGATACGCGAGGCCCGCATCCCGGTCCTCAACATCGACCTGATCTACGGCATCGACGGACAGACCGAGGAGAGCTGGCGCACCTCGCTGGACGCGGCGCTGGGCTGGCGTCCGGAGGAGCTGTACCTCTACCCCCTGTACGTGCGCCCGCTGACCGGTCTGGGCCGGTCCGGCACGGACACCGGTGCGGCGGCGGACGCAGCCTGGGACGAACAGCGGCTGCGGCTGTACCGCGCGGGCCGGGACCACCTCCTGGCCCATGGCTACGAGCAGGTCTCGATGCGGATGTTCCGCCGCGCCGACGCCCCGAGGACGGACGGCCCCGACGACTACGCCTGCCAGACCGACGGCATGATCGGGCTGGGGTGCGGCGCGCGCTCGTACACCACCCGGCTGCACTACTCCTTCGACTACGCGGTGGAGATGCGGGAGGTGCGGGCGATCATCGACGGCTACGCCGCCACCGAGGACTTCTCCCGCGCGCAGGTCGGACGGTACGTCGACGGCGACGAGGCGCGCCGACGCCACCTCCTGCAGTCGGTCCTCCAGGCCGAGGGGCTGCGTCTGGCCGAGTACCGGGAGCGGTTCGGCACCTCGCCGGCCGAGGACTTCCCCGGTGAGCTGGCCCGGTTCGAGGCGCGCGGCTGGCTCGACGCGCCGGCCGGGGCCCTTGGGCTGCTGCGGCTCTCCCCGGAGGGCCTGGCCCACTCCGACGCCCTGGGCCCGGAGCTCTTCTCCCCCGGTGTACGCGCCGCGATGGCCGCGTACGAGCTGAAGTGAGCGCGCCCATGGAGCTGACGATCCTCTACCGGGGCCCGCTCGCCTCGTGCGACTACGACTGTCCGTACTGCCCGTTCGCCAAGCGGCGCGACAGCCGGGAGCAGCTGCGTGCCGACCGGGCCGCGCTGGAGCGGTTCACGGCCTGGGCCGCGGCGCAGACCGGGGACCGGATCTCGGTCCTCTTCACGCCCTGGGGCGAAGGTCTGGTGCGCTCCTGGTACCGCCGTGCGCTGGTCGAGCTGGCGCGGCTGCCGCACATCCGCCGGGTGGCGATCCAGACCAACATCAGCTGCCGTACGGGCTGGCTGGCCGAGGCCGGTGCGGCGGGCCGCGAGAAGATCGCGCTGTGGTGCACCTACCACCCCGGGCAGACGCCGTACGAGCGGTTCCTCGGCAAGTGCCGGGAGCTGGCCGCGCTCGGCATCCGGCACAGTGTGGGTGTCGTCGGGCTCGACGACCACCTCGACGAGGCACGGCGGCTGCGTGCCGCGCTGCCCGAGGAGGTCTATCTCTGGGTGAACGCGGCGGAGGGCCACACCTACACGGACGAGGAGGCGGACCGCTGGACGGCCGTCGACCCGCTCTTCCCGTACAGCCGGCATCCGCACCGCTCGGCCGGGCTGCCCTGCCGGACCGGGGAGTCGGTCGTCTCGGTGGACGGTGACGGGACCGTGCGGCGCTGTCATTTCGTACCGGCGGAGCTCGGCAACCTCTACGACGGGAGCTACCGGAAGGCCCTCGGTCCACGCGCCTGTCCGCTGGCGGTCTGCGACTGCCACATCGGCTATGTGCATCTGGAGACGCTGCCGCTGTACGACGTCTTCGCGGGCGGTGTGCTGGAGCGGATACCGGCGTCGCCGCCGTCCCCCGCCCGACGCGTCTGAGGGGCGGACACCCCCGGCAGGGGCCCGGCGAGGACACGCGCCCCGGGGCCTCTCGTCCGGATCGGACCGGGCCCGCGTGCCCCGGCGCGATCCGGACGAGAGGCTCCAGGACCTGGGGGTGTGTCGAAAGTCCCGTCTGTCCGGCGGTGTCCGGCGCACACGCTCGCCGCGTCGTCGGGACCGCCCCGGTACACCAGGTACCGGGGGCGGCCCTCCGCCGTGCGATCGCACGCACCGGACACCGCCGGGGCCGCCCTTCGGGCGGACGACGCCACTTTCGGCGCCGGCCCTAGAGCGGCAGCAGGTCCGGCCGCTTCGCCTCGACGTGGTCGCCGGAGGACTCGCCACGCAGCCGTCGGCCGATCCACGGCACCAGGTACTCCCTCGCCCAGTGGATGTCGTCGCGGCGCACTTCGAGGGTGCCGCGCTGGGCCTGCGGGGGCCATTCCTGGTCGGGGTCGGCCGGCACGTCGAGGCCGAGGACCTGGGCGGCGCGGAGCGCGACCCTGGTGTGTCCCTCGGGCGACAGATGGAGCCGGTCGTCGTCCCAGGCGCGCCGGTCCTGGACGGACCGCAGCGACCACAGGTCGAGGACCGGGCAGTCGTAGCGGTCGGCGATGGCCCGCACATGGGCGGTGTACGTGGCGATCTTGCCGCGCAGATGGCGCAGCACGGGAATGCCACGGGTGTCGAAGCCGGTGGTGACCATGACCGTGCCGACCGCTTCGGTCAGCTCCGCGACCGCGCGCTCGAAGCGCTCGGCCACGTCGTCGGGGTCGGTGCCCGGCCGGATGATGTCGTTGCCGCCCGCGCAGAAGCTCACCAGGTCGGGTGCGAGCTCCTTGGCGCGCGGCACCTGTTCCTCGACGATCTGGTCGAGGAGGCGTCCGCGTACGGCGAGATTGGCGTACCTGAAATTCCCGTGCGCGGAAGCTTCGGCACCCGCTTCGGCGCCGGGGTCCGGGAGCTGGTCGGCGAGGAGTACTGCGAAACGGTCGGCCCAGCCGACGAAGGTACCGTCCGGGCCGGGGTCGCCGACCCCCTCGGTGAAGCTGTCGCCAATCGCCGCGTACGACCCGATGACGCCCTGTCGGTTGATGACGCCACGTTGGTTTTTTCTCGAATCGTCTGCCACAAACGCTTATCCTGCACTGCCGAATGTGACCTACGCGACCGTAATAAGGGGTTGACGGGTGGTGACATAGACCACCCGGTCAGGTTTTGGTAAAGGGGGAATAAGCAGAAGGGGCGGTGCGCCGCCGCGCACCGCCCCTTTCCGGGTTGCTCAGGTCATGCCGTGTCGCTCAGCTGCCCGGCCGTCCGGCTCAGACGTAGATGCCGTGCGAGGCCAGGAAGGCGATCGGGTCGATGTCCGAGCCGTAGTCCGGGCCGGTGCGGACCTCGAAGTGCAGGTGCGGTCCGGTGGCGTTGCCGGTGGCGCCGGAGAGGCCGATCTGCTGGCCGGCGCCCACGGTCTGACCCGTCGAGACCGAGACGGAGGACAGGTGGCCGTACTGCGAGTAGTGGCCGTCGGCGTGCTTGACGACGACCTGGTTGCCGTACGCGCCGCCCCAGCCGGCCGCGACGACGGTGCCGGAGGTGATGGACTTCACGCTGGTGCCGGTGGAGACGGGGAAGTCGATCCCGGTGTGGCTGCCGCTGGACCAGTTGGAGCCGGAGGCGCGGTAGTTGGTGGTGTGGTTGCCGGGGACCGGGTGGACGTAGCCGGAGCCGTTGCTCTGGGCGGCGGGGGCCTCGGCCGGGGCCTTGGGCTGAGCGGCGGGCGCAGACTGGGTCGCGGCGGACTTCTCGACGGCCGCCGAGGGCGCCTTCGACGGGAGGGCGGAGCCGGTGCCGGCGCCGGTGGGCGCGGCAGCGGCGGCGGTCGCTCCGGCGCCGAGGGTCAGCTTCATGCCCGGGAAGATCAGGCTGGGGTTCTCGCCGACGACCTTGCGGTTGTCCTGGTACAGCTGCTGCCAGCCGCCCTTGATCTTGTGCTCGGCGGCGATCTTGGACAGGTAGTCGCCGGAGACGACGGAGTACGTCGTGGGGGCGGCCTGCTTCTGGGCGACCGGCTCGGCGTGCGTGACGGCGGCCGACCGGGGAGCGGCGGCCGGGGCGGCCTGCTCCGCGGCGTGGGCACCCGTGGCGCCGAGCAGCGGCAGCGCGAGGACGGCGCCACCGGCGCCTGCCGCGGCGACGCCGCGGGCGATGGGGCCGAAGTTCGGACGGCGGTGCTTACCCGATATGGGCATGGCGTTTTTCCTCTCCGGCGCCTGCGAGGTGAGCTGTCGGGTTCGGGCTGGAGATGCCCGGCCGCGTCGAGCGCGACTTCACCCCTAGCCGTCCGGAATTCTCCGGCCGGCGGCTTACCTGGTTCCCCCGCTCCTGCCACGCGATGAGTGGATGTGAATTCCGGACGGCGGCAGGATTAGGCGGTCCGTCCGGATTGACGGTGACCGTAAGCGAGCCGGGACGACGAGAACAAGCCACAGGTTCCACGCCGGGATTCCGCGCCGGGAAATCGGCACGGAATCCCGGTCACACTCCGTGGATTAAGGATCTTGGCATTCCGCACCGCGCACGGAATGCCCGACTCGCCCGTCACCACACACGGTCACGGATATGATCCCGCTCACGAGGCGGTGATGATCTCCCGCACAATCAGGCCATGTTCGGGCAAAAGCCTGTATTACGGACAGACCCCGTCGCTCACGTCCGCCGGAACCTCAGCACCCCCGCGTCGAGATCGCCCCGGAGTCCGGTGTGCAGCCCCTGGTGCAGCAGCACCGAGCCGTGGTGCACCGCCCCCGTGTCCAGGCAGGTGTACGTCGCTTCGGGGTCGAGCCCCCGCAGCCGCAGGGCCGGGGGCCGCTCCCCGTACCGCTGCGCCTCCAGCCACATCAGGACCACGGTCTCCTCCCCGTGGACGTACTGGACCGCGCTGAGGCCGCCGCGCGGCTCGCGCAGCCGGTACAGCGCGCCGTACTGCACGACCGGCCGGATCTCCTTGTAGAGCTCCACCCAGGTCCGGGCCTCGGCCAGTTCCTCCTCGCTCCATTCGGCGAGGTCGCCGCCGACCCCGAGCACCCCGGCCATGGCGCTCACGAAACGGAACCGCAGCGAGCTGACCCTCCCGTTGAGCTGGTGGTTGGGGCTGTCGGTGACCCAGGCGGCCATCACCCGCGCCGGATGGATGTGCCCGAAGCCCTCCTGGATGGCGAGACGGTCGAGCGGGTCGGTGTTGTCGGAGGTCCACACCTGGTCCGTACGGGACAGGATTCCCAGGTCGACCCGGCCGCCGCCGCCCGAGCAGGACTCGAACGCGACCGCGGGGTGCGCGGCCCTGAGCCGGTCGATCAGCGCGTAGAGGGCGTTCACGTGCTCGATCCAGATCTTCTGCGGGTACTCCTCGCCCGGCCAGCCCGCGTCGGTGAAGCAGCGGTTGAAATCCCATTTCACATAGTCGACGGGCGTACCGGAGAGCAGGGCGTCCAGCTGCTGCCAGAGGTATTCCTGCACATCGGGGCGGGCCAGATTGAGCACCAGCTGGTTGCGGTACTCGGTGCGCGTCCGCCCGGGGAAGTGCTGCACCCAGTCGGGGTGCGCCCGGTAGAGATCGCTGTCGGCATTGACCATTTCCGGTTCGACCCAGATTCCGAACCGCATGCCGAGCCCGTGCACCTCGTCGGCGAGCGGCTTCAGCCCGCCGGGGAAGCGGTCCGGATTGGCCGTCCAGTCGCCCAGCCCGGCGTGGTCACTGGTCCGCTGTCCGAACCACGCGTCGTCCACGACGAACAGCTCGACGCCCATCGCCGCGGCGCGCCGGGCCAGGGCGCGCTGCTGGTCGAGCGAGATGTCGAAGCCCGTCGCCTCCCAGGAGTTGTAGAGCACCGGGCGGGGCACCTCGGCGTCCGGGATCACATGGGCCAGCTGCCAGGCGTGCCAGGCGCGGCTCGCCCCGCCGAACCCCTGCCCGCTCCACAGCCCGGCGAACACCGGCGTGGTGTAGGACTCCCCCGGCGCGAGCCGCAGCAGCCCGGAGTCGTCGTATCCGGCGCCGCCGGTGATCTGTACGAGCCCGTCGGGCAGCCGTTGCACGGAGATCCGCCACGACCCGGACCAGCCGAGCGCACAGCCGTACACCTCGCCGCTCTCCTCGGTCGCCGTGCCGTCGGCGTCCAGCGCGACCCACGGCAGGTACTGGTGGCCGGTGTGGCCGCGGCGGCTGGAGACGACGCTCTCGCCGTGCATCAGCTCAGCCCGCTCCAGCCGCGACTCCGCCGCCCAGCGCCCGTGCAGCCGGCTGAGCCGCCAGCCGTCGCGGGCGGGCAGCGTCCAGGCGGCCGCGTCGGCGCGCAGCAGTTCCAGCGGCGGGCCGTCCGGTCCGGCGTGGGCGACGGTGGCCCGGCGCTCCACGACGTCGGAGCCGTCCCGCATCCGGTAGTGCAGGGTGAGGGCGAGCCGGTGCACGGAGTCGGTGAAGCCGAGCCGCAGTTCGTCCCCGTCCACCTCGGCGGCCTCGAAGGCCCATTCGGTGCCGCGGACCTGCGGGGTGCGCACCGAGAGCGCCGGGCGGACGAACCGGGGGCCGCCCTCCACCGGATACTCCTCCCGGCCGTCGAGCGGGGACTCGAAGGCCCGGAAGGGCAGCTCCGGCGCCGCGGCCAGGGCTTCGGCGGCCGCGAGGGAGATCCTCGGCCCCCAGTGCAGATGGACCAGTTCGTCCTGGTCGGTGAGTCGCAGTGCGTAGCTGCTGCTCGCGCCGGTGAGCAGCCAGATACGGCCGGTGGTGCCCGTCTCGATCATCGCATCCCCACATTTCAACAGTTCCGCACATCATCGACCATGCCTGGGGTGCGGGCAACGGGCCCGGACGGAATTCACCGGGCGGATCCGCCTCGGGAGAACCGGAGTTAGCCCGGGTATCGACAGGGCGGAACCGAGATGATTGCCTGAGGAATCGATGTCGTATCGTCGCCGAAGTGGCCTCGCGGACGACCCGCGTCGGCACCAGATCCTCCAGGAGTCACCGTGACGCAGCACGTGCCGCAGGTCCCGTCGGCGGAACCCGAACTGGCGGGTGTCCTCAACTTCCGCGACGTGGGCGGGCTGCCCACCGGGGACGGCCGGCGGGTGCGGTACGGACGGCTCTTCCGCAGCGGCCACCTCGCGCGCGCCACGGCCGAGGACGCCTCGTTCCTCCACGGTCTCGGCCTGCACACGGTCTTCGACTTCCGCAGCGCCGCCGACCGCCGGCTGGACGGCCTGGACGTGGAGCTGCCCGGCGTGCGGAACATCAACATCCCGCTCTCCGACCCGGCCGACGGTGCGGAGTTCTGGCACATGGTCCGCCACGGCGACGTCGAGCAGCTGCACGCGGTCCTGGGCGACGGCAAGGGGGCGAACCGGATGATCGCCTCGTACCGCTCGATCATCCGGGACCGCACCGCCGAGCACAGCCGGGTCCTGCACGCCCTGGCCGAGGACAGCGTGCCCGCCCTGCTGCACTGCGCGGCGGGCAAGGACCGGGCCGGTGTGTCGATCGCGGTGGCGCTGCTCGCCGTGGGCGTCGAGCGCGACGCCATCGAGGCCGACTACCTCAAGTCCAACGACGCGCACCGCCGCTACAAGGTGCGGCGCGGCGACGCCTCGGAACTGGTCATGCCGGCCGAGGTGGCGGCGCTGCTGAACCCGCTCTTCGGCGCCCACGCCGACTATCTGACCGCGGCGTTCGCCACCATCGACGAGGTCTGGGGCGGCACGGAGCGCTACTTCTCCGAGGGTCTGGGGCTCGCCCCCGAGACCCGCGAGCGGCTGCGCGACCGGCTCCTCGACGAGGTGTAGCCGGAGCCGCCCGCCGCGGTCAGCCCTTGCCGGCCACCGCGAAGAGCAGGTAGAGGAAGGCCGCGAAGATGTGCCCGGCGATGAGATAGGCGAACAGCCTGATCACCACGCCACGCGGGAACTTCCGCTCCTGGGCCTCGTAGTTCTTCCTGGATCCGAGCGGGTCGAAGTTCTCTGAATCGGACATGACGGTCCTCTCTGGCGACCGGGGCAACCGGTCTCAGCGACGGTGGATCCCGCTGCCGAGACACAGCTCGGCGGCGGGGCTCTGCAGGAGGGTGTGGACGAAGAGCAGCTCGGCGCCGTCGCGGTCGACGGCCGTGATCCGGTGCGGGGTGAGCGAGTCGAAGTGCGCGCTGTCGCCGGGGGCGAGGTCGTGCACGGTCTCCCCGAGCCACACCCGGAGGTGCCCGGCGAGCACGTAGAGCCATTCCTCGCCCGGATGGACGCGGACGAGGTCGCTCTGCGCACCGTGCGGAACCCGTACGCGGAGCGCCTGCATGGCCCGGCCGGAGCCACCGGCCTGCCGGTACATCCAGCCGTCGGCCTCGGCCCCTTCGAACGTCCCGCCGCGGATGATCGCATCGCGTTCCGGGGGCGTCTCGCCGAGCAGCTCGGAGACCGTCGTACCGTAGATCCTGGCCAGACCGAGAAGCATCGGCAGCGAGGGCTGCCGGCGTCCCGTTTCGAGCCGGGAGAGATGGGCGGGCGAGAGACCCGCCCGCTGAGCGGCGGTCTCCAGGGTGAGACCACGGCTCCGGCGCAGATCGCGCAGGCGGGGCGCGACTCCGGGCAGCTCGTCGGCCACCCCTCCGTCTGGAGGATTCATGTACCCATTGGGCCAGGATCCTGCCTGAGAGGCAAATAACTTGCCTCTCAGGCAAAAGTCTCAGTGATTGGCCACGGCCTGCTTCACCAGTGTCCTGCCGAAGTCCCACATCAGCCCACCGCCGCTGTGTGCGTCGTCCATCACAGCGGTGAACGCCGTGACGAACCGGTCGACGTCCGACTCGTCGATCACCAGGGGCGGAATCAGCTTGATCACTTCGAGGTGGTCGCCCGAGACCTGGGTGAGGATGCGGTGTTTCTGGAGCAGTGGCACCACCACCATCTGCGCGAAGAGCCCCTTGCGGGCCGCCTGGAGCACGGTCCAGCGGCTGCGCAGCTTCAGCGAGGAGGGCCGGCCGAACTCGATGCCGATCATCAGCCCCCGCCCGCGCACCTCGTGCAGCAGCTCGTAGCGGTCGACCAGCGCGGTCAGCCGCTCCCGCAGCAGCTCGCCGGTCCGCCGCGCATGGGCGACGGTCTCCTCGTCCTCCATCACCGCGAGGACCGCGAGCCCGGCCGCCATCGCCTGGGCGTTGGAGCCGAAACTCGCGGAGTGGACCAGGACCCGGTCCATCGAGGAGTAGACGCGCCGGAAGATCCAGTCCTTGCCCAGGGTCGCCCCGACCGGCACATAGCCGCCGGAGAGCGCCTTGGCGACACAGACCAGATCGGGCTCGACCCCCTCCTCGTGCTGGTACGCGTAGAAGTCGCCGGTCCGGCCGAGGCCGGTCTGCACCTCGTCGGCGATGAGCAGGGCCTTGTGCCGGTGCAGCAGCTCCTGGGCCTCGCGCAGGAAGCCGGGGGGAGCGGCGTGGACGCCCTTGCCCTGGACCGGCTCCACGACCAGGGCCGCCACGTCGCCGCGCTTCAGCTCGCGCCGCAGGGCGTCCAGGTCGCCGAGCGCGATGGCGGTGTCCGGCAGCAGGGGGGCGAAGCCGTCCCGGAAGCCGTCCTCCCCATTGACCGAGAGCGAGCCGGTCGTCAGCCCGTGGAAGGCGTGGGCGCAGTAGAGGATCCTGGGCCTGCCGGTGGCGTAGCGTGCGAACTTCAGGGCGGTCTCGACCGCCTCCGTGCCGCTGTTGCCGAAGAAGACCCGGTCCAGGTGCGGGCTGTGCGCGAGCAGCCTCTCCGCCAGCAGTCCGGGCAGCGGCTGGCAGTCGAAGCGGGTGAGATCGGCGAGCGAGGCGTCCAGGACGTCGTGCAGGGCCTTGCGTACGACGGGGTGGTGCCGGCCGAGGCCCATCACCCCGAATCCGGCGAGCATGTCGAGGTAGTCGTTGCCGTCCGCGTCCCAGAAGTGCGCGCCCTCGGCCCGTTCGTAGACCTTGTCGAAGCCGATCGTGCGGAGCATCCGGGGCAGTTGGTGGTTGAGGTGCTTGGTGTGCAGCTCGTAGCGTTCGGCGCCGCGCTCCGCGAGGAGCCGCGTCAGGTCGAAGCCCTGGGGCCGGTCGTCGTTCATTCCCCGCTCTCCTCGGTCCTCGTCGCCGCCTTCCCGGCGGCCAGTGCGGCGCTGATCCGGCCGGCGATCTCGACCGGGGTGAGCCCGATGTCGGCCAGCACCTCGGCGCGCTTGCCGTGCGCGAGGAACTGCTCGGGGATGCCGAACGTCCGCAGCGGTACGTCGACCGAGGCGTCCCGCAGCGCCTGCCCGACCGCCGAACCGACGCCCCCCGCCCGGCTGTTGTCCTCGACGACGGCGACCAGCCGGTGCCGGGCGGCGAGCGGGGGCAGCGCCTCGTCCACGGGCTTGACCCAGCGCGGGTCGACGACCGTGCAGCGGATCCCGGCCCCGGCCAGCAGATCGGCGGCGTTCAGACAGACCGGGGCGAGCACCCCGACGGCCACCAGCAGCACATCGGGTTCGTCCGCCCGGTGCAGCACGTCCATGCCGCCGATCCTGCCGACCGCCGGGACCGGCTCCCCCACCGACTCCTTGGGGAACCGGATCACGGTGGGCGCGTCGTCGACGGCGACGGCCTCCCGGAGCTGGGCCCGGAGCTGGTCGGCGTCGCGCGGGGCGGCCAGCCGCAGCCCGGGGACGACCTGGAGCACGGACATGTCCCACATGCCGTTGTGCGAGGCCCCGTCGGGGCCGGTGACACCGGCCCGGTCGAGGACGAAGGTCACCCCGCACCGGTGCAGCGCGACATCCATCAGCAACTGGTCGAAGGCCCGATTGAGGAAGGTGGCGTAGACGGCGACGACCGGGTGCAGGCCGCCGGTGGCCAGGCCGGCCGCGGAGACGGCGGCGTGCTGCTCGGCGATGCCGACGTCCCAGACCCGGTCCGGGAATGCCTCGGCGAACTTCGTCAGCCCGACGGGGTGCAGCATCGCCGCCGTGATGGCCACGACGTCCGGCCGCTCCTCGCCGATCGCGGCGATCTCGTCCCCGAACACCGAGGTCCAGGAGGGCCCGCCGGACGGGACGAGCGGGGCGCAGGTCAGCGGGTCCATCGCGCCGACGGTGTGGAAGCGGTCGGCCTCGTCCAGCAGGGCAGGCGGGTAGCCGCGGCCCTTCTCGGTGAGGCAGTGCACCAGCACCGGGCCGTGGAAGCGCTTCGCCCGGTGCAGGGCGGATTCGACGGCCGCGATGTCGTGGCCGTCGATCGGCCCCAGGTACTTGAGTCCGAGGTCCTCGAAGAGCCCCTGCGGGGCGAAGGCGTCCTTGAATCCCTTCTTCGCGCCGTGCAGCGACCCGTACAGCGGCTGTCCGATGACCGGTGTCTGCCGGAGCACGTCCTTGCCCCAGGAGAGGAAGCGTTCGTACCCGTCGGTGGTACGGAGGGTGGCGAGGTGGTCGGCGAGGCCGCCGATGGTGGGGCCGTAGGAGCGCTCGTTGTCGTTCACCACGATGATCAGCGGCCGGTCGCGGGCGGCCGCGATGTTGTTCAGCGCCTCCCAGGCCATCCCGCCGGTCAGGGCCCCGTCGCCGATGACGGCCACGACGTGGTCGCTCCGCCCGCGCACCTGGTGCGCCTTGGCGAGGCCGTCGGCCCAGCCGAGGACGGTCGAGGCGTGCGAGTTCTCGATGACGTCGTGCGCGGACTCCTCCCGGGAGGGATAGCCCGACAGGCCCCCTTTGCCGCGCAGCTTGGAGAAGTCCTGCCGTCCGGTGAGCAGCTTGTGGACATAGCTCTGGTGCCCGGTGTCCCAGAGGATGCGGTCGACCGGCGAGTCGAAGGTCCGGTGCAGGGCGATGGAGAGCTCCACCACCCCGAGGTTGGGCCCCAGGTGGCCGCCGGTCCTGGCCACCGCACGGATGAGGAACTGCCTGATGTCCTCGGCGAGTTCGCCGAGCTGTGCTTCGTTCAGCGCCTTGAGATCGTGCGGCCCCCGGATGCTCTCCAGAATCGTCACGCTCGGGCCCCCTCTCTGGTTCCGTTTCAGCTCACGGTGACGGCGGGTTCCCCCGACGGCGTGCCCGCCTCCGCCATGCCCTCGGCGATCTTCAGGGCTTCCTCGATCAGCGTCTCCACGATCTTCGACTCGGGCACCGTCTTGATGACCTCGCCCTTCACGAAGATCTGCCCCT
>NZ_JBHVJA010000016.1:0-198614 GCF_042799335.1 Streptomyces sp. NPDC057697 | reverse complement strand
TCCAGCTCCGACAACAGACCGTCCACATCCTCACGGTCCACCGTCAGATCATCGGCGAAACGCCGGTCCCCCGTGGCATCGGGCACGTACTTCACACAGACAACGATCCTCAAGCTCACGCCGGCTCTCCTACTGCATCGTCATTTCCGGGGCTGCCTTGTTGCACGCAGCATAGGCGCCTGATGGGGCGGAATCCGGTCGGGGCGACCGACGCCCCGACCGGAAATATTACTAGCCAGTACACCGAGCGGCTCACCCATGAGCAAGCGCTTGGAACTGTGATATGCCCAACGTACTGCGCCCCCGTCCCGCTCGGGCGGAATCAGTCCCGCAGAGCGTTGAAACGGCCCTGATGGTAGATGAGCGGACGGCCGCCCCCGGCCGGGTCGCCGACCACGGCCTGTGCGATCACGATCCGGTGGTCCCCCGCGGGGACCCGGGCGACCACCCGGCAGACCAGCCAGGCGAGCACGCCGTCGAGCACCGGCACCCCTTCGGGCCCGCTGCGCCAGAAGGTGGACGGGCCGAACCGGTCGGCGCCGCTGCGGGCGAAGGTGGCGGCCAGCTCCTGCTGGTGCTCGCCGAGTATGTGGACGCCGATGTGCTCGGCCTCGGCCATGACCGGCCAGCTGGAGGAGGCGGTGCCGACCCCGAAGGAGAGGAGCGGCGGCTCGGCGGCGACGGAGTTGAGGGAGGTGGCGGTGAAGCCGACCGGCCGGTCACCGGCGGCGGTGATCACGGCCACCCCGGCGGCGTGTTGCCGGAAGACCGAGCGGAGGAGTTCGGGGGATGCCTGGCGCGGGGTACCGAGCTCGGGCGATGCCGTCATGGAGATGTCCTTCTGCGGAGGTGGCGTACGGGGCCGTGGTTGCTCAGGCACCCGGACAGCGCGCGCTCGCGTTGCGGGCGAGATCCACGTGGACCCGGCCGTAGAGAAGGATTTCCGGCGGCATAGCGTCAGACTGACGATGCGTGGAGGGTGCAGTCAAGAGGGTTCCGCAATGTGGGAGATGTGTCACGGTCCGTCACATCGCCCGGCCCAGCGCCGCGACCACGTCCGCGGTGCGCGGCTGTCCCGCGGCCCGGCGGACGATCCGGCCGGCGGCGTCGAGGACCAGTACGGTCGGCGTCCGGCTGATCCCCAGCTCCCGTACGAGAGCGAGACGCGCCTCGGCGTCGATCTCCACATGGGCCACCCCGTCCACCATGCGCGCCACCTCGGCCAGCGTCCTGCGGGTCGCCCGGCAGGGCTGGCAGAACGCGCTGGAGAACTGCACGAGCGTGGCCCGCTCCCCCAGTTCCGCGCCGAGCCGGGCCGCGTCCAGCGACCCCTCCCATGTCTCCCCGTCCACCCTCGGCCTCCCGTCAGAGCTCATCGCAAGAGGTCAGCACCGCCGGTCCGCGAGACATTCCCGGAGGTTCCACGTGACGAGAATCTCGCGCCCCGAGCCCTCGGAGACTGGCCACCGCGTCGCGCATGCGGCACGATCGGCGCAATGCCGCAAACCTACGGCTGCGTAACTTCCGCCGGGAGAACCCTCCCCAGGCGCTGAAGAAGGGTCTTCCCCAGATGGCAGAACTCGTCTATCGACCGGTCATCGGCGCCGCTCGTACGTTTTTCAAGGCGCTTGACCTGAAGATCGACACCCAGGGTTCCGAGCACATCCCGAAGACCGGTGGCGCGGTACTGGTAAGCAACCACATCAGCTATCTGGACTTCATCTTCACCGGACTCGCGGCCCTGCCGCAGAAGCGACTCGTCCGGTTCATGGCGAAGGAATCGGTCTTCCGGCACAAGGTGTCGGGACCGCTGATGCGCGGGATGAAGCACATCCCCGTCGACCGCAAGCAGGGCGAGGACGCGTATGCGCACGCACTCGCCTCGCTGCGCTCCGGCGAGATCGTCGGCGTGTTCCCCGAGGCCACCATCTCGGAGTCGTTCACGCTGAAGAGCTTCAAGTCGGGCGCCGCCCGGCTGGCCCAGGAGGCGGGTGTGCCGCTGATCCCGATGGCGCTGTGGGGCACGCAGCGGCTGTGGACCAAGGGGCGGCCGCGCAATTTCAAGCGCAACCACGTGCCGGTGACGATCCGGGTCGGCGAGCCGGTGGAGGCGCCCACCGACCAGTACGCGGGCGCGATCACCCGGCGGCTGCGGGAGCGGGTCCAGGAGCTCCTGGAGGCGGCCCAGCGCGCCTATCCCGTGCGCCCGAAGGACCCGAGCGACACCTGGTGGGTGCCCGCGCACCTCGGCGGCACGGCACCGACCCCCGCGGAGGTGCGGGAGAGGAGCTGACGCCGACGGCCCACGGCCGAAACGTCACTCCGGGGCGCGGACGGTGGTCCGCACCCCGGCTGCCGGCCGGCGCGGTTCAGAGCGCCGTGGGCAGGGTGCGCCACAGCTGCGGGCGGTCCTCGGCGGACCGCAGGGCGCGCAGCACCGCCGGATGCGGAGCCGCGTGGAGGACCGGGTAGTCCACCTCTCCCAGCTCCTGACGGACGGGCCACGCCAGCCGCTCCTCGTCGAGCGAGAAGCGCGCGTCGACGCCCGGTTTGTTGCCGCGCGCGTCGAGGCGGTCCCAGCGGTGACGGCCGGGCAGCCGGACCGCGATCAGCCCGTGCACCGGACCGGGGCCCCCGTCGTCGGCGGCGAGCGCCTGGTAGCACAGGGCGGTCGGGATGCCGGCCGCGCGTAGCAGGGCGGCGAGGGCGTGGGACTTGGCATGGCAGATGCCGTTGCGTGTCGCGAGGACGTCGGAGGCGCGCCAGGTGACCCGTGTGTCCCCGGAGTCGGCGGAGTGGGCAATGGTGTCGCGCACATGGGCATAGGCGGCGGCCGCGTATGCATATGCGTCGGTGGTGTCACCGCGAAGCTCGGCGACCGTCTCCCGCACCAGCGGATGCCCATGGTCGATGGCCTCGTCGGCCGCGAGATAGGCGGAGAGTGCCGGGACCTGCTGGATGAGCTCCATGGTCGCCGAGCGTAGGTATGCGGTCGGCCGGGTGTCAATGACTTTCCGGTCGACCGCATACCTATTCGGAGTGAGCTATCGTGCCATCTCTTCCTTCAGGGCGAGGAGGAACGCGTCGACGTCGTCCTCCGTCGTATCGAAGGCACACATCCAGCGCACGTCACCGGCCGCCTCGTCCCAGAAGTAGAAGCGGAAGCGCTTCTGCAGCCGCTCGCTCACCTCACGGGGCAGACGGGCGAAGACGGCGTTGGCCTGGACGGGGTGCAGGATCTCCACCCCGTCCACCGCGCGCACGCCCTCGGCGAGCCGCTGGGCCATCTCGTTGGCGTGCCGGGCGTTGCGCAGCCAGAGGTCTCCGGCGAGCAGCGCCTCCAACTGCACGGAGACGAAGCGCATCTTCGACGCGAGCTGCATCGACAGCTTGCGCAGGTGCTTCATGGCGCGGACGGCGTCCGGGTTCAGGACGACCACGGCCTCGCCGAAGATCGCCCCGTTCTTCGTACCGCCGAAGGACAGCACATCGACGCCGACGGTATTGGTGAACGTGCGCATCGGTACGTCCAGCGACGCCGCGGCGTTCGCTATCCGGGCCCCGTCCAGGTGGACCTTCATGCCGAGTCCGTGGGCGTGGTCGCAGATGGCGCGGATCTCGCCGGGGGTGTAGACCGTGCCCAGTTCGGTGTTCTGGGTGATCGAGACGACCTGCGGCATGGCGCGGTGCTCGTCGTCCCAGCCGTACGCCTGCCGGTCGATCAGCTCGGGGGTGAGCTTGCCGTCCGGGGTGGGCACGGTGAGCAGCTTGAGGCCGCCCACCCGTTCCGGGGCGCCGCCCTCGTCCACGTTGATGTGGGCCGACTCGGCACAGATCACCGCGCCCCAGCGGTCGGTCATCGCCTGGAGGGAGACGACGTTGGCGCCGGTTCCGTTGAACACCGGGAAGGCTTCGGCGGTGGGGCCGAAGTGACTGTGCATCACCCGCTGGAGGTGCTCGGTGTACTCGTCCTCGCCGTAGGCGATCTGGTGACCGCCGTTGGCGAGGGCGAGGGCCGCGAGGATCTCCGGGTGGGTGCCCGCGTAGTTGTCGCTGGCGAAACCGCGGGTCTGCGGGTCGTGGTGGCGCCGCGCGTCGGTCCTTACGGTTGTGGGGTCAGCCACAGGCGCTTTCCGTTCACTTCCGGGGCGGGCCGGTCCCAGACGCCGGCGATGGCATCGGCCAACTCCTCGACGTCGGTGAAGCCCGCGAATTTCGCATTCGGGCGCTCGGCGCGCATCGCGTCGTGCACCAGTGCCTTGATGACCAGGATCGCAGCCGCGGTCCTCGGCCCCTCGTCGCCCCCCGCCTTGCGGAACGCGTCCGCGAGGGCGAGCGTCCATGCCTCGGCCGCCGCCTTCGACGCCGCGTAGGCGGCGTTCCCCGCGGTGGGCTTGCTCGCACCGGCCGCGCTGATCAGCACATAGCGGCCCCGGTCGCTGCGCTGGAGCCCTTCCTGGAAGGCCAGCGAGGTGTGCTGGACCGTACGGATCAGCAGCTTCTCCAGCAGGTTCCAGTCGGCGAGGTCGGTCTCGGCGAAGCTCCGGCTGCCGCGCCAGCCGCCGACGAGGTGGACCAGCCCGTCGATCCGGCCGAATTCCTTCTCGGTCCGGGCCGCCCATTCGCGGGCGGCGCCGAGGTCCAGCAGATCGACCGTGTCCCCGGTGACGGTGGCGCCGCCGTGCGCGTAGCGCGCGGCGTCGACCGCCTCGGCCAGGCGCGCGGCGTCCGCGTCGGAGGCGACGACGGTCGCACCGGCCTCGGCGAGCCTCATCAGCGCGGCCCGGCCGGCCGGGCCGGCGGCCCCGGCGACCGCGACCACGGCGCCTTCGAGAGCACCGCTCCCATTGCCCTTGCCGTTTCCGTTCATGGCCACCGCCTCCTCAGACCCGGCGCTCACGCGGCTGCCCGCTCGGCATCCGCGGCGGTGATCCCCTTGGTGGAGGCGATCACGTTCTTCAGTTTCTTGGAGAGCGCCTCATAGAACATGCTCAGGGGAAACTCGTCCGGAAGCACGTCGTCGACGAGCTTGCGCGGCGGCTGCGACAGGTCCAGGGCGTCCGGACCCTTGGCCCAGCGGGAGCCGGGGTGCGGGGCGAGGTAGGCCGAGACCAGGTCGTACGCGGCGAACCAGTGCACGAGCTTGGGGCGGTCGATGCCGTCGCGGTAGAGCTTCTCGATCTCCGCGCAGAGCTGGTTGGTGATCTGCGGGGCCCGGTCCCAGTCGATCTTCAGCGTGTTGTCGGTCCAGCGGATCACATCGTGCTTGTGGAGGTAGGCGAAGAGCAGCTGTCCGCCGAGACCGTCGTAGTTGCGGACGCGCTCGCCGGTGACCGGGAAGCGGAACATCCGGTCGAAGAGCACGGCGTACTGCACGTCGCGGCCCTGGCCGAAGCCGTCGGCCTCCAGCTTCACGGCCTCCTTGAAGGCGGTGAGGTCGCAGCGGAGCTCTTCGAGGCCGTACATCCAGAACGGCTGGCGCTGCTTGATCATGAAGGGGTCGAAGGGCAGGTCGCCGTGGCTGTGCGTCCGGTCGTGGACCATGTCCCAGAGCACGAAGGCCTGCTCGCAGCGCTGCTGGTCGGCGACCATCTCGCGGATGTCGTCGGGCAGCTCGACGCCGAGCAGTTCGACCGAGGCCTCGGTGACCCGGCGGAACCGGGCCGCCTCGCGGTCGCAGAAGATGCCGCCCCAGCTGAAGCGCTCGGGGGCCTCGCGCACGGCGATGGTCTCCGGGAAGAGCACGGCGGAGTTGGTGTCGTACCCCGAGGTGAAGTCCTCGAAGGTGATGCCGCAGAACAGCGGGTTGTCGTACCGGGTCGCTTCGAGCTCGGCCAGCCAGTCGGGCCAGACCATCCGCAGCACGACCGCTTCGAGGTTGCGGTCCGGGTTGCCGTTCTGGGTGTACATCGCGAAGACGACCAGGTGCTGGAGCCCGTCGGCACGGTCCCGGGCCGGCTGGAAGGCCAGCAGCGAGTCCAGGAAGTCCGGCACGCCGAAGCCGTCGGCGGCCCAGCGGCGCAGGTCCGCGACGAGGGCGCGGTGGTACGCGGCGTCGTGCGGCAGCAGCGGGGAGAGCTCCTCGACCGCGGCGATCACACGGTCCAGCGTCGAGCGGGCGCTCTGCGGGGACGGCGCGCCCTCGGCCTCGAAGTCGATGGAACCGTCCTTCGACTGCCAGGGGCGGATCTCCTCCACGGCATTCTTGAGCGCGGGCCAGGCGGGGTGATCGACCACCCGCCGGTCCGTGGTTATGCCGCCTTCGGCGGCGTCGTGCACAAGAATTTCCGTCATAACACTTCCTCCACGGGAGAACCTCGCGTCAAGCAACCGTATCCATGCGCGGTTCCTTGAGACAAGTGGGCCTCAGAAAATTATCCTGCCGACCCCCCATGGTCACCGCGATTCTTCCTGTGCGGCACCGCATCGGCGGCTACTTCCATCGACGGAGCGCGCGCCTCCGGTGTCCGCCCTTCACATCGGCCCGCAGGCCGTTAGGCTGCCGGACTGCCGTAATGCCGTGGCGCCTCGTGGGCAGGAGCCGCATGCGGGAGGACACCGACGACGGAAGCGGGTTGCCATGTCTTTTCTCACCATCGGCCATCGCGGAGTGATGGGCGTCGAGCCGGAGAACACCCTGCGCTCGTTCGTCCACGCGGAACGGGCCGGAATGGACGCGATCGAGCTGGACCTCCATCTGAGCAAGGACGGCGCGCTGGCCGTCATGCACGACGCCGACGTGGACCGCACGACGGACGGCAGGGGGCCGATCAACGAGAAGACCCTGTCCGAGCTGCGGGAACTGGATGCCGGGCAGGGTGAGCGGGTACCGGTCTTCGAGGAGGTGCTCGACGCCGTGCGCTCCCCCGTGCAGGCCGAGATCAAGGACGCGGCCGCGGCCCGCGCGCTGGCCGAGGTGATGCTGCGGCGCGGTCTCGTCGACCGGGTCGAGGTGTCCTCGTTCCACGACGAGGCGGTGGCAGAGATCGCCCGGCTGGTACCGGGCGTGCGGACCGTGCTCATCGCCGGCCGCTGGAAGGGCGACGTGGTGGACCGGGCCAAGGCGGTGGGAGCGGCGACACTGGCCCTGAACATCCGCCGCCTCACCCTGGAGGTGACCGAGCAGGCGCACGCGGAGGGGTTGAAGGTCATCGGCTGGGTGGTGAACACCCAGGACCATCTGCGGCTGGCGCGCGCCCTGCGGCTGGACGGCGCGACCACCGACTACCCGGAGATCCGCCGCGCCGGCCGCTTCACCGCCTGATCAGGCGCCCGGAACGGCCGGGCCGCTCAGACCAGCTCCTTGACCAGCAGCTCGAAGACGAGATCGTCCCGCTGCGGAACACCGAAGCGCTCGTCGCCGTACGGGAACGGGCTGAGCTTTCCCGTACGGCGGTAGCCGCGCCGCTCGTACCAGGCGATCAGCTCCTCGCGTACCGAGATCACGGTCATGTGCATCTCGCCCACTCCCCAGCTCTCCCGGACGGTGCGCTCGGCCTCGGCGATGATCACCTTGCCGAGCCCGGCGCCCTGGAGCTCGGGGCGGACCGCGAACATTCCGAAGTAGGCGGCGTCACCGCGGTGTTCGAGCTGGCAGCAGGCGATGAGTGCACCCTCGCGCTCCACCACGAGCAGTCGGCTGCCCGGCGCTTCGAGTACCTGCCGCACACCGTCCGGGTCGGTCCGCTGCCCCTGGAGGATGTCCGCCTCGGTGGTCCACCCGGCACGGCTGGAGTCCCCGCGGTACGCCGACTCGATCAGCTTCACCAGTGCGGGGACGTCGGCGTCGACCCCGTCGCGGAAGGTCAGCTGTCCCGGGTCCTGAGCGGGTGCTATGTCCATGGCGGTGGCTCTCCGTCTCTGTGCTGTGGCCGTGCCGCAGCAGCCTAACCCGGGTGTTCCGGAACTAGAGTCGGACGCATGGTTCATGTGCTGAGCAGCCGGATCCTGTTGCGTCCGGTCGATCCCGAACGCTCGCGGATCTTCTACGGGGAGTTTCTCGGGCTGCCCGTCTACCGGGAGTTCGGCACCGGCCCCGAGCGGGGCACGGTGTACTTCCTCGGCGGGGGGTTCCTGGAGGTGTCCGGACGGGCCGCCACGCCGCCGGTCCCCGGTCTCGAACTGTGGATGCAGGTCGCGGACGTGCGGGAGGCGCACGAGGAGCTGTCCGCCCGCGGCGTCGAGGTGCTGCGGGAACCGGTGCGCGAGCCGTGGGGCCTGATCGAGATGTGGGTACGGGACCCGGACGGGCACCGCATCGTCGTGGTCGAAGTACCGGCGGACCACCCGCTGCGGTATCGCGCATAGGACCTGTCTCCGACACCGCACGGCAGGCGACAGTCCGAAGACAGGCCCCGGGAACGGCTTCAGTGCGCGGTCCGGCTCCGCTCCGCGCAGTCGACGAGCACGGGCAGGGCCCTCTCCAGACCGCCGTCGTCATCGGCGAACGGCAGCCGTACGTGATGGCGGAAGCCGTCCACGGCGGAGAAGGCCGGACCGGGGACGATCAGTACGCCCGCGCGGCGGGCCAGCTGGGCGGTCGCCTCGGCGTCGGCACCGGGGATCTCCACCCAGAGGGCGGAGCCTCCGTCGGGCCGTTCCCATCGCCAGCCGGTGTGCCGGTCCCGCAGCAGCCGTTCGGTCTCCGCCAGCCGTGCGCGCAGCCGGGAGCGGCGCCGGGCGCGGGCCTCGGGCAGTTGCCGCAGCAGTCGTACCGCGAGCAGCTGGTCCACCACCGGGCAGGAGAGGTCGACGGACTTCTTGATGTCGGCCAGGCGGTGGACGACGGTGGGGGAGGCGCGGATCCAGCCGAGCCGCAGGCCGCCCCAGAAGAGCTTGGACAGGGTGCCGACGGTGGCCGTGGCGGCGGGCGGCAGCAGTCCGGCCAGGGCGGCCGGCGCGTCGTCGTGGTGCAGGGACAGTTCGGCGTAGGCGTTGTCCTCCACCGTGTACAGGCCCTGTTCGGCCAGTGCGGCGGCCCAGGCGCGGCGGGCGGGCTCGTCCGTGCCGCGGCCGGTGGGGTTGTGCAGGCAGGGCTGGAGGTAGACGAGGCGCGGGCGGACGTGCCCGGCCAGCCTGGCCAGCGCGCGGGCGCCGTGGGCCCCGTCCGCGGGCAGCGGGACCAGCCGTGCGCCGCGGGCGCGCAGCGCTTCGAGGGCGCCCCGGTAGGTCGGGTCCTCCACGATCACCGTGTCGCCGGGCTCGACCAGGCCCTGGGTGATCAGCCAGACGGCCTGCTGGGAGCCCGCGGTCACCAGGATCTGTTCCGGAGAGGTCGGCAGGCCCGCCGAGCGGTGGTACTCGGCGATCCCCTCGCGCAGCTCGGGCAGCCCGTACGGAAGGTATCCGTCGCCGGTCAGGGCGGCCGCGAGGTCGTCGGCGGAGAGCTCGCCGACCGCCGCGGCGACCGCGGGCAGCCCGTCCAGCGCGCCACTGGACAAGTCGATGCCGCCGTCCCTGGTCCCGAAGCTGGCGAGCCGGCCCTCCGTCGCGGGCTCGCCCACCGCCCCCGAGCCGCGCAGCCGGGAGCCGCTGCCCCGGCGGCTGTCCAGCCGCCCCTCGGCCTCCAGCAAGCCGTACGCGGCCGTCACCGTGGAGCGGCTGACCCCCAGCGCCGTCGCCAGGGCGCGCTGCGAGGGCAGCACCGTTCCCGGTGCCACGTCTCCGCGCTCCGCCAGCTCGCGCAGCGCCTGCGCGAGCAGCAGCGGCAGCGCGCCCGTGCCGTCCTTGGACCACCCCGTCAGCAGACGGGACAGCCGAGTGGGTGGAATCCGGTCCATGCCCCCCATCATCGCCCGCCGCAGGCCAATTGCCGTCAAGTGGTCTTTGCCGCCTTCCGGCCGCTCGCACATGATCGGGGGAACGCCGTTGCAAAGGAGCAGAACATGGCGACCGTGGTGCTCGTCGGGACACTCGACACCAAGGGGGCGGAGTACGCGTGGCTCACGGCGCGGATCCGTGAGTCGGGATGCGATGTGGTGCTCGTCGATGCCGGGGTGATGCCGTCGCCCCTCGGCTCCCCCGCGGGCGACATCGACGCCGCGGCCGTCGCGCGCCGCGCCGGGCACGGTCTGGAGGCGCTGCGCGCCGCCGGGGACCGCGGTGCGGCGGTGACCGCCATGGCCGAGGGCGTCGAGCGGATCGTGGGTGATCTGCACCGCGAGGGACAGCTGCACGCGGTGCTGGCCGTGGCCGGGAGCGGTGGCTCGTTCATCGCCGCGCGGGCCATGCAGGCGCTGCCCATCGGCGTGCCGAAGGTGCTGGTCTCCACCATGGCCAGCGGGGACGTGTCGCCGTACGTGGGCAGCAGCGACATCACCATGATGTACAGCGTGGTCGACGTGGCGGGCATCAACTCCGTGTCGTCGCAGATCCTGGGCAACGCGGCGGCCGCGGCGGCCGGCATGGCCATCCATCACGAGCGGAGCCTGAAGCGGCCGGAGCCGCAGGGCCGTCCGCTGATCGGCGCCAGCATGTTCGGCGTGACCACCGCCGCGGTCGACGCCGCCCGGCAGCGGCTGGACGAGCTGGGCTACGAGGTCCTGGTCTTCCACGCCACGGGCGCGGGCGGCCGGGCGCTGGAGAAGCTCGCCGCGGGCGGGTTCCTCGCCGGTGTCCTGGACCTCACCACCACCGAGCTCGCGGACGATCTGGTCGGCGGTGTGCTGAGCGCGGGCCCCGACCGGCTCACCGCGGCGGGCCTGGCGGGGGTGCCGCAGGTGGTCGCGCCCGGTGCGCTGGACATGGTCAACTTCGGTGCCGCCGACACCGTCCCTGAGCGGTTCTCCCGGCGTCATCTCCTCGTGCACAACCCCACCGTCACCCTGATGCGCACCACGCCCGACGAGATGACCGCGCTGGGTGCCTCCATGGGACACAAGCTGGCCGCGGCGCACGGCCCGACGGCGGTGCTGTGGCCGCTGGGCGGCGTCTCCGCCGTGGACGCCCCGGGTGGTCCGTTCCACGATCCGGAGGCCGACGCGGCCGGGCTGGCGTCCCTGCGCACGGCCCTGCGGGGCAGCGCCGTCGATCTGCGCGAGATCGGCGCCCATCTCAATGACCCGTCGTTCGCCGTCGCCGCCGCCGACCACCTCCACCAGCTGATCACCGCCCGGAGCCGCACCCACCCGGACGTCTGAGCCCCCGCCCCGCCCCCCTGGGGCGTGTGCCGAAGGGCCCGTCCGCCCGGCGGGCGGACGACGCCGCTTTCGATACACGCCCCGACAGCACGCACACACCCGACGAACAGGAGCCCATCAGTGAACCGCAAGCAAGCCCTGGCCCGCCTGACCGAACAGGTCCGGGCCGGCCGGGCCGTCATCGGCGCGGGCGCAGGCACCGGCCTGTCCGCCAAGTGCGCGGAGGCCGGCGGCGTCGATCTGCTGATCATCTACAACTCCGGCCGGTACCGGATGGCCGGCCGGGGCTCGCTGGCGGGGCTGCTCCCGTACGGCGACGCCAACGCCATCGTGCTCGACATGGCGGGCGAGGTCCTGCCCGTGGTGCGGGACGTCCCCGTGCTCGCCGGGGTGTGCGGCACCGACCCGTTCCGGATCATGGGCAACTTCCTCGACCAGCTGAAGGCCATCGGCTTCACCGGCGTGCAGAACTTCCCCACCGTCGGGCTGTACGACGGCACGTTCCGCGAGAACCTCGAAGAGACCGGGATGGGCTTCGGCCTGGAGATCGACATGATCCGCCAGGCCCACGAACGCGATCTGCTGACCGCGCCCTATGTGTTCGATCCCGAGCAGGCCGCCGAGATGGCGCGGGTGGGGGCCGATGTGCTCGTCCCGCACGTCGGGCTGACCACCAAGGGGTCCATCGGCGCCTCGACCGCGCTCACCCTCGACGAGGCCGCCACCGCCGTGCAGGAGATGCACGACGCGGCCAAGCGCGTCAATCCCGACATCATCGTGCTCTGCCACGGCGGCCCGATAGCCGAGCCCGAGGACGCCCGCTACGTCCTGGACCGCACCTCCGGGATCGCCGGATTCTTCGGCGCCTCCTCCATGGAACGGCTGCCCACCGAGCGCGCCATCACCGAGCAGGCACGCGCCTTCAAGTCCCTCACGCTCGGCTGACGAGGGGACGGGAACACAGCGCGCGGCGGGAACACTCCCTCCGCGCGCTCCCCTTGTACCCCAGTGCGCCGCGTACGGCCGCCTCCGTCCGGGCATCGCTCTGGAAGGACCGCGTCCTACGGCCAGGGGGAGGTGCGCTGTGCACGGACCGGCGATGTCGGGCTGGCTGCTGATGGCGTTGTGCGCGGTGACCGGTGCGTACTGCCTGCTGCGCAGCGGCGGCGAGACCGCGGAGGGGCGCAGAACCGCGCGTGCGGAGGCACTGATGGGCTTCGGCATGGCCGCCATGGCGGTGCCCGCGGCCGTCGTGACGCCCCCGGCGTGGGGGTGGGCGGTGTACGCGGGGCTGTTCGGCGCGGCGTCCCTGCGCGCGCTGTGGTTCCTGCGGCGCGGCGGGCACCATCTGCACCATCTGGTCGGTTCCTCGGCGATGGTCTACATGGCTCTGACGATGGCACCGGGCGGTGGCGCGGCGCACGGCGGCCACGCGGGCCACGGGGTCGCGACGGCCGGGGGCGTGCCCCTGCTGACCGGACTGCTGCTGGCCTACTACGCGGTGTACGTGCTGTGGTCGGGGTCGCGGCTGATACCCGTGGCCGCCACCGCCACGGCGGGCGGCGGCATCGGCACCGCCGGGGGCGGCTGGAGCACGCGGCCGGAGCTGGCGCTCGCCTGCCGGCTGACGATGGGGCTGGCCATGTTCGCGATGCTGCTCGCCCTGTGAGACGGCCGGCGGTGCAAACCGTGGTGTGCGTCACTTGCCGTGCACAGCCATACCCGTGGGTACCGCGCCCCTCATAGGCTGATGTCATGTTGGTCTCCCTCGCACTGCTGCTGCTCGGTGCACTGGCCGCCGTCCTGACCCCGCGGCTGATGGCCAGGGCCCGGTGGCCGGAGCGCGAGCCCGTCGTGGCGCTGTGGGTGTGGCAGTGCGTGGTGGCCGGAGTGCTGCTCTCCTTCGCGCTCTCCATGACGTTCAGCGCGGCCGCCGCCTGGCAGGCGGTGCGCGGGCACGTGTTCGCGCCCGCGCCGCGTGCCGTGGTCGAGGCGTACGCGCTGGGCGGGCACGGCCGGTGGTCGGCCGCCATGGCGGTGCTGCTGGCGCTGGGCGGGGTGTGGTCGGCGGTGATGCTGACCCGGGAGATCCACCGCGCCCGGGTCCGCCGCAGGCGGCGGCGTGCCGAACTCCTGGTGCGTGCCCCGCTGATGCCCGGCGAGAAGCCCGGTGGCGGGCGCCTCGTCGTCCTGGAGGGAGAGCGGCCGGACGCCTGGTGGCTGCCGGGTGCCGCGCCCCAACTGGTCATCACCACCACGGCACTCCGGCGCCTGAAGGGCCGTCAGCTGGATGCGGTGCTGGCCCATGAGCAGGGCCACGCGAACGCGCGTCACGACTGGCTGCTGCACTGCTCCGGCGCGCTCGCGACCGGTTTTCCGCAGGTGCCGGTGTTCGCGGCGTTCCGCGACGAGATGCACCGGCTGGTCGAACTGGCCGCGGACGACGTGGCGTCGAAGCGTTTCGGACGGCTGACGATCGCGCTGGCCCTGGTGGAACTCAACGAGGACCGGGGCGTGTTCGGACCCTGCCCGCCACCGGACGCCCAGTTGCCGTTGCGGGTGAACCGGCTGCTGACCCCGGCGGACCGGCTCACCGCGGGCCGTCGGCTCCGGCTGACCGCCGCGGCCGCGCTGGTGCCGGTGGTCCCGCTCCTGGTGGCCTTCGTTCCGGGACTCAGCGCGCTGCGATAGCCAGGGGCGGCGGCCTTCCGCGAAGATCACCCCATGCCGTCCCCGCAGCTCCCCCTGCCGGTCCGTACCCGCTTCTGCGTGACGCCCCTCGTGGGGGGCACGGTCTGCGCGCTCCTCTCGCTGGTCGTGCTGGTCCTCGTCGCCGTACGTCTGCCGTCCCTGATGTCGCTGGACCGTACCGTCGCGGAGGCCCTGCACCGCCGGGCGGTGACCGAGCCCGGACTGGTCCACGCCAACCGGATCCTGACCGACTGGGTATGGGATCCATGGACCATGCGCGCCCTGACCGCCGTGGCCGTGGGGGTCCTGTGGTGGCGCGGGGCACGGCTGCTCGCGGTGTGGGTGGCGGCCACGAGCGTGGTCGGCACGCTGGTGCAACAGGGGCTGAAGTCCGCGGTGGGCCGGGAGCGGCCGCGGTGGCCCGACCCGGTGGACTCCGCCCACTACGCCGCGTTCCCCTCCGGCCACGCGATGACGGCGATGGTGACCTGCGGCATGCTGCTCTGGCTGCTGCGCCGGTACGGCGCCGGTCCCCCGCTGTGGCGGGCGGCGTCGGCCATGGCGTGCGTCTCGGTCGTCGGGGTGGGTCTGACCCGCCTCTACCTGGGCGTGCACTGGCCGAGCGACGTCCTGGGCGGATGGCTGCTGGGCGGGGCCCTGGTCGGCTTCTCGATCGCCGGATACACCCGGTACGAGCGGCGCGACGGAGCCGGTCCGCGCCCGTAGGCCGCCGTCCGCGCGTCCCCCGCCACCCCCGGCCGGCAACGACCCGGTCTTGTCTCGCCGCACCCCGGCCTGGAGGATCACGGCCATGCAGATCAAAGGTGTGCTCTTCGATTTCTCCGGGACCCTCTTCCGCGTCGAGCCGGTCCGATCCTGGTTGCGCGCGGCCCTCGCCGAGCGGGGGGTGACGGTGGGCGCGGCGGACTTCGAGCGGTACGCGGACGAGCTGGAGGCCGTCGGGGCGCTGCCGGGCAGTCCCCCTCCCCGGCAGCTCCCCGCCGGACTCGCCGCCGCGTGGGCCGCCCGTGACCAGAGCGCGGAACTGCACCGGGAGGCGTACACCGCCCTGGCCCGGCAGGTGGACCTGCCGGATCCCGGTCTGTACGACGCGCTGTACGAGCGGCACCGGTCGCCCGCCGCCTGGCGGCCGTACCCGGACGCGGCGGAGGTGCTCGGCGCGCTGCGCGCCGCCGGCATCCGGACCGGTGTGGTCAGCAACATCGGCTGGGACCTCCGGCCGGTCTTCCGGGCACACGGGCTGGACTCCCTGATCGAGTCCTACGTCCTCTCGTACGAGCACGGGATCCAGAAGCCGGACACACGGATCTTCCACATGGCCTGCACATCCCTCGGGCTGGATCCGGCCGATACGGTGATGGTCGGCGACGACCGGAAGGCGGACGGCGGAGCCGCGGAACTGGGCTGTGACGTGCGGTTCGTCCGGCATCTGCCGGTGGAGGAGCGGCCCGACGGACTGCGGACGCTCGGACTGGTGCAGGGCGTTGCCTGAGAGACATGTGAGAGATGTCCCTGACGCCCAATGGGTCTGATTGTCACATCGGGGCCTTAGCCTGTATGTATGTCCCGTTCTCCGCGCTCCTCCGATTCCACGCGCACCGCCGCCGTGGTGAACAAAGAGATCCGTGACCTGTGGCAGCGCTCGGGCGGCTGCCTGTCCCCGGAGGACGAGGAGCAGTACCAGCGCCTGCTGGTGGAGTGGGCCGCGGCGACGGGCGGCACCGCCAGGTCCGCCGCCTGACGCCTGACGGGCCCCGGCCTCCGGCCCCGTACCGCCTGCGCACGAGGTGCCGACGCGAGCACATCGGGTGATGTGGCGCCAGTGCGTCGAGTGGTGCCGGCGCGAGCACACCGGGTGACCGGAATCGCCGGCGTCCCGAGGAGCGGGAAGTTCCGCCCCTCGGGACGCCTCCGCCCGCCGACGGAGCTGCCGGGCACCGGGCCACGCGTCCCGCCGGTCAGCGGCCGAGGTACTCCGGTCGTGTCCGCACGACCCGGCCGACCTCCGCTGCACCCGGATGTCGATCCAACACCACGCCCGGTCACCGGAGTTGACCGCACCGGCCGGGGACGTCGCCGCCCGGCGGACGGCGGGGATCGGCCGAATGCGCGCGATGTCGTCCCGACCCGGGCGCACCTGCGCCCCGGTTCCGCCCGTCGGTGCCATGCTGGAGACGTCCCCCGGGAAGAGGTGCACCGTGCTCCGCGTCGCCGTCGTCGGCTCCGGCCCCAGCGGGGTCTACACCGCCCAGGCACTGGTCGCACAGGACCGGGTTCCCGATGTCCGGGTCCATGTGCTGGACCGGCTCCCGTGCCCGTACGGCCTGGTGCGTTACGGCGTCGCCCCGGACCACGAGAAGATCAAGTCGTTGCAGAACAACCTGCGGACCGTGCTGGAGCACGAGCGGATCACCTTCCTCGGGAACGTCGAGGTGGGCGGTGCCGGGGTTCCGCCCGAGCGGCTCGGGGAGCTCTACGACGCGGTGGTCTACTGTGTCGGCGCCGCGACCGACCGACCGCTCGGCGTCCCCGGCGAGGATCTGCCCGGCAGCCGCTCCGCCACCGAGTTCGTCTCCTGGTACAGCGCGCACCCCGACGCGGCCCCGGACGGCTTCGCGCTCCGGGCCCGTTCCGTCGTGGTGATCGGGGTCGGCAATGTGGCGGTGGACGTGACGCGGATCCTCGCGCGCGGCGGCCAGGAGCTGCGCCCCACCGATGTGCCGCACGGTGCGCTGGGCACGCTGACCGGCAGCCGGGTGCGCGAGATCCACATGGCGGGCAGGCGTGGGCCCTCGCAGGCCCGCTTCACCACCAAGGAACTGCGCGAGCTGGGCGGCCTGCCGGGGGCCCGGGTCGTGGTGGAGGAGGCGGAACTCGCCCGCGATCCGGCGTACGCCGATCCCTCCGCCCCGGCCCCCTCCCTGCCCTCGCCCCCGAACGCGCCGCCCCCGACGGCGGTGGCGCGGCGCAATGTCGAGGTCCTGCGCGGCTGGGCCGCGGCCGGTGCGGCGGGGGCGGGCGCCGGCGGAACTCCGGCGCGCACCATCCACCTGCGGTTCTTTCTGCGCCCCGTCGAACTGCTGGAGCGGGACGGCCGGGTGGCGGGGGTCCGGTTCGCCCGCACGGTGCCGGACGGCAGCGGAGGCGTGCGCGACACCGGCATGTACGAGGACATCGCCGCCGGGCTCGTGCTGCGGGCGGTCGGCTATCGCGGAACCCCGCTGCCCGGTCTGCCCTTCGATCCGGCGCGCGGGACGGTGCCGCATCTGGCGGGGCGGGTGCTGCGGGACGGGCTGCCGTCGACCGGTGAGTACGTCGCCGGCTGGATCAAGAGGGGGCCGACCGGAGTGATCGGCTCGAACCGGTCGTGCGCGAAGGAGACGGTGGCCGCACTGCTGGACGACGCCCCGCAGCTCGCCGGGCGCAGTTCGGCGCCCGACCCGGTGGCGGCGCTGCGTGCGTGGGGGCTGCGCCCGGTGGAGTGGGACGGCTGGCTGTCCATCGAGCGGGCGGAGGCGGCGCTGGGCAGGTCGCTCGGCCGGGAGCGGGTGAAGATCCCGGACTGGCTCGGGCTGCTGGGCGCCGCGCACGGCGGCGGCCGGGACGGGCCGGGGGCTTAGGGCCTGTCTTCTCCGTCGCGCTGGACCTGGCGGTTCGCCGCGTCGAGCACACGGTCGAGCAGTCCGGGGAACAGCGCCTCCAGATCGTCTCGTCGCAGCCCGTTCATCTTGGCCGTGCCCCGGTAGATCTGCTGGACGATCCCGCTCTCGCGCAGCACCCGGAAGTGGTGCGTGGACGTGGATTTGGACACCGGCAGATCGAAACAGGAGCAGGACAGTTCGGATTCGGCGGCGGCCAGCTCACGGACGATGCGCAGCCGCATCGGGTCGGAGAGCGCGTGCAGCACCCCTTCGACGCGGATCTCCTCCCGCGCGGGGTGGTCGAGCACACGGCCGCCCGCCTCGGCGGCGCTTGCTGCGGGGGCGCTGGCGGGGGTCACGGCGGCTCCACTCCTGGGATCGTTCCGGTCTGCTTCCGGGGCTCTTCCGCCCTCATAATACGAGACTCATCGTAGTTCGGGGTGCGGTGGACGGCGTGGTCCGTCGCACCCCGCCGCTACGGCCACCCGCCCGGCACCTGGTCCGTGCGGGTCTCCACCCGGCCGGGCCGGTACCCCCCGCCGCCACCGCACGCGCACCGGGGCCGCGCGGGAGGTCGCGCCCGCCCCTCACCCGCCGAGCAGGCCGGGGTCGTCGGCGAGCGAGGCGAGGTGGCCCGCCGGATCGGGGATCAGCCTGCGGGCCGTCAGGTCGAGCAGCCCCGCCACGCCCGTGACCTCCGCCGCAACGGTGCCGTCCTCCTTGAGGATCTGCTGCGCGACCGTGAACGTCTTCCCCTCGCCGAAGACGAAGCGGCAGGTCACCCGCGTCCGGTCGCCGCCGCGCAGTTCCCGCAGGAACTTCACGGTCGTCTCCAGCGCGACGGGGCCGACGCCGCTTGCCAGCAGTTTGTCCTGCGGCAGGCCCGCGGCGCGCAAGAACTCCCAGCGTGCGTGCTCGGCGTACTGCAGATAGACGGCCTGGTTCAGATGGCCCTGGGTGTCGAGCTCGTAGCCCCGGACGGTCACATCGACGGAGAAGGTCATGAACGCCCCAACCCTGTTGCGCAGTCCGCCATTCCCCACGCCCGGGTGGTACCGGGCGTCCGGCTCTCCGTCGCCGCGCCCTGCCGGGTCGGCGCGAGCCGGTCCGTGCCTCAGGTCGCGGCGGTGGATTCGCGGACGACGAGCCGGTAGCCGGGGCGGGGCCGCCGCGGTGCGGTCACCGGGCTGCCGGAGAGACGGTCGACGAGGCTGTCGACGGCGAGCCGCGCGATGGCCTCCTTGTCGGGGGCGACGGTGGTGAGCGTGGTGGCCCCGTACAGGCTCTCCTCGATGTCGTCGAAGCCGACGACGGCCACGTCCCCGGGGATGCGGAGCCCGCGCGAGGCGAGGGTGCGCATGGCCCCGATGGCGATGAGGTCGTTGTACGCGAACACCGCGTCGGGCCGCTCTCCCCGGTCGAGAAGGGCGGCCATGGCGCTCGCGCCGTCCTCGCGCCCGTAGCCGTCGGTGACCACCACCAGCGACTCGTCGGGCTCGATGCCGGACGCGGCCAGCTCCTCGCGCCAGCCGCGCAGCCGCAGATGGGCGGGCTGGCGCTCGCGTCCGGTGCGGGAGCCGAGGAAGGCGATCCTGCGGTGGCCGCGCTCGACGAGATGGCGTACGGCGTCGCGGGAGGCGGCCACGTTGTCGATGGCGATGTGGTCGTAGGGGGCCTCGTACTCCCGCTCGCCGAGCAGGACCAGGGGCGCGGTCTCGGTGCGCGCCATCAGGTCCTCGGTCTCCAGATGGATCGGGCTGAGGATGAGTCCGTCGATCACATGGGACCGGAAGCCCTGGCTGACCAGGAGTTCCTTCTCGCGCAGGCCCGCGGTGTGGTCGACCAGGACGGTGTAGTCGTGGCGGGCGGCCGCGTCGACGACCGCTCCCGCGAGCTCCGCGAAGTACGGGTTGCCGAACTCCGGCACGGCGAGGGCGATGATGCCGGTCCGGCCCTTGCGCAGATGGCGTGCGGTGAGGTTCGGCCGGTAGCCGAGCTCGTCGATGGCCTGCTGCACCTTGGCGCGCATCTTCGGTGTGACGTGCTGATAGTTGTTCACCACGTTCGACACGGTCTTGATGGACACGCCCGCCCGTTGCGCAACGTCCTTGAGGCTGACGCCCACGGCACTCCCTGCTTCGGCTCGACGCGCACCGGTGCGCGCTGGATCGGCCCGGCTTTCCGCCGGGCACGGCTCAGGTGGTTCTCCGGCCGCGCGCCAGTAGGCGCTGGGCCACCACGACCACGATAAGGAACCCGCCGCTGACCACCGACTGGTAGGAGGAGTTCAGCGAACCGATCTGGTTGATGAGGTTCTGGATGACGGCCAGCAGCAACACCCCCCAGAGGGTGCCGCCGACCGATCCGGCGCCGCCCACGAGGAGGGTGCCGCCGATGACGACGGCGGAGATCGCGTCGAGTTCCATGCCCACGCCGACGATGGTGACGCCGGAGGAGAGCCTGGCCGCGTTCAGCGCACCGGCGAGTCCGGCCAGCAGACCGCTGAGCGTGTACACGAGGAGCTTCGTACGGGCGACGGGCAGGCCCATCAGGGTGGCCGCGTCGGCGCTGCCGCCCACGGCGAAGAGGGTCTGGCCGAACGAGGTGCGCTGGAGCAGCAGTCCGCCCGCGCCGAACAGCACCAGGGCGACGAGGACCGGGTACCCGAAGCCCGCCGCGCTCCCCTGTCCCAGCTCGGCGAAGGCGGAGCCCTTGGGCACGAGGTAGGTGGTGGCGCCCTCGTCGGTGAAGGCCAGGAGCATGCCGCGGGCCGCCAGCAGGGTCGCGAGGGTGACGATGAAGGGGGCCATCCCCGCTCGGGCGATCAGGAATCCGTTGAGCAGACCGATGGCCCCGCAGACCGCCAGCGGTACGAGCAGCGCGGGCAGGAGGCCCCACTGCGAGGCCCAGGCGGCGAGCACCCCGCCGAGGGCGAAGACGGAGCCGACGGACAGGTCGATGCCGCCGCTGATGACGACCAGGGTCATGCCGAGGGCGACCACGGCGAGGAACGACGCCTGCACGGTCACGCCGCGCGCGTTGTCCAGCGTGGCGAACGTCGGGTAGACGAAGGAGGCCGCGATCACGACGGCCAGCAGGACGGCGAGCACGCCCTGGCGCTGGAGGAGTCCGGCGAGCCGTCGCGCGGACCCGGAACGGGCCGCCGGGCGTGGCGCGTTCCCGCCCGACGGCGCGTGGCTCCGGTGCGGTACGGGGGCCGGGGCCACCGCCGCTGGTGTGGTTTCGTTCATCGGGACCGACGCTCCCGGGCGACGTAGACGGCGGCGATGATGATGGCCGCCTGGGCGATCTGTGCGGTGGAGTCGGGCAGGTCGTGCTTGACGAGCGTGGCGCGCAGCAGCTGCATCAGCAGAGCCCCCGCGACGGTGCCCAGGACCCGGACGGAGCCGCCGTCGAGGGGGGTGCCGCCGACCACGACCGCCGTGATGGCGGAGAGTTCCATGAGGGTGCCCAGCGAGGAGGGGTCGCTGGCGGTGAGCCTGGCGGTGGCGAGGATCCCGGCGAGGGCGGCCAGTACGCCGCAGAGCACGTAGACGCCGATGAGTACGCGCCGCACGGGCAGTCCGGCGAGTGCGGCGGCGGCGCGGTTGCCGCCCACGGCGACGATCTGGCGGCCGAAGGTGGTGCGCCGGACGAGGAGGGCCACGGCCGCGGCCAGGACGGCGGCGATCAGTACGACCACCGGGACGCCGAGGAAGGAGCCGGTGCCCAGCGAGAGGAGGCCGGGGTTGGCGATCTGTTTGAGCCGGCCGTCGGCCATGACGAGGGCGAGCCCCCGGCCGCCGACGAAGAGCGCGAGCGTGGCGACGATCGGTTGCAGTCCCACGACCGAGACCAGGGTGCCGTTGACCGCCCCGACGACCGCGCCCGCGAGCAGGGCGACGGCGAGTGCGGGCAGCAGCCCGTATCCGAGGTAGAGCGGCAGCAGCGCGGTGGCGAGCGCCATCGTCGAGCCGACGGACAGATCGACGCCCTCGGTACCGATGACCAGGGCCATGCCCAGGGCGACGATGACGACCGGGGCGACCTGGACGAGCTGGGTCCGCAGGTTTCCGGCGGTCAGGAAGTGCTCGGTGAACAGGGCGTTGAAGACGAGCAGCGCCGCCACGGCGACGTACACGCCGTACTCCTGGTACCAGGCGGGGTCGCGCAGCCGGGCCAGGGGGCGGGCGGGGGCGGGGAGTGCGGCCTGCGTGGTCATCGGGGGCCCTCCTGCGCGGCCGGGTCCGTGCCGGCGGGCGCCGGCGAGTGGTCGGCGAGCACATCGAGCAGATGGCTCTCGGTCACGGCGTCGCCCGCGAGTTCGCCCGCCACCGAGCCACCGCGCAGGACGACGATGCGGTCGGCGCCCTCGATGAGCTCCTCGATGTCGGAGGAGATGAGCAGGACGGCGAGGCCCTCCCGGGCGAGGTCGTCGATGAGGCCCTGTACCTCGGCCTTGGCGCCGACGTCGATGCCCCGGGTCGGCTCGTCCAGCAGCAGCACCTTGGGTTCCAGACAGAGCCAGCGCGCGAGAAGGACCTTCTGCTGGTTGCCGCCGGAGAGTTCGCCGACCTTCTGTTCGGGGCCGGCCGCCTTGATCCGCAGCCGTTTCATGAAGATGTCGACGATGCGGTCCTGTTTGCGGCGGGAGACCACACCGAAACGGGAGAGCCGGGGCATGGCGGCCAGCACGATGTTCTCGCGCACCGAGAGGCCGGGCACGATGCCTTCGGCCTTGCGGTCCTCGGGCAGCAGGCTGATCCCGGCGCGGATGGCACCGGCCGGGCCGGTGCCGCGCAGCTTCCGTCCGCCGACCGTGATCTCACCGGAATCCAGGGCGAGCGCCCCGGCGAGAGCCTTCGCCGTCTCGCTGCGGCCGGAGCCGAGCAGCCCGCCGAGGCCGAGCACTTCGCCGCCGTACAACGAGAGGGACACGCCGTGGAGCAGGTGGCGGCGGTCGAGTCCGGTGGCGGTGAGCACGGGGGTACGTGCCGTCTCGTGCCCCTCCTCGCCGAAGCCGGTGAGTCCGGTGCGGCGGACCTCGGACAGATCGCGGCCGAGCATCATCGAGACGAGGCGCATCCGGTCGAGACCGGCCAGGTCGCCGGTGTGGACGTGGCGGCCGTCGCGGAGCACGGTGACGCGGTCGCAGATCCGGTAGAGCTCGTCCATGCGGTGGCTGACGTAGAGGACGGCGATGCCCCGGCCGCGCAGGTCGTCGATGACGCGGAAGAGGGTCTCGACCTCGCGCGGCTCCAGCGAGGAGGTGGGCTCGTCCATGATGACGACCCGGGCGTCGACCGAGACGGCCCGCGCCAGGGCGACCATCTGCCGGGCACCGATCCCCAGGGTGTGCAGGGGACTTCGGGGGTCGACGCGCAGGCCGAAGCCGTCGAGCAGTTCGGTGGTCTCGCGGTGCATCCGGGCGAAGTCGATGAGGGCCAGGCGGTTCCTGGGCTCACGGCCGAGGAAGATGTTCCGCGCCACGCTCATCAGCGGGACGAGGTTCACCTCCTGGTAGATGGTGGAGATCCCGGCCCGCTGGGCCTCGGCCGGACGGGCGAAGGCGACGGTCCGTCCGGCGAGCCGGAGCTCTCCGCCGTCGGGCCGGTGAACGCCCGTCAGGAGCTTGATCAGGGTGGATTTCCCGGCGCCGTTCTCCCCCACCAGCGCATGGGTCTCCCCGGCGCGCAGCGTGAAGGACACGTCGTCGAGCGCGACGACGCCCGGGAATCGTTTGCTCACCGAGCGGGCTTCGAGCACGGCGTCACCGGTGGACGGAGCGCCACCCCGTCCGGGGCGGGCGCTCCGCCCCGGCGCCGGGGCGGGCGGTACTGCTTCGGGTGGTGCCATGGGGCGTCCTGGCCTTCCGCTGTTCCGGGGTGGGGGCCGGTGGCGCCGCGGCGGGGTGGTGCGCCGCGGCGGTACGGCCCCGTGGTCGCGGGTCCCTGCCGGTCGGTGCGGTCAGTACGCCCCGCCGAGCGAGGCCTTGGCGTTGGACGCGTCGTACGCCCGGTCGGAGATGATGACGTTCTCCGGGATCTCCTCGCCGCCGTAGAACTTCCGGGCGGTCGCGAAGGCGAGCGGGCCGAAGCGCGGGTTGGACTCGATGACGGCGTTGTACTCGCCGTCGGCCAGGGCCTGCACGGCGTTGCGGGTGCCGTCCACGGAGACGATCTTCACGTCCTTGCCGGGCTTCTTCCCCGCCGCCTTGAGGGCGGTGACGGCACCGAGCCCCATCTCGTCGTTCTCCGCGTAGACGGCGGTGATGTCGGGCTTGGACTGGATGAGTTGCTCCATGACCTGCTGGCCCTTGTCGCGGGCGAACTCCCCGGTCTGCCGGGCGACGATCCGCAGGCCGGGCGCCTCGGCCGTGATCCGGTCGACGAAGCCCTTGGTGCGGTCGGTGGTGACGTTGTTGCCGGAGGCGCCGAGGAGGATGGCGACCTTGCCCTTGCCGCCGGTCGCCTCGATCATCGCGTCGGCCGCGCGCCTGCCCTGCTCCACGAAGTCGGAGCCGAGGAAGGCCACGTAGTCCTTGCAGACGGTGGAGTCGACCTTGCGGTCGATGGTGAGGACCGGGACCTTCTTGGCCGCGGCCGCCTTGAAGGCGGGTTCCAGCCCCTCGGAGTTCAGCGGGGCGACGATCAGGAACTGGGCGCCCTGGGACAGCATGTCCTGGATGTCGCTGATCTGCTTGGAAAGCTGAGACTGCGCATTGGTGGTGAGCAGCTTCTTCACGCCGACCTTCGCGGCCTCGTCCTTGATGGACCTGGTCTCGGCGATACGGAACGGGTTGGCTTCCTTCTCCGACTGCGAGAAGCCGACGACCGCGTCCTTCAGGTCCAGCTTCGGCGCACCGTACGTCCGCAGCGAGCATCCCGGACCGGAGCTGCTCCCCGGGGACTCGGCCGCGCGGGCGGCCTGGCTGCTGTCGCCGCCCGCGGTGTCCTGGGTCTCCGACTTGGCGCAGCCGGAGACGGCCAGCGATGCGGTGGCGGCGAGGAGACAGGCCGCGGCGAGGGTACGGGATCGACGCTGGATCAACATGCGCGGGACGCTCCTTGACGGGAGGACAGCACGCTCGCCGGCGTGCGGTTGAGGGCATGGCGGCTCGATTTACAACGTTATATAGGCGGCGCGAGCCGAGCGGCAAGACGTCGTCGGACTGTTTCTGCGCGAGGCCGGACCCCGTCTCGGGCACCGCCGAACTCCCTTACGGGACAAGGCCGCAGAAACCTGCCGACGTCGCCCGGACGAGGAATCGCACCACGGGGCGTCCGCCAACGACTCATGCCACAGAAGGGAGTTGGGCATCCGGGAGAGGAATCGCGCCGTCGGCGGCGGCCGGGCCTCGATGGCGGGGTCCCTGCCCTGCGGGCCGCCGATGACGGGGCTCCGGGGTCTGGGACGATCGGGCGCATGAGGCGATGGATGGGACGTGCGCCCCGGTGGGTGGTCGCGCTCGTGGCGCTGTACGTGGTGGTCCTGGTCGCCGTCGGCACCGTCTCGCACCTGGCCGACCTGCTCCGCGACGGTCCGCTCGCCCACGACTGGGCCCCTGACTGGCTGAACCTGTACTGGTCCTCGCTGACGGTCCTCGACACGTCGGCGGCCCTGCTCCTGCTCGGCGGGAGGCCGGTCGGCGTGGACCTCATGTGCGCGGTCATGGTGACCGATCTGGCGGCCAACTGGTACGCGGCGTACGGCATCCAGCACGTCACCGCGTCGGACCGGCCGGGGCTGTGGCGGCTCGCCGCCTTCACCGCTCTCGTTCTCGCGACGGGCCCCTTCGTCCGGGTCCGTCTCGCCCGCGCGGACGAGTGATCAGCGCCGTGACCGGTCACGATGTGCGTGCCGCGCCCGCCTCACCCGCGCGGGCGGGCAACCAGCGCCGCGACTGGTCAAGACGTGCACGCCGGGCCCGCCTCACCCGCGCGGGCAGGTAATCAGCGCCGCGACTGGTCAAGACGTGCACGCCGGGCCCGCCTCACCCGCGCGGGCGGGTGAGGCGGACGGGGTTCCGCGCGCGGTCACCCGGCACCCTCGCCCTCCCCGCCCCGGGCGGGGCCGTGCGGGACCGGACGGGCCGGGTGGTCAGACCGCGCGGAGGTACTGCTCCGGCTTGTGGACGTCGCCGCCCAGTTCACGCGCCGCGTCCTGGGCCCACGACGGGCTGCGCAGCAGCTCGCGCCCGAGGAGGACGGCGTCGGCCCGCCCCTCCGTGAGGATCTTCTCGGCCTGCTGCGCCTCGGTGATCAGGCCGACCGCCGCCACGGGGAGCGAGGTCTCGGTCCGGACCCGCTCGGCGAAGGGAACCTGGTAGCCCGGCCCGGTGCCGATGCGGGCGTGCGGGGCGTTCCCGCCGCTGGACACGTCCAGCAGGTCGACGCCGTGCGCCTGGAGCAGCGGGGCCAGCCGGACGGTCTCGTCGGCGGTCCAGCCCTCGCGCTCGTCCTCCTCGTTCTCGGTGAGCCAGTCCGTCGCGGAGATCCGGAAGAAGACGGGCAGCTCCTGCGGCCAGACCTCGCGCACCGCGTCGACGATCTCCAGGGCGAGGCGGACGCGGTTCTCGAAGCTGCCGCCGTACTCGTCGGTGCGCCGGTTGCTGTGCGGGGAGAGGAACTGCCCGATGAGGTAGCCGTGGGCGCCGTGCACCTCGGCGACCTCGAACCCCGCGTCGAGCGCGCGGCGCGCGGCCTCGCGGAACCGGTCGACCACGTCCCGGATCTCCTCCGTGGTCAGCTCGTGCGGCACGGGGTGGCCCTCGTCGAACGGCAGCGGGCTCGGGGCGACGGGCGTCCAGCCGTGCGCCTCCGGCCCCACCGGACGGCCGCCCAGCCACGGCGCCGCCGTGGATCCCTTGCGCCCCGCATGGGCGAGCTGGATGCCAGGAACGGAGCCCTGGCCCTTGATGAACTCCGTGATCCTCCGGAACGCGGCGACCTGGGTGTCGTTCCAGATGCCGAGGTCGGCGGGGCTGATCCGGCCCTCGGGGCTGACCGCGGTCGCCTCGGTGAGGATGAGCCCGGTCCCCCCGGTCGCACGCGCCGCGAGGTGGGCGAAGTGCCAGTCGGTCGCGACGCCGGCGTCCGGCCCCTCCGGTGCGGCGCTGTACTGGCACATGGGCGCCATCCACACCCGATTGGGAATGACGAGCGACCGCAGGGTGTAGGGCTCGAAGAGGGCACTCACGTCGGACTCCGTTTCGACGGGTACGGAAGATTCGCTAGTACGATACATCCCGTACTACGACGTCCGTCAAATTACGATGTCTCTCGTACAAGGCCGGGGGGGGGCGGCCGGGGGTCAGCGGCTCCCGTCCCGCCGCCGGAGCGTGATGTCGGCGTCCGCGTCATAAGCCTGGGTCCAGCCGCGTCCCGCACTCGATCTCCAGGTGACATGGGCGGTCGCCCCGTCGACCCTGATGCCGTCCACCGTCATGGCCCGGTCGCCCTCCCGGACGTCCCCGCGCCGCAGCTCGCGCACCTTGACGGTGACGGGCCGCACCGGACCGGCGCTGTCCGCCTCGTCCGCCGCCAGGGTGAGCGCCGCCGCCAGCTCCCGGGCACGGGCCGGGGTACAGAACAGCGTCAGCTCGCCCATCGGCGCGACGGCCCTGATCCCGACCCGTGCGCCGACGGTGTCCACCTCCAGGGCCGCTCCGCGCCCCTCGGCGTCCTCGATCCCGCTCGCCATCGCTCCACTCCTCACCTCGTCCGGCCGATCCGCCGACCGGTACGGTACGTCGACCGGCACCCCCGGCCGGTACCGTACGTCGGCCGAAACCGCCGCCCGGCACGGACCGGTGCCCCGGGCCGGGCGGCGCTCCCCCGGACCCGCCCCGCCTCCGGGGCACACCGTGCGGGGCGCCCCTGCGCCTCGGCCACGACGATGAACAGCGTCACGGCCGCGAAGAAGGGACCGTCGGCGAGATGGTCCAGCCGGCGCCGCGCCTCCTCCTCGGTGAAGTACCCGGCGCCGACCGCACGGCGCGCGGTGCGCTCCAGGCCGAGAATCCGGTCGGCGGCCCGGTCGTCCCGGAAGACCGAGGTGACCGGGACGACCGTGGACACGGCGAACCCCACCTTGGCCGCCGCCCGGTCGTGGTCGACGCCGATCACCGCGCCCGTCCCGGTGACGGCGTCGGCCAGTGCGGCGAGGTCGGTGCCGGGACCGCAGCCGAGGTCGAGCACCGCCTCACCGGCACGGATGGCGAGTTCGTCGAGCATCCGCAGTTTGCAGGACCGACCCGCGTCGGTCGAGGCGACCCGGTCGGGGTAGGTGAACGCGTCGGCGACGGTGGTCCCGAACGTCGAGGAGGTCATGGGCGCCAGTCGACCGAATCCGGAAGCCCGGCGGCCCGCCTTCCCGCGGGTTCACCGGCCTGGAGGCGGGTTCACCTGCCCGGAAGAGGGCCCACCTACCGGGAAGCGGACCCAGCGGCCGGTCGGGCGGGTCCCGTGAACACCGGCGCAACCGAGCGCCGCCGGGCCGCCGGTATTGCGTTGCGGGCCGCCCGGAGCCGTGCGTAGCGTCGTCGGCCATGACGACCCTCGCCCTGCACACCGCGCGACTGCGCCTGGAGCCCTACACGCACTCCGACGAGGAGGACTTCGTCGCACTGTTCCAGGACACCCGGGTGTCCCGCTGGATGGGGGAAGGACCCGCGACCGAGGCCGAGGACCGCGCCCTGTTCGGGCGGATCTTCAGCAAGGTGTACGCACAGGACCTCTTCGACGTCTGGGCGGTCCGCCACGAGGGCCGGTTCGTCGGCCACGCGGAGATCAAGCCGTCCTCGGACCCGGACGGCCACGAGATCGTCTACGCGCTGGCCACCGCCGCGTGGGGCCGGGGGTTCGGCACCGAGATCGCGCGGGCGCTGACCGCGTACGGGTTCGGCACGCTCGGGCTCGCCGAGGTCCATGCCACCGTGGCCGCCGAGAACGCCGCGTCGCTGGCGCTGCTGGGCCGGATCGGCTTCCGGCACGTCCGGGACAGGACGGAGGACGACGGCGGTACGACCCGGGTCCTGACCCGCTCCGTCGCGTTCGACGCCGACCCCGCCGGTCACGCCGACACCGCCGGTCGGCCCCGGTAGACGTCCAGACGGCCACACATACCGAACTTCCCGTGCGCGGAGGGCTGTTCGGCGTGCACACAGGCATCGGCTAGATAGCCCGCGTCACCTCGCGCCACGGCGTCGAGCTGCGCGCCGGTCACCTCGGAAGCGGCGGCGGCCCCCCGCCGCCAGCGCCCGCGCCACTCCTCGGCCTTCGGGCGCACGAGTGCGGCGGCGGCCCGGTGGAACGCGGCGAGCGGCTCCGGGTCGCCCGCTTCGGTGGCCCGGCGCAGGGCGAGGAAACCCTCGACGGCGAGATCGCGGCGGGCTCGGGCGGCCCGCTCCTGATCCGCCTCCGGGCCGCCCGCGGGCAGCACGGCCGCCGCCCGGTAGGCGCCGGGGTCCGCCAGGTGCTCCGGCGGGAGGGTGAGCACGGCGTCGCCCGCCTCCGGCAGCCCGCTGTTCTCCATGAGGACGACGATGCGCAGCCCGTCCTCGTTGACGAGCCGGTGGATCGTGCCCGGCGTGAACCACACCAGCGCCCCCGGCGCCAGCGGCGTCTGCCGGAATCCCGACGCGGTGAGCGTCTGCACCGAACCCGTGCCGCCGACCACCACGTACCCCTCGGAACAGGTGAGGTGGAGATGGGGCGTTCCGCCGCGCAGTCCGTCCGCGGCGGGCCAGTCGTACACCCGCAGATGGGACACGGCGACGGCACCGGGCAGCCCTTCGAAGGTCGGCACAGCTGCTCCTCGCTCTCTCGTCCCCGCGCTCCGCAGCGGTGGGGACACGGATGTCGGCAAGCGCTTTCCACGCCCACCGCACCGTACCCGCACCGGCCGCGGCGGCGACAGGGCCTGGTGTCGGCGACCACCCTGCGGGCCACTGTCAGTGGCCGGGTGCACACTGTCCGTCATCCGGCACAACGGCGTCTCGGGAGGTTCGGCCATGTCCGACGTACTGCTCACCGTGGGTACCCGCAAGGGGCTCTTCATCGGCCGCCGACGAGGGGGTGCGTGGGAGTTCGGGGGCCCGCATTTCCGTGCCCAGGCGATCTATTCGGTCGCCGTGGACACCCGTGGTCCGGTCCCCCGGCTCCTGGTCGGCGGCGACAGCGCGCACTGGGGCCCGTCGGTGTTCCGCTCGGACGACCTGGGCACCACCTGGGTCGAGCCGGGGCAACCGGCCGTGAAGTTCCCCGGTTCACCGGGGCGTCGCTGGAGCGGGTTTGGCAGCTGCATCCGGCCGGCCCCGAGGCGCCCGGTGTCGTCTACGCGGGGACCGAGCCCGCCGCGCTGTTCCGTTCCGAGGACGGCGGGGAGTCGTTCGAGCTGATCCGCCCGCTGTGGGAGCATCCGACGCGTGCGCGATGGGTGCCGGGCGGGGGCGGCGAGGGCCTGCACACCGTCCTGACGGACCCGAGGGACGCCCGTGCCGTGACCGTCGCGGTCTCCACGGCCGGGGTGTTCCGCACCAAGGACGGGGGCGCGAGCTGGGCTCCGTCGAACAAGGGCGTGTCGGCGGTCTTCCTCCCCGACCCGTCCCCGGAGTTCGGTCAGTGCGTCCACAAGGTGGCGCGGGACGCGGTCGATCCCGACCGGCTCTATCTCCAGAACCACTGGGGAGTCTTCCGCAGCGACGACTCCGGGGACAACTGGACCGACATCGGGCGTGGCCTGCCGTCGGACTTCGGCTTCGCCGCGGCGGCGCATCCGCACCGCGCGGACACCGTGTACCTCTTCCCGATCAACGCCGATGCCGACCGGGTGCCCGCCGGGCACCGCTGCCGGGTCTTCCGCAGCGGTGACGCGGGCGGCACCTGGGAGCCGCTGACCGAGGGCCTGCCCGAGGAGACGCACTACGGCACGGTGCTGCGCGACGCGCTGTGCACGGACGACGCCGACCCCGCGGGGGTCTACTTCGGCAATCGCAACGGCGAGGTGTACGCGAGCGCGGACGACGGGGACAGCTGGCGGCAGCTCGCCGCGCACCTGCCGGACGTGCTGTGCGTACGGGCGGCGGTGATCGGCGGCTGACCACCGCCGGCGGCGCGTCGGCGTCCGGCCCGTTCCGGTCGGCCATCGGTCCAACTCTTCTCCTCCGGCCATCAGTTCCGCGCAATGTGACGCGGTGCGAGGCAACCCCTGGGCTTCACTCTCCGTCCTCCGGAAGCGGGGGCCCCAGGGATCTCTGGGGTGTACGAGAAGGCCGATGACCAGGAGGACCACCTTGATCCGTGTCTCGCGCACGGTGACCGCCGCGCTGGCGGTACTCACCCTGACCGTGGGAGTGCCGGAGCTGGCGCGCGCGTCGCCGCAGCCGGCGTCCCAGCGTTCCGCCGATTCCATATCCCTGCCCGCTTCCATACCCTCCGCTCCGCGTGCGGAGCCGGACGGACGGCTCCCGTCGGGCTGGCGGATCGCCGGTACGGGACCCGCGAAGCAGCTCGTCTGGACCTCTCCCGAGCCGGTGCCCATGGGCAATGCCCGGGTCGAGTTCTACGCCGGGGACCGGCTGCTGGGCCGGCCGGTCGCCGGCCGGGACCGGCGGGCGTTCCGGCTGAAACTCGGCGACGCGCGCGTCGGTGCGGCGCCGGATCTCAGGGTCCTGGCGGGCGGGCGCCGGCTCGACGCCGCCGGAAAGGACCGGGCCCCCGACGCCCGCCGGGCCACCGGAACCACGCCGCCGTCAACTCCCCCGCCCGTCAACGCGGTCGACCCCGGCACCACGGGAAAGTACCGGACCGTCAGCGGTGAGTACGCCCTGAAGTCGGTGCGGCTGCCCGGATTCCCCGCGCCGGTGGAGATGCGGGGCGTGGTGGTCTCGCCGGTCGGCGCACCGGGCCGCCGGCCCCTCGCGCTGTTCCTGCACGGCCGTCACTACACCTGCTACAACGCCAAGGGCGACCAGGGCATGTCCTGGCCCTGCGAAGCGGGCTTGAAGCCGGTGCCGAGCCACCGGGGCTATCTGCGCGACCAGAAGCTCCTGGCCTCCCAGGGATACGTCACGGTGTCCATCGCGGCCAACGGGATCAACGGGCAGGACGACAGCGCCGAGGACGGTGGCGCCCAGGCGCGTTCCTCCCTGGTGCGGCTGCACCTCGCCCGTTGGGCCGAGTGGGCCGCCCACCGGGCCGGGGCGCCCGCGGCGGTACGCGCGGCCCCGCCCGCCGACATGGACCAGGTGCTACTCGTCGGCCACTCCCGGGGCGGCGAAGGCGTCAACCGGGCCGCGCTCGACAGCCTCTACCGGGCGCCCGCGGACCAGGACGGCTACCGCGGTCCGGTGCGCTGGCACATCCGCGGCACCGTCCTGATCGGCCCCACCGTCTTCGGGCAGAACCCGGTTCCGGACGTGCCGTCCATGACCATCCTGCCGGGCTGCGACGGCGACGTGTCCGATCTCCAGGGCCAGATCTATGTGGACGGCACCCGTGGCATCAGCCGCGGCACCGCGCTGCACAGCGCGGTCTACGTGGTCGGCGCCAACCACAACTTCTTCAACAGCGAATGGACCCCGGGACAGGCGGTGGCCCCCGCCGACGACGACTTCTGGGACAACGACACCCCGGACCCGGTGTGCACGCCGGGCAAGAAGGACCGGCTCACCGCCGCACGGCAGCAGACCGCCGGTGCCACGTACATCGCCGCCGCGGCCCGGCTGTTCGTCGCCGGTGACGACCGGGTGCGCCCGCTGCTGGACGGATCCGACCGGCGTGCGCCGTCGGCCGGCCCGGTCCGCGTGCTGACCCACGCCGTCGGCGGCAGGCGCACGCCCGCCTTCCTGCCGGACACCTCGATGTCCGTCAGCGGCGGCCGGGTGTGCGCCCAGGTGGATCCCGATCCGCGCCGCGCCTGTCTGCCGCCGGAGGGAACCGCCACCTCCCCGCACTTCGCCCTGTGGGAGACCTCGCGGGAGCCCGGCCGCCACGCGGTCGCCATGCGCTGGTCCGAGCCGGGCACGGCGGTGAAGATCCGTACCGCCCGGCCGGTCTCCGTGGCGGGTGCCGACTCACTGGCACTGCGGGTGATCGTGCCGCCCAACACCACCGGCACCCGGCTGGACATCGCGCTCACCGACACCAAGGGCCGACGGGCGACGCTGGGCACCGCCCGGATCGACGGACTGCCGGGCAGCGACCGAACCGCGTCCTACTGGGGCCGCGAGATCCGCGTGCCGCTGTCCGCCGCCTCGCGGGGCAAGGTGGACCTCAAGCAGGTGAAGTCCCTGGAGCTGACCCCGCGCAGCGGATCGGGGCAGGCGTGGCTGGTCGACGCCTGGGGCTGGCGCCCCGGTACGCCCGCGGTCCGGGCCGCTTCGCTGCCGCGCGTGGACATCGGCCGGCTGACGGTCGAGGAGGGGGACTCCGGGGTCCGGAACTACCGTGTTCCGGTGCGGATCTCCGGGCACGGCAGCGGCCGGGTCCGGCTGTTCGTCGCCGAGCCGGGCACCGACAAGGTCAGCTACCGGACGGTGACGGTGCGTCCGGGCAGCCATGCCGTCGACGTGCCCGTCCAGGTGCGCGGCAACACCCGCTTCTCCTACGACGTCATGCACAACGTGTTCGTCAAGGCCGTGCGCGGCGCGGTCGTCGGCTCCCACAGCGGCGGGCTGACCGTGAAGAACGACGATCCGATGCCCACGGTCGAGGTGAAGCCGGTCGCGGACCACGTCACCGAGGGACAGAGCCTGCGCTGGCGGGTCTCGCTCTCCGAGGCCGCCGATGTCGACATGGACTCGGTCGGTTTCGAGATCCTGCCGGTCGAGCAGGGCGCGGAGCTGTCCACCCTGGACGTCGACGGGGCATGGCTGCGGGAGAGCTTCGGCGAGTCGCCGGAACCGGCCCGGCCGCTGTCCGCCGTGGTGGAGACGCCGTACCTGCCGGTCAGCGTGCCCGCCGGAAAGCTGAGCACCGAGTTGACCGTACCCACGGTCGCCGACGGGCTGAAGGAGCCGGAGGAATCGATTCGGCTGCGGATGATCACCTACGACGACGTCTGGGAGCCGCACGAGGGGCCGGTGTTCACCGGCACGGTGCGCGACGCGTCGTGACCCGTCGCGGGTGAACCCCGCGGGGGCCCCGGCCCCGCGAAGGAGCCGGTGCCACCGCGGGACCCCGGCGCGCGGCGCCGTGCCCGGACCGCCGCGCTACGGCAGCCGCCAGTCCACTTCCTGTGCCCCCTGGCGCAGCAGGAGTTCATTGGTGCGGCTGAAGGGACGGGAGCCGAAGAAGCCGCGGTCCGCCGACATGGGCGAGGGGTGCGCGGACTCGATCGCCGGGAACCCGTCGAGGAACGGCCGCAGATTGCGGGCGTCACGCCCCCACAGCACGGAGACCAGCGGCTTGCCCCGTGCGGCCAGGGCCCGGATGGCCTGTTCGGTGACTTCTTCCCAGCCCTTGCCGCGGTGCGCGCCGGGTTTGCGGGGCGCGGTGGTGAGGGCCCGGTTCAGCAGCAGGACGCCCTGCCGCGTCCAGGGCGTCAGATCGCCGTTCGACGGACGCGGAAGCCCCAGGTCGGTGTGCATCTCCCGGAAGATGTTCTCCAGGCTGCCGGGCACCTGGGGCACCTCCGGGGCGACGGAGAAGCTCAGCCCCATCGCCATTCCGGGTGTCGGATAGGGGTCCTGACCGACGATCAGGACGCGTACGTCGTCGAACGGCTGCTGGAAAGCGCGCAGTACGTTCGCGCCGGACGGCAGATAGGTGCGTCCCGCCGCCACCTCCGCGCGCAGGAAATCGCCCATCGCCGCGATGCGTCCGGCGACGGGTGCGAGTGCTTCGGCCCAGCCGGGCTCGACTACTTCATTCAACGGTCGTGGTGCCACAGAACGTCACTCTACCGGCGTACACGGCCGGCGCCCGCCTCCGAGTCCGCCCTCCCAGGACCGGGGCCGGGCACTGGGGATAGGCTGCCGCCGTCATTCCTCTTCCTTCCTGGAGCCGGCCCATGAGCGCACCGCGGCGATCACCGGAGAGCACCGCCGTCCGGGCGGGCGCGGACGGGGCTGCGGTGCCGGGGCCGTATGTGCTCGGCGTGGACTCGGGGGGTTCGGGGCTGCGCGTGGCGCTGGGCACCGTGGGCGGGTCCGCCCCGGTGGGGACGACGGACTGCGGGGGTCCGGTGCGCACCGGACCGGCCGGGATCGACGCGGGCCATCTGCTGGAACAACTGCTGCCCGCCGCCCGTCTGTTGCTGGAGCGCTGTGGCGGTGCGGGCTCCGCGATCGGGGCCGTGGCGATCGGCGCGGCCGGCATGGCGACGCTCGGCGGACAACTGCGCGCGGAGCTCCCCGCCGCTCTGGAGGACGCCCTCGGAGCGCGGCGGCTCGCCCTCGCCGGCGACGCGGTGACCGCGTACGCGGGGGCGGTGGGCCAGCGCCCGGGGGCGGTCGTCGCGGGCGGCACGGGCATGATCGCGCTGGGCACGGATCTGACGGAGTGGCGCCGGGCCGACGGCTGGGGACACCTGCTGGGCGACAGCGGTGGCGGGGCCTGGATCGGCCGGGCCGGGCTCGACGCGGCCATGCGCGCCCACGACGGGCGGCGCGGTGGATCAGCCGCTCTGCTCTCCCGGCTGGAGGCGGTGTTCGGGCCCGCGCCCGAGCTGCCCCAACTGCTCTATCCGCGGGCCGACCGGCCCGCCGTACTGGCCTCGTTCGCGCCCGAGGTCGCCGCGTGCGCCGGGCACGATCCGGTGGCCGCGGGCATCCTGCGCGAGGCCGCGACGCACATCGCGGAGGCGGCTGCGGCGGTCTGTCCCGAGGCGGGTGACGACGGCGAACCGTGCGAAGTGGCGCTGACCGGCGGCCTGTTCCGGATGGGCGATCCACTGCTCGTACCGCTGCGCGAGGAGCTGGCCCGGCTGCTTCCACGGGCACGGATGGTCCCCGGTTCGGGTGATCCGCTGACCGGTGCGCTGACCATCGCGCGGGCGCTGGCCACGGGGGGCCTGAGACTGCCCAGGCACCCGATGCTGCTTCGCGTGCCTGGTGAAGGGCCTGAGCGGCAGTCCGGCCAGGTGGCGACAGAGCAGGATCAGTCAACCGGTAAGCCTCTGATCGGATAAAAGTGGACAGATAACGCCTGCCTGGGCCCTCCCCGAACAGAGCCGTACCCAAAACCAGTAGCATGCGGCGCCATGAGCACCCCCACTGGGCCCGCTTCCGGCCTGCCTGTACGAATGCCGCGACCTCGCCAGTCCGGACGGCACCGCCGCCCGGAGCCCGTGGTCGCGCCCGAGGGCGCTGCCGCGCTCGTTCTCGCTGTTCCCGGTACCCCCTCCTCGGCCACGCGCGGTCTGGCCGAGGAGCTGATCAGCATCGCCCGTTCCGAGCTGCCCGGCCTCAACGCCCGGATCGGCTACCTCGACGGCGACGACGCCGAGTACCCCACGCTCTCCGCCGTGCTCACCCACTGCGCCACCGAGCGCGTCGCGCGCTACGAGCAGGCGCAGGCCGCGGGCCGTGAGGTTCCCGAGCCCGAGGGTCCGTCCGCCGTCGTGGTGCCGCTGCTCGCGGGGCCGGACAGCTCGCTGATCCGGCGGATACGGCAGGCCGTGATGGACAGCGGTACGCAGGTCGAGCTGACCGATGTGCTCGGTCCGCATCCGCTCCTCGCCGAGGCGCTGCACGTACGGCTGTCCGAGGCCGGTCTGGCCCGTGCGGACCGGGCCAGGCTCTTCACGGTGGCCACCGCCGCCGACGGCATCGTGCTGGCCACGGTGGGCGGCGACGAGGCCGTGCAGGCGGCCGGGATCACCGGCATGCTGCTGGCCGCCCGGCTCGCGGTACCGGTGATGGCCGCGGCGCTCGACGTCGAGGGTTCCGTCGCGTCGATCGCCGAGCAGCTCACCGCCTCGGGCTCGGTGCAGCTCGCGGTGGCCCCGTACCTGGTGGGCCCGGAGGTGGCCGAGGGGCTGCTGGACGCCGCGGCGAAGGAGGCGGGCTGCGCGAGCGCCGAGCCGCTCGGCGCCTACCCGGCGATCGGCAAGCTGGTGCTGTCGATGTACATGACGACGCTCGGGATCTCGCCGGTCGCGCCGCAGGGTGCCCAGGCGCACTGACCCGGCGCCGGGCGCACCCGGCAGTCCACGATCGCCGGAGGGCCGGGAGAACCGGGGCCGTCCGGCGATCGTGTGTGCGCGGCGGGGTCAGGCGAAGACCACGCAGGAGGCGGCCGGGACCTCCAGCGCGCCCGCGCGACGCGGGATGCCGGTCGCCGGGTCGATGTCGAACCAGCTGACGTCGCCGGACCGCTCGTTGGCCGCGTACAGCCGGTGCCCGGCCGGATCGAGGGCGAGGTCGCGCGGCCAGTGCCCGCCGCAGTCCACGGTCGTGACCAGGGTCGCCCGCTCGCCGGTCGCGTCGAGCGCGAGAACGGAGATGGTGTCGTCCCCCCGGTTGGCGGTCCAGAGGAACCGCCCGTCGTGCGAGACGACGACCTCCGAGGGGTAGGTCACCGTGCCCTCGCCGTCCGCCGCCGGCTCCGCGGGCAGCACGGATGTCTCCCCCACCGGCTCCAGGACGCCCGCGGCGGCGTTCCACCGGCACACGGTGACCGTGGGCTCCAGCTCGTTCAGGACGTAGGCATGGCCGCCCGCGGGGTGGAAGGCGAGGTGGCGCGGGCCGGTGCCGGGCCGCAGGGCCGTCTCGCCGTGCGGGCTCAGGGTCCCGGTCGCCGGGTCGAGCGCGCAGATCCGTACGGAGTCGGTCCCGAGGTCCACGCCGAGCACCCAGTTCCCCGACGGGTCGGGGAGCACCTGGTGGGCGTGCGGGGAGCGCTGCCGGTCCTTGTTCGGACCGCTGCCCTCGTGCCGGAGCACGGAGGCGACCGGGCCCGGGGAGCCGTCCGGTCCCACGGGGAGGACGCTGACGCTGCCGGTGCCGTAGTTGGCGGTGAGCAGATGACCGCCCGCGAGCGCGAGGTGGGTGGGGCCGGCGCCGTCCACCGGCCGGATCCCGCCGATGAGCCGCGGCTCGTCGCCCGTGATATCCAGGGCGGCCGCCGCTCCGTGCTCGGTCTCGCTGACCGTGTAGAGCGCGCCGCCGCCCGGCCCCTGGCCATGCCCCAGGGCGAGGTACGAGGGGTCGGGGACCGCGTCCGTGGCACCGAGGACGGTCAGCGCCCCGGTCCGCCGGTCCACTGCGGCGACGGTGATCCCCCGCCCGCCCGCCGAGGTGAACGACCCGATGAATGCCCGTACCACGCCGTCGTCGCTGCCCGTCACGAACTGCCCCTCTCCGCCGACTGATCGCGGCGGCCCGTGCCGCCGTGATCTTCCGGGGCGACGGTAGCAGTCACCCGTCAGGTCCAGACCAGTGCCTCGGCTGCGGGGCCCGCCCGCGCGGGCGCCTCGGGTTTCCAGGACACCCACGCCACCGCCGAGAACTGCCGGGCTCGTTCGCGCGGGCGCCTCACGCGGTGATCAGCGGGGCACGCGGATCGCTGTGCAGCGGGGCGGCGAGATCCGCCAGCGCCCGCTCCAGGCCGTGCAGATGGGCGAGGGCGGGCTCGGTCGCGGCCGGGTGGGCGGGGACGTCGGCCACGTCCGACCGGCGCCGCGGGCCGGGGGCCGTCAGGGCCTCCACGGACGCCTCGACCCGCCAGCAGGCGGCGGCGAGGCGGGCGTCGTGGGACGCTTCCGGGTCCGCCGCGACGGAGGCCAGTCCGCGCACCTCGCGGGCGCAGGCGTCCAGCAGGTCGAGCACCTGGCGGGCACGGGCCTTGCGGGCGCGCAGCGGGCTGAGCGGGTGGACGAGCGGGGCCAGGGACATCCGTACCCGGCCGAGCAGCGCCTCCAGCTCGGCGATCCGGGGCGCGGGGTCGGCGGTCGTCGACCCCGAGAGCCGCGCGGCCGCCTCCGCGGTGCAGGCGTGCACACAGCGCAGGGCCCGCTGGATCCAGGCATCGGTGGTGGCGTGCGTGGTGACCGGCAGCACGAGCAGCACCGCGAGCATCGCGCCGAGCGCGCCCGCGCCGGTCTCCGTCAGCCGCAGCACGAGCAGGGCGGGGTCCAGCACCCCGAGGAGCCCGTAGAGCGCCCCGGCCATCACCGTCACCGAGAACACCATCCAGGTGTAGGAGACGGCGGCGGTGTAGAAGATCCCGAAGACGCCGGCCGCGACCACGACCGCGGTGGGCACGGGCGCCCCGTGCAGCGGGACGACGACGGCCAGGCCGACGGGGACGCCGACCAGGGTCCCCAGGATCCTGCGGAAGCCGCGCACCAGCGTCTCGCCCCGTGAGGCGGTGTTCACGAAGACCCACCAGGTGGCACCCACGGCCCAGTACCAGCGCTCCTCGGAGAGGACGAGTCCCGCCGTCACCGCGAGGGCCCCGGCCACGGTGGCCTGGACCGCCTGACGGGTGGTGACCCGGCCGAGCCCCGTGCCGGTCACGGGGGCGGGCACGACGGCGGCGGGCTGCCGGCGCTCGTAGCACCACAGCCCGAAGCGGACGGTCGAGGAGACGAGCAGGGAGAGGGCGACCGCCGAGTACAGCTCGGGCAGCTGACCGGGCCCGGTGTGCAGGAACTGCGTGGTGAAGAAGGCCATGAACGCGAACACGCCGAGCGAGTGGCCGCGCGGTCCCCATCGCCGGGCGTACACACCCGCGCCGACGACCGCGAGGAAGGCGGCGTCCCGGGCCGCCGGGTGGTCGTGCAGCACGGCGCCGAGGGCGAGCACGGGGAAGCCCACGGCGGGCAGCAGCGCCGTGGTGACCGCCTGGCCGCGCACCGTGGTGTCCAGCACCGTGAACAGCGCCAGCAGCGCGGCGAGGCCACCGGTGACGGCCGCGACGAGGGAGTGGCCGGCCAGGCCGCACACCGCGACGGCCAGTCCGATGCCGAGGACGGCCCGGATCCCGCTGCGCAGTCTCGTCCGCCCCGGGTCCGGGGCGACGAACATCCTCTTCAGCACCGACACGCTCCCGCTTCCGCACGACCGGCCCTGTCCACCGGCATGAAAAAGGCGCCGCGGGGATCCGCAGCGCCATCGACGGATACATCACAACATCATCGGGTCCCATGGCTCAACCGAGGCGGACATCACTGAGCCATTGGCACAGAAATCACCAAGCCGACTGCGCCAGGAGTAGACCAACGGACCGGCACCGCTTCGGGCCGGCGCCGACGGCGGACGCGCCGCCCCCGCGCCGCGCCGAAGCGGGCGGCCGGGGGCGCAGCTCCTCCGCGACGGTCCGCTACTCCTCGCCCGGCAGGGACTCCCGCGCCTGCTCGACGGGGGTCAGAAGCTCCGTCAGGTGACGGGCCGACGCGTCCCAGGACCAGGACCCCCGGACCCAGGTGCGGCCCGCGGCCCCCATCGCGGCCCGGTCGGGGTCCAGGAGTATCCCGGTCAGCGCCCCGGCGACGGCCACGGGGTCGGTGCCGTCCACGACCCGGCCGGTCCTGCCGTCGAGGACGGTGTCCGGGGCGCCGCCGGAATCACCGACGACCACCGGCAGTCCGCTCGCCGCCGCCTCCAGGAACACGATCCCGAGCCCCTCCGCCTCCAGACCCGCCCGCCGGGTGCGGCACGGCATCGCGAAGACGTCCGCCGCGGCGTAGTAGGGGGGCGTGTCGGCGTGCGAGACGCCTCCCGCGAAGTGGACGGCCCCCTCGGCGTGGCGCTCCGCCAGCCTGCGCAGCCGCGCCTCGTCGGGGCCCCGGCCGACCACCACCAGCACCGCGTCGGGCACCTCGCTCCGGATCAGCGGCAGGGCCCGGATGAGGGTGTCCTGCCCCTTGCGGGGAACCAGCCTGGCCACGCACAGGATGACGCGCGCGCCCCGCGGTACGAGTCCGGCGAGCGGGTCGGGCCCGGCGTCGGCGCGCGGCCGGTACACCTCGGCGTCGACCCCGGGGACCAGTCGGCTCATCCGCGCACGCGGGCCGAGCGCGGGCTCGATCCGGGCACGGGTGTACTGCCCCAGATACGTCACCACGTCGACGCCGCTGCCGATCCGGCGCATGAGCCCGCGTGCGCCGGGCGTCCTCGCCCACCAGATCTCGTGGCCGTGGGTGGTCGCCACGATGCGCCGTACCCCGCCGCGCCGCAGGGCCGGTGCCATCAGGGCCAGCGGGGCCGCGGCGCCGAACCAGACCCGGTCGCAGCCGTGCTCCCGGGCGATCTCGACGGCCCTGCGGGTCACCCGGCCGGTCGGCAGCAGCATGCGGCTCGGGTCCCGTACGACGGGGAACGGAAGGTTCGCGTCGTAGGCGGTGTCACCGGGCTCGTGCGAGGTGTAGACGACCACGTCGTCGTCCGGGACCCGGGTGGCCATCGCGTGCACGAAGGTCTCGATGCCGCCCTGGCGCGGCGGGAAGTCATTGGTGATGACAAGGGTGGATCCCATGGGGTTCTCGGTTCCTTCGTCGGGTCGGAGTCGGCCGGACCGCGCAAAGGGGCGGCCCGGTGCCCGGTCGCGGGCACGGCGGCTCGCCGGGCGGGCCTCGACGGCCCGGCCGGTGCCGGTTTCGTACGGGTCCAAGCGGTGCCGGTCCCGGGCGCGGGAGCGGCTGCGGACGTGGTGTCAGATGGGGGACGCGGCCGGACCTGGACGCTGCGTCCGGACCGGCCCGATGTGTCCCGGGGACCGTTTCCGGGACGTGGGGGCGGACCCGGCGAGCCGGGCGCGGCTCACGCACACGCGCCGGGCGCCGCCGGGCAGGCGGCAGTTCGAAGACAGGGCCTAGTAGCCGGCGGGGCGCACCAGGCCCGTCTCGTAGGCGTGGACGGCGGCCTGGGTGCGGTCGCGCAGCCCCAGCTTGGACAGGATCCGGCCGACGTGGGACTTCACGGTCTGTTCGGCCACCACGAGGTTCCTGGCGATCTCGGTGTTGGACAGGCCCTGCGCGATCAGGACCAGCACCTCGGTCTCACGCTCCGTCAGGTCGCCGGCACGGTCCTTGGGCGCGGCGCGCGGACCGGCGCTCACCCGGGCGAACTCGGCGATCAGCCGTTTGGTGATGTTCGGGGCGAGCAGGGCCTCGCCCTCGGCCACCACCCTTACGGCATGGGCGAGTTCGTCGGCGGAGGCGTCCTTCAGGAGGAACCCGGACGCGCCCGCGCGCAGCGCCTCGTAGACGTACTCGTCGAGATCGAAGGTGGTCAGGACGAGGACCTTGACGGTGGAGCCACCGGCCCCGGTGACGGCGCGTGTCGCCTCGATACCGCCGAGCCGGGGCATGCGGATGTCCATCAGGACGACGTCCGGGTCGAGTTCGGCGACCTTGTCGATGGCGTCGGTGCCGTCCACCGCCTGGCCGACGACCTCGATGTCGGGTTCGGCGTTCAGCAGCACCGTGAGGCCCTGCCGGACCATCATCTGGTCGTCGGCGATCAGTACGCGGATGGCCTTCATCGGGGGTCCTCGGCGGGGTCGGCGGGCGGGGCGGTGACGGCGGGCAGGGCGGGCAGGGTCGCGATGACCTCGTACCCGCCGTCGGGGGTCGCCCCGGTGGCGAGTTCGCCGCCCAGCATCGCGGTGCGCTCGCGCATGCCGAGGAGGCCGTGGCCGATGCCCGGGGCGGGCGGAGCGGCCCGGTCCGGCGCGGTGTTGGTGATCCGGACCGTGACCCCGGAGTCCTGGTGGCGGATCTCCACGCGCACCCGGGCGCCCGGTGCGTGGCGTATCGCGTTGCTCAGCGCCTCCTGGACGATGCGGAACGCCGACAGTTCGACGCCGGGCGACAGCGGGCGCGGTTCGCCGGTGGTCCCGGCGGTGACCGTGAGCCCGGCGCCGCGTGCGTTGCCGATCAGTTCGTCCAGCCGTTCCAGGGTGGGCTGGGGGGCGTGCCGCGCGGCGTGCGGGAGGGGGTCCTCGGAGCGCAGTACGCCGAGCACCCGGCGCAGTTCGGTGAGCGCGTCGACGGCGTTCTGGCGGATGCCCTCGACGTTCTCCCTCAGCTCGTCGGACGGGTTCTCGACCAGGTGCGGGACGACCTGCGCCTGGATGGAGACGACCGACATGTGGTGGGCGACCACGTCGTGCAGCTCGCGTGCGATGCGGTTGCGTTCCTCCAGCAGGGTGCGCCGGGAACGCTCCTCGGCGGTGAGTTCCTCCTGCACGACCAGCTGGGTACGGGCGACGGCCACACCGCGCAGCGCCACGCCCATCGCCACCGTGACGGCCAGGACGGCGATGGCGAGGCGGATGTCGTGGGGGTCCCTCAAGGGAACCGCCGCTCCGCAGACGATCCCGGCCAGCACCGTGATCACCAGGGCCTCGACGGCGATCCGGGGGCGCACCCGCACCGCGAGCAGGTACAGCACCCCGGCCTGCATCGCGATCCCGACCCCGTTCCAGGGGAACGCGCCGCTCCACGGAATCCGCGTCCCCGAAGCGGCGTTCGCCGCGAACGGGGTGACCATCACCATGACGAGCAGCGTCGCCCACCAGGCCTGGACCGGGCGGTACAGGGCGACGACGAACGCCACCGACTGGGCCCCGGCGAACAGGACGCCGAGCTGTACGCCCATCCCGAAGGCGAAGGCGTACTGGTTGGTTCCGGCGACGAGCAGTCCCACCGCGAGCATCACCAGCGGCACCATGATCACCGGCCGCCAGTCCAGCCAACGCGGTCTGCCCGGCGGGCCGTTCGGGTCGGCCTGCCACGTCATGAGGTCCCCGCGCAGGGTGCGGGGCCAGTCCCGCAGTGCCCGCGCCGTACGCCTCACCATGTCCCCCCGGTTCACAGCTCGCACCTTAGACACCTCGCGCCGCCACCGTCGGGGCGGGGCGGCCCCCGCGGGCGGTCCGGCCCCCGTTGCGCGGCCGCCGCCGTTCATGGGCGCGGAACGCCAGCCCGCAGATCAGCAGCGCCGCGGCGAACACCGGCAGCCAGGCCAGCCGGGCGAGTACCCAGCCGGGCCCGTCGGGCACGGTGTGCAGGCCCGGCAGGGCCTCACCCGCCGTCAGGCCGATCGCGGTGACCGCGATCATGGCCGTCTGGTGCCAGAGGAAGACGGTCATCGCCGAGAGGTTCACCGTCGCCACCACGGCCCAGAGCACGGGGCGCCGCAGCAGTCGGCGCAGCGGACCGAGCAGCAGCAGGGCCGCCCCGCACTGGGCGAGGCCGAAGGTGACCACGGCGAGGGTCGGCGGGTCGAGGTTGGAGATCTCGCCGCCGGGCACCCCGACCATGGCCGCGGGGTATCCGGCCCACAGGACCAGTCCGGCGGTGGCCGCGGCCCCGCCGAGCAGCAGCGCCCAGCCGGTCCGACGGCCTTGCAGTCCGCCCCGGTACCGGGTCGCGCCCAGGCAGTACGGGACCAGCCAGCCGGCCACCACGTTGACCACGGCGAATCCGCCGGGCTCGTCCAGGCCGAACCGGTACACGTCGACGACCAGCACCACGGCGAACGGCCACAGCGGATGCAGCCTCGCCACCAGCGGGGTCGCCGCCGTCAGCGCCGCGAAGACCACGATGAACCAGAACGGGGACCACACCAGCTTGGCCAGTGCGCGCACGGTGTCCTGGTCCACCCCGGAGGCGAGCATCACGCCCGCCGCGACCGCCCACACGGCCAGCACCACGGCCGTCGGGCGCAGCAGTCGGCCCATCCGCGCACCGAGCCAACGGCCGTGGCTCTCGCCCCGTGCACGGGCCGCGGCATGGCTCCTCGCCCCGACCATTCCGCCGACCAGGAAGAAGACCGCGAGGGTCTGGAGCAGCCAGGAGACCGGGGTCAGGCCCGGCAGGTAGTGGAGCGGGCTCGCTCCGTGCAGGGTGCCGCTGTCGGCGACCAGGGCGGTCACCAGCCAGTGGCCGAGGACGACGCCGAGGATGGCGAGGGCGCGCAGCGCGTCGACGGCACGGTCACGGTCGGCCGGGGTGGCGGATTCGATCCGCCGGACGACGTCACGCATGGTGTTCTCCCGGGGTCTCGGCGGACCCGGCCGTACCGGCCACGATCCGGGCCAGGTTCCTCAGTGGTACGGAGCCGGGCTTCAGATAGTCGCTGTGGCCGCCGGAGCCCGCCGCGAAGGTCTCGGCGCCGAAGGCGGGCGAGACCGGGTCCGTGCCGAACCCGATGTGCGCGAAGGGCAGTCGCACCTCGATGTGCGGTACGTCCGCGATCCAGTCGCCCCCGGCGCGGCCCGCCCAGACGGTGGCCGTGGTGTGCAGGGCGGCGGCGTTCCGGTAGCCGGTGCCCGGACTCCCGTACAGGACGATCCCGGCGACCCGCAGTCCGTGCGCGGCCCGCGCGCAGACGACGGAGCCGTAGGAGTGGCAGAGCAGGGTGGTGCGGGCGTCGGGCCGCAGGCGGGTCAACTCACGGATGAAGCGCACCAGTTCGGGTGCGGCCTCGGCGGCCCGTCCCGAGGTGACCGAGGCCGGGCTCACCGTCTCCGGCGTCCGGTAGCCGAGCCAGGCGACCACCGCCGACCGCTCGCCCAGTTCCTGGCGCAGGGCGAGCGATCCGTTGCGCAGCCGCCAGTAGTGGTCGACGCCGATGCCCGCGCCGGGGACCAGCACGGCGATCCGCTCCGCACGCGCGAGGTCGCCGAAGACCTCGACGCCGCGGCCGCCGTCCCGGCCGTCGAAGGCGAGGAAGTGGCGGTCCGGGTCCGCCATGGCGTGCAGTGCGGCGGCCCGCCCGCGGTCACCGTGGCGGGACGCGGCCCGCTCGGCCGCGACGATGTCGGCCCGGGTCCCGGCGTACCGCTCGGCGAGGTCCCCGGGTGCGGCGCCGCGCAGCGGGCCATGGACGTTCGGGGCCGGTGCCGGTACGGCCGCGGGGCTCGCCGCGCCCGCGACCGGCACGGCCACCGAGGCGGCCACCAGCGCGGCGAGCAGGCCGCGGCGCAGACGGGAACTGCGCGGGTGGGACGGCATGACGGGGTGTTCCTTCCGTACCGGGCTGCTGGGGCTCGGGCGCTCGGCGCCTCGGTACAGAAGCTAGGGACGGGGCTCCGTAGTCGGCGTCCCACCGGGGTGTGAACCTTTTCCGTAGCTCTCAGGGACTACAGGTATGACGCGCGGTCAGGACCGGTGCGGGCTCGCGCCGGACGGTCCCGGCCTGGGCCGTTGGTACAGTCGCAGCCCTGATCGTCGTACCAGGAGGAGGCCCGCGGACCATGGCGGTGGACGCCCTCGACACCCGTATCCTCCGGCTGCTCATCGAGCAGCCGCGGACCAGCGTCCGTGAGTACGCGCGCATCCTCTCCATCGCCCGGGGCACCCTCCAGGCCCGGATCGACCGGCTGGAACGGGACGGGGTGATCACCGGTACGGGTCCTGTCCTGTCCCCCGCCGCGCTGGGCCACCCGGTCCTGGCCTTCGTCCATCTCGAAGTGACCCAGGGCCATCTCGACGAGGTCGGCGAGGCGCTCGCCGCTGTGCCGGAGATCGTCGAGGCCTTCTCGACCACGGGCGGCGGGGATCTGCTGGCGCGGGTGGTGGCCCGTGACAACGGCCACCTGGAGGATGTGATCCAGCGGCTGATCCAGCTGCCCGGAGTGGTCAGGACACGTACCGAGGTGGCGCTGCGGGAACGGGTGCCGCACCGGCTGCTGCCGCTGGTCGAATCGGTGGGGCGGAAGGCGGCGGCCCACCGCAAGTGATCACCGGCTTGGCATGCTGGGTGCCATGACTTCCGCGCACTTCCCCGCACCGGCCGTCGTCTTCGATCTCGACGCGACGCTGGTGGACAGCGAGCCCACCTACTACGAGGCGGCACGCCGTCTGCTGGCCGGGTACGGCGCCCCGGCTTCACCTGGGCCGAGCACCTCGCGTTCGTCGGCATCGGTGTCCACGAGACCCTGACGGCGCTGCGCGCCCGGTACGGGATCGAGGCGCCCGTCGCCGAACTGGTAGCCGCCCAGGACGTCCTGTACCTGGAGCTGGCCAGGACCTCGACCGAGGTCTTCCCGCAGATGCGCAGGTTCGTGGAGCTGCTGGACCGGCGGGGCGTCGCCATGGCGGTGGCGTCGGGTTCGTCGCGGGCGGCGATCGAGGCGGTGCTGGCGGGCACCGGGCTCGACACCTATCTGACCACGTACGTCTCCGCCGAGGAGGTGGCGCGCGGCAAGCCGGAACCGGACGTGTTCCTGGAGGCGGCCCGGCGCCTGGGCGCGCCGCCCGCCCGCTGTGTGGTGCTGGAGGACTCGGCGCCGGGTGCGGCAGCGGCGCGGGCGGCGGGGATGCGGTGCATCGCGATTCCCTATGTGGCCGCGACGGCGGGCGATCCGGCCTTCGCGGCGGCGGGCCTCCTCTTCCCGGGCGGGCAGGATGAGTTCACCGCGCAGGCGGCGTACGACTGGCTGTTCCCGCGCGAGGAGGTCCGGCCCGCGCCCGCCCGGCGGGATCCGTCCGCCTGATCCCGTCCGGCCCCGCCGGGGGCGGTCGCCGGGCCGGTCCCGGGGTGCGCGAGCCGCTCGCCCGGCCGGGGAGGGCCGTGAGGTACGGGCGCGGCAGGGTCCTCGGCGCGGCTGGCTCCCCGGTGTTCACGCGGTCCGGGGGGCGTCGGGGCCGCTCCACGGAACCGCGAGGTCCGGCGGCCCGATATCCTGATCTTGCCGCGCGCCCCCCACCCGCCCCGACCCAGGTCGGGTCGCCGCCGTGGCAGCAGAAGCGGCCCACAATTCGAGATTGGTGCACAGGTGCTGGTAGCAGGTCGGTACCGGTTGATATCCCCTATCGGCCGTGGCGGCATGGGCGAGGTGTGGCGTGCCGCCGACGAAGTACTGGGCAGAGCGGTCGCCGTGAAGCTGCTGCTGGGCGGCCACGCGGACGAGTCGGCGACCGCCCGGTTCCGGCTGGAGGCGCAGACCGCGGCCCGCCTGAGCCATCCTCATCTGGTGGCCGTGTTCGACTTCGGGGCCTGGGAGGACCGCTTCTACCTCGTGATGGAGCTCGTCGAGGGCCGGAGCCTGGGCGATCTTCTCGCGGCCCAGGAGCGGCTCGGCGCCGAGCAGGTCGCCCGGATCGCCGGGCAGGCGGCCGCGGGGCTCGCCGCCGCCCACCGGCAGGGCATCGTGCACCGTGACATCAAGCCCGGCAACCTGATGCTGGACGCCGAAGGGTCCGTCAAGATAGGCGACTTCGGGATCGCCCAGTTCGTCGACGACCCGTCCGCCGCGCTGACCACCACGGGCCAGATCGTCGGCACCAGTCTCTATCTCGCCCCGGAGCGCGCCCTGGGCCGTACGGCCGGTGCCGCGTCCGACATGTACTCCCTCGGCTGTGTGATCTACCAGCTCCTGCTGGGCGAACCGCCGTTCCGCTCGGACACGGCCACCGCCACGCTCTACCAGCACGTCGACACGGCACCCGTGCCGCTCCGGCAGCGGGGCGTCGATCTCTCCCCGGCCTTCGACTCCTATCTGCTGGGGCTGCTCGCGAAGCAGCCGGAGGACCGGCCCGGCGCCCAGCAGGTCGCCGAGTGGTTCCAGGGCGATGCCTGGCGGGGGCAGCCGGAGCCGTTGCCGATGTACGCCCCGGCCCCGCCCACGGCGCCCGCCCCCGCCGGCACGGGCGTTCCGCGCGGTCCGGCGGCCGCGCCCGCGTACCCCGCCCCGGCGGGCTCCGCCGAGCAGGGCGCGGGCATGGCGACGTACCGGCTCCCGCAGACCGGCGGCCACCGGCGCCGAGGAGCGGAGCGGGCCGTACCCGTCCGGCGGGGTGCCGTCGCCCGGGACGCGATCAGGCGGCGGCCGAGGGTGGCGAGCGCCGTCGCCGGTACGGTCGCGTTCATCGTGGCCGTGTATCTGGGGATGACGCTGTTCTCCCCGGACTCCGGCTCCCCGAAGACCCCGGACTCCGGTTCGACGGCCACCACCGGACCGCGGTCCGACTCCCACTCGTCCGCGCCGGAACAGCCGGCGCGGGACGAGGAGGGGGACGACGACGAGGACTGACCCCGCGCGCCGTCAGCCGGACGGCGGCACGGGTGCCCGGTTCAGCAGCTCCAGTTCCTCCGGCGTGAGGCGCAGCGCGCCGGCGGCCACATTGGCCTCCAGATGGGCCGGGTTCCCGGTGCCCGGGATGGCGAGCACATGCGGACCCTGCTGCAACGTCCACGCCAGCCTGACCTGGACGGCCGAGACCCCGTGCGCACGGGCCACCTCCAGGATCTCCGGCCGCTCCGAGTCACCGGCCCCGGCCTCGCGACGCTCCCCCGCTATGGAGTAGAAGGGCACGAAGGCGATCCGCTCCTCGCCGCAGATCCGGAGCATCTCCGCCGATCCGGGGCGCAGCGAGCCGATCGCGAACCAGTTCTGCACGCAGACGACGGGGGCGATCTCCCTGGCCTCGGCGAACTGCTCCGGCCGGACGTTGGAGAGACCGAGATGGCGGACGAGCCCCTTCTCCCGCAGCTCGGCCAGCGCGCCGAAGTGCTCGGAGACCGGGCCCGGTCCCTGGGTGCGCAGGTTCACCACGTCCAGATGGTCGCGGCCGAGCTGACGGAGGTTCTCCTCGACCTGGCCCCGCAGCTGTTCGGGCCGGGCCCAGGGCAGCCACTCACCGGACGCGTCACGGCCCGGACCGACCTTGGTGGCGATGACCACGTCGTCCTGGCGGGGCCCCAGCGCCCGGTTGATCAGCTCGTTCGCGGAACGCAGCGACGAGAAGTAGAAGGCCGCCGTGTCGATGTGATCGACGCCGAGCTCCACCGCGCGGCGCAGCACGGCGATGGCCCGGTCGCGGTCACCCGGGGCCGCGGCGTCGTCGAACGCCGCGCCGTTCTGCGTCAGGCGCATGGCGCCCAGCCCGATGCGATGGACCGTCAGGTCGCCCAGCTCCCAGGTGCCCGACGCCGCCGCCGGGAGGGTCGTGGTGGTCATGCTCCGAGCCCTTCCGTCGGTACCGCGCGACCGGTTCCGCCGGGGCGGAATGCCCTCGCCCCATCGATTGACTTGTCATCAGCCATGGTTCGCGATATGGTGATTATGATCTCTGCCTCTTTCTGATCATTTGCCATAGGTGCAGGATAACGGCGGCGCCTTGTCGCGTACAGCCCCGTGCCCGTTCCGGTGTCATGCGTCAAGCAGGCGTCAGGACCTTCCGCCCCGACGTCAGCGGTGCGTCAACGGACTCCGGCGAACTCCACGGGCGCGCCTAGCGTCACTGCCATGCGACGCCACAACACCCGGAGCGCTCCCGGCCCTCGTCCCGGCCTGCCGCCGCCCTCCTCCGACACGACCGCCGACGACGACGGCTGGCCCGCCGATCGGCGCTTCGCCGTGCACTGCTCCGTGACGCTCCTCGGACTGCTGACGGTGGTCGACGCGGCGGCCGGTCACCTCACCTGGCCGCGCGCCCTGCTGTGGACCGGGCTGGCGGCGCTGTTGTGCGCGGTCCTGGTGCCGCCCCGGGTGCGCGCGGGCACCGGATGGCTCTCCAGCCGGGGCCTGTTGCGCCGGCGGACCGTGCGCACCGACCGGCTCGTCTCGGTGCGCTGGTCGGACGGTGTCGCCCAGCGCATGGTGCTCCGCGACACCGAGGGCGGCCGGGTCGAGGTCGACCCGGAGGTGTTCCTCGCCAATCCGGCGCTCTGGCACCGGCTGGACGAGGACGCCCGCGGCTGTGTGGCACGCGGGACGCTGCGGTGCGGGGTGACGGCGCTGCGGCAGCTGTCCGACCGCATCGACCGCGGGCACGCGCGCACGGTGTTCAGGATCTCCGGGCTGGAGTGATCGCCCCTCGCGCCCACGGCGTTGTGCGATCCCACCACCGCGGCTTGACCAAACTTGCCAACCCTCCCCACAGCCTTCGCAGTTCGTTGACGAGTCCATGACGACGTGTGAGTGTTCGGTCGCTCGATCACGGACACCGGGGGGCGCGGGCGGCCGGCGACGGCCGGGGCAAGCGCGTCATGGTACGCGGCTGCCCGTGATCGAGGCCCCCCGATCAAGGAGCCTCGATGAAACTCAGACCAATGACGGCCGGGACGACCCTGGCCGTCCTCGCCTCCATGCTCGTCGCCACCGGCGCGCAGACGGCGTCCGCCGAACCGGCACCGCCCGCCCCGAGCGCGCTCGCGGCCGCCGTGTCGGCGGCCGACCGGGCCGCCTCCAGTGGTCTCGACACCCTGGCGAAGGGACCCGAGGAGCGGTACGAGCGGCAGATGGTGACCCCCTGGGTCAAGGGCCTGTACTCCGTCGCGTACCAGCGCACCTACCGCGGCCTGCCGGTCGTCGGCGGGGACGCCGTCGTGGTGGCCGACTCGAAGGGCCGGGTCCGCGCCACCCAGTCCGCGGTCTCCCGGCGGATCAACGTGCCCACCACACCGTCCGTCTCCGCGAAGTCGGCCGAGACCACCGCCCGCAAGAAGCTCCGCACGGTGCAGCGGGTGGAGTCGCGGCGGCTGGTGGTCCGGGCCACCGAAAAGTCCTCCCGGCTGGCCTGGGAGACCGTGCTCACCGGGCGCACCGCCAAGTCCCCCAGCCGGCTGCACGTCTTCGTCGACGCGGGCACCGGCAAGGTGCTCGACAGCTACGACGACGTCAAGGCGGGCACCGGGAACAGCCAGTGGAACGGCCCGTCGCCACTGGCCATCGACACCACCGCGTCGGGCAGCAGCTACTCGCTGCGCGACCCCAACCGCCCCGGCCTGAGCTGCGCCGACTACAGCACGGGCAGCGTCTTCACCAAGTCCACCGACTCCTGGGGCACCGGCAACCCCTCCAGCAAGGAGACCGGCTGCGTCGACGTCATGTGGGCGGCGCAGCACGAGTGGAACATGCTGAAGGACTGGCTGGGCCGCAACGGGCACAACGGCAACGGCGGCAGCTGGCCGGTCAAGGTCGGTCTGAACGACGTCAACGCCTACTGGGACGGCTCCTCGGTCTCCATCGGCCACAACAACGCCAACCAGTGGATCGGCGCGATGGACGTGGTGGGCCACGAGTTCGGCCACGGCATCGACCAGTACACGCCCGGCGGCGCCAACAACGAGTCCGGTCTCGGTGAGGCCACCGGCGACATCATGGGTGCCCTGACCGAGGCATACACCAATGAGCCCGCCCCGTACGACGACCCCGACTACACCGTCGGCGAGAAGATCAACCTGGTCGGCAGCGGGCCGATCCGGATCATGTACAACCCGGGGCAGATCGGCGACCCGAACTGCTACAGCTCCTCGATACCCAACACCGAGGAGCATGCCGCGGCCGGTCCGCTCAACCACTGGTTCTATCTGCTGGCCGAGGGCTCGAACCCCGGCGGCGGCAAGCCCTCCAGCCCCACCTGCAACAGCTCCACGGTCACCGGCGTCGGCATCCAGAGCGCGGGCAAGGTCTTCTACGGCGGCATGCTGCTGAAGACGAGCGGGATGACCTACAAGCGCTACCGCACGGCCACGCTGACCTCGGCGAAGAACCTCGACGCCAGCTGTGTGCTCTTCGACCGGACCAAGGCCGCCTGGGACGCCATCAGCGTCCCCGCGCAGAGCGGCGACCCGTCCTGCACGCCCAGTGGCAACAACGACTTCACCATGTCCCTGGACCCGGCGTCGGGCTCCGTGAAGCCGGGCAGCTCGGTGACGGCCGCGGTGCGGACCACGGTCAGCTCCGGGAGCGCGCAGAGCGTCGCCCTGACGGCGAGCGGTCTGCCGAGCGGTGTCACCGCGACCTTCAGCCCGTCGTCGGTGCAGTCCGGTGCGTCCTCGACGATGACCGTCTCGGCGTCCTCGAACGCCGCTCCGGGCTCGTACACCTTCACGGTGAAGGGTGCCGGCACCCAGAGCCACACCGCGCAGTACACCCTGACCGTGGACAACGGCGGCGGCAATCCGGGAGGCGGCGCACCGGACATCAGCATCGCCAACGTGCAGGCGCACCTCGCGCAGCTGAACACCATCGCCACCCAGAACGGCGGCAACCGCCGGGCCGGCAGCGCCGGTTACACGGCCTCCGTCGCCTATGTGAAGGGCAAGCTGGAGGCGGCCGGGTACACCGTCACCGAACAGAGCTGCACCAGCTGCACCTACCGCGGCAACAACCTGATCGCCGACTGGCCGGGCGGCCCGTCCGACCAGACGATCATGTTCGGTGCCCATCTGGACGGCGTCTCCGCCGGTCCCGGGATCAATGACAACGGCTCGGGCTCGGCCACCCTGCTGGAGAACGCCCTCGCGCTGGCCCAGCGGAACCCGACCATGACGAAGCACATCCGCTTCGCCTGGTGGAACGGCGAGGAGCAGGGGCTCCAGGGCTCGCAGTACTACGTCGGGCAGCTCGGCTCGGCCCAGCGCAGCGCCATCAAGGCGTACTACAACTTCGACATGGTGGCCTCGACCAACGCCGGCTACTTCATCAACAACGTCAACTCGGCCGCCTCCGCGCCGATGAAGGAGTACTGGGACTCGCTGAACCTCGCTCCGGAGGAGAACGTCGAGGGCCAGGGCCGTTCGGACGACTACTCCTTCCAGCAGGGCGGCATCCCCACCTCCGGCTACGCGACCGGTGCCGACGCCACCAAGTCGTCGGCGCAGGCCGCCAAGTGGGGCGGCACGGCAGGGCGTTCCTACGACTCCTGCTACCACTCGTCCTGCGACACCACCGCCAACATCAACGCGACGGCGCTCGACCGCAGCGCCGACGGTGTCGCGTACACCATCTGGAAGACCTCGGTCGGCAGCACCACGCCCGGGGACGACTTCTCCGTCTCGGTGAAGCCGGCCTCGGGCAACGTCCAGCCGGGCGGCTCGGTGACCGCGAGCGTGTCCACCGCGACGACGAGCGGTTCCGCGCAGAGCGTGAAACTGACGGCCTCCGGCGCGCCGAGCGGGGTCACCGTCTCGTTCGACCCGGCATCCGTGCAGTCGGGCTCCGCCTCGACGATGACCGTCTCCGCCGGGGCCCAGGCCGCGGCGGGTACGTACACCCTCACGGTGACCGGGACCGGCACGGCCGCCCACACCACGACGTACTCGCTCGTCGTCGGTGGCGGCGGCAGCTGCCAGCCACGGCAGGTCGTCGCCAACGGCGGCTTCGAGAGCGGGGTCGCCCCGTGGAGCCAGACGGACGGTGTGATCAACAACCGGACGTCGGAGAAGCCGGCCCACTCGGGCTCCTACATGGCCTGGCTCGGGGGCTGGGGATCCACGCACACGGACACCGCCTCGCAGTCGCTGACCGTTCCGGCGGGCTGCTCGACGTACAAGCTGTCGTTCTATCTGCGCACCGACACCAACGAGTCGGCGGGCGACCCGACCGCGTACGACACGTTCACCGTGAAGCTGGGCACCAAGACGCTCGCGACGTACTCCAACGCGGACGCCTCGGGCTCCTACGTCCAGAAGACCTTCGACGTCGGCGCCTTCGCCGGGCAGACGGTCACCCTCGGGTTCACCAGCAGTGAGGACGCCTATCTGCAGACCAGCTTCGTCGTGGACGACGTGACGCTCGACGCGAGCTGATCTCCCCGTAAGTTCCTCCGTCCGGGGCGGGGCGTGCGCACACGCCCCGCCCCGGACTCCGTCGGTCCCGCTCAGCGGACGACGGCCGCCAGCCGCCGGGTGAAGTCCTCGATCTCCGGCCGGTCGTCGTGCCGGGCCGCCAACCGGGCGTGCAGGCCCCGCAGTTCCTGGCCCAGCAGGGTCGAGGCGGTGACCTCGGTGGTGTCCAGGACCGGCCCGGCGATGGCCACCGCCGCCTGTGGGTCCCGGGCGCAGACATGGGCGTCCGCCATCCGCGCCAGGAACAGCATCCGCGCCGAATGCATCCCGGGCGGGAGCAGGGCCAGCGCGGTGCGGGCGGCCGCGACGGCGCGCAGCGCCAGCCGGCGGTCCCCGGTCGCCGCGGCGAGGTCCCGCAGCGCCCCCGCGGCGCCGGACTCCACCCGCAGCCGCACCGAGGCGACGGAGAGCCAGGGCGCCTCCGTCTCGTCCTGCTCGCCGACCCGGTCCAGCTGCGACCAGGCGCGGTCGATGTGGCCGAGGGTCTGCCGCGCGTCGCCCCGTACGGCGTGCCCGCGCGCCAGGTACAGATCGCTCATCGCGCCCGCCCAGTACCGCCCGGTGGCGGCCTGCCGGATCGCGCCTCCGTAGGCGAGGGCGGACGGACCGTCGCCCTCCAGCCGCGCCAGTGTGCTCATGTCGCTGAGTGCGGCCACCTCCGTTCCGACATGACCGGCCAGCCCGGCCCAGACCAGGGAGCGGTCCAGCCAGGCCATCGCGGTCGCGTTGCGGCCCCACAGCAGCCGCAGGCAGCCCGCGGACTGCGCGTACTCGGCCGCCAGCGGGGCGAGTTGGCGCTGGTACGGCGCGGCGGGCAGGGCCATCCAGCGAAGCATCGCGTGCAGGGTGCGTTCGACCACGACGGTCGCTCCGGGCCAGGCGCGCTCCTCGTCGGCCCGCAGACAGACGGCGAGCAGCGCCGTCAGGGCGTGCACGGTGTCGATGTCCAGGGCCGGGCACGACACGGTGGCCGGGCCGAGGGAGCAGAAGGACGCGTGCAGGGCGATGACGTCGGCGAGCACGGGGACGGTGCAGCCGTCCCGGCCGTGCACCGGGCAGATCAGCCCGTAGCTGGGCAGACGGCTGGGCAGGACGGTGTCCGGCGGCAGCATCGCGAGCAGGGCGCCGCCCGCGGGTTCCCCGGGAAAGGGGCCCTGCCGCGCGGCGACCGGTGCGGGGACCTGCCCCGCGCTCTCCGCACCCGTGGCGCCCGTGCCGGCGGCCTCCGCCGCCTCGCAGGCGGCGAGCAGGGCGCCGTCCGCCGACATCAGCTCGTCCAGTCTGCGGGCCAGCGGCAGCGGCGTCCGGCGGGTGCCGTGCTCCAGCTTGCTGATGGCGGTGTGGTCGTACCCGACGCGGGCGCCCACCTGGGCCTGGGTGAGCCCGGCGCGCCTGCGCCACTGACGCAGCCGGGTGCCGAAGGCTCGCCACACCTCTGCGGTGCGGGCATCCGGTGCGGGGCCCATGTCCTCGGTCACCCGGGGCTCCGCGGCGCGCCGCACGATGCCCCGTCCGTGCCACGCTGACGGCTCATAGCCGGGAGAATAGCGAGCGCGCGGGCGCGCTGTCCCCCGCGTGACGGGAAGATGGCGCCTTCCCGTCACCTCCCGTTCCGTCCCACGTGCCCGCGGCTCCGGGACCCGCGACCGGCGCCGGGCCGGGGCGGCCCAGGGCCCCGGACGCGCCGCCCGGCCCGCGGACGCGGGTAGATCCCGCCGGGGCGGCGGGAGCGACCGTCCGGCCCGACGGCACGTCATGGCCGGTCGGCTCCGGGCGAGATGGCGCGAAGCCGTTGCCCGTGGTCCGCGATCCGGACGATTCGCGCCGCCGCCGCATGAACGGGACACCCGCCGGGCATGTGACGGGTAGTCGACAGGGGGTGGTGGCAATGGGCCGCATCAGGATCGTCCGACGTCCACAGCTGCCGTCCCGGCCGCCGCCCCTCGATCTGCGGACCCCGTCCGGCCGCCCGCTGCCGTACTGAGCGCGGAGCCCGACACGCGTCCCGCCCCCGGAAGCCTCCGGTGGCGCCCTTCTGCCTGATGATGGGCGGGGAGCCGTCGCGGCGAGCGGCAGTAGCCGGAGGCGTCGCGTCGGCCGACTCGGAAGGGACGGCCCCCATGCACGCATTCCGCGCGAAGCGACCGGTGGCGGTGTCAGCGGTCCTGTCGGCGCTGCTGCTCGCGGCGGTGGCCGGCTGCCGGGGCGGCTCGCCCGGCGGTACCGCGCCCACGTCCTCCGGCGCGCGCGCCCATGTGCTCGCCGTGAAGATCGACAATGTCGGTCCCGCCCGCCCGCAGACCGGACTCGGCAAGGCGGACCTCATCTATGTGGAGCAGGTCGAGGCCGGGCTCAGCCGCATGATGGCCGTCTACTCGTCCTCGCTGCCGCCCGTGGTCGGCCCGGTGCGCAGCGCCCGGGAGACGGATCTGGAGCTGCTCCGCCAGTTCGACCGGCCGACGCTCGCCTTCTCCGGGGCCCAGTCCAAGCTTCTCCCGGCCATCGCGGAGGCGCCGTTGGACCCGCTGACCCCCGAGAAGGATCCGGACGCGTACTTCCGGGACAGTGACCGCGCCGCGCCCCACAACCTCTATCTGCGCCCCGCGCGCGCCTCGCACACCACCACCGGGGCGAACGCCGCCGAGGACATCGGACTGCGATTCGCGGCGGCCGTGCCGGGCGGCAGGGCCCTCGCCGACCGCACAGTCCGCTATCCGGCCGCGAGCTTCACGTTCACCTGGTCCGCCGAGCGGAGCCGGTGGCTCGTCTCCATGGACGGCACCCCGGCCCGTACGGCGGACGGCGCCCGGCTCGGCGCGGCGGACGTGGTGGTGCAGTACGTGACGGTGCGCCCCTCGCTGTACCGGGACCGGTGGGGCAGCACCTCTCCGTACACCGAGACGGTGGGTTCGGGCTCCGCCGTGGTGCTGCGCGGCGGCAAGGAGTACGACGTGCGCTGGTCGCGGCCCTCGGCCGACTCCACGACGGCGTTCACCACGTCGTCCGGCGAGCGGATGACGTTCGCTCCGGGCCAGGTCTGGATCGTCCTCGCGCAGAAGTGATGACAGAAGCGATCACAGAAGCGATACGGCCGACGGGCCCGCCGTAGGTCTCGCGCGGCGTCGGCCGCCGCGCCGGGAACGTGGGAGCGCGCAAGGGCTGCGAACGGTCGTACGACGCTCCATCGGATGGCCGCCTTCGGCCGAACGGCTGGTTGATGAGGGGGGATTGCCCTGGTTTCAGGAACTTCGCCTTGTGGGTCGCGCTCAAGAAGGGGCCGGTTTCCCGGACCGGGTCCCGCGTCGGCCGTCCTTGATCGATGATGATGCGGAAGGCTGCCGTCCCCGGTACGGCACCGGCTCCAGGAAGGGGTTCCCGATGCGGGAAACGACGCCAGACCGGTCACCGTCGGATGCCCGGTCCGACCACGGACCGGACGAGGAGGCCCAGGTGATCGTGGTGGGCGCGGGGCCCGCCGGGTCGGCCGCGGCCTTCCATCTCGCCAGAGCGGGTGTCGACGTCCTGCTGCTGGAGAAGTCCCACTTCCCCCGGGAGAAGGTGTGCGGTGACGGTCTGACCCCGCGTGCGGTGCACCAGCTGATCAGGATGGGCGTCGACATCAAGGCTCCCGGCTGGACACGTTCGCGCGGGATGCGCTGGGTGGCGGGGAAGCACCAGGTGCACATCGACTGGCCCGCGCTCGGCCGCTACCCGGACTTCGGCCTCTCGCGCAGCCGGCACGACTTCGACGACATCCTCGCCCGGCACGCCGTCGCCGCCGGGGCCCGGCTGCGCCCCGGGGTGAAGGTGACCGAGCCCCTGACCGACCGGACCGGCCGGATCACCGGGGTGAGCGCCACGACCGCGGAGAAGGAGCCCCTGGCCTACCACGCGCCGATCGTGCTCGCGGCCGACGGCGCCTCCGCCCGCCTCGCCCTCGCCATGGGGCTGCAACGGGACCCGAGCAGGCAGATCGCGACGGCCGCCCGGCGCTACTACCGCAGCCCCGAGAGGTCCGCGGAGGAGTATCTGGAGCTCTGGGCCGACCTTCGGTTCCCCGGAAGCGATCACTACCTGCCCGGATACGGCTGGATCTTCCCGATGGGCGACGGCCGCGTCAACGTCGGCCTCGGCGCACTTCCGCACCGGCGGCACGGAAAGGCGGACCTGCGCGCCACGTTGGACGAGTGGCTGGCCCGTACCCCCGAACACTGGGGGCTGCGCGAGGAGAACGCGGAGGGCCCGGTCCGCAGCGCCGCCCTTCCGCTGGGCTTCAACCGCCATCCCCTCTACACCCGGGGGCTGCTGCTCGTCGGCGACTCCGGAGGCATGATCAGCCCCTGGAACGGCGAGGGCATCGGTCAGGCCATGGAAGCCGGCGAGGTCGCCGCCGAGACCGCCGCACTCGCTCTCGCCCTGCCCCGGGGCGCCCGGCGCGAACAGGTGCTGCGCGGCTACCCGGTCGAGATGAACCGCCGCTGGGGCCGCTACTACCGGCTCGGCAACACGGCCGCCGACCTGGTCTTCAGCCGCTCGGGGTTCCAGCCGGTCCTCAACCGCTACGTCATGGGGTCGCCGTTCCTGCTCAACACCCTCGCCCGGCTGCTCACCAATCTCACGGACAAGCCCTCGCACGACCTGATCGACCACCTGCTCAACGGCGTCGTACGCCTGGTACCGGAACCGAAGGTACGGCGCAGACGCTGACGCGGGGCCGGGCCGGCGGCCGGTCCTAGGAACGGCGGCGCGGCTTGCCGCGTTTGGCGGCCTTGGGCCCTGCGGACCCGCTCCGCTGGTTCCTCCCGGCCGACTTGGCGCCGGATCTGCCGGATCCTCCGGTCGCCTTGCCGGTTGCCCTGGCGCTCGCCTTGCCTGTCGATCTGCCGGTCGCGGGCTTGCGCCGCGTACCGTCCGCGTCGGCGCTGCCGTCCTTGGACCGGGCCTGGGACCTGGCGCGGCCCCTGGTGCTGTTGACGGTCCGCCCGCGGACGATTCCGATGAACTCCTCCACCAGATCGGTGGTCTCGTCCTCCGGCCAGGACAGCGCGACGCGCGATTCGGGGGCGTCCACCACCGGGCGGTAGGTGAGGTCCTTGCGGTGGTGGAGGCGGGCGAGGGACTGCGGTACGACGAGCAGCCCCACCCCCGCGGCCACCAGCTCGACGGCGTCCGCCGTGGTGGCGGGACGTTCGATCGCGGGCTTCCCGGGGCGGTGCTCCCACTCCAGGGTGTCGTCGAGGGGGTGCAGCACGATGTCGTCGGCCAGCTCCGCCGCGCTGACCTCCTCGACCGCCGCCATGACGTGGTCCTTCGGGATCACGACCACGGTCGTCTCGGTGTACAGGGGGATCGCACTGAGGTCCGTGCGGTCGATCGGCAACCGTACGAGGCCGGCGTCGGCGTCACGCCCCCGCAGCGCGTCGGACGCCTCGGCGGCCGAGACCCCCACGAGGGTCAGCGGGACGTCGGGCAGCCGCTCGTTCCAGATCCGCACCCACTTTCCGGGTGTCACCCCCGGGACGTACGCGAGCCGGAACGAAGGGGTTTCTTCCGAGCTTGTCACTCCGCCAGGTTACCGGCCCTGGTCAGAGGTAGCGCACATGCTCGATACCCTTGACCGCATGACGTCGCACAAGACCGCCCAGACGATGAAGCCCGCGACCGCGGCAAAGAAGCTGGGTGTGTACCTAGAGGCCACCCCCGCCGAGTTCCAGGAGGGTGTCGTCTCGCGCACCGAGCTCAACGCACTGCAGGCCGATCCGCCCGAGTGGCTGCAGGAGCTGCGACGCAACGGACCGCACCCCCGCCCGGTGGTAGCCGCCAAGCTGGGCGTCTCGATCTCGGGACTCGCCCGTGGCGGGGTCACCGAGGCCCTCACGACGGAGCAGATCGACGCGCTGAAGACGGAGGCCCCCGAGTGGCTCCGGCAGGAACGGGCCACCCAGGCCGAGGTCCGGAAGGAAGCGGTCCGCATCAAGGAGAAGAACGCGGCACGCGACGACCGGTCCGGCGACCCGCGCGCCTGATCCGGCCGCCGCTCCGGACCGGCGCCGCCTGATCCATCCGCCCTTCCGGACCGGGGCCGCCTGATCCATTCGCCCTTCCGGACCGCAGGCCCTCGTCCGGACCCGGGCCGGACGAGGGTCCGCGGCGCCCCTCCGGGGTACGGCGGGGTCCACTGACGACGTCCTAGCCGTCGAGGGTCACGCCCAGCATCCGGGCGTGCAGCGCGCGGACCTCCTCGGCGAGCGACGGATCGGGACCCGCCACCGGGATGCCGGGGGCAACGGTCCGGATGGGGAGGGCCGCGACCGGCCCCGCGTCGAAGCCCCAGCTCCGGCGCCACGCCACGAGCTGCTCGGCGCTCGACGCGTACACGATGCGGCCCAGGCCCACCCAGGCGTGGGCCGCGCTGCACATCGGGCAGTGTTCGCCCGATGTGTAGACGACGCTCGTCCGCCGCTCCCGCGGGGAGAGGTGCTCGGCCGCCCAGCGCGCGATCTCGAACTCCGGGTGGCGGGTGGCGTCGCCGTCCTTGACCCGGTTGCGGTCGTGGAAGCGGACCGTGCCGCCCTCGTCCACCAGGAGCGAGCCGAAGGGCTCGTCACCGGCCGCGAGCGCCTCGTCCGCGAGGCCGACGCAGCGACGGAGGAACTCGCGGTCCCGGTCCGTTACCGTCTGCGACGCGTTCGCCGCACCATTATCACTCTCTGTGCTCATACCGCCAGGCTAACAGGCCGGCGGCATTCGGTATACCATCCAGGTCACGGTGGGTGGCGTCTTGCCGCTGCCCTCTTCGCATGCCGACCGGCCGCGACGGCCGGTCGGCCGACGGCGACACGGAGGCACGAGCCAGTGAGGAACGCCCCGGCGAACACCGCCGCGCGGGAGACGGTCTGGAACGCACCCGGCATGCCCGCCCTGTTGCTCCTGACCGCCACGGGGTTCTCGGGATTCGCCGCACTGCTACCCACGGCGCCGCTCTGGGCGGTGCACGGCGGTGCCGACGCCGCCGGCGCCGGCTCGGTCAACGCGGTCCTGATGCTCTGCACCGTGGGCACCCAGACGCTGGTGCCGACCGCACTCCGCCGCCTCGGCTGGCGGACCACCCTGGTCTGCGGGATGGTCCTGCTCGGCGTCGCCTCGCTCCCGCACCTGCTGACGGCCCGGCTCGACGTGGTGCTGGTCCTGGCGGCGGTGCGCGGGGCCGGATTCGGGGTGCTGACGGTCTGCGGCGCCACCGCCGTCGCCGAACTCGTGGAACCGGCACGGCGCGGGAAGGCGGTCGGAGCGTACGGCCTGGCCATCGCGGGGCCGCAGTTCGTCCTGGTCTCGACCGCGCCCTGGGCCGCGGAGAACCTCGGCTTCGGCGTGGTGTTCGCGGTCGGCGCGCTGCCCCTGCTCGGCGTGGTGCCCGCGCTGCGGCTCGCCCGCCGGCTGGGCGCGGCCCCGGCCGGGACCGAGGACCGCCCGCGACGGGACGCCCCGGCGGGCGGTCGCGCCGCGTACCTTCCGCTGCTCCCGCCGATGCTGCTCCTGCTCGGCGTCACCACGGCCGGGGGCGCGCTGATCACCTTCGCGCCGCAGATGAGCAGCGACCCCACCGCGACCCTGGCCGGACTGCTGTTGCTGACCGGAACGGCGGCCGTCTCCCGCTGGCGGTTCGGGGCGCTGGCCGACCGGTACGGCACCCGGCCGTTCCTCTGGCCGCTGGTGATCGTCACGGCCGCCGGACTCGTGTCGACGGCCTGGGCGGTGAGCTCGCCGGAGGCGACGGGCGTGGCTCCGCTGCTGGCCGGGATGGCCCTGGTCGGGATCAGTTACGGCGGGCTCCAGAACCTGACGCTGGTGGACGCCTTCGCCGCCGTCGACCGCCGGTCCGGGGGCGTCGCCAGCGCCGTGTGGAACATCGGGTTCGACGCCGGGACGGGAGTGGGCGCCCTCCTCGTCGGCTACCTCGCGACGGGCGCCTCGTTCTCCCTGGCGCTCATGGTGACGGCCGCGCTCTCCCTGGCCACCCTGCCCCTCGCGCTCACCCGCCGGCGCGGCAACGGGTCCGGTCCACCGACCGGCTGACATCCGAGCATTTGGTATACCATCACCTCATGGCTCATGTGATACTGACGAACGTCCGCCCCTGGGGTGCGGCGCCCGTGGACATCGTTCTGTCCGGCGCCGAGATCCTCTCCGTCGTACCCGCCGGAACGGCGAGCGGCGACGGCGACCGCCTCGACGGCCGCGGTCTCCTCGCCCTGCCCGGCTTCATCAACGCGCACGCCCATCTCGACAAGAGCTGGTGGGGCCGGCCGTGGGTCTCCTACGGCGGGGAGGCGACGACCCAGGGGCGTATCTCCCACGAACGCGCGGAGCGCGACGGTCTCGGTATCCCGAACCCGTCCTCGACCGCTGCCGTGCTCGGTGAGTTCCTGCGCCACGGCACCACGGCGGTACGCAGCCATGTGGACGTCGACCTCGGTGTCGGACTGCGCGGCATCGAGGTGGTCCGCGATGCGGTGGCCGCCCTCGACGGCGCGATCGAGGTGGAGATCGTCGCGTTCCCGCAGGACGGGGTGGTGCGCCGTCCCGGTGTGCTGGACCTCCTGGATCAGGCGGCCGCCGCGGGGGCGACCAGCATCGGCGGTCTCGACCCGGCGTCGATCGACCGCGACCCCGTGGCCCAGCTCGACGGGCTCTTCGGCATAGCGGAACGGCGTGGCGTCGGGCTCGACATCCATCTGCACGACGGAGGGGATCTCGGCGCGTTCCAGATCGAGCTCATCGTCGAACGCACCCTGCGCGCGGGGCTGCACGGCAAGGTGACGGTCTCGCACGGCTTCGCCCTGGGCGAGCTCCCGGTGGACCGGCAGCGGAGTCTGGTCGAAGCCTGCGCGGAGGCCGGTGTCTCCTGGGCGACCGTGGCCCCGGTGCGCACCGCGCCGCTTCCCTGGCGCTCCATGCGGGACCACGGTGTGCCGGTCGGCCTCGGCACCGACGGCATCCGCGACCTGTGGTCGCCGTACGGTGACGGCGACCTGCTGCGGGTCGCGCTCGGTTTCGCCCGGCTCCACGGTCTGCGCACCGACGAGGAGCTGGCCCACGCGGTGGAGCTGGCCTCCAGGCGTGCGGCGGGGTTCGTGCACCGCGACACCCACGACCTCGTCGCGGGGGCGCGGGCGGACATCGTGCTGCTGGACGCGGAGAACGTGCAGGACGCCCTCGTCCGCGCGCCGCGCCGGGACCTGGTGGTCGCCGGTGGCCGCGTGGTGGTCCGGGACGGCGAACTCCGGCTCTGAACCGGTGACGGGAGAACGGCCGCGGCGGACACGTTCCGCCGCGGCCGTCTCCTTGGGCCGGGACCGTCCCGAAGCCCGTGGCGCCGGAGCCGTACCTCGGGTACGGCCGGTGCTACGGGGCGTTCGCGCCGCTGTACCGGAGCAGTCGGGGCACTCGGACCGCGAGCGCCAGCACCACCGCGACCAGCAGGATTCCGCTGAGGAACGCGGTGGTGCCGACCCCCACCCGCTCGGCCGCCGCACCGAGCCCGAGCGAGGCGAAGGGCATGACGCCGATGGCGAGTTCCTGGAGGCCGAGGGCCCGCCCCCGTACCTCCGGCGCGGTCGTCATCAGCAGCAGGGTGGTCTGGAGCACCCCGAACGAAGCGCTCATCAGCCCGATGCACGCCATCAGCGCGAACGAGAGCGGGACCGTCCGGGACAGGGCGAACAGCGACCACAGCGCGCCCCAGGCCACCGTGCCGAGGACGAACAGTCCGCCCTTGAACCGGAAGTCGCCGAGCGCGGCGATGACGAGCGATCCGGCGAGGCCGCCCAGGCCGCCGCAGGTCAGGAGCCACCCCAGCCCCGCGGCGTCGAGCCCGAGGGCCTCCTTCGCGAACACCGGCATGAACCCCTGGTACACCGGCCACAGCAGGACATTGGCGGCGAGCGTGACGAACAGTACGGCCGCGGTCAGGCGGCTGGTGAGGACCGTACGGAATCCGCTGGTGAGCATCCGCAGCACGGGTTCCGGGCGGCCCGGCGTCGCCTGTCCGGTGCCGCGCAGGGGCCAGAGCGCCACGAGCGAGAACGCGTACCAGGTGGTGGAGATCCAGAGAGCCGCGGGCGCCCCGAAGGCGCTGATCATCGCCCCGCCGACCGCCGGACCGATCACCTGCGTCATGTTCATCGCCAGGGCGTTCAGCGCGTTGGCGTTGCTGAGGTTCTCCCGTCCGACGAGATCGAGGACGAGCGAGCCGCGCGCCGGCTGCGAGGGGGACTGCGCCAGGCCGATCGCCAGTCCCCCGGCGACCAGCGCCCCGTACGACACCGGGCCGGACGAGGCCATGACCGCCACGGTGACCACGGCCGCCAGGGCCCACAGACAGGCGATCATGAGCAGCCGCACCCGGTCGTACCGGTCGGAGAGCACTCCGGCGAAGGGGCCCAGCAGCATGGGGGCGAGCCGTACGGCGGTGAACACCGCGAGCAGGAACTCCGAGCGGGTCGTGTCGAAGACGAGCCAGCCCAGGACCAGCGTCTGCGTCCACGCGCCGCCGTAGAAGAACAGGTTGGAGATCCACAGGAGACGGAATCCCCGGCTGCTCCGCAGCGAGGACAACGCCTGCCGGACCCCCGCCGTGCGTGGCCCCCTCGGCACCGGCCCCGACGACGCCTCCACCGACTCCTGCTGCGACAACGCGCCCCTCCTCGTACGACACCAGCAGGAATGGTATACCAAAGGTGGAGGTGCGCCTCGGCCGGTCCCGGTGGAGGTCCGCGACGCTCAGCGGGGCGGGCGCGCCGTGGCGGAGAAGCCGTAGGCGGTCCAGTTCTCGTCGACCCGCGCGCGGACGTGGTCGGGGAAGGAGTGCCGGTAGGACGCCGTGGTGCCCCTGGTGACGCCCTCGAACTGCTCGGGCAGCAGACAGCTGACGACGGACTTGCCGCCGCGCCCGGTCCGCACCTCCTCGGGTGTCAGATAGGGGACCATCGGGATACCAGGCGCCTGCGGGTAGGAGTACGCGCCGGTGCCCGGGTGGTGACGGGTCGCCATCGCCCACACCACCTGGTCGATGTCGGTGATGTCGATGTCGTCCGCCACCAGGAGGACCTTGGGCACCAGCCATCCGGTGTGGGAGCCGAAGAGGACGTCGGCCACGGCGTCGGCCAGCTCCTTCTCGCCCAGACCGCTCCGGGCCAGCCGCTCGATGTCGACGGACACCACGATCCAGCAGGTCGCCGCCTCGTAGGAGCACCAGGCCATCGTGACGGGCAGACCGCTGGAGCGCAGCAGGTCGAGGCTGACCGCGGAGATCATCGTGCCCCAGATGGTGTGGTTCTCCTCCGGCGGCAGACCGGCCACGCAGATCGGCAGGACGGGATCGTCGCGGAAGGTCATCGCCTCGACGTGGAAGACCGGCTGCGGCTTGCTCTCGGCGAAGGCGTAGCCGTGGTACTCCCCCATCGGCCCCTCGGGCGCGGTCTCGTCCGGGCTGATGTGCCCCTCCAGGACGATCTCGGCGTTGGCCGGGACGTACAGGTCGTGCAGTTCGGTGCGGACCACCTCGACCGGGCTGCCCGTGAGGGCGCCGACGTAGCCGTCCTCGTTCACTCCGGCGGGCAGCGGCATGCCCGCGGCGGCCAGTGCCGCGGGCGGGGCGCCGAGCACCATGGCCCAGGGCGTGGGCAGACCCTTGTGGCGCCACATGGCGTGGATCATGCCGAGGTGCTGCTGGGCCATGGCCGGGCCGACGAGGGTGGTCCGGCCGTGCAGCATGGCGCGGCTGACCGACCAGCTCGTCCACCGCCCGTCCGGGGTGCGCACCACGTGGTAGCCGTAGGTGCCGAGGTAGCGGCCGCCGTCGTGCTCGTGCAGCAGCGGGACGGGGAAGCGCTCCAGGTCGACGTCGTCGCCGGTGAGGACGTTCTCCTTGCAGGGACCGGTCTCCACCACGCGCGGCGCGAGGGGTTCCGCGTGCATGGCCGCGACGAGCTTCTCCACCAGTTCGCGCGGGGTGGTGCCGGCGGGGAGGCCGAAGTGGGCCGCGAGCCGGCCGTAGGTGTTCCCGTCGGCGCCGCTCAGGCCCGCGGGCGCGCCGAGCATGCGGAATCCCGCCTCGGTGCCGGTCAGATTGCTGAACAGGGGCGCGGGACTCCGCGTCTCGTAGACGCGCCGGGTGACGGCCGCGGCCTCCAGCACGGGGCTGACCGGCTCGCGGATGTCCACCGCGTCGCCGGTGGCCAGCAGGTTCTCCACGAAGTCGCGGAAGTTGAGGGCGCTGCCTCGCTGGGTCATGGGGGTGCCTTTCTCAGAGGGCGGTGGGGTGTTCCGGCCGCGCCGTGGGCGGGGCGGGGCGGGGTGGTTCGCCGCCCGGTGCGCGGCGGTCGCGCAGGGCCGGGCGGGGACCGGCGGCGGCCGCCGCGAATCCTTGCCATCGCCGGGCGGTGGGAAGTTCGAGGCCGAACTGGTCGAGGACGCGCACCACGAGGTGCTCGACGATGTCGCCGATGCCCTCGGGCCGGTTGTAGAACGCCGGGACCGGCGGCATGATCACGGCGCCCATCCGCGTCAGCTCCAGCATGTTCTCCAGATGCACCGCCGACAGGGGGGTCTCCCGGGCCATCAGGACGAGCCGGCGGCGCTCCTTGAGCACCACGTCCGCGGCCCGGCCGATCAGCCCGTCCCCCTGGCCGGTGCGGATGGCGGCCAGCGTCCTCATGCTGCACGGCACGACCGCCATGCCGTCGGTCCGGAACGAGCCGCTGGAGATGGGGGCGCCCTGGTCGTCCGGGCCGTGGCACACCGACGCCAGCGCCTGCACCTCGCGCAGTGTGTACGGCGTCTCCTGTGCCAGCGTCGTCCGCGCCCAGCGGCTGACGACCAGATGCGTCTCGACACCCAGTTCTCCGAGCGCCTCCAGCAGACGCACCCCGATGGGCGCGCCGGTGGCACCCGTCATGGCGACCACGAGTCTCATCACGCCGTCCTTCCGCTCATGGACATCACGCACAGTTATTCCGTACACGTCCTACTTCGCTCCACGGTAAAGTACGTGTACGTCATAATCAATTCGTGGAAGCGGGGAGCGATGTCGCGGGAGAACGGGGAGCCGGGCGTCACGCCCGATGTCATCGACGGGATCGGCCCCCTGGCCCGGCAGCTGAACCAGGCCCACACCCGGCTCTGGTACGAGCAGGTGCACCAGGACCTGACGGGCCCTCAATTCACGGTGCTGACCCTGCTGCACACCCATGGGGACATGGACCAGGGCACGCTCGGCGCCCTGGCCCATCTCGACAAGTCGACCACCGCGCCGCTCCTGGACCGGCTGCGCCGACGGGGCCTGGTGGAGCTCGCGCAGGACGACAAGGACCGGCGCCGGAAGCTGGTGCGCGTCACCGGGAGCGGCCGGGAACTGGCCGTCCGCCTCGCGCCCGCGGTGGTCGCGGTGAACGAGGAGATGCTGGCGCCGTTCACCCCGGAGGAACGGGAGCTGTTCCTCGGCCTGTTGCGGCGCGCGGCGCAGCGGCGGGAGCGGTGACCCCGCTCCCCGCGGGCGCGCTCAGGAGGCCGTGAGCGCGCCCGCGTCGTACGCGATCCGGCCGCCGACCACAGTGGCCCCGACCGTCAGCCGTCCGATGCGTTCCGGGGCCACCCCCAGCAGGTCGTCGCTGAGCACCGCGAAGTCGGCGAGCATCCCCCGCGCCAGGGTCCCCTTGATGTGCTCCTCGTGGACGGCGTGGGCCGAGCCGACCGTGTACGCGGTCAGTGCCTCCCGGGCCGTCACCGCCTCGTGCGGGCCGATCGGGGCGCCCGAGGCGGTCCGCCGGTTCACCATGTCGTGGATGCTCAGCAGCGGGTCCGAGGCGACCACCGGGGCGTCCGAGGAGCCCGGCAGGACCAGGCCCGCGTCCAGGAACGACCGCATCCGGTAGGCCAGCCGGGAGCGTTCGGGGCCCAGCGCCGTCAGGAGCCCGTCGCCGATCTCCGAGAGGAACCGGCCCTGGGGCACCGGGATCAGGCCGAGTGCCGCGATCCGGGCGACCTGCGCGTCGCTGGTCACCGCGGCGTGCTCGACCCGGTGGCGCGCGTCTGCGCGCGGATGCAGCCGCTGGGCCTCCTCGTACGCGTCGAGGACGATGTCCAGGGCCGCGTCCCCGATGGCGTGCGTGGCGATCTGCCAGCCGCAGCGGTGTGCCTCGACGACGTACCGGCGGATCTGCTCGGGCTCGTGCTGGAGCAGGCCGCTGTTGCCGGGGGTGTCGTGGTAGTCGCAGCACATCGCGGCCGACCGGCCGATCAGCGATCCGTCCGACATCATCTTCGTCGGTCCCACGCGCAGCCACTCGTCGCCGAGGCCGGTGCGCAGGCCGAGGTCGAGGCCGTACCAGCGGGCGTCCGGCGCGAAGGTCCCGCAGTCGTGCAGCGTGGTGATGTACGGCATGACCGTCATGCGGACCCCGAGCCGGCCGCTCTCCCGGACGCGCAGGTAGGCGTCGAGGTCCGCTGGGCCGTTGCCGATGCCGTCGAGGGCGCCGATGCCCGGCTCGGTCACGCTCGTGAGGCCGACCGCGAGGGCGGCCCGCGCCCCTTCGGCGATGTGGGCGGTCCATTCCTCGACGGGCTCCGGGCGGAGCACCCGGTCGACCAGCTGCATCGCGGTCTCCTGGAGCAGCCCCTCGGCCCGCCCGGCCGCGTCCCGCACGACATGGCCGCCGGGTACGTCGGGCACATCGGCGAGGTCGGCGAAACCGGCCCGAGCGAACGCCGCCGTGTTGGCCACGGCCATGTGGTGCGAGGTGTGCACCAGCCAGACCGGACGGCCCCCGGCGGCCCGGTCGAGCGCCTCGGCGGTGGGATGGGCGCCGGTCTTGTTCTGGTCGTAGCCCGCGCCGAGCACCCAGGCGTCGGCGGGCAGCGTCGCGGCGCGCTCGGCCACCGCCCGGTACAGCGCGTCGAGGGTGGGCACCGCGGTGTACGAGACGTCGAGTTCCCGCAGGCCCTTGCCGACCAGGCTGAGGTGGTGGTGGGCGTCGTTGAAGCCGGGCACGGCGTGCGCGCCGCCGAGGTCGACGACGGTGTCGGCGGCACACCCCTCCAGCTCCTCGTCGAGAGCCACGATCCGGCCCCCGAGCACACCGACGGCACGGGCTTCGGGGCGGTCCGGATCGAGGGTGGTGAATCGTCCGTTCTGGAACACGGCGTCGAGGCGCACGGGGTCAACTCCTGTAGTGCGAAAGGGGATTGTCGGGACGGTGGCCATCGCGGCAGGTGGTTCCGCCCGGTGTCGGCGGCCGGTCGGACGGCGTCAGACGGCCACCGCGACGGGCTGCGCGCTGGGCGTGCGCCGGTCCATGAACCGGGCGAGCGCGGCGACGCACACCGTCGTGACCAGCAGCAGGACCGCGTAGAACCCGACCACGGGCCAGATCGAGCCGCCGCCGGAGGTCAACAGGGCCTGCGCGACCAGCGGCGTGGTGCCGCCGATGAGGGTCGAGCAGAGCTGGTAGGAGAGCGAGATGCCGGTGTAGCGGACCCGGGACGGGAACGCGCGGGCGAGGAACCCGGCCAGGACGGCGTAGTAGCCGGATCCGCTGATCATGGCGAGGGCGATGCCGCAGAACACCAGGAACGGCCGCGCCGTGTTGATCAGCAGGAACATCGGGACGGCGACGACCACGTTGGCGAGCAGCGAGCACACCATGAACCGGGCCTCGCCGACCCGTTCGGAGATCAGCGCGGCGAGCGGCTGCCACAGGAACTGCACGGCGGAGAGCGCGAGCAGCACGTACAGCATCGTCTGCCGGTCCATGTGCAGCTCGTTCGTGGTCCAGGAGAGCACGAACGTATTGGTGAAGTACGCGGCGGAGATACCCATGATCGAGGCGCCGATGCCCAGCAGGACGGTGCGCCAGTCGGTGCGCAGCACCTCGGCGACGGGGAGCTTCACCACCTCGCCGCTCTCCTTGACCCGCTCGAAGTCGCCCGACTCCTCGACCTTCAGACGGATCACGAGCCCGACCACGACGAGCAGTCCGGACAGCAGGAACGGCACGCGCCAGCCCCATGCGGCGAAGGCGGCGTCGTCCAGGGTGCCGGCCGCCAGGAAGACCAGGGTGGCCAGGATCGCCCCGGCCGGGGACCCCTGCTGGACGAGCATCGCGAAGAGGGAGCCCCGGCCCTTGGGGGCGCTCTCGGACGCCATCAGGACCGCGCCGCCCCATTCGCCGCCCACCGCGATGCCCTGGACGGCGCGCAGCAACGCCAGCAGCAGGGGCGCGGCGACCCCGATCTGCGCGTGGGTGGGCAGCACACCGACCAGGAAGGTGGCGGCGCCCATCATGATCAGTGTGGTGACGAGGGTGCCCTTGCGGCCCATTCGGTCGCCCAGGTGACCGAAGACGATCCCGCCGATCGGCCGGGCGAGGAAACCGACCCAGAAGGTGGCGAAGGAGGCGAGCACACCGGCGGCGGGCGACACGTCGGGGAAGAACAGCTTCCCGAAGACCAGCGCGGACGCCGTTCCGTAGATGTAGAAGTCGTACCACTCGATGGTGGTGCCGACGAACGAGGCGAGACCCGCGCGGCGGGCCTGACCCGAGGCACGGGGGGCCGGTGCCTCGGCGGCGAGGGGGACGTTCATGGGGAGGGGCCTCCGGCGGACGCGGAGCCTTCGGTGAGGGGGCCGGGCGGTTCGGGGAACCGGGCGGTGGGGAGCCCTTCGGCGAAGGAGCCGGGACGGTGAGCTGGACAGCCACAGTCTGGGATTCGATCACCCATAGCGTCTAATACTTGATTGCTAGGATTCCCATGCCTTTGAGGCATGGGATTCGAGACCTTCGGGAGACCACCATGGAACTGCGGGTGCTGCGCTACTTCCTCGCCGTCGCCGAGGCCGACTCGGTCACCGCAGCGGCCCGCCAGGTGCATATCGCCCAGCCTTCCCTCTCCCGCCAGCTGAGCGCGCTGGAGAAGGACCTGGGCGTCTCGCTGTTCACCCGCCGCCCGGGTTCGCTGACGCTGAACGCCGCCGGCCGCCGGTTCCGTCCGATCGCCCAGGACCTGGTGCGCCGGGCCGAACAGGCCGCCGAGACGATGTCGGCCATGGGGCAGGGCGAGCGGGCGGCGCTCACGGTGGTCACCGCCCCGTCCACCGTCGCCTATCTGCTGGCCCCGTTCATGGCGGGCGGCGGCAGCGCCGGGCCGACGCTGCGCGACGCCATCCAGGAGGACCCCAGCAGGGTCTTCGACACGCTGTCGCGCAGCGACGCCGACCTCGGCATCTCCACCAGCCCCGCCCCGGCCCCGCTGGAGTCCGCGTTCCTCGGCCGTACGCCGGTCATCGCCCAGGTCCCCGCCGGCCATCCCTGGAGCGGGCGCCCCACGATCACCCTCGCCGAGCTGGTCACCGAGCCGCTGATCCTCATGACCCGGTCCAACGCGGCCCGGCTGGTGGTCGACGAGGCGGTCAGCCGGGCCGGCCTGGCCTTCGCCGCCGTGTCCGAGACCGGCTCCTCGCCCTTCGCCCAGGCGCTCGCGGCGGCGGGCCGGGGGATCTGCCTGGTCACGGACGACGCGCGCTTCGGCCTGTCCGAACTGATCGTGCACACACCGGACGGCCCGCTGACGGTCCCCCTGTACGCGGGGTGGGACGCCTCCCACTACGCCCGCTCCGCCATCCACGCCCTGGTCGAGGGGTTGCGCGCCTACTGCGACGTCCGCATGCGGCGGTTCCCGGGGCTCTGACCCGGGCCCCGGGCGGCCGGTGCGCCCGCGTCACCAGTAGTGGCGCCGGCCGCCCACCGCGTGTCCGACCGCGCCCAGGATCCACAGGATGGCGCCGATCACCACGAGGACGACGCCGATGGTCCACAGGATGGCAATACCGGCCACCAGGCCGATGACCAGCAGAATGACTCCGAGGACGATCATGGCGTCCTCCAATCGTGCGCCTGCTCCCAGTATGCGCCGGGCGACCGCGCCCCTGCCGTCCGCTCACCCTCCCGGCAGCCGGTGCCGGACCGGCGCGGTCACTCGAACCGCGTGGTGTCACCGGCTCCCCGGCGGACGATCTCGGGTTCACCTCCGGAGAAGTCGATGACCGTGGTCGGCTCGGTGCCGCAGTCGCCGGAGTCGACCACGGCGTCCACCACATGGTCGAGCCGCTCCTTGATCTCCCAGCCCTGGGTCAGCGGCTCGTCCTCGTCGGGCAGCAGCAGGGTGCTGGAGAGCAGCGGTTCCCCCAGCTCGGCGAGGAGCGCCTGGGCGACCACGTGATCGGGGATCCGGACGCCCACCGTCTTCTTCTTCGGGTGCAGCAACTGACGCGGCACCTCCTTCGTCGCGGGAAGGATGAAGGTGTAGCTGCCGGGTGTCGCCGCCTTGATCGCCCGGAACACATCGTTGTCGACGTGTACGAACTGCCCGAGCTGCGCGAAGTTCTGGCAGACGAGCGTGAAGTGGTGACGGTCGTCGAGGTGGCGGATCGAACGGATCCGGCCGATGCCGTCACGACTGCCCAGCCGGCACCCCAGCGCGTAGCAGGAGTCCGTCGGATACGCGACGAGGGCGCCGGACCGGATGCTGTCGGCCACGCTGCTGATGGTGCGCCGCTGCGGATTCTCGGGGTGCACATCGAAGTACTTCGCCATTCGCGGAGTCTAAGGGCTGTCCGGCGTACGCCCCGCGCACCGGATGGACACGGCCGTACCGGATGTGCCCGTCCCCCGGCTGCCGCCCGGCCTGGAGCCATGACTGATATCTTACGAATGTCACCTATGGCCTGCGGTGCTCGACCGTGCCGCCCGTGCGACGGGAGCAGGAATGAACGGTGGACCCGAACCCATCAGCACCGCGGCACGCGAGGCGCTGGAGCAGGAACTCGCCGTTCTGCGCACGGAGCGTGCGACGGTGGCCGCCACCCTGGACGGCGGTGACGAGGTCGGCGACCGGGCCGATCGGGCCGACGAGTTGCAGCGCGGCACGGAGCTCGATCGCCTGGACACCCGCATCGCCGAGATCGACGGCAGGCTGCGCGAGGCGGACGCCGCGGGGGCTCCCCCGGCCGACGCGGTCGGCGTCGGCAGCACCGTGACCGTACGGTTCGCCGACGGCGTGGAGACGACCATCCGGATCAGCGAGTTCGCGGAGGCGCGGGACCGGACCCTGGTCACCGCCGACAGCCCGCTCGGCGGCGCGCTGCTCGGACACCGGGCCGGTGAGACGCTCACCTACGACCCGCCCGGAGGACGTACGACCGTGCACGTGCTGTCGGTGGGCGGCGACGCGTAACCCGTACGCCCGCGCGGCGGGCGCGGCTCAGCCCGTGACGATCCCGGCGACGAGGTTGATCGTGGTCGCCAGGATGCTCGCGCCGAACACGTAGGACAGCAGGCAGTGCCAGAGGGCGACCGCGCGGATCGTGGAGCTGGAGACGTCGGTGTCGGAGACCTGGTAGGTCATGCCGAGGTTGTAGCTGAAGTAGAGGAAGTCCACGTACTTCGGGGGGTCTGGGGAGTTGAAGTCGATCCCGCCCTCGGAGGGCAGGTAGTAGAGGTACGCGTAGCGGGTGGCGTACATCAGGTGGAGCGACGCCCAGGCCATGAAGACGCCGCAGAGCGCCGTCGCGGCCGCGGCGTGGCTGAGGTCCGAGTGGCCCACCAGGAGCAGCACCACGATGCCGACCAGTCCGCACAGGGCGGCCGCGACGACGACGAGTTCCTCGGCGACGGGCCGGAACTCCTCGCGCCGTACGTTGCGGTGGGTGGTGGCCGCGTCCATGGGCCACAGCACGAGCCACCCGGTCACCACGAAGACCGTCTCCGCGGCGGCGATCCCGGCGAGCACGCCCAGCGGCCCGTTGGCCACCAGACCGCTGAGCACGCCGATCACCGCGCCGAGGGCCGCCGAGCCGACGAGTCGGGGTACGGCGGAGAGCGCCGGCCGACGGTTCATGGACATCAGGGGTGACCACCTCGTTGGCTCGGTGGATCACCGTGCCCGGCCGGGATGCCGCCCGGGAGGCAGGGGCGGACGACGAGTACGGCCCAGCGTATCCGCGCCCGCACCACGGCGCAGGCCGTCGGCGGGCGGCCGCCGCCCGGCGCTCCGAGCCGGTCCCTCGCTCCGTCCACCGCACCGGCCGAGGCCGGGTGGCGGGGGCTCCCGGGCGTGCTTAGCCTGCCCGGGAGAACCGCTTCTCACAGCGCGCCCGAACGGCGGAAGGGTGGAAGGCTTGAGCACCGACGAGGACGAGCAGCAGCCCCCGGCCCCCTCGGTCGGTCCCGCCCCGAAGGGCGGCCCGGAGTTCCGGCCGTACCGCCACCCCGCCGCGGGCTGGGGCGCCGCCGGGAGTGTGACCCGGATCCTGGCGCGCGAGCGCGCCGTGGTCGACGGTCCGCGGGCCATCATGCGGATGAACCACGAGAACGGCGGCTTCGACTGCCCGGGATGCGCCTGGCCGGACGACACCAAGGGCCTGCACCTGGACATCTGCGAGAACGGCATCAAGCACGTCACCTGGGAGATGACCCGCAAACGGGTGGGGCGCGCGTTCTTCGCCGCCCACTCGGTGACCGAGCTGTCCGGGTGGAGCGACTACGACCTGGAGAACCAGGGGCGGCTGACCGAACCGATGGTCTACGACCCCGAGTCGGACCACTACGTCCCGATCGGCTGGCAGGACGCGTTCGATCTGGTCGGACGGGAGCTGCGGGAGCTCGACGACCCGGACCGGGCGGCGTTCTACACCTCCGGCCGGCTCGGCAACGAGGCCACCTTCCTGTATCAGCTGATGGCCCGTGAACTGGGCACCAACAACCTGCCGGACTGCTCCAACATGTGCCACGAGGCCAGCGGGCGAGCGCTCCAGGCCTCCCTGGGCACCGGCAAGGGGACGGTCGACCTCAAGGACTGGGAGTCCGCCGACGCGCTGTTCATCCTGGGGGTCAACGCGGCTTCCAACGCGCCCCGGATGCTCACCGCCCTCGCGGAGGCGTACCGCAGGGGCACTCGGATCGTGCACATCAACCCGCTCGTCGAGGCGGCGGCGACCCGCACCATCGTCCCCCACGACTTCACGGACATGGCCCTCTTCAGGGCGACCCGTACCAGCACGCTCAATCTGCAGCCGCGCATCGGCGGCGACATGGCGCTGCTGCGCGGCATGGCCAAGGCGGTCCTGGAGCAGTCCGCGTCCGATCCCAAGGCGCTGGACCAGGAGTTCATCGACCGTCACACCACGGGGTTCGAGGAGTACCGCGCCCTGTGCGAGGCGACGCCGTGGGAGGAGATCGAGACCCAGTCCGGGCTGAGCCGCGCCGATGTCCTGAAGGCGGCGCGGGTCTACGGCGAGGCCGACCGCTCCATCGTCAGCTGGTGCCTGGGGCTCACCCAGCACGAACACGGCGTGGACACCGTACGGGAGATCGTCAACCTGCTCCTGCTGCGCGGCAATCTGGGGCGGGAGGGGGCGGGCCCCTCGCCCGTACGGGGACACAGCAACGTCCAGGGCAACCGCACCTGCGGCATCGACCACCGCCCCGGCGGGCCGTTCCTGGACCGCCTCGCCGAGGTCTGCGCGATCCGGCCGCCCCGTGAGCACGGCCTGGACACCGTCGGGACGATCAGGGCGATGCGGCGCGGCGATGTGAAGGTGTTCGTCTGCATGGGCGGCAACTTCGCCCTCGCCGCGCCCGACACCCCGGCCGTCTGGGAGGCGTTGCGCACCTGCGAACTCACCGTCCAGGTGAGCACCAAACTCAACCGCAGCCATCTCGTCCACGGCCGCCGGGCCCTCATCCTGCCGTGCCTCGGCCGTACCGAGAAGGACCATCAGCGCAAGGGCGTCCAGAGCACCTCCGTCGAGGACTCGATGAGCATGGTCCATCTCTCCGTCGGCATGAAGCGCCCCGCCTCCCCGCACCTGCTGTCCGAGCCGGCCATCGTCGCCGGGATGGCCCGCGCCGCCCTGCCGGACAGCACCACGCCCTGGCAGTGGTACGTCGAGGACTACGACCGGATCCGCGACACCATGTCCCGGGTCCTCGACGGTTTCGAGGACTTCAACCGCCGGGTGCGGCTGCCGCTGGGCTTCCGCATCAAGCAGCCCGCCCGTGAGCTGGTCTTCCTGACCCCGTCCGGACGGGCCGAGTTCTCCGCCGCCGCGCTGCCGGACGTCGTCCCCGCCCCGGGCACCCTGGCCCTGGGCACCATGCGGTCCCACGACCAGTGGAACACCACGATCTACTCCGACAACGACCGCTACCGGGGCATCGAGAACCTGCGCACCCTGGTCTTCATGAACCGGGCCGACATGCGCGAACGCGGGATCGCCGATCTCGGCCCCGTCGACATCACGAGCACCGCCAGGGACGGCAGCCGGCGGTCCCTCCATGGCTATCTCGCCATTCCCTACGACATTCCGCGCGGCTGCGCGGCCGGCTACATGCCGGAGATGAACGTGCTGTGCGCGCTCGGCGACTCCAGCACCCAGAGCGATCAGCCGATCATGAAGCACGTCAAGGTCACCATCGACCCGGCGGCCTGAGCGGGGCGCGTCAGGCGCGGGTGCGGAGCGCGCCCGCGGCCAGGCCCAGCAGACGTTCGGCCGTGGTGACGGCCATGTCCGCCAGCGCCGGGTGGTCGACCTGCGCGTCGTCGTTGGCGTACGCGCCGAGACCGTCGACGGTGACCAGGATGTGCAGGGCCGCTCCGAGCGCGTCGTCGGTGGTGAAGTGCCCGGTGCACCGCCCCTCCTCGACGAGGTCCGTCAGGGCGGTGCGCGTCTCGGACTCCTGGGCGCGCACCGCCGCGCGCAGCCCCGTCCTGAATCTGCTGATGTGGCGCGCGTTGAGCCAGAGCCTGCTGAGGTCGCGGTACTCGCCGTCTGTGAGGCGCACGAGGAAGCGGGCGAGCCGCACGTCCGCCGGGAGTTCCCGTTCGTCGTGCGGCAGGAGCGATTCGCGCTCCTTCGTCGCGGCGTGCGAGAACGCCTCGCTCACGAGGTTGTCCGCGGCCGGGAAGTAGTGGCCGATGAGCCCCGGGCGGACGCCCAGCTCGTCGGCGACGCGCCGCAGCGTGATGCGTTCCAGCCCCTCCTCCAGCGCGATGTCCGCCGCGGTCCGCACGATTTCCGCGCGGCGCTCGCCGGGCAGCTTCCGGGTCCGTGTGGGCTGAGGTCTTGACGTCATGGGGGACACGCTATTGGATGTGTGCCCAACACGCAGTTGGCCATTTGCCCAATAGGGGCCGGACGGCCTGCGTACCGGAGAGGCCCCGATGACGACGACGAACCCCGGCTCCCGCGCGAGCTCCCTCGACGAACACGGTCCCGAACGCACCGGGCACGTGGAGACACGAGGCATCGACCTGGTCCCGGCCGACGAGCGCGGCGGACGGCCGCGCCAGCTGTTCGCGGTCTGGGCGGCACCGAACGTGAGCTATCTGAGCTTCGTCGTCGGCGCGACGCTGATCCTCATGGGCCTCACGCTCCCCCAGGCCCTGGGCGTGATCCTGACCGGGAACCTGCTGTGGATCTGTACGGGCGTCGTCGCGGCGAGCGGCCCGGCCGCGGGCACGAGCGGGTCGGTGATCTCCCGCGCGATGTACGGCGTCGTCGGCAACAAGGTGGTGCTCGTCCTGACCGGCTGGCTCATCGCCGCCGCCTACCTCGCGCTGAACTGGTCGGCCGCCTCGGTCGCGGGGATCGGCCTGGCGGGCCGGTTCGGCCTGCCGGACAACTCGGCCGTCGACGCGACCGTCATCTGTCTCATCGCCGCCGGAACACTGCTGATCGCGATCTTCGGCCACGCGACGATCGTCCGCCTCTACACCGCCCTCAGCGTGCTCCTGACCGTGGTCTTCGTCGTCGTCACGGGGTACGTGCTCACCGCGACCGACTGGTCCTACGCCCCGGCCGAGCCGCTCAGGGGCGCCGCGCTCGCGGTGGCGCTGGGCACCGGCTTCACCATCATCGCCTCCACCCCGCTCTCGTACAGCAACAGCCCCGACCTCGCCCGCTACCTGCCCCGGGACAGCAGCCCGGTCGCCATCGCGGGGTGGACGGCGCTCGGCGCGTACCTGCCGAGCAGCCTCTTCACCATGGTCGGCGCGCTCGCGGCCACCAGCCTCGACATGAGCGACCCGGAGGCCGCGCTGGAGAGCATCCTGCCGAGCTGGTTCATCCCGGTCTTCGTCATCGCGGTCGTCGTCAACACCATGACGAACAACGGCATGACGGCCTACAGCGCCAGCCTGTCGATCCAGTCGGTCGGCGTCCGGCTCGCCCGCATCCCGGCGGTCCTGATCATCGGGGTGCTCGGCACGGTCATGACGCTGTACGCGATCCTCGTCTTCGACTTCCTGACCAGCGTCAACACCATGCTCCAGCTCGTGGTCACGGTGACCGGACCGGCCATGGCGGTGGCCGTGACCGACCTGCTCCTGCGGCGCAACCGCTACAACGGGGCCGACCTCCTCGAACAACGGCGCGGCGGCCCGTTCTGGTACCACCGCGGCGTCCACTGGGCGGGGTTCCTCGCCCTCGTCGCCGGCGGGCTCACCTCCGCGCTGTGGGTCAACACCAGCTTCTGGACCGGCCCGATCGCCGCGGCCCTGGGCGACATCGACCTGGCGATTCCGTCCGGCATGCTCACCGCGGCCGCCGTCTACTGGGCGGCGACCCGCGTCCTGCGCACCATCCCGCGCGGCTGACGCACACACGACACCGAACCCGCACGACCCCGAGGAAGACCCTGTGCACGCCGACGTCCTGGTGCTCGCCCACCACATCGAACATCTCACCGGAGAGCCTCCCGCACCGTCCGCGAACGCGGTGGCCATCACCGACGGCCGGATCGTCGCCGTCGGCACCGCGTCCGGCCTCGAACCGCTGCGGGGCCCCGGCACCGCCGTCCACACGTTCCCGGGCGCCACCCTCCTGCCCGGCCTCACCGATGTCCACGCCCACCCCGTGTGGGGGTCGATATCGATCGGCAGCGGTGTGGACCTGTCCGCCGCCTCCACCCTGGAGCAGGTCCACGCCCTCCTCGCCGAGGCGGCCGACGCCCCGGCCGCGGACGAGTGGATCACCGGGTACGACCTCGACGTGAACGTGTTCGACGGCGACCCGGCCGGGACCGTGTTCGCGGAGCGCTTCCCCGGCCGGCCGATCTCGCTGATGACCCGCGACGCGCACGCGCTCGTCGTCAGCCCCCGGGTCGTGGAGCTCGTCGGCCTGACCGGCCGGGAGACGTTCACCGACGCCTCGTCCGTGGAGGTCGGCCCGGACGGTCGCCCGACCGGATTCGTGGTCGAACTCCAGGCGATGGACCTGGTGTTCGACCACTACCCCGACGTGCCCGTGGACACGGCCGCCTCGTACGTGCGCCACCAGCTCGAACAGCTCGCGCGCGGCGGGCTCACCGCACTGCACGCGCTCGACTTCTCCGACCCGTCCGAAGCGGTGTACCGGCACATCGAGGAACACGGGGAACTGCCGCTGCGGATCCGCTGCTCCCCGCTGGTCCCGGCCGACTCCACGCCCGATGTCTGGCGGCACGTCGCCGGTCTCCAGGGCCGTCGCGGGCGGCGCTGGCACGTCGAGGGCGCGAAGTTCATGCTCGACGGCACGGCGGACAACGGCACCGCCTGGTTCGACCGGCCCGACATCCACGGCGAGAACCGAGAGCCGCTGTGGCGCGACGTCGAGGCGTACCGCGAGGCGATGCGCTTCTTCACCGGGCTGGGCATCCCGACCGCCACCCACGCGATCGGCGACCAGGCCGTCCGGTTCGCCCTCGACGTCATCGAGGAGGTCGGCCCGGCGGGCCGTGCCCCGCACCGCGTCGAACACATCGAGTCCATCCCCGACGACCTGCTGGGCAGGTTCGCCGAACTCGGCGTCGTGGCCAGCCTCCAGCCGGTGCACGGGACCCGGCACACCCGCGCCGACGGCACCGACAACTGGTCGCGGCGCATCGGACCCGACCGCGTCGCCCACGGCTGGCGCACCCGCGACCTCCTGGACCACGGCGCCGTCGTGGCGCTCGGCTCCGACTGGCCCATCGGCCCCGGGGACCCGCGCATCGGCCTGGCCGACTGCCAGCTGCGCCGTCCGGTCGAGGAGTCCGGCGCGGCGCCCGTGCAGCCCGGCCAGGCGGTCACCGCGCGCGAGGCGTACGCCGGTATGACCTCCGCCGCCGCGTACGCCGCCGGCGCGTCCGCCGAGCTCGGCCGGATCGCGCCCGGATTCCTGGCCGACCTCACCGTCTTCGCCGCCAACCCGCTCGATCTCGCCCCCGAGGCACAGCCCGGCAACGCCGTGCTCGCGACGATCGTCGGCGGCACCGTACAGCTCCACCCGGACACCGTGAAAGGACGCCCGTGACCACGACGTCGATCCCCCGCCCCGCACACCGACGCCACGTCGAGGCCGCCGACCCCGACCCGCGCGCCCGCGGCACCGTCCGCGGCGAGCAGCTGCGCGACGGCATCCCCGCCGCGCTGGACGCCTACGACCGGCTCTTCGCCCTCGGTTTCGTCTCCCCCGCTCAGGTACGCGAGGACGCCGAGCGCGCCCTCGACGCCATCGGACGGTTCCGGCCGGGAGCGCGCGCCGAGATCGAGGGCATCGCGCACGGGTGCGGCATCGAGCCGTGGCGCGTCGGCGTGCTGAACGCGCGCACCGAGATCCTGGCGCGCAGCGCGACCGTGCCGCCCGGCGAATGCACCACGATCGTGCGCCGGGTCGCCGGTGCCGGTGGTTCGGCACCGCGCACCTTCGGCGTCCAGACCTGGGACTGGCACATCGAACTGAGCGCCCTGTGGCACACCTTGGAGATCCGCGGTGGCCGGCACGGCTTCGTCGGCCTCACCGAGGACGGCATCCTCGGCAAGATCGGCGTCAACAGCGCCGGGCTCGCCCTGCACTTCAACATCCTCGGACACGTCCGGGACGGGATCGGCGGCGTTCCCGTGCACGTGCTCGCGGCGATCGTCCTGGAAGAGGCGGGCAGTGTCGCCGAGGCCGTCGAGATCGTCCGCGGCGCTCCCCTCGCCTCGTCCGGTTCGTTCGCCCTCTTCGACGGGACGGACGCGGTGCTCCTCGATCTGAGTCCGGTCGGCGTCTTCCCGGTGCGGGCCGAGCACGGCACTCTGGTGCGCACCAACCACTTCCTGACGCCGACGCCCGCCGCGGACGAGAAGACCTGGCTCTACCAGCCCGATTCGGGCGAGCGCCACGACTTCGTCCGTGCCCGGCTGGCCCGCGCGGCGGCGCCGGCCACGCTCGACGAGCTCCTGGGCCACCTCGTGACCGGGGACGGCGAGCCGCCGGTGACCTGCCTCCCCGATCTCGGCAAGCCGCTCGGCCAGCGCTGGGCGAGCCTCGCGACCGTGGCCCTCGATCCGGCGACGCGCACCGCCCGGATCCTGGACGGCACCCCGGCGGACATCGGCTCGCGCCAATGGCGCGTCCTCACCGCCTCCTGAGCCCCGCCCCGGCCCGCCCACGGCCGCGTGGGCGGGCTGCCGGGGCCCCGGCGCGGCCCTTCCGGCCGGTGGCGCGCCGTGCCTCGTTCACCGGGTGTACGACGTGGTCTTGCTGACCCACTGGGACAGCGTGATCTGCCGCGACGCGGCGGCCCGGTCCGGCCTGCGGTGGCGGGGGGACGCGTCGCCGCGCGCGGTCCGGCCGGCCGGGCACGCGCGCCGGTGCCGTCCCTGGCCGCGGGCCAGGGCGTCGCGCAGCAGCCTCAGGTGCGCGGGCACCGCCGCGGAGCCGTCGTACGCCTCCCGGCAGGCGGTGCAGGCCGCCAGGTGGACCCGTACGGCGCGCGTCTCGTCGGGGGCGAGGGCCTCGGGCGTGATTCCGGCCGGCAGCAGTTCGCGGATCGTGCGGCACTCCTCGATGACGGGCTTCTCACCGGACATCGGGGTCGGGAAGCGGGCTTCGGTCATGGCGAAACCTCCGTTCATGGGCCCACCATCCCCCGGCGGCACCCCCCGGCACATCGTCCCCACAGAGTGATTCCCGACTACCACGGCTGCGGTATCCGGTACGCCGGACTACTGCCGGGGCCGACCGCCGGACCCCGTGCGGGCGCTCACGCGGGCAGCTCCGGGCCGCTCGTCCCGGCCACCGGGCTGACCAGCCCGCACTGGTAGGCCACGACCACGAGCTGGGCACGGTCCCGGGCCGCCAGCTTGGTCATCGCACGGTTGACATGGGTCTTGGCGGTCAGCGGGCTGACGAACAGCCGCTCGGCGATCTCCTCGTTGGACAGGCCCAGAGCGGCGAGGGCCGTGACGTCGCGCTCCCTCGGCGTCAGGCACTCCAGCCGCTCGTGCACGAACCCCGGGCAGGGCTCGGGCTGGGCCAGGAAGCGGGTGATCAGGGACCGCGTCGCGGTCGGGGACAGCAGGGCCTCGCCGCCCGCGACCGTACGGACGGCGTCCAGGAGCTCCTCGGGGCGGGCGCCCTTGCCCAGGAAACCGCTCGCTCCCGCGCGCAGCGCCTCGGCGACGTGCTCGTCGTCCTCGAACGTGGTCAGGACGAGGACCTTCACGTCCGCCAGCTCCTCCGACTCGCTGATGAGCCGGGTCGCCTCCAGACCGTCCATCTCCGGCATCCGGATGTCCATCAGGACCACGTCCGGGCGCTGTGCCCTGGCCAGCTCGACCGTCTCGCGCCCGTCGGACGCCTCGCCCACGGTCTCCATGTCGTCCGTGGCGTCGAACAGCATCCTGAAGGTGCCCCGCAGCAGGGCCTGGTCATCGGCCAGCAGTACGCGAATCGTCATGCCCGTCCCTCCGGTCCCGTGCCGGGCCGGGGCGGCCCGGCCGCAGCGGCAGTTCGGCCGTCACGCCGAAGCCGCCCCCGGGGCGCGGGCCCGCGTGCAGCCTGCCCCCGATCGTGGCGGCCCGTTCACGCATGCCGATCAGCCCGTGACCGGCGCCCGGGTGCGGACGGCGGGGCCCGGCGGATCCGTCGTCCTCGACGGTGATCGTAAGACGTTCCCGGTGGTAGTGCAGGCAGAGCCGGGCGTGATCGGCCCCGGCGTGCTTGCGCACATTGGTCAGGGACTCCTGGACGATGCGGTACGCGGCCAGGTCGACCGCCGGTTCCAGCGGCTCGGTGGTGCCGTGCCGGGTGTGGGTCACGGCCAGCCCGGCGCGTTCGAACGAGGCCAGCAGGGCCGGGACCTGTGCCAGGCCCGGCATCGGGTCGCGGGGCGCCACCGGATCGTCCGACTGCCGGAGCAGGCCCACGGTCACCCGCAGCTCGTCCAGCGCGGAGCGGCTGGTGTCCCGGATGTCCTCCAGCGCGGTCAGGATCTGTTCCGGCCGCTGGTCCACCAGGTGGACGGCGACGCCCGCCTGCGCGTTGATCAGGGCGATGTGGTGCGCGACGATGTCGTGCAGCTCGCGGGCGATCCGGACCCGCTCGGCGGCGACCCGCTGCCGCGCCTCCTGCTCCCGGGTGTGCTCCGCGTGCTCCGCCCGTTCCTCCACGGCGACGACATAGGCGCGCCGGGAGCGCACCCCGTCCCCGACCGCGGCCGGAAGAGCCGTCCAGGCCAGCGTCGCGGCCGTGTCCGGCTCCAGCCAGGACTGCGGGGTGAACACCGCGGCGGCGCTCACCAGGACCGTGGCCGCGACGGCCGCGGAGACCCAGGCGGTACGCCGGTCGGTCCTTACGGCCACGTTGTAGACGGACACCAGGACCGGGCTCACCACCAGCGGGCTGTCCCGGACCCCGAGCAGCTGGAAGACCACCCCGCAGCCAAGGGTGACGGCCAGTACACCGAACGGGTGGCGGCGCCGCCACACCAGGGCGGCGCAGCCGATGGCCGCCACCAGCACCGGGGGCCAGCGCAGCAGGACCTGGTGCCGGTGCGGGTCGACCGAGGCGGCCACGACCGCCAGCACGAACAGCACGGCGGCGCCCGTCGCGTCCGCCGCGCGGAGCCGGGCCTGTCCCCCCGGCCGCCAATCGTTGATCACCGCCATTCCCCCACGGTAGGGGCGGTGGACGGATCGGGCATCGCCGCGCCGGGGCCGGGGAGCCCGCTCACGCGATGGCGTCCCGGGCCCCGGCGCAGGCCCGTTCCTACGTTCCGGCGGGCCGTCCGAGGAGGCGCCGGAGCCAGCGGGTGCGGGCCTCGCGTGCGTCCCGGCTCAGCGCGGCCCGCGGTGCCAGGCCGTCGAAGCCGTGGCAGCCACCGGGCCATACGTGCAGCTCGGCCGCGCCGCCCGCCTGCCAGATCGCGTTCGCGTAGGCCACGTCCTCGTCCCGGAACATCTCGGCCGACCCGACCTCGACATAGGCCGCGGGGAGGCCGGAGAGGTCGGTGGCGCGGGCGGGGGCCGCGTGGGGCGGCAGGTCGGGGTCGCCGTAGCGGTCCCCCAGCAGCGCCTTCCAGACGGTGGTGTGGGAGGTGAGGTCCCCCGTGCCGATGCCCGACATCTGGTGGCTGGAGAAGGTGTCGCCGCGGTCGTCGAGCATCGGGCACAGCAGCAGTTGTCCCAGCAGCCCCGGACCGCCGCGGTCGCGGGCCAGCAGGGCGAGGGCCGCGGCGAGCCCGCCGCCGGCGCTCTTGCCTCCGACGACGATCCGGTCCGCGTCGATGTCCAGCTCGGCCGCGTGGCCGGCCGCCCAGCGGAGTCCGGCGTAGCAGTCCTCCAGCGGTTGCGGGTACCGCGCCCGCGGTGCCAGCCGGTACTCGACGGAGATGACGGCCAGCCCCAGCGGGAGGGCCCATTCGCGCAGGATCCGCGGAAGCACGGACCACGCGTTGCCCATGACCATCGCGCCCCCGTGCATGTAGTACAGCAGGGGCAGCGGCCCGGTGAGGCCGGAAGGGCGCGCGCCCACGAGTGCGACGTCCGGTCCGCCGGGCGGTCCCGGCACCTGGAACTCCGTCACCTCGAAACGGCCGTCGGCGCGCAGTTCCCCGGCCGTCGGTCTGGGCCGGGACGCGGCGTCGCGTTCCTGCCGGGCGGCCAGGTTCGCCGGGGTGAGCGGCTCCGGAGCCTCCTCGCCCAGGGCGGCGAGCACCACGTCCAGTTCGGGGTCGAAGGGCGGCACCGCCCCCGGGACCGGGACACGGCCGGTGCTCATGCCCCGTCTCCCGGCCGGACGGCGGGAGGCCGTGTCGCGTCCGCTCCGTGCCGGCCGGTCCGCGCGCCCGTGCTCGTGGGGACACCTCTCCTGAGACCCATACGGCCCAGCCAACCACACCGCCGGGCCCGGCAGTCGGCGTACGCCGCGGGGTCCCGGCTCCTCTCCTCCCGCTCGGCGCGTGCCCTCGGACCGTCCGGGCGTAGGCTGCCCTCAGCATGGACACGGCAGGGGGGCGGAACACATGACGACCGGGGCGACACCGCGGTGGGACTCGACGCTCGACGCGGTCGTGGTGTACGCGCAGGGCGCGGTCTGCAGACGCCTGGCCCGGGGCCGCGTGTCGCCCGGCGGCCGGGTGCGGGTGACGGGGCTGCCCCGTTCGCTGGACCCGGGATCGCTGCGGGCCCGGGTGCTGGGCGCCTCCGGGGCGCGCGTCACCGAGGCCCGGGTGGAGGTCGAGGCCGAGCCGCTCGGCACCGGCACGCCGGACGGGCTGCGACACGAGGCCGAGCGGCTGGGCGACGAGCACGCGGCTGCGCGGGAGCGCCGGGACCGGCAGCTGGGCCTGATCGAGGAGGTCGCCGCTCTCCGCCCGGTGCCGCCGCCCCGCAGGCGCGACGACCCGCACCGCCGCGCCCCGGTCGACGCGTGGCTGGAGCTCGCCGACTTCGTCGACGAACGGCTGGCGGGACTGCACCGGCGCCTCGTCGCCCTGGAGGAGGCGCTGCGCGACATCGAGCACGCTCACCACATCGCCGTCGACCGGCTCGGACGCGCCTCCACCGACGCGCCGTCGGCGCATGTGGAGACCACGGTCTGCGCGGCCCTGACCCTCGACGGCTGCGGCGACGCGGAGACCGAGGTGGAGCTGGAGTACGGGGTGCCGGGCGCCGTCTGGGTCCCGGCCTACCGGCTCGCCCACCGCCGGGCCGACGGCAGCGGCAGGCTGACGCTGCGCGCCTCGGTCGCGCAGCGGACCGGCGAGGACTGGACCGGCGTACGCGTCTCCCTGGCCACCGCCGATCTGCGGCGCCGCACCGACCTGCCGAAGCTGCGCTCGATCCGGATCGGGCGCAGTCAGCCCGCCCCCGCTCCGTCCGGCTGGCGCGAGCCCCCGGCCGGGCTCGGTGACCTGTTCACCGGGTACGACTCCGCGGGCCCCCGCCCGACCCCTTTCCGCGCGCCCACGGCTGTCGCGGGCAGTGCCGCGCCGCTCCCGCCGCCGCCTCCCCCGCCGTCGGCGCCGCAGGGCTACGGCGCCCCGGCGCCCGGCGGCGCGGTGCCCGGCGGCGCGGTGCCCGCCCCCGCTCAGCAGACCGGGGCACGGCCGGGCGGGCCGTCGCGTGCCCGCTCCCGGTCCTTCGCGGGCCCGCCCGCGCCGATGATTCCCCCGGCTCCCGGCGGGGCCGTGCCGCCGCCCCCTCCGGCACCGGTGGCCGGTCCGCCGCAGCCGAGCGGGAGCGAGCTCGACTACGACGGCCTCGTCCTGTGCGGCCCGGACGAGCAGGGCGATCGCCGAGGGCGGCTCTTCCCCGGCTCGTCCTTCGACCCGGTGGCGGCCGAGTACCGCCGCCGCGCGGAGGCGGTGGCCGCGCTGCCGCTGCCCGGGAAGGCCGTACGGCCCCGCGAGTCGGCGGGCTCCTTCGACCACCGCTTCGACGCCGCCGCCCGCGCCGACATTCCGTCGGACGGCACCTGGCACACCGTCACCGTCGGTGAGATCCCGGTCGGCCTGCGCACCGAGTACCTCTGCGTGCCGTCCGTGGAGCAGACCGTGTACGCGACGCTGGTGCTCTCCAACGCCACCGATCAGGCACTGCTGGCCGGACCGGTGGAGGTCACCGTCGACGACGAGTTCCTGCTGACCGCCGCACTGCCGACGCTCGCACCCGGCGGTGTCCGCCGGATGGGGCTCGGGCCCGCCGAGGGCATCCGGGTCACCCGCCGTACCCATCTGCGCGAGTCGACGTCGGGCCTGCGCAACAACACCACCGTGCTCGACCACCGCGTCCACGTGGAACTGGCCAACCTGCTCGCCGGGCCCGTCGCCGTGGAAGTCCGCGAACGGGTGCCGGTCACCTCCGAACCGGACGTCCGGATCGAGGAACGGGCCGACTGGACGGCACCCGAGGAGGGAACCGGACCCGACCGGCTCGCTCCGGGCACCCGCGTCTGGCGACTGGACCTCCCCGCAGGCGCCACCGCCGCCCTCGACGGCGGCTACGAGATCCGCATCCCGACCGGCAAGGCCCTGGTCGGCGGCAACCGCAGGAGCTGACACACCACATGTCCACGGCCCCGAAGCCGATCGCCCTCCCCGTCGTCGCCGTGACCTGCCTGGAGGACCGCGCCCACGTCGAGCGCGCCGCCGTGCTCGATCTGGAGGCCGGGGTCCAGCGGCTGCGTCTCGGCCCGGTCGGCGCGCAGGCCGTCGACCGGACCCTCCATGCCGAGCTGACCGCCGATCACCCCGCGACCGTGCTCGACGTACGGATCGTGCGTGACTGGACGCCGCGCGGACCGCGGCCGTCCCCGGACGACGACTCCGCCCTGCGCCTGCGCGTCCACGCCCTGGAGGAGGAGCGGCTCGCCCTGGGAAGGCGGCACGACCGGCTGCGGGCCCGCCTCGACCTGCTCGGCGGCCTCGCCACCGATCTGCTGCGGGAGATCGGCGAGGGCGCCGGCGCCGGGGAGAGCGAACCGCCGCGCTGGGCCCGCGAACTGGACCGGGTGGACGACGAACGCGATACGCGGGGCGAGGAACTGCGCGCCGTGAAGGACCGGCTCTCCGCGCTGGACGTCGAACTCGGCGAGGCCCAGCAGGCGCTGTGTCTCGCCGAGGACGAGCCCGCCGAGCTGACCGGTCACATCGAGCTGACCGTGGAGAGCGCGGTCGCCGGTCCGGTCGGTCTGCGCCTGAGCCATCTCACCCCGTGTGCGCTGTGGCGGCCCGCCTACCGGGCCGTGCTCGACGGGGACGCGCTGACGCTGGAGACCGACGCGGTGGTCTGGCAGCGCACCGGTGAGGACTGGTCGGACGTACGGCTGACGCTGTCGACGGCCCGCTCGACACCGGCCACCGATCCACCGGGGCTGGACGAGGACCGGCTGACGCTCATGGAGCGCTCGGCGGCGGAGCGCCGAACGGTCGACGTCGAGCTGCGCGAGGAGGAGATCGGGGCCCTGGGCCCGGCCCCGGTGCTCGGTCTGCCGGGGGTCGACGACGGCGGCGAGGCCCGGGTGCTGAGAGCGCCCGCGCCGGTCTCGGTGCCGGGCGACGGCCGTGCGCACCGGGTGCCGCTCTCGGCGTTCACCACGGCCGCGGCCGGGGAGTACGCCTGCGTACCGGAGTTGTCGCCGCTGGTCACCCAGGTGGTGCGGTTCGACAACAGGTCCGGACACGCGCTGCTCGCCGGTCCCGTGGACCTGGTCCGCGGCAGCGGCTTCAGCGGCCGGGGCACGGTCGACTTCACCCCGCCCGGCGCACCCGTCGAGCTGGCCTTCGGCAGCCGCGACGACTACCGGGTGGTCCGCCGGGCCGAGGAGACCCGCGACTCCACCACCCTCACCCAGCGGACGGTGGTCACCCGCACGGTCCGGCTGCATCTGTCCCGGTTCTCCGCCCCCGGGGAGCGGGGCGAGCGGGTCGTCGCCCTGCGGGAGCGGATCCCCGTCTCCGAGGTCTCGGCGGTGGAGGTGCGCCTGCGCGAGGACGCGTGCGTCCCGGCGCCCGACGTGGTCGACGCCGAGGGCGTCGTCCGCTGGGACGTGCCGCTCCCGCCCGGCGGCCGCCGCACGGTCACCCTGGTCTACGAGCTGTCGGCGAGCGCCCGGGTCACCGGGCTCTGAGCCAGGGGGTCCCGGTGCCCGGGCACCGGGACCCCCTGGTCCGGCGGGAGGACCGTCCGTCAGCCCGCGGGCTTCACCGGAGACTCCGCCGGCTTCCCCGAGGGGCGCGGACCGGTCCGCGGCAGCCGGGTGGCCCCGACGGCGGCGAACAGGCAGAAGCCGAGCACCCACCAGAAGGTGTCGCCGAACGCCCCGGAGACGTCCGGGCCCCGGGCGGACAGCCGGTTCTGAAGGACCACGGCGAGCGCGGCGGTGCCGACCGAACCGCCCACCGTGTTGAGCAGGTTGAGCGCTCCGGACGCGCGCGGGAGGAGTTCGGGTTCGATGCGGCTGTAGACGATGTTCATCACGGGCGCGCCGACCATGGCCATCCCGACGCCACGGACCGCGAGCGCCGCCGCGATCGCGATGTCGGGAGGCTCGTGGCCGAGCTGGGTGAACGGCACCGTACCCAGCAGGATCAGCCCGATGCCGGTGACCACCAGGGTCCGGGGCGCGACTCTGTCGATGGTGCGGTTGACCAGCACGGACCCGGCCGCCGCGCCGATCCCCTGGGGGGCGAGGAGGAGCCCGGCCCCCCAGGCCGACATTCCGCGGCCGGTCTGGAAGTACAGCGGCAGCAGGAACATCGTTCCGAACACCGAGGCGCCCAGGACGAGCAGCGCGACGGCGGCCGCGCCGAAGGGCGGCCGGGCGAACAGCCGGGGGTCGACCAGCGGTGTGCGGCGGGTGCGCAGTCCGTGCACGGTGAATCCGGCCAGCATCGCCAGCCCCGCCGACACCCCGGCCGCGGCCGGGAGGGTGCGGCCGTGGGCCACCTCGGTCAGCCCGAACACCAGCACGGCCAGGCCGGGCGAGAGCAGCAGGGCCCCGCGCAGGTCGAAGGCCGTCCGCCGGGTGGCGGGGGGCACATCGGGCACATGGCGGCGGGCGAGCAGGACCGCGACCGCGCCGATCGGCAGGTTGACCAGGAACAGCCAGGGCCAGGGCGCCACCGCGAGGATGGAGCCGCCGGCCAGCGGGCCGAGCACCGGTGACAGCAGCGGGACCACCGCGACGACACTGATCACCCGGCCGGTGCGGCCGGGCCCCGCGACCCGGGCCAGCAGCGCCTGCCCGGTGGCGGGCAGCAGCCCGCCACCGAGCCCCTGGACCACCCGGAACAGGATCAGGCTGGTCACCGACCAGGCCGACGCGCAGAGCACCGAGCCGAGCAGGAACACGCCCACGGCGACGAGCCATGTCCGTCGGCCGCCGAACCGGTCGGCCAGCCAGCCGGACGCGGGCACGGCGGCCACGACGGCCAGCAGATAGGCCGTGGAGACCCACTGGATTTCCGCCACGGAGGCATCGAACTCCTGGGCCAGGCCCTCGATGCCGACGCTGACGATGGTGGCGTCCAGGGTGGCCATGAAGGTGCCGAGCACCAGGATGAACGCGGTCCTCAGCAGCTGCTTGTCCACCCGCTCCACGGGTGGCGCGGCGCCGCCGCTCATCGGCCCTCCAGGAGGTTGCTGACGTCGTCGTCCAGGTGCTTGTCCAGGCTGCCGAGCAGGTCGAGCAGTTCGCCCGCCAGCCCGTCGACGTCCGTACCGGCCCGGTGGGCGAGCACACCGGTCCAGCCGTCGCCGTCCGGCATGACGGTCAGGGTCGCGGGGTGGTGGGTGGATTCCCGGAAGCGGGTTCCCACGACCGTGAGGCCCGGGGCGGGTTCACGGAGCCGGTCCGGGTCGACCGGGTAGTTCTCGAAGACCACCAGGCTGTCGAAGAGCCTGCGCCGCCCGGTGAGCCGTTCCAGGTCGGACAGGGCCACGTGGTGGTGGTCGGCCAGCGTCCGCTGGCGGGACTGGAGTTCGGCGAGGCTGTCGGCGAGGGTGCCGTCGAGCCGTGCCCGGACGGGCACGGTGTTGGCCAGCAGCCCGATGATCTCCTCGACGCCCTCCAGCGCCGGGGGCCGGCAGGCGACCATGGCGCCGAAGCAGACGTCGGCCCGGCCGGAGCGCCGCGCGAGCAGCACCGCCCACGCGCCCTGCACCAGGGTGTTGCGGGTCAGGCCGCGCCGGGCGGCGAGCCGGGTGAGCTCGGCGACCAGCGCCGCGTCGAACTCGATGACCTCGGGTTCCTGCCAGGCCGGACCGGGTTCGCCGCCGCCCAGGTAGTCGCCCTCGGGCAGTCCGTCGAGCTCGGCCGCCCAGGCGCCGAGGTCGGGCTCGTGCTCGGCGCACCAGTCCAGGTAGCCGGCGAACGGCACGGGGGCCGGCAGCTCCGGAGCCCCGCCGCGCAGCCTCGCCGTGTAGAGGGCGAACAGCTCGGTGAGGATACGGGGGGCCGACCAGCCGTCGGAGAGGACATGATGGCTGGTCAGGACCAGGTCGGCACGGTCGGGTCCGCGCCGGACGACGGTGAGGCGCAGGAGCGGTCCCCGGGCGAGGTCGAACGGTTCGGCGAGGTCGGCCGCTAGCACCTCGTCGGCGGGCCCGTCGCCGAGGCCGAGGTCCGGCCCGTCGCAGACACGGAAGTCCGGCCGGGGCGACACCGGGATCACCGCCAGGGAGGCGGGGAACACGGCGCCCAGGTTCGGGTGCCGGGCCAGCAGGTCGTCGCCCGCTCCCCGCAGGGCATCCGTGTCGAGCGGACCGGCGAGGGAGAACGTCGACTGCACGGTGTACGGGTCGGGGCGCTCGGTGCGCGAGTGCCGCAGCATCACCTCCTGCAACGGGGTGAGCGGCTGCACTCCGGCGACCGGGCGGTCCCGGTCGAGTGCCCCGAGCTCCGGTGCGGCCGCGATCCGCAGCAGCGCGGTCCGCAGGTGCTCGGCCAGGTCCTCCACCTCGGCGGCGGTGAACAGCGCGGACGGCCAGGTGATCCGGACCCCGAGCATGTCGTCGCGCACCAGGGCGTTGACCATCAGTCCGTACGGCAGGGGCATCGCGTCGGAGCCGCCCGAACCGAGCGGGTCGGCGTCCGGGGGCGCCTGCCACGGCGTCTCCCGGTCCGGGGCGCCGGGGTACCGGCCGAGGTAGTTCCAGGCGATCTCCGGGGTCACGGGGTCCAGCAGGCCCGCCGCGGTGAGGATGCCGTACCCGAGGCCGTCGCCTTGGGCGCGCAGCCGCTCCCTGACCGCCGTCACGTCGTCGCCGGCGTCGAGCCGCACGGGGTGGACGGCGGTGAACCAGCCGACGGTCTGGGAGAGGTCGACCTCCCGGGGACGGCCGTGGCTCTCCAGCGCGACCAGTACCTCCGGCGTTCCGCGCCAGGCGCGTACGGCCTGGGCGAGCGCCGTCAGCAGCACGGCGTCCGGGGTGGTGCGGTGGGCGGCCGGCAGGGTCGTGACCAGGGCCCGGGTCGCCCCGGCGTCGAGCGCGATCTCGTGGTGCGTCGCGGTGGCCACGGTGTCGCGTGCGGGGTCGAGCGGCCGGGCGAGGGCCGGGGTGGCGCTCATCCGCCGCCAGTGCGGGAGTTCGGCCCGCCGGTCGGCGTCGCGCAGCGTACGGGCCCAGCCGAGGAAGGACTGGCCGTGCCGGGTCGGCGTCCCGCCGGAGTGGATGTGTTCCAGGTCGTCCAGCAGCACGCGCCAGGACACCCCGTCGACGACCAGGTGGTGGGCGACGAGGACGAGCCGGCCCGGCCGGTCCGGCCCGGCGTCCACCCAGACCGCGCGCAGTACGGGGCCGGTGCGCGGGTCCATCGCCTCCCGGGCGGTGGCGATCCCGGAGTCGACGGTGGCCCGCAGGTCGTCCCCGGCCCGCAGTGCGGTCAGCACCTCGGCGCCGGTCACCGCGCCGACCGGCGGGATGCGCAGCACGTCGTCGGCCAGATGGGCGCGCAGCACGTCGTGCCGGGCCAGCAGCGCGTCGAGTACGGCCCGCCAGCCCGTCTCGTCGCCGCCGGGCGGTACGCAGATCTCCACCCACTGGCAGAAACCGTCGGCGGCCGCCCCGGAGCGGCGCAGCAGCTCCCGCATGACCGGGGTCAGCGGCGCGTCCCCCACGGCGGGTGCGGTGTCGTCGTCGAGGGCGCGGGCGCGCGCCGCGATGCCCGCGACCGTCTCCCCCTCGAACACGTCCTTCGGGGTCAGGCCGAGTCCTCGGCGCCGGAGCCGGGAGACCAGTTGGAGCGACACGATGCTGTCGCCGCCGATGTCGAAGAAGCTGTCGTCGGGGCCGATGTCGTCGGTGCCCAGGATCTCGCGGAACACTCCGAGCAGTACCGTCTCCGCCTCGGTGGCCGGTTCGCGCCGCGCGGCGCTCACGGTCCCGGGGTCGGGCAGCGCGGCGGGGTCGAGCTTGCCGCCGGGGCTCAGCGGCAGCCGGTCGATCGGCACGAGTGCCGTCGGCACCATGTGGTCGGGGAGTTCTCCGGCCAGGTACGCGCGTATCCGCGCGGTGTCCGGGTCGGCGCCGTCGCTCGGGATGACGTAGCCGACGAGCCTGCCCTCCCGCACGATCACGGCCGAGGCGCGCACATCGGGGTGGCCGGTCAGCGCGGACTCGATCTCGCCCAGTTCGACGCGGAAGCCGCGGACCTTGACCTGGTGGTCGGCGCGGCCGAGGAAGACCAGTTGCCCGTCCGGCCGCCAGCGCACCAGGTCGCCCGTGCGGTACATCCGATCGCCGGGCGGGCCGTACGGGTCGGCCACGAAGGCGGCGGCGGTCAGGGCGGGCCGGCCGAGGTAGCCGCGGGCCAGGCTCGGCCCGCCGAGGTACAGCTCGCCCGTCACGCCGACGCCGACCGGCTGGAGCCCGCCGTCCAGGACGTAGGCGCGGACGTTGGGGTCGGGGCGGCCGATCGGCAGCGGTCCCGCGTCGTCCGGGTCGTAGTGCCAGGTCGTGGAGTTGACCGTGACCTCGGTCGGTCCGTAGGCGTTGAAGAGCGCCCGGCGGCCCCGGCCCCAGCGGCGGGCCAGTTCGGGGTCGAGGCGTTCGGCGCCGACGACGAAGAACACGTCGGGGTCGACGGTGCGGTCGTCGGGCATCGCGGCCAGGAACGAGGGGAGCAGGTTCACTCCGGTCACCCGGTGCTCGACGATGTAGTCGAGCAGTTCGTCGCCGGGGACGCGCACCTCCTCGGGGGCGATCACGGAGGTGCCGCCGGAGAGCAGGGGCACCATGGTCTGCCAGAACGCGACGTCGAACCCGGTCGACGCGAAGTGCAGGTAGCGGTCGTGCTCGGTGACGCCGACGACCTCCTCCTGGAGCGCGATCAGGTCGGGCACGCCGCGGTGGGTCACGCCGACGCCCTTGGGCCGTCCGGTGGTGCCCGAGGTGTAGATGACGTAGGCGAGCGCGTCCTCGGTGAGCCCGGCGCGGGCTCCGGCCGGGTCGGTGTCCGGTGCGTCGGCGAGTGCGGCCGGGTCGTCCAGGCGCAGTACCGGGACGCCGCGGTCGACGGGCGGTTCGGCGCCGGTCGTCACGAAGGCGGCCGGGGCGATGTCGTCGACCATGAAGGCCAGCCGCTCGCGCGGGTAGCTCGTGTCCATCGGCACGTACACGGCGCCCGCCTTGGCGACGCCGAACAGGGCCACGGTCATCTCGATGTCACGGCCCGTCAGGACCACGACCGGGTCCTGCGGTCGCACCCCGAGCCCGATCAGCGCGTGGGCGACCTGGTTGGCCCGCCGGTCCAGTTCGGCGTAGCTCAGGCTGCGGTCGCGGCAGACCAGGGCCTCGGCGCCGGGCCTGCGGCGCACCTGGGCGGCGAACTCCTCCAGCCAGTGGCCGCGGGTCCTGGCGGGGGTGGCGCCGGTGCCGGTACGCAGCATCCGGGCGCGCTCGTCGGCATCGAGCGCGGGCAGCCCGATCGCGGGCCGCGCCGGGTCGTCGACGATCTCGCGCAGGAGGTTGTGGAGCCAGCGGCCGTAGTCGCGCACCGTCTCCGCGGCGAAGGCGCCCGGCTGGTGGCCGAGGCCGATGGTGATCTCCTCGTCCGGGATCACGATGACGGTCAGCGGGTAGTGCGTGGCGTCGGTGATGTCCACGCCGGTCAGGTCGAGTCCGGGGGCGAGCGGGGTGCGGTTGCGGCTGGAGAGCGGGAAGTTCTCCATGACCAGCATGGTGTCGAAGAGTTCGCCGACGCCCACCGCCCGCTGGATCTCGGGCAGGCCGACGTGGTGGTGCTCGGCCAGTGCGACGCTCTCGGCGTGCACCTGTGCCATGAGCTCCAGCACGGTCTGGTCCTGGGTGTGCCGGACGCGTACCGGGACGGTGGTGCCGAGCTGGCCGATCATCGACTCGACGCCGTCGACCTCGGCGGGGCGCCCGGAGACCGGGCAGCCGAAGACGACGTCGCGGCGTCCGGTGAGCCTGCCCAGCAGCAGTCCCCACGCCGTCTGGAGCACGGTCGTCAGGGTGATGCCCCGCTCGCGGGCGAAGGCGCGCAGCCGGTCACTGAACTCGCGGCCCAGCGCGACGGTCTCGCGGCCGGGGCGCTCGACACCGGTCCCGGTGCTTGCGGGGGCCAGCCGGGTCGCCTCGTCGACGCCGGCCAGCGCGTCCCGCCACGCGGCGAGCGACGCCTCCGGGTCCCGGCCCGCCAGCCACCGGAAGTACTCCGACAGCGGCGGGGCGGTGGGCGCGGCGGGGCCGCCGCCCAGCTCGGCGTAGAGGGCGAGCAGGGTGCGGCCGACCAGCGGCATCGACCAGCCGTCGAGCAGGGCGTGGTGGTTCGTGATCACCAGCTTGTGCTCGGCGGGTCCGACCCGGGAGAGCAGGAAGCGGATCAGCGGCGGCCGGGCCGGGTCGAAGGGGCGTTCCAGATCGGCGCGGGCCGCTTCGGGGAACCGGTCGTCCTGGCGCCAGTCCAGGGTGACGTCGGCGGGGACCACCTGCACCACGTCGTCCCCGGCCGTGGCCAGATGGACGCGGAGCGCGGGGTGGCGGCGCAGCAGTTCGTGCGCGGCCTCGGCCATCCGGGCCGGTTCCAGTGCTCCCGCCAGGGTCGTCACGGCCTGGACGACGTAGACGTCGGTGTCATCGGCGTCGCGGACCAGGGTGTGGAAGGAGAGTCCGACCTGGAGGGGGGTGGCGGGCAGTACGTCGGCGACGCGGCCGGTGCGTTCGAGGGCGTCGATGGCGCTCTGGTCGAGGCCGACCAGGGGCAGGTCCGACGGGGTGAGCCCGCCCTCGGTGTGCAGCGCGTGGGCGGCCAGCGCGTCCAGGGCCGCGGCCCAGGACTGCTGGAGTTCCGCCACGGCGTCGGCGCCGAGCACCCCGGTCGCGGCGGTCCACTCGACGGCGAGCCGCGGCTCGTCCTGTTCGTGGACGAAGCAGTTGAGGGCCAGTACCTGTTCCAGGGCCTTGGCGTCCGGCTCGGTCACCGAGAAGGCGTCGTCTTCCGGGAGGGCCCATCCGGTGCCGGTCAACGGGGCGAACCGGCCCAGGTAGTTGAGGAGCACGTCCGGCGGCGGGGTGGCCGCGAGCCCGGGACCGGCCTCCGGGTCGAGGTGGCGCAGGACGCCGTAGCCGACGCCGCCGTCGGGGACCGCGCGCCGGGCCTCCTTGGCGGCGCGCAGTGCCCGCCCGATGTCGTCGAAGGCGGGTACGCGCACCGGGTACTCGCTGGTGAACCAGCCGATGGTGCGGGCCAGGTCGAGGTGTTCGCGGCCGTGTCCCTCCATCGAGACGGTCACCGCGTCCTCGCGCAGGCCCCAGCCCCGCAGGGCGAGCACCAGCGCGGCCAGCAGTACCTCGTCGACGCCGGCGCGGTAGGCCGCGGGCAGGGTCGTCAGCAGTGCCTCGGTGGCCTCGGCCGAGGCCACGGTGACCGAGCGGTGGGCGGTCGCCACCGTGTCCCGCGCGGGGTCCAGCGGCCGGTCGCCCAGCCGGGACGCGGCTTCGAGCGCGGTGCGCCAGTGGTCGAGTTCGCCGCGCCGCGCGCCGGATTCGCCCTGCTCGGCGAGGAGGAGGGCGTGCCGCCGCCAGGACGTCCCGGCCGGGGCGAGGGTGCCGCCCGTGCAGGCCGTGTGCAGGTCGGGCAGGAGGATGCGCCAGGACACGCCGTCCATGGCGAGGTGGTGCACGACGACGACCAGCCGGTCCGGGGTGCCGTCGTCGGTGCGGAGCAGGGCCGCCCGCAGCAGGTCGCCCGACCTCGGGTCGAGCTCTCCGGCCAGCCGCCGGGCCAGGGCGGTCACGTCCTCGCCGCGGAACTCGCCGACGACGGCCCGTACCAGGCCGCGGGGCAGTGTCTCCAGGCCGTCGGCCACCCGCAGCCGCAGGGCGTCGTGGTGGTCGAGCACGGCCTGGACGCCCGTGACCAGGGCGTCGTGGTCGAGTCCGTCGACGCTCAGGGCGGTCCACTGCGCGTATCCGGCGACGACGTCCACATCGGGGTGCGGGTCGAGCAGACCGCGCACGATCGGCGGGGCGGGCACGGCGCCGACCGGGTCGTCCACCGGCTCCGGGGCGTTTGCCAGCAGCTCGGCGGAGGCCGCCAGTGCGGCGAAGCTGCGGCGTGCCAGCAGGTCCCGGGGCCGCAGCCCGAGGCCCGCCGCGCGCAGTCTGCTGCTGACCGTGATCGCGGTGATGCTGTCGCCGCCGAGGGCGTAGAAGTCGTCGTCCACGCCGACGCGTTCGACGTCGAGCGCCTCGGCGAGGACCGCGCACAGCAGTCGCTCCCGCTCGGTGGCCGGCTCCCGGCCGTTGCCGCCCGGCAGCGCGGGTGCGGGCAGGGCGGCGCGATCGAGCTTGCCGTTGGGTGTGAGGGGCAGCCGGTCCAGCACCACCACCGCCGTCGGCACCATGTGGTCGGGCAGCCGCGCGGCCAGGTGGGCGCGGGCCTCGTCCCCGGTGACGGAGGCGGACACGATGTAGCCGACCAGTCTGGACGAGCGGACCGAGGCGGCCGCCGCGCCGACGCCGGGTACCGCCGCGAGCGCCGCCTCGACCTCCCCGGTCTCCACCCGGTGGCCGCGGATCTTGACCTGTCCGTCGCCGCGGCCCCGGTACTCCAGGCCCCGGCCGGGCACCCAGCGGGCCAGGTCGCCGGTGCGGTACATCCGCTCGCCCGGCGCGCCGAAGGGGTCGGCGACGAAGCGCTCGGCCGTCGCCCCGGGCCTGCCGAGGTAGCCGCGGGCCAGGTGCGGCCCGGCCAGGTACAGTTCGCCCGGCGTGCCGTGCGGCACGGGTTGCAGCGCGCCGTCCAGCAGATGGATCCGGGTGCCCGCGAGGGGGTGGCCGATGGTCGGTTCGCCGCCGTCGATCCGGGCGGTGGTGCTGTCGACGGTCGCCTCGGTCGGCCCGTACATGTTGCGCGCGGTGACGCCCGATCCGGCGACCTTCCGCCACAGGGCGGGCGGGGTCGGCTCGCCGCCGAGGACCAGGAGTGCCGGCCGCCGGTCCAGCAGCCCGGCGTCGACCAGGGGCGAGGCCATCGACGGGGTGGTGTCCACGATGTCGATGCCGTCGCGGGCGTACGCGTCGAGCAGGGCGTCGGCGTCGCGGGCGGTCTCGCTGTCGTAGACGTGCAGTTCGTGTCCGCACAGCAGCCACACCAGGTGGTCGAGGGCGGAGTCGAAGGCGAACGAGTAGGTGTGGGCGGCGCGCAGCCGTCGCCCGGTGGTCCGTTCGGCCTCGGCGACGACCGTCGACCGCTGGTGGTGCAGCAGCGCGGCCAGGCCGCCGACCCGGCCGAGCACGCCCTTGGGGCGTCCGGTCGAGCCGGAGGTGTGGATGACGTAGGCGAGGTGCTCGGGGTGGCGGGGCGCGGACAGTTCACCGGCCGTCAGGGGCGCGGCGGAGAGCCCGGCGGCCTCGTCGAGCAGGGTGGTCCACGGCAGCCCGTCCACCGCCCCGGCGGTCAGCACCAGTGCGGGGCGGGCGTCGTCGATCAGCTCGCGCAGCCGCTCGGGCGGGTGCGCGGCGTCCAGGGGCAGGAACGCGGCACCGGCGTCCAGCACCGCCAGCAGCGCGACCACCGAGTCGGCGGAGCGCGGCAGCGCGAGCGCCACCACGTCGTCGGCCCCGATCCCGCGCGCCCGCAGGGCACGGGCCACCCGGTGCACCCGGTCCGCCAGTTCCGCCGCGGACAGCCGGTCGTCGCCGCAGACCAGGGCCGTGTGCCCCGGGCCCGCGGCGGCCATCGATTCGAGCGCGGCCGGCACGTCCACCGGCGTACCGGGCAGCGCGGGCGGGCACCAGTCGGACGGCGGCCCGGACGTGTCGCCGGTCAGGGCGATGCGTCCGACGGGCAGGCCGTCGGTCAGCCCGGACAGCAGGGCGCGCAGGCCCGAGAGCAGGCCGTCGACCGAAGCCTGGTCCTTGGCGCGGGCGTCGACCTCGAAGCCGAGCAGCAGTCCGCCGTCGCGGGTGGGCAGGACGCTCAGGCCCATGTCCTCCGGCGGTCCGCCCGCGACGTTGCGCATCACGCCCGCGGCCCCGGCGAAGTCGAGCGCCAGGTCGAACGCCTTGAGGTTGATCCCGCGCCCGTGCAGCAGCGCGCCCGCCCCGGGCGCTCCGAGGTCGCGGGGCAGGTCCTCGCCCCGGTAGCGCTGGTGGTCACGCATCTCGCGCATGGCGGAGGCGACCCGCCGGCTCAGCTCCACGAGGTCGTCCCCGGCGCGCACGGTCACCCGCAGCGGCAGCACGTTGACCGCCATGGCGGGGGTGCGCAGTTCGGTCGATCCGGTCCGGCACATCAGCGGCAGTGCGAACACCACGTCGGTGCGGCCCAGTACGCGGTGCAGGAAGGCGGCGTAGCCGGCGATCAGCGCCTCTCCCCAGGTGACGCCGATCCGGTCGGCGAAGGCGCGCAGCCGGGCCGTCTCCTCGGGGGTGACGACGGCGCGGGCGGTCAGCGTGCGGTCGGGGGGCCCGGCCGCGGAATCGCCGGGGTCGCCGAGGTCGGGCAGCGGGGTGAACCGCTCGACCCAGTACGCGCGGTCCTCGGCGCACCGGTCGCCGTCCCGGTAGGCCCGGTCGGCGGCGACGAGGTCGGCGAAGCGGCCGAACGTCGGCCGGGGCGCCTCGGTCCCGCGCACCAGGGCGGTGTAGCGGGCGGCGGTGCGGCGGGCGAGCATGGAGGCGGTGTAGCCGTCGAAGACCAGGTGGTGGCCGAGCTGGGTGTACCAGACCTCCTGGTCCGACAGCTTGATGACGGTACGTGAGCAGAGCGCCCGGCCGACCATCCCCCGGCATGCCTCGGCGAGCCGTTGCCGTTCGTCCGCGACGAGCACCCGGGCCGCGGCCGCGGGGTCGGCCGCGCCGCTGACGTCGACCACCTCGGGCAGCGCGACCGGCTCCTCGCTCACCGCCTGGCGCGGCCCGTCCGGGGTGTCGTACACCCGCAGCCGGAGGGTCTCGGCCTCCTCGGTGGTCGCCCGGACCGCCTCGGCCAGGGCGTGCGGGTCGACCGGCTCGCCGCCGGATATCTCCACCACGTCGCCGACCACGTAGTACGGCGAGTCGGGTTCGAGGCGCTGCGCGTTCCAGATGCCCAGCTGGGCTCCGGTCAGGGCGAGAAGGCCGTTGGAGGGCACGCTTGCGGGGCTCAACTTACTCTCCTAGAAGTGTGGGAACGACCATCGGTGTGCCGGTCACCGGGTCGGGGACGATGACGCTCGGCAGGTCGAACACGTCCTTGATCAGCGCGGCGTCCACGATGTCCCCGGGGTCGCCCTCGGCGACCACCCGGCCGTCCTTCATGGCGACCAGGTGGTCGGCGAACCGGCATGCCTGGTTGATGTCGTGCAGGACCGCGACGACGGTGCGGCCCTCGTTGCGCAGCCTGACCAGCAGGCCGAGCAGTTGGTACTGATGGGTGATGTCGAGGAACGACGTCGGTTCGTCGAGCAGCAGATAGGGCGTCTGCTGGGCGAGCACCATGGCCATCCAGACCCGCTGCCGCTGTCCGCCGGACAGTTCCTGCACGGGTCTGTCGGCGAGGTCCCGGACTCCGGCGGCGGCCAGCGCCTCGTCCACGGCGCTCTCGTCCTCCCGCGACCACAGGGCCAGCAGCGACTGGTGCGGGAACCGCCCCCGGCCCACCAGTTGCCGGACCTTGATGTCGTCCGGTGCCAGCGGGTCCTGCGGCAGGAAGCCGAGCTTCTTGGCCAGGGCCCTGGTCGGGTAGTCGCCGACCTCGCGGCCGTCGAGCTCCACCCGCCCGGAGTCCGGGCGCAGCAGCCGGACCAGCGCGCTCAGCAGGGTGGACTTGCCACAGCCGTTGGGGCCCACGACGGCGGTGAACGCGCCGTCGGGAATGTCGAGGCTCAGCCGTGTGGCCACGGTCCGGTCTCCGTAGCGCAGGGTGATCTCCCGCGCCGTCAGGCGTGCGGTCACGCGCGCCTCACCTCCTTCGTCAGCAGCCAGATCAGATAGCAGCCGCCGATCGCGGTGCTCACCACGCCGACGGGCAGCGCGACGGGCGCCAGCAGCATCTGGGCGATCAGGTCGGCGCCCAGGAGCAGCACGGCTCCGCTCAGCGCGGCCGGGAGCAGGGGTACGCCGGCCGCGCCGGCGAGCCTGCGGCCGATCTGCGGGGCGGCCAGGGCGATGAACGCGATCGGGCCCGCCACCGCGGTCACGGTGGCCGTGCAGCCGACGCCGACCAGCACCATCAGCAGCCTCAGCCGGTCGAGTCCGACCCCGGTGGTCACCGCGATCGCGTCGCCGAGCGAGGCCTGGTGCATGGCGTGCGCCCGCGTGGCCATGAGGACCAGCAGTACGGCGATCACCGAGAACGGGATGCCGAGGTCGGCCCAGCCCACTCCGTTGAGCGAGCCCGCGCTCCAGCCGACGGCGGCGATCGCCACGTCCAGTTCGGCGCGCAGCACGATCCACGAGTTGATCGCGGTCACCATCGCGTTGACGGCGATGCCGATGACCACCAGCCGCATCCCGGAGAAGCCCCGTTCGACGGAGAGCAGGTAGATCGTCGCCGCGACGACGAGCCCGCCGAGCACCGAGCCGAGGGCCAGTTGCGCGGAGGTGCCCGAGAGCACGGTGAGGGCGACCAGGGCGCCCGTGTAGGCGCCGGCGTCGAGGCCGATGACGTCCGGGCTGCCCATCGGGTTGCGGGTGAGGTTCTGGAAGATCGCCCCGGCCACGCCGAGCGCGGCGCCGAAGACGAGTCCGGCCAGGACCCGCGGCAGCCGCCAGTCCTCGATCACCACGGAGTGCTCGGCCCCGGTCAGCACGGCGAACACCCGGCCCGGGGAGGACCAGGAGGCGCCGTAGCAGAGCCCGAGGAGTCCCAGACCTAGCATCAGGACGACCATCACGACGACGAGCAGCAGCGTGCGGCGTCCGACGGCGGGTACGCGTACGGTCACAGCGATCCCGCCCCGTACCGGCGCACGGCCCAGATCAGCATGGGGCCCCCGAGGAACGCGGTCACGATGGCCACCGGCACCTCGCCGGTGGGCAGCAGCACGCGCGAGCCGATGTCGGCGGCCAGCAGCAGGATCGGTCCCAGCACCATCGTGTAGAGGATCAGCCACGGGACCGAGCCCGCGGCGGGCCTGCGGACCAGGTGCGGCACGATCAGCCCGACGAACAGGATCGGTCCGGCCACCGCCGTCGCCGCCCCGCTGAGCACGGTGATCAGCACCAGGGCGGCGCCCCGTACCCGGCCCACCCCGGCGCCCAGCGTCTGGGCCACGGTCTCGCCCAGTGTCAGGGCGTTGAGGGCCCGGCTGAGCAGCAGCGCGCCGAGCAGGGAGGCGCCGATGGCGGTCAACGGCAGGGCCAGCGGGGCCTGTTCGCGGCCCGCCAGCGACCCCACCGACCAGAACCGGTAGGAGTCGAAGACGTCCGGGAGCATCAGCCGCAGCCCCATGGCGACCCCGCCGAGCACCGCGGTGAGGGCGACGCCGGTGAGGACCAGGCGCAGCGGTGAGCGCCGTCCGACGGCGGCGACCAGCAGGGCCGCGAGTACGGATCCGGCGATCGCGAAGCCCAGTTCGCCCGCCTGTCCGGCGGCCAGGCCGAGCGCCGATCCGACGGTGACGGCGAACCCGGCGCCCGCGGTGACCCCGAGGATGCCGGGCTCGGCCAGCGGGTTGCGGGCCAGCGTCTGGATCAGCGCGCCGGCCACCGCGAGCGCCGCGCCCACCGCGATGGCGAGCAGGGCGCGCGGGGCCCGGATGTCGCGCACGATCACCTGGTCGTCGGTGCCCCGGTGGTCGAAGAGTGCCCGCACGACCTCGGCGGGCGGAACGTGGCGGGCCCCGACGCCCATGCTGAGCACGGCGATCGCTGCCAGCAGCAGCAGTCCGCCGACGAGCAGGCCGATCTGTGGCCCGGCCCGTCCGGTCCTCGCCGTCCGGGGCGCGCGGCCCGCGACGGTCACCGGTTCAGCAGCGGAGCGAGCGACGTGTCGATCGCGTCCAGGGTCTTGAGGGCCTCGCCGTAGGTCGCGGCCTCGGTGTAGCGGAACGGGAAGACCTTGCCGGCCTTGACGGCGGGCAGGTTCTTCCAGAGCTTCGAGTCCAGGACGTACTGGACGGACTTGGGGACGCTGCCGTCGGCGTTGACCGAGTACGTCAAGACGTCGGCCTCGCGGAAGGCGGCGGGGAGTTCCTCGATGGAGGGGTACTCGCTGACCGACTGCGAACCGGGGCCCGCCTTCTTGACCTTGCCGTAGTACGTCGCGCCGAGGTCCTCGGCGATGTTGGTGCCCCACGAGCCGTTGAACTCGCGCTGGAAGGTGCCCTTGGCGGCGTCCCCGTACGCGCCGACGTGGCCCATCTTGAGCTGCGGCAGCACGTCCTTGTACTTCTTGGCGAGCTCCGCGGCCTTGGTCTCGTACGTCTTCTTGGCGACGTCGAACTGTCCGAGTGCGCCCGCGGCGTCGGCCTGCTTGTGGGAGAGCTCGCGCCACGCGGAGGGCACGGTCGGGCCGATCGCCACGACCGGGGCGATGGACTCCAGCCGCTTGATGTCGATGTCGCCGAGGACCGGGGCGGGTACGCCGATGACGATCAGGTCGGGGTCGGCCTCGGCGACCGCCTCGTAGTTGGTCTCGGCGGCCTGCTCCCCCGCGACCTTGGGAAGCTTCTTGTAGGTGGCCAGGTCCTCCTTGGTCATCATCGGCTCGCCGCGCTTCCACGACGAGATCCCGACCAGTGGTGCGTCGGCCTCGATCATGACGGGCACGGCGTAGCCGGTGGCCACCACGCGCTTCGGATCGGCGGGGATGGTGATCTTGCCGTTGTCCGCGGCGAACACCCGGGTCTTCGACTTGCCCGAGGCGTCCGGCCCGTCGTCCGACGACCCGCACCCGGTCAGGACGAGGGCCAGCGACACGGCGCCGACCAGACCGAAGGTTCTGCGTATGGACATGTGGTGCTCCTTGCTGATTGCGTGAGGGCCGTCCGGATCGACGGCCCGGTGACGGAAGTGCGGGGAGGCGGCGTGAGGCCGGCTCCCTTCGGGTCCGCGGGTCAGTGGTCGTCCTCGTCGAAGTCGGCGACGCCGCGCTTCCAGTAGCCGGTGATGTCGTGATCGGCCCTGTCCAGCCGCAGCACGTCGCGGACCCAGCGGCGCAGCGGTTTGATCTGCCCCGCCTCGCCCGCGACCCACACGTACACCCGCTCCCCCTCGGGCACGGTCACGGAGGTCACGGCCCGCTCCAGCGCGTCGCCGGTGCCCGGGGGCAGGTCGCCGCGGTGCAGCCAGCGCACCTCGACGCCCTCGGGCGCGGACAGCTCGATCTCCTGTGCGGCGTCGACGACTTCGACGAATGCCCAGCCCTTCGCGTCGCCGGGGAGTTCCTCCAGCCAACGGGCGATCGCGGGCAGGGCGGTGATGTCTCCCGCGAGCAGGTACCGGTCGTAGGCGTGCGGGACGATCAGCCCGCCGGGCGGCCCGGCGACGTGCATGGGGTCGCCGGGCCGGGCCGCGCGTGCCCAGTCCGACGCGAGGCCGCCGTCGTGCGCGGCGACGTCGATGTCGATCTCGCCCACGACCGGGTCGTAGCGGCGCACGGTGTACTCCCGCGAGACGAGCGCGGGCCGGGGCCAGCTGAGCATGGCCCCGTTCGGTTCGGGCAGCCGCAGCGTGCCGTCCGGGTCCGGGAAGATCAGTTTCACGTGTTCGTCCGGCGCGTGGGCCTCGAACCCCTCGGCGCCGGGCCCGCCCAGCGTCACCCGCAGCAGACCGGCGCCGACGGTGGTCACGCGGACGACCTCGGTCGCCCGGATGCCGATCGGGTAGCCCACCTTCTCGGCGTGGCGGCCCGCCCGGACCTCGGCGATCCGCTCCAGGTGCCGGTGGCGGTGGTCGACGCGGCTCATGCGGCATCGCCCGTCAGAAGGGTGATCCAGTGCCCGAGTTCGGGCTGTTCGGCCAGGTCGGGGAATTCCAGTGCGGCCGCTCCGGCGGCGCGCCAGCGCCCGACCAGGGTCATGATCCGCACCGAGTCCAGGCCCAGGTCGACCAGGTTCTCCTCGGGCGCGATCTCGGCGGGGTCGCAGTCGAGCAGTTCCGCGACGTCCGCTCGGACGCGTTCGGGCGACAAGGTCTGCTGCATCGGGGCTCCTGCGGGGACGAGCGCCGACAGCGCGGTCGACGCGTCGGCGGTGGTGGTCACGACGCCATGGCGCGGGGCGTGCGCCCGGTCATGGCGTGCGGGAAGAACGGGAGAAAGCGGTGGTCAGCCGGAACACCGGCACCCCCACTTCAAACCCAGGTAAGGCTAACCTAACCGATCGATGCCGGACACCTGCCCGTACCCCCGCACGAACCGACCCCCTCGTGCCAACTCCGCCCGCACCAAAGCGGGTCACACCACCACATCGCCCCACCGGTACCTCCGTCGACGGTCAAGAGTTAGGTTACCCTTACCTAACTTTCCCCACAGGAGGTTGCTCATGCCTGAGCACATACCGGACAGAAGCGGCGAGTTCGACGGCCGCACTGTCCTGGTCACCGGTGCCGCACAAGGCATCGGGGCGGCCGTCGCCGAGTTGTTCGCCGGACTCGGCGCCCAGGTGGCCGCCACCGACCGCTCGCCCGACGGCATCGACGCCCTGGCCGCGAGGTGGATCCGCCGGCAGCGGGAGGCCCCGGGCGCCGCAAACGCGGCGGGCCGTCTGGAGCCGTACGTCATGGACGTCACCGACCGGCCCTCGGTGGAGCGCACCGTGGCCCGCGTCGAGCACGAACTCGGCCCCGTAGACGTGCTCGTGAACGTCGCGGGCATCCTGCGCACCGGTCCCGCCGCCGAACTCTCCGCCCAGGACTGGTCGGACACCTTCGCGGTCAACACCAGCGGCGTCTTCCACGTCTCGCAGACCCTCGCGCCCCTGATGGCCGGACGGGGCAACGGCTGTGTCATCACCGTCGGTTCCAACGCCGCCGGAATTCCCCGCACGGGGATGGCCGCCTACGCCGCGTCGAAGGCGGCGGCCACCATGTTCACCAAATGCCTGGGCCTCGAACTCGCCCGCAGCAACGTGCGCTGCAACGTGGTCGCCCCCGGATCCACCGACACGGCGATGCAACGCGCCCTGTGGACCGGCCCCGGCGCCGAGCAACGCGTCATCGACGGGGACCCGGCGACCTACCGCACCGGCATCCCGCTGGGCCGCATCGCCGCCCCCGAGGACATCGCCGAGGCCTGCGCGTTCCTCGCCTCGGACCGCGCCCGCCACATCACCCTCCAGGAACTGTATGTCGACGGCGGCGCCACCCTGCGCTGAGCGGCCCTCGACCCGTCCGTACCCCCCCATCCACCGCACTCGCTGACCGAACCACCGAGAATGGAGCCCCCGTGTCGACGGCATCCCAGGTCGCCACACACGTACCCGCGGCCGATCCGGCCCACCCGGCCGTAGGCGCCGCCACCTCACTGCTGGACGCCTACGCACCGGGTGACCGCTTCCTCGCCACCCCGGGACGCACCCTGCTGGCACACGGCGCGGTCCGCCCCGTGCCGCACGACGAGAGGCCCCTGGACGACCGGGTGCGGGCCGCCCTCGCCGAGGCGGGCGCGGCCGGACAGCCGGAACCCGTGGTCATCGGCGCCATCCCCTTCGACCACGAGGCCCCGGCCGCCCTGGACGTACCGACGGCACTGCGCGTCGCGCCGCCGCTCGCCTCGGACCCGCTGATCGCCCTGCCCGTCGCAGTCTCCGGCCCGGCCGGCTGGGCGATACGCCCGGTGCCCGGACCCGAGGTCTACGGGGCGGGCGTGGCCTCGGCCGTGGAGCGCATGTGGCGCGGCGAGTTCAGCAAGGTGGTGCTCGCCCGCACCCTCGAACTCACCTCCCCCGGCCCGCTCGACCTGCCCACGATGCTCCAGCGCCTGGCCCGCCGCGACCCCCTCGGCCACACCTTCGCGCTGCCGACCGGGCCCGGCCGCACCCTCATCGGCGCCAGCCCGGAACTGCTGGTCTCCCGGCAGGGGCGGCAGGTCGTCGCCAATCCGCTCGCCGGGTCCACCCCGCGCAGCACCGACCTCGCCGAGGACGTGCGCCGCGCCGCCGCGCTCCTGGAGTCCGCGAAGGACCTCCACGAGCACGCCGTCGTCGTGGACGCCGTCCACCAGGCCCTGGCCCCGCACTGCACGGAACTCACCGTCCCCGCCCGGCCGACCCTGATCCGCACCGCCACCATGTGGCACCTGTCCACCACCGTGACCGGCACGCTCGCCTCCCTCGACACCTCGGCCCTGGCGCTCGCCTGCGCCCTGCACCCGACACCCGCCGTGTGCGGCACGCCGACCTCGACGGCCCGTCAGGTCATCGCCGAGACCGAGCCGTTCGACCGCGGGTTCTTCACCGGGATGGTGGGCTGGGGCGACGCCCGCGGCGACGGCGAGTGGGTCGTCACGATTCGCTGCGCCGAGGCCGAGCAGCGCACCCTGCGCCTCTACGCGGGAGCGGGCGTCGTGGCCGCCTCCGAGCCCGAGGCGGAGACCGCCGAGACCGCGGCCAAATTCCGTACGTTCCTCAGCGCCCTGGGAGCCGAACTGTGAGCCGAAACGTGAGCCGGGACGTGAGCCGGGACGACGCCCCCACCTGGCCGCCCGTCTTCGCCGAGCGGTACCGGGCCGCGGGCTGGTGGCGCGGGGAGACCTTCGGCTCCATGCTCCGGGAGCGCGCCGAGGCGCACCCGGACCGGATCGCGGTGGTCGACCCCGTCGCGGACATCCGGTGGAGCTACGCGGAGCTGGACCGGCGCGCCGACCGCCTGGCCGCGGGGTTCCTCGCCCGGAACATCACCAAGGGCGACCGCGTGGTGGTGCAACTGCCCAACATCGCGGAGTTCTTCGAGGTCGTCTTCGCACTGTTCCGGATCGGCGCGCTGCCCGTCTTCGCGCTGCCGGCCCACCGCGAGACGGAGATCTCGTACTTCTGCTCGTTCACCGAGGCGGTCGCCTACGTCATCGCGGCGGAACACGACGGCTACGACTACCGCGAGCTGGCGGCGAAGGCCCGCGCCGGGGCCGACACCCTGCGGCACGTGTTCGTCGCCGCCGGGGACCCGGGCCCGTTCGAGGCGCTGTCCGACGTGGCGCGGGCTCCGGTGAGCTGTCCCCCTCCCCGCCCGGACGACCTGGCCTTCCTCCAGCTGTCCGGCGGGAGCACCGGCGTCCCGAAACTCATTCCGCGCACCCACGACGACTACCTCTACTCGCTGCGCGGATCGAACGACATCTGCGGGGTCGACGAGAACAGCGTGTACCTCTGTGTGCTGCCCGCGGCCCACAACTTCCCGCTCTCCTCCCCCGGCTCGCTCGGCACGCTCCACGCCGGCGGACGCGTGGTGCTGTGCCCGCGGCCCTCGCCCGAGGTGGCCTTCCCGCTGATCGAGCGGGAGGGGGTCACCCTCACCGGGCTGGTGCCGCCGCTGGCCCTGCTGTGGACCGAGGCGGCGGCCACCACCGCGTACGACCTCGGCAGCCTGGACGTCCTGCTGGTGGGGGGCGCCAAGTTCAGCGAGGAGGCCGCGCGGCGGGTCGGACCGGCCTTCGGCTGCACCCTGCAACAGGTCTTCGGCATGGCCGAGGGACTGGTCAACTACACCCGGCTGGACGACCCGGACGAGGTGATCGTCACCACCCAGGGGCGGCCCATCTCCCCGGACGACGAGATCCTGGTCGTCGACGACCACGGCCGCGAGGTCGCACCGGGCGAAACGGGCCACCTGCTGACCCGCGGGCCGTACACGATCCGCGGCTACTGGCGGGCGCCGGAACACAACGCCCGCTCCTTCACCGAGGACGGCTTCTACCGCACGGGCGATGTCGTCCGGCTCACCCCGAGCGGGCACATCGTCGTCGAGGGGCGTGCCAAGGACCAGATCAACCGGGGCGGCGAGAAGGTCGCCGCGGAGGAGGTGGAGAACCACATCCTCGCCCACCCGTCCGTGCACGACGCCAATGTGGTGGCCGAGCCCGACCCGTACCTGGGCGAACGCGTCTGCGCTTACGTGATCCGGCGGCCCGGCACGGATCCGCTGAAGCCGGCCGCCATCAAACGGTTCGTACGCGAACGGGGCCTGGCGGCGTACAAGGTGCCGGACCGGGTGGAGTTCGTGGACGTGTTCCCGCAGACCGGTGTCGGGAAGATCTCCAAGAAGGAGCTGCGGACCGCCGCGGCCCGCCGCGCGGACGTCCCGCCCAACGCCTGAACCGGACCGGCCCGCCCGGCCCCTCCCCCTTTTCCCACTCCGGCCCTTTTCCCACTCCGAACGGATTCCCAGCACCATGGCCCTGCCCGCCATCGCCCCGTACCCCATGCCGACCGCCGACGAACTGCCCGCCAACCGGGTCGAGTGGACCGTCGACCCCGCGCGCGCGGTGCTCCTCGTCCACGATCTGCAGAACTACTTCCTCTCGGCCTACGACCGCGGCACCTCGCCGGTTCCGGAACTCCTGTCCCATGTGGCCGAGTTGACGAAGGAGGCGCGGCGCCTGGGCATTCCGGTGCTCTACACCGCGCAGCCCGGCGGCCAGAGCGCGGTCGAGCGCGGGCTCCAGCAGGACTTCTGGGGTCCGGGCCTGCCGGCCGATCCGGAGGCGGCCGCCATCGCGGAGGCCGTCGCACCCGAGGAGGGCGACACGGTGCTCACCAAGTGGAAGTACAGCGGCTTCGTCCGCACCGATCTCCTGGAACGGATGCGCGAGCAGGGCCGCGACCAGATCGTCGTCACCGGCGTCTACGCCCACATCGGCGTCCTGATGACCGCCTGCGACGCCTGGATGCAGGACATCCAGGCGTTCGTGGTGGCCGACGCGGTGGCCGACTTCTCCGCCGAGGACCACGCGATGGCGCTGCGCTGGGCGGCCGGAAAGTGCGCCGTCGTCACCACCACCCGGTCCGTCCTCACGGGCGGCTGACCGGGGCGCGTCGCCGCCCGGCGCCCTCGGCTACCGGCCGTCGGCCACGGCGCCCGGGGCGTCATCGAGGTCCTGCTCCGGGGTGCCGTGGACGGCGGACTCGTCGACCAGACCCATGACGAAGGCCTCGAAGTCCTCCGCGACCGGAGTGATCGCGAAGTCGCCCTCCTGGTCGACATGGACCACGGCCGGTTCGCCCCGCCTGCCGCAGGCGCGGTAGTCGAGGGCGAGCATGTCGTGTCCGGCGGAGGGGGTGTCGGCGAAGTAGACCCCGATGTCGGGGTACTCCCACATGTCGATCCAGAACCGGCTGCCGAACTCGCCGCCGAGCGACTGCGGCCGGGTCCGTCCCACGCCCCTGATGCCGGTGATCACGACATGGTCGTCGGCCCGGGAGGACGGTCCGGCCAGGGGGAAGTGGTCCCGCCCGGGGATGCCGCCGTTGTGCGCGGCCATCAGCGCGAGGTACGAGGCGGGGAGCCGGTATCCGCCGAGCTCCTCCTCCAGCGACGCGATCAGCCCGGGGGCGGGCGGGCCCTCCTCCACGTACTCGCTCAGCGCGTACGCCGAGTCGTCCCAGAACCCGGCCTGGTCGAAGCCCTCGAAATGTCCCACTGTGCCCTCCCAGACCCGCTCGCCCGGCGATCGTACGTCCCGGCCCCGGACGCGGGTGCGGCGCCCCGGCGCCGTGTGCGCGCCGCGCTACCCGCCGCTCGCCGTGGGATTGCCCTGATGGGTGAAGGCCGCCCAGTGGTGCAACCGGTGCAGATCGGGCCGGGCGGCCTCGGCGCGGAGGGGGCCGTCGAGGGCGGGCGGGGGTACGCGGCGCGGGTCGAGCATCCAGAGCTGGGCGGCGCGCAGGGCGTCGGGCGGCGCCAGGCCCCGGGCGGTGAGGTGGTGGTGGAAGACCGCCATCATCACCGAGGTCGGTCCGTCGCGCACCGCCCAGCGCGACCCCACCACGTCGGCGGCCCCGCCCGTGACCAGTGCGGTGGCGAGGGTCAGCGCCTCGTCGTGGTGGCCCGCGCTCAGGTCGGTCTCGCAGGCGCTGAGGACGACCAGGGGACCCGCCGCGCCGGGCCCCCGGTCGGCGGAGGCGTCGAGGATGTCCGCGACGGTGAGCCTGCCCGCGTCGGCCCCGGCGCCGGACGGGACGGCGAGCCGCAGCTCCGACGCGGTGGGCCGGGGCGCGGCGACGGCATGACAGGACAGATGGATCAGCGCGGCCGGGGCCGGACCTCCGGGCAGCACGGCGAGCAGGTCCTGTGGTGTACCGGCGGCATCCCGTTCCCCGTCCGCGCCGAAGAACTCGCCGTAGCGCAGCGCTCCGGCGTAGCAGGCCGAGCGCAGTGCGGCCGTCTCCAGCTCGGCCCACGGCAGGGTGAGTTCCGGGTCGGCGACGAGCACCTGCGGTCCGGTGGCGGGGGTCATCCGCCGCCGGGCGGCCGCCGCCAGGAACTGGGCACCGGAGGGGGCGTAGCTGAGGACCGCCTCCTGACAGGCGTACCGGTGGCCGTGCTCGCCCGGGCCCCGAATGCGCGCGGCGTGCCACGGGACGACGCCGAGCGGCCCGCACGGGACGAGGACGATGCGCGGCGGGCGGGCCAGGGGCCACTGGGCCGCGAGCGTCGGCCGCACGGCGCCGAGCACCGGTCCCATCACGGCCCGCCAGGCCCAGTCGCACAGCGCGTCCAGCGCCTTCTGCCAGCGCTCTTCGCAGGCGGCGAGCGCCGCCGGTCCCCACTCCGGGGCGGCGAGCCCCCGGGAGCGTTCCGCCGCCGCCTCCAGATAGCGGTCCAGCGGCGGGCTGCCCGACCGGAGCAGTCCCGGAAGCGCGACGGTGGCCGGGGCCGTGCCGGGGCGCAGGATCAGCGCACGGCCGGGGAACCCGCCGTCGGCCGTAGCTGCTCCGGCCACCAGGTACACCAGTGCGTCGGTGTCCGTGGCGGCGAGCCCGGCGGACACGTCGGCCGGGCCGGTGGCGCCGAGGAGCGGCCGGGGGCCGGGCCCGTGTGCGGCTCCCCGGCCCGCTCCGAGAGCCTTGAGCACCATGCGCCGCAGACCGCTGGGGATCGGCGGGGCGTCGTCGGAGGCCGTCCCCGGGCCGGGCCGGACCGGGCTCAGGGGCACCTGGGCCCGCCACCGCCGGGCGAGTCCGGGGTGGCCCGCGGCGTCGAGCAGTGCCGGGATGTCCCGGGTGGCGGCGGCCGCCTGGAGCACCAGGGCGCGGCCCCGCTCCAGGTCGGCCGCGGCGTCCGCCGGCCGGGCGGTGCGGAAGGCGATGAAGGCGAGGCGCCACGACAGGGCGGCTCCGTCGAGCGCCGCCGTCAGGCCGTGGTCGGCGCCCGACTGGAGCAGGACGTCGGCGGCCAGTTCGCCCAGTGCCTCGCGGAAGACGTCGACGCAGGCCCGCTGGTCGGCGGCGCGGTGCGGGCCGCCGCGCGCGGCGCGCATGAGGTGGGCCTCGGCCAGCTTCGTCAGGACGTCCACACGGTGCGCCCGGCCGCGCCCCTCGGCGATCAGCGCGCGGACGCGGGTCAGCTCGGTGATGGCTTCGTCCAGCAGTTCCCCCGGCCCCTCGCCGCGCACCACGTCGAACAGCATCCGCAGTCCGAGAGCGCTCCGTCGGTCGTACTCCTGGTCGTGGTAGAGCTGTGGGCCGGCCAGGGCGCCGCGGAACTCGGAGATCGCACGGGACAGGACCTCCGGTTCGTCCCCCTCGGTCGACCCGGGTTCCTCGGTGGGGCGCAGCAGGGCGTCCAGATCGGCGATCCGTTCCTCCAGCGCCCCGCGCCGGTCGGCGTCCGGCGGCAGGGCCGCGTACCGGGCGCGCAACTCCTCGCCCAGACGGGGCAGTTCCCCGTGGTTCCCGGTACGCCGGGCGTGGCTCAGCTCGGCATCGGCGGCGGAGAGCGCGAGGTCGAGGACGAACGGCGCGTCGGGCGGCACCGAGCCGTCGCGCTCCAGGGCGGCGCGCAGTTCGCGCAGGGAGGCCAGGGCGGCATCGGCGTCGTGGAAGCTGCCTCCGTGCACGGCGGACTGCTCCAGGACCCCGGCCAGCTCCGCCTGGAGGACCACACCCCACCAGGAGCCGTCGGGGCTCGCCCCGATCGCCTCCCTGAGCAGTGCGGCGGCGTCGTCCAGATAGCCGGGGTCACCGGTGCGGTGGGCGAGGAGCCGGTCCCACCGCGCCGCCACCTGCCGTTCGCGGATGCCGGTGTGCGCGACGAAGTCCCTTACGTGGTGGTCGAGATACGGGAGGACGCCGGGATCCACCGCCGTGCCGATCGGCCAGTCGGCCAGGCGGTCCGCGCCGTCGCCGTCCGGCTCGGGCGTGGGCCGTTCCGTCCCGGAGAAGTCAGCCGGCTCGCCGGTCAGGTCCTCCCGCGCGAGCAGCAGGTAGGCGTGGAGCCTGGCCACCCGGGCCCGCCGCGGGGTGTCCGGCGGCCAGGCGCGCATGCTCCTCGACGCGAGGTCGGCGGCCCGGCGCAGTCCATCGGCACCGGCCGTGCGACCGGCGGCGAACCGGCGCACCAGCAGCGCGGTCTCCGGGTCGAGGACCGGGTCGCCGGACGCGGAGTCGCTGTCCGGTCCCGCGGTGAACCCGACGACCAGACGGACGAGTACGCGGGTGAACCGCGCCGTGCTGCACGAGCGGGCGAGGTCCACCATGCCCCGTACCGCGTCCAGGAGTCGGCCCTGTGCCGAGGAGACGTCCTCACGGGCCGCCGCGACGTGGTCCGCCCGGTCCGCGGAACCGGCGGACGCGGACGGGGCGCGCCCGGCCGCGAGCATCCGCTCGATGACGTCCCGGTTGTTCTCGTTCCGCCTGTGGAACTCCTCGTCGCCCGGCGCCCCGGCGATCCGGTCGACCACCTCCCGGGCCTCGACGAGGTCACGGCAAAGGGCGTCCGTGAGGACCCGCCCGTCGGCCGCGTCGAGCAGTGCGTTCCGGAGCGCGGTACGGCTTCCGTCGGCCCGGGGCAGGACCCAGGGCGTGAGCAGGAAGAGCAGCAGCATCCGGGACAGCACCACGAGCGGGGCGTCGAGGGGTCCCTCGCGGTCCACCCGGCGCAGGCGCCGCAGCGCCTCCGCCCGCTCGTCGGGGTCGCACGCCGTCCCGTCGCGCCGCAGGTGGCAGCGCGTGCCGATCAGGAGGGCCGCGTGCACGCAGACATCGGGGTGTTCCACCCCGTGCCGGAGCAACTCCCTTTCGGGGGACAGGAGTTCCTCGATCGCGGATTCCAGTCGCGTCCCGTCCTTCCAGCCCTCGCCCGCCAACAGCCGCCCGGCCGCGCGGACCGCCGCGGCCGCCCGCCCGCGCAGTTCCTCAGTCATGCGCCCGCCCCGCGCGCCCCGCGCCCGGCGATACGCTGACGGTCGGTACAGCCCGGGACCGTCGAAGGACGGACCCGCCGAGCACTCCGGGAAGGGGCACCGTGCGCGAGGCCAGGACGAGGATCGCAGACGCACTGACGGACTCCGGGCGTCGCGACCGGGAGACGGCGCTCCTGGTGCTGGGGCACGCCATGCGCTGGGCTGCCGACGCGCTCGGCGCGCCGTACGCCACCGAGGACGCCGACGGAGCCGACGCCCTGACCGCCCTGTACGCGCTGGACGACGCGCTGCACGAGACCCCCGACCTCGCCGAGGCGCTGCCGGCGCTGCTCCGGGCGGCCCGAGCGGGCGAGGCGCTGGGGCGGGGCGTCCAGGACATGATGGGCGAGCTCACCTCGCTCACCGAGCGGATCGCGAAGGAGCATGCCGCCCTCGACGAGTTCCTGGCCCGCGAGGCCGAGCTGCGGCGGCGCCTCGCGGAGCACGAGAAGCTGAGCCGGGAGGTCGACGAACTGCGGCGGCTCGAAGAGCTCGTGGCGGAGCTGGACGGCGTACGGGCCCAGCAGGCGGCGATCGACGACCGGCTGCGGGAGCTGCGCGACCAGGACCCCGACGCGGCCGACCGGGAGCTGCGCACCGGCGCCGAGGCCCTGCTGCGCCTCACCGAGCAGCAGCTCTCCGTGCTCGCCCCACGGACCCGGCAGTCCCTGGAGCAAGTGGACGCGGCACAGCGTGAACTGGAGGAGACCCGCCGCAGGACGGCTGGGAGCACCCAGGAGCTCGCCTCCTTGCGGGAGGCCCTGGAGCACGTCCGGGCCGAGTACAGCACGGTGTTCGCTTCCCTGACCCGCCATGCCCGGGCCGACCGGGAGCTGGCACACGCCCTGCGCGAGGCCGCGGACGACGACGGCGAGGCGCGGGCGCCGGGTCTGAGCCTGGCCGAGGTGGCGGTGCTCACCGAGACCGTCGAGCGCCGGCTCGCCGAGGCGGACCGTGCCCTGCGCCGTGCCCTCGCGGAGCGGGACGCCCCCGACGCCGACGGCCGGGGGAAGATCACCCGCGCTCCGGCGTGAGGCGGGGCCGCCCGGCGTACGGGCGTGCCGGGGGTCCGCATCATCCGGACCACCCCGGTGGTTCCCCGGCGGACCGGCCCTCCGCCGGATCCGGCACGTCCTCGGGCAGGAACTCCGGCCCCTTGTCCCCCTCGCTCCAGCGCCTCGCCTTGAGCGCCTCCATGACCTCCATCAGCCGGCGCACCTCACGGGCGTTGCCGAACGAGTCCGGGCCGGCCCTCCTGGTCTCCTCCAGCCACCGGCGGGCGCGTTCCGCGGTCCCGGGGCCCAGGACGTAGCCGCCCGCCACGGCGGAACGGCGCAGGATCTCCACGAGGTCGTCCAGGGAGAACTCGGGGAACGGCACCGTCGTGGTGAACCTCGACCGCATGCCCGCGTTGAAGGCGAGCAGTTCCTCCATCTCCCGGGGGTACCCGGCGACGACGACCACCAGCCGGCCGCGCCGGTGCTCCATCTCCCGGAGCAGGGTGTCCACCGCTTCCGCGCCGAAGCCCCCGGTGCCACGGGCGTCCCGGACCAGGCTGTACGCCTCGTCGATGAACAGCACCCCGTCCAGCGCCCGTTCGACGGCGTCGCGGACCCTGGGCGCGGTCTGCCCGACGTACTGGCCGACGAGGTCGGCCCGGGTCACCTCCACGACATGGCCCTTGCGCAGCAGCCCGAGTGCCCGGAAGAGCTTCCCGGCCAGTCGGGCCACCGTGGTCTTCCCGGTGCCCGGCGGCCCCGTGAACACCAGATGCGGCGGGTCGAAGGTCGCGGCGCCCCGCTCCTGGCGCATCCGCAGCCGCCGCGCCAGTCCGGCCAGTTCCGCGCAGACCGGTCCGAGGCCGACGTACTGGTCGAAGGAGGCGAGGAGCTCCGCCGGGTCCGGTGCCGGCCGGGGCAGGTGCTCGCGGTAGGTCTCCGGGATGTCGTCGCCCACGACGGGCTGATCCACGTCCCGTCCCACGCGTACGGACCACCGGGAACGGACCGCGTCGGCGAGGGTCCGCATCTCCCGGACGTTCCCGAACGCGGCGTCGCGGCCCCGGTGCATGCTCTCCACGATCTGCCGCAGCGCCGCCGCCGTGTCCTCCTCGACCGCCAGGCCGCCCTGTTCCAGACGGTTCATGAGGGTCGTGTGCAGGGTACCGGGGTCGTAGTCGGGGAACGCGACGATGTTGGTCTCGGGGAAGCGGCTCCGCAGCCCCGGGTTGGCGTCGAGGAACTGGTCCATCTTGTCCGGGTAACCCGCCACGACGACCACCAGTCGCCCGCGGTCGTCCTCCATGCGCTTGAGGAGCGCCTGGACCGCCTCGTCGCCGAAGCCGTCCCGCTGGTCGCTGAGCCCGTAGGCCTCGTCGATGAACAGCACCCCGCCCAGCGCCCGGTCGACCACCGCGTCGGTGCGCTGCGCGGTCTGCCCGATGTAACCGGCGACCAGGTCGCTGACCTTGGCCTCCACGCAGTGGCCCCGGTCCAGCACCCCGACGTCCCGGTACATCTCGCCGACCAGGCGGGCCACCGTGGTCTTGCCCGTGCCGGGGTTGCCCGTGAACACCAGGTGCCGGGAGGGTGGTTCGCCGTCCTGGGACCGGCCACGGGCCCGGAGCTCCTCGCTGGTCGCCAGTTCGGCGCGCAGGTCCTCGAAGCGGCGTACGAGCTCCTGCGTACCGGGCATCGCGGCCAGCCGCTCCCAGGGGGAGCGTTCGTGGGCGACGCCGCCGCCCAGCCAGGGCCGGACCGATTCCCGGTCCAACGCGTGCCCGGCGGCGAGGAGTTGTTCGAGGCGCTCCCGCCAGACGCGGGCGGTCCCGGGCTGACCGGCCATCGCCCGCACCACCCGGTCCAGGTCCCGCCACTCGACCCGCAGCCCCTTGCGCAGCCGCACCGAGTGCACCAGCCGTTCCAGTTCCGGTCCCCGGGGGAGCCCGATCCGGTGGGTGCCGCCGAGTGCGGGCTCGTCGCGTCGTTCGGCGACGAAGGTCTCCAGCTGGGGGCAGCGCCCGAGCCCTTGCAGGAACGCGGCCACCTGGCTCAGGGAGGACCTGTTGAACACGAGGATCCACTGGTTGCCCTCGACCGCGTCGGCCGCCCATTCGGCCAGGGCCCCGGCGAGCTGGCGCGGAGCCTGGTTGTGCAGCAGGAACTCGTCCGCGTGCGGGAACACCACCGCGGTCCGGTGTTCGGTGCCGCGGAGATAACCGGTGAGCGTCATCACGCCGAACGGGTCGGCGATCCCCGAGGCGCGGGCGGCGCCCACGCCCGACCCGGGGTCCGGGCCCGGTTCCGCGGTGGGCGCGGCGGCCAGGAGCTGGGTCCCGCCGAGCGGGCCGCGCAGCCCGGTGTAGTGCATGCCGCCCGGCCCGGAGGTGCGGCGGGCCGGGCGGCGGGAGCGTTCCCAGGACTCCTTGTCGCGGAAGTAGACCGGGTCGTGCAGGGTGCTGAAGACGATCCGCTCGAACCCCTCGGAACGGAGCATGCGCCAGAGGGCCTGTTCCATGGAGCGGACCTGTCCGGTGCCGTCGACGAAGACGTCACCCACGCCCGGCCCGTAGAACACCGTGAAGGGCTCCCCGGTGCGGACGGCCTCCGGGGCGAGCCGCTCCGTGTCCGGCGGGCGCCCGGGGGCGGGGCTCCCCTTCGTCAGGTCTCCGCTCATGTGGCCGCGCCCCGTCGGCCGGCCCGGCCGCCCGGCTCTCCGGGGCCCGTGATCCGGGCGCCCTCCGGAATGACCGTGGGCGCCGAGGGCTCCAGCCCCAGGGGCACGCCCTGGTCCCGCAGCGCCCGGTGCACCGCGTCGGCCCGCTCGCGGAGTTCGGCCTCCGAGGTGACGTCGTGGTCGCTGGACTCCACGCGGATCACGCACTGGTCCGAGTCCTTGTCCTCCTGGACGATCTCGACCCTGATCTCGTTGCCGTTGGCCGCGTTGCGCAGCCGGGCGTGGAAGGCTCCCCGTTCGTCGTCGTCGGCGTAGCCGGACTCTTCCTCCACCAGGTCGTAATAGGCGACCTCGGCGAGGGTGTGGGCCACCACATCGGCCAGGTTGACCCGCATCTGCGAGGTGAGCTGGCGCATCCCGGCCCGCTCCACGGCCTGGTCGAGACCCTGTTCGAGCCGGGGCGCCTCCTCGTCGCGCAGCGCGTGCAGGTCCTGTACGCCGGTGTGCGGGTCGCGGGCGCGGGTCAGCGCCCCGGCGGTCTCGTGGAGGACCTGGTCGAACTCGCCCTCGGACCAGTGCACGACGTCCAGTGTGCAGCCCGCAACCGGCCGGGCGTCCGGGCCGACGACGGGCAGATGCCGGTTCTCCGCCGCCAGGGCCTCCACCCGCACCAGTGCCTCCACCGCCTCCTTCTGGGCCAGGCAGCGCTCGAACTCCCGCTGCTCGATGTCCACCCGCAGGTCGCTCAGTTCGTGGAAGGTCTCCTGCGCCACGGCGAGCGCGGCGTCGAAGCGGCCCTCGGCCGCGGTCGCGTCGGCCGTGGCGATCCGCCCGCGGAGCCGGTCGAGCCGGCCGGGGGCGTACCGGTCGTGGGGCAGCTCCCCGTCGATGAGGTCGGCCATGGTGCGGGCGTCGGCGAGCCAGGTGCGCACGGTGTCCTCGGCGCGGGCCCGGTCGGCCTTGAACGCGTCGATCTCCCGGGCGAGGCGGGCGGTATCGGCGCGCCGCTCGGCACGTTCGGTGGCGAGGGCGCGCTCCGCCTCCCGGCGCTGTTCGTCGAGGCGCCGCCGGGTGTTCTCCTCGATCCGGCCCGCCGTCTCGCACAGGTCCTGGTGCAGGCGTTCGGCCTGGTCGCGCAGTGCGCGGTTGGTGTCGGCCTCGATCTGCCGGGTCCGGTCGCTGAGCCGGTCGATCGCCGCGTCCTGGCGGCGCTGGCGGGCCTGCACCGTGGAGAACACCCGGTCGACGTCGGCCCTGGTCTGTTTCCGTACATCGGCCACCAGGCGCGGGATGTCCCGTTTGACGGCCTGGAGCTGGCGTGCCCTGCGCTGCAGGCGGTGCCACTCCGACTCGTCGACCTGAATCCTCTTCCTGCCGCTCATGACCGTCCCTTCTGCTGTGGATGCGCGTCCGGACCCGTGCCGGAGCCGTGGGGGTGCGCTCCCGGGGGCCGGGCGCGGACCGTGTCGACCGCTCGCTCGAAGGCGGCGGGGAAGTCTCGCGGAGGCACCCCGATGAGCAGGGCCTCCCGGCCGTCGAGGGCGATCTCGACGTCCCTGGCGCGGCCCTCGAAGTCGTAGCCGCTGTCCACGAGGCGCGGGGTGAGGTGGTGGACCCGCTGGTTGCCACTGCCGCGCAGCCCGCGTCCGTCGTTCAGGGCGGCCACGTACGTGCCGTCGATCAGCACGTCGACGACGGCGAGCAGTTCGGGCACGTCCGGGGACGGGGGCCGGGTCCGCAGCCGCTCCAGCCGGTGGCCGGTGAAGCAGACCACGGAGACGTCCCTGATCCGCCGGGCCCGTCGGACGAGCCGGGCCAGCCCCGCGGCCTGGCTCATCGGTTCGCCGCCCGAGAGGGTCAGTCCGGTGACCCGGGGGTCCCGGAGCAGTTCGGCCGCGAGCTCGTCGGGGTGCGCCCGGCGCGCGGGGCGTTCGGGGATCCACTCCGGCGCGAGGCAGCCCGAGCAGTGGAACGGGCAGCCCTGCACCCACACCACGGAACGCACTCCGGGCCCGAGCGCGCGGGTTCCGACGCGGGTGGCCGCCACGTTCAGCGGCGGCTGCCCGGTCATCGGGCACCGCCGGTGCCGGGCCCGGCGGTGCCCGGTGCGGGCGCGGGTCCGCTGTCCGGGCGGTGTGTGAACGACAGTCCGCCGACCACGGCGCGGGCGCCCGGTGCGCAGATCACCCGGTCCGGCCGACCGGTCGCGCCCTGCGGGACGTACCGGATCAGCAGCTCCGTCCGGGGGCCGTCGGCGCCACGGCGGCGGCGTCCGCGCACCGTGCCGTGTCCGCCCTCGCGCGGCTGGAACGCCACCCGCCTCCCGGAGAGCGCGATCCGGCCCGGAACACCTCCCTCGAACACCGGCACGACGATCAGCGCCCCGGAGAGGAGGGGCCGGTTGACGCTCCGCCAGCGCAGCCAGGCCGGCACCAGGACCGCGAGGAGCCCGAGCAGGATTCCCGGCAGCAGGAGGGCGGAGCCGGTCTCCGCGCGCACGGTCAGCGGGCCGCCCCCGACCGCGACCGCCCCGGGCACCTTCAGGTCCACGTCGGGTGCGAGGGCCCGCTGCCACGGGGACGACACCCGTCCGGACACCCGCAGCACGGCCGAGGCCTCCTCGGTGCGGCGGTAGGGCAGCCCGCCCCCGTCCGGCCCGCCCGCGAGGCGCACCGGATACGTCCTGGACTCGCCGGGGCCGAGGGTCAGCCGCGTCGGCAGGCCGCTGATGCCGAGCGTGGCCCCGGCCGCCGAGAGCCGTGCGCCGCTCACGGTCAGCGGCAGATGCCGGGCGGCCGACCGAAAGGTGACGGAGGCGGTCGCGGAGCCCGTGGTGAGGTCACGAGGGCCGGTCGGCTCCCACGACGCGGTGACGCCCTTGCCCCGGTCCTCGGCGAGCAGCCGCGCCGCCGACCGGGCCCGGGTGCTGTCCCCGGCCCGCTGGAGGTAGGAACCCAGGTCCTGGATGCTTCCCGGGCGCAGCACGAGCGTGTTGCCGACGACGTCCCCGAGCCGTTCGGCGCCGCTCGCGCCCGAGGCCAGCGGCAGCGCGTACCCGGCGAGCGCGGTACGGGCTCCGAGGGCCTCGGCGCGCTTGCGCAGCGCCGTCCAGGGGGCGCCGGAGGACGTGGGGTAGCCGGACCCGCGCGGCGGCTGGTGGCGGCCGTCGGTGAGCATGACCACGGAGGCGACGCTCGCGGCGTCGGACCGCTCCAGCTCGCGCAGCGCCAGGTCGAGGGCGGCGCCGATGTCGGTGCCGCCGTCCGGGTCGGGGGCCTCGGGCAGCCTGGCGACGATCTTCGCGGGGTCGCCCGCCGAGCCGATGTAGCGTGCCTCGGGCCGGTCGTCGAAGGTGATGAGGGCGACGTGGTCGGCGCGGGTCAGGCCGCCGAGGAAGGTGCGCAGGGTCGAACGGACGGTGCCGTAGCGGCCCTTGGCCTTCATCGAGCCGGAGGTGTCGACCAGGACGACGTAGTCGACGGGCTGGTCGGCGACGCCGAGGTCACGGTAGATCTCTTCCCGGTCCGGTCCCTCGGCGGAGGCGGAGGCGGCCGGAACGGTGGCCGCCGCCAGGACGGTCAGCAGGACGGCCCCCGCGGCCACCGCACGCCGCAGCGTGGTCGTGGCACGTGGTGACCGGGTGGTTCGCTTCACGGGCGGACTCCCTGGGTGTCGGGCGGGCGTGGGGACGGCGGGCGTCGTGGGGCGGGGGGAAGGGGCGGTGCGGGGCCGGTCCCGGGCCGCGGGCCGTCCGGCAGGACGCCGAGCGGGAACTCCTCGGGCGGGTGCGCGCCGGTCCGGCCCCGGCCCAGCGGCTGGAGGACGAGGTGCGCGGCCCCTTCGGCGGTGAGGCGCAGCCCGACGTGGAAGCGCTCCCCGGCCACCGCGGGGACCGTCACGACGGCAGCGGGCCCGCCGTCCTCCGCCCCTTCGCCGCGGACCAGGATCCGGACCGCGCGCTCACCGCTCCCGTCGGCGGACGCGGTCCCGAACCGCACCCGCTCCCCGTCGGACTCGGCGAACACGGTGGCTCCCCCCGGGGCCAGCGTGTCCGGCGGGCTGATCAGCAGTTCGCCGCCGCGGGGCCGTCCGTGCACGGTGCGGTGGACGGCCACGGCGACCGCGTGCGGGTACCGGTCGGCCGCGTCGACGCGTTCCGCGGCCACCAGCGCGGCCCCGAACACCGCGGCCAGCGCGGGATCGGTGCCGTCCGGCAGCGGCACCTGCGGGCCCGTGCGGTCCGTCAGGAGCCGGGTCACCGCCCCCAACCGGGCCGGGCCGCCCACCGCGACCACGGGCGTACGGTCCGGCCCGGGGCGGGCGTCCGCGAGGGCCCGGTCGAGGCCGTCCGTGAGCCGGGCGAGGGCCCGGTGCACGGTACCGGCGGTGATCTCCCGGCCCGCCACCTCCTGGACCACGGTGTCCGCGAACCGCGCGGCGCGGTCCGGGCGGTCCGTCATCCGGTCGAGCGCGACCTCGGTGCGCCGCGCGTTCTCCGCCCTGGCCAGGTCGAGTCGGCGCAGTACGTCCGGGTCGTCGACGGCGAGGCCCGCCCCGTCGAGGACCGCCCCGTCGAACGCGGCGCCGTAGCCGTCGGGCGGCCCGTACCGGGTGAGCCGGGACACGGTCACGGTCCCGCCGACGAGCGCGCACCGCGCGATGTCGATCCCGGACGCGCCCAGATCGCACACCAGCACCGGGGGCGGGGGCGTGCCGTCCGCGTGGCGCAGCAGGGCCAGCACGGCGTGCGGGGCGCCGAGCAGCCGGGGCGGCGGGCCCCCGAAGTCCGGGGCGGGCCGCGTCTGCCGGCCGTGCGGGACGACCAGGACCAGCCGTTCCGGTGTGCCGCGGTGTTCGCGGTACGCGGCGTACGCCACGCCGAGTCCGGCGTACGGGTCGCCGCGTACTCCGGCGGGGGTGGGCAGGCCCTCGCCGGGCACCGCGCCCGGCAGGTCGACCAGGCGGGGTGTCCCGTCGGCGCCGATCCGCGCCACCCGGAGGAAGCGCGAGCCCGCGTCGACGGCGACGGCGTGTCGGGCGGGCGCGGTCATCGACGCTTCCCGGGCACGATCCGCCCCATCCTCCCCAGGACGCCCCGGCGTTCCCCGTCGGCGTCGGGTTCCGTCGCCGTCGGCGCGTCGGGGCCGTGCCACAGCTCGGCCATGATCCGTTCGTGCCGGGCCCGTTGTCGCCGGCTGTGCTCGGTGAGCAGTTCGCGCAGCCCGGGGTGCCGGTCGCCCCGGACCAGGTCGCGGTACAGCCGGAGGCCCGGCAGGTCCGCCGCGCGTTCGTCCATGGACCGGGCGACCTGCTCCAGTCCGTGCGGTCCGTGCGCCATGGTCCACCGGGCGACCGTGTCCAGGAGCTGCACCGGCAGCGGCGCGCCCGCGGCCAGCAGGAGGCGGGCCAGCTGCTCGTACGGCGCCTGGTCGCTCACCGCCCTGCGGAACTCGTGGACGGGCCGCAGCCAGGCCATGTCGTACCGGCGCGCCACCTGCTCCATGAGGTACGCGGGGACGTCGAGGTCGTCGAGCGGGCCGCCGCGCCCGGTGAGACGCCGGTGCAGCACCTCGCACACCGGTTGCAGGAAGCTGTCCGGCAGCACGACGCCCAGCTGCTCGATGACCCGCCAGCCGCGCGTTCCCGGCGTCCCCGCCAGAAGGGCGTCGGCGGCGAGGCGCCGCAGTTCCCCGTCCGGGCCGAGCCGGTTGATCAGGGCGGCGACGTACGCCCGCAGTTCCGCGTCGTCGGCGAGCCGTTCCAGGCGGGGCATGCCGGGCGGGCCGGTGCGGGTGGCCGCGCAGAAGAGGTCCGCGTCGGCCGCCACCGCGCCCCCGACCCGCTCCTCGACCGGCACCAGGCGTCCCACGGCCTCGCCGAGTCCGCGTTCGGTGCGGGCGACCCGCCACAGCCTGGGCCACATCGGGCCGAGCACCTCGGGCCGGCGCTGGAGCCGGGCGATCTCCAGCGTGGTCCGCCAGCCCTCCTCGAAGGCCTCGGCGAAGTCGGCGGCGTCCGTGGCGGTGGTCCCGGCGGGTGAGTCGCCGAGCAGCACGGCCGCGAAGCGCAGCCAGCCGGGGGTGGCGTCGGCGGCCAGCTCGGTCCGGGCCCGCAGCACCAGCCGTTCGAGCGGCCTCAGATTGCGCCGCCTGTGCTTCAGCAGGTACCGGAGCCAGGTCTTGCCGACGGCCGGTTCTCGGAAGAGGATGCGGTCGGCCGGCTCGGTGCTCCGGCCCCACTGGTCCTCCGCCATGTAGATGAGCGACCCCGCCCAGTCCCGGGTCGGCGCCTGGGCCTCCACCAGGGCGTGGAACAGCTCGTCGAAGGTTCCGGGTCGGTGCGTCTCGACCACGTTGTGGACGACGCCCAGGTACTGCTCGGCCCGTTCGAAGGAGCGGGCCGGGTCCCCGGCGCCGAGGACCTCCGCAACGAGAAGGGACCGCAGCCGGTCGGACCACTGCTCGGCGAGGAGCGCACCGGCCCGCGCCGCCCTGCCGTGCCCGCCCCGGACCAGATAGCCCGTCAGGACCGTGAGCCGCTGGTCGTCGAGGGTGGCGGCCGGGTGCCGGTCGAGGACGCGGGCCACCTCGGTCAGGTCGCCCGCCCCCGAGCGGACCTCCTCGACCACCGTGTCCAGCAGGTCGGCCTCGCGCAGGGCCTTGTGGGCGCCGCCCGGATCGGGGGCGGAGGCGGCCGGTTCCGTGGCGGCCAGCAGGTGCCGCACGAGTGCCCGGGTGTCGTCGGTCTTCGTCCGCAGCGCGCGCAGGCCCTTCAGATAGCCGCGGGCCGCGGAGCCGCGCGGCTCCTGCGGCGGGGCCCCGCCGAACGCGGCGGCGCACTGCCCCGCACGTGCCGTCGGCGCGAAGAAGAGCCGCAGGTCGTGCTGTGCCTGGCCGGTCCAGGTCGCGGCGCTGAGCCAGGACCGGCACGCGTACGGCAGGAGCGAACAGATCGCGTCCAGGGCCCGGACCCGGTCCGCGACGTCCGGCAGCGGCCGGCCGGGGCTCGGGGTGATCGCGACCTGCCGGTCGTCGAGCAGCAGCGCGGCGACACCGGACGCCCAGGCGAAGCCCAGGTCGTCGACGAGCGCGGCGAGTTCGGCGGCCGAGGTGTCCGGCACGGTGATCTCGGCCGGGGCGTCGTCGTCCGGCAGCGCGGGCGGTTCCGCGGTCAGGGCGCGGTCGATGCCGGACCAGGTCAGGGCGGAGCGGGAGACGTCCGGCCAGTCGAGCAGGGTCAGCCGCCAGGTGTAGCTGGGGGCTCCGGTGCCGTCGGACGTCCCGTCCCAGCTCGTGTCCACGCGGGCGCAGACGGGGGCGGGGCGGGTCTCCGACGCGCCGAGGAACACCCGCCAGGGCAGCGCGCCGTCGGGGTCCTGGCCCTCGGGCGCTCCGGTGGCCGCGGCCCGCCAGAGGTAGCTGTCGGCCCGGTTGCCGGGGAGGCTGCTGCGCAGCACCTCGTACCCCATGGTCCGCCCGGGATGTTTGCCGAGCACCGCCCGGTGCGCGGTCAGTCGTCGCTCCCCGAGGCCCCCGTTCACCGCCGCTTGCCCCCGAGCTTGCCGGCGAGGCCGCGCTCGCGGGCCCGGTTCCGGTAGATGCGCTCCTCCAGGTCGATCAGGGGTTCGAGTACGTTGATCGGTTCCGGGGAGGTCCGCAGGCACGATTTCCCGTCCACCTCGATCGGCTGGACGTAGTCCCGGTAGTCGAAGACGTGCTGCGGGGTGAGCCGGAAGCCCACGGCGGAGGTCGCGTAGTAGGCGATGCGCCGCCGGTCGAAGTAGGCGTGCAGGGCGTCCCGCACCAGACGCGCGTTGGCGCCGCGGAAGTCGTCGCACATCCACTGGAAGAACTGCTCGCCCTGCTCCGCCGGCACCCGGGGCAGCTGCGCGCCCACGGTGTCCTGGACGGCCCAGCCCGCTTCCGCGGCGGGCCGGAAGATGTCCGGGTGGTCGAACTTGGCGACGCAGACGGACACGTAGTGGGGCAGTCTGCCGTCGACGAGCCCCTGGCGGTTGCGGACCTGTGCGGTGAGCCGGGTCAGGGTCGACTGGAGGAAGGTGAAGCTCTCGGTCGCCGTCTCGGCGTCACCGAGCGGGTCGAAGAGGTAGATCAGCCCGTGGGAGCGGGCGAGCTGGGCGACGAGCTGGGCCTGTTGGGGATGGCCGTCGCCGAAGACCTCCCCGGCCGCGTCCTGGATGTCGAGGACGAAGCCGGGCCGCCTGCCGCTGAGCCCCAGCTTCCCCTTCTTCCTGGGCCCCTGGATGGACCAGGCCAACTCGCGGACGCCCATGGTGGCCTCGGGGAAGACCCGCTGCCGGGTCAGCAGGTCCATGCCGCGGCTGAGGAACGCGCCGGCCTCCTCCGTCATGCCGCTGATGTTCCAGCCGCCGTCGTGGTGCCGCTGGTGCTGCATGGCGGCCAGGGGCAGTGCGGTCAGGTAGGTGGTCTTGCCCGAACGCGGCGCGCCCCACAGCCCTATCCGGATGCGGTCCGCGTCCGGGCCGCCGGACGGGATGCGCTCGGGCGTCGAGTTCGGTACGGAGTCCGGTACGGCCGACGGCGGCAGGGCCCCGGAACCCCCGCCGGGGAGCGTACCGCCCCCGCTGTCGGCGTCGTCGCGCGCCGTGCCGTTCGGCTCGTTCCCCTCCCGCCCCGCGTTCGGGTCGTGCCCGTTCGGTTGCCTCCTGGTCGGGTCGTGCCTGTTCGGGTCGTAGAGGTCGTCCATGGGCTCTCCTCGTGCTGGGCCAGGTCGTGGGGGGTGTGTCACATGAGCGGGGCGGCGAAGGCGATCGGGCACTCCGGGCCCTCGTGCCGCCACGGCGGGTCCAGGGCCCGGACCGCGTCCCGGGCCGAGTCGGTGCCCGGCCGGAGCACCCCGTCGACGCCCAGGGCCCGCCAGGTCTCGGCCGCGTAGTGTCTGGCCTGTCTGCCCGCCGCGTCGGAGGGCGGCGGGCCGGTGGCCGGGTCCGCCCGCGCCAGCACGCGGAAGCCGTCCGCCCGGAGCCGGTCGAGCGCCGCCCGCCAGTCGGTGCCGTGCGGGCAGGCCGGTACGACCCCCTGCTGACGGGACGGGGCGGGCGGCCGGCGGCCGACGATCAGGAGGACCCGGCACACCTCGGCGGTGCGGGGGTGTCCGGCGGAGAGCGCGGCCACCGCGTGCAGCGCGTCCTCCAGGGAGGACACGGTGTCCTGCCGCCGCGGGGCCGGTGCCCAGTCGGCCAGCGCCCGGGACAGCCCGGCGGGCGGGCGCGCGGTGACCGGGGCCCGCAGCAGCACGCCCTCCCTGGCCCAGGTGCTCTCGTAGTCCGTGTGGTCGTAGTGGCCCACGGCTCCGACCCGGACGGCGCTGCCGGTGTGGTCCCTGCGGGCCAGCAGGGCGGCGACGTCCCGCACGAAGGCGAGGCGTTCCTCGGTCTCGGCCGCGTCGGCGCCGCTGAGTTCGACGGTGAACAGCAGATCGAGGCGAGGCGGGCGCACCATCCGGCGGGGCAGACCGGACAGCAGACGGGGCACGTCGACGGAGGACCGCTCGGGCTGCCGCTCGCTCGCGGGGGCGACGAGGTCCACCTCGCCGGGGCCGCGCAGCACGAAGGTGAGCCGCGCCGGTTCCAGCGCGGCGACCCTGAGCCGGTGCACGGTCACCGCCGGGGCGCCGTTGCCGTCGGGGGCCGGGGTCCCGGCGAGGACCGGCAGATGGAGGGGGTCGGCTCCGGTGGCTCCGCCGTAGACGGTGACCTCGGCGGTCGCGGTCTCGCCCGGGGCGAGCCGGGAACCGGCGGGGAAGAGCACATGGCTGTGCGGGCGTACGGCGCCGGTGTCCCGGTCGGCGCGGGCCAGCAGCAGGGTGTGGTCGGTCAGCAGCGGCAGGGTGCGCAGGATCCGGCGCACCCGGTCGACGGCGGCGCGGCGGGCGGGCCCTTCCCCGGGGTTCCCCGGCGCGGCGCCGTCCCCGGGCAGTTCGAGGCGTACGGCGTGGTCCCGGGCCACGAGGTCGGCCGCGCGCCGCAGCAGTTCCCAGCCCGGTGCCGGGCGCAGCAGGACGGCCGCGGTTCCCGGGGCGGACGGCAGTCCGGGGGCGAGCCATTCCCGTACCGCGTCGTCGAAGGCGTGGCGGTCCACGGGCGGGAGGGTGCCGTTGCCGCCCGCGAGCTGGAAGCGGCGCAGGACGGCGTCGGCGTCGAGGGCGGGCACGACCGTGCGCCAGGGTGTGCTGTCGGCGTCGAGGACGGGGATTCCGGCCTCGGTGAAGGTCGCCCGGGTGAGGTGGAGTCCGTCGGGGGCGCACTCCACGAACGTCAGTTCCGCCCGGCCGCGCCGGAGTTCGTCGAGCGGTGTGCCGTGTCCGGCCGGCGCGGGGAGGCCGTCGGGGAGACCGGCTCCGGGCCGTGCCGTCGCGTCCTCCCGCGGCGGGCCGCCCCTGATGACGGCGGCGAGGCGGGGGTGGTCCTGCGGGTCCGGTGCGGCGAGTGCCGCCGCGCGCAGGTCCCAGGCGTGTTCCGCCGTCCGGAGTGCGGCCTCGGCGGCCGCCAGGTCCGCCGCGGTCGGTCCACCGAGCACCGGGTCGTCGTGGAGGCGCCAGCCGCAGACCGCGCAGCTGTCGAGCCGGTCCTCCGGGGTCGCGCACACCGGACAGACACCATGCACACCACAGCCCCCCGTAGTCCGTCCGTGCCCCGGGTCGCCGTGGCGGTCCGGGCGCTGCCGAGGCCACGCGCCGGTGGCCGCCGCGATCACTCGATCCCCTTGCGGAAGAGGGATGATGATTCCACGTCAGATTCACGCACGGGCGACTTCCGAGAACCGCGGACAGAACTCGCCGGAGACTCCATCAGCCGGTCACGACCGGAACCAGCCACTCCGATCCCCGTCGGCCGGACGCGCCGCCCATGCGGCCGCGCACTGCCCGCACGGCCGCCTCCGGTACCGGCGCGGACGACCGGCCGCCCCATCGTCAACCCGCTCACCACCCCGTCGTTCACCGACCGGTGCCGTTGGGGAGAACCACGACCGTGCGCGTCCCGACGGCGAATCCGGCGACACGAATGCGCCACGCCGCTCTCGCTCGTCAGGTGCCGGGCGGAGGGCCTTGGCTCCATTCCAGCGGGTCGGCCGGTCGCGGACCGGGCACGTTACGGGCGGATCCCGGGCCCGAGCCGGGCCAGCAGGGCCGCCGCCTGCGGATTGCGCATCACGAAGTGGACGTCCCAGTCCGCACCGCGCGCCAGCTCCGCCTCGACGGCGGCCCACACGGCGCCCAGACTGACCTGGTACGGCAGCCCGCCGCGGCCCGAGCCGAGCAGGGGGAAGCACACCGAACGCAGCGGCGGGTCCGTCCGCCCGGACTCCTCGGCCAGCACCGCGAAGGTCCGCGACACCGCCGCCGTGACATGGGTGGGCAGCACGTCGTAGTCGTTGGTCCCGGCCCGGGGCACCGCGATCGCGGCGTGGTAGATCCGCCGCACGCCCTGCGCGTCCAGGGCACCGGAGCCGGTGGCGACCACGGTGCCGGGCAGCACGGCGCGCCCCGAAGTGCCGTGCCGCACGGCCCACTCGTGCAGCCCGTCGTGGACCGGGTCCTCGATCACATCACCGGTCACCCCCCACACGGTCGCCGCCCTGCGCAGCGAGGCGGCGACGGACGACTTGTACGACTCCGGCAGCGCGAGGTGGACGTTGATCGGCGAGACCACCACGTCCACGTCCCGCAGCAGGTCCACGGGGTGCGTGTGCACGGTGAGCATCACCTGGCGGTCACCGGCGCGCACCCGCACCGTGCGGTGCGTGACGGTGCCCCGCGCCCTCTCCTCCTCCGGGGGCGCCTCCTCCGCCGCCTCCCGCTCGGCCGGTGCCGCCGCCAGGCGTACGACGTGCTCGGCGACCTGGCCCAGGACCATCACCTCGTGGTCCTTGCGGAAGCGTTCGACGCTGACCCCGTACACCGAGGCCGCCCTGGCCCGGCGCGAGGACGCCGGCCAGTCGCGGGTGCCCTGCGCGAGTCCCAGGGTGTACTCGGCGGCGGTACGGAGCGTGCCCTCGTCCAGGAGGGAGACGGCGCGCCGCAGCAGCGACTCGACGGCCGCACCGGACGTACGGGCACCCGTCGCGGCCACGGCCGCCGCCGACTCCAGGTGCGGCAGCGGACGGCCGCGCAGCCGGACGAGGCCGATGCGCCGGACTTCCCTGATCTCTTCGAGAGTTGACGCAAGGTCAGGTTGGGGCGATGCCATGCGATCACCATGGCACCGCGGCCCCCTGCGGACAAGCCGGTCCGGATTCCCGCGGGTGTCACTCCCGTCGCGGCCGCGAGATCTCCGCGCGCAGTGGTTCGAGGTACTGGTTGGCCCGGTCGATGCCCGCGTCGGAGTCGAGCCGCGGGATCCCCGAGGCGGGCACCACGTCCAGCGGGCGGCCCTCGCAGTGCGCGAACCGGTCGTGGAACAGCACCAGGGCACGCTGCGGGCGGTTGTGCCGGGACTGCCAGATCAGCCCCATGGCCTCGGGGGCCTGCGCCCGGATCTCGCTCGCCCAGCGCCGGGCGGAGACATAGTTGCGCTCGTCCTCCAGAAGCGTGGACTCCTGGCAGACGGCGGCCAGGTCCTTCGCCTCGACCAGGGAGACCAGGGTCAGCTCGCACCGGGTGCGCAGCACGCTCAGCGTGCGGTGCAGGACGGTGGCGTAGGGGATGCGCCGCCGCCCGGCGGGCAGTTCGAAGGGGCGGGAGCGCAGCACGCTCTCGGCGAGGGCCGTGGTCGGGGTGTCCCCGAGGTAGAGACAGTGGTACGGGTCGAGCGGCGTGCCGTCGAAGCGGCTGCCGTCCTTGAACTCGAAGGGGTCCGCCAGCTTCGGGTTGAACTGGTCCGGCTCGTACCGGATGTTGTGGACCCGCCACAGCTCGGTCCCGGCCGGCAGCACCTGGAGGACGGGCCGCAGTTCCAGCGAGGTCATCGGGAAGATGCCGGTCATCAGTCCCCCTCCACCAGCGCGGCGGCCGCGCCCACGAGTTCCTGGTCGGGCAGCCGGCCCAGGAGTGCCGCGGGTGTCCCGCCCAGCCAGGTGTTCCCGCTGAGCCACCAGGCCGCCGCGCCCCAGGGGTCGATGTCGGCGAGGAGCAGCCGGTTGACCCGGATGACCACCTCGTACGGGCTTCCGCAGCCTTCGGGGAACTGGAACTCCGGGTAGCGCTCGCCGCCCCGGGGGTCCGCCAGTCTGATCAGTTCCGGCGGCGCCGCTCCCCCGCACCGGGCGTGGGCCTCGTCCCTGGAGAGGGCCGGGGCGCGCAGGATCTCGTCCGAGGTGTCTTCCGGCGTGCCGGGTGCCGGTGGTGACGTGGGCGCCAGCAGCGTCACCAGCTCCCGCGCTCCCGTGACCGCGGCGGGTTCGGGCGGTGCGGCGACCAGGCGTACGGCGTCCAGGGCGGCCCGTACGGGATGGTCGAACGGCAGCGCCAGCAGGGCAAGCCGGACGCCCTGGAAGGCCCTGCGGACGGCCATGCCGTCGTCGGGCGCCACCTCGGCGAGCGCTCCCAGCCGGGTGAGCAGCAACGCGTACTGCTCGTCGTCGAGCGCCGCGCGGACCGCGGTGCGGTGTTCCCCGATCAGTGCGAGCAGCCGGCCGGCCGGGCCCTCACCACTCGTGTTCATCCGGTCCCCCTCCTTCACGTGTCTCCCCCGTCCCTGCCGGGCCGGGGTGCCCCTGGTGGATGAACGCGGCCCACAGCGGGACGCGGTCCAGGTCGGTTCTCTCCGCCTGCCGGAGCAGCGCGCCGCCGAGCGAGCCCGGGTTCTCCCGGCCGGGATCGAGCATCCACAGCTGGGCGGCCCTGAGCGCGTCGACGGGGCTGAGCCCTTCGGCGTTCAGATGGTGGTGGAAGACCGCCATCAGCAGGGCCGCGGTGCCGTCGTCAGCCGCCCACCGGGATCCGACGACATCCCGTGCGCCGCCCGTGACGAACGCCGTGGTGAGCGTCAGCGCCTCGTCGTGGTCGCGGGTGCTGAGATCGGTCCGGCAGGCGCTCAGGACGACCAACGGGCCTTCTTCCAGGGTCTGTTGACGTACGGGCCGGTCGAGCAGCCGGGTCACGGTGAGGTCGCCCGGTTCCGGGCCGTCCGGCCCGGCGGACGGTTCTCCCGCAGGCTCGGCGGCGAGGCGCAGGGCGGAGACCGTGGGCCGGACGCCCGCCGATCCGTGCGAGGCGACGTGCAGCAGGGAGGCGCCGTCGGCGAGGAACCCGAGGACGTCGTCCGGGGTCCCGGGCAGCAGCTCGTCCCGGGGTACCTCGAACATCCCCCCGCACAGCCGGGCCCGCGGGTAGAAGGCGTTCCGCAGGGCCAGGACCTCGACCTCGGCGTAGGTCAGGTCCAGGGTGGGGTCGGCGAGGAGCACCGGGGCGGCCGCCGGGTGCCGCGGCGCGCGCCGCACCGTGCGCAGGAACTGGCCGCCGGACGCCGCGTAGCTGAACACCGTGGTCCGGCAGAGGTAGGCGGGCGGTGTGCCGGGCCCGCGCGCGGCGTGCCAGGGGACGATGCCGAGGCGGCCGCAGGGCACCAGGACCAGGCGGAGCGGGTCCTCCGTCCGGTCGCCACCGGTCCGCAGCGCCTCCTCCAGGGCGCCGACGACGGGGCCGAGCACCTCGTGGGCCCAGTCGCACAGCGCCACCAGGGACTCCTCCCAGCCCTGGGCCGCAGCCGCGTCGCCGGGGGCCGCGTCGTACAGGGCGGTGGCGTCGAGGTAGCGCTCCAGCGGGCCGTTCCCGGCGCCCGACAGCTGTGGCAGGACCTTCATGGCGAGGCCGCGCTCGGGCGACACGATGACCGCCACTCCGGCTTCCGCGTCCTCTCCGGGGACGAGGTAGACCAGCGCGTCGGCGTCGCTCTCCGCGACCCCGTCCGCGAGGTCGGCGGGCGTGGGGGTGCCGAGCGGACCGCCCCGCTCGCGGTAGCCGAGGGCTTCGAGGGCGCGGCGGCGCAGGGTGCTCGGCAGTTCGGCGGGGACTCCCTGCTGCCGGGCGGTGTCCGGGGCTCCGTCGGCCCCGGGCGCGACGGCTTCCCGCCAGGCGTCGGCGAGTTCGTGGTGGCCGCCCGCGTCGAGGAGTTCGGGCACGGCGGACGAGGTGGACGCGGCGTGCAGCACCAGGGCACGCCCCAGTTCGAGCACGGCCACCGCCTCGTGCAGCCGCCCCTGCGAGGCCGCCCACAACGCCGCCTGGACGGCGCGGTTCGCCCCGGAGCGGGCGGTGAGGAGCCCGTGTTCCGCACCGGCCTGGAGGAGTACGTCGGCTCCGAGCGCCGTCAGCGCCTCCTCGGCCGCGGCCAGCGCCCTGATGTCCTTGACGTCCTGGTGGAGGACGCCGCGCTCGCGGTAGGCCTCGGCCAGTCTCCACAGTGCCTCGGCGGCGATCCTGGGGGCCCTGCCGTCCCGTACGGCGTCCCGGACACGTTCCAGTTCGCCGATGAGCAGGTCCAGGACGGCCGGGTCGCGGGTGAGTGCGTAGCGCAGTCCGGCGAAGAGTGCGGCGGAGTAGATCTCGTCCGGGGAGGCGTCCGGCGGCGGTGGGACGTGGTCGGCGCCGGGCGCCTCCCCGCCCGCGAGTGCGGCGCGCAGCAGGTCGAAGTCCGGTCCGGTGGGCAGGGGCGCCGCTTCCGCGAACGGGAAACCGCTGGCGCGGGCACCGGCCATCCCCTTCTCCAGGAGGGGGGTGCCGCGCCGGACCGGCTCCAGGTCGCCGAGGACGGCACCGAGCCGGGTGAGGGCCGCGCCCAGGGTCAGTTCGACGACGAAGCGGAACGGATGGCCCTCGGGGACGGTCCGGGCCAGCTCCTCCGCGTCGGCGACCAGTCCGGCGAGCGTCTGCGGGTCCTCCGCGTCGAGCACCTTGGCGTAGAGCGCCTGTGCGTGCCCGAGGACGGCCGGGTCCCGGAACCCGGGAGGCAGCGGGCCGTCGTAGTTCTCGAAGTAGCGGACGATGGCGTCGAGGTGGGCGCGGCCCGCCGACTGGTCCTGGATCGTGCCTCCGGCTCCGGCGCTGACGTTGAGCAGCAGCGCCATCAGGGCCTCGATCCCGGGCGTCGGGTCGGGGCCGGGCGGCGGCGTGTCCTGCACGGAACGGAGCTTGCGGAGCATGTCGTTGAGCGCCTGGGGATCGCCGTTCCTGAGTGCCTCGTCGAACCCGTGGGTGGTGGCGTTCACGGCGTCCAGAGCGGCCGCGATACGCCGGATGTCCCCGAGGGCGAGCGGCGGCCCGGGTTCCGGTGGCGGGCCGGGGGCGGCGGCCTTCTCTGTGTCCGTCTTCTCCCCCCGCGCCTTCTCGGCGTCCGTCTTCTCGGCGTCCGCGGGGCCGTCGGCGGCGGCTCCCTCGCTCCCCGCGGCCTTCTCGCCCCCCGGCCACCCGCCGTCGCCCCCGCCGTCGCCGAACATCCGCCCCACCGTCTGCCGCAGCACGTCCGCGAAGGGGTCACCGGCGGGCATCGTGTTCGCGAGGATCTCGGTGAAGTCCGGTCCCGTGCCGGCCGAGAACAGCGCCCGCATCCGCCGGTACTCGGTGAGGAACTCGGGCGGCAGCGGCAGTTCCGCGATGTCGTCGGTCAGCTCGTGGATCTCCGTCGCGAAGGTCATCACCCCGCCGGGCCCGGACCGCGTGATCCAGTCGACGAACGCGGCGAGGTCCGGCACTCCCCCGGGCACGCCCGGCTGCGGCTTCATCGGCGTCAGGAGCGTCAGCAGGAACAGCGCGGCCCACCGCCGCTCCTCCGCGCCGACCGTGGCGCCGAGCGCCGTGCGGGGGTCCCGCGCGTCCCGCAGCAGCCGTTCCGCACGCTCGCGGTCCGCCTCGGACCCGGCCCCGGCGGAGAGCCGCAGGGCGAGCGCGCCGCCGAGCCATACGCTCACCGCACCGCGCAGCACCGGGTCGTGGTCCAACAGCCGTACGAGTTGGTCGAGTTCCCCGACCGACCTGTCGTACCGCGCCGGTGGCACCGCTCGCGCCCCCATGGCCGGGACCAGTCCTCTGACCCGCTCCGCCGCCTCCGCCGACCAGGTGCGCAGGCCCTGGACACCGCCGCTCTCCTGGTCGCTCATCGGCACTTCCTCTCCCCCGGAGCCCGGTCCGCCCCCGGCAACGACACCACTATGCCGATCCGTCGGACGCGGGCGGGCGGGTTCCCTGGCTTCGACCACGGAACACCCGGGGCACGCCCAGTTCGGCCCGCATCTCCCGCCGCATCTCCCTCAGGCGGCGCCAGAGCACGTCGATGCGCTCCTGCACGGCCGCCTTGGAGTCCCCCTCGCGCGGCATCCCGGCGTCGAGACGCCGCACCATGCCGTAGACCCTGCCCAGTTCGCGGCTGAGGTCGCCCGCCAGGTCCAGGACCCGGTCCGGCACCCGCAGCTGGGCCTCCGCGTACACGTCGCGGTGCTGGTCACGCGCCTCGGCCAGCCGCTGCCGCACGGACGTCGTGTCGTCGCGGTTCAGGGCGTGCACATGGTCGGTGAGTGCGGCCAGATACTGCCGCGCAGCGGTGTTGAGGGCGACGTAACAGGCCCTCAGCTCCTTGGCCTCGCCGCGCCGTTCCCGCGCCAGCTCGGCACGCTCCCGCTCGTGCTGCCGGCTGCGGTCGGCGGCGCGCTGGGTCAGCAGCGCGGACAGCAGCGTTCCGACGACCCCCACGACGGCGGCCGACAGAGCGGTCGCACTCCCGACGTCCACGCAGTACCCCCACTCCGGCGCACGATCACGTCATGACGGTCCGGTCACGTCCTGGGTCCAGCGAAGCAGGGGGTCTCGGGGCTTGGGAACAGCGCGCCCGGAAGTCGCCCCGGGTACGGCCTGCCCGCGACCAGCGGGACGTACGGGGGCCCGCCGTCGTGCGCGCGACCGGTGGATGTGCCGGTCGCGGCGATCGCGTCCGTGACGGCCGCCCGGTACGCCCCCCCCCGACGGCCGGTGGAGCGGTGACGAGTACCGAACCGCGTGCACGGACTCGTACACGCCCTCGCTCAAAACCACCCCTGTCCGCCCGCGCCGTCCGGCCGCCGGAATCCCGGAAACTCCGCCCGTGCGTGCCGCGCCCAGCGGCCGCCCACCTCGCGGAAGGCCCGCACGGCCAGCAGAAACCCTGCGCGAACGGCGGTTCCGCCGCTCCTCGGGCCGTCGCCCGGCGACTACCGCGGCACGACCGGTCACGCGCCGGAACCCGCCACCGATCGCGGCTGGATCACGCCGACGCTCGAACAAACATCGCGCGAGCACGATCATCGTATCGAGTTAATGTCGACGGCTTTCCTTGCTGCCGAGGGCGAAGCGGCCATTAGTGTCCCCCTGTCACTTGGACGGATTCCCGTCCACTTACCCCCTTTTCTCTCCTCTCGCCCCATGGCGTCCTCATATGTGCGTCACCGCCCCGACCAAGGAGAACGTGCCCGATGACTGTTGGTTCGAGCCCGGAAGCACCGCAGGAACCGGCCCGGCAATCCAGCCTGAGCACGGCCGCTGCCCGCAACCTCGCCAGCACGACCAAATCCGCCCCGCAGATGCAGGAGATCACCTCCCGGTGGCTGCTGCGGATGCTCCCCTGGGTGGAGGCCAAGGGCGGGGCCTACCGGGTGAACCGTCGCCTGGCCTACACCGTCGGCGACGGAGTCGTGGAGTTCGTCCAGGACGGCACCCATGTCAGGGTGATCCCCCGCGAGCTCGGTGAACTGGCCCTGCTGCGCGGCTTCGACGACGTGGAGGTGCTGACCGCCCTCGCCGACCGGTGCGTCCAACGCGACTTCCGGGCCGGCGAGACGCTGGTCGAGCGCGGGACCCCCGCGGACAAGCTCCATCTGGTCGCCCACGGCCGCATCAGCCAGACCTCCGCCGGTAATTACGGCGAGGAGGTCGCGCTGGACGTGCTCGCCGACGGCGACCGCTTCGGGGAGAACGCCCTCCTGGACGAGGAGGCCCGGTGGACGCAGACCGCCACCGCCGAGACCTCGGGCACCCTGCTCACCCTGTCGCGCGCCGACTTCGCGGCCGTGGTCTCCGGCGCACCGGGCCTGCGGAACCACCTCGAAGAGTTCGCCTCGCTGTCCGACCGGCGGCAGAACCACCGCGGTGAGGCGGAGATCGCGATGTCGGCCGGCCACGTCGGCGAACACGGGCTGCCCGGCGCGTTCGTCGACTACGAACTCAATCCGCGCGAGTACGAACTCTCGGTCGCCCAGACCATTCTGCGGATCCACACCAGGGTCGCCGACCTCTACAACGGCCCGATGAACCAGACCGAGGAACAGCTCAGGCTCACCATCGAGGCGCTGCGCGAGCGGCAGGAGCACGAGCTGATCAACAACCGCGAGTTCGGCCTGCTCCACAACGCCGACTTCAAGCAGCGCATCCAGACGCACTCCGGCCCGCCGACCCCGGACGACATGGACGAACTGCTCTGCCGGCGCCGCGGTTCCAAGTTCTTCCTGGCGCACCCCCGGACGATCGCCGCGCTCGGGCGCGAGTTCAACGCGCGCGGGATCTATCCGGACCACGTCGACCTCGGCGGTCAGCAGGTCCCGGCCTGGCGCGGCGTTCCGATCCTCCCCTGCAACAAGATCCCCGTCACGCAGGAGAAGACCAGCTCGATCCTCGTCATGCGTACCGGCGAGGAGAACCAGGGCGTCGTCGGTCTGCACCAGACCGGCCTGCCGGACGAGTACGAGCCGGGGCTGTCGGTCCGCTTCATGGGCATCGACGAGAAGGCCATCATGTCCTACCTCGTCAGCACCTACTACTCCGCCGCGATCCTCGTGCCGGACGCCGTCGGCGTACTGGAGAACGTGCAGATCGCCCGCTGGCCCAAGTAGCGCCCCCGGTCCGAACGGCTCTGTGCGACACCCCGGACGCCCGGGGGAGGCCGCGGACGCCCGAAGGACTTCGGGACAGCCGACCACCCCACCAAGGAGCCATGGATGTCCGCGCCCGAGCCGCCACCACCACAGTCGAGCCTGCCGGAGGCCGCTTCCCATTTCGGGGCACACGTACTCGCCGCCGCGGCCGCCCTCGGCACCGGCAGCACGCCCGCCACCGGCGGCCCGGCCCCCACGCCCGCCCCGCCGCACCCCGGCGTCCCGGCTGCGCAGGTACCGGGCGCCGGTCTGGAACGGATCCTCCGCGGTCCCACGGGCCTGGGGACGGCGGGCCTGCGCCTGACCCCGCGGGAGGAACCGCCGACGCCCGCGGCCCCGGCGGAAGGCGTGCCGGTCCCCGGCCTTTACCACCACCCGGTGCCCGAACCCGACCCGGCCAGGGTCGAGGAGGTCAGCCGGCGGATCAAGGCCTGGGCACTGGACGAGGTCGCCCTGTACCCCGAGGAATGGGAGCAGGAGTTCGACGGCTTCTCCGTGGGCCGCTACATGGTCGGCTGCCATCCGGACGCGCCCACGATCGACCATCTGATGCTCGCCACCCGCCTGATGGTGGCCGAGAACGCGGTGGACGACTGCTACTGCGAGGACCACGGGGGCTCACCCGTCGGCCTGGGCGAACGACTGCTGTTGGCGCACACCGCGCTGGACCCCCTGCACACGACGGAGGAGTACCAGCCGCAGTGGGCGCGGTCGCTCCACGCGGACGCCCCCCGGCGCGCCTACCGCTCCGCCATGGAGTACTTCGTCCGAGCGGCCGGGCCGTCCCAGGCGGACCGGCTCCGCCACGACATGGCCCGGCTCCACCTGGGATACCTCGCCGAGGCGGCCTGGGCCCAGCTGGACCACGTACCGGAGGTGTGGGAGTACCTGGCGATGCGCCAGTTCAACAACTTCCGCCCCTGCCCCACCATCACCGACACCGTCGGCGGCTACGAACTGCCGGCGGACCTGCACGCGCAACCCGCCATGCAGAAGGTCATCGCCCTCGCGGGCAACGCGACGACCATCGTGAACGACCTGTACTCGTACACCAAGGAACTGGATGCTCCGGGCCGGCACCTGAACCTGCCCGTCGTGATCGCCGAGCGCGAGGGCCTCTCCGACCGGGACGCCTATCTGAAGTCGGTCGAGGTCCACAACGACCTCATGCACGCGTTCGAGACCGAGGCCTCGGCGCTCGCCGCCGCCTGCCCCGTCCCGCAGGTGCACCGCTTCCTGCGGGGCGTGGCGGCCTGGGTCGACGGCAACCACCACTGGCACCAGTGCAACACCTATCGCTACAGCCTGCCCGATTTCTGGTAAGAGAAATGGACTCATCCGTGACCAACACCGCACTCACCGCCACCGCCGCCCCGCTGCGCGTCCCCGGCCCGGCGACGCCCTACCAGGGGGACATCGCCCGTTACTGGGACGGGGAGGCCAGGCCCGTGAACCTGCGCCTCGGCGATGTCGACGGCCTCTACCACCACCACTACGGCATCGGTGAGATCGACCATTCCGCGCTCGGCGACACCGGCGACAGCGTCGGCGAGAAGAAGCTGATCGCCGAACTCCACCGGCTGGAGTCGGCGCAGGCGGAGTTCCTCCTCGGGCACCTCGGCGACATCGGGCGGGACGACACCCTGGTGGACGCCGGCTGCGGCCGCGGCGGCTCGATGGTGATGGCGCACCAGCGCTTCGGATGCGCGGTCGAAGGGGTCACGCTCTCGGCCAAGCAGGCCGACTTCGCCAACAACCGCGCCCGGGAACTCCGTATCCAGGACCACGTCCGCGCCCGTGTCTGCAACATGCTCTCGATGCCGTTCGAGACCGGGTCGGCCGCGGCCTCGTGGAACAACGAGTCGAGCATGTACGTCGACCTGAACGACCTCTTCGCCGAACACTCCCGCGTCCTGGAAGTCGGCGGCCGCTATGTGACCATCACCGGCTGCTGGAACCCTCGGTACGGCCAGCCCTCGAAGTGGGTCTCACAGATCAACGCGCACTTCGAGTGCAACATCCACTCGCGCCGGGAGTACCTGCGCGCCATGGCCGACAACCGGCTCGTGCCGCAGGCCGTCGTCGACCTCACCCCCGACACGCTGCCCTACTGGGAGCTGCGGGCCACGTCGTCGCTGGTCACGGGGATCGAGGACGCGTTCATCAACTCCTACAAGGACGGTTCCTTCCAGTACCTCCTCATCGCGGCCGACCGCGTCTGACCGTCCGGCCCCCTGCTGACCCGGGGGCGCCACGGCGGTGCCGGGGAGGGCCCTCCCCGGCACCGCCGTGTCCGCGGTCAGCCCGACTTCGGCGGCTTCTGCGCGTCGAAGGCGAAGACCGTGTTCTTGGCCGCGGCGACGATCACCACACGCCCCGCGACGGTCACCCGCGGGCTCGCGCCCTGCTCACCCGTCAGCCCGTCGGCCTGCGGATCCGTCGTCCACAGTGCCCTGCCGTCCCGCGGCGACAGCGCGACCACCCGGCCGGTGGCCGAGCTGAAGTACAGCGCACCGGCTCCCGTCACGGGGCCCGACGCACCCTCCACGCCCGTCTGACGGGACCACTTCGCCCGGCCGGTCGCGGGGTCGATCGCCGTGACGAGACCGGTCTGCCTGCTCACGAAAAGGGTGCCGTCCGCCATGCCGGGCGTCCCCGTGTACATCTCGGCCAGCCGGGAGTACGTGACCTTCCGCGAGTCCGGGTCGACCCGCGCCACCCCGTCGTAACCGGCCAGCGCCGGTCCCTCCAGACGCTCCTTGAGGAGGACGAGCCTGCCGTCGGCCACGCCCATCGGCACGGCGGGACCGTCGACCGCGACGGGTCTGCCCAGGGCTCCCGAGGCGCGGTCGACCGTGTACAGGGTGGGGTGCCGCACCTCCAGGGCGTCCACCTCCGCGTCGGTCGCGCACATCGCCAGGAGCCGTGTGCCCATCGGTACGGGAGCGCACTGGGTGCCCGCCGGGAACGGCGTCTCCCAGGAGACCGTGCCGCTGTGCGCGTCCCGGGCCTCGAAGCGGGAGTTGGTGGCGTCGACCGTCACCACGTCGGAGCCGACGACGGCGGCGTCCTGGGACCGGCCCGTGACGGCCTCCGACTGGGCGCCGGACGCGACGGACCACAGCTCCCGGCCGCTGCTCGCGTCGAGGGCCACCACCTCGGTGGGAGGGCCCTGCGGGGCTTCCTGGTCGGCGAAGCGGTAGCCGAGCACGGTGTCGTCGGTGGCCCCCACCAGGTGCATGCCCTGGGCCGGGACGCCCGGACTCTTCGCCGTCCAGACCCGCGAGCCGTCCGACACCCTGATCCGGGCCGCGACGACACCGCCGCCCCCGCAGAACAGCGCGTCGCCACGCGCGACGCAGCGCAGCTCGTCGGGGATGTCCTCCTGGCCCCCCGGCACGGTCCTGTGCCACGGCCGGAAGCCGTCCGGGAGCGCGACACCCGGCGTCGCGACGCCGTGGTCCCGGACGCCGCCGCCCTTCCCCCCGAAGGGACCCGCCTGCAGCGCGGCGGCTCCCCCGCCGATCGCCGCCACCGCGACCGCGGCCGCGAGCACGGGACGCCACCGGCGGCGCAGACGGCGGCCGATGGAGGTGTCGGCGTTCCCCGTGCCGGGACCGTCCGGGGCGTCGGCCGGCCCGGCCGGCGACGGGGCGACCGGCGTCGCGAGATGGTGCTGGGTGGCCATGTCGCGGGTGCGGCCCGTACCGGCCCCGGCCGCCGCGGCACCGCCGAGGTCGGCCGGCAGGTCCCGCAGCAGCACGAGGAGTTCGTCCGCCGAGGGGCGCCCCTCGGGCTCCTTGTCCAGGCACGGCTCGACGACCGCCCGCAGAGCCACCGGTACGGCGTCCAGCGACGGCTCCTCGTGCACCACCTGGTACGCCGTCAGGTACGGGCTGTCCGCGTCGAAGGGCCCGTGGCCGGTCGCCGCGTAGACCAGCAGCGTCCCCAGCGAGAAGACGTCGGACCGCGGCCCGACACCACGCGGCGCCTGCAACTGCTCCGGCGACATGAAGGGCGGGGTGCCGATGACCCGCCCCGTCATCGTCAGCGTCTGCTGGTCCGCGGCGCGCGAGATGCCGAAGTCGATGACGCGCGGGCCCTCGGGCGAGAGCACGACGTTCGAAGGCTTGAGGTCACGGTGGACGACACCCACCCGGTGGATGTCGCGGAGCGCCTCCGCCAGCCCGATGGCGAGCCTTCGCAGCTCCGCCCCGTTCAGCGGGCCGTGCTCCGCGATGCGCTGGGCGAGCGTGTGCCCCTCGATGTAGGTCGTCGCCATCCACGGCTGCTCGGCCTCGGGGGCGGCGTCGACCACGGCGGCGGTGAACGCGCCGCTCACCCGCCTCGCCGCCGCCACCTCCTGCCGGAATCGGATGCGGAACTCGTCGTCCGCCGCGAACTGCTGGTGGATCAGCTTGATGGCGACGGGCCGCCCCGAGCTCGTCCGGGCCAGGAAGACCGTGCCCATGCCGCCCGAGCCGAGCCGCGCCTCCAGCGGATAGCCGCCGATCTCGGCTGGATCACCTCCGCGCAGCGACACTCTTCCCGACCTCCTGTTCCCCGTGCGCCTCTGCCATCACGGGCCTGCGTATACGTCCTGCACACAAACTAGCCGCAGGGCAGTACAGCAGAACAAAGCGGGTGACGCACGGGGAGCCCGGGGCCGCCGCGGCGCGGCCGATCCGGAGACGCTGCCGCGGACGGCCACGCGGTGTCACGACGGTCGAGATCTCGCCGGGCCTGCTGGTACGGACAGAAACCTGGAAGCCCGGGAGCGGGAGGCCGCGACGTTGGCCGCACTGCTGGCCGAGCCGGCCGGGGCGCCGCGACCGTCGCCGGTGAGCTGCGCAACCACCACGCGCGTACGGCTGCGCTCCGGGCCGAGCCGGCTCCGGTGCTCGGCTGGGTGGACGTGCCGTACGGCGAGTCCTCGGTCGGCAGCGGCGGCCGGTCGTGGCGCAACCGGGCCGAGGCGGACCAGGTGCGGCAGACCGTGGACGAACTGCCGGCACGGCTGCCCGAGGACGCCACCGTCGGGGTGGTGACGCCGTTCCGCGCGCAGAAGGACGCGCTGGCCCGGGTGTGGGCCGGTGACGACCGGGTCCGGGTCGGTACGGTGCACGCCTTCCAGGGCGGTCGGCGCGACGTCATGGTCCTGAGCCCGGTGGCGACGGACAACACCCCGCCGAGGACGACGCACGGGTGTCGAGCCAGGTCAATCTCTGGAACGTCGCGGTCACCCGGGCGAAGTCGCAGCTGATCACGGTGGGGAACCATCGCTTCTGGCAGGGGCAGGCGGGGCTGCCGACGGTACTCGCGGAGCGCTCGACGCCGCTGCGTACGGGGGCCGCCGACGACCGGAACGTGATCCCCGTCCCCCAGGCACCGCCCGCGTTCCGCGAGGAGCTGGCCGACCGTCTCCAGGAGTACCTCGGCGCCCGTGGCGTCACCGACCTGGAACGCGCGGCAGTGGTCGGCGGTCACACGGTGGACCTGCTGTTCACGGTGGGCGGAGAGAATACCGCGGTGCTGATCGACGCGGGTACGCCGCCCGGACAGGATCCCGCACGCCACCTACGGCTCAGCCACGCACGCGGTGACCTGTTGATCGGGCTCCCCTCCGGCGGTCGCGGCGCGAAGCCCGCGCCGGTGACCCGGACGGTGCGGCTGCCGGCCTGGCGAGTGGAGGCCGGACCGGCACTGCTGGACCCTCTCTTCGCCTGACCACCCCCACACGGAACGGATGCCGCGGGCGGGGTCACGCCCGCAGGCTCCGGACGACGTACGACATGTGCTGGACGTTGCCCACGCGCAGCCAGACCGCCGCGTTGCCCGTCCCGGAGGGCCCCTGCCCGTGCGCGCAGTCCCGCAGCCAGACTTCTCCCGCGCCGGCTGCCGCGCCCCGGAAGTCCGGCATCTCGACGAGCTGTCGGGCTGCCGCCCGGTTGACGGTGATGCGGTCCTCGCCACGAGCAACGACCTTGGCGAGGACGAACGCCTCCTCCGTGGTGTAGCGGAGCGTCCCCCAAGGCGGCCCACCGCCCTGGGACGCCTCGCGCGCGAGCGCCCGCACGGACTGGATCCCGTAGTCGCCGTGGTTGAGCCACCGGACGTAGCCGCGACCGCTGTCCAGCAGCTCGCGCCAGGTGTGCCAGTCCGTCCGGGGTACGACGTGCAGGCCGTGTTCCACCATGTCGGCGGTCACCGCCGGAAAGGCACCGCCGAGCACGGCGGCGGTACGCCACGGAGTCAGCGGCATCAGGTCGTCGAGGGCGCGCAGGGCCTCCTTCGCGGCCCCGGCCCGGTCGGCCAGGACGGTGCCGAGGTCGAGCAGGAGGTCCGTCTCGACGGCCGGATCCGCGCGGGCCAGGAGATCACGCACGGCTACGGCGGCCGCGCCTTCCCACTCGCCGGGCACGGCGACCCGTATGCCGAGGCCGTTCCCGCCGGTCCGGGCCTGAGCCAGGGAAGCAACCTGGTGCGAGACGGGGCGGTCGGGGCCGGTGACCGGTCGCAGCGGGGCCAGTCCGCCCAGCTCCGCGAGCACGGCCGTCAGTGCCGTCAGTTGTGCCGCGTCGGCGAACGGGGCGTCGAGCCAGGCGGGATGGTGGCGCTGCCTCTTGCTCACCGCGTGCGCGTCACGCCGGATCTGCGAGCGGAGGGCGTCCGGGGGAAGGCCCCGTCGCGGAGGCAGGTTCCAGAGGGGTACGACGGCCGACTGCACGGCCGGGGCCAGGTGCTGGTAGGCAGCCAGGGCGTGCGGCTTGGCCGGCAGGACGGGAACATAGAGCGGTCTGGACATGGCGGCTCCCCCTCGGCTCTGCCCGTGCCCTCTTCCCTCGCCTCTCAGGTTCTCCTGCTTCCGGGCACCCCGGAAACGACGCCTTTTCAGTCCGATTGGCCGAAAGCCCGTTGGACCGCCCATCATCCGGCCGTATGTCGAACGCGCCCAGCCTGATGTGACGGCCCTTCAGAACGAGCGCGGTGCGAGCGACGGCGACCCGGCGGACACACGGAGACGGCGTGCACGATGCGGCGCATCGGGAGCCGACAGCCGTACGAGGGGACCGCCAGGGACCACGTCCCAGGTGGCGAGGCGGCCGACGGTGTCTCAGGCGTCACGGAACAAGGCCGATGAAAGGAGCGATTCAGGGCGGTCGGTTCACGCTCCGCACCACTGAGGCAAGGAGTCGCGCGGCAGGTCCTGTGGCTCTTGCCGTGATCCCGGCGAGGACCTAGCATCCCCTCTCGATCGACAAAATTGGTCCAGTCCAGTCTCGTTCAAGGCTGAACACCACGTCGGGAGACTCTTGTTGGCCCCGTTCCCGCTCTCTCCGGAACAACAGAGCATGCTCTTCCTGGAAGGCCTCTTCGGTCCCGGGATCTTCCGCAACACGCTCATCTCCCTTCCGCTCCGGCCCGAGACGTCCAGGGCCCGGATCCAGTCCGCGATCACGCGTCTGCAACAGCGGCAGGAGGCGCTGCGCAGCGGTTTGGTCGGGCGTGCGCCCTACTTGCAGCGGATCGAGGCCGTTGCCCCTCGACTGCGCACCGCCGTCACACGCCCCGGCGAGAGTGCGGGAGACCTGCTGGCCGCCTGCAAGGCCGATTGTCTGGTGTCGGCGCAGGTGCGCGAGATCCCTGGTCGCGCCGAGTATGCGCTGATCGAGGACTCGGCCGGGCGGGAACGATACCTGCTGGTGACCCTGGATCACCTCGTCTGCGACGGACATGCCGAGCGGGTCCTGACAGCCGAGCTGACGGCCCTGCTGGAGGGCGCGCTCGGGCGGCACGGGAGCGAGACGGACGAACTTCCGGTGAGTTACCGTGAGTTGTGCGAGAGGCGAGTCGACGCCGCGGCGCGGGCTGAGCGCGAGACACGGTACTGGTCCCGCTCCCTGGATCGCCTCGAACCGGTTTCGGGACTGATTCCCCGGACGGGCGGAACGGACGCCGGGCCGACAGGTGGACTGTCACTGGGCCAGGTGCAGAAGCTCTATCGTGGACCGGCCCTGCATACGCTGGTCGGCGCCGTCTGCCGAGCCCAAGGGGCCACCGCTTTTTCGGTGTTGGCGGCGCTGACCGCGGCGGCGATCTGGCACCGTGGTGGGCCCCGTACGCTCGCGCTGTTCACTCCGGTCTCGACTCGGCAGCGGCCCGGGTTCGATGTCGCGGCCGGTTGCTTCGTTCACGACCGTCCGGTGGTCTGCCACATCGATCCCGACCAGGCCCTGTCGGACTGCTTCAAGTCCGTCATGGGCCAGAATCTGGCCGCTCTCCGCTTCTCCGCGCTGAGCGTCGCGGATCTGGCCTGCGCCGTACCACCACTGGGTGCGGCACTGCTCTCCGACGGCATCGACTACGTACAACTGCACGTCCGGATGCCGACCGAGGCCGCGACCGGCTCCGCGGCCGCCGCGCGATCCGTCGCCGACGCCACCGGTCCGTTGCCGGCCCCTGACGAACGCGAGCCCCGCGATCTGGGTCCCTTCCGTCCGGCCCAGGACCTGAGTGTCACCACTCTGCGCTTCGAGTTCACCCCCGAGGCATCGACGGTGCGGGCCTTCTGCGGGGGCGCTCCCGGTGGGATGGCCGTGGCCGAGGGGCTCGCCGACGACGTGCTGGCGCTGCTGGCCGGCGTGCTGCGCGACGCGGATGGCACGGTCGCGGCCCTGGTCGAGAGCTCGTTGCCGCGGTGAGAGCGCGGGCACGCTCCGGGTACAGCGGTGCCGTAGCGGAGAGACAGCGTGAACGACGGCTGTGGTCGCGGGACTTCAAGCTGTTCTTTCTCTCCCGTGCCGTGGCCCGGCTCGGTGACACGATGCTGCCGGTGGCGCTGGCCGCAGGGCTGCTCCAGCAGGGCCACAGCGCCACGTCGGTCGGTGTGGCCATGGCGGTACCCACGGTGTCCTGGGCCGTTCTGGTCATCTTCGCGGGGGTGATCGCCGACCGGGTCGATCCGCGGCGGCTGATGATCGGGGCGGACCTGGTCCGGCTGGTCAGTCAGTCCTTCGCGGCCGGTCTCTTTTTCTCCGGCCACGTGGCGCTCTGGCAGGTCCTGGTGATCGGTCTCGTCAACGGTGGCGCCTCGGCGGTCTTCCAGCCCGGAGTGGCCGGCACGGTGCGCCAGTTGTCCGCGGATGCGCAACAGGGCAACGGGGCGATCCGCACCGTCGAGGCGGTGATGTCGCTCGTCGGCCCGACGGCGGCCGGCCTTCTGGTCGCCGTGGCGTCGGCCGGCAGCGTCTTCGCCGTGCATGCCGGCACATACGCGGCCAGCGCCCTGTGTCTGTGGGCGGTGCGGCGGCCGGACCGTGCCGCGTCGTCGGGAACGCGCGCCGAGGAGACGGGTACGGCACCGTCCGCGACCGGCGGCATGCGCCAGGGCCTGCGGGAGGGCTGGAGGGCGGTCCGGGTACGGCCGTGGCTGTGGGGCGTGCTGGCGCTGTGGAGCTTCTTCGCGCTCACAGCACGTGGCCCCACCACCCCGCTGATCGCGACGGAGATGGTCCAGCAGCACGGCGTGACCGACTACGGCCTCGTCAACTCGGCGCTGGGCTGCGGCACCGTCGTCGGCGGGATCCTCGCCATGCGGCTCCGGCCCGCCTTCCAGCTGCGGGCCGGAGCCGTGGGCGTGGCGCTGTTCGCCGTCTTCCCGTTCGCGGTGGGCAGCGGACTGCCCGTGCCGGTGATCGCGGCGGGCGCGGTCGTCGGAGGGCTGGGGATGGCGTTCTGGGGGGTGATGTGGGCGACCAGCATCCAGACCCAGGTCCCGCACGAGGTACTCAACCGCGTCTACGCCTATGACATCGCCGGCTCGATCGCCTTTCTGCCGGTCGGCGAGGCGCTGGCCGGGCCCGCCGCGGAGCTGTTCGGCCGACGCTCCATGCTGCTGGCCGGTGCGGTGTGCACCGTGGCGGTGTCGGTGGCGCTGCTGAGTGTGCCGGCGATCCGAAGGCTGCGGCGAGTCGACGGCCAGGACTGACACAGGCCGCGCTCCGGCTGACCGGCTGTCCCGCTACGACTTGACCAGGCGGCTGTCGAAGCCGGCCCGCACCAGATGGTCGTAGGCCCCGCGCACCGGGGCGGGAACCCGCTGCTCGGTAGCGAATCCGAGCCGTGGGTACTCCTGTATGCGCTGCAGCTCTCCGACCAGCATGTCGATGACGAGTTTGCGATCTCCGATGGCCGCCAGGTAGTCCTCCAGGCCGATGCGTTCGGACGCGCACTGCACAGCGACCTCCGGCCACACCTTGCGACAGGTGGCGTAGGCCCGCCGCTCCATGTACGGCTTGCAGATGAGCATGACGGAGTCGACGGCCAGGCCCCGCTGGTCCAGCAGCGTTCGGGTGCAGGTGATGTTCTGTCCGGTGTTGGCGGCGCGCGGCTCGACCAGCACGGCATCCTCGGGCACGCCGAGGGCGATCGCGTGCTCCCGGTAGTGCACCGCTTCGCCGCGCGGAAAACGGTCCTTGGTGGTGGGGCTGTTGCCGCCGGTGAACACCAGGATCGGGAAGAGCCCGGCGCGGTAGTGGCCGACCGCGGTCGTCGCGACCCCGAGATCATGACTGCCGAGTCCGATCGCGGCTGAGCAGGGGCGGACCGGGCGGTTCAGGAGCAGATAGTCCCACATCTGCCGTGCGGCGTGCAGATCCTGGTCATGGATGGTGATGGTCATGGGTGTTCCACCTTCGCCTCAGATTCGCGGGGTCAGCAGGCCGTCGAGCAGATTTCGCGGCCGGGCGGCGGCGCCGAGCAGCGCCCGGTGCAGGGGCTCCAGGCGTTCGGGGGCGAAGCCGTCGGCCTTCCAGTCGTCGTAGGACAGGGCGAAGCCGAGTTGCTGCCACAGCCGTCCGTTGGCGGCCTCGTGGCTGCCCGCCGGCTCCAACAGGATCAGCGGGGTGGCCGTCCAGAGGCTGTCGAGCAAGGTGCCGCCGCCCGGCTTGCTGACGATGGCACTCGCCGACCGGGCCAGCTCGTACGGCAGTTGCCGCCCCTGTCTTTCGGAAACAGCGGGATCCGTGGGATCCGTGGGATCCGTAGGGCCCGCGGGACCCGTGGGATCCGCGAGGACTTTGAGTAGCGGTGGCAGACCGTCGTCGTGCCAGGGATGCCAGTCGGGGTCGAGAGTGAAGCAACGGGCCCAGTCGACGGCCGCGGGCGCCTCCGGCACGATCAGATCGAGCGGCAGACCGGCCTCCGCCAGCTCCCGCGCCCGGTCCCGGTAGCTGCCGATGGCCCAGCCGCCGCCGTGCACCAGCAGCCGCCCCTCGCGCGCGGACCAGGGGATCGGCGGGCGCGGGTCGACGGGGATGGTCCAGGGCAGGGTGCCGTCCTCGCGGGCCAGCCACACGTGCTCGGTCTCAGGTGCGTAGCGGCCCGCACGGCGGTACGACGGTGAGACCACGGCGTCGACATGGCAGGCCAAGGTGCGCGTCGGCCGACGGCCGAGGTAGCCGTCGAGGAGGCGCAGCCAGAAGCCGGAGAAGACCACGAAGGTCTGTACGCCCTGCTCCTCCCAGTGCTTCTCCAGCGCTCCCACGGCCTGTGGCGTGAAGTCGTCCACCGGGTCGGTCGCCAGGCCCTGCGCGGCCACCGCGAAGCGCAGATCCCGCTGGAAGCACCGGCGGGACTCCACCACGGCCGCCAGCCGGTCGCCGGGCAGCCAGCGTTCCAGTACGTCGACCATGACATCGGCGCCGTGCTCCCGTAGCCGCTGGGCAAGGCGCAGACCTGGAACATGGGCACCGAGCGCCACCCCGGAGGTGAGGACGGCGATCATCCTGTGGGCACCTTTGTGCGTGTCACGCTGATCCCGGCGGTCGTCGCGCACTTCTCGGTGCGGGCGCGCAGCGCCGGGAAGTCGCCCGGTGCGCAGAACGCGGCGCAGACGAGCCGGCCGCGCGGAGTGCACAGACTGCCGCCTGACAGTGGCAGGACCCCGGGCCGTGCGCCGCCGCCGTACAGCAGTCCCGCTGCACGCAGTGCGGACAGCAGTGATGTCACGTCGGTTCCGTGCTCCACAAACATGTCCTGTTGCCACAGATGCGCCCGCAGGCCGTATGCCCGGACGCGTTCGTCGAGCTCCAGCGTCAACAACCCCATCGACATCCGGGCGTTGATCTCCAGGACGGGCAGCCAGCCGCCGTCGGCCAGGAGCATGGAGTCGATTCCGACAGGGCCGAAGTAGCCCGCCGCCGCCAGGGCGCGGGCCACCTGCTCCAGGACGTCCGGATAGCCACGCCGGTCGAGTTCGGCCGGCAGGTCCGGCGGCACCGGGTGGGAGACCGCGTGCCGGTAGCCGCCGTTGGTCATGCCTTGCAGGCCGCGCAGGGACCAGGTGCCGTCACGGCGCATCTCCAGATGGGCGGAGAAGTCCTGGGCCCGCTCGTAGCGGGGCTGGACCACCAGCTCGGTGCGCAGGCCCTCGTCCTCCTGGGCCTGTAGTCTGCGCACCAGTCGGCGCAGCGCTCCCGGCCCGGTGACCTCGACAGTGCCGCGACCGGCCACCCCGTAGGGGTCCTTCACCAGGACCGTGCCTTGCAACCGCTGTACGGCGGCGGCCAGTTCATCGGCGGATCGGACCACGGTGCCCGCCCCGGGCAGTTCGAGGGCGGCTGCCAACTCCGATGACCAGGCCTTGCCGTTGACCTGCCGAACCACAGAGGGGTGCGGCAACTCACCTTCCCTGTCGGGATGTTGCCGCAGCAGCTGTTGGGTCGCAGGAAGCACCGCGTACGGCTGGATGTCCGCGGCCGTGGCCACGGCACGGCACAGTGCGGGATCATCGGCGATCGCCTCTTCCACAGCGGCGTCGGCGTCGCCTGTCGCGGCTGGTGCGGCCGGGACGGACCGGAAGGTGATGCCTGCCGCACCGAGGGCTTCGAGCTGGGCTTGGGCCAGGGGGCCGCGGGTGACCAACAGGTCGTCCGGCCGGCAGGCCGCGGCAAGCGTCTCGTCCAGGCCGGAGATCACCGTGCGGGCCTCGGCGCCCACCAGGCTCGGTAACCGGGTGAGGGAGGCGGGGCGCCAGAGCCGCTCCGCGTCGAAGGTACCGAAGCGAGCGGTACCCCGGGGCCGCAGCGGGCCGGTTCCGACCGTCACCGGGAGGGTTCCCGGCGTGCGATGACTTCCGCGCTGAACGTACGGACCGAATTGAGGTGCTGCAGGCTCAGGTTCTCGAAGTCCAGCTCGATGTCGAATTCATCCTCGATCTGCAAAAGAAATTCGATGGCCTCCAGCGAATCCAGACCGAGCACAGCCACCATGTCGACGTCGGGCGATATCTGAACGGGCTCAAGTCTGCGGCCGAGCACGTTGGTCAGCACCTTCATCACGCGCGTCTCGGTGTCGGTCATCTCCTGCACCGTTCACACCCCGTTCATGTAGAGAAGAATGCACTTCGAGCAGACCGGCATCATTCCCGTCTCCGCCAGGATCGTCCGGACACGGCGGAACCGTTCACTCTGCCACAGTTGCAGCGTCGGCGTCTCGTACAGATTTCCGACGACGAACTCCGGGAAGAATTTGCACGAACTCACATTTCCGTCCGCATGCACCTCCATGCGATTGGTGACGGCCAGACAGCGGGTGCGCCGCTGGGCCGGCTGCGAGGTGCCGAGGATGAACGACTCGACCTCGCCGTCCGCCAGCTCCGGCTGGTAGCGGATGCGAGGCGCCCAGGTCCGCGAGGCCAGTCGCGCCATGGACTCCCGCAGCACCGGCAGCAGTTCCTCGGGCAGCCGGTACGTGTAGGAGTGCCAGGTGGGCCGGGCCGTACCGGTATCGGGCTCCAGCCAGGCGAAGTGCTCGCGGTAGACCTCGTCCATCGCTCCGGCGACCTGCGGGCTGATGTACCAGGGGAACTGGAAGTAGACGGTGTTGACTCCGGTCTCCTCCGCCCATTCCATGAACTCGTACATTCGATGCACGGTGACATGAGAAACCATGCATCCGACCGATACCTGGCCGCGGTACTCGCCTTTCCGCTGCAGGTCGAGCATGGCTTCCATGTTCTTCATCGTCCGTTTGAACGTGCCGCGACCGCGCAGTTCGTCGTGGTCGGAGTCCAGCCCGTCCAGGCTCACGAGAAGATTGAGATGCTCGCCCATGCGCAGCAGATCATCCATGTGGCGTTGGAAGAGCAGACCGTTGGTGCACATGGTCACGGTGCGCGGATAGCGTTCGATCAGGCGCGACACCTCGTCGAAGCGACTGTGCATCAAGGGCTCGCCGCCCCAGATGTACAGACGTCCGGGCACCCCCGATGTCTCCTGCAGTATGTTCTCGATCAGTTTCGGGTCGAGTTCCTGCCGCTGCTTGTCGATTCCCCAATCCCGAAAGAACCCCTGCTCATTCCACTGATAGCAGTGCGTGCAGCGAAGGTTGCACTTGTAGGTGAGCTGCAGGCTCACCTCACGCGGTATGTCTGCCGCGTAGGCACGGTCGACGCGTAACCCCGCCCGGGATTCGGAGCGAATCGCAACCGTGTGCTTGATGTCCGCAAATTCTTTGGCGGTGAGCTTACGGCTCGTCCTGGGGGACATCTCTCTCCTCGGTTCGACCAGCAAGGCAAAGCGAATTCGTGGAGCAATGCGACGCATCGTGGCGTGCACGCACCGCCACTGTCAACCACTGCTCGGGCGCCGAGCGCGAGCATCAACTTGCCTACCGGACATGGCCTGTTCGGGTACATGACCCCAGGTAGAGGCTTGACACCCACAGATGGTCTAGGCCACTATTCGAGTGGTCTCACCCTGCTGGTCCGGCACGGGTGAACCACCGTATCTGGATTTCCACCCCGGAGGTCGGCCGTGGAATCGAGCGCGTTGGACAGGTCTGCCATCACGGGAATTCAGCCCGTCTTCACTAGAACGTAGAACAACGACTGACGCAATATGAATGGCCCGGAACGGACCGCCGCACCCGGTCCTTTGGGCGGTACCGCTCCAGGGCGAGGATTGCTCGACACATGGACGTCATTCGATTCGGGCGGCAGTGCGCCGGGCGAAAGACACGCAGGTCTTCGGACGGGCGACGCCGCGTTCGACGGACCCTCGGGCCTCGGCCAGGGCACGGCGGTTTCTCTTTGGTCACCAGGCGCGTTCGGTCCGGTCGGACTTCGGTCCTGCCGCCGGCGTCCTCGTCACCCGAGGAACGACAACCGCACCTGCCGACGAGGGTTGTCCTTGTTCGTGTCCACCAAACTCCGTTAAGGCAACCCCCAGCCTATCCGGATCCCAACGCACGGCTGAAGCATCCACTCGGCATGTGTGGCGAGCCGTGCCCAGTCCCCACCACGTCAGCATCACGCCTTCTTTGCCGACTCGATCACGAGACGTAGCGTTCGGTCACCACCATCGCCGTCCCTGCGAGGACCGCTCCCACGCGCGACTCAGCCCACTCGGCGAGCAGCAGCGGCTTCTCGTCCACGGACTTCAGCAGATGAGCGATCTCCTCGGCGGTCGGCGCGACCGGAAGGGCACAGCCGACCATGTCGTGGCCTGTCGCGCTGGTGTGGTTCCCGGGCTCCTCCTCGGGATCGTCCGGCACCCATCGGCCGACCTCGATCTCCCACGAAGTCTCGTCGTCGCCTGGCTCCGGCGCTTCGATCGTCAGGTAGAAGCCGTCGGAGTCGTACGGCTCCACGAAGAGGCGACAGCTGGGGTCGTCGAGTGAAGCCCCCACGTCGCCGCCCTGGGCGTGCGCGGTAACCAGCACCCGGAGGGCAGCGATCGCCTTCTCCCGTTCCTCCGAGGTGAATCCCGACTCGCGTCGGTCGAGCTGCTCGCGCGTCTCATCGCTCAGCGTGTCCAGCCCGTCGTCGTACTTCACGAAGGGGTGCCCGAACTCCCAGCAGCGCTCGGTCTCCGGCTCATCCTCGGTGGAAGCTCCCGAGAACTCTACGAGTCCTGTCTGCAACCCGTGCTTCTCTTCATCCAGTTCGGATCGGATCGCCCTGCTAACCGTGTCGGGGAGAGCTGCCACGGCACTTTCCAGGTCGGCGAGCGCCCGGTGAAGCCGCAGGCAGACGTACTCGTACCAGAGACTGTGGGCGCCGCCGAGAAGGTTGGGGCGGGCGGCAGGATCGGTCAGGGCGGCGAGGTGCGTGCGCGGGTAGTAGCCCACACGCCGTTCCCGGCGGTCATGGATGCTGACAGGGACAGTAGCGAAGGCGGAGATTCGATTGAGGGCATCGACGACCGGACCCGCAAGGTGAGGCTCGGCAAGACTTGTCACGGTCTTGGACACGACGCTGTCCGGACCTTGGTAGGTCGCCAGGATCTGAGTCTTTCCACGAGTGGCATGCTGAGAGTAGATGGTCAAGGAAACGCCTTTCGGCTGTCCGGCACAAGACGGCCGGACAGAACAGGTGCGCAGGAAGCGGGAAGGAGGTGGTGGCGAGGGCGCGTTCCGACGCTCCGTACCTCGAGATGACCGGGGGTGGCCCAGGTACCGTCCCAGGCTCCGTTCCTGCCCGTAGGGTAGCGCATACTCTGCGGGCCGTAGGCAGATACTCTCCCCAATCGGCCGCAGGGAGGGGTATTCGATATCACGGCGGGATGTTGACCGCGCCGCATATAGTCAGCCGGTGGACCACATCTCCCATCGTGACGATTACTACTACCACGAGCAGGACCCCAACTGCCCCCGATGCTGTCTGGACGCGTTGCGCACTCGTCCTCCTATGGCCGGCGAATTCGCGACGGCACGCGGCCTTGAAGGACTGGTGGACGAGCATGGCTCCTTGGTCGAGCAGCATCTGTTGCGGTTGACGATCGATAGCTGGGTCACAGCTGGTCACATGTACCCGTCGCCCCCGGGCCTGGTGGAGTGGATGGCTCGCCTCAAGAGCCCCGCTCGGGTCGCCGAGGCCATGCCGGTACCGGCTGCGATAGCCGTCGGCGTCGCTGCGGGCCTGATCGACCTCAACCAGGATCTCGTAGACGGCCGGGCCGGCGAGGTGACGAGGCGGCTGGCACCGCACGCCGAACGCGCACTGGTGGATCTGTGGCGCAACCTGACGCTGTTCAGCATGGAGCGCTTTCCCGTGGAGGCTGCGGGACTCCGAGCCAGAGTGGAAAAATCCGCGAGTCGCCGCCCCACGCTGTGGGCCAGGTCACTCCCGTGGCTGTTCGCCCTTGCCCGCCACATGGACGGTCTCGATATCTACCTCACACTTGCCCTAGCCGAACAGCGCCGGTCAGTGCGAGCGGCTGTCAAGGCGGCCACGCTAAGCGTGGTACCGGAAGTCCGGCGCCGAGCCGAGGGAATCCAGGCCATCGCCGACGGCAGTGGCCCCATCGAGCAGAAACTGATCGACGCTCTGGGCGGCTCCATGGACGCTCGACGTCGTGTCTTCCCGAGACCCCTCGACGCTCCGTCGTCGACGTGGCTCGCCGGCGCCGGCCTGGAGGATCTGATGCGCGGAGCGGTAGCGGGCGCGGTCAAGGACTTCATGGGCTTTGTGTCCCGGTCTGGTGCGCAGGACGAAGAATCGCTGACTGCCCGCCTGCTGGAGAAGCTCGGGCAACGGTTCGCCGCCGGATCGAGGGCAGGGCAGTGGACGGATCCGGATTCTCCAGAGGTAGCGCTGGCGAGTCGGCAGGAGACGAAGAACGCGGAGAAGGCGACCGGCGCGGACATCGGTATCGTCCTCGAGGTCACGGTCCCCGGTCGGCTGACCACGAGGATCGGTGACCTGGTCCAGGTAAAGAAGGCCAACGCCCTTATTCCCAGCGCCTCAGCTGGTGACTCCTGGAAGATCAACCGCCTGCAGCTCGACACCCTGCTAGAGGTCAGTTCGACGGCGACATACTGGCTCATTCCCAGCAGCGGCAATGTCTACGTCGTGCCGGCTAAGTTTCTGGCTGCTATTGGTGCTGCCCGCTCCGGGCGCGATTCCCTGTTCACCGTCGGCCACAGCGATGTACGTCATACCGCCCTGAGCCTGGAGCACTACCTGACCGACCTGACGGTAGGCATGTGGCTGGGAGGTACTAGCGCCGCGACGCTCTCAGCTGCCGCAGGCAAAAATCCGGCGAACCGTCCAGAGTTCTTCCTCAATATCAAAGTCACGCTTCCCCGCTTCCTTGAGGATGGGCAGAGTGGTCCGCAGCGGATCGGAGGGTGAGCAGCATGAGAATTAGAGGGTTGTGACCGGCGCGGAACTCGGCGAGCTATTACTAACACCGGCAACGGCCAGATGTCAGAAGCCTCAGCCGTCGGGGTCCTCGCTATCCGTGGAGCCGGGCTACTCAGGTCGGGGCCCCACGGGCGCTTCCAGACGCCAATGCAACTGTCCGGGAGCAGTACACCCCGACCGCCAGGCCAACCTGGCGATGCACACCATCGTGCTGGTGCGGATGCGTCAAAACGGGAAGGTTCCTCTTCAAATAGGCGACATCATGATGCTTCACTCCCCGAGTTCGCCGACGGAGACATCAACTGGCACCTCGGCATCGACGACTGCGCGCCCCGGCCTGGTTCGAGCCCTTCCTCAACGCCACACCACGCACCCCATCCGCACCTACCGCCGCTGAACAACTCCCAGCTCACCGGCGCCGCAAGCTGGCGGGAGCAGCCCCTGAGTACCAGATCCACGGGCGGCAACCGCGACCGCTCCGAGTCGGCTCACTGGGCCAGCACCCGTAGCGCGCACCTCTGTGCGCCTCGTGTAGCCAGCCAACATCGACAAGCCGGTGCCACCAGCTTCGGAACATTCCAGTGATGGGGCGTTCCTAGCAAAACGTGGTGACCTGTCAGCGGCTCCGCCTTCAGTTGGGAAGGGTCTCCTTGATCGATGGATTCTGTGATACGTATGCTGACGGCCCTCGCTGTGCGTGGCACATGGGGAACAGCCTGCCGAGCGGAAAGTTCGGGCTGCCTAGTCGACGTGGAGGTAGCCGGGTTGGAGCGTTCCCTTAGCGTGGCGGCCGGCATTCCGCCCATACATTTCGGAGTGCACGAAATCCGAACCGGCAGCACGGACGGCGCGCGCCGATTTCGATAAGATGCTTGCGCAGCTCGCCAGCGCAACCAATCCGAATGTCCGGATGATCGCCGCCAATCCGGGTGACTGAGGAATCGATGCTTTCGCTGGCAACCTCGAAGGCGCCGTCACCGTCTGGCAGTCCAAATACTTCATGCCGACAACCATGACCAACCATTCGCAGCAGATTCGCGAGTCATTGGCTAAGGTCTGTCCCGTAAATGATCTCCGGTTGGGTGTGGACGTGATTGTTGGCCAGTCTGGCTGCTCGCCTATCCGGCGAGGTTGAGGTTGTGGAGGCGGGCGATGCCGAGCATGGCGTGGTGACTCCGGCGCCTTTGAGGCGGCAGTCGCGGAGGATCTTCCAGGTCTTCATGCGGGCGAAGACGTGCTCGACACGGGCGCGGACCTGTTTGTGGGACGTGTTGTGGGCCTGTTTCCAGGCGGGCAGTTCTTCGCCTTTGCGGCGGCGGTGGGGCATCACGAGTCCTGTGCCCGGATAGCCGCCGTCGGCGATGGTCATGGTCTTGCCGACGGTGGCCTTCGCGCCGGACTCCTCCCATGCCTTGCAGTCGTTGCGGTTGCCTGGCAGGGGCCGGCCGACCACCACGACGAGCCGGGTGTCGGCGTCGATGACGACCTGGTGGTTGGTGGAGTATCGGTAGTTCTTGGACTGCTCGGCGATGGTGTGGTCGCGGGTGGGCACCAGGGTGCCGTCCACAATGAGCACGGTGTCCTTGGCGAACCGCTTGCGGGGCTGCAGCGCGAGTGACGGGCCGAGGTGGTCGATGATGCGGTCGGCCGCGGACTTCGAAATGCCGAAGAGCGGTGCGAGTTGGTGCATCGTCAAGTTCGTGCGCCAGTAGGCCGCCACGAGCAGCACCCGGTCCTTCAGGGGAAGAGACCACGGGCGGCCCTTGCGGACCGGATCTGCACCCTCACGGCGCAGAGCGTTCACCAGCTTGCCGAACGAACGCGGGCTCAGCCCGGTGAACGGGGCTATCCAGGATGGCTCGGACGCCGTGATCACACCAGCCACAACAAGATCATCTCACCCGTGACCAGAGGGGGCGCCTCAGATGCGGATGCTCAGCCGCAGGTCAAGCAGATGGCGTAGACGAGCAGAGGCACCACGAAGGGTTCCGAGCCTCCTTACCTCATCCACCTCAAGCTCCAGCCGGTCGGCGAGAGCGAGTACGGCGGCGTAGGGCCGCTCGCCCTCATCGAGCTTCGCTGCAACGGCTTCGAGGACAGCTCGAAGAACGACAGGGTTCGCACTGGGATGGCCTGCGAGCAGGCGAAGAAGCTTGTTGTCGTTCCAGACGCTGTCGCGGGCCGCGCTCAGTTCCCGGAGGGCTTCGGGCGGCGTGTGGGGATTGGTGGCCAGGGCTTGCCAGACAAAAGGGTACGGACATCTCGCGAGACGCTGCAGGACAAAGCTGTCTCTCTCGGCACGTGCCAGTGCGAGGTAGTCGGCAGGCGTCGGCACGAGGATGGCCTCTCAAGATGGTCGAAGCCGCCATCCTGCCACTGGACCTTCGCCGCAGCCGACTCCGGGCCAGTCATGACCCACCTGCCTCGACCATCACTTACGGGACAAGTCTTAGCGCCGAAACCTTGGCTCGGCAAGCTGCCGACATCGGTCTCCGTTCTCTCTGGGGAGCATTTTCCGTAGTCGCGCACGACTCTAGACGTTTCTTCCGTGCGCTTTGGCCGATAGTCTGGACCCAGATGGCACACCGTCATCAGAGACACCGGGCCTTCTTCCCCGATGGAGCCGTACCGGCACAGGTAATGGGGCGGCATGAGATCACGATGCCGTCCCATTCGCCAGCGTGCATACGTCACACTTGTCGGCATCACCCCTCCGCATTACGGCTCCCACTGCTCCGGCGTCCAGCAGAAGATTTGCTGGAGGGGGGTCCGAGTGTCGAACTGGTTGTGAGGCACGACCGACGGCAGCTGCACATCTGCTTCTACCATCGGAGATAGTTCATAGACTGAGTGCCTCCAAGGGGCCTCTGACGGCTGTGCCCGGGAAGAGCCGGGCACCCGCGGCATACCGATGCGCGAGACCGGTTGGTCGGGTCGCCTCTGCCGGGCATAGGCGCGCTCCCCGGATCAGAATCGCCAGCGGTAAGCCACCAGGCAGGCGATACTGAGGCGTGGCCCGTATCGTTTTTTTCCTCCACCGCCGGTCGACAGCGAGCAGACCCGCAGCTTCCGCACCCACGCCTCATACATCCGCGCGTTCCGTTAACTCACGCTCGGCGACAGCAGAGCAGAGGACGCTGTCGCCAGCCTTCATGACTCTGCGGCACCAGCCCTTTTCAGGGCTGATGTGCCATCGCGTTCCTGCATTCGGGAACAGGTGCTGGCATGCCTGCGTCGCGCATGGGCGACCGCTCGCCTACTGGAGCACACGCACGCACTGGCCGGAGACTCCGAGATTATCCGGCTCGCCAACAGCTGGGGAGCTGTTCAGTCCTACTACGTTCTCTACGGGGCCGCCCAGGCCCTGATCGTGGCCGAAGGTGGCGTGCGTCCGCAGATGCACGAGCCCACGAAGCGGCGCTACGTGGATCTGTGGACCTCTCGCAGTCTGCGGATCGCGCCTTGGACTCTCGCGGCGGCGGCTCCGGGGACCCGGCATGCTGACGCGGGCGGGATCCTCGGCGGTCCCAAGCGTTCCCCCTAAATTTCGATCTGCACCCGTAGGTAGCGTGGCAGGGCGGACAAGCCTGGGACATCGCGGCCAAGGCCTTGCGCTCCACCCACCAGTTGTCGTCGAGGACCGCCTCGCCAAGAGACGGCGTGAAAAGCTCAGCGCCAAGAAGAAGCAAAGGCGCCTCAACGAGGAGACCCGGGCGGCGACGGGCCGAAAGACCGCGCCTGAGCCGAAGGGTGTCAGGCTGACCTCGGCGGAGCGGGACACCGTAACTTGTGGCATACGCCCTGCGACCATGGCTGACTACCGCTACCGCCTGCGGATCAAGGCCAACTACGAAGATGTCACCGTCTTCTCCAACGGCCCCGCCTCGCACGGTGAGGCAACGGAGGTCAGCGCGGACCTAGTCGCCGTGACCTCTGCGACATTGCTTGTCCACGAGCTGCGCATTGCCGCAATCATCGGCGTCGACGAACTCGTTAAGGCTATGAACTTGGTGCTCCAGCACTCCTCGGGAGAATCCGCAGGCGGCATGGCACACCGTCGTGATCTGCATGACCGGCTCTCCTGATCCAGTGGAGGGTGTCACCAAAGTTGCTGACCCTCGACTCCACCAACCTCCTTTAAGACAACCCCAGACTAACCGGATGGCGACGCGCACCGAGCCCGTGCCGTCGTCATCACCTTGCGGAGGCACACGGCGGCTCAAGCAGGTGCAGCCCGCATAAGTCGACCGTGGCACTTCCCTCGCGTTATCAGCTCGTCGTCCTCGCCGGAGAGCTGGCTAGGAGTCGTAACGTTCGTCGCCGTCCGTCCTCATGCCATGCGGGACCGCTCTGCCCGCGCTGATCGTTCCTGACCGTACAAAGTCGGGCGGGCCCCACGGCACAGCGATCCGACCAGCCGAGGCGCTATACCAGGCCGGTCTGACAGTCGAAGGGCGATCGGAATCAGTTTCCGCCGCGTTCGGCACCTTGCCGGAGCTCGGTGTCATCCGCTCCGGTGCCCGCACCCGTAGCACAAGCGTCGTCCGACCGAACTGCGCCGTACGCCGCGGCACCTCACGCACATGGCTGGATCACGTCAGCCCGATCATCGGGAACCATCCCGGACCCCCAGGCTAGTCGACATCAAAAGGCACCAAAAGGGGAGGGGTACGGACGTGGACGCTCTCGCGGCTGCGGTACACACGCTTCTGGAAGATCCGGACGCATCTGTCGAAGTGGAAGTGCCGACCCCCGACGAAGCCGCACGCGCTGTCCGGCTTTTCGATCAGGGGTTGCGCAGCGGCCGCGGGGTCCATCGCAAGATGGCCGAAGGCGCGTTGCACGGCGCCAAAACACTTTCGACAGACCGACTTCAGGTCCTGTCCGAGTTCGTCCAGAACTCCGACGACGCGGGTGCCGAACAGCTGCGCATCCTGCTGCGGTCCGACTATCTTCTGGTCGCCCACGACGGAGCCGGCCTGCACCTGGCCGATGTCCTCCCACTCGGCATGCCCTGGCTCAGTGGCAAGACGGCCGACGCCGAAACCACCGGCCGGTTCGGCATCGGACTGTCCACGCTCAGGGCGCTCACCGCGGTCTGGGAGGTGCACTGCCACCCCTTCCACATGCGCTTCTCCGGTACCAGCCTCGAACCCGCAGCACCACCGGAACTTCCCACCGAGATCTCCGGACCCGAGTGGACCGTCTTCCGCATCACGCTGGCGCCCGGCACGCTGACCGCGGCCCAACTCCTTGCATGGTTCGACGACTGGAACGACGCTTCCCTACTCTTCCTGCGCCACCTCCGCAGCCTCAAGGTGACGGCGGGGGAGCACAGCACCGTACTGTCCCTGGCCTGGGCGGACGTGACAGAGCGTCGGCTGCTGATCGAGGGCGTCGAACACCAGGTGAGTGTGCAGCACGCCCGGGCGACCGACGGAGCACTGTGGCGTGTGTACACGGCCCAGGTGGAACCGCACCCTGACTGGGAACGGAGCCACAAGGCACTGGGCCCGCTCGTGCCCGTGGGCGTCGCACTGCCCCTGGAGCATGGGGCGCACGGCAGCGTCCACGCCGGCCTGCCCGTCGCCCCGCTAGACATGGCGGCCCGCGTCCACACCCAGTTCGACCCCGTCGCCAGTCGCGAGGGTTTCGCCAGCAGCCTCCTCAACACTCAGCTCGTCCCCGTGATCGCCGACCTGTGGGCAGCCGCCGTACGCGACGTCCTGGAGAGGGTGGATCACACAGCGTGGCACCTCGTTCCCCTTCCCCTCCCATCAGGCTCCGCGCCGGCAAACCTGCTCCAGGACCGCATCCGCACCGCGCTACTCACCCGCGCACGGCAGTCACTCGCCGCCGAACTGGCCCTGCCCGTCAAGGAAGACGGCCCCGACGCCCTGTTGGCCGAGTTCGCGGTCGAGGAGGCTGCGCTGTCTGAAGTCCTCGCCGCCACCGATATCGCCAGGCTGGGCACAGCCCCGTACACCTTGCCAGCCGCTGTCCGCGACAGCTCCGGCCGCTGGCGGGAGGCCCTCTCGGACTGGCGTGCGGAGGGTGCCGCAAATCTGCGCCCGGAGGTGCGGGTAATGGACGCGCTCAGCCTGTTCTCCAATGACGAGTGGCAGGACATCGCGCGGCTCGTACGGCTCGCCGCGGTCGCCATCGAAGCGGGCCTCGATCATGAGCTGGCCAGCCGGACGTGCATAGCCACCGCCGACGGGCGGCGACTTCGGCCGCAGCCCGCAGAGAGCACGTTCGCCGACGCGTCCGGCGGGACTACCGGCCCCTTGGACCTGCTAGGCGTCGTTCTGGACCTGCATCCCGCCTACGCGGAGGACAACGCCTGGACGAAGACCGTCACCACATGGCTGCGGCGGCGGGACTGCCTGGTGCGCCGCGACGACACGGCAGCCGTGCTGAAGATCGTCTCCCGGATCGGAAAAGCTGGCGGACGACTTGCCGACGGCGACGAGGCGACGGAGACAGCCCGGCTCGTCGCCTTGCAGCAGGCACTCGGCGACATGCCCAAGAAGCTGCGCGACCCGCTCGGTCCGGGCATCGGAAGGGCCATCCTCCTCAACGGGTTCACCTACGACAAGGACGGAACCGAACAGTCCCGCCGTGTGAGGCCCGGTGCCGCCTACCTCCCGCAGGCGTTGGAGAGCGCTGACGGAGACCGGTTCGAGGTCGCTGCGCGCAGAACTCCCGGTCTCATCTGGGTGCGCCGCTCCTACGCGCGATCGCTTCTCTCCGCCGCCCGGGCAGGTGGCCTGAGCAGGACGGTCTTCCTGCGTTTGCTGGGCGTGGCGGATGTGCCCCGGCTCGCTGCGGTGCGTGAGGGCCCGGCGGACACCAAGACTTACCCGGGAGATTCCCGTCTCGGCCTCGCACGGTACTGCAGGTGGTCCATCACAGGCCGGCGGCAGCAGATGATGGGCACGGGAGCCGACCACACCCTGGACGACCTGACCAGCAGCGACATCGCCGCCGTGGTCAAGAACATTGCGGCTGAGAAGAACGTGGACGAGCGACGACGCCGCACAGCCGCCCTGCTCCGCACCCTCACCGCACTGCTGACAAACTCGGACCAGGCCGTCGTCCCCATGGCCCGGGGCCACTACAAATGGAACCTCAAGGGCGAGACGGCGGCCATCTGGGTATGGCAGCTCCGGGAGACCGCTTGGCTGGAGGACAGCCACAGCCGACTCAAGCGGCCGGCCGAACTCACCCTGCGTACACCAGACACGGAGGCCCTGTACGGACCCGAGGACCCCGGATACCTGCATCCCGCAATCCACCAGGCCCTGGCCACCCGCACGGAAGTCCTCACCGCTCTCGGTATCTCCGGCGACCCCGACGTCCCGCGCCTTATGGAACGGCTGCGTGAACTCCGGGACCGTCACGACGAGGCCGATACCGATGCCGACGTGCCGGACAGCCTGCGAGCGGAGGCGCTGCTGGTCTACCAGTCCCTTGCCCGACGTCTGACTCGCCGTCCGGCAGATGCAGCTCAAACGGCAGTGGAGAAGCAGATCCGCAACGAGTTCCGCAACGAGGACCTCGTCCTGACCGACCAGGGATGGACGGAATCGGGCAAGTGCTTCCAGGGACCCGCGATCTTGCGTGGGTTCCGTCCCTTCGCCCTGACCGGGGCTGACATCGACCCCCTGTGGCAGGTACTGGGCATCCCCGAACCCGGACTCGATGACCTCATCGACGTGCTGAAGGAAATCTCCGGGACCGGCGCGACGCCCAACGCCGAGCACGAGAGGGTCATGCTCGAGGCTCTGCGCCGCCTGCGGGACGTGATCCGCTCCGACGAGAAACCCATGTCACCCGGACTGCAGAGCAGACTGCGGAGTCTGCCGCTGTGGACCACGGCAGGCTGGGTCAAGGGGAAGGGGCGAGCGGTGTTCGCCGTGGCCGACTCCGGGGTCGAGCGGGTTCTGACAAGCCGTCTGCCGCTATGGAAACCGGGAGGGAACGTGCAGCAGTTCACGGCGCTGTTCGGTCCACTGCACATCACACCGTTGGACGTCGCGGGCGCCCAGGTCACGTACGAGCCCGGAGGCGTGGACAAGGCTGGGGACGCAATCCTGAACGAGTCGGCGGACGCGAGCCTGACGGAAGAGTTCCGGCGGGGAGTCGCCGCGCTCCAGGACCTTCTGGTACGCGACGAGCCCGAGACGGCCGAGGCCTTCACCGGCTGGACCTGGCTGGCGGGCCTGGAAGTCCGGCTTCTCCCCGGCCTGATGATCCGCCTCGATCCGGGAAACACCCACGCACCCATCGAGCTCCCCGTCGAAGCGCAGATCAACCGCGGCCGCAACACGCTGTTCCTGAACTCGAACGCGGCTCTGGCCACCAAGGCGGGTGCGGGCACGGCCATCGCCGCCCACTTCGCGGAGGAAAGGTCGCGCGTGGGCCACAGCTGGCGGGACGTCTGGGAGGAACACCTGGTGGAAGCAAAGTCCGGAACCGAGCTCACATCGTCGAGGCAGCAAGGCCGCGAGGAACGGCAGCGACTCGCCGAAGAACTGCGCCGACGCGCACAGCGGACTTCCGCCCCGCCGATGCCGAACGGGAAGCAGCCCGCTCAACGGGGCGCCAGCATCGGCCCGGCCGTCGTCATCCCGCCGCCCCGCAGCGGTTCGTTCGCCGCACCTTCGCCCACAAACCCCGGATCCGGCGCCCTATCCGGCCCACAGCACGCGCCGGCCGCACGCTCTCTGGTGGACGCGTCCGCCTTCGACGCCCTGCCCGGCAGCATCACCCGCACGGGAGCGCCGTCCACACCGGGCGACGCCCCTGCCCGCACGTCAGGGCTGGCGAATCCCTCGCCCCGCCGACACGGGGCCCCACTCCCCCAGCCCAGGCCCGGAGGGGCTCCGCCCCGCAGCCAGGCCTCACCGCTTGGCTACGCGGACCATGACAAGGAAGAGCTCGTCATCCAGGCTCTTCGCCGGATTCTGCAAGAGCAAGGAGTCGAGCTGGACGACCAGCGGGGTGCGTCAGGTATGGGCGCCGACGCGTACGACTCGACTGGGCGCTACTACGAGATCAAGGCCCACGGGGGCGCGGTGCCAGGCGAACTGATGCTTACACGTTCCGAGTTCGTACGGGCCTGGAGCGAAGGCGAGAACTACACGCTCGTGATCGCCTCACACCTGGAGAAGGGCGCCGGCAGGCCGACCCTCCGCCTAGTGAACGACCCCGTACACCGTTTCGAAGTCGAACCGCCGACAGACGTCCGCCTCAAGGGCGTACGGGACGACTCAGTGGAATCGACCGTGTACGAATGGCCCGGCTCAGACCGCTAACTTGATCTTTAGACCGTGTCCTATGCGGTGAGTCGGACCAGTCGTTTGTAGCAGCAGATGGCGGCGGCGAGGCCGAGGAAGGCCAGGTAGTTGCGGGGTTGGCGTTCGTAGCGGTGGTTGAGTCTGCGGTAGCCGGTCAGCCAGGACATGGTGCGTTCGATGACCCACCTTCGGCGTCCGAGCCGTTCGCGGGATTCGATTCCCTTGCGGGCGATACGGACGCCGATACGCTTCCCACGCAGCCATCTGCGTAGGTCAGGGATGTCGTAGGCCTTGTCGGCGTGGAGCCTGCCGGGTTTGAAGTTCCAGCCGCGGTGGGGGCCGTGTCTCGTGTGGAGGCCGGCCACCATGGGCTTCAGGGCTTGGCTGTCGTGGGTGTTGGCGGCGGAGATGCCGACGACCAGGGGCAGTCCGTTCGCGTCCGACAGGACGTGCATCTTGGAACCCGGTCTGCCCCGGTCCACGGGGCTCGGGCCTGTGAGTCCGCCCCTTTTTTGGCCCGTACGTGCGCGGAGTCGAGGACCACGCGGGTCACGTCGAGCAGTCCGCACTCATCGATACGGTCGAGCACCGCCTCGTGCAACCGGCCCCAGACACCGGCCCTGGACCAGATCGCGAAGCGGCGATGCGCGGTGGACTTCGAGACCCCGAAACAGGGCGGCAGTGCCCGCCAGGCACACCCGCTCACCAGCACGTAGATGATCGCGGCGAACAGGGTCTCATCAGGCGTGTCCTGCGTCCCGCCGCCCTGCGGCCGTACCTTCGACGGCGGGATCAGCGGCTTCGCGATCTCCCACAGCCCGTCCGGAACAATCCAACTCCACGTATCCCTCCCCATGAACAGCCCAACGAGCAATCACCACATAGGACACGATCTAAGTAGTTGTTGTCGTTCCGTTCTTGAGGGGTGGGCGTAGAACAAGAGTCTCCTTCGGGTGACCGTGGCTGGCTGCGGGCATGAAGGCAGGGCCTCTTGGTAGCTCGGGGTTGCGAAGCCAACCGAGATCCAGGAGACCCTGTTGCCGCAGTTGTACGTGCTCGCGCCGATGGAGTTCAACTCGGCTGCTCTGTCCTGTGATTGTGTCGCTCACCGGTTCGGGAACGCGGCCGACCATCCGGAGCGTGTTCGGCGGTATCCGTCGGACATGACGGACGCGGAGCGACTCGTGTGTGGCCCGGTCCCACAGCCCCTCGCAGAGCCGTACGGGGTGACCGTCTCCCCTGCCGAAGACGGGCTTGTTGCGGTACATCAGGTACCCGAGGGTGGCTTCTGACAGAAGGATGCTCTTCAGGCTCTGCGGAGACCACGGCCGGCCACCTGCAGGCTTGCCGTACATCACGGCCAGGTGATCCGCGGGTGACAGTTCCCCGGCACGGTTGAGACGCGCGGCCTCACTGCTGCAGGTGACGTTGTCCGGATCGGCCAGGATGCGGCGGGCGACGTTCCGCAGCACTTCCGAGGCATGCGGATGCAGTTCGACCTGATCGATCTTCCCTCCCATCACCTTCCGGACGTACTGGAAGCCGTACGACGGCTTGCCTTTCGGCCGGCCGGCGGCGCGGGTCTTGACGGTGGCGTCACGGTGGCGTCACGGTTCCTGCGCTGGATCGCGCGCAATTCCATCTGCGCACCCCAGGCTTCCATGGTGAAACGGTTCTCGTCCGCGGGGTCGTCGAGGTCCCAGGCTCCGTCGTGTCCATACGTGACGAGCATCTCTTCTCGTCCCGCATCTTGTAGCCGGTGTTCAGGCAGTCGACGACGTTGCGACCGAGCCGGTCCACCGCTGCGGCGACCAAGCCGTCGTACGGGCCCTTCTCATCACGGAGCCACGGGCCCAGGCTGGGGCGGGTCACGGGATCGGTGGCACCGGAGACCTCCCAGTCGTCGGCCCAACGGATGATGTGAGCTCCGACGGAGGCGGCGGCAAAGAGCACGTTCTCACGCTGGCGTTCAGGCGAAGACGTCGCCAGCTTCACGCGCGACAGCCGCCGCACTCCGAGCAGGCACTTGCCGCATCCGTCGTAAGGTCGTTCGATCGCATTGAGGTCCGTACCGCGCATTTCTTCTCTCCATTCGAGCGCGCATGGTACGGAGAATCGGCGGCACGACCCAGCTGAACGATCTTGGTTAGCCCAGGAAGCTCAGACGAACCTGACGGTTGTCTTTAGCCATGTTCGTGTCGACCAGGCACACCGACTGCCACGTCCCGAGCTCCAGCCGGCCGCCGATCACCGGAAGCGTCGCGTGCGGGGGCACCAGTGCGGGCAGCACGTGGTCGCGGCCGTGGCCGGGGGTGCCGTGGCGGTGCTGCCAGCGGCCGTCGGCGGGCAGCAGGGTGTGGAGGGTGGCCAGGAGGTCGTCGTCGCTGCCGGAACCGGTCTCCAGGACGGCGATCCCGGCCGTGGCGTGCGGTACGAAGATGTTGAGGAGGCCGTCCCTGGAGGCGGCGTTCCGGGCGAGGAACTCCTCGCATTCGGCTGTCAGGTCGGTGACGGTCTCCGTCGATCCGGTGGTGAGGTGCAGGACGCTGGTGGCGAAGGCGTGGGGCATGGGTCCATCTTCCCGCTCGTACCGGGAGATCGCGCGTCCACCTGCCGAGACACCATTGACCGTTTCGGCCGGGGATCGCTACGTTCAGCGCCATGTTCCGTTCAGCTCTGCTCACTTCGCGCGGTCACATCGACCTGCTGCGGGTGGCCTCCGCCGCGTGTCGCCGCGGCTGCTGACGTTCTGCGGCACTTCCTCCCGCCGGTGACCCGGCGCTCGGGCCACCCGTTTCCACGGCTGTACGCGTCTGCCCGCATGCGCCCCGGCACACCTCGCCCCGCCCGCCACGCCCCGTGACCGCCGCGCCGTAACCGCGGTGGTCGTCCGCGTGCCCGTGGCCGGGGCGCGCCTTCCCCTGTCCGTGGACTGCTCATGGAGCCCCCATGCCCCCAGGCCATGCTCTCGCCCCATCGGATATGTCATGGGATTCCGGAAAGATCCCGGGTCCGTCCGCTCATCGACCGCTCGACCTGGTGCCCGTCGTCCCGGCCTCCGCACGGGGTGTACGGCTGCGTGCCGTGCCCCGTTGGCTCCGGCGCACCGCCGGGCCGCTGCTGCTGCTCGCGCTGTGGCAGGTGCTCAGCGCCACCGGGGTCCTGCACCCCGATGTGCTCGCCTCGCCCGGCACCATCGCACGCGCCGGATCGGATCTGGTCGCCGACGGGACGCTGTCCTCGGCCATGGCGGTCTCGCTGCGGCGGGTCGCCGCCGGGCTGGTGCTCGGAGGGGTCGTCGGAACGGCCCTCGCGCTGGTCTCCGGGCTCTCGCGGCTCGGCGAGGACCTGGTCGACGCGAGCGTGCAGATGCTGCGCACCGTGCCCTGGGTCGGGCTGATCCCGCTGTTCATCATCTGGCTGGGCATCGGCGAGGCCCCGAAGGTGGCGCTCATCGCGCTCGGCGTCGCCTTTCATCTGTATCTCAATGTGTACGCGGGCATCCGCGGCGTCGACGCCGGGCTCATCGAGGCCGGGGAGTCGCTGGGGCTCGGCCGGTGGGGCCTGGTCCGGCACGTGGTACTGCCGGGGGCGCTGCCCGGCGCCATGACCGGGCTGCGCTACTCGCTCGCCACCGCGTGGCTGGCCCTGGTCTTCGGCGAGTCCGTCAACGCCGACGCCGGGATCGGCTTCCTGATGAACCAGGCCCGGGAGTTCTTCCGTACCGACGTCATCGTCGTCTGCCTGGTGGTCTACGCCTTCCTCGGCCTCACCGCCGATGTCATCGTCCGCACGCTCGAAAGGCTGCTGCTTCAATGGCGACCGACCTTCACCGGGCAGTGAGCCCCGTCGGCCCGGCCGGGACCGCCGTGCGGGTCGAGGGGCTGACCCGTTCCTTCGACGGCAGGGCCGTCGTCGACGGACTCGATCTCACCCTGCGCGCCGGGGAGTTCACGGCGCTGCTCGGGCGCAGCGGCTGCGGCAAGTCGACGCTGCTCCGGGTGCTCGCCGGACTCGACCGCGAGATCGAGGGCACGGTGCTCGTGCCGAAGCGCCGGGCGGTCGCCTTCCAGGCTCCCCGGCTCATGCCGTGGAAGAAGGTCTGGCGCAATGTGCTGCTGGGGCTTCCCGGCAAGCCGGAACGGGCGGTCGCCGAGCGGGCGCTGGCGGAGGTCGGACTCGCGGAGCGGTCGGGGGCATGGCCCCGGACGCTCTCCGGGGGCGAGGCCCAGCGTGCTTCGCTGGCCCGCGCCCTGGTGCGCGAGCCGGATCTCCTGCTGCTCGACGAGCCGTTCGGCGCGCTGGACGCGCTGACCCGCATCCGGGCGCAGCGGCTGGTGGCCGAGCTGTGGCGGCGGCGCGGATGCGCCGTGCTGCTGGTCACCCACGACGTCGACGAGGCGCTGCTGCTGGCCGACCGCGCGCTGGTGATGCGGGAGGGGGCGATCGCGTACGAGACCCCGGTCGCCCTGGACCGGCCGCGCGGCGCGAGCGGTCCCGGATTCGCCGCGCTGCGCTCCCGGCTGCTGACCGAACTGGGCGTCGAGGGCGATGCCACCGGGAGCACCGGTGCCGCCTGAGCCGGGGTCCGCCGCACACTCCCGTACCGCCCGCGACGTACGACGAAGGAGCATCCGATGAGAAGACCCGCCACGCCCGTTCTCCTTCTGCTGTCCCTCACCGTGCTGGTGTCCGCCTGCGGCGGGACCGGTTCCGCCGCCTCCACCGGAAACACCGACGGGAAGGGGTCCGTCACGCTCGACGTCGGTGACCAGAAGGGGGGGTACGAAGCCATCCTGCGGGCCTCCGGCGAGCTGGACGACCTCGACTACCGGATCGCCTGGTCCACCTTCTCCTCGGGCCCGCCACTGCTGGAGGCGGTCGACGCCGGGGCCGTGGACATCGGGGGCGTCGGCAACACCCCGCCGGTCTTCGCGGCGGGTTCCGACTCCCGGATCGTCGTGGTGGGGGCCGGTCACGGCTCGTCCGCCGGTGAGGCGATCGTCGTTCCCGAGGATTCGCCGCTGCGCTCCCCCGGGCAGCTCAGGGGCAAGTCGATCGCGGTGGCACAGGGCAGTTCGGCCCACTACCAGCTGATCGCCTCGCTGAAGAAGGCCGGGCTGGGCATCGAGGACGTGAAGCCGAGATACCTCCAGCCGGCCGATGCGCTGGCCGCCTTCAGCCGGGGCAAGGTCGACGCCTGGGCGATCTGGGACCCGTACACCTCTCAGGTGCTGCGCAGTACGAAGTCCCGTGTGCTGACCACCGGGCAGGGCCTCGTGAACGGTCTCAGCTTCCAGGTGGCCTCGCCCGAGGCGCTCGATGACGCCGGGAAGTCCCGGGCGATCGGTGATCTGCTGGTGCGTCTGGAGCGGGCCCAGTCCTGGGTGTTCAGGCATCCGGAGGCATGGGCGAGGGTCTGGGCGAAGGAGACGGGGCTGCCCTACGAGGTGGCTCTGGACGCGGTCGAGCGCAGTTCCGGGACCCGGGTGTCCGTCGCCGTCGACCCCGCCGCGATCGCCTCCGAGCAGGCGATCGCCGACACCTTCGCCGATCTGGAGCTCATTCCGCGGCACTTCTCCTTCGAGGACTACGTCGACACCCGGTTCAACCGCGATCTGCCGCCGTCCTCGACCGCTCCCCGCTCGTACGGAAAGGCCTCGTCATGAATGTTCGTCTGCACTGGTTCCTGCCCACCGGCGGCGACGGCCGCACGCTCGTCGACCGGCACGCGTACGCCGACGGCGGGATCGGGCGTGAGCGGATCACGCCGGTGAGCGGGGTGCGCGCCCCCGACATCGAGTATCTGGCGCAGATCGCCAAGGCCGCGGAGCAGTTGGGCTTCGAGGCCGTGCTGACGCCCACCGGGACGTGGTGCGAGGACGCCTGGCTGACCACGGCGGCCCTGTCCCAGCACACCGAACGGCTGAAGTTCCTGGTGGCGTTCCGGCCGGGGGTGATCTCGCCGGTGCTCGCCGCGCAGATGGCGGCGACCTATCAGCGGATCACCCGGGGCCGGCTGCTGCTCAATGTCGTCACGGGCGGCGACTCGACCGAGCAGCGGCGGTTCGGTGACCATGTGGACCACGACCGGCGCTATGCGCGGACCGCCGAGTTCCTGTCGGTGGTACGGGGGGCGTGGAGCGGGCGGCCCTTCGACTTCGACGGTGCGCACTACCAGGTGGAGGGCGGGCTGACCGCGCTGCCGCCGGACCCGCTGCCGGACATCTTCTTCGGCGGGTCCTCGGCGGCGGCCGGTCCGGTGGCCGCCGCGCACGCCGATGTCTATCTGACCTGGGGCGAGCCACCGGCCGCGGTGAAGGAGAAGACCGACTGGATCCGGGGCCTCGCCGAGGAGCAGGGCCGTACGGTCCGCTTCGGCATCCGGCTGCACACGATCTCCCGCGACTCCTCGCGCGAGGCCTGGGCGACGGCCGACCGGCTGCTGGGCGACCTCGACGCCGGGACGATCGCCGCCGCCCAGCAGGCGCTGGGGCGGAGCGAGTCGGTCGGGCAGCAGCGGATGCTGGCGCTGCACGGCGGCTCGCGCGACGAGCTGGAGATCTCGCCGAACCTGTGGGCGGGTGTCGGCCTGGTGCGGGGCGGTGCGGGCACCGCGCTGGTCGGCAGTCACGCGGAGGTCGCCGACCGGATCGAGGAGTACCACGCGCTGGGTGTGGAGCACTTCGTCCTGTCCGGCTATCCGCATCTGGAGGAGGCGTACTGGTTCGGCGAGGGCGTGACGCCCGAGCTGGCGGCACGCGGCCTGCTGTCGACGGTGCCCGCGTCGCCGCTGCTGGGGGTGCCCGCCGCCCACGGCAGGCCCGCGTCCGCGCCGGGCGGGGCGCCGCTGCTGGTCGCCGGGGGCCGCTGACCCGGCGGCGGGGCGCCGCGTCGTCGCGCCGGCCCCGGCGGCAGGCGGGCGGCGGGGCGGGATCGCGGGCGGCTGCCGGGAAGATCCCCGTCCCCCGCACAGTTGGTAGAAGCGTGAACAACTTTGGGGTGGCGGCGGAGCGCGTGGTCGATGTGGTCGTGATCGGTGCCGGACAGGCCGGGCTGTCCGGCGCGTACCATCTGCGCCGCGCCGGTCTGGAGCCCGACCGTGACTTCGTGGTGCTCGACCACGCCCCGGGGCCCGGCGGCGCCTGGCAGTTCCGCTGGCCCTCGCTGACGTACGGCAAGGTCCACGGCATGCACGCGCTGCCCGGCATGGAGCTCACCGGCGCGGACGACGACCGGCCCTCCTCCGAGGTGATCGGCGGGTACTTCGCCCGGTACGAGAGCACCTTCGGCCTGCGGGTCCACCGCCCCGTCGACGTGACGGCGGTGCGCGAGGGGGCCGGGGGGCGGCTGCTCGTCGAGAGCTCCGAGGGGACGTACGCCACCCGCGCCCTGATCAACGCCACCGGCACCTGGGACAGGCCGTTCTGGCCGCGCTACCCGGGTCAGGAGAGCTTCCTGGGGCGGCAGCTGCACACCGCGGACTACCCCGGTCCCGCCTGGTTCGCCGGGCGGCGCGTGGTGGTGGTCGGCGGCGGCGCCTCCGGTACGCAGCATCTGATGGAGATCGCCGAGGTGGCGGCGGAGACGTACTGGGTGACGCGTCGGCCGCCGGTCTTCCGGGACGGCCCCTTCGACGCGGACCGGGGACGGGCCGCGGTGGCGATGGTGGAGGAGCGGGTGCGGCGCGGGCTGCCGCCGCAGAGCGTGGTGAGCGTGACCGGGCTGCCGCTCACCGACGCGGTGCGGCGCGCCCGCGAGACGGGCGTGCTCGACCGGCTGCCGATGTTCGACCGGATCACACCGGGCGGGGTCGCCTGGGACGACGGCCGGACGGTCGGGGCCGACGTGATCCTCTGGGCCACCGGCTTCCGGCCCGCCGTCGCCCACCTCGCGCCGCTGGAGCTGCGCGAGGTGGGCGGCGGCATCCGGGTCGAGGGCACCCGGGCGGTCCGGGACGCCCGCGTCCACCTCGTGGGGTACGGGCCGTCCGCCAGCACGATCGGCGCCAACCGGGCCGGGCGGGCAGCCGTGCGCGAGATCGGGCGGCTGCTGGACGGAACGGACCCGGCGGCCGAGGCCGACGGGGCGCTCGCGCCCGCCGCGGTGTGAGGGCGCGGGCGGTCAGCCGGCGGACGCGCCGCGGTGGTTGCGGTTGAACTCCGCGACGTTGCGCTGCTGTTCCGTGTAGCTGCTGGTGAAGCGGGTGTCCCCGGGCGCGACCGTGACGAAGTACAGCCATTTTCCGGGAGTGGGGTCGATCGCCGCCCTCATCGCCTGCTCCCCCGGGTTGCCGATGGGCGTGGGCGGCAGCCCCTTGTGTTCATAGCTGTTGTACGGGCTGTCGATCTTCGTGTCGCCCCTGCTGGTGTGCAGGGTGCTGCGGTTCAGGGCGTAGTTGAGGGTGGAGTCCATCTGGAGGGGCATGCCCCGGTCCAGCCGGTTGTGGACGACCCGGGCGACCTTGCCCATGTCCTCCACCGAGTCCGCCTCGGCCTGCACGATGCTGGCGACCGTCACCATCCGGTACACCGACAGTCCGCTGCGCCGCGCGCCCGCGGCGATGTGGTCCGCGCCGAACCGTTCGACCGCGGTGTCGACCATGTAGGTGAGCAGGCCGCGCGGCGTCGTGGCGGAGGTGACGGGGTACGTCGCCGGGAAGAGGTAGCCCTCGGGGTTGCCCTTCGCCTCGGCCGGGAGGGGCAGGTCCGCCGTGCGCGCGGCCTTCCCGGTGGTCCCGGGGCCGACCGCGAGGGCCTTGTCGACCGCCGCGTACACCTGGGACGCCCGTCGGCCCTCGGGGATCACCAGGGAGCGCGGCTGCCGCTCGACCCGTGGCGCCCTCGTCAGCAGCGGTACGAGCACGGCCGCCGCGACGGCCAGGACGAGTACGACGCCGATCAGGAGCGCCAGACGGCCGCGCCGGGTCGGACGGAGCGTGCGGCGGGGCGGGGTGTCCGGGGGCTCGTTCGCCATGCGGGCACGCTATCCCGCCGTCCGGAACCGCGGGCCGGACGACACGACCCCCTCGTTCCGCGAAGGGAACACACGAACAGGGGATCGGATGTTCGCTGGAACGCGTGATCGTGTCGCCATTCGTTGCTCAACTCCCCTGCGACGCATGATGATTACAGGGCGCAAGCGACGGGCTGCAGACCGCGACTGTGCTGTCCCGAAAGATGCACCACGCACAAGGAGAAACACCTCATGAACGTCATCACCAACCTGCTCGCCGGCATCGTCCACTTCGTGGGTTGGCTCATCTGACCGTTGCTCCGCCCGGCGCCGTCGCTCCCCGTCCCACGGGAGCGGCGGCGCCGCCGCGTGTCCGGCGGGAGGGCCCCCGCCCCTGACCCCGCCGGTCAGCCCGCCACGTGGGCGGGCTGGGCGTCCCTGCGGACCAGCGCGGCATAACGGCCGTCCGCCCGGAGCAGTTCGCCGTGACTGCCGCGCTCGGCGATCCGGCCGCCGTCCAGGACGACGATCTGGTCGGCGTCGCGGACGGTGGAGAGCCGGTGCGCGATGGTGAGGGTGGTGCGCCCCTCGGAGAGCGCGTCGATGGCTTCCTGCACGGCGGACTCGGTACGGGTGTCGAGGGCGCTCGTCGCCTCGTCGAGCACCAGGACGGGCGGATCGCGCAGGATCGTGCGGGCGATGGCCAGGCGCTGCTTCTCCCCGCCCGAGAAGCGGTAGCCGCGCTCGCCGACGAGGGTGTCGTAGCCGTCGGGGAGCGAGGAGATGTGGTCGTGGATCTGGGCCGCGCGGGCCGCCGCCTCGATCTCGGCGTCGGTCGCGTCCGGCTTGGCGAAGCGCAGGTTGTCGGCGACCGAGGCGTGGAAGAGGTAGGTCTCCTGGGAGACCACGCCCACGGCTCTGGCCAGGGTGTCGAAATCGAGATCGCGCACGTCCACGCCGTCGAGCGTGACCCGGCCGCCGGTGACGTCGTAGAGCCGGGGGACCAGATAGCTGAGCGTGGACTTCCCGGATCCGGTCGGTCCGACGACCGCCAGGCTGCCGCCCGCCGGGACGGTGACCTCGATGCCGTCGAGCGTCGGGCCGTTCTTCTCGTCGTAGCTGAAATCGACGTCCTCGAAGCGGATCTCGCCGCGGATCCGCTCCAGCCTGACCGGGTGCTCGGGCTCGGTGATGTCCACGTCGAGGTCGAGGTATTCGAAGATCCGCTGGAAGAGCGCGAGGGACGTCTGCATGTCCACGCCGGTGGAGAGCAGGCTCACGGCGGGCCGGAAGAGGCCCTGCTGGAGCGAGACGAAGGCGACGAGGGTACCGATGGAGACGTCGGGCCCGCCGGACTGCAGGGCGAGGCCCGCGGCCCAGTAGATGACGGCGGGCATGGCGGCCATGACGATGCCGATCGTGGACATCCGCCAGCGCCCGGCCATGCTGGAACGCACTTCGAGGTCGACGAGCTTCTCGGACTCCTCGGCGAAGCCCTTGGTGAGGGAGTCCGAACGGCCCATCGTCCGGCCGAGCAGGATGCCGCTGACCGAGAGCGACTCGGTGACCGTGGCCGCCATGGCGGCCATCTGCTGCTGGCGCCGGGTGGTGATGCGCTTGCGCTCACGCCCGACCCGGCGGCTGATCCAGACGAAGACCGGCAGCAGCAGGAGCGAGACCACGGTGAGCCGCCAGTCGAGTGCCAGCATGGCGACGACCGTGGCGACGACCGCGGTGAGATTGGAGACCAGGGACGTCGCGGTCGAGGTGACCGTCGCCTGCATGCCGCCGATGTCGTTGGCTATGCGGGACTGGACCTCGCCGGTGCGCGTCCGGGTGAAGAAGGCGAGCGGCATCCGCTGCAGCTGGGCGTAGACGGCGGTGCGCAGATCGTGCATGACCCGCTGGCCGACCGTGGTGGAGATCAGGGTCTGCAGGACGCCGAAGACGCTGTTCAGCACGGCGGTGAGGATCATGCCGAGGGCGAGCAGCGACAGCAGCCCGGTGCGTCCCCGGGGAATGGCCACGTCCAGGATCTCGCGCAGCAGGAAGGGCGAGGCGACGGAGACCAGCGACGAGGCGCCGACGAGCAGGCCGACCAGGGCGAGCCGGCCCCGGTAGGGGCGGAAGAGGCGCAGGATGCGGCGCACCTCGGCGGGCGGGCGGTCGGCGTCCTTCGGCGGGGGCGTCCAGTTGATTGCGTCGGGTTTCATGGGCTCCTTCGGAGGGGGTGCGGCGGCCGTACCCGCACGGGGCAGGCGCAGGGCTCGGGGAGAGCCGATTTTGAGAGGCTAGCTCATTGTTACCTATACTCACAATGAATGGGGTCCTGATATTGTTCCCTCCATGGACTCCTCCGACGCCGATGGCGTGCTCGCCGAGCAGCTGCTGAGGGTGACCCGCAGGCTCCAGCGGATCCAGAGCCGCCAGCTGGAGCCGATGGGCATCACCCCCGCCCAGTTCAGACTGCTCCGCACCGTCGCGCATTACGACGGCCCGCCCCGGATGGCCGATCTCGCGCAACGCCTGGATGTCGTCCCGCGCGCCGTGACCACCCTGGTCGACGGGCTGGAGGCGAGCGGGCGGGTGCGTCGCGCCCCCGATCCGGACAGCCGCCGGGTGGTCCGCATCGAGATCACCGAGGAGGGCCGCGCCACCCTCCGGTCGATGCGCGACGCGCGCCGGGCCGCCGCGGAGGAGATCCTGGCCCCGCTCACCACCGAGCAGCGCGAGGTGCTCGGCGGGCTGCTGTCCGCCCTGGTCGACGGAATGCCGGAGCGACGCTGTTAGGGCGTGTGCCGGCATCGTCCGCCGAAGCCGGGCCTTTCGGCACACGCCGCAGACCTCGCGCGGCCGGACCCGCTCCCACCGAGCGGCACCCGCCCGCCGCGATCCCGAACCGAACCGCCGAGGAGACCTCGACATGCCACTGCTGGAGCCGAAGCCGGAAGCACTCCGCCCTGGTGCGGTACGCACACCGTCCATGGACCGGGTCCCCGACCGGCAGGCTCCGGGCACGCCCGAACCGCTGTGCGGCGACCTGCTCGCCCTGCTCGGACCGGAGAAGGTGCTCCGGAAGGTCTCCGACCTGGTGAAGTACGCCTCGGATGCCAGCCCCTACCGCTTCGTCCCCCAGGTCGTCGTGGTCCCGCAGGACATCGACGACATCGCGGCGGTCCTGTCGTACGCGCACACGCACGGCCGCGAGGTCGTCTTCCGGGCGGCCGGCACCAGCCTGAACGGCCAGGCCCAGGGCGAGGACATCCTGGTGGACGTACGCCATCACTGGGCGGGCATCGAGGTCCTGGACGACGGCGCACGGGCCCGCATCCGCCCGGGTACGACGGTCGTGCGGGCCAACGCCGCGCTCGCCCGGCACGGCCGTCTGCTGGGACCCGACCCGGCGAGCGCGATCGCCTGCACGATCGGCGGGGTCGTCGCCAACAACGCCTCCGGAATGACGGCGGGCACCACCCGCAACTCGTATCGCACGGTCTCCTCCCTCACCTTCGTGCTGCCGAGCGGCACCGTCGTCGACACGGCCGCCCCGGCCGCGGACGAGGACCTCGCCCGCGCCGAGCCGGAGCTCTGCGCGGGGCTGCTGGCCCTGAAGGCGGAGATCGAGGCGGACGCCGCGCTGACCGCCCGGATCCGCGCCAAGTACGAGATCAAGAACACCAACGGCTACCGCCTCGACGCCTTCCTGGACGGCTCGACGCCGGTCGAGATCCTGCGCGGCCTGATGGTCGGCTCCGAGGGCACCTTCGGCTTCATCTCCGAGGTCGTCTTCGACACGCTGCCGCTGGACCGCCGCGTCTCCACCGCCCTGCTGTTCTTCCCGTCGCTGACCGCGGCGGCGGCCGCCGTGCCCCGGTTCAACGAGGCGGGGGCGATCGCCGTCGAGCTGATGGACGGCAACACCCTGCGCGCCTCGGTGAGCGTGCGGGGCGTGCCCGCGGACTGGGCCGAGCTGCCCAAGGAGACCGCGGCGCTGCTGGTGGAGTTCCGGGCCCCGGACGAGGCCGGCCAGGAGGTCTACGAGCGGGCGGCGGCGGCCGTGGTCGAGGGGCTCGACCTGGTCGCGCCCGTCCTCTCAGTGACCAATGGGTTCACCCGTGACGCCAAGGTCATCGCCGGGTACTGGAAGGCCCGCAAGGCCTTCGTCACCGCGGTCGGCGGCTCCCGGCCCTCGGGCACGACGCTGATCACCGAGGACTTCGCGGTGCCGCCCTCCCGGCTGGCCGAAGCCTGCGAGGCCCTGCTCTCGCTCCAGGCGGAACACGGCTTCGACGCCGCCGTGGCGGGCCACGCGGCCCACGGCAACCTCCACTTCCTGCTCGCCTTCGACGCGGCGAAGCCGTCCGACGTCGACCGCTACGCCGCGTTCATGGACGACTTCTGCCGGCTGACGGTGGAGCGCTTCGACGGCTCGCTGAAGGCGGAGCACGCCACGGGACGCAATATCGCCCCCTTCCTGGAGCTGGAGTGGGGCCCCGCGGCGACCGAGCTGATGTGGCGCACCAAGCAGATCATCGACCCCGACGGCGTACTGGCCCCGCGGATCGTCCTCGACCGCGACCCCAGGGCCCATCTGCGCGGGCTGAAGACCATTCCCGAGGTCGAGGCGGTCGCCGACCCCTGCATCGAGTGCGGCTTCTGCGAGCCCACCTGCCCCAGCCACGACCTGACCACGTCACCGCGCCAGCGGATCGTGCTGCGCCGGGAGATGATGCGGCAGCCGGGCGGCTCCCCGGTGGAGACCCGGCTGCTCGACGCCTACGGTTACGACGCCGTCGACACCTGCGCGGGCGACTCGACGTGCAAGCTCGCCTGCCCGGTCGGCATCGACACCGGCGCGATGATGAAGGACTTCCGCCATCAGCGGCACTCGCCGCGCGAGGAGCGGGTCGCGGCGCTCACCGCGAAGAACTTCAAGGCGGTGGAGGCCGCGGCGCGGCTCGCGGTGGCCGCCGCCGACCGGATCGGCGACCGGCTCGGCGACGGGCCGCTGGAGACCATCACCGCTCTCGCCCGCAAGGCCGTGCGCCCCGATCTGGTGCCCGAATGGCTGCCGGAGATCCCCGGGGCCGCCGCCCGCAAGCTGCCCGGGACCTCGCGCGTCGGGGCGAGCGCCGTCTACTACCCGGCGTGTGTGAACCGCATCTTCGGCGGCCCCGAGGGCCATCGCGGCCCGTCGCTGCCGCAGGCCGTCGTCGCCGTCTCCGCCCGCGCCGGAAAGCCGGTGTGGATCCCGGACGACGTGGCGGGCACCTGCTGCGCGACGATCTGGCACTCCAAGGGGTACGACGAGGGCAACGCCGTGATGGCCAACCGCATCGTGGAGGCGGCCTGGGGCTGGACGGGCGGCGGAAAGCTGCCGCTGGTCGTCGACGCCTCCTCCTGCACCCTGGGCATCGCCCACGAGGTGGTGCCGTATCTCACCGATGACAACCGGGAGTTGCACCAGGAACTGACCATCGTCGACTCCCTGGTCTGGGCGGCCGACGAGCTGCTTCCCGGGCTGACGGTCCTCCGGAAGACCGGTTCGGCGGTGCTCCATCCGACGTGCTCCATGCAGCATCTGGACGATGTGGAGCAGCTGCGCACCGTCGCGGAGGCCTGCGCCGAGGAGGTCGTGATCCCGGACGACGCCGGATGCTGCGCCTTCGCGGGCGACCGGGGCATGCTGCACAAGGAGTTGACGGCCTCGGCGACGGCGAAGGAGGCCGCCGAGGTGAACGGGCGCGCGTACGACGCCTATCTGTCGGCCAACCGGATGTGCGAGATCGGGATGGACCGGGCCACCGGGCACACGTACTACTCGGTGCTGATGGAGCTGGAGCGGGCGACCCGGCCGGAGGCCGCGGTGCGCTGACCCCCGGGAACGTACGCTCCCCGCAGACGCCCCGGACAGCCGGGCGGGCCGGCATGTACGAGCCCGCCCGGCTTTCGCATGGGCACGAAAGTCCATGGTTTCGACACAGGAGTCCAATCGCGCCCCTTGCGCACCAACGGACCCGGCTACCAAGGTCCTTCACGAGGTTCGTTACCAGCCGCGCACGTCAGACCCCCCTTACGGAGGATCGATGAACGACGCAGCACAGCAGAACGACGGTACGCAGGACGGCGACGAGGGCCCGATGAGCCGCCGCTCGGTCCTCCGGACGACCGCCGGAGTGGCCGGTGCCGGGCTCGGACTCGGCGCCCTCGGCGGCCCGGCCGCGGCCGCCGCCCCCGGCCGGGCCCCGGAGTCCGCCACCCCGGCCACCGCTCCCGAGCGCCGGGGCAGGACCATGGTGGGTGTCCCCTTCGACCGGCGCTCCACCGTCCGGGTCGGCATCGTGGGCCTCGGCAACCGGGGCGGCAGCATGATCGATCTCTTTCTCGCCGTCAGCGGCGTACAGGTCGTCGCCGTCTGCGACCCGGTCAAGGACAAGGCGCTCCGCGCCGCCGCGAAGGTGACCGCCGCGGGGCAGCCCGCCCCCGCCGTCTACACCCACGGCGAGGACGACTACGAGAACCTCTGCGCGCGCGGGGACATCGACTTCGTCTATGTGGCGACCCCCTGGGACTTCCACTTCCGGATGGCGAAGACCGCCCTGCTGAACGGCAAGCACGTCGGCGTGGAGTGTCCGGTCGCGCTCCAACTCGACCAGCTCTGGGAGCTGGTCGACCTGTCCGAGCGCACCCGGCGCCACTGCATGCAGCTGGAGAACTGCTGCTACGGGCAGAACGAGATGCGGGTGCTGCGCATGGCGCACGCCGGTCTCTTCGGCGACCTGCTGCACGGCGCGGGCGCGTACAACCACGATCTGCGCGGCCTGATGTTCGACCCGGACTACTACGAGGGCCCCTGGCGCAGGCTCTGGCACACCCGGCTGCGTGGTGATCTCTACCCCAACCACGGGTTCGGCCCGGTCGCCAACTACATGGACATCAACCGCGGCGACCGTGCGGTGAGCATCACCAGCGTCGGTTCCCCGTCCCTCGGGCTCGCCGAGTACCGCAGGAAGAACATGCCGGCCGGCGACCCGAGCTGGAAGGAGACCTATATCGAGTCCGACCGGACGATCAGTCTCGTCCAGACCGCCAAGGGGCGGGTCATCCGGCTGGAGCACGACGTGTCCACTCCGCATCCGTACTCGCGGATCAACAGCCTCGGCGGCACGAAGGGGGTCTTCGAGGACTATCCCGCGCGCATCTACATCGAGCCCGACCACACCGACGACAACTGGGGCGACTTCTCCCGGTACCAGGACTGGGACCACTGGCTGTGGAAGGAGCACGCCGACCCGCCCGGCGGCCACGGCGGCATGGACTACATGCTGGTCTTCCGGCTGATGCAGTGCATGCGGCTCGGCCTCGTCCCCGACTTCGACGTGTACGACGCGGCGACCTGGACCGCGCCGGTGCCACTCAGCCATCTTTCGATCAGGGCGAAGGGCGCTCCTCAGGAGATACCGGACTTCACCCGCGGGGAGTGGAAGAAGGCCCGTTCCGGCATGGACTCGGAGAATCCCGAGAAGTCCTGAACGGCCGCCCCGGCCGGGCGGGACCGGTACGCGCCCCGCGGGGCCCGGCCCGACCCGCCCGGCCGCCTTTCAAACATGGCGCGATGTGCACCGTTCGTGAAGAAAACCGATTGCTCCGACCGACGTCCTGGGGCGAACCTGGCACGGTTTGGATCATTCACCTCGGTCCATTCACCGAACCACCGTCACACCGAACCATGGGACGTCATGCAGATTCGCGATCTTCCCTACCCGGATCCAGGCGACCCCGATGTCCGCTCAGGTCCACGCTTCCTGCTCTGGCTCGGCCGCAATCAGCTCGGGGGCCAGCTCGGATCCCTGTCCTGGGGTCTGCTGCACCAGTGCTCCATCGCCGGGCTGTCACCCGCCGTCGGCCTCGCCGTCCAGGCCGTCGTCGACCGCTCCGGCACCCGTCTCGCCTGGACGGGCGGGCTGATCGCGGTGCTGGGCGCGCTCATCGCCCTCGGCGACACGATGCTCCACCGCACCGCCGTCACCAACTGGATCACCGCCGCCGCCCGGGTCCAGCAATTGCTGGCCCGCAGGACCGCGGAGCTCGGCTCGGCGCTGACCCGCCGGGTCGCGGCGGGCGAGGTGGTCGCGGTGTCCACCGGCGACGTCGAGAAGATCGGCTGGTTCGTCGAGGCCGTCTCCCGCTTCGCCGCGGCGGCCGCCGCCCTGGTCCTGATCTGTGCGGGGCTGCTCCTCTATCTGCCGTCGCTGGGCATCCTGGTGACGGTCTCCGTGCCGCTGCTGGCCCTCGCCGTGCTGCCACTGCTCCCCCGGGCCACCAAGCGCGCCGACCTCCAGCGCGAGAAGGCGGGCAAGGCCACGGAGCTGGCCTCGGACACCGTGGCGGGGCTGCGGGTGCTGCGCGGGATCGGCGGCGAGGAGCTGTTCCTCGGCCGCTACCGGCGGGCCTCGCAGGAGGTCCGCGAGGCGGCGGTGCACAGCGCCCGGATGTGGTCGCTGATCTCCGCCGTCCAGGTGCTCCTGCCGGGCCTGCTGCTCATCTCGCTGGTCGTCTACGGGGCGATGCTGGCCCGGGACGGCCGGATCGAGGTCGGTCAGCTGGTCACGGTGTACAGCGCCGCGACGCTGATGCTGTTCCCGCTGCGGCACTTCGAGGAGATCGCGATGGCGTACTCCTTCTCGCGGCCGTCCGCCCAGCGCGCGGTACGGGTGCTGTCGCTGCGCCGTACGGCCGGGCCGTCGACCGTCGACGCCACGCCGACCGGCGCCCTGTACGACCCGGCCACCGGTCTGATGGCCCCCGCCGGGCTGTTCACCGCGGTGGTCTGCGGCGATCCGGACGAGGCGGGCCGACTGGCCGAGCGGCTCGGCGGACACGCGCAGACGGACCCGGAGCCGGGCTCCGGGCCGGCCGAGGGCGCCACGGAGCGGAAGACCCCGTCCGTCCTGCTCGGCGGCGTGCCGCTGGACGAACTCCCGCTGGACTCCGCCCGGACCGCCGTACTGGTCCAGGACAAGGACCCGGTTCTGCTCTCGGGCACCCTGCGCGAGCTGCTGGACGTCCCGTCGTCCGGCCGGGTGACCGCCGAGGAGGCGCTGGAGGCCGCACAGTGCGGCGATGTCCTGGACTCCCTGGCACAGGCGTCACCGGCCACCGAGGGCGACCCCATGGCGACCCGGATCACCGAACGCGGGCGGTCGCTCTCGGGCGGCCAGCGCCAGCGGCTGGCGCTGGCCCGCTCCCTGGTGACCGACCCGGAGGCGCTGGTCCTCGACGAGCCGACCTCCGCCGTCGACTCGCACACCGAGGCCCGGGTCGCCGCCGGGATCAAGGCGTTGCGCCAGGGGCGCACCACCGTCGCGTTCGCCTCCTCGCCCCTGCTGCTCGACCTCGCGGACCGGGTGGTGCTGGTGCACGGGGGCACGGTCGTCGCGGTCGGCGAGCACCGCGGACTCCTGGACACGGAGCCCCGCTACCGGGCGGTCGTGACCCGCGAGACGGACGACGAGATCGCGGCCCTGACCACCGGGGCCACGACCGGAACGATCGAGGAAATCGAGGAACGGGCATGATCGGCGTCGCAGTACCGGCGTACGACCCGGCCGCGCCGGAGTCGGCGACGACCCTGCCGGTCGGCACCCCCACCACCGTGCGCGGCTATGTACGGGAGCTGATGCGGCGCCATCGCGGCCGGTTCACCGTGCTCGTCGTGTTCAACGCGATCGCGGTCGTCGCGTCGATCGTCGGCCCGTATCTGCTGGGCGGGCTGGTGGAGGATCTCTCCGACGGTGTGCGGGAGCTCCATCTGGAGCGCACCGCCGCGCTGTTCGCGCTCGCGCTGATCGTGCAGACCGTGTTCACCCGGCTGATGCGGCTGCGCAGCGCGATGCTCGGCGAGGAGATGCTGGCCGATCTCCGCGAGGACTTCCTCGTCCGGTCGGTCGGGCTGCCGCCGGGGGTACTGGAGCGGGCCGGCACCGGCGATCTGCTCTCCAGGATCACCACGGACATCGACCGCCTGGCCAACGCGATGCGCGAGGCCGTGCCGCAGCTGGCGATCGGTGTGGTGTGGGCGGGGCTGCTGCTCGCCGCACTCACCGTGACGGCCCCGCCGCTGGCGCTCTCCGTGCTGATCGCCCTGCCCGTGCTGATCCTCGGCTGCCGCTGGTACTTCCGGCGGGCGCCGTCGGCGTACCGGTCGGAGGCCGCGGGATACGCCGCGGTGGCCGCGATGCTCGCGGAGACGGTGGACGCCGGACGGACCGTGGAGGCGCACCGCCTGGGTGCCCGCCGGGTGGCGCTGTCGGACACCCGCATCGCCCAGTGGACGGCGTGGGAACGCTACACGATGTTCCTGCGCTCGGTGCTCTTCCCCGTCATCAACGTCACGTACGTGACGATCCTCGGCGCGGTGCTGATGCTCGGCGGCTGGTTCGTCATCGAGGGCTGGCTGACCGTGGGGCAGCTGACGACGGGCGCGCTGCTGGCCCAGATGATGGTCGATCCGATCGGTCTGATCCTGCGCTGGTACGACGAGCTCCAGGTGGCGCAGGTGTCGCTGGCCCGGCTGGTCGGCGTGCGGGAGATCGAGCCGGACGCGGGGGACGCGGAGGTCGTCCCGGACGGCCGGGACGTGCGCGCCGACGAGGTGCGCTTCGGCTACCGCGCCGGCCTCGACGTCCTGCACCGGGTGTCGCTGGACGTCGCGCCGGGGACGCGCCTCGCGCTGGTCGGCCCGTCCGGCGCGGGCAAGTCCACCCTGGGCCGGCTGCTGGCCGGGATCTACGCTCCGCGCACGGGCGAAGTGACGCTCGGCGGCGTCGAGTTGTCACGGATGCGGGCCGAGGACGTCCGTACGCACGTGGCGCTGGTCAACCAGGAGCACCATGTGTTCGTCGGCTCGCTGCGGGACAATCTCCTGCTGGCCCGTACCGGCGCCGAGGACGCGGAGCTGTGGGCGTCGCTGGCGGCCGTCGACGCGGACGGCTGGGCGAGGGGCCTGTCCGGGGGGCTGGACACCGAGGTGGGTTCCGGCGGTCTGGCGCTGACACCGGCCCAGGCGCAGCAGATCGCCCTGGCCCGGCTGGTCCTGGCCGATCCGCACACGCTGGTGCTGGACGAGGCGACCTCGCTGCTGGACCCGCGGGCCGCCCGGCATCTGGAGCGTTCGCTGGCCCGGGTGCTGGACGGCCGTACGGTCGTGGCGATCGCCCACCGGCTGCACACCGCGCACGACGCGGACATGATCGCGGTGGTGGAGGGCGGCCGGATCAGCGAGCTGGGCAGTCATGACGAGCTGGTGACGGCGGACGGCGCGTACGCGGCGCTGTGGCGGTCCTGGCACGGCTGAGCGGAACGCACCAGGGCCCGCCCGGTCACGGCCGGGCGGGCCCTGGGCGGTGTGCCGCCGTCAGATGAAGTTCAGCGCGGCCGCGCCGCCCACTCCCCCGAGCACCATGAACACCGGCATCAGTACCTTCAGCTCCACCCAGCTCCCCGCCCGGAACCGCATGGCCTTCGGCGGGCCGATCGGGTACCAGCGCTTGCGGCCGACCGGAATGGGCCACAGGATCGGGCAGCCGGAGACGGTCAGCGCGTCACCGATGTCGTGGACGAGGGCGCCGAGCACGATGGGCAGCCCGAGCCAGAGGTACTCCTGGCCGGGGGCGGTGAACAGCCAGTCCGAGCCGTTGCCCGGCTTGTCGAGGACACCGGCGAGTATCCAGGCGCTGGTCGCGCCGAGCAGCCAGACCAGGACGTCGCTGGACATCCGGGCGGCCCGCCACAGCAGCCCTTCGACGGCGAGCACCAGATGGACGAAGAGGATTCCCAGCACCGCCCACCGGCCGCCGGTGATCGCCGCGGCGGAGGCGCCGCCACCGATCAGGACCGCCCAGAGCCAGGTGTGGGTCAGCGTCCGGTGGCCGCCGTTGCGGTGCGAGTCGCCGCGCATCCTGGTCGCCTTGTAGACGGCGTGCGAGAGCTTGTCGACGATCTCGCAGAGCCCCCGGGACACCGGCCCGAAGGCGCGCGAGATGGTCGCGGACTTGTGGTCGAGGTCCGGGGCCAGTGCGGCGCCGGCGGTGATCAGCGCCCCGACGACGAGGACGGGCCACGGCATCGCGTGGCCGACGGCGGCCGCCGCCGCGCCCACCCCCAGCCAGGCCGCCGCCCCTGACAGAGAGTGTGCCGGTCCCATCATGGTTCTTCCCGCCCCCAGAGTCGTATCGCTGCCATGGCCGTTGCGGCATGGCCGAGTTGAGTGGGAAGCGTATCGCCCGTGATCTTCATACGGTCGTCCGGTTCCCTCATCCGGGCGGAAGGCAGGCAAGATGGGGGCGTGACCCTTATCGATCAGCTGCCCCCGACCGACGACCCCGACGCCCTCTTCGAGGCTTTCTCGTCATGGACCGAGACGCGGGGCATCACCCTCTATCCGGCCCAGGAGGAGGCGCTGATCGAGGTGGTCTCCGGCGCGAACGTGATCCTCTCCACCCCGACCGGCTCCGGAAAGAGCCTGGTCGCGGCGGGTGCGCACTTCACGGCGCTGGCCCAGGACAAGGTCACCTTCTACACCGCGCCGATCAAGGCGCTGGTCTCGGAGAAGTTCTTCGACCTGTGCAAGCTGTTCGGCACGGAGAACGTCGGCATGCTCACCGGCGACGCCTCGGTCAACGCCGACGCCCCGGTGATCTGCTGCACGGCCGAGGTGCTGGCCTCCATCGCGCTGCGTGACGGCAAGTACGCCGACATCGGCCAGGTCGTGATGGACGAGTTCCACTTCTACGCCGAGCCCGACCGGGGCTGGGCCTGGCAGATCCCTCTGCTGGAACTGCCCCAGGCGCAGTTCGTCCTGATGTCGGCCACCCTCGGTGACGTCCGGATGTTCGAGGAGGACCTGACCCGCCGCACCGGCCGCCCCACCTCCGTGGTGCGCTCCGCGACCCGGCCGGTGCCGCTGAGCTACGAGTACCGGCTGACCCCGATCACCGAGACCCTCACCGAGCTCCTGGACACCCGGCAGTCGCCGGTCTACATCGTGCACTTCACCCAGGCCGCGGCGGTCGAGCGGGCGCAGTCGCTGATGAGCATCAACATGTGCACCAAGGAGGAGAAGGAGAAGATCGCCGATCTGATCGGCAACTTCCGCTTCACCACCAAGTTCGGCCAGAACCTCTCGCGCTACGTGCGCCACGGGATCGGGGTGCACCACGCGGGCATGCTGCCGAAGTACCGGCGTCTGGTGGAGAAGCTCGCGCAGGCCGGTCTGCTGAAGGTGATCTGCGGTACGGACACCCTCGGCGTCGGCGTCAACGTCCCCATCCGCACCGTGCTGTTCACGGCCCTGACCAAGTACGACGGCACCCGCGTCCGTACGCTGCGCGCCCGGGAGTTCCACCAGATCGCCGGCCGGGCGGGCCGGGCGGGCTTCGACACGGCGGGCTTCGTCGTGGCGCAGGCGCCCGAGCACGTCATCGAGAACGAGAAGGCCGTCAAGAAGGCGGGCGACGACCCGAAGAAGAAGCGCAAGGTGGTCCGGAAGAAGGCCCCCGAGGGCTTCGTCGCCTGGTCGGAGACGACGTTCGACAAGCTGATCCAGTCCGATCCGGAGCCGCTGACCTCCCGTTTCCGGGTCACGCACACCATGCTGCTGTCCGTGATCGCACGGCCCGGCAACGCCTTCGACGCGATGCGGCACCTGCTGGAGGACAACCACGAGCCGCGCCGGGCGCAGCTGCGGCACATCCGCCGGGCCATCGCGATCTACCGCTCGCTGCTGGACGGCGGTGTGGTGGAGCAGCTCGCCGAGCCGGACGCGGAGGGCCGGATCGTCCGGCTCACCGTCGATCTCCAGCAGGACTTCGCGCTCAATCAGCCGCTGTCCACCTTCGCGCTGGCCGCCTTCGACCTGCTCGACCCGGACTCCCCCTCGTACGCGCTGGACATGGTCTCCGTCGTCGAGTCGACGCTCGACGACCCGCGGCAGATCCTCGCCGCGCAGCAGAACAAGGCGCGCGGCGAGGCGGTCGGGCGGATGAAGGCGGACGGCGTCGAGTACGAGGAGCGGATGGAGCTGCTCCAGGAGGTCACGTACCCGAAGCCGCTGAGCGAGCTGCTGTGGCACGCCTACGACGTGTACCGCAGGAGCCATCCGTGGGTGGGCGACCACCCGGTCTCGCCGAAGTCCGTGATCCGGGACATGTACGAACGGGCCATGACGTTCACGGAGTTCACCTCGAACTACGAGCTGGCGCGCACCGAGGGCATCGTGCTGCGGTATCTGGCGAGCGCGTACAAGGCGCTGGAGCACACCATTCCGGACGACCTCAAGTCGGAGGACCTGGAGGACCTGATCGCCTGGCTGGGCGAGATGGTCCGCCAGGTGGACTCCAGTCTGCTCGACGAGTGGGAGCAGCTGGCCAACCCGGAGGTGGAGACCGCCGAGCAGGCGCAGGAGCGGGCCGACGAGGTGAAGCCGGTCACGGCCAACGCCCGCGCCTTCCGGGTGCTGGTGCGCAACGCGATGTTCCGCCGGGTGGAGCTGGCCGCGCTGGACCGGGTCCGTGACCTCGGTGAGCTGGACGGCGAGGCGGGCTGGGACGAGGACGCGTGGGGCGAGGCGATGGACGCCTACTGGGACGAGTACGAGGACCTGGGCACCGGTCCGGACGCCCGGGGGCCGAAGCTGCTGAAGATCGACGAGGACGCGGCGCACGGTCTGTGGCGGGTCCGGCAGACCTTCGCGGACCCGAACGGCGACCACGACTGGGGCATCAGCGCGGAGATCGATCTGGCCGCTTCCGACGAGGAGGGCCGGGCCGTGGTCCGCGTGACCTCGGTCGGTCAGCTGTGAGGGCGTACGCCGCAGGGGCGGCGCCACTGCGAGCAGGGGGACGGACGGCATGACGAATCCCGCGGAACGCCTGGTCGATCTGCTCGACCTGGAGCGGATCGAGGTCAACATCTTCCGTGGCCGCAGCCCCCAGGAGTCGCTCCAGCGGGTCTTCGGCGGGCAGGTCGCCGGGCAGGCGCTGGTCGCGGCGGGCCGGACCACCGACGGGGACCGGCCGGTCCACTCGCTGCACGCGTACTTCCTGCGGCCGGGGCGTCCGGGGGTGCCGATCGTGTACGAGGTGGAGCGCGTCCGGGACGGCCGGTCGTTCACCACCCGCCGGGTCACGGCCGTCCAGCAGGGCCGGACGATCTTCAATCTGACGGCGTCCTTCCACCGGCCGGAGGAGGCGGGTTTCGAGCACCAGCTACCGCCGGCCCGCGAGGTGCCCGCTCCCGAGGAGCTCCCGACCGTCGCCGAGGAGGTCCGCGCGCACCTGGGTGTGCTGCCGGACGCTCTTGAGCGCATGGCCCGGCGACAGCCCTTCGACATCCGGTACGTCGACCGGCTGCGCTGGACGAAGGAGGAGGCCGAGGACGCCGACCCGCGCAGTGCGGTGTGGATGCGCGCGGTCGGCCCGCTGGGCGACGACCCCCTGGTGCACACCTGTGCGCTGACGTACGCGAGCGATATGACGCTGCTCGACGCGGTCCGCATCCCGGTGGAGCCGCTGTGGGGGCCGCGCGGCTTCGACATGGCGTCGTTGGACCACGCCATGTGGTTTCACCGTCCGTTCCGGGCGGACGAGTGGTTCCTGTACGACCAGGAGTCGCCGGTCGCGACGGGCGGGCGGGGGCTGGCGCGCGGACGGATCTACGACCGCGGCGGCAATCTGCTGGTGTCCGTGGTGCAGGAGGGGCTGTTCCGCCGCCTCGGCGGGTAGCCCTGCCCGGTCAGACGCCGGGCAGCGGGTCCTGCTCGACCTCGTGGCGGCGGGTGCGGATGTCCGGGGGCGCGGGGTGGAGCTTGGCGTCGCAGGCGGGGCCGAGACCGGTGCGGCGCGACTCCGTGCCGGTGAGCGGGCGGCCGCACAGACGGCAGCGCACCACTGCGCGGCGGGCCGTGCGACCGGCGGGTTCGTCCTCGGGCGAGGGCCCGGTTCCGGATCCTGATCCGGGGAGGGGTTCGGGGAAGGGCTCGGCGGATTCCACGGACCGATCTTCTCAGGACCCGCGTCCGCGATGCGACGACGCCCCTGCGGCACGGTGGCGTCCCCCGGCGGTGCGCGACGGAGGAGTCGACCGCTCGGCGCGGCGTGTCGTCCGGCGGCGGGCCGGGATGTTCCGCCGGAGTCCTTCTCGGGCGACGGACTCCCTGTCCACGCGCCCCGGACCGGCCGGCGGCCGCGCCGATCCGTTCCTTCGACGGCCGGCCGGGCACGCCCGGGGACGGCAAGCGCGCCTCAGGAGGCGAGGAGCCTGGCCTTCTGGGCCTCGAACTCGCTCTGGCTCAGCACCCCCTGGCTCCTGAGGTCGCCGAGCTCCTTGAGCTGGGCGATCTTGTTGCTCATCTCGTCCTCCGGCGCGAGGGAGGCGGGCGGAGGCGCGGCGGGAGCGGGCCGCGCCTGCTCGGCGTCCTGCTGCGCCCAGCGGCCCGCCTGGCGCCGGGAGACCCGGTTGGAGACCGAGGTGGCGGTTCCGGCGATCACCGCTGTGCGGGCGATGCCGCGAAGAAGGCCTGGCATGGTGCATCTCCTTTGACTGGCTCGGCGAGAACGGCCGGCGGCCGGCTCCGCGCGGGCGTCCGGCCCGGCTCGGCGGCTCAGGCCCTCGACCCGGCCTCGGCCGCGTCGAGGGAGGCCAGGACCTCCTGGACCGGGATGCGCCCACTGGCGACGAGCCGTCCTCCGGAGCGGCGCAGGGCGGCCGCGAACGGTCCGGCCCAGACGTTCTCGTAGATGACGATCCCGGCGGCGCTGCCGGGTTCGAGGACCGCGCTCACCTCGTCGATGTCGTCCCGGCCGACCAGCCCGGAGGACACCCCTTCGAACACGGCGAGCTCGTCGTGGCCGTCCCCGGTCAGTTCGGCGAGCTCCACCCCGGCGACCGTTCCGTCCTGGTCCTTCCTGACGAAGACCAGGTCGAGGATGCGGATGATGCCCCGGTCGACGAGATCGACCAGCAGGGGCAGTCCCTCGCCCGTCATCCGGTTGCCCGGGAACTCGACCACCAGGTAGTCGATCGGCCCTGTCTCGTCGGTCTCGCTGTTCACACCGGCTCCTCGGAGTCTCGACTGCCCCGCTTCGGGCCGGGGCCTGTGCTTCCGTCATTGCAGCAGCGGGCGGGCCGGTGCGCATCTCGGTCATGGGTGTGGCGGGGCGGGGCCGGTCATGGCGCCGGGAGACGGCGCGGGGCCCGTCGGCCCCGTGGCGCGGGCCGGGGCCGCCCGTCCCCGGCCTCCGGCGGCGGTGCTCGCCCGCACGGCCCGCGGGACCGGCGCGGGTTCCCCGGTTCCCGGCCCCGGCACGCCCGGGGAGACACGGAACGTGTCGGCCGATCGGGTCACGGCGGGCACGGCCCTCCTCGTGGCTCCGGCCGCGGGTGCCCGCGCCGCCGCCCCCGTCGGCGTACGACGTCCACGCCGAGAGGGCTTCACGAGGCCGGGCCCGCCGGGGCGGGGAGACGCGGCGCGCCGGGCGCCGTCAGCCGTGGTGCCGGGAGTGCGCCACGTCCAGTGCCTCGTCCAGGGTCCGGGCCGCCGTGATGAGCGAGAGGTGGGTCAGCGCCTGCGGGAAGTTGCCGAGTTGCTCGCCGCTGGGGCCGATCTCCTCGGCGAACAGGCCGACGTGGTTGGCGTACGTGAGCATCTTCTCGAAGGTGTAGCGGGCCTTGGACAGCCGCCCCGCGCGGGCCAGGGCGTCGACGTACAGGAACGTGCAGAGGCTGAACGTGCCCTCGCAGCCCCGCAGCCCGTCCGGGGAGGCCGCGGGGTCGTAGCGGTAGACCAGGCTGTCGGAGACGAGCGTGCGGTCCATGGCGTCGAGCGTGGCGAGCCAGCTGGGGTCCTTCGGCGCGAGGAACCCGACCCGGGGCATCAGCAGCAGCGAGGCGTCCAGCACCCCGCTGCCGTAGTACTGGGCGAAGGCCCGCTCGGATTCGTTCCAGCCGCGTTCCATGACCTGTTCGAGAATGGCGTCCCTGGCCCCGGTCCACCGGACGGTGTCGGCGGGCCTGCTGAGTTCGGAGGCCAGGCGCAGCCCCCGGTCGAACGCCGCCCAGCACATCACCCGGCTGTAGGTGAAGTCCTGCCGTCCGCCGCGGGTCTCCCAGATGCCCTCGTCGGGGCGGTCCCAGCGGTCCACGAGCCGGTCCAGGGTCCTGGCCACGACCTGCCAGCCCCCGTAGCCCGCCTGGAGGCCCACCTCATGGCACTCGGACAGCGCGTAGAGGGCCTCGCCGTAGATGTCGAGCTGCAACTGGTCGGCCGCCGCGTTGCCGAGCCGTACCGGGTACGAGCCCCGGTAGCCCTCCAGCCGGGGCAGGGTCTCCTCCGTCAGCAGGGGTTCGCCGTCGACGCGGTACATGATCCGGAGGGGTTCCTCCCCGCCGTCCTCCTGCCGGAGCCGGTCGGTGATCCAGTGGGTGAAGGCGATCGCCTCGTCCGCGAAACCGAGGTCGAGCAGGGCCCGGACCGACAGCGCGCCGTCCCTGACCCAGGTGTAGCGGTAGTCCCAGTTGCGTTCGCCGCCGACCTGCTCGGGCAGCCCCATGGTCGCCGCCGCGACGGGTGCGCCGGAGGGGGCGTAGGTGAGCAGCTTGAGCGTGATGGCGGAGCGGTTGACCATGTCGGTCCAGCGGCCACGGTAGCGGGAGCCGCGCACCCACCGCTGCCAGAAGTCGACGGTCTCCCAGAGCTGTTCGGTGACGGAGTCGACGGTCGGTTCGGGCGGTGCGGGTCCGTCGGCGGCGCAGACGGTGAAGACCGCGTAGGCCGACTCGCCGACGTTCAGCACCACGTCGCCCACGACGTCCCGGCCGTCGCGCGCCACGGGGAATCCGGTCCGCAGGTGGGCCGCGATGCCGGGGGCCCGGAACACCGCTCCCCCGGGCCGCGGTTCGAGCGCGTGGGCGGCCCGGCCGTAGTCGAACCGGGGCCTGCATTCCAGGGCGAAGCGTACGGTTCCGCGCACCGTGCGCATGGCCCGCACCAGGGTGTGCCGGTCGGTGGGGGTCCCTGCGGGTCCGGGCGGCATCCAGTCGAGCACCTCGCCGACCCCGTCCGGCGCCATGAAACGGGTGACCAGGACCGCGCTGTCCGGGTAGTAGAGCTGGCGGCAGGTGCTCGCGGGGTCGTCGGACGCCAGCCGGAAGCAGCCGCCGTGTTCGTGGTCGAGCAGTGCGGCGAAGATGCTGGGGGAATCGAACCTCGGGGCGGCGAACCAGTCGACGACGCCCCGCGAGGAGACCAGTGCGGCGGTGTGCAGATCGCCGACCAGCCCGTGTTCGGCGATGGGCGGGTACCGGTCCATGGACGCCACTCCCGGGGTCCGTTGCCATCCGTTGCCGGCGGACCGCCGCGGTCTTGCGCTGTCCGCCTCCTGCCACGGCGCCTGCGGGCGCCCTCAGACGGCCTTCTTCTCCTCCTCGGGACCGGCGCACAGCGCCCAGATGATGAACACGTCGATCGCGATGAGCACGATGGACCAGAGCGGGTAGTGGGGCAGCCACAGGAAGTTGGCCAGCGCGCTCAGGCCCGCGAGCACGATGCCGGTCACCCGTGCCCACAGGGCTCCGGAGAACAGCGCGCATCCGGCGACGACGATGACGATGCCGAGTGCGAGGTGGATCCAGCCCCAGCCGAAGAGGCTGAACCGGAACACGTAGTCGCGGGTGGCGATGAACACGTCGTTCCTGGCGATGGCGGCGATCCCCTCGAAGATCGCCATCGCTCCGCCGAAGATCATCAGTACCGCCGCGAAGGCGGTCCAGCCGATCCGGAAGGGGTGGTGCGGGGTCGGAGAGGTGGCGGGTGCCACCGGCGGCCCACTGCTTGTGCCGGCCATTGCGGCCTCCTCGGCTTGCAGAGCAAACCCGGCGGGCCGAGTGGCCGTCGGGGCCTCCCCGAACCAGGGTGTCACGTAGGCACCCGCTCGGCAGAACGAAGGCTTCCGGGGCCGCGGTGCGGGCACTTCCCGGGCCCCTCACCCCATCCGTCTCCATGCAGAGATATCATCTCCATGATGAGAGGAACCCGAGAGATGGATTCCGGCTCCGTCGACGCCCGGCTCGCCGCCCGCCTGGGCGCGCTGCGCACCGAGCGCGGCTGGTCGCTGGAGGAGCTCGCACGGCGCAGCGGGGTGAGCCGGTCCACGCTGTCGCGGCTGGAGCGTGCCGAACTGAGCCCGACCACCGCCCTGCTCGGCACGTTGTGCGCGGTCTACGGACGGACGATGTCCCGGTTGCTGCTGGAGGTGGAGGCCGAACCCCCGCGGCTCGTCCCCGCCGCGCGGCAACCGGTCCGGCGGGACGAGGCCCCGGGCTTCGTGCGCCGGTCGGTGTCGCCCCCGCACGCCGGTCTGCGGGCGGAGGTCGTCGAGGGCACCCTCCGCCCGGGGGCCGCCATCGCCTACGAGAAGGCACCGGTCCCCGGTACGGAGCAGCACGTGTGGGTACTGGAGGGAGCGGTCGAGATCACCGTCGAGGGCACCGTGCACACCGTGCGCCGCGGCGACTGTCTCCGGTTCCGGCTGTACGGCCCCTCGCGCTTCCGCTGTCCGGGGCCGGAGCCGGTCCGCTACGCACTGATGATCGTTCTGCCCTGAGAGGACTCCGTACATGACCGAGATCGTCACCGTCTGTGGACATGAACTGGTCACCTATGCCGATGAGTTGGCCGCCCTTCTGGTGGACACCGTGAACGGCGGTTCGTCGGTGGGTTTCCTCGCGCCGCTGGAGCGCGACGCGGCCGCCGCCTGGTGGCGGGAGCGGGCCGGGGCCGTCGACGCGGGCGATCTCCAGGTGTGGATCGCCCGCGACGCCGAACGGGTCGCCGGGACCATCGGCCTGGTCCGGGGCCGGCTGCCCAACGCGCGTCACCGCGCCGAGGTGACCAAGCTGATGGTGCGTCCGTCGGCCCGCGGCCGGGGGCTGGGCCGCTCGCTGCTGGACGCCGTCGAGCGGTCGGCCGCCGAGTCCGGCGTCACCCTGCTGGTCCTGGACACCGAGAGCGGAAGCCACGCGGAACGGCTGTACCGTTCGGCGGGCTGGACGGAGTGCGGCTCGATCCCGGGGTACGCCGGGGACCCGGACGGGGCCCTGAAGCCGACGACGCTCTACTACAAGCCGCTCGGTCCCGAGCGGGCGGCGCCCTCACGATGACGGCGGGAGCGCCGGATCCCGGGCGGGGCACAGGAGTTCGGCGACCGGCGCGAACCGCACACGGGTCGCTCATCGGGGTCATGCCGCGTTCGAGGCGGTGACGGGACTCCCGCAGGTCGGCGGCGTACGGAGGGTCCGGGCCGCCGGCGGCCGGCTTCGAACGGGCCGTCCCCGGGCGGGACAATGGCCGCGGAAGTCACTTCTACGAGGAGACCCTCATGACGCTGCACGACATCCCCCTGCGCACCCTCACCGGCGAGCCCACCTCCCTGGCCGACCACAGCGGCAAGGTGGTCCTGCTGGTGAACGTCGCGTCCAAGTGCGGGCTCACCCCGCAGTACGCGGGCCTGGTGAAGCTCCAGAACGAGTACGCGGACCGCGGCTTCACCGTGCTCGGCGTGCCGTGCAACCAGTTCGCCGGCCAGGAGCCGGGGAGCGCGGAGGAGATCCGGACCTTCTGCTCGACGACGTACGGGGTCAGCTTCCCGCTGCTGGAGAAGACCGAGGTGAACGGCGAGGGCCGCCACCCGCTCTACGTCGAGCTGACCCGGCTGGCGGACGCGGACGGCGAGGCCGGTGACGTCCAGTGGAACTTCGAGAAGTTCCTGATCTCCCCGGCGGGCGAGCCGGTCGCGCGGCTGCGCCCGCGCGTCGAGCCCGAGTCGCCCGAGCTGGTCACGGCGATCGAGTCCCTCCTCTCCGCCTGACGCACCGCGGCCCCGGTCGCCGTACGGGCCGCGACGGCGACCGCACGGCGACCGGGGCCGGACCCGGCGGGACGGCTCAGCGGATCGGCATGCCCGAGAGGGTGCGGGCGATGACCAGACGCTGGATCTCGCTCGTGCCCTCGAAGATCGTGTAGATCGCCGCGTCCCGGTGCATCCGCTCCACCGGGTACTCACGGGTGAAGCCGTTGCCGCCGAGGATCTGGACGGCCTGGGCGGTGACCTCCTTCGCCGTCTCACTGGCGTACAGCTTGGACATGGAGCCCTCGGCGGACTCGAACGGCTTGCCGGTGGTCGCCATCCAGGAGGCGCGCCAGACCAGCAGCCGGGCGGCGTCGATCCTGGTCCGCATGTCGGCGAGCTGGAAGGCGATGCCCTGGTTGTCGATGATCGGACGGCCGAACTGCGTGCGGGTCTTCGCGTAGTCCAGCGCCACCTCGTACGCCGCGCGGGCGGTGCCGACCGCCATGGCGCCGACCGCCGGGCGGGACGCCTCGAAGGTGGCCATCGCGGCGTTCTTCACCCGCTCGCCGCCGGACGCGGCGCGTTCACGGGCCCGTGCCAGGCGCTGGTCGAGCTTCTCCTTGCCGCCGAGCAGGCAGTGGCCGGGGACCCGGACGTCGTCCAGCACGACCTCGGCGGTGTGCGAGGCGCGGATGCCGTGCTTCTTGAACTTCTGCCCCTGGGAGAGACCGGGGGTGCCGGGCGGCACGATGAACGAGGCGTGCCCCTTGGAGCCCAGCTCCGGGTCGACCACGGCGACCACGACGTGGACGTTGGCTATGCCGCCGTTGGTCGCCCAGGTCTTGGTGCCGTTCAGCACCCACTCGTCCTTGGCCTGGTCGTACACCGCGCGGGTGCGCATGGAGGCGACGTCGGAGCCCGCGTCCGGCTCGGAGGAGCAGAAGGCCGCGACCTTCACGTCGTCGGCATCGCCGTACATCTGGGGGATCCAGGTCCCGATCTGCTCCTCGGTGCCGTTGGCGAGGACGCCCACGGCCGCCAGGCCCGTACCGACGATGGACAGGGCGATGCCCGCGTCGCCCCAGAAGAGCTCCTCCATCGCCATCGGGATGCCGAGCCCCGTCGGGTCGAAGAACTGCTGGGCGTAGAAGTCGAGGGAGTAGATGCCGACCTTGGCCGCCTCCTGGATGATGGGCCAGGGCGTCTCCTCACGCTCGTCCCACTCCGAAGCCGCGGGACGGATCACATCCGCGGCGAAGCCGTGAAGCCAGTCACGGACCTGCTTCTGGTCATCGTTGAGTTCGAGCGTGAACTCCGCCATGTTCCCCTCCACGTACTGCCGTGAAAAAACCACTCGTTACTTGCGGTAACCGCAGTCTGTTACCGACAAGTAGCCTCTGTCAACCGCCCGGGTTCGGATCCGCACGGCGCTGGGCAGGGTGTTACGTTGCGCAGGCAGGACGCATATGCACGGCCAGGGGCGGGGAGAGGCGACATGGAGAGCACACGACAGGCAGAGCGCCAGCGGACAGCAGCGGAGAGCCGCCGTCGCGAGCTGCTCGAAGCCGCCGACCGCGTGGTGCTCAGGGACGGGCCGGGGGCCTCGATGAACGCCATCGCGGCGGAGGCCGGAATCACCAAACCCATCCTCTACCGGCACTTCGGCGACAAGGGCGGTCTCTACCGCGCCCTCGCCAAGCGCCACACCGACGCGCTCCTGATCGCCCTGCGCGCGGCCCTGGACGCCCCGGCCGAGCGCCGTCGGCGCGTCGAGTCGACGCTCGACACCTACCTCGCGGCCATCGAGGCCCGCCCGCAGGTCTACCGCTTCCTGATGCACCCGTCCGACGACGCGGCGCCCTCGACGGAGCAGGGCTTCGACGTCGGACGGCACTCGGCGCCGCTGCTGCGCCGGCTCGGCGAGGAACTCGCCCTGGTGATAGCCGAGCGGGTGGACCTGGGGCCCGACAGCGCGGCCATGGCCCGCATCTGGGGCCACGGCATCGTCGGCATGATGCACGCCGCCGGTGACTGGTGGCTGGGCGAACGCCCCTGCTCCCGCGAGCAGTTGGTACGCAGCCTGGCCGATCTGCTCTGGGGCAGGCTGGCCGCGGCCGGTCGCCGGCCGCGGGAGCGGTCAGCCGGTGCGCGCCCAGGG